>CAWEHF010000018.1:0-464141 GCA_963808695.1 uncultured Acidobacteriaceae bacterium
GTCATTATGTTGCGAAACATAGGTTCCATGAACTCAGCCGGGGTGTAATTCGTCTCTTCTACCCATACGCGGCGGTTGAGGTCGGTTTGATAGGCGTAAGCAAGTTCGACCTCGTATTCCGCAAGATGCAGCAACGCGGGATCCGAGCGCTCGAGCCCCCCGGTGTCGTCGGAAAGGTACGAGTGTACAACCGACGCCTGGCCAGTCGTTGCAATCTGCTCGCGGCTGAAACCGAAGTCGTTCCACCAAGGAGCGTGACTAATCCCATTCACGTGAAATTTGTTCGGAGCAATCTCCTCGACATAACGAAGCATTTCTCTTGCCCAGGCGTCAGAGTCATGGATAGAAGCCGGATTGCATCCAGGGATTTGGATAAGAACATCGAGTTCATTGCCTATGTCAAAGCCGAGAAAGCGCCGGTGCCTGCCGATGGTTTCCACAATCCTGCGAAACAATAGCTTCTCGCCTTCGACGGTCTCGGGGTTCGTAAACATATTTCCTGGCTTTCGATCCCCAAATGGATAAGCCAGAGGCGCTACCCATGCTGGTATAAACTCCAGCCCACTCATCCAACCATTCAGCACCGTAATCTCCACGTCGAGACCCACCTTGTCGGCGGCATCCAGGAGGGAATGCAGGCTGGACAGAGCGCGGTCGCTCACGGTGTTGATGTCCGGTTGGAAAAAAGGCCATAGACATTGAGCCCGAATATGATCCAGGCCAAGTTCAGCCACGCCGCTCAGGTCGTCGACGATTGCCTGTTGATCCCAATCGAGCCAGCAGAACCACCAGCGCTTCCTGGGGACATAATTCGCGCCAAAGCGAGGCTCGCCACCAGCCGCAGGTGCGGGAGTATCGCCGAACAGCGGTGTATGCGTGGCAACTGCCGCAGCCGACCCCAGGACTGATGTCTTCACGAATTCACGGCGCGAGATCACTCCTTTCCCCCTTCGAAGGTCCAATTCCTGTTGTGCATCGCCGCCGTTTGAATTGAGCAAGGAACCTGAGTGCTGTTTGCAGGGAGCGGCGAGCATCGAACGAAACAATCCGCTCCCTCTCTGCCCAGCCGAAGGTGTCGGCTAGAGGTTAGAAGCTCAGTCGTGTACCGATCTGCATGGAACGCCCGCGATTGGTAAGGCTCGTGACAGCGGTCGGGTTTGTGCTATTTGGGCTACATGCCGCACCCAGGGTCGGACAATATAAGCTGTAGTTCGGATCTCCGAAGCTGGGATGATTGAACAGGTTGTTGGCGTCCCCGCGAATCTCCCACTTCATCCCTTCGGCGAGAGTGAACGTTTTTCCCAGAGTCATGTCAAAGTCAGTTAGATCCGGTCCGTACACGCTGTTCCGACGGGCGTTCCCAAACGTCGCCGCCTGGGGAGCAGCGAAAGCCGCCGGATTAAACCACCCCGTATAGACACTGGGATGCGACAACTTCGGATTTCCGATCACATTTGGATACCATTCGCCATCCTGCGCAAAGGACTCGTTTGGCGTAACCACTGGAGTGAAGGGAGTGCCGCTCTGAGCCCGGACGATTCCCGAGGCATTCCATCCCCCCACGACGGCATCGAGGATTCGCGAATTTAGCCCGCCGCCGTTAAGGTATCTTCTGCCTATGCCAAACGGCAACTGGTAGGTCGCAAATCCTTTGAACGCATTTCGGACATTAAAGTTTGATGGTCCATAGTTGGCAGAGGGATCAAATGCGTCTTGCCAATCCTGAGTCCCCTGGTTCCCGTCCTGCCACGCCGTTGAATCCTCATAGTCAAGAAAGTGCGACCAAGTGTAATTGAAACTGAAACTGAGTCCTGAGGTGACGCGCTGGGTAATGGACGCCTGGAGCGCATTGTAGTTCGACGCAGCATTCTGCGATCCGTCCCATGACCACATGTCCTGAAACTGCGGATAAGGCCTGCCGGAAGGATTGTCGCTGGGGCCGAGCTTACTTTCAGGCACCTGATTGATGTCTGTATGAAACGGAAGATCGTAGCCGTGACTTGCCACGTAGGCGACTTCGGCGACAATGTTCGCGGTCAACATACGCTGCACAGCCAAAGTCCATTGCTCGATGAAGTTGTCTGGCGCCTTGTACTCTTGATACTGTGGGCTCTCGCCATTTTCCGAGTCTGCAGCGGTCGAAACGGGCGCGTAAGGCAGCTGGGAGCTGGTGTATTGGGCAGGTTGTAGGGCTGTATTCACGCCGGACAGATTCACCGCGGGCGTGATGCCGTTGGTCAAATCCGAGACGGCGCCGTAGCTTTCCGTCACGCCACCCATGGTGGCAGTCTTATCACCCAGAGAGTAGTTATAGTCGTAAAGACCGTAGCCTGCTCGCAGCGTCGTGTTGTGCATGGGCTCCCAAGAAAACCCAATGCGGGGCAGAACGCTGTTCCAGATGTTCGCCTCCATGGCGGTCCGTCCATTTGCATGGGTTGTGCCAAACCACATCGCTCCTAACGTATTCGTCGCCGGATTCAGAACCGTGGGATCGAAGCTGCTCATATTGCCTTTGACTTCGTTCCAGCCATGTTGAATTACGTACCGGACGCCCAGATTCAGGGTCAGGTTGGGTTTCAGCTTGATATCGTCCTGCACAAACATCTGAGGCGTCTTGTAGCGAGCTCCGTACTCCGGAATAACGGAAGCGTTCCACGAAGTCGAATCGCCCAAAAGGAAATCGGCATACCCTAAGCCGGTAGAGGACGAGCCCACATACTCCGAGGTGTAGCCGCCCTCGAAGTAGAAATTCCCGGCTTGGATGTTGTTCCACGCCGTCGCAGTATTCTGATACGCAAGGAATTCGCCGCCAAAGTGAAGGATGTGCTTTCCTTTGATCAGGGTCACCACGTCGGAAGGAGCAAAGGTGAACTCCTTCAGAATCGCGTTTGCGGCAGGCGATATGCTGTTGTAGCCTCCGATGTTAAAGTTTGGAAGCGAGTTGTATGCGGCTAAGGGGGACGTGAGGCCTAATGTTGTTGGGTAATTCTTCCCAATGGTGTTATCCGCAAAAAAGTTGAGTTGGTCTGTAAACCCAAATCTCGCCTCGTTGATCAAATGCGGACTGATCGTCCATACATCCGACACCTCGGCGTTATTGTTTTCAACGTCTCCACCTTGATACCCGATAGGAGAGGCAAAGATACTCGGACTAAGTGATGGACTGTCCTGTTCGCTGTCAGAGATGGTTATGCGGTTGTTGGGATTGACGTCGTAATCGAGGCGTCCAAAGTATTTTGGCGTCCAGGTCGCCGTTGCCAGGGAATAGTAATAGTTGCTGGACGTTTCCCCGTTCGCCTCAGGTGAACCCGGGACGAAGGAGCCTGACGATGGATGGCTCGCTGAGGTCGGATAAAGGGCTTCAATTGCCTGCGCGACGGGGTTGATCCTGCTTGCAGGAATCCTGTTCCCATTGCCATATTCCTGCGCAAACGACACTCGCGTCACGCAGGGGCAGGTCTGCAAGTAGGGGGGGGGACCGGGCTGCAACACCTGTCCTGTCAGCTGGACGGTCTGGTCCGCAGGGTCGTAAATCGTCGGATATGGAGTTCCTTTTGCGTTGGTTCCCGTGAAGTCGCCGGCCATCTCTCCTGCCGTCAGGCTTCCTGTCGGGAGCGTCGCATACCCTGTATTGGCGCCGCTATTGCTGTAGGTCCGGTCATAATTGAAGTAGAAGAACAGCTTCTTCTTGAGTATCGGGCCGCCAATGGCCCCCCCGAAGTTGTCGTAACGGAGAAACGGGACTGTCACAACGGAACCGAAACCGTAGTTCGCCGCATCCAATGCGTTGTTCTGGAAGTACTCATATGCTGCTCCGTGAAACTTGCTCGTGCCCCCTTTGCTGATCTGGTTGTATTGGATCCCGCCAATTCCGCTTTGCGCCGAGAAGTTGGAAGTTTGCATCTGCAATTCAGCAACGTCCTCTAAAGGAATGACAGTGTTGTTGCCGGAGTTGACGAGGATTACCGACGCGCCATCCAATGTGACGTTGTAAAAAGGAAGATTCCCGTTCACTGAAGCGCCGGATTCCTGAGGGTTATCAGGACTCGAGTACGTGCCCGAGGCCGAAGCTGCACCGACGGCGCCTGGAGCTATGATGACAAAATTCTCCCAATCCTGCCCCACTTCCGGCATCTGTTCCATGACCTGCGCTTGCAGCGTGGTGGATTGTTCCGCCGACTCTGTGGTTAGCAGAGGAACATCTTCGCGGACGGTAATCTGCTGGCTTTCTGCCCCTACTGCCAATTGCCCATTGACCGTCGTGTACCCCGCCTGCACCGTAACCGGACCGCGGACCAATTTTTGAAAGCCTTGTTTCGAAAAGGTGACCGTGTAGGCGCCGAGCACGATCGACGAAGTGTCATAGACGCCCGCCCCGTCGGTGTTTACGCTAATGGACACGCCTGTGTCGACATTCACCACAGTCACGGTTGCACCGGGAATCAACGCACCTGTACTGTCGGTCACTGTGCCCCGAATATCGCCGGAGCCTGTGGTTTGCGAAAAGCAAACAACGCACGAGCCAATCAGCAGAAACAGCGCCAGGCTGGCGAAATACCTGCCCACTGACCCATCGCCTGTCATCTCCGTCCTTTTCATCTGGATCCTCCTGAGAATACTTCTTATAGTAATCGTTAACTGTGATGGGACAAAAAAACACACCCTCGCGGACGGGTTTCAAGTCCGTGGTTACCGATTTAGCGACTTTTGTGCCCCTGCCGAACAGGAATATTCCTGCGGAAACTCGGGAGTCTAGTAAAATCTAGCTATTATTTCTTGTAATCCTCTTAACTGCGATCGCCTCGCTATAGACCGCGAACTCACCCTTTGCGCCGGAGACCCTGTCGGGAATGGTCCTGCTTGCAACCTGCCAGGCTCCATCGCCAATCAAATGCGGAAGAAATCGTACGTTATCAGATGTTGCTGCACTGGGAGAGATGCTTCTGTGAAGCTACGGAATGGAAGGTCGGTCCTCATTGCGGATGGTGACCGGCGTCCTGGGAGCGCCGAACAGCTGGTACGCTATGGCGAAAGCCAAGGTCTCCGCCGGGCTGATCTTCACAGCGCTGCCCCCCCATCACCGGAGCGACCGGGAGGCAGCGCTGGTTTATGCTTGGGCAGCGTCATTAGAAATTCAAACGCAGCGACAAGGTGAGCTGGCGTGGCTCCATGAAGCTCCCATCCCAACCGCTCGTTGAGAGAGTGCCGAAGCCTGTGTTGGCGTTCTGACCTATCGCGGCGCCAGGAGTCGGCGACAATACGGAACTCACACCGTTGTTGGTCGAGCTGGCAAGGAAGTTAGTTCTGTTGAAGGCATTGGTAGCATCGGCATGAAGTTCGAGGTTGACCCGTTCCCCGAAGTCGAACTTGCGAACGACCGAGAGGTTAACGTTTTCTGTCCCCGGATTGCGCAAATCGCCCTCGGTTATAGCGGAACTACCGTTCGTAGTGTAGGGGTAGTCGTCCGCATAGGTGCCGTTCGGGAACTGCACAAACGGTTCGGTCCACCGGTCCAGATTCCATTTCAAGAAGCTGCCGGCAGGGGGAATAATCGTGCGGCCATCGGGCAGAGTGGCGCCGGTGTTGCCGTCATACCAATGCTGCAGGTTTTTGGGCACTTGGACAGGTTCGCCCGCCACCGCGTTGCAGCGCCCGTTCAATGTGCCACAACTGACACCCCAGGGCATTCCGGTCTGCAGGGTGATTGCGGAAGCGACTTGCCACTTGCCGATGATCGCGCGCACGATCTGATTGCCGGGATCGAAGGCCATGCCTTTACCGATTGGCAGAAGATAAGATACGGCCGCGACAAAACGGCTTGGAGTGTCAAACCCCAGCAGACTGTAGTTATTGTGCAGGTTGAGGTAGTCGACGCCGCCATAGCCTGGTATGGTCCCTCCTGCCTGCGATTCCATATAGCTCTGACTCCACGTGCCGCCCGTGAGACCTAAGGCCTTTGACCAGGTATAGTTGGCCATCAGCATAAGGCCGTGCGCATAGGCGTGTTGCGCACGGATCATCATGGAGTTATAGTTCGAGCTGCCTGCGCTTCGCAAATCGGTTTGTCCCAGCCATGGTAAATAATCCTCTTGCGCCTCCATCGCAGTGATGGTCGCGTTGCCAATGCCTCCGCTCGCCTGGCCGATCAAAGCCGGCAATGGATTGGGGACCTGCACTTGAGATGGATCGTTCGTGCCGCTGGAGGCCAGCCAGGTGCTGCGCCAGGATTGCAGGGTCCCTGAGGAAACGTTCCACGGACCGTTGATACTGTATCCGCGCCACGGGAGATTTGTGCTCCGCGATGCAATATACCCAGCCGAGACCAACCATTCCCGGCCCAGGGTGCGCTCAACAACCACGTTCCATTGATCTGTAACGCCGGTCTTATACAAGTACCGGTTGATTATGTCGACGCCGCCGCCCGGGGTGCCGTAAATAGACGGCGACTGGACGGCTCCGCCTGCCGGAATAATGAGCGTGTTTTGCACCTGGTCAAAGGTGCCGACCGGACTGCCATTGGGTGAAAGTCCAAACGGAGTCGGGTAAGCGGACGGCGAAAAAGGTTCGGTTCCATAGATTGTCCCGTTGGCGTTGAACCCGGTATTGCTCGGCATGTAGTTTCTGCCGTATCCGCCTCGTATCACAGTAGAGTTGTTCAACTGAAAAGTTGCTCCGACCCGGGGTGAAACATTACCGTACTCTGTCTGATAGAGGTTCCGGCTGTAGCCATCCGCACCGGGGAAGGTCAAAATCCCAAGACCGCCCAGGGAACTGCTACTACCGAGACCTGCGGCATACGGATTCGCTACATTCAGGTTCATACTGGACATGCGATTGTAGCGATCGGTTGGTCCCGGTTGCACCTCGTATCTCAATCCCAAACTGAGGTTCAATTTCTTAGTCGCTCTCCAACTGTTTTGAGAATAAAACGCCATATACTTAGCGGCGAGGGCCACTTGAACCCCGCTCCCGCCTATCAAGGCCCAGCCCGAGACGCCGGTTACTGCAGAGGCCAGGCTGTACCCCTCATCGGCGGGGTCCGTGATCAGCGCCGAATCATTGTATCCATTGGCGCTTCCATACTCCCCTGAGCCGGAAGGCATGTTGAATTCACCATCCTGAACTCCAATGGCGGGGGTCGGCCACACAAGATCCGTCCAGTTCCCGAGATCGACCCGGTACTCGGCGCCTTCCTTCAAAGTCCAGTTGCCGAGCACCTTGGTGATGCTGCCGGTAACGTTGTGGTTGAGCTGGGCCTCAAGCTTGTTATCCCATTCGGGATCGCCCAGCTGCGTGTAGTTGCCCTGATTGGCGCTGTCGTTTGTATTGAAGTTTCCTACAGAGGGCGTGTCCCCGCTTAACGTGCCCAGAGCTCCCACTGCGGAGGGCACGCCATACGTCGAACCGTCGATTCCCGTTGCGGGCGGTATCCGGGACTGAGTGTGAATGTGGGTCACGCCATACCGTAGATCGACCACGGTGGTTGGATTCAGGGTGATGGTATCGCCTATCGCGCCATAGGGATTTTGGTCCTTGGTAAGACCGGGCCATACTGGCATGTTTTCAAACGCGCTTTTGGATCCCCATGCGTTAGGCTGATTAATCGAGCCTGTTGCGAGCCCGCCAGTGAAATAGAGCGATTGCTTTTGTCCGAGCTTATAGTCAGCCCGGGCATTCAAACTATTGCGAACTTCGGGTATAGTGCCCGAGAAGTAATAGTTGTTGTCGTTATAGGCATCGCTGGGCGTACGGTTCGGGAGGGGGTAGGCGTTCAAAATCGCCAGGCCGTACTGACTGGAGTTGGTCACGATCGCGTTGGGATAGATCTGGCGCGCAAAGGTGGTCGTACTGTCGTTATACGGCGCCGCAGTGAAGGGATTGTAAATGTTGACGTTCTCGGGAACGCCGTTCACATTCGGGACCATTGTCTCACTAAAGTCGCCGTTCCGCTCGCCCTTGTAGCCGGTGACGGAGTTTGGGCCGGTTGGCACCTTGCCAAGGAAGGTGTCAGGCGACGAATGGGTGAGGCGCAGGTACGATACGAAGAAGAACAGCTTTTTTTCCCCGTTGAACAGCCTGGGGACGATTACCGGACCGCCTATACTGCCGCCGCCTTGAAGCAGCCGGTACATGGGGCGTGGGATATCGTAATAGTTGTTATAAAATCCGTTGGCGTTAAGGTCCTCATTGCGGAGCATGTAATTGAGATCGCCGTGGAAGTCATTGGTGCCGCTCTTGGTGGTCATCGAGACCACGCCCGAGGCATCGCCAGTGTCGGCGGTAAAAGTATTGGTGGTGACGCTCTCTTCCTGGAGCGAGTCGGGATTTGGAACGACGGCGGTTTCATGCCAGGCCGCGCCCTGGATCGAAAGTCCGTCGAGCTGAATATCGTTGCTGCCTAATTCAGTGCCGTTGATACGGAACTCGGACATGGATTGCCGATCCGTGAATCCGACGCCCAGCGCCTGACTGTTAAGCATATTCGAGTCGGGTACTACGCCGGCCTGCAGCGAAGACCAGTAAAGTGGGTTGCCATTGATGTTGGGAAGAGTCTGGATGAGTTCCTGGCCTATAGCCGCCTGTACGGTTGGGCTCTCGGTTTGGAGAGCCAGTGCATCAGCCCTCACCGTAACGGTGGCGTTCGTCTGGCCGAGCACCAGAGAAACGTCCTCGCGCACGGTGGTCGCGCTCTCCAGAACGATGCCGGTCTTGCGGTAAGATTCGAACCCGGTAACATTGATCACCAGTGTGTAGTGGCCGATCGAGAGATAGGGCACAGTATATTCGCCCTTATCGCTGGTCCTGGTTTCCACGCTCAAACCGGTCTCTTCATTCAGAACGGTTACCGTCGCGCTCTGTACGACGGCCCCGCTCGGATCCGTAACTATACCAGTAATCGCGCTGGACTTCACCTGAGCGGACAACGGGCTAATCATCAGACAGATAGCCACAAACATGCCACAAACCGCGTATAGCTTCATCCGGTTTCCTCCAATCAAAGTACGCTTCAACCAGCTCTTCCGTGGCGCTAGGGCGTCCTTTCCTTGCAGCCGATAGCTGCACAAATCCTTTTGCGTCTCCATGTGTAGCCTCCTGAAACATTTGGGTTAGTAATCGTCGACTCTGATGCCTTGTTGCTCCGAATCGCACCTTACCGTCGCCCAGTCCGCGCATATTTCCGTCGCGCGTATTGAGCTTCTTTGAAGCTAACGACTCAGTAATCGTTAACTTTGCGGAACCAAAGATCGTACAGGCCGAAATCACGCCGTTAAGATCCACCTGAACCGGTGGATCGGTTAATCATCTTCGTCCTGTTGTTTCTCAATGTGGAACGATTCGCGCCCGTTGAGAAATCTCCGCCCGCGTCCTGCGTGCATACTGGAGTTCTCGTTTTGCCGTTCGCTCTAGCCCAAAGGCAATTCAACCCGGGACCAGCAATCTCCAGTAAGCTATCGATAGCTTTATCGATAACTGCCATACACAATTACTCCATTCGATTTGCGATTGTCAATCAAAATCAGTGCGCATTGATTGCGTACGATGTTTTTCGCACATTTGATTTGAGTTGGAGCCTGGGAGGCAGGTACAAGCAGGAGGAGCGGGACCTCTGAGGCGAGGAAGATGGAGCCAGGGATGGAAGCGGGAGTAGGTCCTGCCAGTGGGAGGCCGGCGGCATTGGGGCCGGTGGTACAGATCGATGAAGGGCGCTTTCAAGCGCATTGGGACGAGGTAGTGCGGGCGACGGTGGAGGAGACGTTGAACGCGTCGCTGGATGCGGAGGCAGATCGGCTGTGCGGGGCACGCTAGTATGAACGCAGCGGAGCGCCGCTTGCGCAACCTGCAGCGGACCGCCGTTCTGCTGGAAACGGAAGGTCAGCAGGTCAGCCATTGGTCCGAGACGCTGGTGCGCAAGGGCGTCTCCGGCAACTCATTGCGCACTCCGCGCCACAATCTCCTCAATCTCTACCGAGCGTCTCGAAAACAGGCTGGCATACGCTGCCTCAACCACGGCAAACGTCTTTTCCAGGTATTCGCGGGCCTCAGACTCAAACGGCAAGCCAGTTTCGAGGCATTGAATGAAGTGAGCCAGCGCCGCATACACGCTGTCTCCCCGGTATCCGCGGGAAAAATCATCCGTCCAAATCTTCCTGTCTCCCGCCCAGATCTCGCCCCGCGCGCACACCCGAATCGATCCTGAATCGCCTTCGAAGGTCGCCTCATCCAGGGTGGGCGAGTTCTCCTCGTGCGCCAGGAAGCTGTGACCATCAATCGATCCCATCACCTCGTTTGCGTGCCGCAGCATCAGCATGGCGTGGTCTTCGGCGCGTATGCGGGGATTCACCCTCCTGGCTTGCGCATACACCGACGAAATATCTCCGAAAAGAAAACGGGCGGTGTCGATGTGGTGCACCAGCGTTTCGTCAATCATCAACCGTGGAACATCACGGAAATAAGCCTGCTTCGGATAGGGCGCAGCGCCGCCTCCGTCCTTCCAGCGGCAGCGGAAGCCATATGCGAGTGGAATGCCTATGTCGCCGCGGGTAATCATCTTATAGGCTGCGCGATACCACGGTTGCCATCGCCAGTTGTCGTGAATCATCAGCCGGACTCGATTGGCCTCTGCAATTTCAACGATGCGGCAGGCGTCTTCCCAGTTCGGCGCCATCGGCTTCTGGCAGCTTATCGCCAGACCATTCTGTGCCGCCGTGGTAATTATCTCCAAGTGCGTCAGCGAGCGCGTAACAATGTCCACAAAGTCGAGTTCCTCGGCGTTCAGCATCTCCTCCACTGATACGTAGGCGTGCTCTGCAACTGCCCGCGCCCTCTCGATGTCGCGGTCGCACGCGGCCACAATCCGCACGTTTGCCATGCGGCGCCAGGCTTCCTGATGATGCTGCGAGAAGAATCCGCACCCGATCAATGCACCCTTGAAGACTCTCACAATTCCCTCACTCCTTTTCGTCCAGCAGGCGTGCCGGGTTGATGCACATCATCTGGCGAACATCCTCGCGCCCGAAGCCGGAGCCGAGCAGCTGTTCCGCATACAGGCACAAACCCTCCACTGGCGGAGGTGTCTGCGGCTGGCCCAGGTCGGTCGAGAGCACCGTCGTCTCC
This sequence comes from uncultured Acidobacteriaceae bacterium, assembly GCA_963808695.1. Lineage (GTDB taxonomy): Bacteria > Acidobacteriota > Terriglobia > Terriglobales > Acidobacteriaceae > Telmatobacter. The sequence goes on from CAWEHF010000018.1 coordinate 11,116, forward strand.
ACGCCGGCTCCGATGATCGCCTCTTCGATGACTTTGAATGGAACTGAACCACACAGCTCGGTTGTCGAAACAAAGCATCGTTCAAACCACACATTCCCAAGGCTTGCGAGTTCCCTTTGCTGTTCCACCTCAAAAAACGTCGGCGCCCACTCTGGATGAGTTACCAGTATCTTCTTTACGCCGCGCTTCCTGGCCTCATGAATCAGCGACGCCGATTCGCGCGGACTCAAATGCCCCGTTCCCAGGATGCAATCGTATTTCGCAATCGCATCCACAATTGCCAGCGCCTCTGGAACCAGCTCGCCATCCGCATCCAGCACGGTGATGCCGCCTGTCTGGCCGTGATACAAGCGATGATTGAGAGCCGATCTCGTAGGCATCCATATTTCTTTCGCACCCAGGCTCAGCGCCAGCTCCACTGCCGCAACATTCAGTCCCCCAACCGTACTGTTCAACACCAGGCCGCCGTATACCTTGATCCCGGCAACCATCTTCGACACCAGCCACGCCCGTTCCACCGTCGAATTCTGGTGCGATTTGATCAGAATCGCTCCCATCCCCGCCCGCTGGGCCTCCCGGGTCAGTTCAATATCGTTGAATCGTCTGGGATCGACGTCCGGTGCGCTGTGCACGTGGAGGTCGTACGCGTGCTCGAGAAAATCAGGCAAAACGCTCATGGAGCCAGTGCCCCCACGCCCAGTTAGCATATCTATTCACCCTCGTCCCATCCCTCCAGCTCGAGGATCTCCTCTACCTGCCCGTCGCGCACCCCATACATTCTCCGGTGCAGATTCACCGTTGCATCACTGTAGTGCGCCCAGATCTCAATTCGATCCCCCACGTCGAGCGTCAGACTGGGATCGATTATGTCGACGATTGCGTGCTCGGCGTTCAGCTTCCGGAGCCGCGCCCCCTCCACATTCTTCAGCACCGGCATGCCCCGCTCGCTGCTGATCGCCTTCAGGCCGATATCCACGATCAGCCGCTCGTTACCCGTCATCGAGATCACGGTGCCGAGCACGCTCAAAGCTAAATCAAAATCTTTGCAAACTGTGCGGTAATCGGTGTCCATCAGAAGGTAAGATCCCGCCTGTATCTCGGTCACGCCCGGAACCCTCCCCGAGATAGCATATGTTCCCGTTCCGCCGGCACTCACAATATCAACCTGCATGCCGCGCTCTCGAATAAGCTTTGCCGTGCCGACCAGCTTCTCCATCGCAGCGGTACACGCATCCACCTTCTCAGGGCCTGGCTGCAGCCGCCCGCAATGGCCTTCGTATCCCGTCAGACCGCGGAATCGAAGTCCCTGCGTCATCGCACTGCTCGCCAGCGCAAGAGCCGGTTCTCCCGGCGCCACTCCGCAGCGGCCCATCCCCGTGTTCACATCCACGGCCACGCTTAATTCCACGTTCATCCACGCAGACGTCGCTGACAGCGCCGAAACGGTCTTCTCGTTATCCACCGCGACTACTACGTCGGCATCGCGCGATAGACGGGCCAGCTGCTCCATCTTTGCTCGTCCCGCAATTTCGTTCACGATCAGAACGTTTTTGATTCCGTGCCTTACCAGCGCCTCCGCTTCAGCCAGCGTGGCGCAACTCATTCCAATGGCGCCGCACGCCACCTGCCGCCTGGCAAGCGCCGGGCTTTTATGATTCTTGTAATGTGGGCGCAGCCGCGTGGGCCCATCCCCAAAGAAGCTGGCCATTTTGGCCAGATTCGACTCCATGACGTTCAGGTCAATCAGGAGTGCGGGAGTGTTGACCTCGGATTCTGATGATACGTAGCCGCCTTGCGTTCCGCCGGTCATAGGTTGGCCCATCGTCATCACAGTTCAGCAACGCCGCCCAAACCCAGCTGGCGCGGCTGTATTCACAATTCACATTCCCCTGCGAGAAGGGAGTACCGGTTACTGTAATTGCAGTAACTTTACAGCCGATGAGATTTTACTGTCAACAGATGAAAGTTGTTTTTAGAGACAGCACCAATCGCAAATGTAATGAAATGTGAAGCTTCTATAGTACTGATACATCAGTAGCTACGATCGTCGACGGTGGCGTGCCCCGATGTATCCACCAGATAAAGGACCGCATCCCCGCTGAAGGGCGCAGTGAACGCCTGGGCACGGGCGCCAGCGTGAATTGAATCTGTGTGGACAGCCGCGCCGGTGGCCGGATTAAGCCATTCCACTTCCAGCATCCTTGTGTTGGACATGGCCGAGAGATCCACTTCGAAACCGCCGCCGGAAGGGGCGTAGATCAGGTACTCCGCGCCTGCTGGTGCTGTTTGCGCAAGACAATATCCGGTCGTACTGAGGTCGGGGCGAGGAGTAGCTACAGCAAGATTCATCCTGCCGGCGTATTTCAAGGCATAGCCGAGATTGTTTCTGAAGTTTTCATAGCGCCGATCTGGCTCACGACAGATGCCATGGCTCGGCGACAGGCACATATTCCGGCTCTGGCGCGGGTAATACACCAGGTAGGGATCCATGAAAAGAACAGAATTGCCGTTCAGCGTGTTTTCCCATATATAATTCCTGTTTTCCTGAGGCGTGCGGAGCCACATTTCCCAGTATGAATGGTCGCTGTCGTTGACATTGACCTTGCAGGCAGGTTTTCCCGAGCCGCAAGAGGAGGTCGGGGAAACTGTTGCATCCGGCGCGACCCAGTCCGCGGCGGAATTGTAGATGACAGAATCCGGAGTCCGAATGGGCGCCGCGTATCCGACAGGATGCTGATAGGGCTTGCCCGCTTCGTAAGCTTTGACATGTGCAATCAGGTGATCATTCCACCAGAGGGAGGTGGGCGGCGCCTCTTCGGACACGATCCAAAGCACATTCGGGAGATCATTGAGCGTGTCTATAACTTTGTCGACGAAGGCATCCTGGAACCAGGTTATTTCATTGGGCGCCGTCATTTCGATGGAACCATTGCCCTGTGCTCCGTTCACATAGCCATCGCCAACACCATTGATGTTGTTGGCGCCGGTAAACGGATAGCCGTCTGACGCGCATCGATAAAGATTGAGGAACTCGCCCGTGAACAGATAAACCCCGGCATAAACTCCAGCCTTGTTCAGTGCCTCTGTCCGCGAGCGCAGGCGATCGAAGTAGCTTTGGTCGAACTTCGTCAGATCGAACTTTAATCCGCCATCCGTCGCTCTTCCCGGACCCGTTCTTTGCCACGGCTGAGGAGAAACCGTGAACTCCGGCGGCTTTCCGTCGTTCACCGGAAGATCGCAGAACTTCGGTTGCTCTACGCGCCACAGCAGTGTGAAGTTGTTGCCATGATCGCTGAGGAACTTCACGAACGCATCAAAATCCAGAGTCGATACCTCACCATCGGTACCCCAGTCCTGCAATGTGTTCCAGGTTTGTGAGCCGTTCAAAACCACAACCGCTCCGCTGGGATCCTTGAAGTAGCGCGGATTCCTTGAAACCACCAGCGGTCCGGTAATCCGCGCATTGGGTTGTGGCTGCGCAGCCTGAGCGAACACGAAAGACGCGACAAGAAGAAATAAAACGTGGAGCCGGAACCGTGACATGTGTCCTTTCGACAGAGCGATCGCCTGGAGTCGCAAACGGGAAGGTTAGTTAAATCCGGAGATCCGAGGTTACTGACGGCATTACTGTTATTTCAGAAAAACAAACATAGCCTCAGGCCAATGGCATGTCAACCGAAAAAACGGGCGGCTCCTCCCATTTCGTTTGAGGCGCCTGCCGTCATCCTGCCAAGTTATTGATGCTTTGTAGCTTACTCTTTTCCCGATCGCTCGCGCGATCTGTGGCGCGAGCCCTCCGGCAGAAAGTGCATTTTCGATCCAGAACGCTACACTCAGGAGCACGCCTGCCGCTTCTCAGCAGATAGCGCAAACTGATTGATTAGTGTTATGGTAGGAATCCGAATTGGATTGAACTTCTGGGTCCGGCGGGGCTCGGGGTACAAAGAACCGGGGCCTCTGGCGGTGCGATAAGACGCAACTGCCCTGAGCGGTAAGTCAAAGGATCGAAGCAATGGCGGGAAATCACAGAAACCGAACCAGACCGGCACTGCAGGGCCTGCGAGAACAGGCATATCGGGCGATTCGCGAGCAAATCCTGAGAGGGCGTTTTCCTCTCGGCGCGGCCATCTCGCGGCGCCGCCTCGCTGCCGAGTTGGGCATGAGCATCATTCCGATCTCCGACGCAATTCAACGGCTCACGCAGGAGGGCCTCATCGAAAGCCGGCCGCAGGTGGGAACCCGGATTCGCATCCCCTCCGAGGCCGATATCCGTGACCGTTTTGTCGTGCGCGAGGCGCTGGAAAGCCAAACGGCCCGTCTCTTTGCGGAGAGGGCCGGCATGGCCGAACGCCGCGAACTAAGCAAGCTGGCCGCTGAACTGGACGATCTGTATCGGCAGCGCTATGCCAATCCTGAGAATTCCGAACTGGTTTTCAAAGTCAATACGGCCCACGTCCGGCTGCACATGCGCATCTCCGAGTGCTCCGGCTCGGTCGCCCTCTGCCGCCTCATCGAGAGCAACGATGTCCTCTTTTATAACTCCATGTTCGACCTGGTCGGTGAACAGCCTCCTGTTCCACCGCATTTTCATTCCGACCTCATTCAAGCCATCTCTTCTACTGATCAGGTGGTGGCCGATGCCGCCATGCGCACCCACGTCCGGTACAACCTGGAATTTACGATTCAGAATATGAGGCGAATGGGCTCTCGCGCGGAAAGCTCGTGGAGGCTCGGTCGCGCGAAACCTTCCAAGTCCGCAACTAGAGTGCTCACCCGCGCCCGATGAACGGCATCTTCGTCGCCATCACGGTCATGAACTGCACGTTGGCGTCGAGCGGCAGGCTGGCCATGTACAGCACCGCGTCGGCAACGTGCTTCACATCGATCCTCGGTTCAGCAACAATGCTGCCATTGGGCTGCAGCGCTCCGCTGGCCAGCCGTTCGCTCATTTCCGTCACCGCGTTTCCAATATCGATCTGCCCACAGGCAATATCGTCGTTGCGGCAATCAAGCGCAATGCATTTGGTCAGCCCGGATATGGCATGTTTCGTAGCCGTGTATGGCGCTGAATGAGGCCGCGGAACATGCGCTGAGAGCGATCCGTTATTGATAATTCTTCCTCCCCGCGGCCGCTGCGCTTTCATCAGCCGAATCGCCTCCTGGGCACACAAAAAGGCGCCGGTCAGATTCGCATTCACCACTTCCATCCATTGCGAGTAGCTGAGTTCCTCCATCGGAACTCCCGGAGCATTGGCGCCCGCATTGTTGAACAGCACATCCAGGCGGCCGAACTCCTCCCGCGTGCATCTGAACAATCCCTTTACCGAATCGGGCGCGCCGACATCGGTAGTCACGCACACCATGCGCGCGCCGCCGTTCCCCGCCATCGCCGTCTCCTCCAGCTTTGCACTGCGGCGGCCGGCCAGCACCACCGAATATCCGGCATAGTGCATACCCAGAGCCACGGCCCGGCCCACGCCACTGCCTGCTCCGGTAATTACCGCGACCTTGCCATCGCCCGCTGGTACGCCTCCTGAATGCATGTTCGAAAGCCCTCCTGGGTCAAAATGTGGATTCACCGCGTCTTCACTATTATTGCATTAATAACTTCGTTAACTTATTGATATATATATGATTAGATACAATAATTTACAGTTACCAGCCGCTAAATCTATACTGCAACGACATTTTGTGGTTCCACAATCGCCCTTCATCCACACTCGAGGTGACTATGCCCACCGAATCCAGACGGTCCCTTCTGAATGAAATCAGCGCAACGGTTACTCAACCCAAATCTCAAGGTGGATCCCAGGCCATGTTGTATGCGGCGGGCCTCCGTGACGCCGACATGAGCAAGCCGCAGGTGGGTATCGTGAGCACGTGGTTCGAGGGCAATCCCTGCAACATGCATCTGCTGCGTCTTTCTGAAAAAGTGAAGGAAGGCGTCGCTGCTGCAGGAATGGCTGGCATGCGCTTCAATACCATTGGAGTCAGTGATGCCATTTCGATGGGCAGCGCAGGCATGAGCTTTTCTCTTCCCTCCCGAGATCTGATCGCCGACTCCATCGAGACTGTCAGGAGCGCCAGCCAGGGCTGCGTCACCGACGAATAACAACAGACCGGGTGATTAGTTGCAGTCGCATTCGTCTACCGGCACAATGAGGGGCGGATAATCATGCGCAGAACAGCGGTCCGAAGATCCACGAATGCAGCATCGTCTCCGGCACACGGCCTCTCAATATGTCGCGCGCCCGCCGCTCAGATCAAATACCGCTCCTGTGGTAAACGAGTTCTCCTCAGAAACCAGCCACGCCACCATGGAACTGATTTCAGTCAATTCGAGAAACCGCCCGCGGGGGATTTTGGAAAGCATGTAATGAATGTGCTCGTCGGTCATCTGGGCAAACAGACTCGTCTTCGCCGCAGCTGGAGTAATGCAGTTCACCGCAATGTTCCGGTCCGCTGTCTCTTTGCCCAGCGACTTTGTCAAGGCAATCACGCCGGCCTTCGAAGCGCTGTACGCACAAGCATTCGGATTTCCCTCTTTCCCGGCGATCGAAGCAACGTTGACAATCCGCCCGTAGTTCTGCCGGATCATGTACGGAACCACCGCGCGGCAGCAATAAAAAATGCCGGAGAGATTGATATCGACCACCCGGTTCCAGTCTTCCACCGGATATTCCCAGAGCTTGTGGTTGGCGCCGGCGATGCCGGCATTGGCCACCAGGATATCGATCTTGCCATGCTCCCGTACCGTGGCTTCCGCGGCGGCCTCCACCGCATCCGCGTGCGTCACGTCCACCGCAATTGTGCAAGCGCCTCCAATCTCCCCCAGCCGCGCCGCGGACGCAGACAAGGTCTCCGCGTCGCGATCCCACAGGGAAACGGTTGCGCCCGATTCCAGCAGCCTGAATGCGATGGCCAGTCCAATACCTTGAGCCCCGCCGGTCACGACCGCATGGCGATGATCCAAGTCAATCCGATTCATGCGCTCTTCCCTATTGCAGAAAAATTCGCCCAGCGCGTTTCAACCAGTGCTCGAATTGAATGCGAAAACTTGAGAATCAACATTCGAAAGATTTCAATCATTGAGGATTACCAACCTGTTCGAATGCCCATCTCACGGCAAAACGCTGAATCGACCATACCAGATCGAATTGGATAACGCGGGTCTTGCCCAATGCTGAAAGTCAACGGGGAGTTCCCAGCCCGACCAGGAGGAAGCCCAAAAACCATGAGCCAAATGGCCAACGATCTCCGGAGTTCCACCACCGGTCCACATCTCCAGCGCGTCCTCTCCCTCGCAGACCTGTTCTGGTACGGTGTTGTGGCCGTGACGCCAAGCGCCACGCTCACCGTTTTTGGATTAGCTGATGCGCGCTCTCGAGGTCATGCGATCGTAACCATCCTGGCCAGCATGATCGCGATGATTCTCACCGCCATCAGCTATGGAAGAATGGCCTCCCTCTATCCCTCCGCCGGCTCCGCTTACACCTATGTCGGCCGCGGTATCCATCCCTACCTGGGCTTCGCCGCTGGGTGGGCCATGCTGCTCGATTATCTCGTGATTCCCGTCTTTTGCGTCATCTATGCTGCACTCAACCTCCGGCGCGCAATTCCATGGATGCCATTCGCAGTTGGCAGCGGCATCTTCACCGTCGGCATCACGCTTCTCAACCTCCATGGCATCCGCTCCACGGCGCGGACCAATCGCGTTCTCCTGGTCATGATGTTCGCCGTACTCTGCACGTTCATCGTCCTTTCCGTCCGATTCCTTTGGATCCGCCACGGCATCGCCGGCCTGTTCTCGCTCACGCCCTTTTTCAATCCCTCTACTTTCAGCATCCGGAGCATCGCCTCGGCTACGTCATTCGCGGCACTGACTTATCTCGGTTTTGACGCAGTCACCACTCTGGCTGAAGAGGTCAAAAACCCGCGCCGAAACGTCATGCTGGCCACAGTTGGCGTCTGCATCTTTACTGGACTATTCGGTGGCCTGCTCGTTTATCTCGGCCAGCTTGTCTGGCCGGATTACACTTCATTTCGAAATCCTGAGACCGCCTTCGTCGACGTAACCGGCCGTGTCGGCGGCCTGCTGTTGCTGCAATCCACCGCCCTGCTCATGGTTGTCGCGCAGATCGGCGCCGGACTCACCTCCCAGGTAGGCGCCGCGCGTTTGCTCTTCGGCATGAGCCGCGAAAACATTCTCCCCCCGCGCATCTTCGCCCGGCTTCATCCCGTCCACAACACACCCGACCTCAATGTGATTCTCATCGGCGCAGCCGCGTTCATCGGCGCTCAGTTTTTGAGCTATGAATTGACCGCAGAAGTTCTCAACTTTGGCGCCTTTCTCGGCTTCATGGGCGTCAACGCCGCGGTGTTTTGGCAATGCTGGGTTCATTGCCCGCGCAGTCGCTCCCCAAAAATCTTCATCGACATCGTCCTTCCTGGCCTGGGTTTCATCTTTTGCGGAATCATCTGGTGGGGGCTGGCCGCTCCGGCCAAGATCGCAGGTACCCTGTGGCTCATCGCCGGTCTTTTGGTTGTCGGCCTGCGTACGCAGTGGTTTCGTCGCCCGCTGCGCCTTCCCGACCCCGCCATCTATGAATGACGAATTCTGAATTCCGCGCCATCAGCACGCTTTAGTGTGCGTTTCCGGCTCGCTATGGCCATTCACGTATTGGCGTTTCGGGTCAGGGCGGTCCACGAGGTGCGCGGGATCACGTTTAAATCCGGTCGCGCCGTCATCAAGGAAGGACTTGAGGTGCGCGAACCACCCTTCGGGTCCAGATGAAAGGGGCGCGTGCGGCTTCGAGCTACGCCTTCCGCCGCACACGCCCGGCCTAATCCCAAAACTTCAACTAGACCCAAACCAAACTGGGCTCTTTTCTCCCATTCTTCGAGCATCCAATCGCCAATATCTTGCTAAGGACACGTCGCCAAAGTATGGGCGCACGCACCGACATCGACGGATTGAGACGGCAAGTAGGTCTCAGTCAAGCCGTAGCCAATGGCAGGGCTGTCCGATTGCAAGGAGAAGTTCGTGCCCACCGGCTGGGTTGTCTCCGTTCCAACCGACGTATTCCCGACATTGACCCAGAGCGGATTTGTGGCTTCCTTGTTTGAGGAAGACGAGTAGGTGTCGGGGCTATACATCGCGATTTCCCCCTGGCAGCTCGTATAGCTTCCCATGATGTCCGTGATGTTGTTGCTGAACGTATCTGCCGCATCGCCTGATGGCGGCGATCCAATAATTGCATTGTTCCACATGGCGTAGGGAACGGTGGTGTATGCACAGGTCGTATGGGAGGCCGGTATGGCGACGGCGATATTGTTGAGGTAGGTGTCACCAAAACTGTTCGCCGAGTCGATACACGCTCGCTCCGACCCGTTATTATACGGGTCCAAATAATTGTTGTAGCAACTGTTATTTGCCACCGTGACATATTCGGAATTGAAGATATGAACGCCGCCACCGCCTGCGTTATACACCACGTTGAATCCGATCAGTGTCTGGTCCGGGTAGTTCGCTGTATTCCCGCCCGAAGCTGAGAACGTGTCCATGATGATATTGTTGCCATCCGTATCATATGCATCGCCCGCGGTTCCGCATTGCGTCAAGGCGTTGTTATAGAGAACGTTCCATTCGACCACATTGTGAAAGAACGACGAGCCGGTAACAAACGAGCCGATGAGCGAATTTGGGTTGTCTTTATCGTCGCCGGTTGGCGAATAGCTGGTAAACGCCTTCGGGGTGCAAATGGATATGCCTGACCCTTGTGCGCTGCATGACGCATTCGAATTGGCGTAAATCGTGTTATGGATGGCGTAGAAATATTCGCCATCGTTCAATTGCATTCCCGACTGACCTTGCTGAGTAATGATGCTGTTCAGCACCCAAATGTGGTGGCTTGAGCAGCAAGTATTCGAATTGTAGACTTCGACGCCTTGCCCGTAATTCACATTGTTGTTTGTCATCGTGAAGCCGTCGATCATCACGTAGTTCGCTCCAGGCGAGATATAAAAATCAGCGACCTGGCCCGATGCGTCTTGATTGACGGTACAACCATCCATGGTCGTGCAGCGATAGACAACATAGCCGGTTGAGGACGCGTAATTTCCGCCGGCGCTTATCGATACGCCCGCATAGGCTGTCGCCGACGCCACCACATTGATGCAATAGCCCTCAGCATTTCCACCGGACGGAAGCTCGCCGTTAGCGTGTTGCAGAGTTGCCCAGGGCTCGCTTGAACTGCCCGTGCCGGTCGTGTCGCTCCCCGACGTGGATACGTAATAGTTTGTGTCGCAGACGTAATAGGGAGAAGCGAATAAGGCCGCGCTTGGCCCGGGATCTTGGGCTGAAGAGCTCGCGCTTGTGACCGGACCAACGGCACTGCTTGTCGCCGGCGTTGAGCCGCTGGAATTGGTCGCCGTTACCGTGACCGTGATGGTATCCCCAACTTCGCCCGATACAAGCGTGTAAGACGACGATGTCGCCCCGGAGATAGCTGTCCCGTCCTCATTCCATTGATAGCTGTAGGACGTTGGGCTGTTGGTCCATGTTCCCGTCGACGCTGTGAGAATGTCCCCTACCTGCGTCGTGCCGGAAATGGTTGGAAGCGCCGTGTTCACTGGAGCCCCGGACGCGGTCACAGGACCAACGGCACTGCTTGTCGCCGGCGTTGAGCCGCTGGAATTGGTCGCCGTTACCGTGACCGTGATGGTATCCCCAACTTCGCCCGATACAAGCGTGTAAGACGACGATGTCGCCCCCGAGATAGCCGTCCCGTCTTCATTCCATTGATAGCTGTAGGACGTTGGGCTGTTGGTCCATGTTCCCGTCGACGCTGTGAGAGTGTCCCCTACTTGCGCCGTGCCGGAAATGGTTGGAAGCGCCGTGTTCACTGGAGCCCCGGACGTGACCGGACCAACGGAAGTGCTTGTCGCCGGCGAGCCTGAGCCGCTCGAATTCGACGCGGTAACGGTTACCGTGATGGTATCCCCAACTTCGCTCGATACAAGCACGTAAGACGACGATGTCGCCCCCGAGATCGCCGTCCCGTCCTCGTTCCATTGATAGGTGTAGGACGTTGGGCTGTTGGTCCATGTTCCCGTAGACGATGTAAGGGTGTCCCCTACTACGGTGGAGCCTGAAATGACCGGCACCGCCGTATTGACCGGAACGCCGGATGAAACTGTAAGGGTTGCGTAGATTGAGACGTTCTGGTCATAGGTGCCATCGTTGATGGTCGGATTGCTCGCGAACGACGAGGCGGTCCAGTATACGTTAATGGGTTTGGAGGCGGTGTTATAGGCGTACTCGAATTGCGCACTAAAACCGGCCGCTGCAATCCAATATTTTGTTCCGGAGACTACGTTGTAGGGCGTTACGCTAATGGTTGCCCAAGCCATGTTGTTGTCGTCTACGGTGGCCGATCCTTGCGTCAGCAGTTTCCCCGGACCGCCGCTCGACCCTGTTGCATCGTAAAGCGCGACACTCACCGTTCCATCGATGCCGCCGCCGCAGTAGATTGAAATGCTCGTAACGCTCCCGCTTGAGGTCGGCGACGCCTCATAGGCAAGCGCACGTCCCCCTGCGAGGTAAGTTCTGGATGAAAGCACGCTCGAGTCTCCGAAGGTTGCTGTCGTCGCTCGCGCAAACACGCCAAACGAGACTATCAGCAGCAACAGCGCCAGGATGGTGAAACACTTCGTCACTGAGCTATTGCACGTCGCAATCATTCTTCTCATAATGCATACTCCTTAAAGGCCACCTGGATGCCAGGTGCTTGTTGCGTTGCAGTTAGCGATGACTGTCAGATCCAAAAGCAAACCCTACTCGGAGTTTGCAACCTCGGATCGCAACGTATCTCCGCAGGCAAACTCTGGTCTATTGAATTTCCATTATTTTTTGTTGCGATCCTCTCAACTGATTAAGGCTTTTATTAACTTTGCAGAAAAACGTGCAGGATTGACTACTTACAGCAATCTTTTCGCGAGCAATTTGGCTTGCAAGGCCCGCGGAATCGCTGAGTTGTGAAAAAGTCAATTACAGACTTCAGTTGGATGGCGGCGCGAGAACCGCGCCGCTTGGCGCTTGCCTGCGGGCAAGGCTTTCTCCAGAAGCCAATGCGACCGCTCGTTCTCGGCCTCCAGTTGCGCAATCCTGCGCTCCAGGCGGGCGATCTTTTTGGCGTCCGTTTTCGGCGCCACTCACAGCTCGCGGGCGCAGCCGTCCCAAACAACCGCTCAGGCGGATACTGGCGCCTTTTGAATAGAAAGCTCCGCCCCGTTGTCCCGCAACGCGAAAAAATGGAGAAGCGCATTCGCAACAGGCACGCCCTGGTGCCGTGGCTGCGTGATTTGGAAATCCCTTTCGACCGAGTGCGGGTCTGGAGACGGCGGTACATTTCCGGTCATTACGAAATCACGCGGTCTTGGCGCCAGAGTTAATTCGCTGGGAAAAAGGGGACAGTCAAATGCGACTTTCGACGCGGCCCATCCTCTTACATTCTCTGGAGCAGCAAAGCCCAGTCATGTTGATCTGGCGAAGCGGGTGAAGTCCATTCGGGACCATCCGCAGGCGGCAGATCGATAATCTCTCCAGTCAAGGCGCTAAACCAGTAAACACGATAGCGCCCCGGCTGAAGTTGAACAGTCACGTTGCCTCCATTCGGAAGATATACGGCATACGTGCGGCCGGGATCCGCAAGACAATAGTTCCCCTTGCTCACCAGCTCATCGTGGGGGTTCGTCTTCCACCATTCAAAGCTGGTGAAGAAGTCGACCATATGCCCATATTCAAGGAGCAACGTCATCGTATCGTCGCCTCGGCCGTTCATCCATCCTCCGCCTGTGTCCGGCCAGATATTGGTTCCGCGACGAGCAGTTTCTCCAGCCGTCTGGTATCCACCGGCCATCGCGATGTCCCATGCAGTCCGGCGCAGCTCATCTTCCGAATCGGACCCGGGAATCGCCCAAAGCGGATAGTGGTCCTCGTATCCGTACTCTTCGTTGGTCTGAGGAATGATCCGACCGGTTTGTAACTGTAGTTCTCTCGACTCCAGCATGAGGCGATGCTGGTCGCGCGACCAATCCTGGTAAGAAGTAAAGCCGAACCAACTCGAGGCCCTATCTTGATGAGCTATCTGCGTGGGATGGCTTGTTTCCAGGTGCTTGTAAGGATCCCACCCTTGCAACAGCGTTCCTGTCTCATGAGCCCACTTCTCGTCGCGGTACCGATCAAGATCGTCGCCCAAGTCCCAAGTGATGTTGGAGAACGCCCCGAACCTGGCGACTGCGTAACGGATGTAGCGATGCTCATCCTCGCTGCCCGCAGATGGATGGACGTAGCTGTCTCCCATGTCGAGAATCAGGGAAATGATCATGTTTCGTTCGCGCGCGAACTTAAGCATCCTTTCGAACTTCTGCCAATAGGGCACATTGAATCGCGAATAATCCCAACCCGGATGATCGTAATCGTCGGGATTCTCGCCCGCCCACGGAGCCAGATCGACATCCCAGTTCGGCCCCACCATTACCGGTTCACCGAAGAAGGTATTCTCCCGGCCATATATCGATACACGTATACGATTGGCTTTCAGTCTATGAAGCCGTTCTATGCTGAAATCGATTGCACTGTCCTGCTTCCAGCCCATGAGAAAGAACGCCGTTGCACCGTTGAAGAAGTAGTGTTCGCCCGTCCCTTCCCAAATAAAGTGCCAAGGATGCTCCGGATCGATGGCAATCATGCCGCGGCGATGCCCATCCGTCGCGTGAAACACCCCTTTCGACGATCGCTCGAAAGGGCCTTGCTTGTAGGTCACGGTATACGAGTATTCGCCGGGTAGCGTGGGCATAAAGCGAATGCGGTATAGGCTTCCGTCAGTGCTATCGCAAAAGCCTTCAACTTTCGAGGTTCTGCTGCCGTCCAGGGTTTGAAAAGTTCCCGAGAGCGAAGCATCGGTAAAAGGATTCATCGCGTCAGGCTTGTCCACGGTCACGACAATCTCGACATAGTCGTAGGCCTCGGCCGAGGCTGCCGGTTTGGAAAAGCCGACACCTCGCGGATCTGCAAAAGCCCCGGCGGGAAAGCAAACGAGAAGCAATACAGCAACAAAGATGGTTATCTTGCCAGCTGCAACAATCACTTCAGGCATCTTAATTTGCACCACAACTCGCCTCCGAAGATTCGATTCAATGTTAAGAAGAACAAGTCCGAAATATGGATTCTACAAGGAACAATCGGGCCAGCTTGTGCTAGCGATCTTGGAGTTGTTGACGGGTACCAATCAATCCGGAGCCCTTCATCTGCACTTTTCCGATTTCAGTCCGTCCTGAATTCTCAGTCGTACAATCTGCAGGGAGAGATGAGGAAAACGTGGTTCATTTCGACTTTTCACGTCGAAACGCATACCCGGTTGCCAGTCCCTGCCGCACTGATCAGCTCGGAAGGGCACCCGCCCCTTGCGGACGCAGTTCCAAATAAATGACTTCTCCCGGAACTAATCGAAAGGAATGACTGACCCGCTCGCTTTGCACATCCGGCAGGAACAGGCGCGCCTCTGGAACGGCATGAGCTTCAAGCAAATGATGCTCGGCCGGCGACAGGTTTTGGGGCGAACCCAGCGATAGCCAGGTTTCGTAGCAACTACCGGTGCCAGCCGTGATCCTCTCCTGTGCCAGCACGGGCTTGGCTGATTCGTTCCAAGGCATTTCCAAGATGCCCGTCCAAGGGTCTTGCGACGCAATTCCATAAACTGAGAGATCGCGGTACCAAAGCAAGACTTGCAGGTTATGCCCTTCCGCTGTTGCCACGAGACACCGACCGGGAGCCAGGGCCTCGTATCGAAGTTCCAGCCGCCCGCCGCGCAGGCGGTTAAGAAGGCTGAAGGCATTCAACGTCGCCTTCGGCAAACCGCCCGACGTCAACAATCCCCAGGTACCGCAAAACTCGCTCTGCGGCATGCCGCCTTGCTCAACGATATCGCTCGCGGTCCACCAGCAGAAAGAGTCGCAGTCATCATCCACCGCCAGGGCCAGATCGCAGGCCGTAGCCGCAGCGGACAGGTTATCCGCCGAATTTGGATTTTGGTCCCAGAGAAGTTGCCCGTCGGGCAAAGGGACCACGCTGCCCCACTCCGTAAGGTGCACTTCCAATTCCGGCATCGCTGATCGACGGACGGTCTCGCGGACCCCGCGCACCATGTCCGGCACAAACCTGCCCGGCTTGTACGGGCTGCCCCGCAGACCCGGGTATAACACCCATTCATCTTGCGGATAAATATGAGTGCTGATGAAATCCAACGCCACGCCATTGCGGGAACAATGCGAGATCATCTCCCCGACCCAGGCGCACCGGGCCGTGACCGGCCCGCCCACCCGCAAACGCGGACTGACCGCCTTGAGTGCAGCTGCCGAAACGTCGTAGAGCTTCCAGTAGTCGGCCTGCGTGCCCGTCCAAAAATTGATGTTCGGCTCATTCCAGACCTCAAAATACCACTGCGCGATTTCGTCCAAACCGTAGCGATCCTGACAATGCCGGGCAAAGGCCCCCATTAACTGGCCCCATTCGGCGTAGTCGCGGGGCGGGGTGGCGTTCACCGAATCAAAGACGGTCGTGGCTCCGGAAGCCAAGGCCACGGGCATGGGGGATAAATTCACAAAAGGGCGCAGACCGATCTGCAGCAGCGCATCCAGAGCCTTGTCCGCCTGGTTCCACCGGAACGCCAGGCTCCCATCTTCCCGGCGTGCAACTATGGCCATCTCGTCGTGGAAGAACCCGTAAGTCCGGATGTGACGATAGCCGATGTGGCGCTGCAACTTCGCAAGATGGCTCTGAAGGTCGGACCGCAGGAGTGTAGCTGGTAAATCCACAGCAATGCAGTTTTGCCAGGGTTTTCTAAGCCGCGCGGAGGAGGTGTTGGTTACGGTAATGAGGGACGGACGCTCTGTTTCCGAGTTGGGCAGTGCGGCAGTTTCCTGCCCTGCCGCGGCAACGCCAACCGCGGCCGCCGCAACCGAAGTCACAAGACTTGTCTTGAGAAAATCGCGTCGCGTGGTATTGCTTTGACTCGGGAATTCAGGATCGGTCATCTTTGAAACGAACTCCATTTCTTACCCCTGACATCTGCTTCGTGCGGAAAGGTCTGGATGGTATGGGCAGGAACCAGCGAATCTAGATCCAGTCATTCGTTCTCTTCCCATTTCAGTCCTTTCAGAATTCTCCGGACAAGCAATCCAATACGTAAGTATCGGGAGATGATGGCACGGCACGGCGTCTGTCCAGTGGAAAAAAGACTCCGAGCCGGGCATGACCTTCACTGCAATATGTTGCTCCTATATTGCTTCAAATAAGGCTTGTCACCCCTCATCAGGCCATGGGATTCTCTTGTCAGGCAAAGCTCTGTCTGGCAAGTTTGTTCCGTCATTTTGACTTTTCACGTCTTGCTGCATACCAGGCCGCTAGTTCCTGCCGCAGCGGGGTTGTGGGAAGAGCGGCCTCTCCCTGCACACGCGACTCCAAATAGACCACCTCTCCGGGAAGCAGCCGAAAATCGTGAGTCACCTGGCCGTTACTTGCGTCCGGATGGAACACTTGCGCCTCCGGAGCAGCATGAACTTCCAGCAAGTGGCGCTCGATCGGTGAGAGGTTTTGAGGGCCGCCTAGAGACCGCCAGGATTCATAGCAACTCCCGGCGCCCGCCGTGATTTTCTCCTGTATCAACACGGGCTTGGCCGATTCTGCCCAAGGCAATTCCAGCGTGCCCGTCCACGGATCTTGCGACGCAATTCCATAAACTGAGAGATCGCGGTGCCAAAGCACAACCTGCAGCTTCTCTCCCTCGCCGGTCGCCACTAAATTGCACCCCGGCGCCAAGGGCTCATGCCGCAGTTCTAATCGTCCTCCCCGCAGGCGGTTGAGAAAACGGAAGGCATTCAACGTTGCCTTGGGAAGACCGTTGAGCGTCAGCAGTCCATACGTGCCGGAAAACTCGCTCTGCGGCATGCCACCTTCCTCAAAGACATCGCTGGCGTCCCACCAGCAAAAAGTGTCGCAGTCTCCATCCACCGCCATGGCGAGATCGCAAACCGTTGCCGCGGCGGATACCTCATCCAAAGTCTGATTATTGTTCCACGCAACCTGGCCGCCGGGTAAAGGCACCAGGCTGTTCCACTCCGTCAGGTCAATTTCAAGATCGGGCATCGCTGACCGGCGGACGGTTTCGCGGACGCCCCGCACCACATCCGGAACAAACTTGCCGGGCTTGTGCGGGCTGTCCCGCAGACCTGGAAACTCCACCCATTCATCCTGCGGGTAAATATGAGTGCTGATGAAATCCAACGGCACATTTCTCGTGGAACAATGCGAGATCATATCCGAGATCCAAGCAGCCCGGGCAGAGACCGGCCCGCCAACACGCAGGCGCGGACTGACCGCCTTGAGTGCAGCTGCCGAAACGTCGTAGAGCTTCCAGTAGTCGCCCTGTGATCCCGCCCAAAAATCGATGTTCGGCTCATTCCACACTTCGAAATACCACTGCGCAATTTCCTCTAGGCCGTAGCGGTCCAGACAATGACGGGCGAAGGCTCCTACCAACTGCCCCCATTCGGCGTAATCGCGAGGCGGCGTGACGTTCCATCTCCAATCATCGATCGTCTCCGTTCCGGAGGCCAGCGCCACAGGCATGGTCGATAACTCCACCCGCGGACGCAGGCCGAGCCTTTGCAACGCGTCCAGAACCTTGTCCACTTGCGCCCAGCGGAATGCCAGGCTCCCGTCCTTCCGGCGCGCAACAACCGCCATATCATCATGGAAAATGCCATGGAATCGGCAGTAGCGAAACCCGATGTCCCGCTGCAGAATTGCCAGATGGCGCTGCAGGTCATCGCGCAGAAGCAAGGGGGCATACCCCGTCGCAATTGCGCTCTTCCATGGTTTTCGAAGTGGCGCCGAGCGTTCGACATTTGTCACAGTGATGACTGAGGGACGCTCGGCTTTGTCGTTGGACGCTGCGGTCGATTCCTGTGCTCCAGCGGTTACGCCGAGCGCTGCCGTTGCAACGGAAGATACGAGGCTCGACTTGAGAAAGTCGCGCCGGGAGGTACTGCAATTTGACGCATATGAATCAGGCATTTTTGACTTTCTGATCATTTCGTAGCTCTTGACCTCAGCGAAGCGTGCGGTCGAGACCTGGCCCGCCGGAACTAATCAACGTAAAATGGCGCGAATCCCCGTCCGGACATGCCAAACCATGAAATGGAGTGTAGCTTTTTCAAGAAGGCCAAATCTAGAAGTATTTCGACGAATTATGTAAGAAAGCTCTGAATTCAAGTGACTGCGGTCACCCCGCGCCCTTGACACCTTAGGTACCGGCAAATACAGTTTCTCAGCAGCAAATCCTTCCATCGGCGTGATCCGTCTGCGCCGGCGATGAGGTGTTCTCAATGCCGCTGAAACTGAATGTGAATAACGAATTCAGGACTGTGGACTTACCGCCTGATACGCCCCTCCTGTGGGTTCTGCGTGATGTGCTGGAACTGAAAGGGACCAAGTATGGCTGCGGCATGGGAGTCTGCGGCGCTTGCACGGTGCTGGTTGGCGGAACAGCGGTGCGCTCCTGCATGACCCACGTAGGCAGCGTCGCCGGCGAGGCCATCACGACCATCGAAGGGCTCTCCACGGACGCCAGCCACCCTGTGCAGCAGGCATGGGAAGCGCTCGACGTGCCCCAATGCGGATACTGCCAGACCGGCCAGATCATGTCCGCCGCCGCGCTGCTGGGGCACACGCCTCATCCCACCGATGCCGACATCGACACTGCCATGAGCGGCAATCTCTGCCGCTGCGGAACTTATCTGCGCATACGGCAAGCCATTCACCGCGCTGCAGAGGTGGCCCAGGCGCCGGCGCTGAAAGGCTGAAGGAGGGCCAACACTATGAGCATCAACTATGATCTTGACCGCCGGACCTTTCTCAAGATGACCGTCCTCAGCGGCGGAGCCTTTGCGTTGGGCTTGTACCAACGGCAACGCGCCTTCGCACAGGGGCCGGGTACGCCCTTCGCCTTTGTGCCTTTGGCTTTCGTTCGCATCGACCCCAGCGGCGCCGTCACCCTCATGGCGAAGAATCCGGAAATCGGCTCGGGAGTCAAAACCATGCTGCCCATGCTGATCGCCGAGGAACTGGACGTCGATTGGAAGGACGTGCGCGTCGAGCAGGCCAGCCTCGACCAGGAGGTATTCGGGCCGCAGTTCACCGGGGGCAGCATGGGCACTCCGAGCAACTGGGATCCCGTGCGCCGGGTGGGCGCGGCCTACCGGCTGATGCTCATCGGCGCGGCAGCGCAAACCTGGGGAGTACCCGAGTCGGAATGCAGCACCGGCCTCGGCAAAGTATTGCACGCAAAATCAGACCGCAAGGCCACCTACGGCGAACTGGCCGCAAAAGCCGCAGCACTGATCCCACCCGACCTGAAGTCTGTAAAGCTCAAAGACCCGAAAGATTATCAGATCATTGGAAAGTCTCATCCCGGAGTTGACGACCGTTCTATCGTGACAGGCAAACCGATCTTCGGCATCGATGTCACTCTACCCGGTATGCTCCACGCGGTTATTCAGAGGTGCCCTGTCTTCGCCGGCAAGGTGAAGAGCGCCAATACCGACGAGGTGGCCAAGCTCCCTGGCGTGCGCAGGGTGTTGATCATCGAGGGCACGATCGCCAACGATCCAGTCCCAGGATGGGAGCCCGGCATGGAGCCCGGCGTGGCTATCCTCGCCGATACGTGGTGGCAGGCCCAAAGTGCCCGCAAGAGCCTGAAGATCGAGTGGGACCTTGGCCACGGCGCCAACCAGAACAGCGATGATTTTGCTAAACGCGCCGCGGAGTTGCTGAAATCTCCACCGGCCAATATCGTGCGTAGTTACGGCGACGTCGAAGGTGCACTTAAATCGGCAACCAAGGTCCTCGAGGCCGTCTACGCTTATCCGTTTCTGGCCCACGGAACACTTGAACCGCAGGGCACGACTGCGGCATACAGCGACGGCAGAATGGAGATCTGGACCACCAGCCAGACGCCCAGCGACGGCCGGGACTTGGTGGCGCGCTCGCTGGGCATCGACCCCGCCAACATCAAGGTTCATCTGTGCCGCGCAGGCGGCGGCTTCGGCCGGCGTCTCCAGAACGACTATATGGTCGAGGCAGCATGGCTGGCCAAACAGGTGAGCAAGCCCATTAAGCTGCTGTGGTCACGCGAAGACGACATCAGTCATGACGCTTATCGTCCCGGCGGCACCATCGGCCTCAAAGCCGGGCTCGATGCGCAGGGCAAACTCGTTGCCTGGAGCCAGCACCTCATCACTTATGGCGAAGGGAAGAAGCTCGTAGAGAGCGGCGATATCGGCGGCGACCAGTTCCCGTCCGGCCGCGTTGCGAGTTATTCTTTGGGATTCGAGCGCCATGCCGCTGTGGTTGCGTTGCGGCGACCTGCGCGCTCCCGGCGAAAACCCGTATGCCTTCGTGCACCAGTCGTTCCTGGATGAGCTGGCCGCCGCCGCCGGCCGTGACCCGCTCGATTTCCAGCTCGAAATCCTCAACGCCGCGCCCATGGCCGATACCAAAGTCGATCCGAATAATCCCGAGCTGCTGAACCCGGAGCGCATGAAGGGCGTGCTCGAACTCGTTGCCGAAAAATCCGGTTGGCGCAACCGCAAAAAAGCACACAGCCGCGGTATGGGCATTGCCGCCCACTTCTGCCATCTCGGTTACTTTGCCGAGGTCGCCGAGGTAAGCGTCGACAATCTCAACCACGTGACTGTCCTGCACGTGTGGGTCGCCGGCGACGTCGGCAACCCAATCATCAATCCCGGAGCTGCCGAAAACATAACTTGCGGCGGCATCATCGAGGGCCTGAGCCAGATGGTGCAGGAGATCACTCTGACCAACGGCCGCGTAGACCAGACCAACTATCATCAGCACGCATTGCTGCGCATGCGCCAAGTCCCGGTCATCGACATCTTCTGGCGCGAAAGCAGCTTCCCGCCCACCGGCCTGGGCGAACCCATGCTGCCGCCGATTCTGCCCGCGGTCGGCAACGCCATCTTCGCCGCAACCGGAGTGCGCATACGGACGTTGCCGCTGAAGAGGAACGGATTTAGCTACGCCTGAATTTGATCGGACTGCGCCGGTCCCCTGGCAGTACGGAGTGCGAAGCCCGGATGGGCATCGCAGAAGCCTTCTCTTCGAAATGCTGCATTCGTTCCCTGGATTCTTGTTCTGCGCTCTCATCCGGTAAGGACTGGCCGGCCCGGCTCTGCGCTGGATCACGCAAAGTATGCGCAGCGCCAGGGCCTGAGATTGCGCGGTATCATGGTTACCACAAACACCTGCAGGCACTGCCGAAGGGCCCGGAGCGCGACGAACTGATTCGTCATGGGAGTAATGTGCTGTGGATTTGACGGCGACGTTCGAGAGCGAGTTCCCCGGCATCACCGGCATCCAGGTGGGCTTGTATCCGCTGATGGATACGATCTACACGAACCGGAAAGTGCCGTCTCAGCGCTCGCTCATGGTTCTGGCGACGTTCATCGGCACGCGGGGAGCGGAGCACGCGGTGCTAGATTGCGGAGTGAAGGCGATCAGCGCGAAGCGGGGCCTGTCGACCTTGAAAGATTTTCCCGGATCGCAACTGAAAACTTTGCACGCCGGGCATGCTGTGATCACGATAGATGCCGGGTCCGCGATGAAGCTCGAGGCTGACCAGAGCGTCGAGATCTGGGTGCAAAACAGCGATGCAACGGTGAATCTCCATTCCTGTTTCTACGGGGTACGCCATGGCAAGGTCAAAGAACTCTATCGAATCGAGCACTAATCCGCGGAAGAGAGATGTTTCGACTGCGAGGCGGCTCTCCAACGGATTACTGGACCTGTCGCTAGGAATCCATCTGCCCAAGCGGTCCTGCAAGAGTGCTTTCGAGCTTGTGGAGCCTGGAATCGACGCCGAGGGCGTGCATGTGTGGCCGTTCGATCCGACGTGCCCGGTCGACGTTCTCTTTCTCACTCTGGACGCCCGGCATCGCGTGCGCATGAACCGGCATGGCTATTTCGAGGTCACGTATCTCTGCTCAGGTTCGGGTAACTACCATATCCAGGACCGGCTTCTGCCGTTCAACGAAGGCGATCTGGCGATTATTGGCAGCACGCTTTACCACCGCATCGAGGGCCAGTCCTCGTCCCCGCTGACGATTGCGGCCATGTTTTTCGAGCCGGACATCATTTGCTGCGACGGCGCGAACGACAGCACCGAATACCTGACGCCGTTCCTGCTCCAGGACGCGAACTTTCCGCACATTGTGCCGGCGGAGACGGGAGTTCCGCGGCAGGTGCTGGACATGATGCTGCGCATCCGGGCGGAGCTACCGGCGTCGACACCGCGCTCGCGGCTTGCGCTGAAGACCTATCTCAAGATGCTGCTGATTCATCTCGTGAACCAATTTGCGCAGTACGCCGGCACAGTGGAGACGTTCCGGCGGCAGCAGGAGGCTCTGGATCGCCTGCGGCCGCTGTTCCGCTATCTCGGCGAGAATTGCGGCGACTTGATCCAGGTGGGGCACGCCGCGCGTATCTGCCGCATGAGTGAATCACATTTCATGAGTCTTTTCAAAAAGGTCACGGGAATCTCTTTTGTCGCCTATTGCAATCATTTCCGAATCGAACGCGCTCAAGCATTGCTGGCCAGGACAGATGAGTCCATGGCGAACATCGGTCAGCAAGTTGGATTCTGCGATCAAAGCTATTTTGGCACTGTGTTTCGCAGGATCGTTGGAATGACGCCTGCCACTTACCGCCGTCGCATGCGCGATAACGGCCCCTCAGAGTTGGGCCAGCCTGATCATATGCCGCCTCTTTATGCCGAAAGAGTATCCACTTTTGACCATCACACTGGTGCTGTTTCGTCGGAGATCTTGCCAAAGTCACAGCTATATCGCCAGCAACGATAGATTGGGAAGCCGCGGAGTTGGCGCCGCCGAACCGATCAGACATGGGTTATCTTGGCTTGCCTGCATTCAATGAAATAGTATTGACAATCTTCCAATAAGCCACTCCATTGGAGGTACCGTGAAGCAGAAGAGCAACTCTGCGATCGACTCTCGACTGAGCGGTTTGGAGTCGTCGTGACACAGATTTCAGTAGAATTGCACAAAAGAATCAGAAACATTCACTATACTATCGTCCCCTTTTTCCGGGACGATGGTGGATGCCCCGATGCGTTGCGCGCTGGGACATGTGGCGACTTTATCCGCTCCAATTCCATGAGGCGAACCAGTGTCAGTACGACAAGGTTAGCAAATTGAGGAAGCCCCCGGCTCTGCCGGGGGATGCTTACCTGATTCCACGCAATTTTACTAAGAGGTTGATGCCAAATGCGCATGAGAATACTTCCGTATGTAATTTCCGCGGCTTCTTGCCTTTTGCCGTTGCCGCTGTGGGCCGGCTCTCAACAGTTCTTCCTGAAAAGCGGTGATACGGTGGTCTTTTATGGAGACAGTATCACCGCGCAGGACCTTTATACACAATGCATCGAGTTGTACGCCGTCACGAGATTCCCAGACATGCGGGTGCACTTCTTCGGCGCAGGCGTTGGCGGAGACCGGGTTAGCGGCGGAGGCGGAGGCGATGCTGATCTGCGGCTTTCGAGGGACGTTTACTCGCATCATCCTTCAGTTATTACCATCATGCTTGGCATGAATGACGGCGGCTACCATCCGGCAAGCAATGAAACCGAGGACGCATACTTGAAGGGCTACGAACACTTGCTTACCTCGTTCCATGAGGCCGTACCGCGCGCACGAGTCGTAGTATTGGGACCGTCTCCTTTCGACGATATAACAAGGCCTCCAACATTTCCTGGAGGCTACAACAGCGTAATGAAGCATTTTGCCGATCTGGATCAGACTCTCGCGCGGGAACATGGCTATTACTTTGTAAATCTAAACAGTCCGGTCCAGTCTCTTCTTGAGAGCGCGCAAGCTCTCGACCCGTTTTTTGCGCGCCTCATTCTTCCTGATCGCGTCCATCCGGAGGCAATTGGGCATTGGGCCATGGCTGAGGCCGTTCTCAAAGCGTGGAATGCGCCATCGCAGGTATCTTCAGTAACCATCGACGCCCCTGCGGCTCATGTGGAGCAGTCTTTGAACGCTTCAGTGGAACGCTTAGAGGCGGATGGTGCGGCGTTGCGATGGACTGAGACGGAGAATGCCTTGCCTTTGCCATTCAACGCGAACAACGCGATGCAGCAGCTTATCCTTCAGCTGACAGACTTACAGAAACAGCTGAATCAGGAATTGCTTCGCATCACGAGACTGACTTCTGGAAACTTTGTTTTGGCTATCGACGGCGAAGGAGTCGGTGTATTCTCGGCTGACGATCTGGCAACAGGAATTAACCTGGCCGACTACCAGACGCCGATGCGCGAACAGGCGCAGACCGTAGGTTGGCTCATTGCGGATCGCGATCGGGCAAATGAAGTTCACATGCGCATGCTAATGCGGAAGTCGGACATCGGTTGTGCCGGGGGTCAGGGAGACGTGCTGGAAACATTTGAGGGCTCTCTTGAGGATGCGATTTATGATGCTGCTGCCCCGAAGCCTCATTCCTTCACGTTAAGTCCCGCAACCAAGAGTCCGGATCGGGAGTCGAGTCGGAATTAAGCGGTTGGCCCGAATCAGCATACTCTGCATCGAGCCTGGATCTCAGAGGGCAGACAGTTGCCGGAGGAGTTTCACCTCCAGGATGCGCGACATTTCCTTAACGGAGAGATCCTCTGCTTGTTGAGGAGGTGCGGCTCTGGGCTGAACGATGAAGGAGCTCTTACAAGATTGCAAGGTGCTTGTTGCAAAACTCTCCGGGTAAGTATCCCCGGGCGGAGCCGGGGGCCTTATCGTGTGAGCCGCTCAAAGCCGCTTGAGCGGGACGCTAACGCGGCCCCGGTTGCGTTGTGCCGCCTGCGGCGGCCTCAGTTCCAGATCTGCATCTGGTCGATTCGCTGGTCTTCGGTTTCACGATTGCGAATGTAGTCCCGGATCGAGGGCATGACCATTGTTGCCAGAAGTCCTGCGGTGCCGAGGCCTGTCTATCTTCGCTATGCTTGGGCCTCAGATTCGACAATCACGCTGTTCAACCAGGAGGGACTGCCTGCTTCGCCTTTTAATTCGGACGAAACCAATGCAGAGCAAGAGCAACCGGCGAAGTAACAAGCCTGCGCACAGATTTAAACTTCTAGTACAGATCGATCAACAAGCGGGCGAACAAAACTGGACGATTTGACGAGGAGAGTGCAAGATGGCGTCCATCGTGAGAAACACCTTGATTTTGTCATCGGCTGGTTGTCTCTTTGCTCTGCTGTCCATTTGTCAGGCTTCAGAATGGGGACCCCTAAGGATCCTGCGCCGCAGATACGCGTCGACAAGGCGTCCGGGACCTTCTCGCTTAAGTGGTCAGACGGAACGAGAATCGGCCCCATCGTTGCGTCCGTTGCATTAATCGATGGAGAACATTGGACGACTACGGACTTTACGAAACACACAATAAGGACCCGGATCGCGTCGCCGTCCGGAGTGAAGGTTGCAGAAACCCGCGAGTGGGAGATCCGCTCCTATGGCCTCCGCAACGCGCCGGAGCTACGGCAGAGAATCTATCTGGAGCCGGGGCAGCCCTTTGTGCTCACCGACGTGGAAGCTTTGTCCCAGCGCCCGCTCAGTTCGCGCAGAATCGCACCAGTGATGCTTGCTGCGAATGGGATCGCTCATTTTGCCGTGGAGAAAAAGCCTGCGGTCCTCTTTGTTCCAAGCGATAACGATATGTGGGTGCACTACAACGAGCCGATCGATTCCACCAAGGATCCTGACAGCTACGAAGTAACCGCTATTTTTGACAACGCGAGCCGCAAAGGCATGGTGCTTGGTTCGGTGACGCACGATCTGTGGCGGACAGGCATTCTGGCCCGCGATTTGGGAGATGGTACGGCGGGCAAGGTGGAAGTGTTTGGCGGCGCGACGGGGCATTGGACTCACGATGTGGAACCGCATGGCGTGGTAACCGGAAAAACAATTCGCTCGCCACTCGTCATGGTCGGATATTTCACTGATTGGCGCGATGGCATGGATACCTACGGGAAGTTGAATGCACAGATTCATCCGCCGCTCGCATGGAGCGGGGGCGTTCCTTTTGGCTGGAACAGTTGGGCTGCCTATCTGGAAAAGGTCGATAACCGAAAATACCTGGCTGCGGCGGATTTCATTCACAACGAACTTGAGCCGAGCGGCTTTGAAAACCATGGTACGACGTACGTGAACTGGGATGCCGGCTGGACGGACGTGAAGGAAGCGGACTTGATTGCGGCGGCAAGGCATATTCACACGCAAGGACAGAAGGCAGGTATTTATTTCACCCCCTTTTCCTACTGGTCAGACGATCTGAAGAAGCCGGTGGAGGGAACAAATGGGATGTATACCTACGGCGATATTCTGCTGCGCGATTCCAAGGGCAATCCTCTGCCGAAGATCGACGCGGCGAGGCCGCTCGATCCGACACATCCTGGGACCATCGCTCGCATTGATTACGAGCTAGCGCGTTTCGTGGAGTGGGGCTATGACAGCGTGAAGCTCGACTTTCTGAACTGCGCTTCGCTTGAGGGCCAGCACAATAACCCCGCGATTACCACAGGCGTAGCCGCGTATGCATACGGCATGCAACGGATCGAGGACGATCTGTCGCCGAAGAAGATCGGGCGCCCCTTCTTCCTGAGTCTTTCCATAGCTCCATTGTTCCCGGCTTACGGACACAGCCGGCGCATATCCTGCGATGCGTTCGGGCGGATTGAAGACACAGAATATATGTTGAACGCGGCGACGTTTGGATGGTGGACCAACGGCACGTTGTACCGCTTCAACGATCCGGACCACACGGTTATCTCGCGGGACGAGGATCCGTATCATGGACAGGCTCTGCAAGGCAGTGTCCAGACACTGGATGAGGCGCGCAGTCGGATGAATGCCTCCGTGATCGCCGGAACCGTGCTGCTGGATAGTGACGATCTGATGGACCCCCGTGCACAGCAAAGAGCAAAGGAACTGTTGACTAATCCCAACATCCTGAATGTTGCAAGGGAGGGCCGAAGTTTCCGCCCCATGGAGGGGGATGCGGGAGTGGACGCCGCGGAGGTGTTTACCCGCAGCGAGCCCGATGGCAGCATGCTGGTCGCGGCGTTCAACTTCAGCCGCGATACAGGTGAAAGCTTGAATATCGCGTTGTCGCGATTGGGACTCGATGCGGCAAAGGAATATCGCATGACCGATATGTGGACAGGAAATGCGAGGGAAGTGAGGCAGTCAGTCGCTCTCGAGCTTGGACCCGCTGAGTCGACAATTGTGCGTATGAGCCCTCGGGGGCGGTAAAGTTTCAGCGGCCTCTATGCTCGTATCCGCAAATCGCTCAATATCGCGGTAGCGGTGATATGAACAAAGCTGCGAGTTTTACTTGCATGAGTCCGCCGCTCCAGTGAAAAAGCCCTGATAATGCAGGTATTCGCGATTCGCCAACGAAGGAGGACTTATTCAGATTTCGCAACAGCGGCAGGAATTCGATGCCCAGGTTCTGAAAAATCAGATGGGGCTAAGAGTTCTTGGCGCGGTCCCGGTTTCTGGGAATCTGACCAAAGTTACGAGCGGAGGGAAGGCCAGGCTGTTGACGCAAAGTGTGAAATCGTACACTGATTCAGTAATGTAACCTTTCGATGAGGATGGACGGGTTTGATCAAACGGCGAACTGCTGTTGTTACCGGATCTACGAGCGGCATTGGCATCGGAATCGCTAGAACGCTGGCTGCGAGCGGCTGCGCCATTATGTTGAACGGCTTTGGTGAGCCGGCGGCGATCGAAAAGCAGCGCGCGGAACTTGCCCACGAGTTCCATACGCTGGTGCTTTACCATGGCGCCGACCTGTCGAACAGGCATGAATGCGTCGGCTTAATCGAGGCAGCAAGAGAGCAGCTTGGCAGCGTCGATATTCTCGTCAACAACGCCGGAGTACAGCATGTGTCTCCAGTTGAATCTTTCCCTCCCGACCGGTGGGATGCAATCTTGGCCATTAATCTCACTGCGGCTTTCCACACGATCCAAACCGCTTTGCCATCGATGCGGCAGCGCGGTTGGGGGCGAATCGTGAATATTGCGTCGACTCATGGTTTGGTAGCGTCCATTGAAAAAGCAGCTTATGTGGCCGCTAAACACGGACTTGTCGGACTAACCAAGGTTGTCGCTCTTGAGACGGCTGGCTCTGGGATTACGTGCAATGCGATCTGCCCTGGGTGGGTCTTGACGCCTCTCGTGGAAAAGCAGATTGCCGCAAAAGCGAAGAAGAAAAATATCACGCAGGAAGAGGCTGCGCGGGACCTGCTGCTTGAAAAGCAGCCGACTGGCGCCTTTACGACGATTGAACAAATCGGCGCACTTGTTGCATTCCTTTGCACCAAGGAGGCAAGCAACATTACAGGGGCCTCTTTGCCGATCGACGGAGGCTGGCTGGCACAATAGGTAGCAGTCGGATTGCCCGTAACGGGGCTCAGCAGTGGAGGAAAGGTGTCTCTACTTGTCCTCGTTTGCATCACCGGCGCACTCTCCAACCGATGTATATCGTATATAAATGCTGTGAGTGCCGGACAGGCCTTTCCGTTCGTCCCGGAGCCGGTCGGCTTTTAATGAATCCGGCGATGGTTGCCGACCTCATCCGGCCTTCATCGATGCGAGCCCTCCAGCGGCTTCTCGCCCGGCTCGGAACAAGGAGAAGCAAATGCGCAGTTATCTCAATTGGATCAATTGGCTTACGGCTCTCACGCTTTTCCCGGCAATCTCTCTGGTTGCAGTTACATGCAGCGGACAAGGCTTCCGCAGCTTGTCGGTCGATGCCAGCAAGGGTGCCGGACCCATCCGGTCGTTCCAGGGACTCAACGGTCCTCCGTCGCCAGTGATGGCCGGGCTCCCTAACCTTGTCGAACAATACCGCGATCTGCGTGTCGATCAGGTGCGCACGCACGACTTCATGGGACCTACCGAGATCGACTCACGCTACGACTACCGCGAAGTCAATCTCGTGTCGCTGATTCCCGATCCGGCGCAGCGCACCGGCGTGGTCAAAGCCGGCAACGAAAGCATCATCTTTCCCGACTGGAACGCCGATCCCGAGAAACCCGAGAGCTATCGCTTCGGCCCCACCGACAAGGTCATCGCCTCCATCCGCGAGTCGGGCGCGGAGGTCTACTATCGGATCGGCCGCAGTTGGGGCGCCAACACCGATCCGCCCGCCGACTACGACAAGTTCGCCAACATCGTCAAACACATCGCCATGCACTACAACCAGGGCTGGGCCAACGGATTCCACGAAAACATTCGCTATTGGGAGTTCTGGAACGAGCCTGAAGGCTTTTGGGGCGGCACGCCAGAGCAGTTCTATTCCATCTACGAGAAAACCGCGCGCGCGCTCAAGTCGGTCGACCCCAATCTGAAGGTCGGCGGCGATGCGCAGGCTTCGCCGCACGGCGTCAGTCCGTGGCGCGAGGGCCTGCTCGACTACTGCGCGGCCCACCAGGTTCCCCTCGACTTCTTCTCCTGGCACACCTACGCCTTCGGCTCGGCGGATCCGTACGACGTGGTACGGCTTGGCCAGGAGGTGCGCAGATCGCTCAACACGCACGGTTTCCCCCACGCTGAGAGCATCCTCTCGGAGTGGAACATCAGCTACGACTACACCCTCCAGGAAGCGGCCGAATTGCAGAGCGCGCATAACGCCGCCTTCGTGGGCGCGGTGTTGGTCTACCTCCAGGACGCGTCTATCGACCACGCGCATTTCTATCGCGGCGATGCGGCGTGGATGGGCCTCTTCGACCTGAACGGCTACTATTACAAACCGGCTTACGTCTTCAAGGCCATGGGCCAAATGCGAAACACGCCTGTGCGTCTCGCCGTCACGGGCGCTGACACCTTCGGCTTCGCCGTGCTCGCGGGCAAGTCGGAGGATGGCAAGACGGTGCAGATTCTCATCAGCAACTACGCCAGGCCCGCGGACTTCAAGCCCCGGCCCATGATCGCCGCGCCGGAGACCATCGACCCAACCCTGCCTTCGCTCTGGGAGCGTTACCCTGGCACGCCATTTCCCAATCGCACCGACATCGTCTATCGCGACAACGCCGGCTACAACCTTTCCATCGCCAATCTGCCCTGGGGCAAGGCTGCCTTCACAGTGAGGCGGTACCGCATCAGCGCCAGGCAATCGCTCGACTTGGCCGAGGAGCGCACAGCGAACGGCCCCTCACTGACGCTCTCAAATCCGCTCCCCGTCGATACAGTGGAGCTGATCGTTCTCGAACGCAAGTAGGCGGCGCCGAACGGCAAGTTGCGTTCCCTCCAAGAGAACGCAGCCCGCCTTTGCGCATCGATTCAAGCCTGTTTGAATCCTTGGGTCGCGGAAGTTGCCGAACCTGCATCACTTGGTACCGCCGCTATCGCATTTTCAGAGTTGATGTATCCCGAAGCCTTGAGGCCAAGTCAGCGCCACCATCCGGGGCCCCCGGCGAGCGATTTGTGCTCGCTGGGGTGGGAGCATCAGGGAGCGCCGACCTTCGAATCAGGCCGAAAGGACACAGTAACTCTGAAATTGCCGTAAAGTCCCAATTGCATACCAGGGAATGGCATTGTGGGTCACCGGATAGCCTCCCAAAAACGCTTTCGGCGCTGGGGGAGAGACCCGGCGCCGAATGTGGGTGTACCCATAAGGTGAAAGTTCCCCGCAATGACTTTCAGTCACTTATGAGGACCGCGACCTCATAACGTGAAATGAAGAGACCTCATAAAGTGAAAGTTTGCGGATTTGCACGTAAATCTGAAGATAAGAACACAGACCGACACGGCGTTTCGGGATAAATCAGCGGATTCTTCTCACCTTTGAATCTATCGAGATTTCGGACGGGAAACCTGAAGGTTGAAGACCCAGGGATGAACCTGGTTTTCAAGTAGGACTCGAACAGTCCCGCCTCATCCAGCCCCTCGCGCGAATCCACCATCATTTTGTCACGAGTACTGGGGCAAATCATCGAGCAACGTGGAGGACTGAGGTCGATTCGCTGCGACAACGGCCCAGAACTGACCAGCCGCCACTTCCTGGCCTGGTCGATCGAGCGGAAGATCGAGCTGATACATATTCAACATGGCCGAGTGTCGGCTGGCGGAGAGCACGCTCGACACGGTGAGGGTTCCGCGCAAAGGGCGCCGGCGTCTGCGTTCCCACCTGCGACAGGTGATTGCCGAATGCGGCTACGACTCCGATGTCTTGCGGATGCGGTTCAAACAGCGTGGAACCAAGCTGATCGTTCCTTATCGCAAGTACATCCGCAACCGCCGTTTTGAAGACAAACGTAAGCTGCGTCGTTATCGCAATCGCTGGACAATCGAGCACACCAACGCCTGGCTGCAACACTTCCGCCGCATCTAAGTGCGCTACGACCGCATCTTCACCTTATTTCAGGGCTTCTTCCACTGCGCCTGTCTTCTCATCGCCTTGAGGCATTTTTGCTACCAGTTCTAGGGAATCTACTCATTGCTTCCATTGATATACACCTCAATCTCAGCAACCGGTTCACTTTGCTCCAAAGAATATGGCGGTATGCAAATAACCAACCTGTTTCCGGTTGGATCCGCTCCCCATCCATTCAGCATCGAGCCATGCTCTACCGCTGCGGATTTCGGCACGACCTTTCCATTCACCTTTACCATTGAGGCTGCTGCACAGCCATACAACAAGAAATAGCTCGCTTCAGGGAAATTCGTCAGTGTCCAGATAAAATGATCAGGCTTCAATTGCACTACGACTTTTGCACCTTCACCGCGGGAATTGAGTAAGGGCACAGTCCGGCTTTCGTTCATCCGAGTTCTCCTCATCGTGAGCTTGACGCTCACGACGCAGAGTTTCTTGGCTGGACTCACTTTCCTCACCGCATTAGGTTTCTTATTCCCTGCTCAGGCTCCAGCCCACTTCAATTCTTGTTGTTGGCGCGCTTTGTTCGACTTGGCGTGACGGCAGGCGAATAATCAACCGGTTGCCGGCCAGGTCGGCTTTCCAGCCAATCGGCATGGAGCCAAACCCGGTCGTTGTCACCTTCGGCAAGTCCTCGCCATTCACTCGTACCCCGGAGGCGTCAGTTACGCCATAAACCAGCAAATAGCCCGTTTCAGGAAGGTTCTCGATCGTCCAGGTCAAAGTAAATATCCAAGCTAAACCACCAACGTGGGACCACACCGTCACTTTTGCAGCTTCTCCCTGGGCATTGAGCAATGACACCGTCTCATACCCCTGGAGGAGCTGGGGGGGGGAGTTACAACCAGCGCGCTGACACGACTGTTGGTCATGCTTTGACCAAATTGCAATTCCTGATTCAGTTGCACCGGCACGACGGCCCCTGGCTTCAAATAGACCGGGATCGTATCTAATGGCGCGTCAACCTTGAGTGTGGTTGGTCCGGAGACTGTCTTGCCGTCCCAAAGGCTCGTCCATACATCGGATGGAAACAAAATCGTCCTAAAAGTATCTTCGTTGACCACCGGCGCTACCAGTAAGTCCGGTCCAAACATGTATTGGTCCGGGACGGCAGCCAGTTTCTGTTCTTTCGGAAAGGCCACCGGCATGGACCGCATGATGGGAGTGCCCGTCTCATGCGCAATGGCGGCGGCATTGTAGGTGTAATTCAAAATGTTCTCCCGCGTCCAGGCCAGGAACTTATAGTTCGTAACGGCTGCTTCGCTGAAATACCATGGATCGCGCGGCGCGGTGCCATGCGGACGCATCAAAGGACTGAAGCAGCCAAATTGGAACCAGCGCATATACACCGCCGGCTGCGGATAACCGAAATATCCGCCCAGGTCGCTGCCCCAGAGGGAATAACCGCAGGCGCATAAGTTCATTGCCCCGGTTACGACGTGCTTAAGCCCGTTAAAGTTAGCCGGGTGATCGCCGGCAAATTGGCCGACCCAGTGTTGCGATCCGGGCGCGGCCCCTCTCGCATATAAGATGAAGTCATTGCCGCGTTTTTCCCGATAGACTTCGCTGACCGTCCGTTGATAGTCGTAATAATAGAAGTTGTGCATCTGGGCGCCGCGCTGGCCGCTATAGAACACAGCGTCGTCCGGAGTCAAATCGCCAAAATCCACCATGCTTCCGGCCTGGCCAAGGTCCAAAGCTTCCCTCAACGCGCGCCGGCAGAGCTCCAGCGCGTTGGGGTTGGTGAAATCTATGTAATTGTCCTCTTCGAGGTCTGGGGCGATGGCCCCGTTTGGGAAGCGCAAAATGGGGAGTTGATCGGGCTTCAGTTCGGGCATAAGACTCTGTTGCAGCCGCAGCGGGACGTCCGCGGGCATGAAGTAGCCCAGCACCCTGATCCCGCGGTCTGCCATGAAATGGTTCAATTCCGGTGAAAGGGCAGAAGGGCCCTCCGCATAGATGGCCGAATGCGGGATGTCCAACTCCGCGTAATGGAGGGTGACTCTTTCTTCCTCCGACACCGCGAACTCGAGGTCCTCCCACTGGCCTTCTGCCCAGGCCCCGCCGCCGCGGCCCATCCACGGCTCGAAAACCCACTTGGGCGGCAGCGGAACCCTGCCGGTCAGTGCCGTATAGCACGATAGATTCCGTTCAGGTGCACCGAGCCAAAAATAATAGTCGAAGATCGGACCTTGTTGCGTAATACGATACTGGTCCGGCTGCGTCTTCCCGATGTCCGCCCGTAGACGATAGGACGAATTGTCGAAAACCATATAACCTTTGGAGCTGTGAAAGATGGGCAAAGCTTTGTAAGTTGTATTCGCCAGGCCCTCTCCGTTGCCAACCCAGTCATCCGTCCCCCAAAGAGTCAGCACACTGCCATTGTGAGTGAACCGATCGTACTTTTCTCCAAAGCCATAAATGGCCTCGTCCTGAGAAAGGCGATTTTTGAAATTTATCGCCAATATCCTGCCATCCTGGTCAAACCGGAAAGCCAGACTGCCGGCGCCGATTTGCGTCACCTCATTTCCGGAGGCGTCATAGAAAGAAACCGAAAACGGTTTTTGACTGACCACAACCTTGCCATCGGCGGTTTCGATGGAACAGGAGCCTGAGGTCCGGGTAGCTTTTAGCGGCAACAAACCATCCGGTCTCCAGTACCCTTCCTCGCTGCCGTAAATCCTTACGCCGCCCGTTGCCGGCAGGACAAGGCGCAGCTCAACTTCATGGCTGCCGGCCATGCACCGCATGAGCAGCGTGCTGCCTTGCACCTCCAGGCTTTCCGCGCTTGTGACCGGCGTCCATGCGTCCGTCAGGATGTCGCCCGGCGAGCCATCGGCATACCACCACCTGGACAGCCTGTCGAGCTGGCTCAGGTAAGTGTCCAGTAGTTGATATGCCTGCGCCGGATCATTCTTCCGCAAAGCGGCGTTCACTTTTTGCCGGATAAGCGGCAAAGTCATGTCACTCTTCAGAATGTCCCATCCCCTGGGATCGATCGACGCCCTGAGATACAACACGAGCCCTTCCTGGGTAACCAGGTCGACCCAACGCTGCGTGAGATAGAGCCGCTGCGCCAGATTATTCTTATCCGTTGGCGTGGTTAATGACGATTCCATCTGCCAGATTTGCCGGCACGTGTCGACACCAGGGTAGGTCGACAGCGCCGGACTTTGCCAGCGCAGGATGCCGGAAGGCAACCGGCACAGGCTGCTTTGAGAATCCTGGACCTGGGCATCGCCCGAAAAGTGAGTTTCGATGAACAGGTCAACCGGCATGCCTTCGTTAAAATCAATTGCCGCCGGACTGCTGAACTCGCCATCGCGCCAGCGGGTACGCATCGGCAGAAAACCAAGATTGGACTTCGGTTTTCCGCCCAGTGTTTGCCACGGTATCTGGAAAAAGACCAGCCATTCGCCGGTTTTCCTGATAACTTTCGCTTCGAAATCTTCGATTTTGCTGGCGGCCTCGGAAGAGCGGCGAGAGGCAGCAGCGGCATCGGGAGCCACATCCGTACTAGAGCTCAACTGGCGTTCGCAGCCAAATTTCAGGCCCTGTAGCGTCGCCGCAAACTGGTAACAGGAGGGAACGCCCGCGTCGGGCTGAATCAAAAAGTCCACTTCATCCGGATAGGGAGGCCAGTTGTCACTTGCGGAAGGCAACCCACGCAGCGAATGCCAATTCGCCGCTCGCCACGAATCCGGATCCAGATTGGCATAAGAAAAGGACATGTCGCTTTCCTGGCAGCGAAAGACGACAAAAAGCGCGCTATTACCGTAAGAGACGCGGCATTCGGTCGGTGTTGCAGTACGGTTCTCCCCGCCGACGCGATAAAAGCCATTCAATATCAGAGTGTGATTTTCGTCGGTAAGCAACTCGTCGATGGAAGGTGAGGCGCCCCAGGGCTCCTTAAGAACCGCTGCGTTTGTACCCCACACCTCCGGCGAAGCTCCCTTAATGGCCGCGCCGCCGCGACCTGCCATTAAATTGGCCAGCGCATCACGATCCGCACCATCCGCGTTCAAGATTCCGCTATGGATTCCAGCGAGGGTTCCAATTCCGATGGCGGATTGTTTGAGAAATGTGCGTCTCTCCATCTCGTCTCCTGTTGTTTCGAATTGCTGCTCCCATTCACGAATGAAATCTGGCGACGAAGTGTGCTCGATCTACAAATGTCCGGTGCGCAAACTATCGCACCTTGTTGTTGTTTGTTCGACTAAAGAGTGGCGCTTTCAAATTTCAGGCTCCATGCGTAGCTGCACGGCCTGTTGTCAGGTTGCTGTAGGTTTTCTGGCAATGTGACCGTTGTTCCTTTTGCTGAATCAAAATTCCAGGAAAGGCTTTGTTGCGAACCTAATAGACCAACGCGTGAACCAGTCTTGGGGCGGATGGCCTTCAACACAATCTGCTTTCCCGGCCATTCGGTCAGAATGGCATAGACGAACCTCGAATCCTTCGATCGGGTATAGCGGACAGTGTCGCCCTCGGACCAAAATGCGCCCTTACGTGGCCGAGTAGCATAGATTGCCTCACCATTCACTTTCAACCACGTTCCTGCGCCTTTCATTTGACGTATCGCTTCGGGGTGAAACTCACCGTAAGAGTTTGGACCAACGCCGATCTGCAGACCGCCTCCCTTGGCGACAGTGTCCACCAGATTTTGCACGATCCATTGCGTACCTTTGTACTTCGCAGCATCCTGCTCATACGAGAAATCAGTACCCAACGGGTAGATCGTGAGCCACGGCTTATCGGATGTCTCTTGCATCCCGGGGACAACGCGTTCGGGGGTGTAGTAGTCACCGTAGTTCCCAATACCGCGCCCTCTTAACATCACTTGCGGCTGGAGCTCTCGCACTTTCAACACGGTCTTGCGAAGTTCGGGCCAGACACGTGCCCCAAGCCACATGTCGAGGCAGATCATGTCGATTCTTCCGTAATTGGTTACTAGTTCAACCAGTTGTGCGCGATGCCTTTCCATCATTCGCTTGACTTCCGCGTCCGTAGGATCGGGAACAACCACTGCATGATCGCCCAATCTTTCACGCGTCATTTGCAAATCGCGCGCGGTCATCCATTTGGCCGAAGAGGGCGCCTGGAGCGGGTGACATACATAGGGCCTGAAATCGGCGTCATACCAGTCTGGATGAGAGAAATAGAAGTCTATTTTGATGTCACGCCTATGCGCCGCATCGCAGAGTTCCTTCACAACGTCCCGCCGAAAAGGCGTCTCCATGATGGAGTATGCAATATCGCAAGATTCAATCTTCGGACCTCCAGCGGCGGTCCAGTTGGCTCGTTTCTTCACCCGCGTCCTGGTATCGAACATGGAGAAGCCTTCATGGTGCTTGGTGGTGAAGGCGAACATTTTCATGCCGCTTTCCTTGAAGATTTCCATCCAAGCGTTCGCATCAAAACCTTCTGGATTCCAGGTCCTATAGAGGTTGTTGTAGGCTTGGCGATCCTCAAAAGACATGCCAAGGAAGGGCCAGGATTCGGGACCACGATGCCAGATGGAGTAGATGCCCCAGTGAATCCGGATTCCGAATTTCATATCCTGAAAAGATTCGTAGGCACCGGCCGGAGCCCATCGATATTCAGGTACCGGAGCGTTTTCAATATAGGGGTCGTCCTTTAAAAGCGAAGAGGGGAATCCTTGGAATCTCCTGGAGATCTGTGCTGAAACAGAGCAGGAGGGGACTGCCGCAAGTGCCGCGGCCGACATAAGAAACTCTCTCCGATTCATGGGTATCGTTCCTGACAAGGACAGCATTCCCCCACGTGGTTCCAAATCGAGCCGGGATGAGGACACGCGCGCCGCAATGGACGAGAATGTCTTCTCCTCGCGCGAATCCGTGATATATCACTGACTGGTTCTCTGTCAAGCGCTTTTCCCGGTATCCGTAGAAAAAGTACGGTTCAAGACCAGAAAAGAAGATCTGAGGTCAGAAGTTGAAAGTGGAGCGGCAGTGTAGCCAGGTTTTGAGAAAATCGGGTCGCCCAACCCGATGAAACAACCACCGTGAAAAAGGATAACCGCACGGTCCGCAAAACGAAGAAAAGCGGCTTTGGGCTGATTGCATCCTGGAAATGTGCTCCTGCATAGTTAAATGGCGAATCGAGCGCGAGAAAGAAAAGGGCGCTGTAGGGAGCGCGCACGCCGAATGAGAATCAAGAGGCGGTTCGGCTGGTCGATTCCGAGCAGGGGGCGACCAAATGTTGATGAGCCGGGTCTTGGCGCATTGCGCCGGTAGGATAAGCGGTGGACGTAGCCGGCCGCTCCAAGCGCCACTGCTGGCTACCACCAAAACCGATCCCACCGCTCTCCGAAGGCACCTAATATGGCCTCATTTCACAACTTCGCGGCCGTGGCCAAAGAAAAGAGTTGACAACCAGCTCGGCGCTGCCATTATCCACATTTGACATATCAGTCTTTTCGAGTATAGTTTTATCCGTCTGGAGGATGTGGCGCGCAATTTTTATGATCGCACTCGTTTACTGCGCAGAGGAGCCCGGCTCCGTAGAGCTACGTGAGCCACCTGTCCCGGAAATCGGCGATGAGGATGTTTTACTGAGGGTACATGCAGCAGTTATCTGTGGGAGCGATCTGCATCAATACGCCCGCAAACAGAGTTGGAAGGTTCCATCCTTGGTGAAAAAAATGAGCTTGCCCATACCGACCATGGAAACGCTCCCTCCCGAGGCGCGCGGCGTCTCGGTCGTCGGTGCGAACGGCATAACGCTCGTGCCGGCGAGGAGCGTGCCGGCGCCTGTAGATATTTGCGGCGCGGGAGACAGTTTTAGCGCGGGCGCAGCGATGGTGTTGCGGCTTACCGGCGATCCGGTTGAGGCGGCGCACTTTGGCAACCTGGTCGCCTCCATCACAATCATGCAGCGCGGCACCGGCACTGCCACGCCAGGAGACGTATTGAGGGCAAGCAATCAGGAGACGAAGCAATGAGCTACTTTGCGTCCTACCGGCAATGCCTTGAATCGACGCTGACAGCGCTTGATCTGCACGCCGTCGAGACTGCCGCGCAGTGGCTGCGCGCGGCGCGCGATGAGGGCCGGCAGGTTTTTGTCTGTGGTAATGGCGGCAGCGCCTTCACGGCGTCGCACTTCGCGACCGATCTCGTGAAGGGAGCCAGTTATCAGCGTGCGCGCCGCTTCCGCGTCCTGGCCCTAACCGACAACATCGGCACCATCACCGCATACGCGAACGACGTGGCCTACGACGTAGTGTTCGAGGAGCAACTGAAGAACTTTGCGGCAGCGGGTGATTTGGTGATGGCCATCAGCGCCTCGGGCAACTCGCCAAACGTCGTGCGGGCAGTGGAGTACGCCAACCAAACCGGATGCCGCACAATCGGACTGACAGGACGAGACGGCGGACGCCTGGGACAGGAAGTGCAGTTGAACATCCTCGCGCCCGAGCCGCACATGGGACGGATAGAGGACGTTCATATGTTCGTGTGTCATATGCTCGC
The DNA here is from genome assembly GCA_963808695.1 of uncultured Acidobacteriaceae bacterium. Classification (GTDB taxonomy): domain Bacteria; phylum Acidobacteriota; class Terriglobia; order Terriglobales; family Acidobacteriaceae; genus Telmatobacter. The sequence continues at coordinate 50,185 of CAWEHF010000018.1, forward strand.
CTATTCGTTCATGGAGGAGGCCTAGGAACTTGTTGAAAAAGGTTTCGAAGTCCCAAATTGCGACAGAAATGGGGCGACCAAAACCATCACCGAGCGTGTTCCGAGCGTTTCTCGGGCCTTCTGGCGCGATTGTGTTTTTGGCTTCGCTAACCGCCAATCGTTTTTCAACAAGTTCCTAGATGTCTGGCGCTGTCGTGAATGTCGCCGAGCCAATGCTCATGCATCGGTTCTGTCTGAACCCCTGCGGAGAGTTCCAAGTTACTAAGGAGTGATTCCCATGGGTTGGGGACGTAAGCCGAAGCATCCTCAGAAAACCGAAGAGTTGACCCGCCGGCGCTTCCTCCAAACATCAACAGTTGCGCTGGCCGGCGCATCGCTGCTCCCGCAGGTGGCGCTGGCTGAGTCCCAGGCAGATGCCTTGCTGCCAGCTGGCGTGAAGCTGAATTGGGACGCTATGAACGTAGTAACGGTGAATGCCAAACGTTCACGCGCTTCCCTCAACGGCATCTGGCGTTTCATGCCTGCCGTTGCCGGAGAGACCGCTCCGCCGAAGCTGGGCTGGGGGTTTATCAACGCGCCGGACAGTTGGGCGAGGCGTCAGGATGAGGACAGGTCTGCCAACTTAGTTTTGTCGAGCAGGTTGCGGAGTCCGCTTATGGTTCGCGGCAGCGGTCCGCAATGGGAACACTATGAGGATGGGTCGCGCGTGGCCAGCGCGTGGTACGAGCGCCAGGTGCCGATTCCCGCCGACTGGCGTGGCCGCGCAATCAGCCTGCGCTTTGACCGGGTCTGCACGGACGCGATTGTTTATGTCAACGGCCAGGAATGCGGCAAGGTTCCCTGGCCATGGGGTGCGGTGGACATCACGCGCGCGGTCACGCCGGGCCAAACGGCAAATGTACAGGTGCTGGTGGCCGCCATCGCGGACTCGCAGATGGTGGGGCACTTCTGGCAGAACGCTTTTATGGCCGTCACCTACAGCGCGGCCAAACTGGCGACGCGAGGTTTGACTGGCAGTGTCTATCTGGAAAGCCGTTCATCTGCCGCACATATAAGTGACGTCTTCATCCGCACGTCGACACGAGAATGCGACATTGCGCTGGATGTGGATCTCACCGGCATCGAACGGGCGGGTCGAGTCCAATTCTTCGCGGACATGCTCAACGAAAAGGGCGCGGTGGAGAAGAGCTTCACGGCGGACGCGGCGGCGGAGGCCAAGAACACGCAGACCGTTACCGTCACCTGGCCCTGGACGAACCCGCGCCTGTGGGACGTGGATCAGCCCAATCTTTACACGCTCCGGCTGACGGTGAAGGGAGCGGGTTTGGATGACCAGTTCAACCAACAATTCGGCTTCCGCGAGTTTTGGATTGAAGGCCGGCAGTTTTACCTCAACGGAACTGTCATTCGCTTGCGGCAACCCTGCTTTTACAAGGGCCCGCTCGGTCAGGTCGGAGACAACTTTTCGGAGCTCGGCTCCTGGAACCCGGATACACGCGGTGACAACTCAGACCCCGGAAAGGAACTCGACTGGGCCGATTGTAAGGGCTACTTAGCGGCAGTGTATGTTCTCGACGCCAATAAGTACATGAGGGATCCAGGCGGAAATCTTGTCTGGGAACAAAACCGGCAACGTGCCCTTGAGCGCGCTGACGTGTGGATGCGGTACTACCGCAATCATCCCTCCGCCGTGATGTGGATCGCCGGTGCAAACTTCTTCAATAACGCGATCGATTTGGATCCGCGTCACTTCGGCCGCCACGGCTGGGCTGAAAGCGACCCGCTCTGGCGGGGGCTTATGGATGACGCCAAGCAGATGTTCGCTGAGGTCAGGAAGCTGGACCCCACACGCGTCTATTACAGTCACGAGGGCTCCGATACGGGCGATGTCCACTCAGCGAATTGCTATCTGGACCTGCTGCCGCTCCAGGAGCGTGAGGAGTGGTTGAGCGCCTGGGCAGAGAGCGGCGAGATGCCGATTACGATGACCGAGTTCGGCACCCCGGTGGAATGCACATTCCTGCGCGGACACGATGGCTTTAGCACTAACATCACCAGCGAGCCTTTGTTGACGGAGTACATCGCAATCTACTTTGGCGCCGACGCCTATGCCTCGGAAGAACCCAGGTACCGGCAATGGCTCAACAGCCAGTTCCTCGGTGGAATGAACTACAAGTCGTGCCAGGATCAGTTGGACCGATTTCCCATCATGCGCAAAATCCAGGATCTCTTCCGCACGAACACCTGCAAAAGCTGGCGTACTGCGGGGCTGTCGGGCGGCCTGCGCACGTGGTCGTGGTTGCAGGACGAACTTAAGGACTTCAACTTCCCGACACTGGCGTGGATCGCCGGGCCGGCAGGCGCTTACACCGCCAAGGATCATCACTTCGGCGCAGGCCAGAAGTTCCAAAAGCAAATCGTGCTGATCAACGACATGCGCCAGCCGCAGGATTTTACGGCGACCTGGATCGCCACTGTTGGGGAGAAGACTGTGGATACGGGAGAGCTGCGCGGAAGCCTGGCGGTTTCGGAGATTCGTAAACTGTCGATTGAGATTTCCGCGCCCCCGGTGGAGGCCGGGGGCAAGGTTGACGGCCAGATCGCGCTCACCGCAATGATCGGCGAGGTGACGCACCACGACACCTTTGCGTTCCGGGTTTTTGGAGCGGAACCGCCGCGCAAGGGTGAGATGGCCACGATTGACCCGGCAGGACTGACCGGCAAGATGCTGAAGGCCTTGGGCTATGCGCCACAGACTTGGAACGGCGAGACAGCGCCCCTGGTGGTGGTAGGCCGCAATGCATTGAAGGATGACCCGGCGGTGCCGGCCAAGCTGGAGCCCTATGTGCGCGAGGGAGGCCGGGTGTTGATCATGACGCAAGACCCCGGATGGATGGCCGAAGCCCTCGGCTGGCGGGTGTGTCCGAAGGTGAGCCGGTATGTCTTTCCCATTCCCGATTCGCCGGTCGCTCAGGGGATTGACGCCGACGAACTGCGTGACTGGACTGGCGACAACACGTTGATTGAAGCTTACCCGAAATACGAGGGAGATTACCTGAGGGGGAACGAAGGCGGCCAGCCCTACGCCGGGTGGCATTGGGGCAACCGGGGCGGGGTCAGCAGCGGGGCCATTGAGAAGCCGCACCGCAGCGGCTGGACCCCCTTGCTGGAGTGCGAGTTTGACCTGGCCTATACGCCGCTGATGGAACTGGATTACGGCCTGGGACGGATAATCGTCTGCACCCTGGACCTGGAAGATCATGTGACGTTGGACCCGGCGTCGCGGCTGGTGGCCGGAAAGGTCATGGATCATGCGTTGCACGCGCCACTGGCGCCGCGGGCCGGCAAGGTGGTGTATCTGGGGAACGCGGCGGGCGCGGCGTGGCTGGACAAGATAGGCGTGGGTTATGAACGTTCAAAGACGCTGGACACCGGCGCCGGGCTGGTGCTGGTTGGCCCGGACGCGGCCGTTGATTCGGCCACACTCAACACCTACTTGGAGCAAGGCGGCAAGGCATTCTTCTTGCCGCGTGCGCAGGCAGACGGGTGGCTCGGCGCCACATTGAAGCCGGCGGCGGCCAATTTAGCAGGCTCGCTCTCGGTGCCCAACTGGCCTGAAGCAAAAGGCCTCAGCGCGTCAGACCTTCGGTGGCGCTGCTTTTTGGGCAAGCCGCCTTTGATTCTGAGTGGCGGGGTGGAGATTGGGGCGGATGGGTTGTTGGGCCGCAAAGTGGTGGACGAGGGCGTGGCGATTTTCTGTCAGGTGGACCCGGACTGTTTTGAGGCGGATCAGAAGACGTATTTTCGCTATACGCGTTGGCGGGCCACGCGCGCGGTGGCCCAGTTGCTGGCCAATCTGGGCGCCAGTTTCACGGCGGACAGCCGGATTTTCCAGCCGCGCAAAACGGTTCTCAACCCGGATCGCATTTGGGTCGGTCCGAATGGGGATCGAGCGGGGCATGATTGCGACCCGCCCATACCCAGCCGCTTGTTGAACCTGCCTCCGACAGCCATGCCCGAAGGGGCCGAGGGCGGCTATTACCACCCCGACTATCGCACGGATTTCAATATGGGAGACAATCCCTACCGCTTTTACCGGTGGTAGGCGGACCATTCCGGTGATCGTTAATCCTACTTTGCGTTGTCGGCAGGTTTGTAGCGTTGCCCGCTGGCCACGATTGCATTGATCGCCAGCTTTTCCCTTACGGCATTAACAAGAATTGGTTTTACGATCTGCCTCAGATTCCCCACGGCCCTTGACTCCGAAGACTGTATGGCGGTGGCATCACCTCTTGTGTTCCGCGCCCGCGAACTCTTCAACAGGCCATCTTACAAATGTTTGAGGATCATCAAGAAACAACCGACGCGCACAGACCCGCGGAAGTTCTTGACGTAGAATTCCCCCCGCTGTACGCTGAGGCGGATCGGGCGCCTGCTAGACCGGGCGATTCTCCCGTTTTTTGACGACTCTCATCTGCGGCTTAGGACTTTTCAATCGCCAGTTGTCGCGGTTATTGTAGTTTGCGAGACGGTCCAATATCTGATGGAGGCCATAACGGACATGCGCCCGCATGGCAATATCGGCGACCAGAGGCTCACCACTGCATAAAGCTTCCGCTAAAGTCGAGTGAAATTCCTCCGGCATGGCGAGCTGATGAGCAGCTATATCATAGAGCCAATTCAAAACAAGAACCTGCTCTTTTTCAATGGCACTGCGCAACCGAGGACATTGTGCCAATTCTACGATTCGCATATGAAACTGCAGATGGTAGGTGTGCACAGAAAACAGGAACTGTGAATTCTCCGGCTCTGATGCGCACATCTTTTGCATTTCATCCAAGTGGCGAGCGCTGGTACGAAGTTGTTTTTTCTCTTCGGCAGTGATGTTTTGCGCGCATAATCTTGCGGCCTGGGATTCCAAGGCTTCACGGATGACATTCTTGTCTCGGATATCCTGCTCGGTCGGTATGCGTACCCGTGTTCCGATTCGTGGACGGCTCTCAACCAGCCCCTCAATCTCCAAACATTTTAGAGCTTCGGTGATGGGCAAGAAACTCATGTTGAGTCTATTTGCGAGCCGTCTCCGCGACAAGACATCTCCGATCGACAGTTGCCCGCTGAGAATCTCATTGCGAATCTGTTGATATGCTCGATTGGACAATGATCCTCGAGCTGCGTCTTGCAGGATAGAAGTCTTGAAATGACGAGCTTGTTGTAAATGCGTCAAGTTCTCAAGTGGCGAGTTTTGCATTTCCAACTCCAGGTGTTGTGAGCTTGACTGCTCCCCACACGCACTCCCATCACTACCAACAGAGAATCATCACCGTACTCATTGACTCACCTTGAGTACCCAGGCCGGCTGCGCCAGCAAATTCTGAGGAAGTTCGGGGAGTTGGATCGACAACCCGTCTTTTGTCGCCTTGAACTTTAGCTCAAGGGAAGACCCGAGGAGAGCGACCGACCTCGCGCTCGCTACATTGTGAATGACAAAGGCGTGATCTGGCCATCGCGGCAGGATCGCGAATAAATCGCTGCCCTTCGTGGTAAAGAAAGCTTCGATGCTCGCTTTGCCGGCCTCGGGCTCTCCGACTTCGTTTGTCACGTCGTAGGCTGCATTGAACTCATTGTTGTATTCGCTCTTAGGTGTTTCTCCCGCGCTCCACTGCTGAGCAATTTTCCATGGCTCCGAACCATAGATCGCTTCGCCGTTTATCTTCAACCATTCTCCGATCTCGAGAAGGCGCTCCTCCATGATGACAGGGAGTGTGCCGTCGGCGCGGGGACCTACATCCAACAGCAGGTTACCGCCACGGCTGACAATATCCGCGAGGATGATGACCAGCTCGCGGCCTGTGTGATAGTCAGTCAAACTCTCCGCGCGGTTATAGCCGAAGCTAAATCCCATACCGCGGCTCTCTTCCCAAGGATGCTCGACGCCGGTCATACCGGAGGTGTACTCGGTAGTCCAATAGCCGCCATGTTTGTGACGGGTGTCCTTTCCCCACCGATCGTTGATGACCACCCGGTCCTTCACCGAAGACTCGTTGAACAACCAAGCCAACAGTTCGGGAGTGTGCCACTCGTCGGAATTCATTTCCCATTCGCCATCGCTGAAAATGATATCGGGGTGGTAACGCGTGACGAGATCTTTGAATTGCGGGAACATGTGCTCCCGGACGTATCGTTCCCGGTCATACAACCACATCGGGTTGTACCATTCATAAAGCGAGTAGTAGTAACCCATGTGCAATCCCTTGCGACGTACGGCGTTGGTCAGGTCGCCGAGCACGTCGCGATGGGGGCCGATATCCATCGAGTTCCACGGACGTCCCCAGGCGACCGTGGCCTCTTTGCTGGGCCACAAGGCAAATCCATCGTGATGCTTCGAGACCAGCACGATATACTTTGCTCCAGATCGGGCAAAGACGTCAGCCCAATGATCTGGATCAAACAACTGAGCTCGGAATAGCGGCGCGAAGTCTTGATAGGAAAAGTCTGGTCCATACACCTTTTGGTGGTAGGCCCAGGTACCGGTCTGAATGGCGTTGGCCTGAGGGTTGTTCCTGCCGTTGGTCATTGCGTTCCAATACCACTCGGCATAGGCAAGCTGTCCTGGCAGCACGGGCGCATAGCCCGGCACCGAGTAAACGCCCCAGTGAATGATGATCCCGAACTTTGCGTCCGAATACCAGGCGGGGGTGGGCCGCTTGTCGAGCGATTCCCAGTTGGGTTGGTAGGTCTGGGCACCGAGGCTTGGGGCACATAAGAGAAAGAACAGTAGCCGCTTCATTAGAATTCCCGATCCGCTCTGGGATTAGCTCCCGTCATTGTAGCTGAGTAATTGACCTGTCCCCACGGCAGGCACAAAGTTCTGTTTGCGGCGTTCCACGGCCAGCATGTTGGCTACCAGCTTGCGGGCCACGGCCAGGGGTAGCGTCCAGAGTTTTTCGCATTTTCGATCTTCCTCGGAACGCGGGAAGGTTGCGGTTGTTTTGCCACTGGCCCCCATGCGGGCCAGCAGCAAAGTGGCTCAGGCAATGGCCCGGACTTCGGCCAGCCTGTTCATCTGTAGATACCGCTTGCTGCCCCACCTGATCGCGGCAACGTGTCGTAGCCGGGCGGCCACCAGCATCAGCGTCGAGCGGCCGTCGGGAAAGGCGCCAACAACACGCGTTCGTCGTCGGATCTCCCGCATGAGCCGCTCCAGCGGGTTGTTGGTCTTGATGCAACGCCAGTGCTCCGGCGGCATCTCATGCGTGTAAAGTCACCATCGCGCACCCATGACGAAGCGGGACACGCAGCCTGAGCGCACCCTCCTTGCCCTTAGAGAGAACCGTTGCAGCAACGGCAGCCTCGACATCAGGATGAATCACAGAATATTTCAAGTTGCCGAGGCCTGGGATATTTCTGAGAATAACTTCCGCGAATTCAGCCTCTCCTCCAAAGCAGACCGGCATCGCGTAGCCACCGGGCACTTGGAACAAGTTAGCCTTTGCCGCGCCACCGGTAACTTCGACGCAATGCGGCGCTAGAACCCATTTCTTCCCGCGCATCGCATCCAGCAGCGGGCCGTATGCAAGATAATACTTTTCCGTCTTCATCCACAGGTGTGCGGTATCCCGCTCGAAGAGCGAGCCGTATTTGTAATAAAAGCCGCGGGTGCCATCTTGATTTTCCTGCGCAAGATCGGCGCCCCAATTTTCCCAGTCCATATCGGGGAAGATGCAGTGGTTGTTCCAGGGATAGGGCGCGGTCGGATAGGCTCCCATGAGCAGGTGACGCTGGAAAAACGAGTCGGGGTCGGTGCGGAAGAGGCTCTCGTTGTAGGTCCACACCATCACCGGCTTCCTCATGCCCATCAGCGCGGTGCTGTTCAGCCCACGCCCGTCGTATCCGAATTCGGCGTAGAAGCCGTCGATTTGGCGGTAGACGTCAAAGCGCGCAAAGATCGTACTGGCGAAAATCACCTTGCCGGCCGCGCGCATCTTTGGGCCAGCCTGGGCAAAAAAACGGTTCCACGAAATGCACAGCGCCCGCGCGGCCCCGCCCTTGACCCAGCTCACACCGTCGTCGGCATCGCTGTTGTTATCAAACATAAAGTAAGTGTTATCGATACAGATGCCGGTCGAATCGGGGAGCCATCGAATGTCCCGGTCCACCTGCTCCAGAAGGAACTTTTGATAACCAGGGTCGTCACAATCAAGGGCTTCCCGGTTGGAGACTAACCGCGCGTTGGGAAAGTTGGCGGCGAGAAACGCCTTGGCATCTTCCCACAAGGGAGCGCTGGGTTCTTTCGGTTTCCAATCGTCACCAAAGTTGAATACGTTGAAATAATCCAGCAGGTAAAAGCCATTGTCCTTTAGATAGCGGGCATAGTCGTTCATCCTGCGGGCGCTGGTCAGGTGCGGCTTGTTGGGGTTATCCGCTTCGTATGCCCAGGACCGCTCCCATGTTTCCTCGGAACTGGTGACCGGCGGCAGGAACATGCCCATGTAGGCCATATCGTCGTCGAGCTTCCAATTGACGCGGAAGGCCATTTTTTTGTACTTCGCGACGTCGATCGGCCCTTCGTCGCCGGAATAGGCGGCGCAACCGCCCATCGCGTCGGCGCTCGGACTGGGAGGGTCGAAGAACTCGGAATAGCGGGTCGTCATCCATCGCAATCCGCCGCGCCAGTCTGCTTCATGCGCGATCAAATTCATTTCAAAGCGAACCGGTTTCCCGCCGCCCAGGCGGTAATTCGCGCGGGAAAACTTGACCGAACCCGACGCTGTTGTGGTCAACCGCGACCCGCACAGGATGATATCCTCGGGCGAAAATACCAGGCTTAGGGCGGAATCGTTCGTCGGTTCGGCGACCGTCGCCAGCGGTAACACGATATGATCGGGAGTCGTGTCATATCCGCCGTAGTTCCAGGTCGCATCGATCAACGGACGCAGCACGAGTGGATCGCGCCATTCGCTAGTCTGCTTGTCGGTATCGGACCAGGTTGACCAAACGGGGTCGGCCCACGCCGTCCAAAAGCGCGTTGCTGCAGTGGCCGGATACTGCAGCTCTGTCACGATATCGGTTGTCCAGGGGCTGCCATCGGAGACAATCTCGATTTCCCAGCGCACGCTGTCGCCTGCCGGGCTGAAGCGATCTACCGCCGTGAGGCTCCGTCCCGAGGCGCTGTCCTTGAAAGTCCGCGTAAACTGGATCGCGCCGTTCGGTAGCTTTTCCTCTTTGGCGGCGCCGGCCTGCGTGCAACCCGCCAGGCTGGTTCGCCCTGTGAGGCTGATCTTGCGGCCCCCGACCATCATGCCGGCGATCTCGCCCGCCGGCGACAGTTCTACTCCGATCCCTTTCGCGTTCAGTCGCAATTCGGGCGAGCCCTCTGCAGTTGCAGTTTCGGCAGCGGCAAAAGTGGGGATCGCTGTCCACTTCGCTCTCCATAGACCCGCAACAGCTCCAATCAGGCTACCTAGAAAATTTCTTCGCAGCATTTTTCTGTGTCTCCTCAAATAAGTGGACACTTACTTGAAACGCGTTCAGCGTAAAATATCCTATGTCGTCCAGGTCCGTACGCTTCCTGATTGACAGTATGCGAGCCCACAACTACCCTGGCCATCTCAAATGACGGTGTAGGAACTGAAACGTTCCTACGCCATGTATCTGGTGGGGGCCGTTGAAGAACTCTATCTCTGTCCTGTCGCCAATACCCATCTTGTCGTAAAACTCGCGGACATTGGCGTATTCAAAGGACACGCGCTCATCTACACTCACTGGATCGTCATGACCTCGCTCGACCATAAACGGCCGTGGCGCCATCAGATCGGCCAGATGGTCGTAGTTCACAACGTTCGCAAAAGCGAATTCATACATGTCATACTCTTTGGTTAGCATGTAGCTTTGCGGCGCCAGAACATTGGTGGTCTTCCAAACCCACTCATTGAAATCTCCTGAGCAGATGGACAATGCATAGCGGTCCAGTAACGGAGGCACACGAACCGCCGTCTTTCCGCCGTAAGACAGGCCATAAAATCCGATCCGGTCAGGGTCGACAAACGGCTGGGTCGTCAACCAGTTCAACAATTGTTCGTGCTGACCTAAGATGAATGAAAACAGGGCGAGCTTCAGCGGGTGGCCCATTCGCTGGATGATCCGGAAATTGTCATCGCCAATGTAAGGATTTTGCGGAGAATAAGTCACAAACCCTTCATTAGCCAGGCTGGCGGCAAAGTGGTGGTAGGCGTGCGAATCGATTTTCGGATCTGCGGCTTCGATTGGCCTGCCTTCCAAACCGGTTTGGCATATAACAACTGGGCGGCGCTCGCCAGGCTTGAGACTTTTCGGAACAAGAAGTATTCCGGATGCGAACACATCGGGCCACACATCCAGCATTACCTCGAACCCGTTGAAGTCTGGCGTGTTGAAAATCATCCGGGTCCGCGGATTTGGATTCAGACTTGGTGATGGCAGGCGTCCAATCACTTCCTCCCAGATGTAATCGCGATAGAATTTGGTCGATTCTTTCCATTTCTCAATGGATGAGGCGTCGGCCTTCTTCCAGAACTCCTTCCGGGCGTCTGGCGACTTGCGGATCAACGCCTGTGTAAAGTCCACCATCTGGTTGAACTGGCGATGCAGCCGGAGACTCGGATCGTAGTTGCTGCCAGCATCCAGGAACGGACTTCTATCGGGCACGAGCCGGCGATCCACACCCAGCGACTTTAAAAATGCCTGGATCGCGCTCTCCGAACCTGGTAGCCCGTTGCCTCCCTCGCTTGCAATCAATTGCAGTTTCCCCTCCGCCTTCAGTCCAGCAAAGATAGGTCGCGCTCGGTCAACCTCGCTTTGCACCGAATCCATTGGTGGAGTGGTCAGTGTCCCGTTCGGACACGCAAACGGCTGGCGCCCTCCGGTCGCCGGCGGCGGACCAAAGACCTCCGGCCCTTGGCTTGCTTCTACAATCAGCGCGCGCGGAGCAATCATACCGGCTAATTCCGCGTCTCCAAACTCCCGAATCAGGCTCCATACATCCCGATAGATGGGCTCCTTCCAAACTCCTTCGCGTGCCTGGAAGTAGCCACCGACTACCGTCGCTTCGATCCTCGTATCAATCGCTGCAGTGTAGAGCGCTATCAATCCCCCCTCGCCGAAACCCATCACTCCTATTGGTAGTCGCCGTTTATTGTTTTCGGCTTCAAACCAATCGACAGATGCCAAGACCTTCTGCACCTCATACCCAATAATGTGACGACCCACTTCATAGGCCATCCGATATATCCACTCCCGATGTGGCATGTTCGTCATGCCGATCCCGGGAATGCCCGAGAAGGTATCCTCACGATTGATAAGCATCGGCACAATAACCTCGCACCCGTTTTCTGCGAGGCGTCGCGCAAATTGTGCCCGCGGAGAGATGCCCGGCTGCAACCCTGCCAGGCTCTCCGGCGTCCAGTCGGCATCCGGAATCGCCACCACGCGCGCCACCGGCAGTCCCGTGGGTTGGAGTAGCAACCCTTCCGCCACCAAGCCGTCGGAATCCGCGGTCACGCCTGCGAAAACCCGCCAGCGTACGGCATACGCCTTGTAACCTGAACCTTCAGCAATCCACTCCTGAACCCCGGGACTTACTTCCAGTTCGGGAGCTTGAGCTGCGACGCGCGTATCCACGACGCCAATTATCTGTTGAAATCTCTGCCGGTTAGGCGCTATAGATTGTTCATATTGCTCCACCGAGGTGTAGTCCCGGTTCCACAACTGCGACCGCTCTCTTGCCTGCCTCTCCGTCTCATGCAGCAGGTAACGGTGGATCCCGTCCACCATTTGCATGGCCAGATCGCCCTCCGTGGTTAACGGCGCGGTCCCGTTTAAGACAGACTCCGCAGTCCCAGGTGAAATTGCGCCTGATGGCTCACCCCAGGCAACCGTGGCATCCTCCAGACGCGGTTCACCGAGTAGACGTCTCGCCAAGCCAATGCCGAAAGTCGCTGTCGTGGATCGACTTAGAAATTCTCTGCGATTCATCTTGACTTCTCCATGAACTAAGCGGGCTCCCGGGATACAAGTCCCGAGAGCCCGTAAGTATACAACAGCCCTCCAAGCTTAGAAGGTGAAGCGAGCGGTAAGCGTAACCTGTCTAGGATCCATCATGCTTGGCGACAGAGTTCCGAAGCTGTTATTTGAATTTTGGCCGATCGCGCCCACAGAAGGATTTGTGATCGGTGAAACGCCATTATTGACTGCGCTGGGAAGGAAGTTCTGGTTGTTGAAGAAGTTGCTGAACTCGCCCAGAAGCTCGAACTTATACCGTTCCCTGATCGCGAACTGGCGGGTAATATTCAAGTTCGTATTCCTGAAAGCGGGCAAGCGCAGACGGCCGTCATACATCTTTGTTGTTCCGTACCAATACTGGTCGACGCTATAGTTGCCATTTGGGAACTGAACGACCTGGCCCGTAAAAGCATCGGGGTTCCACTTCAGATAACTGTACGCACCAGGCTTAATTACGTGGCCGTCCGGAAGTGTAACGGATTGACCGGCAGCATACCAATGCTGCAATGTCTTAGGAACCTGCAGCGACTGACCGGTCGGGATGCACTTTGAATCGATGGCGCCGCTGCCGCAACTGGGACCCCATGGTTGGCCCTCTTGCACGGTAACCACTGTTGCTACTTGCCATCCACCCGCCAGCGCCCTGGTAACCGGACTCGCAAGTTGATACTTCCCGCCGCTGCCCCACTGACTCAGGTACGACACCGTACCAAGGAAGCGCTGCGGAATATCGTAATCAAGAAGTCCATAGTTGCTCTGAGGGTTCGCGTAGTTGAACCCACCGCCGCCCGCGGCGTGTCCTTCTTGCGATTCTTCATAGGATGACTCATCCACCCCCCCATTAATTCCTGTCGCACGGGAGTAAGTGTAATTAAATTGTGCTGTCAACCCATTCGAGTTGGAATGCTTCAACGCGAGTTGCAGGGAATGGTACAGCGATGTGCCCTGGTTCCCGATCACTGTTGCCCCTAGCATATCGAGATACCCCTCAGAAGCTTGCATGACTGAGATCGTTCCGGCGCCGCTGTTGCCCGTTGCTAAATTGATCAGAGCGGGGTATGGATTTGGGACCTGTTGCTGCGCCGGATCAGACGTGCCGTTTGAGGCGAGCCAACCGCTTCGCCAACCCATCAGGACGGTTTGGGGAATTTGCCAAGTGCCCTGCAGAGGATAGAGACGCCAGGGAAGGTGGGTGCCTTTCGACCCCACATACCCTGCGGACGCGAGCCAACCACGCATTTGACGCTCCGCGAAGACGTTCCACTGATCCACATAGGCGTTGTGGAGGCCTTGGCGCATGAACATGTCGGCGCCTGCTGCGCCGTTCTCATCGCCATAGATCTCCGGACTTTCCACAGGCGCTCCCGGAGCGAGAAGCAGCTGCGAATCTCCCCCCGGATCCTCAAAATGTCCCACTGGTAGTCCGTTATAGGGGGTAGTTATTCCGAGCCCGTAAGGTTCCGCTTCCACGCCGCCGTCCCACGCGCCACCGCCATAAACCGTTCCATTGGCATTATAGCCGGTGTTGCTTTGCGCATAAATTCGCCCATAGCCGCCACGGAGTACGGTCAGATTTGTCAACCTATACGCCACGCCAACGCGAGGTGAAAGGTTGCCATATTCCGTGTTCCACAGGTTCCGGGAATAATTGTCTTGCCCGGGGAAAGCGAATGCTCCCATTTGCGCCATTGGATTCTGAAAGACAAGGTTCGAATACGTCCCGCTGGGGGGGACGAAAGGAAATGGACTCGCCGCAGTGGTATCGATATCGTATGCACGGTTGTGCCGTACCGTTGGCCCAGGCTGTATCTCATAGCGAAGTCCAAGTTGAACGGTCAGCCGGTTTGTCGCCTTCCAGTCGTTCTGGCTGTACACGGCAAAAAGTCGAGCGGTCAGCGCCGGAATAGGCGAACTGCCAGGATCAATCCTATAGCCCATCACGCCGATCGGCGCCTGCGCGACGTTCCCAAGGTAAGGCGCGCTGCCGTTACCGTAATTGGGGTTCACTTGGCCCTGCTGGCTCGGGTTAGTGTTCAATCCACTGGAGCTGCCGTTCGAGTTGCCATATTCCTCGCAGTAGCACTCAGTGTTGTACCCTCCGAGAGAGGGGCTATTCCATTCCAGGTCCGCCCAATTGCTTTGGTAGATGCGATCGTCAACACCTTCTTTAAATGTCCATTTGCGGACCACCTTGGTGATGCTGGCGTTAAAATCATAGTTATTCTGATGTTCGTTCTTCCATACCCAGTTGCCGTTATTCAATGTCTGGCTATAAGGGGCCCCATAGCCGAGGGAATAGACAGACGGAGCCGTCCCGGGAACCAGGAACAAACTCTGCATTTCGGCCGGCATGCCCCAGGTTGTGTAATTTGCCGCGGTCCACGCACTTGTTGTTCCGGGGTAGTTCTCTGTTTCGGGGTAGTTGGACTGAGCCGCCACCCGCTGAAAACCAACGTGAAGGTCGATAAAGGTGGTCGGATTCAGCGCAATGGTGTCGCCAACCGCAACGTTGGGATTGTCGTCGATATTGTCGTTTTGATTCTGCCACCTCCACGGACTCGACGCGCCCCACGTGTTAGCTCCGACTTCCTCGGCTTTCTGCAGCCCTCCGGACAAATAGAAGGAGTTCTTCCCAAAAGGAAAGTCCAGCCGCCCATTAAAATTATTGCGCGTTGTGGGATTCGACTGGTTAAAAATGTAGTTGTTATCGCCATAAACATCGCTCGGCGCGTGGTTTGGCTCCGGAAAGGCATTCATGTACATCAGGCCATATGGGTCTGGACCTCCATTTGCTTCTGGTATTCCTATAAGAGTCGAACCGCAACCGTAACTGGAACAGTTGGTGGAGGCAGGGTACGGATCTCTTACATAGGTGGTACTGCCGGCGGCCGTTGGCGTCGCTGTAAATGGGTTAAACCAGGTAGCAGGCACCGGAGTGCCGTTTGAATCAATCAGCGTCGCCCCAAAATCCCCTTTCCGCTGAAGATCGGTCGGAACTGTGGCGAATCCCGTGTAAGGCTCAACATTCCAGAGCCGATCGAAGGCGACAAAGAAGAATACTTTGTTTTTCCCGTTGAAGAGCTTGGGCAACATAACCGGCCCTCCGACGCTGCCGCCGGCTTCGTCGACGCGGTATTTTGCGCGCGGAACACCTTCCATGTCATTCTGTAGCCCATTAGCGTTTAATTGCTCATTGCGCAAGTTGTAGAAGAGATCGCCGTGAAATTGATTCGTGCCGCTCTTGGTGACCATCTGGATGACGGCCTGGCCCCCGCCTAGGTCGGCAGGGAGATCATTCGTGGAGACGGTGACTTCCTGCAGGGCATCCCGATTGGGCATGACGGTTATTTCATGCCAGCCAGAGCCCTGCACTGGAACCCCATCGACCTGAAGGTCATCGAGTCCGATTTCCCCGCCGTTCACTCGGATCGCGGAATAGGACATGCGATCTTGATAGCCCACACCGAGATTTTCGGCGTTGTACATGCCCAAGTCCGGCACCACGCCCGCCTGCAGAGTTGCGTAGTACAACGGATCATTGTTGATATTGGGCAAGTTGCTAATTAATTGGGTTCCGACCGCTCCCGTCACCTCCGCGCTTTCAGTCTGCAGCTGCGCAGCAGAGGCCGAAACTTGAACCACCTCACTTGTCGTACCCACTGCGAGCTTAGCGTTCACTTGCAGCGTGACACCCGTTCCAACCGCAATGTCGTTTACACGGTAGGTTTTGAATCCACGCGCATCGATTGACACTGCATATTGACCGGCCGCGAGATAAGGTACGGTGTAATCGCCCACGGACCCGGACTGCGTACTTACCGTTTCGTTCGTGAGTTGGTTGGTTACCGTCACAATCGCCTTGGGAACAACCGCGCCGCTCGCATCGGTTACAGTGCCGGTAATGGTGCTATTTCTGACCTGCGCCAAAGTCACACCACTGGTAAGCAAACAAACGAGAAGGACGAGTGAAATCTCGACAATTCGTGCCATTCCCGCCCAATGCGTCCGAAACTTTCTTCCTTTCATTTGGTCCTCCATCTGGTCCTCCTCTGAGTTCACCGGTGAGCTCGTATTTGAAGCCGGTAACTGACAGATCAGCTACCAACCGTTAGGTTCAAGCCTTTGTGGCCAGTTATGAGTGGAATTGCGTGATGGGAATCACTTCGCAGAGTCAAGTCTCTGTTCCTTCCCCGTGTTCAACCTCACTCTCGCTTGGTCGCCGCCGGTTTTTGGAGATTCGCTAGGTATGGCGACAGTACCGAGCGAATTCTTAGAAAAGAGAGGCGGAGCAACTTTTGAGCGCTTCTCCGTCCGATTTTCTCGAGCACAAAAGTGATATATCACTTATGATGAACTGTCAAGGGAAAAATGAGATATTTTTTATATCGCCTGCCATTCCCTGGAAAAATCTATGAAACTATTGATTTTGCACCGCTTTATGAAAAATGATCCTCTGGTTGGCCATAACGGCGAGCGTGCCGCTCATACGGCCGGCAGCATCACCGTCCTGTTCCCGTAATCAGAAAGTGGACGATGCGCACGGGTTTCCTGGCGCAATAGCCGCAGTTCCGTTCTGCCCGATCCAAAGATTCCTTTTGCCAACGCCGCCTGTTTCCGATCTCATGCTGCTGCGCGCAAAAAGCGAGAAACTCGCAATGAGCTGGAACGATCAGAATTACGGAGAAGGATCTGAATGATCTGGCGGGCGCAATACTCGGAGCCGGAGCGTGGGTCGCTGGCGGGTAAGCCATCGTTACGCAACCTATTGCCACATCCAACGCTGCGGCAGAATAGAGCCGGTGGAAAGAACGCCGTCATCTATGAGATTGATCCGCGCCT
The DNA here is from genome assembly GCA_963808695.1 of uncultured Acidobacteriaceae bacterium. GTDB lineage: Bacteria > Acidobacteriota > Terriglobia > Terriglobales > Acidobacteriaceae > Telmatobacter. The sequence goes on from CAWEHF010000018.1 coordinate 67,063, forward strand.
TTCCCATGGCAAGAAAAGCATTGGAATCGGGGTCTAAACGGTATCCACGAGGCTGAGGTTCAACTGATCGGCGGCGCGTCCTGATCGTGGAGTCTGGATTCGACGCTTCATCCGTTCCTGTTTTGCGGCACGCAAGCAGCAGAGGCGAGCGTGCTCGGCTTCCAGCCTCCCCGGACAACTACATTGGCTAAATATATCTTCTGGCTGAGGAGCGCGCACTTGCGTATTAGCCGAAGGTCGACTTGCGGCAAGCCGGTCATTCTCCAATCCTCAATGACGGGCCTCGGATAGCCCTGGCCGAAAGGATGCCTGCAGAGTTCATCGGTCAGATCGTGCCTAGCCGTGATCTAACTCAAAAAAACAGATCAAATACCAGGCCTCTGAATTGCACTGCTTTCCCAGGCCCTTCACATGCTGGTTTCACTCGCTGGTGCAGATTGCGCCTCGCAGTGCTCGGCGATCTCGTAATGTTCGAGCCGCTATCTCCGACAGACTCCTAGTCAAACGTTAATTGACATATCAGGATTGGGCGGCGTAATCTGGTTCAACCAGTTTGAGAGGATCGGCGAAATTGGTCCATACTGACCCAAGGTTTGCTCGAACTCTGGGCTTGATTGCCTTGGGTGCGGCGCCCCTTGCGGTTGGGTCGCGGCGCAAGCCGCCCGATTATACTCGACAATCAGCATCTCCGCTCCGGTTCTGTGCTGCGGCGAACCCTGCTTGACGCCGGTATGCGGAGCGCGACCGGGAGCATTTCCACGTATCGGGGTCTCGCCAAAATCGGATTCGCGATTGCAGCCTGCCTGAGCGCGAGCGGTCTGGCCGTGTGCCCAGGCGCATGGGCGGCTTGCACGGGCCCGGCTTCGCTGGAGGCGCGGGTTCATGCCCATCCCGATGCCGGCGCCTATGCCGAATTGGGCCTCTGGTTCTACGAGAATCACCAGACGGAATGCGCGGCGGAGGCCTACCGGTCAGGGCTGAAGCTGGCGCCGGGCTCGGCGCGGCTCAACTATCTGCTGGGCGGCAGCCTGTATGCCGCGGGCCGCTTCGAAGAAGCCGTTGCGCCGCTCCAGAAGGCTGTGCGTCTTAATCCCGAAGAGTTGCAAGCGCATCTCCTGCTGGGGGCGGTACTGGCCCGGCTCGGCCGCAACCAAGAAGCAGCTTCCGAGTGGAGCGCCGCTCTGAAGATCGATCCCAACTCCAAGGCCGCGCTCGACGGCCAGGCCAAAAGCCTCATCGCCGCCGGGGATTACGCAACCGTGATCCGCAATTTGCGCAGCGTGGCGCGCGATGACAACCTGACCCTCGATCTGGCCATCGCATACAGAAACACGGGCACGCTGGATGAAGCCGAGCAGACGCTGAAGCAAGGCCTGGACGCCGATCCCGGCTCCGACGCTTTGACCGCGGCTCTGGTCTCTCTCTACTACGGAACGAAATTTGCGGCCGCGACCAAGCTGGCAGAAGAGATCGCCCGCCAGAAACCCGGCGATCTGGAAGCGCAGCGGATTTATCTCCGGACTCTGGTGGTGCTCGGCGACAGCGATCGCGCCGTGCCTCTCGGGCGCAAACTGCTGGCGCTGGCCCCGCACGATGCCGATTTGCTGAACTTGAATGGCCTGCTGGAGAGGAAGGCGGGAGACTATCAGGCCGCCCGTAAGCATCTTGAAGAAGCGGTGGCGCTTAACCCCAACGACTCTGACCCGCGCGTGAACCTGGGTCTTGTTCTGGTGGAGCTGAACGATCCCGCCGGGGCAAAGATTCAGTTGGAAAAGGCCCTCGCGCTGGGCAAGGACGAACCGCAGGTCCACTTCGAGCTGGCCAAGGTTCTGCGCACTCTGGGTGAGACGGAGGCGGCGCAGCAGCAGTTCGCGCTCTACCAGCAAAAGCAGAAGCAGGAGTCGGACCGGGCTTTTGCCGTATCCAAGGCGGCGCAGGCCGCGGAGGCCGTGAAGGCCGGAGATAATCAGAAGGCCGCCGGGCTATATCGGGAGGCCTGCGCCGTCGAACCACGGAACGCCGGGCTGGCCTACGAGTTGGCACTCGTTCTGGACAATCTGGGCGACCGGAAGGGTGAGCAAGCCGCGCTGGAGCAAGCGATCCAGGCCAATCCCCATTTTGTTCCTGCGCAGTACCAGCTCGGCTACATGGATCTACAGGCCGGCGACAACGCCGGTGCCGAGCGGCAGTTCCGGCTGACCGCCGACCAGGTCCCGGACAACGTCCAGGCGTGGATCGGGCTGGCAGCTGCGTTGGGCGCCGAATCCCGCTTTGAGGAAGCGCGCAAGGCCGTGGCCACCGCGCTCCAGCTCGACCCGAGCAGCGCAACCGCTCTCAACTATCTGCTGGGCGGCAGCCTGTATGCCGCGGGCCGTCTCGAAGAAGCCGTTGCACCGCTCAAGGAGGCTGTCCGTCTTAATCCCGAAGAGTTGCAAGCGCATCTCCTGCTGGGCGCGGTGCTGGCCCGGCTCGGCCGCAACCAGGAAGCAGCTTCGGAGTGGAGCGCCGCTCTGAGGATCGATCCCCACTCGAAGGCCGCGCTCGACGGCCAGGCCAAAAGCCTCATTGCCGCCGGGGATTACGCATCCGTGATCCGCAATTTGCGCAGCGTGGCGCGCGATGACAACCTGACCCTCGATCTGGCCATCGCATACAGAAACACGGGCATGCTGGACGAAGCCGAGCAGACGCTGAAGCAAGGCCTGGACGCCGATCCCGGCTCCGACGCTTTGACCGCGGCTCTGGTCTCTCTCTACGACGAAACGAACTATGCGACCGCTACCAAGCTATCGGAAGAGATCGCCCGCCAGAAACCAGACGATCTGGAAGCGCAGCGGATTTATCTCCGGACTCTGGTGGTCATCGGCGACAGCGATCGCGCCGTGCCTCTCGGGCACAAACTGCTGGCCCTGGCCCCGCACGATGCCGATTTGCTGAACTTGAATGGCGAACTGGAGAAGAAAGCGGGAGATTATGAGGCCGCCCGTAAGCATCTTGAAGAAGCGGTGGCGCTTAACCCCAACGACCCTGACCCGCGCGTGAACCTGGGCCTTGTTCTGGTGGAGCTGAACGATCCCGCCGGAGCAAAGATCCAATTGGAAAAGGCCCTCGCGCTGGGCAAGGACGAACCGCAGGTCCACTTCGAACTGGCCAAGGTTCTGCGCACTCTGGGTGAGACGGAGGCGGCGCAGCAGCAGCTCGCGCTCTTCCAGCAAAAGCAGAAGCAGGAGTCGGACCGGGCTTTTGCCGTATCCAAGGCGGCGCAGGCCGCGGAGGCCGTGAAGGCCGGAGATAACGAAAAGGCCGCCGGGCTATATCGGGAGGCCTGCGCCGTCGAACCGCAGAACGCCGGGCTGGCCTACGAGTTGGCACTCGTTCTGGACAATCTGGGCGACCGGAAGGGTGAGCGAGCCGCGCTGGAGCAAGCGATCCAGGCCAATCCCCATTTTGTTCCGGCGCAGTACCAGATCGGCTACATGGATCTACAGGCCGGCGACAACGCCGCTGCCGAGCGGCAGTTCCGGCTGACCGCCGACCAGGTCCCGGACAATGCCCAGGCGTGGATCGGGCTGGCAGCTGCGTTGGGCGCCGAATCCCGCTTTGAGGAAGCGCGCAAGGCCGTGGCCACCGCGCTCCGGCTCGATCCGAACAACGCGGCCGCTCTCAACCTCAGCCGGGAGTTGGCTGCCGGCCAGAATCAGCACTAGCAATTCAGGAATCTGCGGGAGGATGCCGTTCATGAGGAACAAGAGGGAAGCCAGTCTTTGGACGCGCCGCCAGCTACTGAGGACCGCTCCCGCGGCTCTGGCTCCGGCGCTCCTTCCCGGCGGACTTTCCGGCGGACTGGGGGTCGCGGTCCTGGCGCAAAAAGCCGCGCCGGCCTTCTCCCGCTTTGTGGATGTGGCCCAGGCTGCAGGGCTCACCTCGACGATCATCTACGGCGAGCCCGACAGCTGCACTTACATCATCGAATCCATGGCCACCGGCTGCGCTTTTTTCGATTACGACAACGACGGCTGGATGGACATTTTCATTCTCGGCGGGCGCACGCTCACGGGAACGCCTCCCGGTTCAGGCAACCGTCTTTACCACAACAATCGCGACGGCACATTTACCGACGTGACGGCCAAATCCGGACTGGCTGATCGCGACGGGGCACAGGGCTGGGCGCAGGGCGTCTGCGTCGGGGACTATAACAACGACGGCTGGGAGGATCTCTTCCTCACCTACTACGGCCAGAATCGCCTCTACCGCAACAACGGTGACGGCACGTTTACCAACGTGGCCGCCGGGGCCGGACTGCTCTATCCTAAGACCCGCTACAGCACCGGCTGTACCTTCGTGGATTACAACCGCGACGGCCACCTCGATCTCTTTGTCTCGAACTATCTCGAGATCGATCTGGCCACGGCGCCCAAGCCCTCGCTCGACGTGCCCAACTGCAATTACGCCGGCGTGGCCGTCTTTTGCGGCCCGCGGGGCCTGCCCGAAGCGCACCAATACCTCTACCGCAACAACGGCGACGGCACCTTTACCGACGTTTCCGAGGAGTCCGGCGTCGCCGCGCTGCACGGATCGTATTGCTTGACGGCGCTGAGCATCGACGCCGACGAGGACGGCTGGCCCGACATCTTTGTGGCCTGCGACATGACGCCTTCCTTCCTGCTGATGAACAACCGCAACGGCACCTTCCGCGAGGAGGCCCTGCTTCGCGGCATCGCTCTCAGCGGCGAAGGCCAGGAAATGGGCGGCATGGGTGCGGGCGTGGGTGACTACAATCTCGACGGCCACACCGATATCGTGAGGACGCATTACTATAACCAGGCCACGGGCCTCTACCGCAACAACGGCAAAGGCGACTTCGACGATGTAACCGTGGAAGCCAGGCTGATGAAGGAAACACGCTTTGTCTGCTACGGCGCAGGCATCGTGGACTTGGACAACGACGGCTGGCCCGACATCCTGCTCACCTCCGGCGCCCTGTATCCGGAGGCGGCCCGCGCCAATGCAACACTCTTTCCGGTGCGCTCTCCGCGCATCCTGTTTCGCAACCAGGGCGACGGGACCTTTGTCGAGATGGGCGCTGACGCAGGCCCTGGCATCGAAGCAGCGCATTGCAGCCGCGGCGCAGCCTTCGGCGACTTCGACAACGACGGCGACATGGACGTGCTCATCATGAACCTGAATGAGCCGCCCACGTTGCTGCGCAACGACGCTCCCTCCGGCAACCACTGGATCAAGGTCCGCCTGGAGGGCACCAAGAGCAACCGCAGCGCCATCGGTGCGCGCGTGGTGGTGCGCTACGGCGGCAAGGTGCAGGTGCAGGAGGTCGTGAGCGGGTGCAGCTTTCTCTCTTCCAACGATCCGCGCCTTCACTTCGGACTGGGCGCGGCTAGCAATGCAGATATTGAGGTTCGCTGGCCGTCGGGACTGGTCGAGCACGTGCGCAGTGCGGCCGCCAACCAGTTGCTCACGTTGCGCGAGGGCGAGGGACAAGTCAAAGGCCGGCCGTTCCGGTAATCCTATACGGCTTTGAACGGAAGACCCCCGCTGTCGCCCAAATGGGTTCTTGAACCATGGATGGGCAAAACGCCCGCCGTAATTACAAACATCTACGAAGTTGCGCCGCTATTCCGTAATCGTTTGCGCGGGTACAGATCCCCACAGCCCGTAATAAGCAATAAAAAGGTAGCACACAATCGGAATGAAGAAAGCGTGCTGAATGCCTATACGGTCCGCGGCAGCACCTATCAAAAAAGGAATTACCGCCGCTCCGACGCATGCCGTCATTACGAGTCCAGAGCCTTTATTAGTCATCGGTCCCAGACCGGCGATGCCCAGCGCGAAGATGTTGGGAAACATGATGGAGTTGAAGAAACCGCAAAATACCAACGTCCATATCGCGACCGGTCCACTGGTCATCATAGAAACAGCAAGGAGCACGGCTCCCGCAAAGCCGAAAATGCCCAGCAGCTTGCCTGACTGAATCTTCGTCAGCACCCAGGAGCCGAGCAGACGACCGACCAATGCACCGAACCAATAAAGCGAGACCAGAAACGAGGCTGACTTCGCACTGCTCACGCCTTGGTTCCTGAAATAATTGACTGCGATGGAGGCCAGTCCGACTTCCACACCGACGTAAAAGAAGATGCCTATTGCACCAAGCACGGTATGTCTGTAACCCCAAATGCTTCGATTGACTATTGATGTGCCGTCTTGGGTAGGGCGGAATTCAGATGTCCGCGTGATATGCGGTAGAGGCATCCAAGAAACGATGACTCCCAGAAGACATAGCGCTACAGCGATAAACAAATATGGCAGGATCACCGTACTGGCGATACTCGCCTTGTAAATCAGCGCGGAAGGATCCTTGAGGATGAATGCACCGGCAATCAACGGAGCGATGGAGGCACCGATCGAGTTGAAGGCCTGCGCCAGAGTCAGGCGTGCGGGAGCGCTGTGCTCGGGCCCGAGAATCACCACGTATGGATTCGCCGTAGTTTGCAGCGCAGTCACGCCGGCGCCAACGGTGAAGACCGCGGCAAGAAACAGTGGAAAGTTGATCAGTTTGGCGGCAGGGACAAATAGGAGCGCGCCGACCACCTGGATGAACAACGATATCACCATCGTCCGCTTGTATCCGATGATCTCAATCAGCTTGGAAGTCGGCGCAGAGCAGACAAAGTAAGCGAGGAAAAACGCCGAATCCGCCAACATCGCCGATGCGTAATCGAGATTGAAGATTGATCGAAGGTGAGGTACGAGAGCCATGTTCAAAGTAGTGATGAACCCGAAAATGAAGAAGAGCGTTGTAACGGCAATGAACGGACCCGTGTAACTAGGTGCACTTTGAGCCACCGGTGATGTGGATTGATTCGCCATGAGAGATGTCCTCACTTCTTTTTGAGATGTTCTGCCGACCCTAAAACCAGAGGGTCTGACCGTCCGTTTCAGCTTCTGTTTCCAGGGTTGGCGCCATCACCCATGCTTCGGGCCTACGCTTCAACGAAATACGCGCGCAAATACGCATCGTCATATTGCAGTGCAAAACTGGCTGATATATCATACATGCGAATGGGTGAATCGGGAAGCGGATTTCCGGTTCGAAGATGGGAACCGATTGACCAAAACTCTTTGCTTGGGACTCCACCCATGATCGATTCTTTGTTCGCTTTGTCTTGCAACGTGGCACTGGCCATCGGAACGAGTCGCGGTCTTGGGCAGTACTTCGCTATTTCTGCACATCATAACAACGAGAGCTGGTAAATCATGACTCATCCAGTCACCGATCAGCAGGTGCAACCCGGTCCAGGTATCAACACGCTTGCAATTGATATTGGCGGCACAAAACTTTCCTTGGCGCTGTTCGAGAATAGCCGGATGAGTCTCCGCCAAACCCGCGCAACGTACCGTGAGGGCGGGCGCGCATGGATGCTTGACCAGATCGTGTCGATTGCCAAGGATTGGCGTCGCGGAGTTGAATTTGAGCGCTGTGGCGTGGGCTTCGGTGGGCCAGTTGACTTCGCCCGCCAACGGGTTGGGATTTCAAATGTCGTTGCTGACTGGGACGGATTCCCTTTGTCCTCCTACCTTTGTGACCAACTGTCTGTACCAACGGTCGTTGATAACGATGCAAATCTGGGTGGCTTGGGAGAAGCAGTATTTGGCGCAGGCGCCGGTTGCGATCCTCTCTTCTACGTGACTCTTTCCACCGGCATCGGCGGCGGCCTGATCACGAACGGCCGCGTTTTTCGTGGCGCTGATTCGTTCGCTGGAGAGATCGGACACATTCCGGTCCGTCCCGACGGCCCTCGCTGCGGATGCGGCGCCAATGGATGCCTGGAACGTATGTGCTCGGGCTTTTGGATAGAGCATGACCACGGCAAAACAGCCAAGGAACTGCTTACCGACCCCGCATTTGTTCGTTGCTATGTCGTCAATCTGGCTCTTGGCTTAAAGTCGGCTATCCTGTTAATCAACCCTGCTCGCGTCGTGATTGGAGGTGGCATCAGCAAAGCTGCTGATGCACTCTTCCTCCCGTTGCGGGAGGAATTGAAACGGCAGTTTACTGCCTGGTCGCGTGCCCGCATTGACGTGGTTCCCGCAGCGCTCGGCGACGACAGCGTGCTGTACGGTGCGCTGGCGCTCGCGCAGCCCGCAGCGAAACCAGCACCATCGAGAACCGCCTGATCACCTCACCTTGCTGTCTCCAGGTACGGCGGTCGTTCAAAAGTATTAGCCATCTTTCAACTTAGGAGATCACTTCGAAGAACAGTGAGACCACCATCGTTCCTCCGCATGGCAGCGGCTCATCTACCTGATTCTGACCTCTTGCGCTGAGCTGCGTACCAATCCGCTAGTTCCTGCCGCAGCGGCAATGTAGGAAGGGCAATCTCCTCCTGAGAACGCAGTTCGATGCAAAGCACCTCTCCGCGTCCCAGCCGGAATTCATGGGTTATGTGGCCGTTCTCCGCATTTGGGCGGAATACCTGTGCCTCCGGAACTGCATGAGCTTGCAGCACTCGATGTTCGAGCGGTGAGAGGTTTTGAGGCATTCCAAGTGACTGCCAAGTTTCGTAGCAACTACCGGCACCGGCCGTGATTTTCTCCTGTACCAGCACGGGCTTGGCTGATTCGTTCCAAGGAATTTCCAAGATGCCCGTCCAAGGATCTTGCGACGCAATTCCATAAACTGAGAGATCGCGGTACCAAAGCACAACCTGCAGCTTCTCTCCCTCGGCGGTCGCTACTAAATTGCAACCTTGTGCCAAGGGATCATGCCGCAGTTCCATTCGTCCTCCCCGCAGCCGGTTGACAAAACGGAAGGCGTTGAGCGTCGCCTTGGGAATACCGTTCAACGTTAGCAGTCCGAACGTGCCGGAAAACTCGCTTTGCGGCATGCCACCTTCCTCAAAGACATCACTAGCCTCCCACCAGCAGAAACTGTCACAGTCCCCATCCACGGCTATGGCAAGATCGCACACGGTCGCCGCGGCGGATCCGTTATCCACGTTCGGATTGCTGGCCCAGGCAATCTCTCCGTTCGGTAAAGGGACCTCGCTATTCCATTCTGTGAAGTGGATTTCCAAATCAGGCATTGCCGACCCGCGGACGGTATCACGAACATGTCGTACCACATCCGAAACGTACATCCCAGGCTTATGAGGGGTGCCTCGCAATCCCGGGTATTCCACCCATTCATCCTGCGGGTAGATGTGCGTACTGATGAAATCGAGCGGCACGTTCTACGTGGAGCAGTGCGCGATCATCTCCGAGATCCAAGCAGCCCGGGCAGAGACCGGCCCGCCAACACGCAGGCGCGGACTGACTGCCTTGAGTGCAGCTGCCGAAACGTCGTAGAGCTTCCAGTAGTCGCCCTGTGATCCCGCCCAAAAATCGATGTTCGGCTCATTCCACACTTCGAAATACCACTGCGCAATTTCCTCTAGGCCGTAGCGGTCCAGACAATGACGGGCGAAGGCTCCTACCAACTGCCCCCATTCCGCGTAATCGCGAGGTGGCGTGATGTTAAATCCCCAATCAAAGACAGTCGCAGCTCCGGAAGCCAGTGCGATAGGCATTGAGGACAATTCCACGCGAGGGCGCAGCCCGAGCTGCTGCAGTGCGTCAAAAACCTTGTCCACCTGCGCCCAGCGGAATGCCAGGCTCCCGTCCTTCCGGCGCGTAACAACTGCCATATCATCTTGGAAAATGCCATGGAATCGACAATAACGAAACCCGATGTCTCGCTGCAGATTTGCAAGGTGATGTTGTAAGTCGGCACGCAGAAGTAAGGAGGCGTGTCCAGTGGCAATTGTGCTTTTCCATGGTTTTCGAAGCGGAGCGGAAGGCGTTGCGTCAGTGACAGAGATTATGGACGGATGCTCGGCCTTCGCTTCGGTCCGCTCGGCGGAGTCTTCTGCCATTGCTGAGACGCCAACTGTGGCCGCCGCAACGGAACTCACGAGGCTTGATTTGAGAAAGTCGCGCCGGGGGGCGCTGGACCGACTTGGCGGATGAGAACAAGACAACTTCGAAACAGATTTCATTTGTGACTCCTACCCACCCGTAGCCGGAACCAAAGAGGGTTATCGCTATGATGGTACATGGGCTTGGAGCTGTTGACGGGGCGGTATGTAGCACAGATCGCCGGCGTGCTGAACCGCTGGGACAGAGAGGTGATTCTCGGAACCCTGCCGAAGATTTGCTTCGCCGCCGGGATGACCTCGCACATGAACGAGCGTAGGGTGCGGATCTTCGACTATCCGCGCGTGCCGAAGCCGTTCCCGGACGTCTTCCTGTTTCTCCCAGAATCCCCGCTTTTCATCCGCCAGGCGTCCTCTCTATCGTAGTTGGCGAGACGCCCCAACACTTGGTCGAGACCATAGCGTACGTGTGCTCGCATGGCCATATCTGCGACAAGCGGATCCCCGCTGCACAACGCCTCGGCTAACGTCGAGTGGAATTCCTCCGGCTGGGTACGTCGATTGGCTGCTATATCATAGAGCCAGTTCAGGATCAGAACCTGCTCTTTCTCAATCGCACGGCACAGCCCCGGACATCGACCCAGTTCTGCGATTCGCATATGGAATTCCATGTGGTAGGTATGCACAGAGAATAGGAATCGTGAGTCGGCATGTTCCTGCGCGCACATCTTCTGCAGCTCATCCAGATGTCGGGCACTGGTTCGAAGCTGCTTCTTCTCTTCGACAGTGATATTCTGCGCACATAATCTTGCCGCCTGCGATTCAAGAGCCTCCCGGATGACATTACTGTCTCGGATGTCCTGCTCGTTGGGTACACGCACGCGCGTTCCGATTCTGGGGCGGCTTTCAACCAGCCCTTCCGTTTCCAGGCACTTTAGAGCCTCTGTGATGGGAAGGAAGCTCATATTGAGCCTCTTGGCAAGCCGCCTTCGCGAAAGAATGTCTCCTATCGAGAGATCTCCCCTCAGAATCTCATCTCGGATCTGCTGGTAAGCACGGCTGGAAAGGGATTCCCCGGCCCCATTCAGGCGGGCCGGCGTGCGCGCGGTTTTCCTCAGTTCGGATTTACTGATCATTCAAGCTTCTCGCGCCCCCAATAGCTCCGGACAGAAAAGACCTCGTTTTCAAGTTCATATATTATCACCGAATTTGGTTTTCCACTTCCCTGATCAGGGGTCAACTCTGATATATCATATCAAAGAAGTCGTTAATGAGCGGCTTCATCAATTCAGGGCTCGCTTCCGCGCGTCGTAGCCGAAAGGGTGCCCGATGAGAGATGGCGAAGACAATGGAACTGGCTGGCAAGGTGTGTCTGGTCACCGGGGGAACAAGTGGCATTGGCGCAAAAACGGCTCTGATGTTTGCTCGGCGTGGAGCGCAAATTGCAACCACAGGGCTAGGCCCACGAATCGATTCACCCGAAACGCTGAGGGTCTCCGAGGCAGCGGATGTCCCTGAGGCTCTTTATATTCAGTCGGATGCAGGGATCGCCGAGGATTGTACTCGCGCCGTTGCCGAAACGGTTGCCCATTATGGGCGCCTCGATGTTCTGGTTCATGCCGCAGGTGGTCCCATCCCCGGCGGATTCTTCGAGGTCACTGAAGAAATCTGGCTCAAGGCCTTCGATGTTCATGTGCATGCCGTGCTGCGACTGGCTCGCGCCGCGGTGCCGCACATGATCGCGCATGGGGAAGGCGCAATCGTGCTCATCAGTTCGGCAGCCGGTCACCGCGGCTGCCTCGGCGCGCTGGCGTACGGAGTGGCGAAGGGGGCCCTGCCGCAGTTTACCCGCACACTGGCGCGGGAACTAGCGGACTACAACATTCGCGTGAATTGCGTCTCTCCAGGGATCATTCGCACCCCCTTCCAGGACATGCTCACGCCGGCACAGGTGGAGGACAATATCAACAACCGGATTCCTCTCCATCGCGAAGGCAAACCGGAGGATGTAGCTCGCGCAATCCTGGATCTGGTTGAGAATGACTACATCACCGGAGAAGACTTGGCCATCGATGGTGGCATGGCCATGCGCATTGTCTAAGGTCCTGAGTCATTCGTTCGCCCACAGCAGCGAGTGATCGAATCCCGGATTTGGCGAGTGGATTTGGTCTAGACGAGGGCATGGGCGGGTACCTCCGGTTTGGCGGAATTGGCGAGCTGTTTAAGTCAACTGTGTTCCGCATCAGGGACGAGGAAAAACAAGATGAAAACCTTAGCTTGCATGAATAATCCGAGTAGAAGATTCAAAGCCTTACTCATGGCGCTCACGTTGTCGGGAACACTTGCGGGGGCGGCGCACATGAAGGCCGCATCGCACAAGGCTTCCGGAGCGAGTTTTCCCTCTTATCCAGTCAGAGTAAGCGCCAACGGGCGCTATCTGGTCGACCGGAACAATGTCCCTTTCCTGATTGCCGGCGACAATCCGCATGCCTTAGTTACGATGATCACCGTGAAAGAAGCCGCGCACTATTTTGCCGATCGCGAGGCTCACGGATTCAATACAGTGTGGATGGACGTGCTTGTTGCCGGCCCGTACCGGCCGTACAGCCCCGTGGACGGAGCCACCTATGACGGTATTCTCCCCTTTACCAGCTACGTTCCCGGCGGTACAGATACAGCGCATTACGATCTTACTAAGCCTAACGAGGCATATTTTTCCCGCGTCGACCAGATGCTCACGCTAGCGGCGGCTCATCACATCCTGGTTTTCCTGGATCCTATCGAGACCGGACAGTGGCTTCCGACGCTGCGCAACAATGGCCCATCCCGCGACGTAGCCTACGGCCAGTATCTGGGCAACCGCTATAAGCATTTTAACAACATACTCTGGTTGAGCGGCAACGACTTTGAAACCTGGGATAATCCTAACGACGATGCCGTGGTCCAGGCAGTAGCAAAAGGCATCCGATCTGCCGACCCCGGCGCCCTGCAAACGGTCGAGTTGAACTACCAGAATAGTTCTTCTTTCGATGATCCGACCTGGGTGCCGCTCATTCAAATCAACGGCACCTATGCATACGCGGCAACGTACATCCAGATGCTGCATAGCTACAATCAGAGGCCCATTGCGCCGACCTATCTGCTTGAGGCCCATTATGAATTAGAGAAGGTGGGCGAGCCGTGGGATTACGGCAATCCCTTGGTACTTAGGCGCCAAGAGTATTGGACGATGCTGAGCGGGGGGAAGGGGCAGCTGTACGGCAACGCCTTTATTTGGACTTTCATGCCCGGATGGCAGTACTATCTCGACACAGAAGGAGTGACGCAATTTACAATTTGGAAGAATTTCTTTGAGTCGATGCCATGGCAGAACCTGGTTCCGGATCAGACGCATACGGTGGTCACGGCCGGATACGGTGCGTTCGGGAACCTGCAAACCCGTGTCAGCACAAGCGATTATTGCACTGCATCCAAGACGCCTGACGGCTCATATGTGGTCGCCTACATGCCGACCGTGCGGACGGTCACACTGAACATGGCGAGCCTCAAGGCGCCGACAATCGCCAAGTGGTTTGACCCCTCGAACGGGGCCTATACAACCATCGCCGGCGGACCCTTTGCGAACAAAGGAACGCTGGAGTTCACACCCCCCGGAAAGAATCACGACGGTGAGGGCGACTGGGTGCTATTACTGGATGCTTCGGGGAGTACTCACTAGGAAGCCTCTAAGCAAGTGGCAGTTTTGACTGCGTATTGGATTGGCCTGATCCGGTTTCGCAACCCAGGCGCGTAGCGGAGGGTTGTAGTTGGTTGTTTTAGGCCGGAGAGCGCAGAGTTGGCGCTCTCCGGGCACACTGCGTCCCGAGTAGGACCAGATCTACCCGAAACGGTCGCGAGCAACTCAGAAAACATCAAGAGCGACGGAAGGACGAGGAAAAATAAGATGAATACGTTAGCTTTCACGAATTATCTGAGTAGAAGAATCAAAGCTTTACTGCTGGCGATCACGCTACTGGGAACGCTTGCGGGGACGGCGCACACGAAGGCCGCATCGCGCAAGGCCTCTAGCGCGAGTGTTCGCGCCTATCCAGTCAAAGTCAGCGCCAACGGGCGCTATCTTGTCGACCAAAATAACAGCCCTTTCCTGATCGTCGGTGATGTTCCCCAAGCCATGGTTTCCATGATCTCCACGGCGGATGCAGCAAGCTACTTCGGCGATCGCCAGGCTCACGGCTTCAATGCGATGTGGATCGACGTACTTGTTGGCGGCCCATATCCTTATGATTACAGTCCAGATGATGGCAGCACCTATGACGGTATTCGTCCCTTTACCGGCTACGTTCCAGGCGGTACAGATGCAGCCCATTACGATCTTACTAAGCCCAACGAAGTATACTTTGCCCGTGTCGACCAGATGCTCACGCTAGCGGCAAATCATCGCATGTTGGTCTTCCTGGATCCTATCGAGACCGAGCATTGGCTTCAGACGCTGCGCGACAACGGTCCAGTTGCCGCCTACGCTTATGGCCAGTATCTGGGCAACCGCTACAAGCATTTCGACAACATCATTTGGTTGAGCGGCAATGACTTTAATACATGGAAAAATCCCAACGACGATGCCGTGGCCCAGGCGGTAGCAAAAGGCATCCGATCTACCGACCCCGGCGCCCTGCAAACGGTCGAATTGAATGTCGAAACAAGTTCATCGTTCGATGATCCAACATGGGCGCCAGTCGTGTCCATCAATAGTACTTACACATACTCGCCCACATATTTTCAAATGTGGCATAGCTACAATCAGACGCCTATTGCGCCGACTTACTTGGTTGAGGGGCATTATGAATTAGCAGGGATGAACCTCGGCCATCCGATAGATCTCGGGACAGCCTTGGTGCTTAGACGTCAGGAGTATTGGGCTATGTTGAGCGGGGGTAAAGGGCAACTCTACGGCAACGCATTTACTGTCGATTTCGAACCCGGATGGAAGTACTATCTCGACACGGTCGGAGTGACGCAGTTAATGATTTGGCACGGATTGTTTTCTTCCCTGCCGTGGCAGGATCTCGTTCCGGACCAAGACCACACGGTCGTCACTGCCGGATTTGGAGGTCTTGGGGATATGCACACCCGCCTCAGCACAAGCGATTATTGCACTGCATCCAAGACGCCTGACGGCTCATTCGTGATCGCCTACATGCCGACCGTGCGGACGATCACAGTGAACATGGCGAGCCTGAAGACGCCAGCAATTGCCAAGTGGTTTGACCCCTCGAACGGGACCTATACAACCATCTCCGGCGGACCCTTCGCAAACATAGGTACGCAGGATTTCACACCCCCCGGAAAGAATCAAGACCGTGATGGCGACTGGGTACTGTTGCTTGCAGCCGAGAAGGGGAATGAACGTTAAAGCCTGTTACGATTTGTGGCTCTTGGTGAATCATCGAGATATCTCATCACAAAGGAGAAGAGAACTTGATGCTTGTGAACGGAATTATCAACCCGGCAATCAACTCTCTCTTAAGCCGCGTTCGTCATACGGACACGCTGATTGTCTCGGATTGGGGCTTTCCCTACATGGCCGGGGTGGAAACGATCGACATCTCGCTTGTAGCTGGAATTCCACGAGTTGTAGATGTACTGCGTGCCATACGCGTGAATTTCAACTGCGGCAAAGGAGTGATGGCCGCGGAGTTTCGGGAGATGAGCTCAGCAGAAACGATACGTTGTTATGAAGAGGCGTTGGAGGGAATTTCAATCGCATGGGAACCTCACGCATCATTGAAGTCGCGCGCGAAAGGGGCCATCGGCATTATTCGCACAGGTGATACAACTCGCTTTGGGAATATCCTGCTTGAGTCTACCTAGTTGGCGACATTGGGGGCCTTTTCGGGGTAGCGTGGCGCTCCGCTATTCCGCGCAGCTGTCCCTCGCCAAGGTCGACATCTGACCTGCGGTGCTTGTAGCCGCAGTGCGCTTGATTGGCCGTTCCTCACGCAATCATAACTTCCGTCTCGATCAAATGCTGGCCGTTTCAATCGCTTCTTCCGACCCCTTCCCTCGTCTTGACGGTTAAACACAGCCCATTTCACGCCCGGATTGACTTTTGACGAGGGACAGCAGCAACTCATATCCGCAATCCCTGTTTCACTCCGAGTGATGGTGCGCGAACCCCATCAGGATTTCGAGTCGCTCATAGTATTGGTCCGCAGTTCAGGATATGCCTGTTCGATCCACCTTGCCGAAGCTATCATGCTGGCCGCGCCCGCCTGGCGAACGGTTACCCATTCGGGCTTGTTCCCAAACGGAGAGTAGGATTTATCGAAAGTGCAGTTGACCGAATTCCAGCAAGGGCTCGAGACATCGCCAGTACCCTGCTCTTTGATAATCTCTCGCGCCGTGCGGATAATCACTCCACCATATTGCGCAGGGTTCAGAGGAACAATGTATTTCGTCCACCAGTAACATCCGAAACCATTCACATTGGTGTCAAAGAGATTCATCACCACCGTGCCCGCTCCACTGGCTGCCTCCTCCGCATAACCGTCCGGATAAACGCGTGTAAACGCGTCCGCCGCCCGAATGGCCCTGGCTCTGAAGTCTCGGAATTCAGGATTGACCTGGCCGATGTCGCCTCCCGCCTTCTCTGCCTGCTCAAACATCGCGTATGCCGCAGTCATCATCATGTGAGGAGACGTAAACAGGTCATGCTGTAGCGTGCACTTGGAGTCTGGAGGAGGCACCTTATCGCCTAAACCAAAGTTGCATTCTTCTTCGAACAAATCCTGAGCAACGCCGAATTCGGCCCCTGTGATGTTAGCCCGTCCTCGACCGGTGCTGTGGAGATAGTTCTCAACAAAGTTGCAGTACTTCGACGCGATCACAAGACAGTTGTTTGCCTTTTGTACATCCACGGTGCGCAGAGCATCGAACAAACCAAGCGCGCCAATGATCTGAGCTGCCATGTAGATCGAATAGCGGTCCTGATGGTCGTAGTACATCAATCCCCGGGAATTTCCTTGAAAATCCACTGCCCACTGCTTGTCCAGATTGATCAGCGTTTCGTATGCGATATCGAGAAATCTTTTTGTGCCGGCATACTGGTAGATCTGCAAATACAGATTCACCACCCAGCCGGAATCATCGCACCAGATGCAGAAATGAGAAGGCGGCTTTCCGATCGACTCATGCTTCAACGAGTCCCATCCAGGCCAAGTCTGACAGAGTGTCAGGTTGTCTTTGCCGCTGTAGGTGTGTTCGACCCAGTCGGCAAACTCTCTGACGACCTTCAGATACCTCTGTTGATGGGTAGCCTCGTAGTTGATGATGGCGCTCTGGATCGACTGGGTTCCCTGCCAGCCGTTTTGGTCCGGAGTTAGTCCAGTATCCTTTGGGTTTCTCCAGAAATCCACGCCAGGCGGCTGACAGGTTGAGTTTGAAACCAGATACTCGAATACGCTGTCAGCAGCGGAATCGATCGAAATCGACGCAGAGCCTTTTGGCAATGCGGCGGCACCGGCAGGCGCGGCACAAGTTGCGGCTCTGGTCAGATTGGGCCCCTGTAGCAGGTAGCCGGCGGAAAGACACATGGCGGTCCGAAGGACATTCCGGCGTGATAACTCAGACATAATTCACCCTTGTATTAAAGAATTGATAAAGCTGTTAAGGTCGTCATCCTTTCAGGATGGGATGAGATAGCGGTGTGGAGGAAAAGTCGTGGAGGGTGTATGAAGACTGCTTTTCCAGCTTCGAATCCCCGAGGAACAATTCTTCCCCTTATTGGAATTGCTGGGTAGGGCCCGAGCGTCTCCATAGCGTGTGCGCTCCCTGCCGTCAAACGTTGACCGTATTTCGGCAGTTCATATCTATTGATCTGCGCGAAAAGGACGGGCGCTTTGCGGCGCCCGTCCAATGGTAAAGAACGCACGAGGCTAGAAATCAAACCGCGCAGCAACCTGACCTATGCGGTTTGAATAAGACACCTGCGGCGCCCAAGAGACACCCGTTATATAACCGAACGTCGAGTCGTTGGGGTTGGTATCCGGAGGGTTGAAGTAATGGCGGTTGAACGCGTCGTAGAATTCTCCGCGCAACTGGGCCTGATAGCGGCCCTCTTTCCCGATGCCGAAGTGTTTCACGATGCTGATGTTCTCCTGAGCCGGAAACTGGTTGAAGCGCCAGTGGGTGAAGGTACGAGGAGTGTCGCCAAAGAACGTGTCATTGTTGTAGTACCAACTTGACTGTCTTTGGACGATAGATTGGTCGAATTCGTAATTACCCGCGGCCGTGGGGTTGCTTGGATCGAATTGTCTGTGGAAGTGGTTCTTGATGTTGTCGGCATTTGCTCCGCCGGCGAAGACGGCCCTTTGATTGCCCCCGTAGTACCAATTCAACCCGTAGGGGGAGCCAATCGAGCCCATCGGCAAGCCGCTGCCATAGGCGCCGTAGTACGCGAGGCTCCAGCCACCCACGAAATAGTTCAGATTTGAAGAGTTGTTCAGCCATTGCCGTTTAACGCCAAAGGGCAAGTCGTAGGTCAAGTATCCTTTCGCCAACTGCTTTTGATCGTCCGGGACGACCCACATCGCGTCGTCGTTCGGACTCTGCCGATTTGAGCCCCATTGATTCGAGAAGTTGGTGGGCACGCCCCAGCCAGCCGACGAGCTATCGGATGTGTACTTCGAGATCGTATAGCTCCAGTTGACGAACAGTCCGTGAGCATTACGGATCTTCAACTCAGCGACTATAGAGTTATAGTTGCTGGAAGCGGCATTAATGTTTGGATCGCCGGCAATCTCGAGCGGTTCGCCAACTGTCGCCATCTGAGGATAAGGCGAAATGGCCGCACGGGCTGGCCCGGAGAAATTCGCATAGGGAAACGGCACCGTGGTTCCGCACTGCGTAGCGAGGTTTACGGCATCGCTGGTGCTGGCGATTGTCTGAGTGGTCTTATCAGAGTAAACGCCCGGCGCGGTCTGGCACCTCAACAAAGCATGGTACGCGCTCCATTGCGGCCAGCTCACGTCGTACCCGCGCCCGAAGTCTTGCAGTCTTCTGCCAAACGTGCCCAGGTAGCGCGTGTCGAGCACCATTCCCTTGGACAGTGCCACTTGAATTCCGACATATAAGCTGTGGGTCATGCCCAACTTCAGGAAGTCCGGGGCGATATACATCGCTCTGGCGTCATCGCCGAAGCTGGTGGCGGTGCTGTTATGTGGTGGCTGGACCTGTGCCGGGTAAGGGTTATCCCATTGCAGGGCCGTTTGGCCTACAATATTGCCTAGTGGATAAAGATTTTCTGTCGCTGTGTTCAGCGGATCCTGGTTGGCTGGACGGAAGTCGTCACCGCCGGAACTAAAGACGCCGAGCGGGACGAAGGTCAGAGCGTATGACGCTCTGGCCACTAGCTTAGGCGAAATCGAGTAGGCTGCGCCAAGGTGTGGACCAAACTGGTTATACTGAATGTTCTTTTCGAAAGTCGTGCCGGGGCCGCTCGAGAAGACCCAGGCGCCTCCGTAAGGAGCCCAGTTGGGATTGACGACACTGGGATCGAAGTTCTCCCACGCGCCGTTTGCCATATGGCCAGGCAACGGGAGCTCCCAGCGCAGGCCCAGATTCAAGGTGAGATTAGGTTTGACTTTGAAATCGTCCTGCGCGAAAAGGGCCATGTATTTCTGGCGCGGTTCGTAGGTATTGCCCCCATACCATGAGGACGCCGACGTATCTCCCAGCAGCATCTCCGCAAAGGCGCTGCCCACGTAGTTTCCCACCGCCGGGTCAGTCGCCCCAAAAGTAGCGTTGCTGAAATTGTAAGTGTTGTTGACAATAGTGTAGTTCCCCGCGTTCATCTGCTGCGCCGTCCATTGCCATCCGAATTTGACGGTATGGCGGCCCTTCTGCCACAGCAGCGTATCGGCGTAGTTAAAGGAGGTGAATTTCATGAAGACGTTCCAACTCTCGCCAAAACTGGAGAACCCCACGCCGTTGGTGCCGTTGAACGAAACTTGCGGGAAAGCTGTCTGATGCGTGGAAAAGCCATAGCTGTCGGCGTCAACGGTGTTCGTCGGCTGTTGTTGCGTCTGATTCAGATTCCATGCCACGGAGAAGGTATTGATGAGCGTTGGCTTGATCGTGTAGTTGTCGACGATGCGGGCCATCTTGTTGCCGTGATCCGCGTTTTCAAACCAGCCTCCCCATGGGCCGCCGAACTGCGTACTGAAATTCATCGGGCTGTTGGATGCGTCGTCCTGCAAATTCAGTGATCCACTGATGTGATGCTGATCAGAGAAATTGTGGTCGACCTTCACATCGACTCTCCGCTTCCAGAACTGGCCAGCGCCGCCACCGTACGAAGGAAAGTTGCCGTTGATGAGGCGGTTTAAGGGTTGCTGCTTCGCGTAATACTGGTTGTATATGCCGGCAATGGCTTGGCTGATGTGACTGACTTGACCCGCCGGAATTTGATTGTTCGCGAAGGGTTGTGCGCATGCCTGCGTGGCCCCTGCAGGAGTCGTCCACGTCGTCGGATCGTAGATCTCTCCGTAGTTATAAGGTGCGCCGGTGCAGGGGTTCGTTGTACCTGCGATGGGGCCCGTATTTGCGCCCATGGTGAGCAGGGGACTGAGGTCGTAGAAGCCGTTACTCGCAGTCACCATTTGCGGCAGCGGAACCGTCATACCGGTCGGATTGAGGATGAGGTTGCTTTGGTCGTAGTATTCATAGTCGCCAAAGGCAAACGTGTGATTCTTCCAGATGGGGCCGCCTGCGCTGCCTCCGTAATCGTTGAAACGAAACTTCTGCCGGCTATTCGATGCAATACAGGCCGCATCCCCGGCGGAGCACTGAGACTTCCAGTAGTTGTTGATCCATTGATTCGCGTTCAAATCCTCGTTCTGGAGGTATTCGAAAGCCGAACCATGGATTTTGTTGGTGCCCGACTTGAGCGCATAGACGATCGCTCCGCCGCCGGTCTGTGCCAGCTCCGCGTCGGTAACGTTGGTCTGGAGTTGCATCTCCTGGAGGGCGTCCTGGCCCGGGGTGAGGGCCTGTCCCTGGTTGCCAGCCGTGGCATTGGTGCCGTCGATGAAGACGGAGTTGGTGAATGTTGAACCGCCGGAGATCGACATCCAGTTTTGAGTTCCCGCGCTACCGATACTGCCACTGCCATTGGACAAAATAACGTTCGGAGCGGTGGCAGCCAGGAGTCTCTCCGCATTTCGGCCGCCGTTGGCATCCAGCGGCAGTTCCTCAATCGCGGTTGGTTCCAAGGTCATCGCTTCCGAAGCGTTTTGGGCCTCAACTATGGGTGTTTCGGCAGTCACTGTGACGGTCTCCGACGTCGCGCCAACCGCCATGGTAATGTTCCCCGTAATCACCTGACCCGCAACCGGCGAGATGCCGGTCCGCGTGTAGGTTTTGAAACCGGAATGGCTCACACCGAGCGTGTAAGCGCCCAATGGCAGCCCGGGGATCGTGTAAACCCCGTCCTCGTTAGTCGGGGCAATATAGACTGCCTTGGTGTCGGTATTTGTTAATGTAACGGTAGCCCCGGGCAGGACTGCCCCTGCCGAGTCTTTTACGGTTCCCGTAATGGTGGCCCGATCGGACTGGGCATTCGCCAGAACTCCAATCGACAGCAGCAGGAACAGCACCCCGCAGAATATGAAGCTGACTCTTCGCATCACTTGACCTCTTCCTCAACCGTTTCCGGTTTGTTCGAAAATTGGTTTCGTTCCGCTTGTTCTCTTCCCGTTTACATCCACTCGCCTCGCGGCGCACAAACCACCTCCTGCGGCACTTCTGGCTTGCTTGTGCAGGTGCGGCGGGGTATCCTGATGTACGCCAAGGAGGATGGGGGAGAAATTCGACTGTGTAAAGTTCCATGAGAGTCTAATGGAGTTAACGCAACTGTCAGGAAACAGGTTACGGACGCTAAGCAGTCGATTTCTGAATGAGATGCATCGATTGTAACCGACATGTTAAATGCCCCCCAGACGCGAAGTGAAAAAGACGAGGCCATCGACCCGCAGGCTTGCCTGGCAGAGGTCGACCGGCTGATACGGAGTCCGTTTCTCTCTGGCAGTGAGGCTCTTTGTAAGCTCCTTAAGTTCCTAGCCCATCGCACTCTCAATTCCCCTGCGGATCACTTGAAGGAGTACGAGATCGCAACGGAGGTCTTCGGCCGCCCGTCCGATTTCGACCCGCAGGCCGACTCGGGGGTCCGGGTTCAGATGGGTCGACTGCGTACAAAACTTGGAGAATACTATCAATCGGCAGGCGCAAACGACTCAATTCAAGTGGATGTGCCAAAAGGCGCTTACTCCCTCTCTTTTCGGCAACGAGTTGTTACGGAATTTCCAGATTCATCGGAGAAAGGCGAGCCAGCCCCCACCCGGACACCGGCACGGGCCGGAATTCGAATCTCTTTACTCGCCGTAGCTGCCGCTCTGGTTTGTGTTGTCGCAACGGTTGGCATGCTGATCGCTGTCTCTCATCGATCGCCAGGCTCGTCCGACACCGCGGGCAACCAAACGGCCCAAACGGTGCCTCCAAGCCTGCGAACTTTCTGGGGGCCGTTTCTCCAGGTCTCAGAGGTGCCTTTTGTTGTCTTCGGCAATGCGCAGTTCGTCGGAAACCCCATCACAGGGATGAGGTATTACGATCCAACGAAGGACTCTCGCAATCAAGTATCGCAACACTACACCGGGATCGGCGAGGTGATAGGAGTTGAGGAATTGAAAGGCTTGTTCCTCCGCATGGGACGGCAATTTCAAATCAAGAGAAGCGGCTTATTCACTCTCGACGACGCTCGTAAAAATAACCTGATTTTCGTCGGGTCCCCGACAGAGAACCTTACGCTGGGTGAGATTCCTTATCACAGCGGTTTTGTCTTCAAGCGCCTGCCGGTCGGACAGGACGATTGGGTTCAGGGAGTGGTCGATCTGCAACCTCGCCCGGGAGAGAGCAGTGAATATCTTCCCACGCCATTATCGCGCCCGATGGTGGTCGATTATGCTGTAGTCACTTTGACACATGGACTTGACCATACCCGATGGATCCTCATCCTTGCAGGTGGATCGACCGTCGGTACCCAGGCCGCGGTTGATTTCGCCTGCGACCCTGACTCCGTGAAAGATCTGCTTCAACGGCTCAATATATCGCCTGGATCAGGAATGAGACCTTTTGAAGCGTTACTTCGAGTCAAAGTGTCCAATGACGTTCCGCTGACCACGGAACTGGTGAAATTCCGCGCAACCGAATGATTTGTTACCTGGTCTTGAGTTGGCACATGTCTGGATTTGGTGCGGTCCCCCTATCTTGACGATTCGAGCAGCATGGAAGACGCCTGCGGAAGGTCGATCGGGAGCGCCGCGCCAGACTCGGCGCGGCCGCTCCAAAGGTCCTTCCACTGAGCGAATCTCCAGCTCTTAGGGATGTCGAGGACAGTGTGGCGCGAAAGGTCGGCGTCGTCGCGCAGACCCTCTTCGAGGTTGGCGGTGAGGATGCGGACGTCTCCCGATGCTGTGCGCCAGGCGGTGAGACTGACGGTCTGCCGCTGGTCGATTTGCGCAGCGCGCACCGTGTCCCGGAACTTGAGCATGTCATTGAAAACGCCGGCGGCAAGCGCGTAGGGAGCGCCGGTATTGCCCCATATGACGGAGAGGGGCTCGCCCTCAGCGGAGCGCATATCGGGCGGGTTCCAGAAGGCAACCTGCCTGCCCCCTGCAGAGTCGACCGTGAGTTCCGGTACGCCACTTGCCTCGTAGATGACGTGCGCGGAGATAGTGGCAGTGACTCGCTGCGGATAGCAGAAGGAATCGAAGGACGTGTCCGCGGCTTTGACCAGTGCAGGTGCGCGATTGTCAGCCCGACAGGGGAGGACGCGGGCCGGCGTGGCGTCGAAGGTGCCGTTAAGGCCGGCGAGGCCAGCCATGGATGGGGCGATTCCACCCGCAGCGCTGCCGAGAAGCGCAACCGGCTGGCCGGAGCGCGCAAGGCGGACAATCGCTTCAATCTCGGGCGCGGGCACATGGACGGGAGTCTGGACGACGAAAAGGTCGGAATGGACATTCGGCAGCCATTCGATGCGCGTTGAGGAGAGGATGGAGACGGGCCACTTTGCCAGGGAACCCAGTTGCTCGTCAATCCACTCGTTGATCTGGCTATCGCGGGCTGCGTGCTCGGCCTGCCACTGCATCGCGTCACGATTGTAGACAAGCGTTGGCCCCAGCACGTCGGTGGTCTGTCGAGCATCGGCAACAGCGGCGTTTATGTTGGTGGCGAGGAAGCGGACATCGCTTTCGCTGAGCAGGCGCTCTCCCTGGTTGGCCCAGGAGATGTAGGTCCCCGCGGGGAGTTTGAGGCCGCGTGGTGTCTTGACGGCGGCGTGCGAGTAGGCCCAGATATCCCAGCGCAGCTTCTCGGGCGCGGTGTGGATCACGTCCCAGCTTTCCCAGGCGTCGAAGGTCTCGACTAGCGGGTAGTGGCGCACCTTGGTATTGGCCAATATGGCGGCGTGGGTGAGCATGTACGCGAGCTGGTAGGTCCATCCCTTGGTGGGGGCGTTCCAGAAAGCATGGTCGCGGACGCCGACTTCGTTCCATGCACCGGCCCAAGTCTGATCGACCCAGATGTCGAGGTAGCCCTGGGCGGCTACGGCTTCCAAATCAAATCCATTCGAGCGCCAGTCGGAGATTGCGCTAGCGCCGTTGGAGTACATCATCACCAGGGCCGCGGGGTTGGCCTGTTTGGTTTCACGAACCAGTGCGGCTACGTCGGCAGTTGCTTTGCGGATGAGGTCGGGGCTGGGAGCAAGGGGTCCCCAGGGTCCGCCGCGCCTGTAGGGCACTGGCATGCCGAAGGAGTCGCGGAGCATGATGGCGTCGAGTCCGATCTCGTGCGACAGGCTTCCCCACTGAGCCGCATAAGCTCGGTGGACGGGCATGCCTTCGGGGATGCCGCCTGGCAGGCCGCCGAGCGGAGCGGCATCAGCGTGCAATAGCGCGCCGGGATCGAAGTAGCTGCCGGCGTCGAAGCTGGAGCCCTCAGGGAGTGCAGGCTTGGTGAATGCCTCGGGATGACGCTTTACCCACGCGGCCTCTTCGCCATAGGCGTTGGTCCAGGCGTAGTTGAGGATGCCAACCTTGAAGCCGGGAACGCCGGCGCGCACGCCCTCGGCCCTGAGTGCCGCGGCAAGATGTTTCACGTCGCCATAGGTCCACGGATCGTAGCCGCGGCGCTTGACCATGACGGGGCTCGCGAAACGCGCTTCGGCAAGCTTCTGTCGTTCGGCGGTGGTGCCGGTAAGCAATTCATGTTCGTCGACCCACTCGCTCTCTCCGCTCCCACTGGGCAGGGAGATGCGTTGGTCGAGGTTGCCGGTCCACTCCATGACTGGACCAACAGTCCAGCCGATGTTGAGAATGACACCACGATAGCCACAGAGATCGGCAAACAGTGGTTGGAAGCGACGCCAAAATTCCCCGACGCTGGCGGCCTGATCGCGCTGCTTGAACCAGTAGAGATCGATCTCAAGCCAGCGGTCGGTCTGGAGACAGGATTGGGTGGGAGCGACAGCATGCGCAGCCGGTAAAAGCGCGAATAGTAGCATGACCGGTAGAATCAGGGCAGCAAAAGCTTGAAAAAACCTTGTACGTTTAGTATGTACGTGCGTCATAGTTCGATCTTTCTCACTGACCTGCCAACGAGTTACTGAATTGCGATGTTCGAAGCTTGGCCAGCCGGGATGTGAATCGCTGTGACGGCTCCGAAACGATCATTGCCTGCAGCGTAAGCAGCGCTCGACTCGCCCTCGTGAAGCTGCACCACCTCCGGCAGCTTGCTGCCGTTGACAGTGACGGCCGAAGCACGAATGCCGTGGACACGCACCTCGTAGGTGCGGAGTGCGGGCCGGTAGGTGCCCTGTTGTGCTTCGATGTGAATCTGCGCGCCGCCGTTCGCTTCAACTGCCGTGATCGACTGCCGGTAGTATGCGCCCTTCTCGTAGGCGTAGGTGTTGCCATCGTCATCGTAGTACACGAAGGCAGCCGGCCGTGAACCGGTGAAGACATCGAGTGTGACTTCGGTTGCGGGTTTCTGGTCAACGTAGTCCTTGACTGGTTGCGAGGCCACGAACCGTCGAAATACGGCCGGGGACAGATGCGGTGTATGGCAGCACAAGGCTGGTCAGGCCGCCAAGGCTGCGACTGAGAAATGGAAGGTCTTCGCAATCTACTCAAGACTAACCGTCCATAACAGCGCCGAGAAGTTTCCGTTATGTATAAGCCGGTTTACCCGATGTGAAACAACGAAGCCGCGTGTTTTGTGCAGGATGATTAGCTCCGGGGGCGATGTTACAGGGTGTGGCAGCGGGAGGTAAGGGCAGGTCTAA
This sequence comes from uncultured Acidobacteriaceae bacterium, assembly GCA_963808695.1. GTDB lineage: Bacteria > Acidobacteriota > Terriglobia > Terriglobales > Acidobacteriaceae > Telmatobacter. Next base: position 93,379 of record CAWEHF010000018.1, read on the forward strand.
CAGAACTGGAGAACGCCTATGCGCTAAATCGGTGAGCGGGTGTGTGAGGCTGCCGAGTTCTGGACTTCACATTGCTGCAGCGGAGGTCATGAGGGCCATTCAAGGTTGGTGTGACGCGCGTCCTATGCCCATGAACTTGAAGAAGACTTAACATCTTTAACGAAGGCGGAAACCCACTTGAACATTGCGGGGACTTCACGCCTCTTCGTCGCCTCAGTTATATTCTCGGGCGAATTCACATGGCTCTCAGCCCGCGCTTGGCGCAAGCTCTATTCAACGAGTCCGCGCGTACGACACGGAGCACGCCGACCCGCACATGGAAAGATGAGGACGAGGAAAATGGATTTGACGGCGTTTACACGAAGGGGATTCATCGCAGGTGGGATTTGCTGCACGGCATGGAGCACCCTGGGCGGCGCGGCGACAAGGTACAACACGGCGGATGCGGGGGCTGGGGATGGAACGGCGTGTGCAAACCTCCCTGCCGCAGCGGCGATCGAGAACGCGGCGCCGGAGTGGATCAAGGACCTGGTGATCTACGAGATCGCAACCAAGGGGTTCACATCGCCCACGGGTGCGGAGACGGGGAATTTCAATAGCCTGCGTGCAAAGCTCCCTTATCTGCATGAGCTCGGTGTGACTGGCATCTGGCTCACCGGCCACAACCTCTGCGATGCGCGCCATTTCTACAACATCTGGACGCAGTATGCCGTGATCGATCCGGAAAGGCTCGAACCCACGCTGGGCAGCGAGGCCCAATTCAAGCAGATGGTGGACGAAGCCCATCGCAACGGCATCAGAATCTTCCTGGATACTGTGACACACGGCCTGATGGAATCGAGCCCGGTGGTGCGCCAGCATCCCGAGTGGTTCCGCGGCAGCAGTTGGGGGATGGCGGACTTCGATTGGGAAGGCGGCCATCCCGATCTCGACGACTGGTGGGTTAAGCTGCACGGCGGCTTCGTCACCCGATACGGCATCGATGGATTTCGGCTGGACGTAGATATCTACCGGCCGGACCTGTGGGCGAGGATCAGGAGGAATGCGGCTGCGCAGGGACATCCTGTGGTCATTTTCGAGGAAGTGAATTCAGCGATCGAGGGCGTGACAGACTTTACCCAGAAAGGGTTCCTGATTCCATCGGCTGCGGAGCCGGACTTCCGGCAGGGTCCGGAGGCACGCGTTGACTTTGGAAACGACGTCGCGGGGGTGTATGCCCGACGGTTCGGCGAGACGGGTGACTACCAGGTCGAGGTGCAATACGGTGACGACGGCAGCACCTTTGCGGGACGGGTTCGAGAACCGGGCAGGCTGAAGGTGCGCCTGGCCGGATTGCGTGAGGATGCGGTGCCGCGGCGCTTCCTTGAACGGCACCCGATGCCGGACGGGATTCCCGATGTCGAGCTTGCTGTGGAGAACGTAGAAAAGCGGCCGATCGAAAATATCACGGTGCGCGATGAGATGGGGCAGACATGGGCGCTTCATCCCTACGGTGAGACACGACAGATCAGGCTCACGGAAGAAAGCGCGCCGGCTGGGGCAGGCACAATAACGCTGCAACTGCACGTGGCCACGCTGGCGGCAGGCTACTCCTCGGCGTTGCTAAGTTGCCATGACAACGGATGGGAGGGCTTCCCGGGAGATGCGAACCCGTTTTCGGCGCAGGGTAGCCGCGCGAGGTTCGGCTATTCCTGTCTGTTCACGCCGGCGATTCCCATTTTCTTTTCCGGTGAGGAGTTTGACGCGACGTTCCGGCCGCTCCCGGGGCTATCTCCGCACCTTTATGACGGCGCTGAGAGCGGCAAAGGACGATGGCTCCACGGCGCGCAGCTTGACTGGGGGAAGCGGAGCGCGAGCCCGACCGGTCCATGCTTGAAGACGTGAGGTCGCTTATAGCGCTGCGCTCCAAGGAAAAGGATGTACTTGCGGTATCGCTGGACCGGGCCAGGCCGAACCTGTGCACGGTGAGTTACGAATGCGACTCGGCCATTCCTGTCCCCTACATGCGCTGGGCATCAGGAAAGGCGATTTTGGTTGTGGCGAACCGAAGCGCAAGCGAAGATGTGCGGGTAGTGCTGACGGTCCCTTTGAAGACCGCCGGAATCGAGGGCCGCGGCCGCTACAAGGTTACGCCCCTGTGGCCCCGCGGAGATGCAATCGTAAAGACAGCGGCCGAGCTGGAGGCTTTTGCCTGCGTCATCCGAAAAGACCGGACTCCCGGTGGGGGTGTGGCAGTCTTCTCCATCGAGCCAGCGTGAGCGCTTGTTGGTCAGTTACTTCCTTTCAAAACTGACTTGCTCCCGCTGACTGCAAGGCGGGCAAGTGCGAACGCGCGTAATCTCGCAGTGCGAACATATTGGCTGCTGGAGTGTCGCGAGGAACCTCGCAGCCAGCGGCGATGATGTACCGTTCCCCGGCGTCTTCCCGACACTTTGAAACACAGGCGATCACATCTTCAACTGAACCATTTCTCAATACGCCGACAGTTGCGATGTTGCCCAGAATTACCTGCTCCGGCATCTTCGCCCTGGCCTCGGCTAGCGGAACAATCGAGTCTACATCCGTGATGTCGTAGCCAAGCTCGCCTCTCGCTTTCAAGATCCTTTTAGTGTTTCCACACATGTGAGAGCGCGTGCGAAGGCCCATAGCTTTGAGTCCATCGACGAGCCTTTTTTGCGAGGGTGCGATGAATTCAGAGAAGATGACGGGACCCACTAAAGATGATGCGGGATCGCCGACTCCCATCAACTCCACGCCGGCATCCATCTGCGCCTTGGCAAAGCAAAGTTCCATCTCCACCACGAAATCCAGTAGAGCGCGGACGAACGCGGGGTCGTCGGTAAAGTCCAGCATCAGCCGATTAATGCCCCGGAGATTGGCGGCCTGGCCGCATGGGCCTTCGATCCAGCCTTCGACAATCCGTTCGCTGGCAACACGCTCCTTGAGTAGGGCCGCACCGTTTACCCGGTCGTGCATGCGGCCACCACCCAGGGGATCGGGGATCTTCAGTTTGGCGAGGACCGACTTATCCGCAAGCAAGGCCTCCGATTCGTCGAAGGCCGGCGGCTGATCGTCGAAATATCGAATTGCAGCTCCAAGATCGGCGGCTTCGCGTGCCGGATCGGAGATGCACGATACCTGGTCGATATCGAACCGTTCCGCGGTGCAAAGTTGGGCCTCGGCCATCAGCCTGTAATCTCGCACATAGTCGCCGTATTTCACGCCGATCTGATCCGCAGCAAACATCATTGTGATAGGCATGAAGGGAATACGATCCACTGGACGATGATCCATCATCGCCAAAATACGCTCGCGGCTATTCATAGATATCTCTCGCGTTCTGGGGGTCGGTCACAGCGAACCAGCGGAAGCATGAGAAGCTTTCATCTGCCTGATGTTCGACAATCTCAAGAATCGGCTTCATACAAAATACGGACAAGAAAGCTGCGGAATCGGTAATGCAGCTAGAATAGTACGCTTCTTGCCTTCGGCCTGACAGACAACTTCATTCGCGTCTCGTTACTTTTAGAGGGCACACTGGCATAGCACGATCACCGACGATAGAGCCTCATTGCTAGTCCACATTCCTGCTTTACGTCGTGTTGTTCTGGAGCCGCAATTAGGGACGGAGAACTCAAGCGGTTAAGGGCTGGCCTCTTTCGTTTCTGCGTCGGTCGAGAGCTGCGCTTTACTTGGAACCGGAGCAAAAATCGGGTCGTCGCTGGCCCACGGTACAAGGCAGGCTTTGCCTTGCTGATACCGAACCAGGTTGGGGCCCAGGAGACGGGCGACTTCGTATTGCCGCGAGGCCTCCAGTTGCTTGATGATCGCCTCTTGATACGCGGCAGCCTCGTGAAAACGTCCGACTGCGGAAAGAGCCATAGCCAGAGTGATTCCGACTTCCAAGGGGTCTCCCTGCTGATTGGTGACCAGGTTTTCGACAATGCGCAGCGCGCGACTTTGATCGCGCACGGCCTGATCGGGCGCTGCGGCAAGCAGTCTGGCCAGCGCGTTTGCAATGTCTGGATCTGCGGGAAATGCAGTTGCGGCCTCCTCCAGCAGCGTTCGCGCCCGCGCATAAGATCCCGAGTGAACCGCCGCCATCGCCTGCATCAAACGCGCAATTTCATTCTGCGGTTCGAGTGAGACCACAATTCCATATTCCCGCTCGGCGCCGGCATCATCTCTCTTCCGCATGAGAAGATTGGCCAGCTGAAAATGAGCGATTACGAGTCCCGGATCCAATTGGAGCGCCCGCTGGAATTGAACAATGGCCTGTTCCTCCTTCCCGCCTTCAACAAGCAGGATCCCCACGTTGTAGTGCACGTTAGCGTTGCTCGGGTCGAGTTGCAAAGCATGCTCGTATTGCTTCAGCGCTTCATCAGGTTTGCCGTACCTGGCCAGGGCAATTCCCAGGTACATGTAGGGAAGCGGATCGGAGGGGTTGAAGAGAACCAACTGACGATAGAGGGAAACTGCGTCGGCAAAGCGGTTCTCCTTCATGGCTGCGCCGGCCCGTTCCAATAAACCGCGCACTCCATGTTTCAGGGCATCGATCTCGTCCAGCAGCGGATCCTGAATTGCGGGTTCCACGTCGCCGCGGGCCTGCAATTGCTCCTGCATGTGAGCAAGATCGCCCAGACCGCGATAAGCCATGGCAAGCTGATAGTGAATGCCTGAAGCTTGAGGCTCACGGGCCAGCGCTTCGGCGAAATACTTCTCGGCTACGCCATACCGACGCTCGAGTAAAGCCACCTTGCCCAATCCAGTCAACGCGGCGGCTGAGGAACTTGGCTGTGCCATCGCTTTCGTGAACAACTGCTTGGCCGCGTCGGGCCGATTCAGCGTGAGTTCCAGGCTTCCCAAACGCAACAGGGCCGGATTATTAGCAGGCTTGAGCGTCAGGGCCTGCTGGTAGTCGCGCACCGCCGCCTCGGCATCGCCGTTCATTTGGTGCAGATAGCCGGAGTAGTAAGACCACTGAAAAGACTGAGAATCCAAGCGTGCGGCATTCGTATAGCAAGCCAATGCAGCATCGTTGAATCCGTAAGCCTGGTAAACCTGCCCGAGACTGCCAAAAGCCTGGGCCCTGTGGACGAGGGAAGCATGGGGCTGAGCTATGCTGGCCGCCAAGGCGGTCCGCGAGGTGCGAATCTGTTCCTGAACCGGCGGGTCGACGCCAGTAAGGTCAGGTTGAGGAACTTCAGACAGATCAACTTGGCTGTCAACAGAACGCAAGGGCGCATTCTGCGCCGCGGAGAAATCCGAGTCGACGACAATACTCGCTGCTATTGCCGCGAGGAGCACAACAACGATGTCATACCGGACCCTGATCATGGCGAAGATTTCGTAATGCCGCTGCCCTCGTGCAGCGTCGTGTATTTTCCCGGCGGCAGACCAGTCCATTCTTCGACCCGTCCGCTGACCCAGTGGGCCTGAACCTTGATGATTTCCGGAGCATCGCCCAGCCCAAACACGACTCGCGGGTCGTTTGAAGAGCTATAACTGCCGTCGGCGTGGACGCGCCGCCAAAGGGTGGGCGCGTTGCGCCGAAAAACAGCCACCCGCGTGCCGAGCATGTCGCGATGGTATTTGTCGCCCACCATCCGGAGCCCGATCCACGGCTTGCGATGTCCCACGTTATTGATCAGGAGACGCGCAGGACCGCTGTTATTGACAACCACTACGTCGATGCCTCCGTCGTTGTCGATGTCGCCGAACGCTGCGCCGCGGCCCACCTCCAATCGCGAAAATGGGCTTCCGGCCCGGCTACTGACGTCCTCAAACCGACCGTTGCCAAGGTTATGCAGCAGGAGATTGGATTGGGCATACGGATAAAGGCTGCCTTTCCGGGCTTGCTCTTCAACGATCCTCACCCCTCCGTTGACGAAAAACAAATCCAACCATCCGTCGTTATCGTAGTCCAGCATGCCTACACTGAACCCCGTGTAGCGCCGTGTGGCGAGAGCGATGCCGCTCTCGTACGACATATCGTCGAACCACCCCTTGCCGTTGTTGGCATACAGGTCGGCGTGTTGCCCAATCATGGTGGGTACCACAAGATCTTCAAAGCCGTGGCCCAGCAGATCGCCGGCGTCTACGCCCATGCAGGATTGCGGATTTCCATCCCGATCTAGAGCACAACCGGCGGCCAGCGCGTCGTTCCTGAAGGTTCCGTCGTGCTGGTTGATCCACAGTTCATTGAGACGGCTGTCGTTGGATACGAAAAGGTCGGGCCAACCGTCGCCATTGAAATCCGCCCAGATGGCTCCCATCGCGCCATTAAACTCCCCGCCGATTCCCGAACGCGTAGTGACATCTTCAAACGTGCCATCGCGCCGGTTGCGGAAGAGGCGATTGGGAACAGGGCTCAACATCAACGGACTGCAATAGTCTTCAGCTCCGCTGGGCGAGAGACATTTTGTCAGATGGGTGAACCTGAAATCCAGGTAGTTCGCAACAAAAAGATCGAGCCAGCCATCCCGGTCGTAATCGACGAAGGCAGCGCATATGCTCCAACTCGGAACGTCGGTGCCGGATTCTGCGGTGACATCGGTGAAGGTGCCGTCCCCGTTATTGCGCCACAGCTGATTGTGGCCGAAATTGGTGATGTAGAGATCGACCCATCCGTCATTGTTGAAATCCGCGGCCGTGACTCCCATGCCGTATCCCTCGGCCCTGATCCCGCTTTCTTCCGTGACGTCAACGAACTTAAGCGTGCAAGTGCCGTCGGCGTTGCGGACCGAATCGTTGCGGTAAAGCCGGCCGCGCAGCGGCAACTGGGGATGAAATGTGGCCTTGCTCACGTCGATGGGTCCCAGCATTGCGCCCTGCACAACGAAAATATCGAGATCGCCGTCATTGTCGTAATCGAAAAGCGCGACCCCGGACCCCATGGTTTCCGGATAAAAATGGAAACCCGACATGCCGTTGAAATGCACAAAATCGATACCGGCTTCTTTGGTCCGGTCGCTGAAAATCTCTTCTGCCGGCGCGGACGGCGCGGCGAACGCAGCCCCGCGGCTGAAAGCCGCAACTGCTCCCAGCTTCACAAAGTCACGCCGGTTGATGCCATTTCTCATAGCTCGATTGTTCCATATACGAACGAGCGGCACGAATCTGTGTGCCGCTTTGCCAGCTGATTCAAAATGTTGGCGTGGATCATTTCGTCTCGAAGAAGACGCCATCGCCGGCCTTGCGCGCATACCAGGTTTTACCCGTTTCCAGCCCTGGCAACGCCTTTCCATTGCGCATGATCAGAGTTGGCCTGCCCGGCTCGAAAACCGCATCGTATCTGTCTCCCAGCCACTTCTGATTCCGCACGTAGACTTTGCCAAGAGCCGGGTCCGGCGCCACATTCAGGTCCTCTCCAGCCCACGTGTGCAATCCCGCCAGTTCGGGAAACAACAGAGTGTCGAGCGCATCGTACCCCATAATGCGCACGTCGCCCATCGGATGCTCGCTCGGCGGATAGAGCTTCGGATTGACGTGCTCCGGCAGAATCGGCCCGTCATTTGCATGTATCGCCCGGGCCAGCCAATTGAATCCCTCCAATCCGTGACCGCTCCGCGCCAGCCCCATCGCCACGTAGCCATAGATTCGCGGCCACGCCTCACCACGCCAATATCCGCCCCAGTCGGGAGTATCGAATGCCAGTGTGGGTAGCATCGGACCGTTGAACTTGGCCGGATCGTTCAACCGTTTCATAATTGCCTCGACGCGCGCCGGATCGGTCTCGAAGTAGAGAAGGTAGTAGGCGTCCAGATTCTCGCCCTGTGTCCACAGCTTCCCTGTCTTCACGTCCAGATCCCAATAACGCTGGGTCGCCGGATCCCATAGCTCCTTTCTTACTGCCTCCCTGGCGCGTTCGAACTCCTCTTCCCAGGGCGCTGGATCATCGCCTTGCAGCTTTGACAAATAAACCATCTCCCGCAGGCTCCAGAGATTGAAGGCCTGCTCGTTGATCGCACTCGTCGTATCGCCCTTCAGGTCGATGAAGGGTGAATCCTTGTCGTCCCATCCGGTCTCGTACGTATTGACCCAGTCGATGAGATGATCGCGATTCGGATCGCGAACCTTCAGCAGATTGCGCTGATACGCCACAAGCGCCTGCCACACCGTTCGGTCGCCTGCTACTCCACCAGGCTTTTCGTTCAGGATGCTGCGATCGCCGGTCAATCGGACGTATTCTCCCAGCAGCGTCGCCTGCACTGGAACGCCCTGCGTATGCCGTTCGGGCCCCTTGGCCTGAAACGTGCTCTTTCCTGACGGGAAAATGGTCCATGCAGCCGTCCCGTCTCCCCCGGCATTCACGGCATAACGGAACCAGCTCAGAATCGATGAACGCGCCAAATCAGTGCGATTGGTTCCCGTCAACGCCAGAGCCTCAGCTATTCCGTCATTGCTCCACATGCCCATGAAGACGTTCCAGTCCGCAATAACCATTGGGCACGCCGCCAGGTAACGGGACTGACAGGTGGTATTCAGCAAACCCCGCCAAAACCAAAGTTCGCTGCGCACCAGTTCCTCGGGAGAGATGCTTTCGCCCCTGTTTAGCGTGCCGATGGTGAAGCGAATCGGTTCAGCAGGCGCGACCAAAGGCGCAGAGGCCAAATACTCGTTCCACTGCTGGTGGGTCTCCACATCGAAAAGATCGGGCGACGCGCGCACCTCCGCGAGATTGGCCTCCGACTCGCGGTCGTCCCTTCCCAGGGCGAGCGTCACGACAGCAGCGTCGCCCGCATTCAAGCCCCAACGAAAGCCTCCCTCCGCAGCCACTGCCCGCGCGTCCGCACCAACCCGCAGTCGATAGGGCCACCTGGCGGAGCCGTAACTGGCCGCGTTCATTACGCGCGAGTTGGGATCGGGCTGAGCCTCGAAACCGAGTCCGCGAATCCGCACCAGAACCGTTACAGGCTCTATCGTCCGATCAACCGTAATGCGGTAAACGGCGGACGATCTGCCATAGACCGGATAGGCGGTCACCGTCACCTGAAGCCCATTCTCAAAGGCCGCCCGGTAGACCGTCCTATCGGCGAAGTAAGTCAGGTTATGCCGGCTCGTGCCGTCGCTTAGCGCACACTTATGTCCAGAGGCATCGAGAAACACGGGCGAATCGATCGCAAGCGCGGACAGCCGTTCGCCTTCATTCACCGGAGTCTCCGGTCCAGCCACGGGCACGATCACCGTTTGCCCGCCGAATCCGGTTTCCTGCATCGCAATGAATCCATTCGATTGGTAGATCTGATCCCGCGGAGGCTCCTGCGCATCGAAGCGCGTAAAAGTGGCATAGTCGAAGTTATCGCTCATATAAGCAGGAAAATGAACAGATGAATCCGGTGCCTGCGCCATCCCGGTTGCTGCCAGCAGCGCGATCGAACAGATGGCTTTTGCAATACTCACAACACTTCTTACCGGAATACACCCGCTCATGCCTAGCAAAGCCCGATCGAGATACGATCGAGCATCGCTTTTGATTGCCGGGCCTCTAAAACATTCAGACTGTTCCCAATACGTCACGTCGATCATTTCTGCCATCTTCACCTAATACTTGATCTGTTGATTCAACTCAGCAGCAAACGCGTACACCTTAAGAGGTTTCATTTGGCACTTATAATGCCCTCAGGGGGCAACGTCTCATTCTCGGACTGCTCCCGCAAAGAGCAGGGCGCCCGCCAATTCAGCAGGAGGCCCTCTAATGCGCGCTTGATGCTTCGTGCCGCACACCTGGATCAGCCGCAACGAAGACTCTAAACAGCAAGGTCGCATGTGGCGCCACAGCAGTTGAATACATTCCTCCCACAAACTGCACTTCCTCATGCGCCCACAAGTTGCGTGCGAGCGTCATGGCTCCGGCGAGCTGCAAATCGCTGGTTCGGATCGTCGCCGTTCTTGTCGACGATCCAAGATTGACAACGCCTACTGCAGCTCCACCATCAGCAAGTGGCTTGATCCACGTTTCCAGATCACCCTTCCGATCAGGTGTTGCCTGCTTGCCGAGCGGATCCTGATCGACCGCGATGACTTCCTTATTCAAAAGAATTGACTTCGCCTCCTCCGTCATCTTTTGAAGATCGTTGCCCGCGAGCAAAGGAGCCGCAACCAGCACCCACAGGCTCATCTGCGTGCGGTATTCATCCCCGGTCATTCCGCCGTTGCCGATCTCAAGCATATCCGGATCGTTCCAGTGACCCGGACCGGCGAAGGGCGCAAATGGAGCCTGCTTCTCCACGTTCGCAATCATGCTGCCCCAGGAGTCGCGAATATCATCGGTGGTACGCCACAGGTTGCCGCCGGCATCCGCGCCCCACTCCTCTACATCCTCCCTGCCGTATTGGCAAAGGCTGTAAACGATCGGCCGGCCGGTGGCTTCGAGAGCGTCGCCCATCTTCTGGTAAACAGCGCGCATCTGATCGTCCCTGTATATCTTCTCGGCGCTGCACCAGTCGTATTTGAGATAGTCGATGCCCAATTTTGCAAAATCAGTTGCGTCTTGCTGTTCGTAACCATAGCTGGTTGGATATCCGGCACAATCGTAGGGGCCTGGCGAGGAGTAAATGCCGATTTTCAATCCTTTGGAGTGAACATAGTCCGCGAGAGCTTTGAGATCCGTGAACTTCCTGTTGGGTAATAAATGTCCCTCGCTGTCTCTGCTCCCTTCCCAGGTCCCGTCGATATTCACGTAAATGTAGCCGGCATCGCGCATCCCGCTCGAAACCATCGCATCGGCGGCAGCACGAATATCCGCTTCATTCACGTCTTCGCCGAAGTGATTCCAACTGTTCCATCCCATGGGGGGAGTCGCGCCTAATCCGTTGTACGGCACTTTGTGGAGCGGAGGAGGCGCGACATACTCAATCTTGGGAATCTCGTCTTGAGGCGATGTTGGCTTCGCTATGAAGGATCTCCCAAACATGGTTCCGTGCAGTTCGCCGTTCGCGAGATCGCCCTCCAGAGCCGGCGTTTGGGGGCCCCAGGCGAAAATCTTAAAATGATTCCGGGCGATCGTTCCGTGTACGGTCGTCTTTCCTGTCAGGCTTTCGAAGGTCCCCTTCACCGAGTCACCGCTCTGCTTCAGGACCATGACTGCCTGTTCGCGATGGCCGTTCCACATTTCCTTGCCATAGGTGGCCCACCGGCCGGTAATTCCCTGGGCGCACACACTACCGCTGAACAGCAACCAACCAAATAAGAGAAGTAGTGAGCGATTGGTCGCCCTCCATCTCTTGACGGCGATCATGAACTTTTTCTTCAGTATCATTCGTTCTTTTCAGTCCCTCTCCACAGCCCTGAACGACCTATGGCTGCATTATTGCCACCCAACCCAGCCCATGGCCCATCCCCAGCTCACTGGCTGGTCGCTTCGTTCTTCCGTACGAAGTAACTGTTTAATCCGATCTGAACATCGCCGCGCGAGGCCTGATTCACAATGTTCCATTTATCCCAGGCCATGTTGCCGGTGATTACAGCCTGATTTACTCGCGGCCCGAGAGAGATCTGTGGACCTGTTTGCCGAAACTCGCAGGAACTCACCGAGAGGTTCCCGGCTTCAGCAACAATGGCGGGGTTGAATTCGTCCCATTGGCAAAATGTGCAATCCCCGAATCCCAAGGTGGTGTCCGATTCCAAGCGAGCGATCTGCCGGCACGGCCCCCAGAACGCGCAATTCACGAAACGCACCGGACCGCGATTCCACGCGCCGGCATTGGCTCCTTCACGCACAAGCACCTGAACCGGGCCTTCCTTCGGGTCGACAATCGCATTGAAAACATCCATGGACACAAATTCCCCATTGGTAATGAGCAGTCCCGGTTCTTGAACGTTCTCAATCACAAAGGCGTGATGGCTACCATCAGCGCCAATGCCCAGGAAATTGCCGTTGCAGGAACCGGTTTTCCCCTCAATGAACCGATAGGCGATGTTGTAGTTTATCGAAAAGGTGTTGAGTACGTACTCCCAGTCGGTGCGACCGAACACAAACGATTCACCATGCTGATAGGTAAAGAGCCCGATCTGCTTGGTGCCTTGCCACCAAGGATAGAAGTGCACATTCTCAATCCTGCCAATGTCGTAGATCTCGTCCACGTAGATTCCCACGCGCAGCGGCTGGCCGGTAACATTGCGAATAAGGTGGCGGGATGCCAGAACCGCCTTGATGCCGCACCAGGAATTCACCAGCTCCACATTCTCAACCGTGCAGTTATTGCCCTGCAATCGGATCGTCCAGGGATACTCGACGGGAGTAGCTTCCCCGGTCTGATCGGGATATAACACGGTCAACCCGGCCACCGTGGAATTGGCGTTCTGCGTGATCAGCGGCGCGCCATCTTCATTTCCTCTGCCGCCGGTGGCAAGGAGCATGGTTCCATCCGCCGTGGGAGGCGGAATGGCAACTCCGTCTTTGAAGTTGGCGTGAGAGGTCGGCCCGCAAAAAATTCCCTGCAGGACGACCCCTTGAGGAACGTTCAAGGAGCCGGCAATCAGGAAGTGCCCGGCAGGCACCTGCACCCTGCCGCCGTCTGCGGCGTGCGCCGCATCCAGGGCTTTTTGAAAAGCCGCGGTATCGTCGGTCTTCCCATCGCCCTTGGCTCCAAATTGCAAAACGTCCCAAGAGAGCGATCGTTTCGAGGCTGCGCTGTTCCCCACAGCCGGCGCATCCGCTCCAACAGGGGAGCCCAAGGCCGTACGTCCCGCCAATGCGGCTCCGGTCAAACCGGCTATTGTCATCCAAGTCCGCCTTGAAATCCTGCTCATACTATGTCTCCTCGGCAGAGTGTGTTAAGCGCGGATTCCAATTCCGGAAACCGCGGAATCACTAGGGCGGTCCTCCCCTTGTTGTTTAAACTACGCTCGCGTCCACGCCGTTCAGTGATAGACCCTGATGTAATCCACATACATGTCCACGATGTTTCCGTAGCGCGAGAGATCAACGGGCCACCCGCCACCGGTGGCAAGATTGACCATGAAATATGTGGGATTCTGCACCGCCAGAGGAGACGCGGGCACTCTCAGCACTTCGACGTTATCGAGGTAAAACACGAATGTATCGTGTTTCACCAGCAAACCGTATGTATGTGAGGTATCGGCCCATCCGCCGCCGCCACCCATCTTGCGCATATCGATAGGACTGGCCTTGTCAACGATGTTAGCGGCCTGATATCCCCACATATGCGGGGTGACCATATATGCGGTGGGAGCATTGGGACTCTTGGGGCCATCGCCGCCGTAGGCCTCTATGATGTCTAACTCGTCGCTCTTATCGCCCCATTTACCGTTCTTGAATTCATCCGTCATCGTCCACCATGCCGGCCAGGTGCCGATAGCGTCCGCTGCAATAAAACGGCATTCCATGTAATACGGCGCTTTTACAGTAAAGCCCGTGCCGTCGCGTGAATTAACAGATGAAATCAAGCCGGTAGTGTTTCGCTGTGCATTGGCGCGGATGATCAGATAAGTGTCACGTTGGAAAAACGGGCCATCGGGCGCAGGATCGACAAACGGTATCTGACTGAAATCGAGGCCATCGGGTTTGTGTGCTCCATATCGCGTCCCATAACCGGTTCCTGAAATGGAAAGTGGGCCATTGAAGTCGTCCTCGAACGCGAGCGACATTCCCGCCGCACCCGGCGGGGCGGCCGCGGGAATCCCCTCATTCCACGAGACTCCTCCGGTGTTGTAGAGCTGCAGATAGCAGGTGTCGACATAGCCGTCGGTGATGCGCGTACCAGAAATGCGCACGGTAATCGGACCGTGAGGATACCGATCCGCGGCGAAGTCAAACGACCCGGCGCCGTTTCCGTCGAGCGAAACGGAGGCTACGCGTGAATCGGAACCACGCTCGCCGCCGGGCAGCCAGCTCTTTACTTCGAGCGGACTGCGATACCCCGGCGCGCTGACGTGGATGGAGGTATTCCCGTGGACGTCGGACCGGTAGTCCGGAGAAGTGACGGCGATCAGTTGAGCTCCGGCATGCCGCAGCACCGCAAGGAATGGTAGAAAAACAATGGCCCTAACGAGTCGACTTGTCAAAGTCACGAAATCCCCCTTGTGCCCGCCAGGGCGCGTTCAATCCAATCGGGCGGCGCTTCAATAAGAACGTGGCCATGGTTTATCCCCCCGCCGTTTTTGCTGGCTGCAGTGAACGCCCGAAGCAGAACAAAACTGCGGCAATTCGACAGCCATTCATTTCCCGGGTCAATTGTTCACGTTGGTCTCGGCCGGTTGCGTCCACACCCCCGAGAAGCTGTGCTTGCCGGCTGGAATAGTCACCACCGTGGCTCCATTCTTGACCGCAGACGGCCTTGCGGCGACATTGTCGATGTTCACCGAAGCGGGTGCGGAGCTGAACTCGCGAATAGTCACACTGGTCGGCCTGACCGTATCGATCGTGAACGACAACAAACCGGCTTCTGCCTTGAAGTTCCGGAACACGACTCCTGCGTCGGCTTCGATCTGCAACTTGCCGTCGCGTTCGACTGCGGTACGATTTGGTCCGATTGTGACTCGGTAGCGATGGCCAGCCCATGCATAATTCGAAAGGACCGACTCGCTCGAAGGACTCAGCGCGCCAAATCTTAGTCCGTCCCAAGGGGTTTCGTCCATGAACTGCTCCAATGGGATAAGGCACAACAATGTTCCCCATGTGTAATGGGGATCTCCACCCGCGGTTCCGCCCCACGGAGAGTAGTTTTCGTCGCTGTGCTGGTTCCGCTCCCAATCGCTCTTAAATAGTTCGTAGCTTTTCTCCGCAAATTCGAGCGCCGTTTCATCCAGCCCATAGCGATTCAAGCCCTCGTAGACGAGATAATTCGTAGGCCCCCATATATCGCCGCGCCAATAGTATTGCTCTTTGAATGCGGCATCATTTCGCGAGATTGTCGGAATCACATACTGGCCCCAGAATTCGTTCGGGTTAAGCAGGTGGCTATTGATCATTCGTTCTGCCTGTTGTGGAGTGGCTACGCCGGCAATCAGGGGATAGAAATTAGTCGGCGACAGGCGTCTCGAGAAGCGGCCGTCCCAGTAACGGTTCTCGAACATGCCGTCTTCGTCATTCCATAGTTTTTGCATGGCTGCTTTCATACGGGCGTAGTCTGCAGCAAACACGTGCTCATCTTCCTCCTCGCCGAGGATTCCCGCAATCTTCTCCATGCATTCGGCGTCGAGTGCATAGAGTGAACTGAGTCCCACATCGTCAAGATCCATGGTGTAGGTATCCGGATCAAAGCGAGCATCGTCGTACATTGGACTGTCGTCCATGCCGCTCTCGTATTTGGCAGTCTGCAGATTTCCGCGTCCGCCCACTGAAGGCAGCGATCCCATGTCGCTGCCCCATTCCAGGAGCCCATCGCGGTTTCCATCTCTTTCAGGTTGCCCGTCGCCACGATTGCGGAACCACCACTCGTGCCATAGCTTCAGCCGCGGATAGGCCCACCGCAGAAAGCTCATATCCTGATTTTTCTCGTAGTTCTTCCACACGATATAGGAACCAACGGGCGGTTGAGAGCGATCGGGGCTTGCTCCGGAGCCACTGGCCACATTCGGTACCACCCCATCGGCAGATTGCGCCAGGAGAATCGCACGTACCGCGGCCGAGGTTTGGGCAGTGTCTTCCACATTTGTCAGCAACGATCCGAAAAAGCAATCCCATTCACCAACCACCCATCCACCAAAGCCCCTGGCCCACCTCCGGCTGATGCTCGGAAATTCGAGTCCGAGAGACGGCACGTAAAGGGTGTTCCAAAACATGGTGTTGCCAATTGGATAGGCAGCCCCATTGAAGAGCCCGTCGACGCGGGGACGCGTCTCTTCGTATCGTCTTGCATTCTGCTTTAGAGCCTCGTCGATTCGGTTGGGAGTGAGCCATTCTCTCGCTCGATCAGACAGTTCGGCAGAGTCCCATCCTTCGACGGCCACAAAATGAACAGGTGCGCCTTCTTCGCCCTGAAACTCGATGCCCGCCGCACCGTTGAGCGTGACGTCGCCGATTCGACTGGCGTCTGAGCGCGATGCGGCAGGTTCTTTTCCGCTTGCGTTCGACAATTCCCCAGTATCCATCAACGCCCGCAATTGCGAAACATCGGTAAATGTCGCTGCCCCGAGAAGCGGGCGGTCGGTTCTGACGAGGAACCGGGCAGCCATACCGATGTGACCGTCGATGTAATGGGCGCCCGTAATCTCGTTCTCGCCCGCCACCGTGTGAAACAGCGCCGTGGAGGTTGTTTCAAAGGGAGAGTACGCCTCAATTACCAAACGCACGCCGGGGGGCGCCGTCAGCCGGCCAACAACCACTTGGTCGTCCACGCGTGCCCACTCCAATGTGATGGGCGCGGTCTGCGGCGCGTGACGCCAGCTTATCGAGGCATATGAACCGTCGGGGGCATGGGGCCCCACCGCGTCAACGGCTTCAAAGACGCGTTCGCCATCAATAAACTCTCTACCCTTCGAGCCCACACGGATCGCAAACGTCAGTCTTTCCTGGTAAGCGGTGCCATCGAACACGATGCCATTCCAGGCGTCCGGATCGAATGCTCCGACGTGCATCGTGTCGAACTTGCTCTGCGCACTTGCCGTCTGCACGGTAAAACAAGAAATTGTTATCAACGACAATGCAATGGTTTGAACAATTGGCAGTACTCGATGCATTCTGTCTCGAAGAGCGCCGTTGGTGCTTCTTGAATTTCCGGTTCCACGGCTTCCAGTTGGTCTTGCCTGGACTTTGCTTCCCACCATTTTGGGTGCCCTCATATTAGATTCGACAAACTCAATCGCGTCAGTTTCAGCGGTCGATTCGTCTCTTGGTCAGACTCGCGAAGCGCAAAAAGCAGATTCCATAGCCGCCTCGCTTATTGCACGCTGTCTCCCGACATCGATGGCGGGGCGTCTTCCGGCGCGCTCCCCCACTGTTTGTTGGGGCGATCGCCCATTTCCAGAACAAGAGTTCCTCCGCCGGCAATGTCCTGGTGACCGAACCATGGTTTACTCAGAGGCATTCCTTTCAGCGTTGCCGACTGGATGTACTTGTTTTGCGCCGATACGTGATGGGCGATGATGGTGAAATCCCTGCCATTGCCCATGCGGATCGTGGTCCTGGCAAAGAGCGGGCTGCCGATTTCATAAACTGCACTGCCTGGACAAACCGGGTAGAACCCCATGGCGCTGAATACGTACCACGAAGACGTCGCGCCGCCATCGTCGTCACCAGGAATGCCAAGCGGACCATCGCCGTACCAGACATCCATGATCTGGCGCACGCGTTGCTGGGTTTTCCATGGTTGGCCGGAGAAATCGTAAAGATACGGGATATGAAAACTTGGTTCGTTGCCCTGCGCATACTGGCCGATCAGTCCGGTCGCATCAGGAAACTGGCCTAGAAAATCGTACTTCGCTCCACCGTACTGTTCAACGAACAGTTGGTCGAGCTTCGCATTGAAGCGATCGCGGCCGCCAAAGAGCTTGATCAATCCCGCAACGTCGTGCTGCACTCCAAACGTGTACAGCCATGAATTGACCTCGGTGAAATAATCACGGCCGCCCAGCCCTCCGCCACGCTTTGGATCGAAATGATCTACCCATGCGCCGTCGGCGCTGCGCGGAGCCATAAAGCCAATGGCTGAATCGAACACATTTTGGTAGTTGTCTGCGAGCTTCGTAAAATGGGCCGCATCCTGTTGTTTACCGAGCGCACTGGCTAACTGTGCAACGGCCCAATCATCGTAACTGTTCTCGATTGTGACCGAGACAGCCTGGCGGCGCTCCCACCCAACCTCACGCACAGTCTCCTTTTCTCCCCAGGCCAGTGCCGGCATGAACCCTTTATCGAAATAGACGCGATCGATGCTTGTCAGCGGCCCGCGACTCCACGGAATCATGGTTGCTTCAGTCGCGTTCTTGCGCAAGGCCGCATAAGCTTCATCGACATCGAAGTCACGAAAACCTTTTGCATATGTGTCGAGAATGACCTCTGCCGCATGATGGCCAATCATCACCGCCTGCTCGCCGGCTACAGAAGGAAACGAAGGCAGCCAGCCGCTTTGCTCGTACATGCGGAGATAGGAGCGGACCATGTCCTCTTGCCGATGAGCGTCAAGCAAAAGTTGCAGCGGGTGAAGAGAGCGATAGGTGTCCCACAGGCCGTCGTCAACGTAGAAGTGGTGACCGCCGGCTTCGTGGACTGAGTGATCGTAGCCGCTGAAGTAACGGCCATCCTCGGTGATATCGGTCATGCGGCCAAGCGAACGGTAAAGCGCCGTGTAGAAAATGGTGCGCTGGCGTTCATTTCCACCTTCGATGCGGATAGCGCCTAAAGCGTGATTCCACTCCGCCCTGGCTTTTGCCTTTACGCCGTTAAAGTCCCAGTCAGGGATCTCGCGTTCAAGATTGCGATGCGCCTGTTCAACACTGATGTAAGAGAGTCCGACTCGGACGCCGATTTGCTCTCCTGGAGTCGTCGCCGAGTCTGAGACAAATGTAATTCGATCGCCGGAAACTTCAACAGAGTGAGACGCCTCGCCATCCGTAAGAGTTTGCCAGGACTTCAGCGAAGTCGAGAACTCCGCATAGAAATAGGCTCTTGTTTCTTTCGCACCCTCAACAGCCTTCCCGATCGGAGGATCGACTCTCTCGCTGCCGCCCACCGCGCTATCTCCATAGACGGCGAGATTCCCATCCTTGGCAAGGCTCAACATGAAATGCGCGTGTTCATTGGCCGGGAACGTAAATCGATAGAATGCCGCCTCCTGACTCGCGGTAACTTCAGCTTTAATTCCCCAGGTCAACAAGTCGGCTTCATAGTAATAAGGAGTCGAAACCTCAAAGTCGTGATCGAACTCTGATGCGTAGTCATCAGGTGAGGCTCCTCCCGGTCCCACCGAAGCCATCAAAAGCGCAGGACCGGCCGGGAAGCCGAATATCTTGTCCGCCAGGTATCGGTCCGTAACTCCCGGTGTTGTAGTGGGCGACAAGCGCGCCATGCCATAGGGATACTGCACGAATGGAACGGTTGCGGTAAGTAACTGGCCAATCCCGCCTATATTCGGCGCAACATAATCGACCGGCTCTTTTGCTTGCTGGCAACTTCCAGCGAATGGCCAACTGCACAGAACGGCGGTTACCACCACCGCAACAACATTTCCCCTCGTGATCATTGTTCTTCGCACCGTTTCTCAGGAACCCAGTGAATGATTGAGAATGCTCAAGCTCACAATTGCAAATTGGATATGCAGTCAGCAGGAAGGCCGTATCGCTCTTACCATTCCTCCTTTGCCAGCGCGGCGCCGGTACACGGATCGATTTTGAGGGGATTCGGATCTGTCTTCTTGGGCCACACATAAGGCCGTTTCACCAAATCGCGTTTGTCGCCGATCTGCATCACTGCCGACCATGCAGGCGCAACTTCGATGGGATCAATCATCCCGTTCGATGTAAAGTGCAATGGCGCGCTCCAGAATTGAAAGTCGTGCCCCTTGACGCTATCGGGCCGCGAGCCCCAGCTGTCCGCCATCCAAAGAAACGCTGTACCCGCCGGAGTGAGAACCTCAGCGACGAACGTCTGCTGAGCAGCAACGAGCGGCTTCCCGTCGGCACTCCGGTTAATATTCCCTTCCTCGGTGTAGGGCCCGAGGGGATTCGTTGCAACAAAAACACGAACTCCGCTGCCGGCGGAACAGAAGCAGCACGTGGAGTCGAATAAGGCATAATAGCGACCTCGATTGCGGAACAGTGCCGGCGCCTCACAGCCGACGCCGAGCACGCTGCTTGTATCGCTTGTGACTCCCAGAAAACTGCTCGTCAGCCTCTGGATCCTGATTGCATGATTCTGTCTGATCGTGGTGTAAATGAAATAGCCGGTGCCGTCCTTATCAACAAAGAGACTGCCATCACCAGGTCCGTCTGCGTATCCCGAAACTTTGACTGCGGTCTGCACCACTTTGAAAGGTCCCACGGGCGTGTCGCTGATCGCTACTCCCACTTTTCCTTCCCAGAGCTTGGGGTACCAGTTGTACCAGAGAACGTACTTTCGCGTATTCGGGTTGTAGACAACGTACGGACGATAATAGACTCCGTCGGGAGGAGACTCGAGTAATTCGCCGTCAAATCTCCAGTCCTTCAAATTTTGTGAACTGTAGACACGAAAGCGATTGTTGATGCTGTAACCCGCGCTCTTGCCGTAAGCAGTGCCGTAAAGGTAATAGCGTCCGGCAAAGTACTTCAGGCATCCATCGTGCGCATCGATAATCTCGCCATGTGCGTCACGCCGGGGTAGACCATTATCAATCTCAGCCTTCCTGAATTGAGGACCCTCATTCGCCGCGCATCGGGCCGGAAAACTCGAACACACGCAAACTGCAACTGAAAGACACAGCAAGATGCCGCGCGATACTGCTCCGAATAGTTGCAACGTGCCTAGCCTCGCCCTATTCACTACAGGCCGCAGAATACGCTCCATCAACTCCGGACCTCCATATCCGTCGTCACATCCGGGGCCGATCCCGACGCCCCCTGCATTGCCTCGACTAATGCACATCGATACGTCAGGCTCGCTCGCGCCGTAGTCTTTGCATATTCCTTATGAATCACAGACAAGTTAGAAGAGGGAACAAAACGTTGGGAAGTTCCAATGATGTCTAAGCAGGTTAACGCCAACATCGGGAGACAGGTTACGAACTATAAGCCATTTATTATTAGATACATATACTCGCTGTTACCCATATGTTAAATCCCCTCCCGAGAAGAGGTGAACGAGCAAGAACCTTGATCCGCAAGCTTGCACGTACCTGTCCCTCGCCAAAATTCCATCCGGGTCAAGAATGAGCAAGCATCCCGGCATCGGCGGTTGTTTTGCGAGCAGTTTTCGGTCGGGAGATGGTTGTCCGGCGATGGTTGAACGTCCAGGAGTCATCGTGAATCGCTTCGCGCGAAGGCAGAAGACACACCTTCTCCGCCGTCATGCGCCACTCTTAGATAGCAAGCTTGGTTGAACGGCTCAAGCAGCGAGGGCGTAACGATGATGCAAGCCAGCGAGCCGCAGCATGGAGACGACTTTGCAGCTGGAGTTCGATTCCTCCGGCATCCGGGATGCGGGCGTTTGCTTCTTCAATCCCAAATGCGTCCGGTCTTCATGGTAGTAACGCACGTACTCATTCATGAGGCGTTTCAAATGCCGTTCGTTGACCACAATCGCATGGTCGAGCAGATCGCGGCGGCAGTTGCCAACCAATCGCTCGGCAACGCCGTTCTGCCACGGGCTTTTGAAGCTGGTTCGCTTGGGCTCGATGCCGAAGCTCCTGATGGTTTCGACGACTGATTCGCTGAAGTTGGCGTCACGGTCAAAGATCAGGTATCCGGGCGCGGAGTCAAACCGAAACGCCTCGCGCAACTGTTGAGTCACCCAGGCGCTGGTCGGATGTTCGGTCACGTTGAAGTGCAAGATATGCCGCCGATCATGCGCAATAATGAAGAAGCAGTAGAGAACACCGAAGGTCAGCATCGGCATTGTGAAGAAATCCATGGCGGCGATGGCTTCACGATGATTAATCAGAAACGTCGTCCATCGTTTTGCCGGCTCAGGGTTTCGCGGCGCTTTCCGCATCCAGCGCAGGACGGTTCGCTCGGAAATGTCGAAACCGAGCATCTTCAACTCGCCATGAATCCGCGGCGCGCCCCAGGTCGGGTTCTCAGCGACCATGCGGAAGATCAGGCCGCGGAGTTCGATGCTGACGCATCTCTTGCCCGCGCGGACTCGATGACGCGAGAGACATGTCCAATACAACTTGAATCCGGCTCGATGCCAGCGAACAACGGTTCCCGGTTGAATGAGGATCAGGGAGCTTTGCCATCTCGACCAGACAACAGAAGTGTGGGTTTACGCATAAGGTGAAAGTTCCCGGCCATGATTTTCAATCGCTTATGAGGACCGCGACCCCATAACGTGAAATTAAGAGACCTAATAAAGTGAAAGTTCCGCCATGAATTTACGCGTAAGGTGAAATTTTCCGCTCAGCCGCACCTAAATGGGCGTTTAAGCAATTTAACATTAGCTACTTACAAAGAGATGAGAATTCAGTTGAATTGCCTGATGGCGCGGCCATTCCCTTACGGATTTCTAGGGAAATCTGAAGGCTGAAGACTTAGGGATGAACCTGGTTCTCAGGCAGGACTCGAATCAACACTTAAATGTATTTTCAACAACATGCAGGGCAGCGGATGACGACAAAAACCGTAGGAATCATGCCTACACAGACAAACAGAGCGCGGATAGAGCGCGTTGTTGCTAATTTAGCGTTGTAAGCTTTTGTGAAAGCGACCAACATAGTTTTTCACGACAGCCAGCATCCCAGCGCGCTTCTGCTGCCGGTGGTGCCAAGGTGAGCCATTACTTGTGAATTCGCGGCAAATGGGTGGAAGAAGGACGGCTCCGGCGGGAGTGGTTTCTCCATGGCGCACGCATGGAAATGCCACGGCCTATAATGCTTGTGATTCCAAATGCCGAACCGCGAACTGCGCTGTTCTCCGCCGGCGCCTCGCAAAAAGGACTTCCGCATAGGGGTTCTTGGAAGCGGGTTCATCGTCAACGATTGCCACCTCGTCAGCTATCGCCGTTGCGGATTCAATTCGGTTGCGATTGCATCCCGCAGTCGAGAGACAGCGGCTCGCGTGGCGGCTCGTCACTCGATTCCCCGCGTCTGTGACAGCTACGAGGAGCTCATAGACGATCCGACGATCGAGGTTCTTGACATCGCCGTTCCTCCGCAGCATCAGCTTGCATTGATTCGCGCCGCCTGCGCCCGCGCTACGGTAAAGGGCATCCTGGCGCAGAAGCCGCTGGCCCTGAGCTACCGCGAAGCTGAAGATGCCGTGCGCTGCTGCGAGCAGGCGGGAATCCAACTCGCAATAAACCAGAACATGCGCTACGATCCGTCGGTTTACGCTGCGAATACACTTCTCAACGAAGGTTATTTTGGATCTCCTGTTTTTGCCACTATCGATATGCGCGCGGTCCCGCATTGGCAGCCATGGCAAACTGAGATCGGTTCCGCGACGCTCTGGATCATGTCGATTCATCACCTCGATTGCATGCGCTCGTGGTTCGGCGACCCGGAACGGGTGTTTTGCAGTACCCGCCCCGATCCCCGTACCGCATTTCCGCACACGGACGGAATCTGCACAACGATCCTCGAATACGAAAGCGGCCTTCGTTGCGCGACGACTGACGACGTGTGGTGTGGTCCTGTGAAGGAAGGCTGCCCAGGTGACGTTCGCATCGAGTTCCGCATTGAGGGGATGGAAGGCCTCGCGGTCGGGGATATCGGCTGGTGTAAAGACCCTTTCACAACGCCATCGACTCTGCGATTCGCTCGCAAAGGCGAAGCGAGCTTTCATCACTTCAATCCAGCGGAAAGCTGGTTCCCTGACGCATTCGGTGCAACGATGGGCCAGTTGCTCATCGCCCTTGAAACCGGCCAGGCTCCGGCAATCGGCGGCCGGGATAATCTGCAAAGCATCGCGCTGGTCGAGGCCGCTGCCCTCAGCGCCATGGAACACCGCATGGTGTCTCTGCGGGAGATAGCACGCACCAGTTCCAGGAAAGGAGATTTATGAAACTTGGCATCATTGACAGCGCCTTCGCGCAGGTTGGAATGGATACTGCCATCGGACTAAAACACATTGCGCGGATCGGATTCGACTGCGTGGATATCTTCACCGAAGCAATGACGATCTCGGACCCGGAGATGCACACAATCGCAGTTACCTGCGAAAGAGAAGGCCTTCCTATCATGTCACTACCTGTTGTGGCCACCGGCCTGATCGATTTCAACTATCCAGTGCGCGATTTCCACATGACCCGCTGCAAGCGCTTCATCGACCTTGCAGCTGAGTTCAGAGCAAGGAATGTCCTGCTGGTGCTGGGCGAGTATTTGTGGCAGCGCGAAGTCATCTCGCCCGAGGCTCAATGGGGTTGGGCGATTGAGACCTGCCGCATCCTGGGCGACTACGCTGATCGAAAAAACCTGGATATCGCGCTTGAGCTCGAGCCTTTTCGCATGAGCGTTCTCAACAACGTCGGCGAGATGGTGCGCTTCGTGGACGAGTGCGCTCATCCTCGCGTGCGTGCCAACATCGATATCAGCCATTGCGTGCTCTCCGACAGCGGCCCGGATTCCCTCCTGCGCTTGAGAGGCAAGGCAATCCATGTTCACATCAGCGATTGCGACGGAAAGGTGCACGGCGATCTTCCGCCGGGAAGAGGCATCGTGAAATTCGGCCCTTATCTCCAGGCCATCAAGGAACTAGGTATCGATGGAGTAGTCTCTATCGAATTGGAATACTCGCCCAATCCCGCGCGTATCGTCGAATGGGTGGAAGAGGCTTACCGGGAAACCAGCCGCTTGATGGACCTGGCCGGTTTGCGCGGATGAAAAGTATCTTGGGCTTAGCCCGCACGGGCAGAACGATCTCACCACCCGAAGACGGTCGTGAGGTAGTCCCTGCTTCGCCTCCAATCCTCGGCCAAGGGATATTTCGGGACAAAATTTGCAGGAAAGGCCAGCTCAATCGCGGCACGGCCTCTGAAGTTGACTCCTCTGAGGGCCTTCGCGATCCCGGGAAAGTCGGTTGCACCTTGGCCCAGGTACTCGGTCCAGGTACCGTCCTGGTACTGATCGCGAAGATGCATATATACCATCTGGTGTCCGTAGGTCTTGATGAACCAGATGGGGTCAACTCCGGCCCGGATCAGCCAATTGAGATCGGGCCCCAGCTTAATGTCGGGAATCCGCGCGAGCGTTCCCCTCAGGTCGTGCATCCCGTTTCCCACTTCATACGTGTGGTTGTGCAGATTGGCTACAACACCAGAATCGCCGCAAATGGCCTGGATTTTTCTTAGAGCGTGTTTCATAAATGCCTCGAAGCCGATTCCTCTCTTTTGGAATCAATGATTTACTGGGCGCGAGGATGTTTATGAAACACGCTCTAGCAATTGAGCCTGCGCGTCCAGTTCGGCTTCCGTTTTCGGCCTGCCTGCATCGCCCACCGAGATTCCCAGGGTCTTTCCATTGAGCTGGCCAAGGCGTTTTACGACAAGGGTGACATCGGCCAGAATCTCCGCGCGTTTCGTGGTTTCCCACATCGCCGCTCCGTACGAAGCGCCGGTCACCGGCAGATTGTATTGTTTTGCCAGACGGTTCAGATGCTCTACCGCATCGTCGTGCCGTAGAACTACCTCCATCAGTTCAACGCCGTCCAGTCCCGCCACGTGCAAATCGCTGAAGGCCTTCTCCAGCGCCGGGGTTGCATCCCAGTTCGGTGGAAAAGCACTGGCGTAGACCCAGATATGAGCACTGATCTTCGGTTTGAAGGGTGCAAGGCCTTCGGCCGGAATAGTGTCGTGATGATAGCCGGTATGGTCGGCAACAAGGAATTTACTTTTCGGTTAACAGATATGGTGAACACGGCCTGCAATGCACCGGCAAGGGGGTCTGTGCCAGCGCTCCGCTATGCCAAGATCGGTCAATGATCAGCCCAGCCGGAAGGATCGGTACCGGAAAACGCCGATTGCGCCGCCGATCCCAGACTGCCCAGGTTCCGATATTCCAGTCGCAATGCCGACTGATCAGACCGGAATCTTCATCCATTCCTTGTATTGCTCGAAACTCACTGTGGGAGTGAAGGCCAGGTAGTGGCTTGTGTGGAGGCCGAAGCCATCCGTCGTCCACTTCAAATGCCACATCTCATTGCTGGCGGGATGGGGCAGCGAACCGAGAGTCGCTTTGCCGTTGGGCTCAACGTCGAACGGCGTTTCCAGCAACTTCGCCGAGTCTTTGGCGCGCAGGATTTCCAACCGGCCCTGTGCCGGCTTCAACGTGTCATTGAGCACAACGACCGAGTGCCTTCCCTGCGCTTCCTCGCAGCAGATGGCTTGAACGTCACGCTGCACACGCTGCAGGTAGTGGAACGCCAGTTTCTTTTCAAAGTAGTAGTCCACCACGGCGTCGGAGAGGATCGGCCAGCCGTCGCGAATGTTCCACCACAGGATGCCCTGCTTGACGCCCTTCTGCTGGCGGAAAAGTTCGACGAAGAACTTCATGGCCTCGGCCTGGGTGATCTGCGAAGCGAGGATGAACTCGTCCAGATCATCCGGACACGCGCCGAAGAAGGCCTTCACCTGGTTGATCATGAGGTCGTTTCTTCCCACGGTGGTCTTGTCGTCCGGCGTGGAGCGGCAGGACTTGGTGAGCCACTGCTCGTTCCACTCGTGGCCCTTGATCCATGGCTGCACGAAATCAGGATCCATCATCCGTTCCAACGATGTCCTGGACGGGCAGCCGTGGTAGCCGATCTCGCTGGCAAAGCGGCCCGGGGAGGAAGTGTAGAACGGTGCCTTGAAGTATCCGCGCGGTCCCCAAAGATGAACCTCGGGCATGGAATCCGTTTTGTTTCCCGCGGCAACAACGGCAGGACTGTGATACGGCGAGCTCGGCAGATAGGCGCGATTGGGGTCCAGCTCCTCGAGGACCGCGGGAATCGTTTTTCGGGTGCTGAGGTCAAGGTTGGGATCGATTACCGGCCTGCCGTTGCGCGTGGCCCAGTCAAAGGCGTCGTCGCACTCGTTGTTGCCGCACCATAGGGCCAGCGAAGGGTGATTGCGGAGGCGTGGAACGATGGCCCGCGCTTCCTTCTCGATGGCCGCGAGAAAATCATCGTCCCTGGGGTAGATAGCGCAGGCCATGTTGAAGTCCTGCCAAACCATGATGCCCGCCTGGTCACAGAAGTCGAAGAAGCGGTCCTCGGGGTACACGTTGCCGCCCCAACAGCGGGCCATGTTACAGTTGGCTTCTTCCAACAGTTGAACGGTGCGCTCCACGTGCAGATGATCGCGGCAGTGCAGTGCATCGAGGCAGCTATAGTCGGTGCCTTTCACAAAGATGGGCGCGCCGTTAACTGTGAAGCCGAATTTGCCCTTCCCATCCGGTGTGAGAATGTCGGTACGGTCCAGCTCGATGGTGCGGATGCCGATTCGCTCGACGCTACGGTCTATGATTCTTCCCGCATGGTCGAGCAGCATGACCGTGGCCTCGTAGAGCGGGCGATCGCCGTACCCCCGCGGCCACCAGAATGCGCACTGGTCGACATTCAGATCCTGCCTGCCGTTGGGTGCGGTCACCGCAGATTCCCAGCGGGCCGCCGCTTCTCCGTCGCGCTGCAATCCAACTTCGAGGTTGTATTCTCCTGTATTCGCGACCCCGTCCAGCTGCCAGGCGACTGAGACCGTGGCCCGGCCCTGCTTCACGTCCACCCACTTGGTGTGCCAATAGACGCTGGAGATTCTATTGGGACGAAGCCACTCCACGTAAACGTCTTTCCACAGTCCGGCGCTCACGATGCGGGGCATGATGTCCCATCCATACATGTGCCCGGTCTTGCGGACATACAGGGCTTCCCAATGGCCGTTGGGTGGGTACTCCCAACCCGAGTGGCGATGCGCAAGGCCGGCCGGCACCGCGGGATCGATGCGCACCACGACTTCATTCATCCGGCCGGGCAGCAGCGCCGAGGTCACATCGAAGCGCTGAGCCACAAGCATGTTTGCCGACCTGCCTACCTCGTTCCCGTTCAGCCACACGGTCGCGATACAATCGAGTCCCTCAAACACCAGCTCCGCGCGTTCACCCGGTTCCGCCGGGCCTGGGTTGAACGTGCGACGATACCACCACTGATGGTCCTCCAGCTTAAGAGCCTGCAAGACGCGAGTGCCCTTTTCCAGAGGCTCGATTTTGCCGGCCGAAACCAGGTCCAACTCCACATTGCCCGGCACTGTTGCTGGGATCGTCGGCCAATCCGGCGGGGGAGCCTTGACGGGCGACTTCTGTGGGTACTCCGTCAGCGGCCCGTAAGTAAGGCTCCATGCGCCGTTCAGGCTGACGGCACGCCGTGCAAGCGTGCCGCCCTCGCCCATGGCATCCGGCGCAAGGGCTTTGGCAAGACCGCTGCCATTGAAAAGGGATGTGAACCAGCAAAACCATGGCAGCTTCAAGACGCTGCGGCGCGTCACACTGTTCAGTGATACTGCAGTGGAATGATTCATGATTCTCCTCGTCGCGACGCAAGCATAGCCATGGACTCCTGCAGTGACTTCGAGATGACGCTCATGCGTGATCCTTTCCCCTCGCGGTTTCGGCGTCCAGTTGAGCGCCCGCATCCATGGCAACGCACAGTGCGGCTACGTCTCCGATACTCTCGTCCAGCATCGCGGGCACCACGGTACACACGGCCAGCGCCGGCGCCAGGGCCTCTTCGCGCAGCACCCTGCGGGCCGGCTCGAGTAGCATATCGCCCAGCCGCATGGCCAGACCGCCAATGACAATCCGTTCCGGATTCAGAATATCGACCAGAATAGCCAGGGCAAGGCCCAGCTTTCTGCCAGTGGCCGTCACGACGCTGCGTGCCAGCGGATCTCCGTCGCCCGCAGCAAGGCCAACATTCCTAGCTGTTATGATGTGCCCCTCGGGAAGATCGAGCAGCAGCGACTTGCGCCCGCGTTTGCGCGCTGCGTTCAGCATGACCCTGGCTATCTGCGCCATGCCGCCACCGCTTGCCCAGCCCTCTACGGACCCCGCCTTGTTGTAGCCCACTGGTCCGGTGCGCGTCAGACGCACATGGCCAATCTCACCGGCCATCTCGCTGGAACCCGAATAGAGTTTCTTATCAATGATAATGCCCGCGCCCAGGCCCGTACCCATGGTCAGGAAGACCATGTTGCGCGTGCCCTGGCCGGCTCCGTAGCGGTGTTCGGCCAGCGCTCCGGCGTTGGCATCGTTCTCGAGAAGCACGGGGCGGCCGAACTCTCTCGTGAGAATCTCCACGATGGGGATGTCAATCCACGTGGACAGGTTGGGCGGGGCCTGAATCACTCCGGTGTGCGGATCGAGCGGACCGCCGCAACTGATGCCGATTCCGCGCAACGACTCGGAGCCAACCGTCAATTGGACAAGCATCTGGTGCAGGCCGGCCAGAATCTGATCGATGGCCTGCTGCGGCCCTTTTTCAGGCAGTGTGGCGAACTCGATGCGCGAAATTACCTCAGGCGGCTTGCGCGATACGACCACCGCAGTTTTGGTGCCGCCAATGTCAACGCCAACCCATAAATCTCTGCCCAATGAAAAATCCTCCGGTAGATTATGGCGCATGTTCCACAGTCCAACTTGCTTTTCGAAGTAGATTCTAAGCGTTGGCCTCCGCGGCCCCCGCGCTCGATCCGCCGTCGAACATTTGTACCAGTGAGAGCGCAAACACGTAGACAATTGCCGCAATCGGCACAAGCAACGAGGCTCTCATGCTGCTGTGATCGGCCACAACCCCCATGATGGGGGGAAGCGCCGCACCGCCGACGATGGCCGTCACCAGCAGGCCGGAGATTTCGTTGGCACGATCCGGCATACGATCGACGGTGGTTGAAAAGATAAGCGGAAAGATGTTGGCAAAGGCCAGACCGATGAGGAAAAACGCTGCCGCCGCCACTCGGCTGGAGGGCACATAGAGGGCCATCATACCGGCCAGCGAAAGCACCGATGTGGCAACCAGGAAATGCGCGGGTTTGACCCAGTTAAGAATCACGCCGCCCAGGAACCTTCCAATCATCAGGGCCATAAAGAACACTCCGGTGCCCAGGAGACCTACGCGGCTGATCTCCAACCCAAAGCGCTCCTTCAGGAAGAGCGGAATGCCGGCGCTGATTGAGACTTCGGCGCCCACGTAGAGAAAGATGGCGCAGGTCATGGCCAGCATGAACGGATTGCGCAGCAGGCCCATGCATGAGCGCAGGGTCGCCGAGCGCAAGCTCGCCGCCGAGGCCGCCGCTTTATCGGCGGGAAGTTTCAGCGATCCCGCCGCCACCAGCGTGATGAGCAGTGCCACGCTGAAAATGGGAAAAATCACCATCCAACTGGCGCCGAAGTACCGGGCTGCAATAACCGGCACGAGCGGGCCGGAAAGCGAGCCGACGGCCTTGACGAACTGGCCGAGCGACAGGTTGCGCGCATACTTGCCCTGGGGTGAGACATCGCGCATGAGCGGATTGCCGGCCACCTGCAGGATGGCGGTTCCGGCGCCCAGCATGACAATGGTCAGAAGAAAACGCGGGAACGAGTTGAGCCCTGCGCTGGCGATCAACATTCCCACGAGCGCCACGGCAAGGCCGAGCATGAGGACAAACTTTTTGCCGCGACGGTTCTGGAGAATTCCCGCCGGAATTGAGAGCAGGCCGAACATGCTCAAGCCAACCAACGGAGTGAGGAAGGCAGCTGCGTTGCTCAGGTGGAATTCGTTCTTCGCGAGGCTGACGAACGGCCCCTCGGCATCGAGAAAGCCCATGGCCAAGAAAACGAGGAATACAGGTAACGCCCGGAACTTCATTTCGTACACTCCCACCTCGCCTTGCTCATTTTGCGCTGGCGCCGGCTCGAACCCAACATTGACTGGCACCCCTGCTTGCATTTCGGGGCAGCCATGGGTTACGGCCTTTCACCCAAAAGCGAGCGGAAATACTGCCGAGTATACATGGCATCGATTCGATTGACACCATTGGATTTGTCCCCAGGCGGTGACGAGACCGGAGATTCCTGACGTGCGAACGCTACTTGCCCGTCGCCGCCATCCCAGTAGTGTGAGCAGGCCCTAAAGGAACCCCGTGGCAAAGAACTCTAATACTCTCCGCGCCAAGATGCCTCCCGAAGCCCACGTATGTGCGCAGGAAAAGGCCCGCAAGGATTTATCCGAAATGGCTTTGGATGAAGTGCGCGACGCCCGCGCGAAGACTCAGGAACACCGTGCAAAGTTGCTTGGGATCAAACTGGCCGCGGTTTCCAAGATGGAGCGGATAGCGGATATTTACGTGAGCACGCTTCAAGGCATCATCACGGCAATGAGGTCTGGCAAACTCCCCCGAAATGCAAATTGATACTGAAAAACGCCGATGTAGCCGGGAGGGGTTCTGGCTTCGCGACAAATCGCCTGAGCGCGTTTCTAGGTCGATGGAGAGCTGGAACTACGCGTTGGGCGGTTGTCGTCAATCAAGTAGTAATTCCGGTTTGGGGGTCATAAGCCCGAGCGAACGTGTTCTATGTTTCAAGTCCGGCAGGCCAGACGCAGCCGACAGGAAAGTAGGGAGGGGTAGTGGGCTCTGAGCAAGTCCGGGCGGGGTGGCAAATCAGGTGGGCGAAAAATGAGGGTGGGAGCGAAAAGGGGGCCCAGGTCTCAAAATCGAGACCTAGGTCACCACACCGCAAATAAAGTGGCAGGTCTGCCTACTACTCCTTATAGAGGTAGGCGCCGGCGATGGTGCCTGCGACAGACTCGATGAGTCCACCAGCCGTGGTGTAGGCTGTGAGGCCATGCGAGTAAAGCCCGCCGACCCACATGAAGCCTAGGTTGGGCAGGAGGGTGCCGATTACCCACGCGGCCACGCCGGCGACGACTGCGGTTTTGATTCCCGCGCCAAAGCGGGGCCGGATGGCGGCATAAAGCCAGATTGAGGCTATGCCAAAGACGAGCCCAAGCAGGTTGAACGAGATTAGCTGGCTCGTGGTGTTTACGCCAAGGCCGAGAGCCTTATTTCCGGCAGTCCATTGGGGGGCCAGCAAGACGCTGTCCACCAGGTAACCGAGGATATCGCCCACGATACCGGCGACGAGCCCCGCGATGAGGACGCGACCCATGTTGATCTTTCCCATGCTACCTCCTTAGTTCACTTGTTATGCCGAAAACCTCTGAAAACACGCGCTTTTCAGAGGCCCGGAGAGACACGCAACGGGGGAATTGCGCAAGTATACGCTTGGTGTGTGGGAGGGGCAAGATTATTTTCGTCTTGGATTGGAGGATGTGGTGATTAGCAAGCGTGGCCGCCCCACGGCCTCGGCGATCGCCTCCGCGTCGATGTAGTCGCTCTTGTTGGTCTTCACGAACGGCTTCACAAACTGTGGAGGGATCAGACGCACTTCATGTCCCTGGGCACGGAGCACACGGCCCAGAAAGTGCGATCCTCCACAAGCCTCCATGCCAATCAGATCAGCGTGCACGTTCGCCGTCAAACGAAGCAGCTGGAGTCGTGAGAACTTCTTCCTCACGACAACTTCGCCGGACTGGTTCAGACCTATCAAATGAAACACGGTATTGGCAAGATCGATGCCGATGCTGTGCAGGTTCATGGGACTCCTCCTCGCTCATCCTTATACCCGATCATGGGTTAAAGGCGGCGGACCATCCCATTAGTTTCAAGTTTGATAACACGTCGCCGCAGGTGTTGATCAACTGGTTAATTCCCGTTGGCCGGTGATACAGGAGTAAGGCGCCAGGAAGCGCATGGCTCGTTGCTTCGACGCGGAGGCGATCGCCGAGGCCGTGGGACGGCCCCGCATGCGCTTTGTGCCGTTCGAGACCGACGAGCAACTGGATATGCAATCGCTGCATCGGGTGCGCGAGGGCTGGGTGGGGCGTCGCACGGCAGTCGTAAACCAGACTCGCGAAGATACTTGAAATAGATTTGTCTTCTTCGATAAAGGTACAAATCATATGCGCGTCCGCATTAGATAGGCCGATGTCCTCCAAAAACTCGTGCACTTGCTGGGTGCTTGTAGGCGGTCTTTGTCAGTTGTTGCAAAAGCGTGAGGAACAGCGTTGCCTTCCCGCAAAATACTAACATCTGTTCTATCCACATGAAGGTCATAGCGGACCTTTGCCATTTAATTGGTACTGAAGGCGGTGGAGGATCTCCTTCCTCCGTGGAGAAGCCCATCGGCAAATTGCCGTACAGTCCGCCTGCTGTCCGTCGCCAAAATTCAATCTGCCCCAAATTGGATCTGCTGTTAACCGTTAGGGGAACAAACGGCGAGCTAATACTCGGCGTCAATGGCGGCGTTTCCGGTCGGGTAAGAACCCGTCGGAAACCGCGGATATTGATGAGTGTGCAACAAAAAGCACAAAGGTTCAACGGCAGACGCTCCTTGGCATCCACAATTTCGTATTGAATTGATTGCAGTGGCAAATCAGGCGGCGAGGTCATAGCGATGGTGTAGGCCCCCGAGCCTTGGCATGCAGATAATTTTGCTGCTCGTGCTCTCACCTTTGGCCGCTTCGCGGCCTGCGGGAGTCTGCTTTTCCAGGCCCAGATGAGTCCGGTCTTCGTGGTAGTAGCGGATGTATTCGATCATGAGACGCTTGAGATGGCGTTCGTTCAGAACGATCACGTGATCGAGCAGATCGCGGCGGCAGTTGTCAACGAATCGCTCGGCAACGCCGTTCTGCCACGGGCTTTTGAAGCTGGCTCGCTTGGGCTGGATCCCAAAGCTCTTGATCGCACCGACGACTTCCTCGCTAAAGTTGGCCCCGCGATCAAAGATCAAATAGCGAGGTGCGGCGTCGTACGGAAACGCCTCGCGCAATTGCTGAACAACCCACGCGCTGGTCGGTTGCTTGGTTACATTGCAGTGAAGGATACTCCGCCGGTCGTGCGCAATGACGAAGAAGCAGAAGAGAACGCCAAAAGTGAGCGTCGGCACGGTGAAGAAGTCCATCGCTGCGATGGCCTCACGATGATTAATCAGAAACGTCGTCCATCGTTTTGTCGGCTCAGGGTTTCGCGACGCTTTCCGCATCCAGCGCAGGACGGTTCGCTCGGAAATGTCGAAACCGAGCATCTTGAGCTCGCCATGAATCCGTGGCGCTCCCCAAGTTCTGTTCTCGTCCACCATGCGGAAGATGAGCTCGCGCAGTTGCTTGTTCACGCATTTTCTTCCCGCACGCTTGCGATGCCGGGAGAGCCAGGTCCAATAGAGCTTGAAGCCAGCTCGATGCCAGCCAGCAACAGTCTCGGGTCGAACGAGGATCAGAGCTCTCTGCCATCGCGGCCAGAAGCGCCGCAACATAACCCAGAGGAATCGGTCGGCATTGGGAAACCGTGGCCGAGGGCGATGTCGCGCGAGAACTGACAGCTGCTGCCGCAAAGCCAGGTTTTCCAGGAGAAGATAATGGCGTGTGCGTAGGGACCGTGCGAGCAGAATAGAGAAAAGCCTCAACAATCGGGCCATGAACGACTTATACCAAACAAAACACAGTGGAAATCTGGCCGAATCAGTCTCCGCCGAGTTCAGATTGAAGCGGGCTTCCCTCGATTGCCTTAACGGTTAAGAAGCGCTCGTTAGCCGTGCGGATTTGATTTTGTCGAAGCAGGTCGGGCCTGTCCGGATTGTTTAAATGCTAAGTCAGTGAGGAGCACGAGGTGTTGCGAAAAGCTGAACTCAGCTGTGAGGCTGATTCAGAGAATGACCTCGGAGGCTCCTCAGAGACGATATGTATTCCATCGGACTTGATGTTCACAAGAAGACGCTCAGCTACTGCGTGAAGGATGGGCCTGTCAAGAGATTCCAAATGCAATTGCCCTGCCGCAAACGCTGCGTTGGCATTGCAATTTGCGCCCGCGGATGTACTATACGAGGAAATCTAATTCACACGGGAGATTCCGGTGTAAGGCACGAAAGCCACTGTCGGCTGCTGTGTTTGTGAAGGAAGAATAGCGATTGTTTGAAAAATCACTCTGGCGTGAGGTTGGTTCGATGAAGCTAAAACATTTAACATTGGCAGTTTGCGTGGTTTGCCTTTTTCTCACGCCGGCGCGGCTCTTCGGCGCCGGGGGCTATTTTCGAGTCGAGCAGCGGGCAGGAGTATGGTGGTTCGTCAGTCCTTCCGGCCAGCTTGCGATTTCTTCCGGCGTGGACAATGTTTCTTACCGGGGAGATGTGATCCACGAGACCACGATCCATCCTTACTTCGAGCATATCTCGAAGCTTTATCCGACGGAGAATGCCTGGGGAAAGGTCGAGATAAATCGCCTTCGCTCCTGGGGTTTCAATAACCTCGGAGCGTGGACCGATCCGCTTCTATGGACCTACAAGATGCCTTATACGGTGATTCTTGACATTGCCGCCCGTTCTGGCGCGAACTGGCTCAAGGGAATCCCCGCGGACGTTTATAGCCCGCAATTCAAAGCTATGGCGCGAAGGATCGCGGAGAAAGAATGTGCGCCTCGCGCTCAGGACCCGTACCTGCTCGGCTACTTCAGTGACAATGAGCTACGCTGGGGACCGGACTGGCGCAATAAACAGAACATGCTCACGATGTATTTAAATCTGCCTTCAACGGCTCCCGGAAGGCAGCACGCAATTGAGTTCCTCAAAGAGAAATACTCGGACCGCATTCAGCAACTGAATCAGGCTTGGGGGGTGCAGGCAACCAGCTTCGGCGACGTCCCCTCTGAAGCCACGACTAGAGCTTTCCAGGCTGACAGTTCGGAATTCCTGGGCATGGTCGCCCGGCATTACTTCGAAGTCTGCGCCCACGCTATCCACGCGGCCGACCCCAATCATCTCTACCTCGGCGCGAAATTTGCGGGAATGCCGCCGGACCCGGTGCTGCTGGTTTCGCATGCGGCGGACGTCGTGTCGGTGGACGTCTACAGTTTTGATCCTCGCCCGATTGTCGAGCATATCTACAAGCTTGCTCATCGGCCAATTCTCGTAGCTGAATTTGCTTTTCGGGCTGAGAATTCAGGCCTGCCCAATACCCAGGGCGCCGGACCAAAAGTGCCGGACCAAGCGGCGCGCGCCCGCGCTTATAAGAACTTCGTCAAAGAATTGGAGAGCGTGCCTGAGGCGGTAGGTTACCAATGGTTTGAATGGTGCGATGAGCCCGGACAGGGACGATTCGACGGTGAAAATTCAAACTATGGACTTGTGAATATTGAAGACCAGCCTTACTCGCAGTTCGTGACTGAGGTCAAGGCTGCAAATCGTGAAGCAATTTCCGTCCACCGCAAGCTAATGAAATAGTTTGCTGACATACTTTCAGCCTGAGGTGTCTCGTTTGCAGAACGTGCATATCAGTTCGTCTGAAACTCCACAAACAGCTGTGAGCGCTACGTCAGCGACAGGTACTATGTGGCAGGGGAGCCCAACCTCGTTCTACCGCGATGCCCACCGCCAGGAAAGTGGCAGCAATGGTTCACCAAAAAGTGCGGATCGTTGGTGTTGTTCGAGAGTGCTGATGTAAGCGGAATGGGACATTTCCCGAGTCCAGCTACGGGTTCGACTCGCACGCTCCGCACATGAGGAATGGCCCGCGTGACGAATGAAGGTTCAACTGGCAGGAGTCATGAAATGGCAAAGCATATGAAGTCGTCCCGTCGATCGTTGGTCGTATTTCTTCTGATATCATCCTCGATGGTTTGGGCGCAAGCGCAAACGCCGGTTCGCGCTTGGGAAGCGCCGTTGACGCTCCCAACTTACAAGATCGGTCCGCCTGAGCAATCGCCGATGTTCTTTGCGGGACGCATTTATCAGGGCGCAGCCGGCAAGATTTATCCTTACCCACTTTATGACACGATTCTCGACGTTCGGGGCGATCAAACATATCAGGCGGACTATCTCGAGAACGAGTATGTGAAGATCAGCGTTCTTCCCGAGCTTGGCGGGCGCGTGCTGTCTGCGACGGACAAGACAGACGGCTATGACTACGTCTACAGGCAGACTGAGATCAAGCCCGCCCTGATTGGCATGATCGGCGCCTGGATCTCCGGCGGCATGGAATGGGACATCCCGAGCCATCATCGCTCCACCAGTTACCTTTCGGTGGAGCATCGGCTGGTGAAGAATGCCGACGGCAGCAGCACCATCTGGGTGGGAGATGTGGACCTGCAGACGAAGATGCAGTGGCTGGTGGGGCTTACACTTTATCCCGGCAGATCCTACTTGAAAGTCACAACCAAAATGCTGGACGGCGCACCCAATGCACAGTCGTTTCTGGATTTCACGAATGCCGCGATGCACGTCAACACGAACTACCAGGTGATTTTCCCGCCCGACACACAATTTGCGGTGTATCACGCCAAGGTGCAGTTTTCTCACTGGCCCATATCACGTGAAATCTTTATGGGAGTGGATTACCGGCACGGAGTGGATATCAGCTGGTGGAAAAACAATCCCGCTCCCATCTCTTTCTTCGACTGGAACTTCGACAGTAATTTCTTTGGGGGCTACGATCACGGGGCGAAGGCGGGCACCATCGTCGTTCAGAACCATTATGTTTCACCCGGCGCCAAGTTCTTCGAGTGGGGCAACGGGCCCGAAGGAGAACTCTGGGACAAGATACTCGACAGCCAGGGACCGTATCTCGAACTGATGTCGGGCAATTTCTCCGATAACCAGCCCGACTACAGCTGGATTCAGCCTTATGAAACCAAAGAAGCGACTCAATACTATTACCCGATTCGTGAGATCGGTGGCGCAAAGTACGCAAACCTGAACGGAGCTGTGAACCTTCAGGTAGATCCTCCGGGAAAAGCTTCCTTTGGTTTTTCGACGACTCAGGCTTTCGATGACGCAAAGGTGATTCTGACGGGAAAGGGCCAGGCACTTTTCGAACAGACCATCGATATCAGTCCGAAAACTCCTTTTACTCGAGAGCTTACTTTGCCGGCTGGCACGAACGAGTACGACCTCAAGGCTGCGCTTCTGGATTCACATGGCAACGAACTGGTCAGCTACCAGCCGGTGAAGCTTGTGCCGGAAGCGATGCCGCCCGCGTTGACTCCTCCCGAGCCGCCCGAACAGATCAGGACCGTTGACAAGCTCTACCACACCGGCCTGAGGCTGGAGCAGTTTCACAACGCCACCCTGTCACCCTTCCCTTATTATGAGGAGGCCCTGCGCCGCGATCCCGAGAACTATGAAGTGAACACGGCCCTGGGCCGTATTTACTGCGAGCGCGGAATATGGGCGGATGCTATCAATCACTTGAACCTGGCGCTCCATCGGGCAACCTACAATTACACGCGCCCCAAGGACGGGGAAGCCGAGTATTACCTTGGTGTCGCGCTGAGGGCCGAGGGCCAGAACCGGCAAGCTGAGGATGCGTTTTACCGGAGCTCATGGAGCGAAGCATGGACCGCCGCGAGCTATTTTCAACTTGCGGAACTGGCAAGTCAGAAAGGCGATTGGGCCGCGGCCGCCGCCGATCTTGACCACTCTCTCGACTACAACATCCAAAATGCCAAGGCTTGGGACCTGAAGGCTGTGGTGCTGAGGGAACTGGGACACAACCAGGAGGCCGAGGAGGCCGCCCGGAAAGCTCTGGCCATCAATCCTCTGGACCTCTGGGCCGCGAATGAACTGAAGTTGATGAACGCCGGTGACCAGCCGCAGATCGGCCTGGGCAACGCCCTGCAATCGAACCTGTGGCTGGCGCTCGACTATTACCACGCCGGGCTGACGGGAGAATCGGAAGGAATTCTCAAGCAACTAGTTGCCGCGAACCCCGATCCACACAGTGTAAGCCCCCTTCTCTACTACTATCTTGGCCATCTTGCCCAGCAGCGCAAACAGGTTGACGAAGCTTCCAAGTACTTTGGCCTGGCGCGGCAAATGCCTTCGGACTATGTGTTTCCATTTCGCGTGGAGACCGTTAAGGTGCTGGAAACGGCGATGGCAGCGGACCCTGGGAATGCGCGCACTCCCTACTATCTTGGAAACGCCTTGTATTATCTCCAGCAATACTCTGCCGCTATCAAGATGTGGACGAAATCTACCGACATGGACGGTTCGTTTGCGCCGGCGTGGCGCAACCTTGCCTTGGCTTACGGGCATGCAGAGAACGACACGACAAAGGCCATTGCCGCCATGGAAAAGGCAGTGGAGCTAGAGAGGAGCAACGCCTATTACCGGTACGAGCTCGACGTGTTGTACGAAGAGGGAAACGTCTCGCCGCAGAAACGGCTGGCCTCGCTTGAAGCCGACCAGTCAGGAATTGCCAATCGTTCCGATGCGCTCACGCAGGAGATCAAGGTGTATGTTCTGCTGGACCGTTACGATCGCGCGATCGAGTTGCTGAAGGGCCATGAATTTCACAAATGGGAGGGCGAAGGCGATATTCATAATGTCTACATGGACGCCTACCTTCTGAAGGGCGACCAGGAATTCAGAGCAGGCAAGTATCACGAGGCGCTAGAGGATTACCAGGCATCGCTCCTTTACCCCGAAAATCTGGAAGTCGGCCAGCCCTACCGGCAGCCAAGACAGGCGCAGGTTGACTTTCTAACGGGTATGGCCGAAGAAAAGCTGGGCAATATATCCAAGTCCCAGCAGTTATTTCAACAGGCAGTTGCTCCTGAATGGAGGGACGAAGGGTCTGAGATGGAGTATTACCAGGGACTGGCTGCGTTGGAACTCGGGCAAAACAACGAGGCCGCGCACCATTTCAGCAGTTTGATCGTGAGAGGTACAAGCATGCTCGCCGGTGGTTCAAAGGAATCGCTTTTTGCGGCGAAATTTGGCCGTGGACATTCGGAACGCTTCCAACTCGCCAATGCCCACTACCTGATCGGCTTAGGAAACCTAGGCAAGGGCGCGACGGCCAAGGCTCGGGGAGAGTTTCTGCAAGCCCTGAAAATGGACATCAACCATCTGGGCGCCACCGCACAGTTGATGGCTTTGTCCGGCACGAAAACTGACCTTGCCCCCGAAAAACGTATCCCATAGCGAACTGCTGTAATAGCAAAAGGGAGACGAAGATGGGGAAGGGTACGCGAGGTCGTTACACGCTGGAGTTCAAGCAGGAGGCGGTTCGACTGGTGGAGTCGGGCCAGACCATGGCGGCGGCAGCACGCAGTCTGGGAGTTGTGCCTCGCCAAAACTTCATCCGTCGGCGAGATGACCAGCGCTTAACAGTTAAACGCAAGGCAAGACTCTCATAAAGGCTGGCCGCAAGAGAAAATGGCGGAGGTTTGAGAATCGCTCGCGGACACGGAAGCGTCATCAAACGCATAACGGTTGGGCCGCAGGCGCACTCTGCCCATAATGTTCTCCAATGAAATTGAGACTGCCCGGTCTCAGAACTTCAAGCGGCCAGGTCGTACCGGCGATGCAGACCGCCGAACCTTGGCATGCAGATAACGTTGCTGCTCGTGCTCTCACCCTTGGCAGCTTCGCGGCCTGCGGGAGTTTGCTTGTCCAGGCCCAGATGAGTCCGGTCATAGTGGTAATAGCTGACGTACTCGTTCATCAGGCGCTTCAAGTGGCGTTCATTGAGAACGATCACGTGATCGAGCAGATCCCGGCGGCAGGAACCAACGAAGCGCTCCGCCACACCGTCTTGCCAGGGGCTTTGGAAGCTGGTGCGCTTGGGCTCAATGCCGAAGCTCTTGATTGTTTCAATGACTTCTTGATTGAAACTCCCACCGCGATCGAAGATCAGGTGCTTTGGCGCGGAATCATATGGAAAGGCCTCGCGCAATTGCTGGATCACCCATGCACTTGTCGGATGTTTAGTGACATTGAGGTGCAGAATTCGTCGCCGATCATGGGCGATGACGAAGAAGCAGTATAATACGCCGAAGGAAAGCGTCGGCACGGTGAAGAAATCCATCGCGGCGATCACCTCGCGGTGGTTGCTGAGGAATGCTGCCCATCGCTTTACCGGCCCAGGATCTCTGGGCGCTCTTCGCATCCAGCGCAGCACCGTACGCTCAGAGATATCGAAACCGAGCATCTTCAACTCGCCATGAATCCGCGGCGCCCCCCAGGTCGGGTTCTCGGCAATCATGCGGAAGATCAGGCCGCGGAGTTCGATGCTGACGCATCTCTTGCCCGCG
Source organism: uncultured Acidobacteriaceae bacterium (assembly GCA_963808695.1). Lineage (GTDB taxonomy): Bacteria > Acidobacteriota > Terriglobia > Terriglobales > Acidobacteriaceae > Telmatobacter. The sequence goes on from CAWEHF010000018.1 coordinate 134,066, forward strand.
CGGACTCGATGCCGCGAGAGCCCTTTCCAATACAACTTGAATCCAGCTCGATGCCAGCGTACAACGGTCTCCGGCTGGACGAGGATCAACGCTCGTTTCCACCCGGGCCACAATCGGCGTAATACTACTCAAAACAATCGGTCTGAAGCGGCAAGTTGCGGCTGAGGATGCTTCCTCTTCAAAACACCGAGTTGATGCCGCAGCGCAAGGTTCTCCAAGACCAGGTCGTGGCGAGAGCGAAAACATCGAGCAAAGAAACCGACCATGAGCCTCAGCAGGCGGAGCATGCGACCAGTTTTACATGGGAGCAGGCCAACTTGGGCATATGCCTTATATGCCTGATTTGACAGCAGATCGTTATTTTGGCGAGGCACAGCTGCCGACCAAAGCCTCAGATTGTATGTTCATGGCGGGCACGTAAAACCAGGTGCATAGTGGGCCAATGGAAGGCGAATTACAACGAGGACACGCAAAGGGTATTGGGCCCGGATGCACAGCTCTTCCGCGCGTTGCGCGTGACGCTCGATATTGCACAGTCGCAGGCCACAGACGTCGCATAACAGTGATGCTGTGTCCTGCCCAGGTTGACCCACCGGGGCTGGCGCCTCTTCGCAACCACTGCGTGCGGCGCCTCGGCATCAGTGTCCGGGCGCCAGTCCGGTCAGCTCGATATGCCGCTCCACATCGCCGTCCTGCACAATGACTCCCACCCACGGCGTTCGGACGTCGGCGATGTGGGCATGCCAGGTAATGGCGTGCTTATGTCCCTGCTCAAGGCGCATCTCCTGCTCTGCCAGTTCACTGAGTTGCAGGTTGCTCGTGCGAAGCGTGAACCGGTGCGGCCCAGTGCCCTGGGCTTCAAGCTGCACGATCACATCTTGCGGTCCCTCGTTCTGAACGCGAACCGTCGCCTCGACGGCGTTGCCCTTGCGCAGATTCACCTGGTAAGTGCCCGCGGAGAGAACCGCGAGCGAAGTTTGCTCCGCGCCTTGCCTCACCATGTAGCGCCCCTGTGGAACGACGGCGCGAAAATGCCCAGGATTCCCCTCCCATGCGGCTGCCAGCACATGCCCGGTCTTCTCATCGATAAGCTGCACAGGCATGTGGCTCGCGGCGTCCGCAACCCCTTCGACAACCGCGGGGCCGCTCAAGTCATTCATGAGCCAGATCCATTCACCCACCGGCTGGGTCCAGGCCTCTTTGTAGGTCCAGCAGATCTGTGCAGGCCAATAAGGCGCATCCGCGGAGCCCCTAGTTTCAATGCCCACCGGAATAGCGCCGACCATTTGCCCTGAGCGGACACTATATAGAGGGTTCCAGTCATAACCCTCGCCGTACATGATGCTGCTGGAGAAAGGATTGCGGCCGACAATCCACTGCGCTTGTTTCTGCGCCAGATCTTCACCCTCGATATCGCCGCGCAACTGGCTGGCGACGGAGAGCGCCTTGCCCTCGGAGAGCAGAACGCTCGAGTTGCCGCGAAAATCGAACCACACAGGAAAACGTCGCAGGTAGGCTCCGTCTCCCAACGGAATGCCGCGATGCATCTGGGCAAGATACTCGTTGCGATCCGCTTGACGGAGTGGAGTCCAGGACTTGGATTCGGGCAGAAAACGCACTTCGCTCTCGCGGTACACTGCCGCCGGCAGCACGTCGTAGGGGGCATTCACTGCGGATACAGCTTCCTGATAATACTTTGCATGCAAAACGATGGCGGAGTACCACTCCATCCAGTGCGGATCGTCGGGCAGCGCTTCGCACAGATGAGCCAATGCCACAATCGGCTGTTCCTCCTCGCCCATGTGAAAGCGGTGAAATATGTTCTCGCGCGAGGGGCCGGTATAAAAGAAGCCCGTCATGGGGATGCTCCACGGCTGCAGAGTGCGCTCCTGGGAGGCGAGGATGCTCTGGGCGAGTTGCACGGCCGCGTCGGCGTAGGATCTTTCGCCGGTGGCTCGGTACAGGTCGATCGACGCAATCACTCCAAAGGAGTTGCGCTCCAGCTCGTCCTTCTGTCCGTAGACCTCCGGCAATGGACTGGCGGTCCTCAAGCCTTCCGTGGCGAAGTTCCAGTCTTGCTTCGCCGTAGCAAGGCTACGATTGGCAAGGTCCGGATTGGCATCTCTCAGCACGCGTGCGGCAAGCGCTTCGACCGCGGCAACCCGGAAGTTCCATTCCGGATCGTTCACCGCTTCGCCATGACGATCATCGGCGTCGCCGATGATGCCGTTGGTCCAGTAACTGATCAGTTGTCCGGTGCTGCGGAAGCCGTCTCCGAAGCTGGTCTTCAGAACCCAGTTCAGGCCCCATGTTGCCTCTTCCGTCACGCGCTGCGCGAGTTCGGGATCCTGCTGCTGGCGGTTAAGTCGTTCGGCCAATTCGAAAAGTGCGTATGCGATCCCGGGAGTGTTGCCCGTTGCCGTCAGATCGCCGGCATCGTGATACCCGCCATTCACAATGATCCGCCTGCCGTTGTGATCGGTGTAGGCGTCCTGGTGGCAAATGCCGTGAATGCCAGGGATCACGGTTCCGCAGCGTTCGCTGTACAGGAAGTTCATCGCCTTCAGTACGCTTTCGCGCCACGCATCGTCGCCGATGCGGAAGGGCTGCGTGGTCACCGAACCGGCCCGCAAGAGATAGCGCCCCGGCTTCTGCACCTCTGTAAAGTCGAGGACCTGGTAGCTGCCCAGCGCGGTCTGTTTTCGCTCCACGGGCTTGGTCAGCACAGTCGCACCCGTCGCGGCATTCACCAATGAGAACTTGTCGGACTGCAGGCCACTCGCCAAGGCGCTCTTGGACGATCCGGTCATGTAGCCGGAATGGCTAAAGGCAATGCGATCCGGCGAAACATCCCAGCCCTCCACATGATCGGGTACCACAGACTCCAGCGTAAGGTGATCGATATACAGCACCGTCTTGTCGCCAGGATCAGGGAACATCTTGGGCATTCCGTAGCCGATATCCAAAGCCGTGACGTTGTCGCGGTCGAGAGGCGCAATCTCCCAGACCACTTGGTTCCATTGGCGATTCTTCAGGGGGATTGAGTCGTCGCGTCCTTCGTTTGTGGAATCGGGCAGGACGTGCGCGCCTTCGTTGTGCAACACCAGCGAGACGGAGATGGCCGGCGCTCCATCGATATCCGGGTAGACCCATACGGATATGCGGTTGAAGCCGCGCCAGTCTTCAGAAGGGAACTTGCGCGTGGCGATGAGGTCGGTCCAGTCGCCGCTGCCGTCGACCCGGCCCACATTGAAAGTCGACCGGATTTCTAAGGCCTGCCGGCCCTCTTTAACGTGCTCGCACGAAAGGCTCATCTCTCCTTCGCCTTTGAATGACCAGCCACTCAGGTCTTCCATCTCGTCCAGTAGCCGGGAACTCAGAACCGCTTTGTTGAGCCAGCGGTACTCGGCTCCGTCGCGATCGGCGGGCTGCATGGGGACGGGCGGGAAGGACGACTGTATGGCCTGAGCTGCGGCTGCCTGGGTAAACAGGAAACCCAGGCTGGCAGTTGCCGCGCAGGAAAGCAAAAATAATCGCTTGCACGTGGGGACCGGATTTGGCGCCATCAGTCTTTCGCCTCCAAGGTAATCGCGTGAACAAGGTTTCGTTTTACTTCGCGGCATCAACGTTTCGCGAATGTCCCCTTTTGGTGTTGAACCACGTCGGCCAGCGCTCGACCAGTCGTTGCTCAAGTTCCACACGCATTGCACCTACTCCTCGATCTCGTTGACGATCGCCGAGCCATCCTCGTTTCTCAGCACAAGGTATTTGAGGAACCGCACCGACTGTCCCGAGGGACTGCAAAAGTTCTGGATGGGAAATACGGGCGCCAGCATGATTGATCTCTACGACAAGATCATAGACGACGTCACGTTTCGCAAAATGTGGGCGGAAAAGTTCGGCTTTGGCTTCGAACTGTCTTCAGTTGTACCTATATAATTCCGAAAAATCAGTATTTCGACACAATTGAAAAAGCCGCGTAAACCATTGAAAGAATGAGAGTAAGAATGGTCTGGGAAAGAGGATTTGAACCTCCGACCCCCTGGTCCCGAATTTGCAAAGACTATCTAAGTTGTTTAATATCAATAGCTAACAGCGATGCTCAGCCGTGACATTGTTGTTAAGTCCTTTAATTCCTGCGCAGCCTTTTCATTCATTTTGTTATTGGCACCCCAAGTGGCACCCCAACCGAGCTTCGCGAAGTATCCTGGAAAACTGAACCTACTTTTGCGGTGAGGAGTCTTGGAGCATATCAATTGCATCCAGGGACGGGATTGAACCGCCGACGTCGGCCTTTTCAGGGCTTTAATAACTAGTATCTCCGACCACATGCACGTCTTCGTAGGTTGCCTAAATAAGTAGAAATGCTCGTAAAACGGGCAAATCGCGGGTGAACGAAAGCGGGTGGAGATCAGCCGGGCGCGATACGGTTTTTCATTTACTACCGGCCAAGAAAGGCGGGATTAACAAACAATCTCTGTGACACATCCAAACTTGACTCGATACGGCTCGGGTGGCCCCCATGCCTTCTGCTCCTAAAACGGATCAAACAATTCACTGAAAGCTATTGAAATTTGGAGCAGATAACTGGTTCTGAACTCGAGCGCTACTGCATGCGGACTGGTCGCGCTCCCGTTACTTTTCATCGAACCACGATCAAAGCGCAGGCGTGATCACAATGTTCCGAAATGCGACGTGACCTTTCTCAGACCCTTGCAGATAGATTGGTCCAGGCAAGGCTTCCCGGCTATCCAGTGCGCCACCCGTGATTCCGGGGATTTCCTGATTGTCGATGACAATTTGGCCGTTCTGAACTACCGTCACCTTTCGCCCCACGAGTGTAATTTCGAACGTCTGCCATTGATCAGGCGTGCGCGGAAGCTCCGGAGTCGGAGCCAGGAATCCGTAGATTCCACCGGTATGGTGGCTTGGCGGTTCCGCTTCTGATTCCGTTTCGATCTGCACTTCGTAACGGCCGCGCAGGTAGACCCCGCTATTCGAATCCTTCCCGCAGTTGAATTCAACGTGCAACTTGAAATCCTGGAATTTGGAGTCTGCGATAAGCTCTGGCCCGTTTCCGGGGCTCAACAGATTTCCGTTCTGGACGGTCCATTCCGGAGGACCGGCACTGCTCATCTTCCAGCCGGTCAGATCGTTGCCATTAAACAATTGAATCGGTTTGCCCCACTTAGGGGCATGTGATCTTTCGAGCGCAGGCGCCTTTTCACCAGTCCATGTCCAAACGGTTCCGTCCGGGCCGTTTACGGTTCCGGAGAGAGTGCCTTCGGTGAGGCTGCCCTGGAACACCATATCGTCTTTACTACCTTCCTCTTCCTTCGGCGACACGAACAGAAGACGCCCCGCGGAGATCTCTACTTTGGGGAGCGGTCGCGCATTACCCCAGCGGCCAACCATCTGCGCCTTTAATTCACCACCTTCCTGCCGCACCTCCAGCCAGGAAGGATACTCGCGGTCCGGGGCCTTCAATGTGAGGTCCCAGCGCCCTAAGAACGGCAGCACGGTTGCTGTCTGGGCACACGCCCAGGTTGAAGCAAACAGCATCGCGATTGCCGCAAATTTGACAAACCTTTGTGATTTCACGAAATCAGATCTCCGTTGTTCCTGTTTCGATTGCTCAATTCATCGGACGGACGGTCGTCGGCAGTTGAGGATGGATCGGAATCGGCGTACCCGCGCGCCGATTTCAAGCTCACCCGATTGACTTGATGGCATTGGCCGAGGCGTCCCAATATACGGGGCTCTTGCGGAAGTAGGATTCATTCGCAAGGTGACAGGCCAGGGCTGCGTTGTGTCCGAAGACAGCATCCTGCAGCACAGGTTTCCGGGAACGAACGGCTTCGAAGAACTTAAATAGATGCGGCTTCAGATCGTCATAGTCGTTTCCATTGAATGTTATCGTCTCCGGAGCCGGCTCTTGCCCCGGAACAGGATCGTGCTCCTGGTGCCACTGCTTGAAATAGGGGTCCCTCAAGCGCGAAGGAAAGGATGCGGCGTAATAGCTCGGCGCGAGATCCACCCCGGCTTGTGGAGTATAGCTCACGCTGAATTCGCGAAGTTCTATCATTCCCTTGGATCCCTGGAAGCGAGTGACCTCAGCCGATTCGCAGCCGAGTGACAAACGCATATAGACCGGAATATCGCCGTACTCAAAGAGGACCGGGTGTACATCCGGCATATTGCGCCCGTCCTTCCACCTCAAGATGCCTCCGAAAGAGGATACGCGTTTGGGAATCTCATTGATGCCCAGCACTTTCTGCATACCACTGATCAGGTGAACGAGCAAATCTCCGGCCACCCCGGTGCCATACTCTTTCCAGCAGCGCCAGCGGGCAAAGGCAAGCGGGTCAAAGGGTATCCTGGGGGCCGTCCCAAGCCATGTATCCCAGTCCAGAGTTTTCAGTGACAAATCCGGTGGAGGAGGATATTCCCACGCGCCGGTGGGATCATTCCGGCCATAGGTCGCTTCGACCAAATTGAGGTCGCCAATGGCGCCTTGCGCAAACAGTTCGTTTGCTTTTGCGCACAGAACCGAGCTGGTGCGCTGCGCGCCTATCTGCACGATTCGATCTGTTTTACTGGCGGCAGCGACCATCGCCAGCCCGTCTGCAGGGTTGTGCGACATTGGCTTTTCACAATACACATCCTTGCCCGCGGCCAATGCGTCTACCACCACCTGCTTGTGCCAGTGGTCGGGAACGGCGACAAGGATGGCGTCGATGTCGTTCGCATCCAGCAATTCCTGGTACCGCCGAGTTGTTCGAATTTGCTGGCCGGCTATTTCTTTCGCCAGCTCCTGGCGGCCATCATAGAGATCGGCCGCGGCAACGCATTTGACTCCAGGAAGTTGGATAGCCGTGGAAAGTAATCCGGATCCCTCCATCCCTACGCCAACGATTCCGAAGCGAATCTGGTCGCTGGGAGCCGATGCCTGGCGCACTCAGGAAAAAGGGGAGACAGAATGCACTGTTGCTGTCTCCCCAAAAGGTATATCGACCAGGATCAGAATTCCAAGCGAAGCTGCAGCTCTCCGCTGCGTCCGCGCAGTCCGGCATGCATCCCTTGTTCTGGTGCCGGCTGGTGCGTTCCGAAGGCGAACGAGAGGCATGATGAAACGGCTTTCCTATTTCTCACTTTAGGAAAGACTTCTTGTGAGTTCCCGCCAGCGTGTAAGAGACTCGGGTCATGGCCTACACAATGAAAGATGTCGCTCGGAAAGCAGGCGTCTCGCCGGCCACGGTTTCGCGGGTCCTAAATAATACGCACTATATTGCTGACGAGACCAGGGCGCGCGTTCTCGCGGTCGTCGATGAACTCAGTTATTACAAAAATGTACACGCGCAGCGGCTTGCAACCGGCCACAGCGATCTTTTGGCGCTGGTGATTTCGGAATTTGCGAATCCGTTTTATCCCGAGGTGATCCGGGGCTTTCAGGCAGCGGCGTGGGACCACGGTCTCGACGTGCTTCTTCTCAACACCGAATACAGCCGGACCCGAAGGGATTGGCTCATGCGCAAACTCGTCGAAAAGGACGTCAGCGGGGTGGCAATTCTGACCTCCTCGATCGAAATGGCCGCCGCCGCCCCCCTGGCGGAAGCAGGCATCTCGATGGTATTCAGCAACCTATACTCGGCGGGCAAACTGGTCAGTAACATCGTCGTGGACTACAGCCGGGGGATTTCTCAGGCCATCGAGCATGTCGTCCGGCTCGGACATCGCCGCGCCTCGGTGATCGCCGGACCCGAAGGCAGCCGCACCGCGGAGCATATCAAATCCGCTCTGGTGAAAGGATTGGCCCAGAACAAGCTGCGACCATTTCCGGTTATCCACTGCGACTACCGAATTGATGCGGGCGCCTCTGCCGTGAAGGCTATTCTTGCCGCGCCGGAGATGCCCACCGTGATCTTTTGCGGCAGCGATCTGATTGCCATGGGGGCAATGAGCGCATTGGAAGATGCAGGTGTACGAGTGCCTGAAGAGGTCTCGGTGGTGGGCATCGACAACATCGCCTTTGCCAGTCTGGCGCGTCCTTCACTCACTACCATCAACGTGCCGCGCGAAGAACTCGGCGCGATGGCCTTTCGCGCATTGGAAAAGATGATGCAACTGAAGCGTCACAAAGGGGCCGAATACACCTTGGCAACCGAACTGGTGGTGCGCAAATCCACGGCACAAGCATCTGAGAAACGGCGGGGCAAGGCGAAGTAAAGCACGCTAGGGCCTGTTCACACTACTGAGATGGACGGCGTTGCGAGCGAAAATCCGGTAAGACGAGGCCGAGCCCGAAGGCTTTGGTGGCTCCAAGGTCGAGGGCGAGAACAAAGTAGGACCGGATTTACGCCGCAACCCGAAGGGACGAGGCCAGTTTTTCCGATTTCGTTGTCGTTCGTCGCTAACAGACACCCGGTATGCGTCGCTCCTCTCTCCTAGAACTCGAAAAACCTGGCTCCCGTCGCCGCCATCCCAGTAGCGTGAACAGGCCCTGGGCTATGCGGCTTCGGCGGGGCTGTGCCTGACCTCATCGAAGGCCATGAAAAGTACCGCGACGAGAGCCAGTACCATTCCAGCGAGATTGTATTTGCCGGGTATCTGCTGGTAGATCAGCAACGAAACCACAATCGTGACCAGGGGGAACATACCGTTCACCATGGGCACGACCACGATTGCTTTCCCATACCGGACCGCATAGACAAAGAGCAGGCAGCCAACCGCGTTGAGCGATTGAATCATGTAAGTGATTCCGAATCCGATACCGGAGCCGGCGTGGATGCCGGGCCCCATCGCCAGTGCCACCGGGCTCAACGCGAGCCCTGTTGCCGTCATGTATACGAAAAGCTCCTCGGCGCTCATGGCATTGGCCGACGACTTCATGAAGTAGGCCTGCAAGCCCCACATGAAAAAGATGGCGATGGTCCACACCAGCCATAGGCTTCCATGCACAGGGCTGTTGGTTGGCTCTTGCAGCGAGACAAGAAAAATCGCCGGCAGAGAGAGCAGAATGCCGGAGAGCGCCAGTGGATAAGTGCGCTCGCGGAGAAGAGCCCAGGAGAGCACAATCGTGACCGCGGGGGATAGGCAGACGATGGGAAAGATCAGATACGCAGGTCCCTGGTTCAGCACCCTGAACAACAGGAGCTGCCCCGCGGCTCCGGAAAAGCCAACTGCGCAGCCATAGAAGATCGAGCGCCCCGAGTGGGTCAGCTTCCAATTGATTTTGCGCAAGGCAATCACGCACACCGGAATCATGGTCAACGACCAAACGACATAGCCAAGCGTCGGCGGGAAAGGCGGATCAAGCCGCTTCTCCGGAATCTCGGTTAGCGCTCCCCACAATCCCCACAGTACAGGTACAGCCATCGACAGCAACAGCCATTTGGGCAATCTCATCGGTTCATGCTCCGTTTCCAGGCTCCGCTTGCAATTGAGTTATTCCTAGGGCCTGTTCACACTACTGAAATGGACGGCGTTGCGAGCGAAAGTTCGGTCAGACGCGGCCGAGCCCGAAGGCTGTGGCGGGTCCACCGTCGAGGGCGAGAACAAAGTATGACCGGATTTGCGCCGCAACCCGCAGGGACGGGGCCAGTTTTTCCGATTTCGTTGTCGTTCGTCGCTGGCAGACACCCGGTATGCGTCGCTCCTCTCTCCTAGAACTCGAAAAAACTGGCTCCCGTCGCCGCCATCTCAGAAGTGTTAGCAGGCCTAGGGGTGAATCAATCCGCCCTCGTCTTCGACAATGTACGAACAGAGCCGGAAGGAGTCGGGGTCTTCGCCGCGCACCGCGGCCAGCCTTTCAACGGCAATCTGGATCGGAATGATGTCGATCAGGAACTGCCATCGAGCGGGAATGGCGGGCAGACACAGCACGCAGTCGCCGGCGCTCTCCTCAAGTTGCTGTCCGATGAGGAGCACGCTCGCACCCAGCTTCTTCAGGTCGCGGGCGAGATCGAGGTCCTGCGTGCGCATGTGCTGCGCATCGATCCAAATGCCAACGCGCAGTCCCTTCCGGACAATTTCTTGCGGGCCATGACGGAAACCGCCAGCGGTAAGTGCAGTTGCAGGCTTTTTTGCCGCCTCTTCACACAGCAGCCTGGCTTCGTGACAACTGGCGAGGCTGGCGCCGCGAGCCATGAAATAGGTGGGCTCGCTTCCCTCACCCAGCCAGCCGGATCTTTCGATAATTGTGCGCCACAGCGGAATGGCTGCTGCTGCCGCCGATAGAGACTGCATGAGCTCCGCCTGAACCGGATGGACCGAGCGGCCAGTGGCTTCCAACGCCAGCAAAACACCGGCAAGCGCGATCGCGCTGTAGGTTGAAACCGAGACCGCGTGATCGAAGTCCGTGCTTGTGTTCAGAACAATATCGGAGCCTTGTGCAAGCGGGCTGTCAGCCTGGTTGGTGATGGCAATAACCGACGCAGAGCGGGCGCGGCACTTTTGAACCAGTTGTACGATCTCCGTGCTTTTTCCGCTGCGCGATAGCAGGACCACGGCAGCGCCTTCCGGCACCTCAGCGCAGTGGAGCAACTCCGAAGCATCAATCAACAACGCCGGAATACCAGCAGCAAGCAATTCTGCCTGCATGGCCATACCCGCATGCCAACTTGCTCCAATGCCGGTGATCATCACAAACCTGGCTCCGAGCAAAACTGCTGCGGCTGCGTTCAGCGCGGCTTTGCCGGCACCCAACATATGAGATAACGATGTAGCAAGCTGTGCGGGCTGCTTGAGAATGTCTGTAAAGAGCCTGCTTTCCGAAACCTTCACGATGTTCTCCCCTGTCTCTGAATTCAATCCTGCTTGAGCGGTGCCGCGCATTCCCTGCCTCTTTCGATGGTTGTGCATTGAGGGAGCTCCTACTGCGATGCAAAAGCACCGCGATGATTCCTGAGAAGCCACCCCTGCGCCGCGCCCAACAGGCCAACGTCCTCTCCCACTGAAGCGAGAGAGAGTTGCGTCTTCTCGGCGGGAACCTGTGAACATATCTTCCGGATCACTTCGCGGGCCGTATCCATAAACAAGGAACTGCTCTTCATGACGCCGCCGCCTAACGCGATCCGGTCTGGCGCGAACATCGTGATCACATTTGCCAGACCCAGCCCGAGGTAATAACCCTCCCGCTCCACCGCCTTGAGGGCCAGAGGATCGCCGCCTCTCGCCCAGTCGCATATCTCTCCGGCCGTAAGCGCCGACGTTCTGGGACGTTGTTCGCTCATCCAGGAAACCATGGCCGGGCCACTAGCCAGAACCTCCCAGCATCCGCGCGCGCCGCAATAACAGGGAGGCCCGGAGTCATCGAGGACCTGGTGACCAATCTCGGGATGGGCGCCATCCACTCCGCGATAGAGCTGTCCGCTTAAAAGCATGCCACTGCCTATGCCGGTGCTGATCGTTACGTAAAAAAAGGTCCCGCTGGTGGGCGCCGTGCCCCAACGCGCCTCCCCAAGAGCTGCGGCATCGGCATCGTTCTCAACCACTACCGGAAGGTTCAATCCCGACTGCAACTCCGCTGCGAGATTTCTGCCCTGCCATCCAGGCAACGTTCCTACATCGCCAATGATTCCGGCAAACGGATTCAACGGTCCCGGACACCCAACTCCGATGCCTTCAAGCTGAAAGCTGCCAACCGAGAGAGCCCGAAGCATATCAACGATGCGCCGCATCGCATGGTCAAAGCCTTTTTCCGCGTCGGTGGGGCATTCAAGGCGATTTAAAATCGTGCCGTCTTCCCGAACTACACCAACGGCTATCTTGGTTCCCCCGATATCGACAGATCCAAGCATCCTGTATTGATCCGCCATTCTTCTCCATTAACTCGTCACGGAGACGATAAGAGTGTCCCGGAAGCCTGAACAGAAATGCGTGCTGTTTGCCTGCACCGACATCGGGGCCTGCATGAATCTGAGGGAGAACCCGAAGATGCGCTCAGAAGATCGGGATGAGCGGTCTGGAAACAGCGCGCCGGTGGTCTCTTAGGAAACCGGTTTCATATTCTGTATACTTGTACCTGATTTGCGCTGTCAAATGTGACTGTACGGCTAAAGGAAGGTTGCATGCAATTGCGGAGATTTGCTTGGAGTTGCGCGGCGCCAGCGCTGGTGTTGAGCGCCTCGATGGTTTGCGCACAGAGTGTTCCGGTGGTCACCGGCGACAAGCGGGTTGACAGACTGCTTAGCCAGATGACGTTGGAAGAGAAGCTGAAACTGATTCATGGCACCCAGGAAGACCCCAAGGTCTACCAGGGACAGGCCGGCTACCTGGGCGACATTCCCCGGCTGGGAATCCCCGGGCTGCGCTTTGCAGACGGCCCTCCGGGGGTGCTGACTCGCCATCCCTCACAGGCGGAAACAGCCACCATGGGCGTAGCCGCAACTTTCAGCCGCAAGACTGCTGAAGCCAATGGCGTGGTGATCGGCCGCGAGGACCGCGCCCTGGGCATCGACGTCAGCCTGCAGCCATTCGTCAACATCGACCGCGATATGGAGTACGGACGCGGCTACAACACCTTCGGCGAAGATCCTTTCCTGACCGGCGAAATCGGCGCAGCGGAGATTAAGGGCATTCAGTCACAGCGTGTGATGGCGCAGGTCAAGCACTTTGTCGGTTACGACTCGGACGGCACCAGCACCTGGATCGACGATCAGACCTTGCACGAGGTCTACGTGGCTCCGTTCGATGCCGCAATCCGTGCCGGCGTGGCTTCAATCATGTGCTCCTACAACCAGCTGAACGGCACCTTTGCCTGCGGCAACGAGTCCACACTGACGAAAATCCTGCGCCAGGAAATCGGCTTCAAGGGCTTCGTCACCTCCGATTGGGGCGCGACGCATGCGGTCACCTTCCTGAACGCCGGCCTGGATATGGAAATGCCCGGCGAACCGGCGCCGGATGCAGGCCCATGGTCGCTGCCCTCCTTCTTCGATGCCCAGCCCGTGCCGCCTCCGCCGCCGACGGCGCGGGAGACTGACGAGGGCGATCTGGGCGGCGATATGTTCGGCGGCTATATTCCCGAAGAACCCAAGCCCGGCCCCGAGGATAATGGCGATTTTGGCGTCAAGCTGGATGCCAAAAAAATACTCCCGGCGTTGAAAGACGGCACCATCACCGAGGCCGAAGTTACCCGCGCCGCCGGCCATGTTCTCTATGAGATCGCCCGCTTCGGCTATCTGGACGGCCTCTCCAAACACGAAGTCACCGCGCAGTCCGTGGAAGAGAACGCCAGGGTTATTGAGAAGACCGGCGAAGAGGCTGCCGTGCTGCTGAAAAACGACGGCCATGCTTTGCCGCTGAAGTCCGCTGATCTGAACTCCGTGGTGCTGATCGGCCCCACCGCTCTGCAGATCGACGCCATCGGCATCAACGGCGAGCGCTCGGTGGGTCTGCCGGAACGCCAGATGGGGCCACTCGACGCCCTCAGGAAGATCAGCGGCAACGCCAACGTCCGCTTTGCCGTAGATGACGACATGACCGGCAGTACCATTCCTGCCAGTGCCTTCACCCACAACGGCAAACCGGGCCTGGTCCGCTCGGGCGCGGGCGCCGAGACCATAGACACGCAGATCGATTTCACTGTGGCCAATGGCAGGGCGCTCCCACCCAACTCCACGTTAGCGTGGAAAGGGCAGTTCACTGCGCCCCACGCCGGCCAATACTGGATCTATCTGCAAGCCATGGGCACTAACGCCCGCATCAAGCTGGATGGCAAGGGCCTGTGCGGCACCGGCGCCTCCCAGGGAGGCGTGCATGGCGACATTCTGCAGGCCAACCAGGACAACGCTATTTCCACCACCGACCGCCTCGATAATGTGCGCCGCCCAGTCGAACTGACCGCTGGTCCGCATGAAATCGAGATCAGCACCAGCCCGGACAGTTCCAATGCTCCGGTGCAGGTGCGTCTCAACTGGTATACCCCCCAGCAGCGCAAGGCCGACCACGAAGCGGCCATCGCCGCGGCAAAGAGCGCCAGGATCGCCGTGGTCTTTGTTTGGACTCGCCTGGAGCCGGTCTTCGGCCTGCCCGGCGACCAGAACAAGCTGGTGGATGAGATTGCCGCCGTCAACCCCAACACCATTGTGGTGCTTAACACCAGCCAGCCCGTGGCCCTGCCCTGGGTGAACAAGGTGAAGGCAGTGCTCGAAATGTGGTGGCCGGGCGACGAGGGTGGCTGGTCGACGGCCAACCTGCTCCTGGGCAAGTCCAGCCCTGCCGGCCGCGTGCCTGTGACCTGGGCCAAGCGGCTTGAAGACTACGCCGCCACCGATCCCAGATATCCTGAGCGCTCGAAAAAAGGCGTGGACCACAAAACCATTTACAGCGAAGGCGTGAACGTGGGCTACCGCTGGTTCGACAAGGAGAAGATCGATCCGCTCTTCGCCTTCGGCCACGGACTCAGCTACACCAGCTTTGCCTACTCCGGCTTGGAAGTAGCCAAGGCTGCCGACGGCGGACTCGATGTGCACGTAACCATCAAGAACACCGGAGCGATGGACTCCGACGAGGTTCCGCAGGTCTATCTCGGCGCGCCCAGCGAGATTCCGGCGGGCGTGCAGTTTCCGGTGCGGTCGCTGGCCGGCTTCGAACGCGAGTCGATTCCCGCCGGTGCGTCGAAGGACGTGACCATTCACGTGGCTCCGCGCCAACTCGAGTACTGGTCCACTCAAGAAGGAAAGTGGCTTCGCCCCTCGGGCGAGCGCACTCTTAGCGTCGGCGCCTCCAGCCGCGACTTGAGGCTGGAACAGGCCATCGATTGATATCTTGTCCTCGAAAAGAAGAAAGGCGGGTCAAATCCTGGCTTTCTTCCGATCCGACAATGCCCGTCAGTCCAACCGATAGACAAGATTGTCGAAGAGCAGGCCCTCGCCGTTCTTGAAGGTGAAACGTCAGCCACCACGTGGAGATTTCACCTATTCCAATTTCTCAAGGCAAAACCTCCACGCCAGGCGGCGCTCCGGCCGAATCAAATGCAAGTCTTTAAGAATGTGCGACTTTCATTTTACGATGTACGGACTTTCACCTTATGCCGTCAAACTCTCACGTCATGGGTGCACCCACAAGAAGACGTCCTTCCACTACCCTCGTTTTAACTGCATCCTGACGTTGAGCCGCAGCTCATGCAGCGGTAGCAGCTTCCGTTGCGGACCATGATAGCTCCGCAAGTTGAGCAGCTTGGCGCGTCGCCCATCTCGTACATGCCGCGCATGGCGTCGGCCGCGTGGTAAATACCGCGGTCGGCCAGGTTGGGCATAGGCGGAACGCTCGGCTCCGGAGCCGGTTGATGCGGCGCTTTCCATGATTGCGCTTCGGGGGCGATACCCCCTCCGCCGCCGGTGTGAGCGCCGGGCTGGCCGCTCACCTGGTTCAGGCGCTTGGCCACCTCTTCCGCCAGGCGTGCGAGCTGGACCTGCGACGTACCAACCTCATCCTCAGGCTCAGGCTCGGGCAGAATGGAGGGCGGCGCTGACAGTTGCGGAGCTTGCGGCGCTAGCCCCGCGAACAGAGTGAGCTGCGTGCCCGACAGGAAGCGCAGGCTGAGCCAGCGGAAGATGTAATCCATCAGGCTCTTGGCGTAGCCGATCTGTTCGTTGCCGGTCCAGCCGGAGGGCTCGAAGCGCGTGTGCGCGAATTTTTCGCACAGCACCTTGAGCGGCACTCCGTGCTGCAACGCGAGAGAAACCGAGGTAGCAAAGGCGTCCATGAGGCCCGAGACAGTCGATCCCTCCTTGGCCATGCGAATGAAGATCTCGCCGGGCTGTTGGTTGGGGTACAGGCCGACGGTGATGTAGCCCTCGTGGCCGGCGATGGAGAACTTGTGGGTGATGGAGGCGCGCTCCTCGGGCAGGCGATGGCGCACTGCACGCGGCGGCGCGTTCAGGTCCTGCACCTGCGGCGGCTCGACCGGAGCGGCAACCGGAGTGGGCGCGATGACCGGAACCGCGGCGGCCTTGGAGATGTTGTCGAGCGCGGTCTGGAAGGCTTGGGCTGCGGCGACGATCTGTTTTGCCGTGACTTCAACCTTGTCAGACGTATTAAGAGCCTTGAGGTCGGCCTCGGCGGCGAGCTGCGAGGCGGAGATGTGCGTGAGCACGCGGACAGCGGCCGCATCGGCTGGCGAGGGCTCCCTCTTGGCGTCCATGCTGGTGTTGAGCGGCTGCGTGCCCTTGGAGCCGTCGCGATAAATGGCCACGGCCTTGATGCCGAAGCGCCAGCTTGCCGCGTAGGCCTCGGCCACATCTTCAACCGTTGCCTCGTGGGGCAGGTTCACGGTCTTTGAGATGGCGCCGGAGAGGAACGGCTGCGCTGCGGCCATCATCTTGATGTGGCCCATGTAATGAATGGAACGCGTGCCCTTGGCCGGCTTGAAGCTGCAGTCGAAGACCGCCAGGTGCTCAGGCTTGATGCCGGGCGCGCCTTCAATGGTTCCGGTTGCGTCGATGTAGCTGACGATGGCGTTCACGTCGTTGTCGTTATAGCCGAGCTTGAAGAGCGCGGCGGGCACGGTGTTGTTGACGATCTTGATCATGCCGCCGCCCACCAGCTTCTTGTACTTGACCAGCGCCAGGTCGGGCTCGATGCCGGTGGTGTCGCAGTCCATCATGAAGCCGATGGTGCCGGTGGGCGCAAGAACGGTGGTTTGCGAGTTGCGGTAGCCGTGGCGCTCGCCATAGAGCAGGGCCATGTCCCACGACTCGCGGCTGGCCTCGATGAGCGAATCGAGCTGCGGAACCGCAAAGGGCTCTCCGGAGTAGCGCGACTTGCCGATGTTATTAACCTCGGCGCGGTGCATGCGGATGACGTCGAGGAAAGGCTCGCGGTTGACGTAAAAGCCGGGGCAGGCTCCGCCCTGGCGCTCACCATCGCCTTTTCTCGCCGCGGTGAGCGGGGTGGCGGCGTCGAGCGGCGGGCAGCTGGCGGCCACGATGGCCGATTGCAGGTAGGCTTGGCCGGTCATGATCGCGGTTAGAGCGGCGGCCAGGTCGCGGCCGGCAGCCGAGTCATAGGGCAGGCCGAAGGCCATCAGCAGCGCGCCCAGGTTGGCGTAACCGAGTCCCAGCGGGCGATAGTCGTGCGAGTTGCGTGCGATGGACTCGGTGGGGTAGCCCGAGTTGTCCACCAGGATCTCCATGGCCGTAATCAACACCGAGATGGCATGGCGGTAAGCCGGGATGTCAAAGACGCCCGACGGCGTAAGGAACTTGAGCAGGTTGAAGCTGGCCAGGTTGCAGGCGGAGTTGTCGAGGAACATGTACTCGGAACACGGATTTGACGCATTGATGCGGGCCGTGTTCTTGCTGGTGTGCCAGCGGTTGATGGTCGTGTCGAACTGCAAGCCGGGGTCGCCGCAGAGCCAGGTGGCCTCGGCGATCTTGCGCATGATCTCGCGCGCCTTGAAGTTCTCGACCGGCTGGTGGCCCTTGACCGTGTAGGTGGAGAATTCGCCGTCGGTCTCATAGGCGCGCATGAACTCGTCGCTGACGCGAACGGAGTTGTTGGCGTTCTGGAAGAAGATGGACGAGAAGGCCTCGGAATCCGGGCCCGAACCGTCGTAGCCGGCCTTGATCAGCGTGTGGGCTTTGGCCTCTTCTTTGGCCTTGCACTCGATGAAGTCCATGATGTCGGGATGTTCCACGTTCAAAATCGCCATCTTGGCCGCGCGGCGCGTCTTGCCGCCCGACTTGATGACCCCGGCAAAGGCGTCGAGGCCGCGCATGAAGCTGAGCGGGCCGCTGGCCGTGCCGCCACCCGAGACGGGTTCCCTGCTGGAGCGCAAGGAGCTGAAGTTGGTGCCCGTTCCGGAGCCGAATTTGAAGAGCATTGCTTCGGTCCTGGCCAGGTCCATGATGCCGCTCATCGAGTCCTCAACGGAGTTGATGAAGCAGGCCGAGCACTGCGGATTGTGGTAGCCGGTGGCGGAGTAGCGCACGCCGCCGGTCGCTGGGTCCCAGTGCCAATTCTGCCCCTCCGCATCCGGCTCCAGCCGGTCGCAGCCCACATTGAACCACACCGGCGAGTTGAAGGCGGCCTTCTGCGTGAGCAGCATATGGGCGAGCTCGTCGTGGAAGACGGCTGCGTCTTCAGCCGTGGCAAAGTAGCCGCCGGCGATACCCCAGTCGCGCACGGTTTCAACCACGCGGCCAACCAACTGGCGGACGCCGGTCTCACGCTCAGGCGTGCCCAGCTGACCGTGGAGATATTTTGAGGCAACGATATTGGTGGCCGTCATCGACCAGTCGACCGGTACCTCTACGTCCTTCTGCTCAAAGATGGTGTTGCCTTTGGTGTCGGTAATGGAGGCGGTACGGCGCTCCCACTGCACCTCGTCGTAGGGGGATATGCCGTCCCGGGTAAAGCGGCGGGCAAAGGTAAGGCCGCGGTGCAGATATGTGGCCTGGGAAGGAACCGTTGCACTATGAAGATCAATCTCGCTCATGGCGTCCTCTCTCAATAAAAGTCAGTGAAAAAACCCTCCATCGTCCGGCGCAGCGCTGCCAGGAGGGTGAAATCTCAAATCAACGTACGGAACTGGTGTAACTGGCAATCCCAGAAGAGCCTTGGCGAGGGTTCCTGCCGCATTGTGCCGCTTACGGGCGGCATCTTTGGGCGGCTTTGGTTACGGGCTCGAGCACCTCTGGAATTACGAAGGAAAAAACCGGTAGCTTTACGAGATTTCAGGGGCTGCCAAGGGGTCTGACGCCGGCGTTTCGTTACAATCCCTTAACAGCCGCAGATGAAAAAATACCGCTGTCTGTGGTGCATGTCAATACCCAACCACAATATCTAGTATTTTCGTAACATTTGCTGCATCCGGTTGTTCAATACGGCCAGTTTGCCTGTGGAGAACTCACAGAAGCCGCCTCCTGAGCGGGTTTTCGCTCGCCGGATGTAGCGAAAACGGTGCAGGAAATGGGGTTCCGGTCCAGCGGCTCTCCCGGCTGCCCGTTTTGGAGTGGAACTGGTCCGGCCGTTCCGGCCTGGAAGCCCCGATCCGGCGTGCGCAGGCTCTCAACCCATCACCAAGCGTAGCCCCGGCGCTATGGCGACACAAGGCGCAGAGATGGTGCATTTCAGGGTAAGCGCTGTGCGAGTTGTGGAGAATGGGCAAAAAACCTGCGGAGGTAGCGGAGCTAGCGGTGTTAGCGGAGTTAGAGCGAGGCCGGGTGCCCCATCCAAGCTCTGCTTGGGTGGGTAGGAACCTCTGTAGCCAATTCCATGACATTGGGGTGCCGGGTGCCCCATCCAAGCTCTGCTTGGGTGGGTGGGAACTCCCGTAGCCAATTCCGTGAAATTGGGAGCGACCAAACTGATAGGCTGGCTCAATGCACGACTTGACGGATTGGAAAGGCGCCCTGGCGCCGGCGCCGGTGACGCTGCAGGGTCGCTACGTGACGCTCGAGCCGCTGGACGCAGCGCGACACGCCGCAGCCCTCTGGCAGGCCGTCGAGGGCCACGACGAGCTGTGGGCGTGGCTGCCGGAGGGTCCCTTTGCGACTGAATCTGACCTCAGAGCTGCAATCGAGAAAAAGCAGAACGCGCCAGGCTTTGTGTTCCTGGCGATTGTGCCGCAGGCAACGGGACAGGCGGCGGGGTGGGCCAGCCTGATGCGGGCGGACCCGGCCAACGGCGTCATCGAGGTGGGGAATATTCTCTACTCGCAGGCGCTCCAGCGCACGCGCGAGGCCACTGAGACGATGTACCTGATGGCGCGGCACGTATTTGACGATCTGGGCTACCGGCGCTACGAGTGGAAGTGCAACGCGCTGAACGAGCCCAGCCGTCGCGCGGCCTTGCGTCTGGGATTCACCTTCGAGGGCATCTTCCGCCAGCACATGGTGGTGAAGGGCCAGAATCGCGACACGGCGTGGTTCTCCATGCTCGACACCGAGTGGCCCGCGAGGAAGCGCGCGTTCGAGGCGTGGCTGGATCCGGGGAATTTTGACGAGGCGGGGTGCCAACAAAAGGCACTACTCGCTTTCTGACCTTGGCCACGTTACGTCTGCGAAACGAGCTTGCGTTTAGTCCTTGACCGCGTTGATAACCCAGAAGTCGCTGGCTAATGATGGATTGGTTATGTAAGCGTACGGGATGTAGAAATATCCCGCATCTCCCACGCCGGGGCCCCAGGAATTTCGAAATTTAAAGAGAGATGTGGAGTTGTCATAGCCAACCGCAAGGACGGCGTGTCCTCCCGCTTGTGAGTCCGAGGGCATGGGGAGCGGAATAATTGTGGAATCGGTATTAGCCCAACTGGAGAAGACAGTAAACCCGAAAGCGAATGGAAAGCCCGAAACCAAGGCACCTTGCAACTGACCTAGAATCTGCTGCAGCGACTGGTAACTGGTGATCGTGTAATTCGCTGCGTCGTCGTACGCTTGTTGCGGCGGCTGAGTCGCCGGTTTCGATCCCACTGGAAACGGGCAGCTGTCGCATGGTGCCGGCGTTGCGTCGTATGCCCAATCCGCCTCAGGGCAGATACCGGTCTGTTGAAGCACCTTCATGCCGTCCCGCAAATAGGCCCCACTATCGTATTGGACCGTGTTTTCAATTTGTCTTTCGTTGTAATAGAGGAACAAGCGGGACGGAACAAAATCGGGGGTTTGTCCGTTCTTGAGGCGGTCAAATTGCACTGCAGCAGCCAGCGCGTTCGCATTACAAGATCCGATTTGCCCCTGGTCGTAGATTGGGAAGTTGATTAGAGGGTCAGCTACCGTCAAATCGAAGCTGGGCGGGAGGTTTTGAAGCGTTGCTCTGGGCGCGGTAAAGAACTGGTCGCGATGGTCCGGGAAATCGGGCTTCCAGCCGTACCTTCTATTTGTTCGTGGCATTTAAATCCTCCTTCATTTGTGTTGACCCACGTTTTGGTCCTCTGAGACCTAGCGGGCCACTCCCTGCGAGCTCTGCGGCGATGGCAGGCGCTAAGGGCGGTCGAAGAGATATCAGAGCAAATAATGTCTTTAGGGCGGCTTCTTGGTTAGGGACTGTGCGACCAAGTGTCGCCCTCCGACATGGGTGCCTGCCGGTTAAGGGATGCCCGGGGTCTCAGGATCGAGCCCCCGGGGCACCCGGTAATGAATCGGACGGGGCGCAAGGGACTACCTCGATGGTGGCAAATGGGTCAATTCAGTTGCTCTTGGCCGCCGGAGTACTCCCGCCCGAGGTTTTGGGCGTGCTTGGCTGAGCTGATTGCCCCGTGGTCTTAATCGTGTCGCCGCCTTGGGAAGTGAACGCGTAGCTTATTGCGAACCCCAGCCCCCAGTGGTACGGAGTAGAAGTGGGTAGCGTTGACGGCGGCGCAACGGCTTGCGGCCCTACAGAGAGTCCCCCTGCGAGACGGGTAACCTCTCCTGCATACGCTCCAGCGGTCAAGAAGACGTGTTGGCCTGGCGAGGCCCAGGACAGGCCAGTCAAGTACTCCAAGCTTGTTCCGCTGCTCGAATTCGACTTGATGGTTGCCCCGAAGCTGAAGCAGTTCGGGACAAGTATCCGCCATTGACTCCAAGGGACATCCGCGAATCGCACCGTCGCCAGAGCCATCGGGAGGATGCGCCAGCCCGCACCCCCGTTGTCAACGATGCACCCAGCCTGCGTCACGGTTCCTACCGTGGACGGACAGTTCGAACTGGAGCCTGCGGTTGCGGTCGAATAAGAGTGCTGTGCAAGCGGCGAGAAGACCAAACCCGCTGATTCGAATGTGCGTGGCCCCTGGCCGAAGTTCAGGGCGAAGGACGTGGATTGCCGCGTCGGCGTGGAGCACCCTGCTGGCGGAGATGCAGCTTGCTGCCCTTGGGCGGAGCCACCTGGGTTTGATCCAGGCGATGAGTTTTGCGAACTCTGTGACGATACGCACGGCGACGCGGGTTTATCCGTCCAGGAAACCGTAACGACAACGGAACTTTGGATACGGTCGTCCGTCGTAATTCTCTTGTCGATTTCGAAATTTTCCGGCTTCTCGGCGATACCCTTAAGCGTACCGATATTGGCCGCAAGAGGCACCGCAGCCGCCGCTACTCCATTCACCTCGGTGATCAACTGATCCATCTTTGAATCCGCTTTCCCCGCCGGGCTGGAGAGTGTCGCCAAGAACGATTGATCCGCGGTTACCTGCGTCTTCGTGGTGACGTCAGCAGCGCAGCTATCCGGGGCCTTCACGGTCGGGGCAAGCAGCAGTGCATTCGCGGAAATGCTCGTCGCCACATCGGAATAGGACTTGCCCGCGAACGATGACAGAGTGGGATCGTCCGCCGCAACAACGGGCACCGTGGAAAGCGCCTGAACGGAGGCGAGGTCCAAAGTCTTGGATTGGTTCAGGAAGTCATCTTGGCTCGGCCTCGACCCGTCCGGGCTCACGTCATTCTCGAAATCGTTAATTGCCTCCAGGTAGGTAGTCTGCGCCTTATTCACGTTGTACTGGTAAGTGTCCGCTAGCGTAGCAAGAGCACTCGCTTGCCTCTGAAGCGTGATGACGGCGTCATAGGTGACCTGGTATGCCGGACACGCAGGGAACTCCGGCGCCCCTTGCCCTGCGTGCCCCAGCTTGGGCGTCTGCGCGCCCTGAGGCGGGGCTGATGCCTGTCCATTTGGCGAAGGAATGCCAAGCAGGGTCATGAGCGCGCTCCCGCCAACTTCGGGAACTGGCGTGCCGGCTGTTGTGACCGTGAAAGATCGGACCAGGGGATTGATCCCCTTCACTATGATCATGAGCGAGCTAGCGTTCTTAAGGTGAATCGAAACGTCTGATGGAGTACTGCCACTCTTTTCGCAGTAGTAATACGCCTGGGGCTGGCCGCCTGGGACAACGATCGATGGGTACGAATTCAAGTTGTCGCAGATTTTGTTTTGCGCGACTGCGGAGCCGGGCTGCGCTTGGACAATGGCAACCCACCAAAACAAGACAACGACCAGCACAACCTTGAGGGCCAATGCAATGTACCTCAAAACACACCTCCTCAATGTCCCCGCGGGGTCGGGAACGCGCGACGGCTCATGGGCCGAGAATGCGCTCTGAGCGATGGTTGATTTTTGCGGGGGCCTCGGAGGGGGACTTTGGGAGCGCTCGTGGCCCGCCTGTTTTGTCCTTGCTTACGCGAGGGAAGCCTGGGAATGGCAGGAGCATAGCCCATTTCTTGTTGAGCGTAAAGACAAAAAGCGGGCTGTTTATTAATAAGCCATCTTACGGAAGGACAATGGACCGAAGTAATAGGAAGCGGGTTACCTGATTCGGGCGGGAGCAGTGCGGACCGTCAGTGCCGGCAAGCGGCAAGGCGGGAAGAGCTTCGCGTGAAACAACTCCGGCCTCGCGTGCTGTTGCACGCGAGGCCGAATTCGCTGGCAAAAGCCAGACTGGCAGAACGAATTGTGGCGCTCTCTGCGCAAAAGGCCCGCGCCTTGCGCGAGCCTTTCACTGACCGCTGACAACTGGCTACCGGCTGCCGGCTGCCGGCTACTGGCAGCTTGACTCAGTTGCTCTTGGTTTCAATCCTCATTCCATAGAACGATCTATGCACGAAGAACACCGACACCAGGAAGAAGGCAACTGCCAGCACGTGCGCGAGTATCGGATTAGCCTTAGTGAGCGTCACGGCAAGCTCGACAGCAAGCAATCCGAACAGCGTCGAGAACTTGATCACCGGGTTCATGGCCACCGACGAGGTGTCCTTGAACGGATCGCCCACGGTGTCTCCGATCACGGTGGCGTCGTGCAGAGGCGTCCCTTTCTGTTTCAGGTCGACCTCGACGACCTTCTTGGCGTTGTCCCATGCGCCGCCGGCGTTGGCCATGAAGATGGCCTGGTACAAGCCGAAGGTTGCAATCGAGATCAGATAGCCGATAAAGAAGAACGGCTCAACGAACGCGAACGAGAGGGTAGCGAAGAAGACGGCGAGAAAGATGATGAACATTCCCTTCTGTGCGTACTTGGTGCAGATTTCCACCACCTTCTTGCTGTCGGTGACCGATGCCTTCTCCACGCCTTCCAGTTTGATATTCCTCTTGATGAACTCGACCGCGCGGTACGCGCCCGTGGTGACCGCCTGGGTTGAAGCGCCTGTGAACCAGTAGATCATTGCCCCGCCAGTGATCAACCCCAGCATGAAGGGCGCGTGCAGCAGAGAGAGGTTTTCTTTGCCCTGGGTCAGTCCATGGGTGAGGGCCATGATGATGGAGAAGATCATGGTAGTTGCGCCGACTACGGCGGTGCCGATCAGCACCGGCTTGGCCGAAGCCTTGAATGTGTTGCCGGCTCCATCGTTGGCTTCGAGCAGGTGTTTTGCGCGCTCGAACTTCACGTCGATGTTGTAGTCCTTCTTCAATTCAGCTTCGATGCCGGGAACATTTTCGATCAGCGACAACTCGTAGATGGATTGAGCATTGTCGGTAACCGGCCCGTAGGAATCGACGGCAATCGTGACCGGACCCATGCCCAGGAAGCCGAATGCGACGAGACCAAACGCGAAAACTGCCGGCGCCAGCATCAGGTCTGCCATGGACGCGCCCGTGCTGAAGTAATAGCCCATTGCCATGAGCGCGACCATGCTAAGTCCCAGCCAATAGGCCGAAAAATTGCCGGCCACGAACCCCGACAGGATCCCCAGCGAAGCTCCGCCTTCCTGCGCGGATTTGACCACCTCTTTCACGTGGCTGGAGTTGGTTGAAGTGAAAACCTTGACCAGTTCGGGGATGATCGCGCCCGCCAGGGTTCCACACGAGATGATGGAAGCCAGCTTCCACCAGAGCGTTCCGTCACCCAGAGTGGGGATCATCAGGTAGGTGACGATGTAGGTCAGGACGATGGAAACGATGGACGTGATCCATACCAGCGAGGTCAACGGCGTCTCAAAGTCCATTTCGTCGGCGTTCGCGTATTTCGCGCGAGCGATTGCGCCATTCAGGAAGTACGCAGCCGAGCTGGAGACCAGCATGGCCACGCGCATGACGAAGATCCATACCAACAATTGCACCTGCGTCTTAGGATCGTGGACCGCCAGCAAAATGAAGGTGATCAAGGCCACGCCGGTGACGCCGTAGGTCTCAAAGCCGTCGGCGCTGGGGCCAACCGAGTCGCCCGCATTGTCACCCGTGCAGTCTGCAATGACGCCGGGGTTGCGCGCATCGTCTTCCTTGATCTTGAAGACGATCTTCATCAGATCGGAGCCGATGTCGGCGATCTTGGTGAAGATGCCGCCGGCAATACGCAGGGCCGCCGCGCCCAGGCTTTCGCCAATCGCAAAGCCGATGAAGCATGGGCCCGCATAAGCGGCTGGGACGAACAGAAGGATGCACAGCATGATGAGCAACTCGACCGAGATCAGCGCCATGCCGATGCTCATGCCCGCCTTGAGCGGAATCGCAAAGCACGGATACGGTTTACCGCGCAATCCCGCGAACGCCGTCCGCGAGTTCGCAAATGTGTTGACGCGAATTCCGAACCACGCCACCCCGTAACTGCCCGCGATGCCGACCAGGCTGAACGCCAGAATGATAGGCAGCGTAACCGCAACATTCCCCACCGGCGCCAGCCAGCCGAAGTACATCGAGATAATGACCGCGATAAATGCCCAGAGCAGAAGAATGAATTTGCCCTGCGTCACCAGATACGTTTTGCACGTCTCATAGATCAGTTCGGACATTTCGCGCATGGTGCGATGAACCGGCAGGTTCTTCAACTGCACATAGATCGTCAGGCCGAACAACAGGCCGCCGACGCAGAACAGCAATCCCCACGTCAGGAGTGCATGTCCGTTCATGCTGAAAAAATTAGAAAAGATCACGCTCTTCAAATCCGGCAGCGTGAGATTGGCTTCGCCCCCGCCCGCATGTTCCGTCTGGGCGTTCGCCAATGTGGGAAGCAGCAGGCCGAGGACGACCGCAGCGATCCTATACTGCCGCTTCAGAAGAGCCATAACGCCTTCCTTGATGGCTGCCGAAATCTTCTGCATGCCCGGCGTGCCGACGCCGGAACCGATAACCTGCCGCGCGAGAAACACGGCCATCATGAGCGGAAAAACGCTCACACCGAGAAAAAAACACACCCAACCGACTGGAGTCACAACTCCTCCTGACTTAAGATTTGAAGCCAAATGACGGACAACTCAGACAAACGGGACTTGCGAACGACCTGCGACTTTTCCACCGGGAAGGCTATCATCCGTATCTGCCACTGTCGAGTGATTGCTGTCACCGGAATCTGCGGGCTAATCCTCAGGCGCAGATGTGTTTTCCGCGCCGGAGATCAGATGCCGGGCCCGCGAAGCTGAATAACGTGTAAAGTACTTTCCGGGAGGAGAATGAAAACGATGCCTTCTTCGACACTGCTCACCCCTCGCCAGGCCGCGGAGAAGCTGGGAATGAGCTACCCCGCCCTCAAGCACTGGATTCTGGCTGGCCGGATTAAGACTGTCAAGACCCCGGGAGGGCACCACCGCATCCCGGTGGAGGCGCTGGAGGAGTTCTTGCCGGCCGTGCAGGCCCACGCCGGGCCGGGCCGGATCAGCGGGCGCAACCAGTTGCTGGGCACGGTGGCCGAGGTGACGATCGAGGGGTTGCTGGCCAAGGTGGTGCTGACGGTCGGGGGGCAGAGGGTGACGGCCATCATTACTGCCGATGCGGCTCGCGAGCTGGCGCTCAAGCCCGGCGACGAAGCTGTGGCGCTCGTCAAGGCCACGGAAGTGATGATCGGCAGGCCGTGAGAGGCAGGGAACGAGGGGCAGCTTCTAGCTTCTAGCTTCTAGCTTCTAGCTTCTAGCTTCTAGCTTCTGGCTTCTGGCTTCTGGCTTCTGGCTGCCGGCTACAGGCTACAGGCTGATGGCCGACTGCACCTCATCTGATTGAATCAAAAGACTCTTCGAATCGAATATAATTCGTATTGATTCAGATTGATTCGAAGAGAAAAAGTGAAATTCCCCACATTTACTCTCCGTCCCGCGGTCCTTGCGACCGCAACTCTCTTCTGCTCATTAACGCTGGCATTCGGGCAGAATACCCCGGCTGGCGCCAAGACGCAACCAAAGACCCCCGACCACTGCGCGAGCGGCCACGATTTCGCCACCACCGATTGCGCGCTGACTTGGCACGGCATCACGCTGTACGGCGCGTATGACGCCGGCGTTGGCTGGGTCAGCCACGGCTTGCCGGAAAACGACTATAACTACGAAGGCGAATCCCTGGTGAACCGAAACGGCTATCAACATCGATTCCTCATCGCTCCGAACAACCTGCAGCAGACGGGTCTGGGCATCAGGGGCAAGGAAGAGTTTCTGCCTGGCTGGTCCGTGGTGTTCAACGCTTCAACCGGCATCAATCCGCAGTCCGGCCTGCTGGCCAACGCGTCAGAAACCGACATCATCAACAACGGCCTTCCCAGGAGCAGCTATTCTGAAGCCATCGACGGCGCACGCGCGGGCCAACCCTTCAATGACGAATACTACGCCGGTATATCGTCGAAGTATGCCGGCACGCTGACCTTCGGCCGTCGGCGCTCTCTCGGCACAGATGCAATGCTTCTTTACGATCCGGCCAGCGGCAGCTATGCCTTTTCGTACATCGGGTATAACGGCACGATGGCCGGCGGCGGCGACACCGAGGACAGCCGTTGGGACGACGCCCTGAAGTATCGCCTCGCTTATGGCCCGGTCCGTTTCGGCGCGATGTATAAATTCGCCGATGGTTCTGCCGGCTGCTACTCGGCCTCCGCAACCTGGACCGCCGACAACTGTACGCCGGAAGAGGCGCATAACAACGCCTATGGATTCGACCTCGGCGGAAACTACGGCAAGTTCTCCGCCGACCTGGTTTACCAGCATTACAACCAGGCGATCAGCGTATTGAACCCCTTGCTGGGGCCTCAGAGTCAGAGCCCGTCGCAGTCATATCAGTCGACCACGGACAGCATCAATACAAACCCCATCAACCGGGCCAATCTGATCAGCACGGACAACACCCTCTATGGCATCGTGACCGACAACAGCGCAATTATGGTCGCTGCCAAATATACGTGGGACCCGTTCAGGTTTTTTGCCGGCTACGAATACATTTGGCAGAATAACCCCAAGAACCCGTTGGGCGTTGGCGCCTCAGACCAGGGCGGTTATTTCATGAGCGGGGTTGAAGACGACAACCTTGATTCTGAAAAGTTGGTGCAGGTCTGGTGGACCGGCGCGAAGTACACTTACCGCAGCAAAACCGACTTCACTTTCGCCTGGTATCAACAGCGGCAGAACGACTTCCGTGTTCCGTCGACCTGCTCGGCCGCAGCCGGTTTCCGCAGTTCCTGTGCGGGCACCCTCAACGAGGGGTCGCTCTATGCGGATCATCACTTCGCCAAGCGTTTCGACACTTTTGCCGGAATTGTGTATTCCTGGGTGAGCGGCGGTCTGGCCATCGCCATTCCTCATGGCCCCGGCGTCCCCTTTAACAGCGACAATAACTTTGCTCCGACGGTCGGTAGTCGTTTCGCCTTCTGATGAAAGACTGAGGGACTGAGGGACTGAGGGACTGAGGAACTGAGGCAGCGCTAGCTCGTAGCTCTTAGCTTTTAGCTCGTAGCTCGAAGCTTGTGGCTACTGACTTTTGGCTACCGGCTACCGGCCACTGGCTATTGGCTATTGGCTGCTCCCTGTTTCGGCCGCACGATCCGTTCGATGGTACGGACGATGAAGCCGACCGGCACAAAGCGCACAATCATGGCGACGGCGCGGCTGTTGAAATTGGGAATGACGGTGAGCTTGCCGCGTTCCAGTCCCCTGATGGCAAGATGCGCGACTTCTTCAGCCGATTGACGGCCGCGATTGAAGGCGCGGCTGCGCGAGACCTTAAAGAACTCGCTATCGGTGGGGCCGGGGCAGAGGGTGGTGACCGTGACGCCGTGGCCCGCGACCTCTGCAGCAAGGGCCTGCGCGAAGAAGCGGTCGAAGACCTTGGTGGCTGCGTAGGTGGTGAGGTAAGGGATGGGCTGATAGCTGGCTGTAGATGCGACCACCAGCATCCATCCGCGGCGGCGCTCGACCATGCGAGGAACGAAAAGGCGCGAGAGGCGCACTACGGCTTCGCAGTTGACGCGCACCTGGCTCAGTTCCTGCTCGATGAAGCTGGTATGGAATGGGCCGAACTGGCCGAGGCCGGCATTGTTGATGAGGATGTCGACGGTGAGGCCGGCGCCCTCGGTAGCATCGTAAATCTGTTGCGGCGCGGCGGAGTCGTTCAGGTCGGCGACCACGATACGGGTTTCGGTCCCGGCTGCGGTGAATTCGGCGGCGAGTTTCTCGAGCCGGTCCTGGCGGCGGGCCGTGAGGATGAGTTTTGCGCCCCTGGTTGCAAGCTCGCGGGCGAGCGCCACACCAATGCCCGCGCTGGCGCCAGTCACCAGCGCCCATTTGTTACAGAATCTGTTGTCTGACATCGTAAGTCCATCATAGCGAATCGAGCGCATGGGCAAATAAAGCAGGCAAATGAAAATCGACCGGCGAGTGTATCGGCGACAGCAAAGCCCGTCGTCCGGCGCGTTGGTTCGCGTGCGCCTGCCACCGTCCATTGCAGGCGAACGGGACGGGGCTTATCATTTGTAATCATTCAGCTGAAGTAATATCTCCTCAAAGTTGAAGCGGCGCTGTACTTGGCCAGCGAAGGCATCTGGCAGGACGTCCCACTAAAACGAAAGGAGCTCGAAGTGGCGCTCGTGGGAGTGGAGATTTTGCTGCCGGTGCATAACGAGGCAGACAGCATCGAGGCAACAATCCGCGAGATGTACACGGTCATCCTCCCGGTTGTCGAGCCAGGTTTCATCGTGTGTGAGGATGGCAGCAAAGACAACACCAAGGAGGTCCTCAGGAACCTGGCAAACGAACTGCCAATGCGCCTCAATCTGAGCGATGCGCGCAAGGGATATTCCAAGGCAATGCGGGAGGGCATGGCTATGCTCGAAGCCGAACATTTGCTCTGTTTGGACTCCGACGGCCAATGCGATCCCAAGGACTTTGTAAGGTTCTGGGAGGCTCGTGGGGCCGCCGACATCCTGATTGGCTGGCGCATCCATCGGGCCGACACACTGCTTCGCAGGACCTTTTCAAGATTCTTCTATTTGCTCTATCAGGCCGTCTTCCGAGTGCCTGTGCATGATCCGAGCTGTCCCTACGTATTGTTTTCCAAGGCCGTCGCAAACAGGCTGGCAGGGGAACTGGGCGATATGAAAGAGGGCTTTTGGTGGGAGTTCGTGGCTCGCGCCCATCGCCGCGGATTCACCATCCATGAACTCCCAGTCAACCACCGGCTGCGCTCCGCCGGCGTCACACAGGTATACAAATGGCGCAAGATGCCCGGTATCTTTTTTCGCCACGTCGCTGCCCTGTTGAAGATCTGGGCGGAAACGCGAGAGGCATCGTGAACACAACCGCCGCCCGGAAACCCTTCCTCATCTCTACTCCACTGGTCGGTCTTGGCATCCGATCTGAGCGCTCGATAGTTCGACATGAGCGCCGGTATCTACTGCTCGCCTTAGCGATCTTTACACTCGTTGCCGCGTATCATGCATGCACGGTTCCTCTCTGGTTCGACGAATTCTTTACGCTCTTTATCTCCAGGCTCGCCTCGCTGCCGGAGATGCTGCGGGCCATGCCCGCCGATGGCCAGCCGCCTTTGCAATATCTATTGACTCACCTCTCGCTGCGCCTCTTCGGCGCCACCGAGCTTGCCGTGCGCTTGCCTGAACTGTTGGCCTATATGGCTGCCGGTCTTCTGACCTACAGGATCGTCCGCAGACACGGCACGGCCATCCAGGCGCTCTTTGCGCTGGCCTTTCTGCTGGCCTCCATCGTCGGCACAGAGCAGGCATATACGGCACGGCCTTACGGATTGCTGATCGCCTTCACCGCCTTGGTGTTTGTTTGCTGGCAAACTTCAGTGCTCAGGCAACATCATCGGTTCCTGCCCTTGTGTGGCGTTTCGCTCGGTATTGCGGGCGCCGTCCTGAGTCATCATTTCGGAGTGATCCACACCGGTCTGCTCTTGGGCGCTGGAGAAACCACGCGACTCATCCAACGGCGCCGGCTCGACGGACACATGGTTGCGGCCATTGGCGTGGGACTTTCTCCGCTTGCCGTTACCCTGCCATTGGCGCGTCAGTCTCACCTCCTGTTAGGTGAAGCCATTCTCCACTCGTCAAATTTCTGGGCCAAACCCTCACTGACAGCGTTGTGGCGGAGCTACCTGTTCATGACTGCCCCCTTTCTGCTTTGTCTGGTCGCCGGACTCGCGTTTCTGCCTTGGCCAGGACGCACTGCTGCCGGCCACACAAGCCCACTGTCTCCCGTGCCAGCCCACGAATGGGCCGCGACCGGCGCACTGTGTGTACTGCTGCCTGTTCAATTCTTGCTGGCGGCATTTGGAACCGGCTACTTTCATCACAAGTATGCCGTCAGTTGCTCTTTAGGACTGGCTCTGTTCGGCGCATGGGCATTGCCGCGACTGCGCCTCGGCCGTCTGCGCATCTTCCCTCAACCGGCTCTTGCCCTGAGCACGCTCTGCTATCTTCTCCTCGTTGCAGCGACCCTCTCAGTGGATATGATGCACCAGCCCATGTGGAATGCCCGGCCTGGTGCTAAAGCCGTATCCTCAGTTGTGCTGAAGGCGCCGGACGAATTACCAATCGTTGTCGACAGCTCATTCGATTATCCGCAAGAATGGTGCTACGCGCCGCCATCCCTCAAACAGAGGTTTACATATCTCTTCGATAATCCCTATGCCTTGCAGCAAACCGATTTTTTGGCGGAATTGTCCCTGACATACGACCGTGCATACATCCCACTGCCAATTTCAAACTACGCCTCATTCCTTGAGGATCACCCTCATTTCCTGCTCTTGCGATCCGGAATTTCCCGCTTCAATTGGACCGATTCGCGGCTTGCCAGCGCCGGCTGGCATCTTACGCCGATAGCCAGTTCCGGCGAGGACGTTTTGTTTCAGGTGGACGCGCCACCCTCACCTATCCCGTTGCCGACCCACTGACTCGCTCATTTTTACTTCCTCAACAACTTAAACGCGTGGGTCCACTCGTTGCGGATGAAGCCGGGAATGCACCATAGCTTGCAGAGCGGCTCAATGGCGCGGGCTGCTTCGGCGCCGCCCATGTCTGCCGTCTCCCAGCCGAATTCATCCAGCAGCGCGGTGACGGTCTGTTTTGCGGCCGCATCGTTGCCGCAGATGAACATGGTGGGCCTGCCGCCCTCGAATTTGGGGTCGACCATGCGCGGGGCGCCGACGGAGTTAAAGGCTTTGACGAAATTGGCTGCGGGATACTCGGCCTGCAGCGCTTCCATCAGCGACTCGTTCTGGCCGGTGAAGAACTGCAGAACCCCATTTACCGGCGGCGCATCAGCGATCGGATTGCAGGCGTCGATAATGGTTTTGCCGGCGAGATTTGCGGCGCCGGCCAGACCAAGCGCCTCAGAGGCAGCGTCGCCCTTGACGGCCAGAATAATGAGTTCGCCGAATGCGGCGGCCTGGGCGAAGGAGCCGGCTGCAACACCGGCATTTTTCGCCGCAAACTCGGCGAGCTTCTGCGGCGAACGCGAGCCGATAACGACCTGATGACAGTATTTTGCGAGCCCAGCTGCGAGCGTCTGGGCGACAGTGCCTGAACCAAGCACACCAACCTTCATGTAGCACCTCCTAAGAGCAAAGAGACTCGCGGCCGGGGAAAAAGGTTCATTTAAGTTTGCTGGATTTTTATCGTTCGCTGGCCTTTTTCGGCGCCCGTTTGCGCACGTTCGAGGCAGTGGCCGGTTTTCTTCCCGACCTGGCGCTCTTTTCCACACGCAGCTTCCAGGCGGTGTGCAGCGCGCCGCGCAGCGAGTCTTCATCGGCTTCGGCCAGCCGGATGTGCGTAATTCCCATGCGTCCCCAGCCGCCAGACACGGGCAAAAACAGCCCGGGCCGCTCGGCGATGAACTCGGCCTGCAGCTCGGGCGTGATCATCAGGTTGCCGTAGCCCTCTTTCGCCGAGGCGAGCGTGGCAAAGATGCGCCCGCTGACGCGGAAGTCCGTCGCGCCCATGTGCGAACCTTCTTCTGCGCCTTCGAAGCTGAGTGCGATGCGGAAAAAATCGGATGGGGTCATCATGAGAGGTTGGAGGATACTGCTCCGGGCACGCGCTCGCGATCAGGGCCTGCGCCTTTTTCCTTTGCGCCCATGATCAATAGCCACAATGCAAATCCAAATTCCGCAATGAACATGACCGGATACAGCGGGTAAGTTAGTTTCTCGTGGCCCGGGAAGAGACATAACTGGAAAAAGCAAATCAGGACGCTGAAACCATCCGCGATGAGTAATATGCCAAAGACCTTCGGAAGGAAGTGCGACTTGATCACCAAATAACCCAGAGGAAAGAGCCAGACGCCATAGAAGAGCGCGGAAACCATGCCGCCATTGCCACCCGAATTGAGTTGAAGCATTGCCAAAGCCTGCTGCTGATCCGTTTTGAACGCATTCACATAGCTGTCGCCACTCAAAAGCAACAGAGCATCGAAACGAATCAACACACTGATCGATTCGACGGCGACACCTACTGCGTTCAATAACACAAAGAGCAGCGCAAGGCTTCGATTCACCGGTTTCAATAACACGTAGAGTGCCCAGGCCGATAGAAGAAAGAGCAAAGCGGCGAGAAGCTCGCTCGTGAAACCGATGCGGAACAGCCACTGGGAAGCCTGAATATTCCGGGCTGTCGCCGCGGCATCCCCGGACACGATGGGTTTGCCCTGAACAAAGATAGAAGTGGCAAATGTGACGATAAAGAGTAGGTAGAGAAATCCCGCCACTCTCGCAACTGAGCGTTGAGACATTTCGCCGATATGGCTTGTCATGTGAGTCCTCCCGGTCTAGCCAGGTGCCCCATCCTCTCCTTACCTTAATCGCGAAAAGAACGGGACGACAAGCTAGAAACTAGAAGCTTGTCTTCTTCAAACTCCTCGTTGAGCCACTTCGTAAACGCCGCGAAGTCCTCTTCGCGGCCGAGGAAGTCGCGCACCAATTCCCTTCCCGGTTTCGATCCGCCCTGCTCCAGCACCTTCGCACGATAGCGCGCGCCTGCGTCGCAGCCAAGCAAATCGGCGGGGTCGAACTGGGCAAAGAAGTCGAGAGCGATCACCTTGTCGAACATGTAGGTGTAGTAGTTCGACGAGTAGCCGGTGAGATGGCCAAAGCTCGCGTACATGCGGTTGCCTTCGAGCCAGGTCCAGGGCAGCATATTGAGGTAAAGGCTCTTGGCCGTTCCGTAGAGGTCGAGGCCTGTCGGGTCTTGGTCGTGCAGGTCCAGTGAGAGTGTCGTGTAGTAGAGCTGGGCCCTGATCCAGTCGGCGCGGCCGAATGCGCCGGCCAGCTTCATTTTTTTTATCGTTTCGGACGGGAGTATCTCTCCAGTTTGATAATGCTTCGCAAAGGCCTGCAGCAGCTTCTCGTCGCGGAAAAACTCCTCAAGCATCTGCGAGGGCACCTCGATAAAGTCGCCCTCGGTTGCGAACCCAGAGAGGCCGATCCACTCAGTGCGGCCACCGAGGATGGCATGCATCAGGTGGCCAAACTCATGGAAGAAGGTAACAACGTCGGAGTATTGCAGAAGGCCGGGATCGTCGCCTTCCCCGGCTGGGAAATTACAGATGAGGCCGGCCTCGGGCATTACGCCGCCACGCACACCAGTCACGATGGGCGCGGCGGAGAACCACTTGCTTTTGCCGTCGCGCGGATGCATGTCGAGGTAAAAACGGCCAACATGCGCGCCACTTTCAATCACGTCGAAGATCGAGACGGAGGGGTCCCAGGCTGAGGCTATCGACGGGCGAAACTCGACCTTGAAAAGCTGGGCGGCCGTCGAGAGCACGCCTGCCTCGACTTGCGCGTAGGGGAAGTAGGGACGCACGGATTGAGAGTCGAAGTCGAAGGCCGAGCGGCGGAACTGCTCGTACCAGTAACCGCGGCTGACGATGTCGATTTCCTCGAGATCCGGCCGCAGTCGGCGGACGAACGCGAGCACCTGGTTGTGCTCGTTCGCTGCACCCTCGCGGCTGGCCTCGTCGAGTTTGGAAAGGAAGGCGCGGACGTTGGCGGCCGAGCCCATCATCTGGTCTGCGGTGGCAAGATCGGCCCAGCTGCGGAAGCCGAGGACCGAGGCAATCTCCTGCCGGGTGGCGAGCAGGTCGAGCAGAATCTGGTGGTTCTGAGGGTAGGCGCGGGTGTTGTAGGCCAGGAACATGCGCTCTCGAAGAGCGGAATTCGAAGCGAAGGTCATCACCGGCTGCATGTCGGGTGGGTCCGTCGAGAGGGTCACATTGCCGTCGGCGCCGGCGGGGTGACGCGCGATGAAGTCGGTGGGAAGGCCCTCGAGCTCGTCGGCCCGGGCCTGGATGGTCTTGCCGCCCTCCTGGATGTTGCGGCTGAACTCGAGCGAGTGCATGGTGGCCTTGTTCTGGAGGGCCTGCAGGCGGTCGCGGGTCTCCTTGTCTTTGTCGACGCCGGAGAGGCGGTAGCCGAGGAGGGTGCGCTCGACGTAATGCCTTGTAGCGGGGGAGGCGCCTTCGAGACTGATGGCGGCCAGGGCGTCGTGGACCTCGCGGTTGAGGCTCAAAGCGGCTCCAGCCATCGACACGCGCTGGGCCTCCGTCTGGGCCTGGTCGCGGACGGCCTTATCGGCGGCGACGGAATTGAGGACGCCGGCCTGGGCCCCGGCCAGGTTCAACTGCTCGATGGCTTTGTCATAGAGGGTCAAGGAGTTAGCCGGGGTTCGGGGGCCTGTGACGGCAAGCAGCGCGGCCAATGCCGCCTCGTGATCCGCAAGGCGTTCCGCCACCCAGGTTGCAAGCGCCTCGGCCGAGGCTGCCCCGCCCGCATCCCAGGCGTGAATCTCTTTGTTTCCAGTCAAATTCGCCGTCTCAACAGCCATTTCCGGTTGAACCCTCCAGGTTCTAGGTTGCCACAGCGGGGAGGGGGATGTTTCCGCTCAACTGTTCGGTCGCGCACACCCGACTTCAAAACCGGACAGAACTCATCCAAGGGAAACGCCGTTCCTGCTGGCGAACATCAACTTCGCAAAAGGGTTAGCTGAATTCTGGCTTTGGCGTTCAAGGTGCTTCCTGGTGTGCAAAAGGGAAAGAGGTTCATCGTGTTTCTTCAGAATCTTGGCTTCGCGCTGCGCCAGCTTCGCCGCAATCCGGGGTTCACTGCGGCAGTGGTTGTTACACTGGCCCTCGCCATCGGCGCCAACACGGCCATCTTCTCTATCGTCAACGCGCTCATGCTCAAAAGCCTGCCCTATCCGCACCCCGAGCGCATGGGGACTATTTTCCGGCTCGTAAAGGGAGGCGAATCCTACAATGGCCGCCATTGGATTAACGGTGAGCAGTGGGAGTTGCTGCGCGACAACGTGCCATCCTTGCGTG
The DNA here is from genome assembly GCA_963808695.1 of uncultured Acidobacteriaceae bacterium. Classification (GTDB taxonomy): domain Bacteria; phylum Acidobacteriota; class Terriglobia; order Terriglobales; family Acidobacteriaceae; genus Telmatobacter. The sequence continues at coordinate 170,491 of CAWEHF010000018.1, forward strand.
CGGCTGTTTCGAGTGGCGGGGTCACTGGAGTGAATCTTCAGGCCGGCCAGCACGTTGACTACATTCATGCGGGCCGTATCTCCGCCCAATATATTGACGTTTTGGGAATCCACCCGGCGCTCGGACGGAACTTCTCTGAGGACGAAGACCGCCCCCAAGGGCCAAAAGCGGTCATCCTGAGCTTTGGTTTGTGGCACAGCGTCTTCAACGAGGACCGCACCCTTCTGGGGCAGACAATCCACTTGAAGGGCGACTCGTACACCGTAATCGGAGTGCTGCCGGCCGAGGCGACGACTCCGCTGAACGCGGACTTGTATACGGCGCTCCAGTCCAGCCGCAACGGCGAGGGCAGTGGCACCAACTATGAGGTCATCACGCGCCTGCGCGACGGCGCTACCTGGCAGCAGGCTGACGCCGAGATCAATCGTGCCTGGGCCGGTTGGGCCGCGGATCTTGCGAAACAGTCCGGCCCCGGCGCGCGCGTCTCCTTTTACCCCGTTCCACTGCAGATGGGCCAATCAGCCGTGATGCGACCCAAGGCTCTCGCACTGATGTTCGCTGCTGGATTCATCCTGCTCATAGCCTGCGCGAACCTGGCAGGCCTCACGCTGTTGCGCGTCGCAAAACGCACGCCCGAGATTGCCACGCGGCTTGCGCTGGGAGCGTCCAGGTGGCAGATCCGGAAGCAGCTCTGGGTTGAGAATCTGCTGCTGGCGGGGGTGGGCGGACTGGCTGGCGTGGAGGTGGGTTATCTTGCGTTGCATGGTCTGCTGTCACTTTTGCCCAAGGACTTCTTGCCCGTGGCAGGCGTGCCGCTGGACGGAACGGTACTTGCGTTCACGATTGTGGTCTCACTGTTGACCAGCGTGCTTTTCGGAATGTTGCCCACGTTGACCGTCCGCAAGGTCGATTTGCGCTCCTCAATGGCCAGCCGCGCCGTGGCGGGCAGCGAGCGGCTGCGGCTGCGGCAGGCGCTGATTGCCGGCGAGGTGGCGTTGACGGTTGTGCTGCTGGCCGGATCAGGCCTGCTCATTCGGACTCTCATTCATCTCGAGACTTTGCCGCCGGGGTTCAATCCCAGCGGGGTGATGACGGCCAAAGCGTCTCTGGACGATGCGCGCTACCACGACCCGGCTGCATTCTCTCAATTGCTCGACCGGAGCACTGCGGCCATGCGGCGGATTCCCGGCATTGAGAATGCCGGCGTGGGGTTGACACTGCCCTACGAACGCACCCTGAACAATGGCGTCCGCCTCGATAACGGCCCCCAGGGCGGGCAGACAATTGGGACAGATCTTGTTTATGTGACGCCCGGCTATTTCGAAACTCTTGAGATGCCGCTCCTGGCGGGGCGCACTTTCACCGGCTCTGACGGGCCCAAGACGCAGCCCGTGGCAATTGTGAATCGCAGCTTTGCCCGCAAATTCTTTCCGGGTACAAATCCCGTTGGTCACACCCTCGACAAAGGCACACTGATCGTTGGTGTCGTGCAGGATATCCAGCTGTCATCCGGCCTCAATCCTGTTGCGCCGCTGCAAAGCGAAGAAACCATGTACATTCCGGCGGCACAGGTCCTTGAGCCCAAATTGCTTGCACTGGTCCATATCTGGTTCCAGCCGAGCTGGATTGTTCGCACTGCCGGACCGATAGAGGGCCTGACCGGGCAGATGCAACGGGCGCTGGCGAGCGTTGACCCCGGCCTTCCCTTCTCAGGGTTTTACGCGATGAGCGACCTGCAGGCACAGACCCTGGCAACCCAGAGAATCGACGTGGCTTTGCTGGGCGCGATGGCAGGGCTGGCGCTGCTGCTGAGCGCCATTGGCATCTTTGCGCTGGTCAGCAACATGGTCACGCAGCGGACGCGCGAGATTGGCATTCGCATCGCGCTGGGCTCAACCGTGCGCCAGGCAATGGTAAACGTAAGTGCAACTGGCGTATGGGCTTCGGCTCTCGGACTTGCTGGCGGCCTGGTTCTTTGCTTTGCCGCTCTCCGCGTCATGCGGAGCGTCCTCTACGGGGTGGGCGTTTTCGACGCGCCGACGCTGGTCCTGGTGGTGCTGACGCTGGCAACGGTCTCGCTGCTTGCGTCTGCGGTGCCGGCTTTGAGAGTCGCACGGGTTGACCCGGCCAGGACCTTGCGCGAGGAATAAGGTCTCCGGGAAACGCAGCCGTCCCGCCTGCGCACTGGCGGCCACGGCCTCCATCCCCTGATCCCTGCCACTCGCTCCCTTGTTCCCTTGGCCCCTGGTTCCCTGTTTTCCTTGCATCCGGCACCAAAGCCCATTAAGATGCGTCAGTTGACAATGATGCCGATCCTTGCCCCACAGCCGGTAGAACCAGCTGCGCCCGTCCCGACCGGGCTGCCGCGGCTGCGCCTGCCCCGGCTGTGCGTGGCAGTACAGGGGGCCACTCCGGCTGAGCTGATGGCCTGCGCGGAGGGAGTGCTCAAGGACGCGCGATTTTTGGAGTTCCGGCTCGACCTGCTAGCGAAGCCAGCTTCAGGCATTGCGCCGCTGAAAGACTTCCTGAACCGGCACCGGGACGTGCAGGCAATCGCCACCTGCCGGCGGACGCCGAACGGAGGCCACTTCGTGGGGTCTTTGACTTCAGAGTTAGAGATTCTACTGAAGGCCGCCGAGGCCGGATGCCAGATTGTCGATCTTGAAGTGGAGTCAGCCGAGCATGCTGGCAAGGCGCAGCTGGCGCGATTCCGGGCGGCGCTGCGTGCCGCAAGCACGGCGCTGCTGGTGAGTTTTCATGACTTCAACCGGACCAAGGGGCTGGACGAGGCGGCTGCGCGCATCCGGGCGTTTGAGCCCGACTACGTGAAGGTGGTTTCGACGGCGCGCTCGCTGGCAGACAACCTGGCCGTGCTGCGGATGATTGAGAACCAGAGTTTGAACGCGCACGTGGTGGGAATCGCCATGGGCGAGGAGGGGCTGGTGAGCCGCGTGCTCGGGCCTCGCGAGGGGGCGGCGTTCACCTTTGCTTCAGCCGGCGACGGCGCTGAAACCGCGCCGGGACAGGCCAGCGTCCGTGCGCTCATCGATCTTTATCGCGTGGAACAGCTCGACCAGGCGACGCGCATCTTCGGCGTGGCCGGCAATCCTATCTCGCACTCGCTCTCGCCGCTCATGCACTCGACGGCCTTCAAGCGCGAAAACGTGAACGCCATCATGCTGCCGCTGAAAGTGAAGTCGTTGAGCGACCTGCTGACGCTGACCCGCGACCTGCCCTTGAGCGGCGTGGCCGTAACTATGCCGCTGAAGCAGGAGGTGTTGCCGCATCTGGCCAATATGGATCCGCTGACGGCGTGCATCGGCGCGTGCAACACGCTGCGCACCGGCGCCGACGGCAAGCTCTACGGATTCAACACCGACGTGGCCGGCGTGATTCGGCCGCTGGAGAAGCGGATGAGAATCAAGGGCTCGCGCATCCTGGTGCTGGGCGCGGGCGGAGCGGCGCGAGCGGCGGTCTTCGGGTTGGTGGAACAGGGCGCGGAAGTGTTCGTTACCAACCGCACCCATGAGACGGCCGTGGCGCTGGCGCGCAAGGCGCATGCCAAGTCATTGAAGCAGGAAGTGCTGGCGAAGAATCGCTTTGACGCGATCATCAACACCACGCCGTGCGGCATGGCGGGCGTGAAACAGGCGATGGCGATCAAGGAAAACGAATTGAACGCATCGCTGGTCTTCGACCTGGTGTACAACCCGCTGGACACGCCTCTGCTCAAGCTGGCGCACTCGCGTGGAGTGGCCGTGATCAGCGGCATCGAGATGTTTGTGCAGCAGGGCGCGCGCCAGTTTGAGATCTGGACCGGGAAGCCGGCGCCGGAGAACGAGATGCTGCGCGTGGTTGAGCTGGCGCTGCGCAAGCGGGTGTGAGCGCTGCCTCACCGCCGATAAATCGATTCATCGAAAATCCATATCCCTTTAATGAATTCTCGCCTTAATTCGCTTGACTTCGCATGCAAATGACAACAGGATTGAGATATCGATATCTCTCAGGAAAAATTCCTCAGGAAGACGCGCACGAGATTCGCATTCGTGTCTTTTGAGGGTTGAGAGATCGGGGCTCAGATGCGCTGCCCGATGCGCCGCCGAAATTTTCCTTCGATCGTCCCTGCATAATGTTCGCTTCCCCGCTGACATTTTCGTTCTCTGGAAGAGGTGCGCCATGGTAGTTCAAATCCAGCGCAACGGCCGCAGTGTCACCGGCCTGCGCATTGGCTCGGGAAATGTGCGGCGGTATTTTCCGAAGAGCCGGCAGAGCATCGATCTCGAGCTCGGCCATTTGCTGATTCGCTGCAAGTTGCAGCCGGATTTCTGGCGCAATGAACCGCAGATTTCAGACCCGCGTTTGAGCGCATGGCTCGAATCCAAGGAGAATGGCGCGAGAGGCCGTCACGGCCGCACACAGATGTCGTTGATTCCGGCCAGGGGCGAGTCCTACCGGCTGGAGTTCGCCGATGCGCAAAGCTCCTCCACGGCCGGCGACCCGGCCAACGCGGCCTGATCGGATTGAAGCGTTACGCGCCGCGCTCTAGCGCGCCTAGTTGCCGTGCTTCGATTGCGCCTTGTCTTTCTTTTCTTCCAGATTCTTTTCCCGGGTGATGATGATCGGCGCCATGTCGGGCCCGATGCGTTTGACTTCCGTGTCGATCATTTCATAATCGATCGTCCGCGGCGATGCCGGCCGCGTCACGCCTGTTGTGGGATCGGTGACCACGTTGGGCCCGCTGCTTAACTCGAAGCTGAAGGCCGGCACGGGACCGTGCGGTGTCTGGGCCGTAAAGAGCTTCACCGGCAGGTATCCCTGAATGGGATGCAGCCGGAAAGCTGTTTCATAGCGGTGGTGGGTCTTGCTCCAGGTAAAGACGCGCACCTGGTCAAAGTCGAAGGGCAGGCCGGCCTTATCAGGCGCAAGGATGGTGAGGTACTCAGGCACCTGGTGGCCGGGAGTGCCGGCATCGGGGTCGTCCACCTTGGTGAGCACGTAGGCGCCTATATAGCGCATGCCCTCGGCATACTCGCCAATCTCGTCGGGAACATCCACGTCGAGCTGATTGCCGTATAGCCAGCCGGTGTGGCCCTGCGGATCGCGGGCCAGCCACCAATCTTCCATGGGAGGAGGCGGAGGCGGCTCAGGCGCCGAAGCACCGGGCGCTGGCTTTTGCGGCTCGGCAAGATGCGCCAGCGGCGCAAAGCCTGGCGACTGCGCCTTCTTCACCGAGGCCCGCTCGAGTAGCTGGACCCTGGTGTTGCCGGGAATCAGGTAGAAGTGGTCGGTTTCTTTGCCCGGCTGTGCGTGCATGTAAAGATCGTTGCGCAACGTTGCGGTGGCCGCGACAGGAGAATCCTTGTGCTCGTCGGCCAGTTGCGCAAAGCCGTCGTAGACTTTTTCATCGATGACGGCGTGCTCCTCGATCCAGCCAATCTCGTTTTTTGCGGTTTTGACTTTGAGAAAGCGGCGGCCGTGCTCGACGACTTCGAGGGGCTGCCCATTTGTCACCTCGGTCACGATGTTCGAAACAGCCGCAACGCGGTCGTGGAGAAACATTTGCCGCGCCGCGACGTAGACCATTTCCTTCTTTGGCGGGCGGAAACGGTTGCAGCCGGCCACAGTTACGAGCAGCGCGGCCAGACTGCACAAAAGCGCTGAGGGAAGGAGACGCAGCCGGAATGGGCTATGAACGATGGAGGCGGTTTTTGACACGGCCAGTTGCGGACACTTTGAGGATAGCACCTTGCGAACCGGCCAAAGGCTGAAAGGTGGTGTCCTAATTGGGCGCTGCTTTGAAAGGGCACGGCTTTAGCCGTGCCGTAAGGATCAACAAAATTTTCGCGGGCTTTAGCCCCGGAGAGACGGCAACGCAAAATTAGGACCCTGCGCGCTGCAGGGGCGCGATCAGGGAGCTTGAGCGGCAACAGCCCAGGCGCCGGTGGGATCGGTGCCGGTGGTCGAGTTGATTGAATCGTCGAGTTTGCCGGCGGTGGTGGTGTCGAAGATGTAAGCCTCGAGGTCGTAGCTGCCGCCCGAAGAGACGGCGAGGACGAAGTTCCCGAGACTGTCTTCAGCCAGGCCTTGTGGTTGAATGCCGGTAGCGACGGTGCTGATGGAAGAGAGCGAGTAGGTGGTAGTCGATCCGGATGTAGAAGTAGCGATGTTGAAGCCCTGGAGAACCCCGTCGCCGGTGGTTCCCTGACCGCTGGCCACGTAAACGTCGTTGCCGGCCGTATCAGGCAGAATGGCCGCGGGTGCGAGGCCGCCGGCGGAATAGGGCGAGCCGGCGATCTCTGTCACCGAACTGCCGCCCAGCGAGCTGTATTCGAAGGCGCGCAGTCCGCCGGAGCTCGACGAGGCCTCAGTTTCGCCGACGTAAAAAAGGCGCGGAGTTGTGCCGGGATCGACGGCCACCGAGAGCGCCGACGCTCCCGAGGTGACAGTGACGATGGTGCTGGCGCTGCTGGCAAGGGGGTTGGTATTGGCTGAAGTGAAGGGAATCACCAGCGATCCGCCCTCGCCAAGCGCCAAAAAGATATTCGCATCGTCGCCCGAAAGTGCCATCTTCTGCACCGAGGCGCCAGTGACCTTATAAGACTGCGTCTCCTCCTGCTCCTGCGAACTGGCGAGCGTGCCAGACGAGTTAATTGCGATAGCGTTGACAATAACGCCCGAACCGCCGGTTTCCGCATCTATCAGCCAGGCCCCCGTCGTATCGACGACCATGGCCGAGGCAAGATCGGATGAAATGGCCTGTCCATTATTGCCGATGGTGAGCGCGCCGGTTGAGCCGATGGTGTAGAGATAGATGCCGCCGGTAGCAGTGGCCACGTAGAGGAACGCATTGTTGGGGGCGATGGCAATGGCGTACGGCGCGGCGGTGAGCGCATAGGTGCCGATGGTGGTGAGGCTGCCCGCGTTTATGTAGTAGGCGACGATCTGTTTGGTGGTCTGGTTGAGAACGTAAAAGACGCCGCTCGAAAGCGTAGTGGGGGTAGTACCGCCGCCGCCAGAACCGCTGGGAGCCTGCCAGAAATCGCCGCAGCCCTCCATAAAGGGGGCCAGGACCAGCAAAAGAGCCGGCAGGAGCCGCGCCCACGTTCCCTTCCTCATCGTCGCCCCTCACTTGCGTCCCGGCAGAGGCCGGTTCCCATCGCTTTGCGGAATCCGGCCCGGGCTCAGCTTAAAGAATAGTGCACCGACACAAGGTTAGACGCAGAGGCATGACCCTGCGCTCAAGCTTGCGACACCAACGAGACAACGAAAACTCCGTTTAGCCCGTGAAACAAGGAGGGAGCAGAGGCCTTCAGGCCACTGAATCGAACAGGAAACCAAGTCGTGGGCTTTAGCCCCGGGCCCCAAAGTCTTCAGCCACGATGATGTTCGGCGTTCCGCGCCTTCCACACAATGCGGGCCGCGGTGAGGTCTTCAATGGCCATCCCCACTGATTTGAAGACGATGCGCGCACCGGCCGGGGCCTGAGCCGCGCCGGAAAGGATCTGTCCAATCTCGGCGTGAACGCGTGCGCCGGAGAGGCACACGTCGCCTGACTCGCTTTCCACCGCGCTGCGTGCCTCGGCGATGACGCAGCTTGAAAGCATGGTTTCGTCGTCGAGCTCGCGGAGGTGCGGGCCAATGGCGCCCACGGCGATGACCAGTGCGTCGCGCTTGAGCCAGCGGCCTTCAAGGATGGGCGTGGGCGAGGATGTTGCGACGAGAACAACGTCGGCCGCGGCGGCCTCTTCGATGGCAACGGCGCGGGCGCCGGTTTCCTGGGCGAGGGCCTCGGCGTTGGCCGGCGTGCGGCTCCAGATAAGGACGTCCTTGAGCGAGGGGCGAACCAGGCGCAGAGCTTCAAGGTGAGATCGCGCCTGGACGCCGCTGCCCAGAATGCCCAGGCTGCTGACGTTGGGCTTGGCGAGTGCGTCCAGGGCAACCGCGGAGACAGCGGCGGTGCGCATCTCGGTCACCAGCCGGCCGTCCATGACGGCGAGCGGTTGGCCTGTGGCGCGGCTGAGCAGCTCGATGATGGCCATGTGCGTGGGCAGGCCGAACTCGGCGTTGGCGGGATAGAAGGTGACGGTCTTGACCGCCATCGCATCCCCGGCGATCACCGGCATCACCGCGAACCACCCGTTGCGGTGCCCCTCGGCGTTGCCGGCGCGAATCACGGTGCGGGCGGGCTGGACTACGTTGCCGGCCGAGTAGTCGATAAGCGCCTGGCGTATGGCGGGGATCAGCGCTTCGTAAGTGAGGACGGCGCGAACTTCGTGCTCGGGGATGTACATGATGGGATGTTAGCGGAGTTAGCGGCATTAGAGAGCAAGTCAACGAGTCGGCAAGTCAGCAGGTCAGCACTCGTTAAAGGCTCAAGGGCCGGGCGCCCCATGTCTCCCGCACGGGGGTATTGTCTCTCCCTGATCTCTGATCTCTGACTCCTGACCACTGAAGTGGCTTTGTATCAGGGCATGACTTTAAGGCCTGCCCTCAGCGCAGCCGAAGTGTGTCGAAAATGTCCTCCAATTTTTGAAGAACAAAGTACCCGACGAAGCCGCGCCCAAAACCCTCTTACCTGCCTCCTCCGTCATCTTGAGCGCAGCGAGTCGAAGGGTTTGCTTTTCTATTCCATATTCCATGCCTTCTCTTCACCCTGCTCCCCGCCCTTCTCCTCCCTTGCGCTATAATGCGACCAGCTCCAATTCCCCCATCGAATCTCTTACTTTCCCTTCGGAGCTACGACCATGCGCACCTCCTTTTGCCCTGCGAACCCACAACCGCTTCGCGCAGCGATCCCACTTGTCGCGGCCGCAATTTTAAGTGTTCCACTGTGGGCCCAACTGGACATGTCAGAACACAAGCCCACCAACAAGCCGCCCGAACCCCAAGTAACCTGCGATTCCGTCTCGTCCAGCCAGCCGTCGAAGAAGCATAAAGCCGACAGGCCTCTTGCTGAACCAAACACGCGGTTCGAACGCGTCATGACGGGCTTCGCGCCTCTTGTGTCCGTCGATGCGCCCGGAGGAGGAAACTGGATTGCTCCCGCATACACCAACGTGCCGGAGCGCGTTTCGGTCAAGAAGAACGCTTCGTCTTTCCACGTCAGCGCGCAAGCCAACCTCACCTTCACATTGACCACCTTCAACGGTCGGTACATGGAAACGCCCATCAAGCTCTTTCGCCTCGATGAAGTGAAGTCCAAACGCGAATACACGACTGGGCATTGGTCGCAGTGCGTGGGCGGCGGAGGCACCTTTGTCCAGTTTTCCTGTCAAGGATTCGTGGCAGACGCGGGCCTGCCCGTCACGGTCACAAATCCGACAGAGTCATCACGCCAGATCATGATCTCGGCCCCGCTGCAACCGGGAGAGTATGCCCTCGAATTCGGTTACTTGGTCTTCACCTTCGGCGTCGACTAGCCAGCCAAATGAAGGCGTATGCGGCTTCGCCAGCCCCGTAGCACCGTATTCCCCTAGTCCCCGGCCCCAACGTCCCTGCCTTCCTGACCACTGACCGCTGATCGCTGATCACTGTCTCTTGCAGATAATTGCGCTCTTCCGGCGCACAATCCTAAATACGACGGACTGCGACCGGAAACATGAAGAACGTCACCGTCAACGACAAGGACTGCAAGGTTCGAGGAAGCGCCGTAAGAAATGAGCCCCTTTCGGCCGTGAAAAGGTGAAACAGTGGTCCCAATGGAATCAACCGCTTGGCGGCACTGCCACCCGCAGTTTCACAGCCCGGCTGTGAAACTGTGCTCATAACGGGTCAGGAGGGCCTCAGTTCGGCTTGATTCCCGTGCCCGGCTTGCGCCGGAAGCGCTCATCCACCGGCTGGCGGCCTTTGAAGCCTGCTTCCATGGTGTGCCAGTGCTCGATGGCAGTCTCGCCCATGCGCCAGCACAGCAGAACTACCTCATCATCCAGCTTGAAGGGGAAATCGAGCAGGCCCGAGTCGAGGTCCTTGACCTGTACGCCGATGGCGTCGATCTCGGCGATGCTCTCCTTTACTTTAGTCATGTGCGACTCGAACTCGGCGCGCTGCTGGGCCACGGTGGCCGGGTTCACGCGCATCCCGCCGGAGAGATAGATGCGCTGGGCGAGGCTGGAGAGATGCGACTCTGCCTCCTCAGCCGAGCGCTTGCCCTCAATGGCGCGCTTGAGCAGAGATTCAAGCACCGGGAGCAGGGACTGCGCTTCGTCGAGTGTAAAAGTCCTCATGGTTGCCTGGAAATAGGATACGAGAAATGCAGGGATCAGGGAACAGCTTCTAGCTGCTGGCCTCTGGCTGCCGGCTCCCAGCTCTCGGCAGCGTGATGCCTGGGGCTCTGGCGCGTCAATTCTTTGCCGTTCCGATAGTTGAGCCCGTTGTGGTCGCCGTACCTGAATTTGAGTTGCCGCGTAGACTGGAGCACATGAAGAACGCAGTTCTGACTCTGCTGCTTGCGGCAGTTCCCCTGGCGGCGCAGGCGCCGCAGCATGCGCCCGATCCTTTTCAACCGCTTGCCTTTCTCACCGGGAACTGGGATGCGAAAGGAGCCGGACCCGGGGGTGCGACGGCCACCGGCTACTACACGTTCCAGACCGAACTGAACGGCCATGTGCTGGCGCGGCGCAGTTACACGGCCGACTGCCACGGCCCCGAGGACTACGACTGCAAACATGGCGACCTTTTGTATGTGTATCGGGATGCTGCCGGAGGCGATCTACGCGCAATCTATTTTGACAGCGAGGGCCACGTGATTCACTACGCGGTGACCACCCCCGAGCCGCAGACTGCTGTTTTTCTTTCGGACGCCTCTGCGCCTGGCCCGCTGTTCCGCCTTGTTTACCAGCGGAAGGACTTGGTTCTCTCAGGCAAGTTTCAAATGCGAATGCCGGGTGAGCAGGAGTGGCATTCGTATCTGGAGTGGAGTGGCGCAAAACGGTGACTGGGACGATTGCAGGGCGATAGGCAAACGGAGCAGCGAATGACCGAATTCGAGCAGATTCTTGTGGGAGACGGCTACGCCGCTCCTCCAAAACGCATCCTCGACGGACTCGCAAACCCACAGACTGTCGATGCGCTGACGCATCAAAAGCCGGCCGGGGCGCCGCACTCCATCTACGAGGAGCTGTGGCACGTGGTCTTCTGGCAGCAGGTGACGCTGGAATGGGTCAGCGGCATCGAGACCCCGTATCGAAAGAGCTCGCTGGACGGTTTTCCGACGGTGCTGGATATGGAGAAGGAGCCGTTCGGCGCGCTCAGCAATCGTTTTTTTGAGGGTCTGAATGCTGCCGTCGAGGCGGCGAATGACACTTCTCGGCACGATCGTGAGATTCGCTGCACCTCGCGGCCTGGCCAGCCGGCGCGGGTGATGACCATGCTCGAACAATTGCAGAACCTGGCTGCGCACAATGCCTATCATCTGGGTCGCATCGTTTTGCTGCGGCAATTGCTGGGAGTGTGGCCGCCGCCCTCGGGCGGGGATAGCTGGTGAGCGACCTCAATCACGCGCGAATGACAAAATTTGGCAAAATTTGCCAACCCGGCTTATTCTGATACCTGTGAAAGCTGAGGACCGGCCTATGCCAACCATCAATATCTCCCTATCAGAGAATCTGAAAGAGTTCGTCGAGTCCCAGGTGCGTTCAGGGGAATACTCCAGCGTTTCGGAATTCATGCGCCTCTTGGTCCGGAGGGAACAGCGGGAACGCGACCGGGAAAAGCTCGAGTTGCGCATTCTGGAGGGGTTGAGCTCGGGTGAACCAACCGAAGTGACGCCGGAGATGTGGGAACAACTTCGGCAAAGACTTCGGGATCGTCGGGCAAAGCAGGACTGACCTGCCTTCCGGCAAGTTACCCAGCTGGGGATCAGGAAAACGGCTTACAATCTCAGTAACGACAATAATCATGAGAAAAGTAAAGTTCCGCCCGCGGGCCTAGGATGACCTCCCGGAGTCGGCATTTTACTTGGCCGCAAACGCAAGCGAAGCGATCTCCGAGCGGTTTCTGAGCGCTGTCGAGACGTCGACGGAGGCTTTGACCGTCTTTCCCGCAATGGGCACGCCCTGCCCGTTTCTCCATCCAGATCTCAAGGACATTCGCCGGATTCCGGTGAACGGATTTGAGAACTGGATGGTCTTCTATCGGGTTGTGGGAGGCGGCGTCGAAGTGGTGCGCATTCTACATGACGCGCGGGATATCGCGGTGATCGTTGGCGAGCCCGATGGGCGTTTGTGACCACTCTCCGCGGGCAGTTATCATTGAGCTTCATGGCAATTCCGCCAACAATTGAGATCGCCAGCCTGGGAATGTCGGATTCGCTCTTCCTGATGCTGCTGGCGCTGGTGGTCTTTGGGCCGCGACGGCTGCCGCAGATCGGCCGCCAGATCGGCAAACTCATGTACGAGTTCCGCAAGGCCTCGAACGATTTCAAGTTCCAGATGGAAGAGGAGTTGCGCAACTCAGAAGAGGCAGAACGGCGCAAGAAGGAAGAGGCGGAGCGGCAGAAGGCGCTGGCCGCGGGGCAGGTTCCGGCTGAGCCAGCGCCTCCGCAGCCGTTTACTGGCGGATACATGAACGCTCCCGCCGAAGAAACCAAAGAGACGCCGGGCGAGAGTGAAAAGCTGCGCATTCAGCCACCTTCGACCGGAGAACAGATTCCGTCGGCGCCGCCCACGCGGATGGCCCAGGAACCTGAAACCGCGAGTGAGCCTGAGTCAACGGCTGAGGCCGCTCGAGCACCCGAATCGGAACAGACCGCATACGCAGCTGAAATGAAAGCCGTCGACGAAGCCGCCACAGAGTCCGTTGGCGCGGCCACGGAGCAGGAAGGCCAGCATGGTTGACGCGACTGACGCAATCGACAAGGCGCGAAAGGCAGTAACCGAGCGCGCGGATCTCCCGGGCATGAGTCTGATGGAGCACCTTGAGGAGCTGCGAAAGCGCATTATTCACTCGGCCATGTATCTGGCTGCCGGATTCATCGTGGCGTATCTCATCCACGAAAAACTTTACGCCTTTGTGCAGAAGCCGCTTGCCGATTTGCATATCAAGCTCAACTACACGCACCCCATGGATCCGCTGAACCTGTATCTGCAGGTATCGCTGATCGGCGGCGCGATCCTGGCCTCGCCCTTCATCCTTTACCAGGTGTGGCTGTTCATTGCGCCGGGACTCTACCAGAAAGAAAAGCGGTTCGTGATACCGTTCATGGCGGCGACGGTAGGGTTGTTTCTGATCGGGGCGGGCTTTGGATATTTCTTTGTGCTGCCGGGCGCGCTGAAAATTCTGATTGTTGGATTCGGCAAGAACTTCAACCCGATGGTCACCATCGAGGAATACACGGGGTTCTTCCTCTCGATCATTCTCGGCCTGGGCATCAGCTTTGAGCTGCCCATTCTCATCTTCTTCCTGGCGATGTTCGGCATCGTAAGCCCGCGCTTCCTGTGGAAGAACATCCGCTACGCGATCCTGGCGGTCTTCCTGGTGGCGGCCATCATTTGCCCCAGTCCCGACGTCTGGACGGTTTGCATCTACGCAGTACCGATGCTGGCGCTTTATTTCGTGGGAATCGGAGTGGCGTGGTGGGTTCATCCTTCGCGCAGGAGGCGGAAGGAGGAGGCGCAGGCGTGAGGATTTCAACTTTCCTGAAGATGGGTGCCCCTCCTGAGCACAGCGCAGCGGAGTCAAAGGACCTGCTTCTTGATCTTATTTGCGGCAAGGGTGGGAGACCATGCTTCCCGGCCCTTCTGACCCTACTTATCCTCTTCGCTCCGTTTGCGCTTCAAGCCCAGCATTTCGACGGCGCCAAGGCCTACGAATACGCGCGCGAGTTTGCCGCCATTGGGCCGCGCTGGCCGACCGGGCCGGGACACGTGAAAGCCGAGGAGCTTTTGCGCGCGCACTTTCTGCACGACCAGCGCGAAGAGGACACGTTTACGGCCGACACACCCATTGGCCCGGTGCCGATGCGCAACTTTATCGTGCGCTACCAGGGAACCAAGCCGGGAGCGATTGTGCTGGCCACGCATTACGAGACCAACTACCCGCTGCGTAATATCAACTTTGTGGGCGCCAACGACGGCGCATCGACCACGGGATTGCTGATGGCCATCGCCGACCGGCTGCGCGCTGAAACGGCAAACGGCAAAAAGCTCGACGGGGATTCGGTGTGGCTGGTCTTTTTCGATGGCGAAGAGGCGATTCAGACCTGGTCGCAAACGGATTCGACTTATGGCAGCCGGCATCTGGCCGCAAAGTGGGGCCGCGATGGAACGCTCGGCCGCATCAAGGCCTTCATCCTTGCCGACATGATTGGCGACAAGGACCTCGACATCCAGCGCGAGACGAATTCAACCGGCTGGCTGGTCGACCTGGTGGCGCAGGCGGCGAAAAAGTTCGGCTACCAGCGTTATTTTTTCCAGACTGACATGGCGGTTGAAGACGATCACCTGGCGTTTGTTGCGCGCGGAGTGCCCTCAATTGATGTGATCGACCTGGACTACGGCCCCAACAACAGCTATCACCACACCGCGCAGGACACGATGGACAAGATCAGCGCGCACAGTTTGACGATCGACGGCGATGTGTTCATGGAGACGATCAGGCTGATCGATCTGCGGTAGAAGGCAACTTCTAGCTTCAAGCAGCTTGCTCATGCCGCGGTAAGCTTATGAGCTCGGCCGAGAGGAACGAGAAAGCTAGTAGCTAGAAGCTAGAAGCTAGAAGCTAGAAGCTTATGACTCGGCAAGACGGAGACGGGAGTCCTTACGTGACGCAAGCAGAGATCGGCATTATCGGCGGCAGCGGGCTTTACTCGATGCCCGGATTTACGAATGTGCATGAAGAGCGCGTGGAGACGCCCTTTGGCGCGCCCTCAGACGCGTTTGTCCTGGGCGAACTGGAAGGACGCAAAGTAGCTTTCCTGGCACGGCACGGGCGCGGCCATCGCATCTTGCCCAGCGAGCTGAACTTTCGCGCGAATATCTACGCGATGAAGAAACTGGGCGTGGAGCGGATTGTTTCGGTTTCGGCTGTGGGCTCGCTGAAAGAGGAGCACAAGCCTACTGACTTTGTGATTCCCGACCAGTTCATCGATCGCACTTTCAATCGCGTGGCGACGTTCTTCGGCGAAGGCATTGTGGGCCATGTTGCGTTCGGCGACCCGGTGTGCGCGACAGTGGCGAAGGCTGCGGCCGATGTCTGCGCGAGCGTGGGCGTGGTGGGCAAGCTGGGCGGCACGTACGTTTGCATGGAGGGGCCGCAGTTCTCCACCAAGGCCGAGTCGAATCTGTATCGCAGCTGGGGCGCCGACGTGATCGGCATGACCAACCTGCAGGAGGCCAAGTTGGCGCGCGAAGCTGAAATTTGCTACGCAACGGTAGCCATGGTGACTGACTACGATTGCTGGAGCGAAGGACACGACGCAGTGACGATTGAGGAGATTGTGGCCGTGCTGCACAAGAACGCCGATAACGCCGCGATGGTGGTAAAGGCGGCAGTGGCTGCCTTGCCGCGCGAACGGACCTGCGCGTGCGCCTCGGCGGCAAAGTTTGCTGTGCTCACGCAACCGGATGCAATTCCCGCGGCGGCGAAAGAGCGCCTGGGGCTGCTTTTCGGGAAGTATTTGGGCTGGTAATATGCACGCGCCAGAGAATGACAATTGCAGTATAATCGAGGTGCGCGAGCGCTTCTCGGCTGGAGGCGAAAATGAAAAAAGACCTTTTGCGAAACGCGAATTATCGATATATCTTCGACCGGGATCTATACGTTAACCGCGCAGCCAAGAAGGCATTCAGCTTAGAATTTGTCGATGATCACTCCGAAGAAGAGCTAACCAAACGCATTCTCGAAAACGGTAGCGGCAATGGTTGGAGGTTCTATTTCAACTCTGACCCTTCGGAGGGCGTTAAGCGCGAATTGGAAAGAACCCTCGGATAATGGGCCCGCGCACGATCGAGGATTGCCTTCGCGAAGAATACTTCGATCTTCTTCCCGAGATCCGTCGAGTTGCATGGCAGCTCGAAACAGAGATTCGTTTTCATACGCTGCCTATCCTGCGTATTCTGAATCCGTATGAGCAGTTGGCCGTGAGATCGCGCGTCAAAGAGTGCGAAAGCGCGATAAAGACCCTCCAGCGACAGCAGGAGGGCAGAATTTTCGACCCCGATCATCCAGAAAAATATTCCATGCTAAATCTCTCGGATCTGGCCGGCGTCCGCGTGCTTGTGTTCCCGCACGACAGGCTCATTGGAGTCGACAACGAACTACGCAAGTGCTTTGCGGATTGGACACCCGACCCGGTCCTCGGCGAAGACGGCGCCGTCTTAGCTCGAACATATTTTGGACACTGCTCAAAAGTCAGCGGCAGGCTTCGGGCCGAATACCAAGTGGTACCGATGCTGATTGGCTATTTCTGGGAGGTCGAGCATTCGGCTCTGTATAAGCCCGATCCTTCGCTAAGGGGTGTGGGTGAATCCACAGAAATGAAACGACTCAAGGCAGAGGTCGAGACCGCCTTATCTCACTTTGAGGCCGGATTCGAGGACTTCGTGCGCGACAACAACCAGCTAGCTTCCGGGCCCTCGTAGCAGACTAGAACCCATCGCTTAGGAGCAAGAAATGGCAATCACCGTCGTCGGCAGCGTAGCTTACGATTCCATCGAAACTCCTGCGGGCCGGCGCGAGCGCTGCCTGGGCGGCGCTGCAACTTACTTTTCGCTTGCGGCCAGCTTCTTCACCGATGTGCGCGTGATCGCCGTAGTTGGCGAGGACTTTGGACCTGAACAGGAAGCAGTTTTCAAGGCGCGCAGCATTGACACGCGCGGCATTGAGCACACCGCGGGCAAGAGCTTCTTCTGGGAGGGTTCGTATCTCGAGAACCTGAACGAGGCCAAAACGCACTCCACCGAGCTGAACGTGTTTGCCGCGTTCGATCCCAAACTGCCCGACGCATATCGCGACTCGGAGTTTTTGTTCCTGGCCAACATCGATCCCGTTCTGCAGCGGCGGGTGCGCGAGCAGATGCCGAATGTAAAGCTGGTGGCAGGCGACACCATGAATTACTGGATCAAGGATCACAAGCCCGCACTGCTGGCGATGCTGAAGGGGCTTGATGTGCTGCTGATCAACGACACCGAGACACGTATGCTGGGGGGAAACTCAAACCTGGTGAAGGCCTCGCGCGCGGTGATGGAGATGGGGCCGCGGCTGCTGGTGGTGAAGCACGGCGAATACGGCGCCACACTGTTCCACAACTCTATTCCAAAGGGTCAAGCGCCGGAGGCGTTCAAGGCGCCCGGATTTCCGCTCGAAGAAGTGGTCGATCCCACCGGCGCGGGCGACAGCTTTGGGGGCGGATTCTTCGGCTACCTGGCTTCGCAACCGGAGCTCACGTCGGGCGCGTTCCGCCGCGCCATGTTCTACGGCAGCGTGATGGGATCGTTTGCCTGCGAGCGCTTCGGCACCGAGCGGCTCGAGCAGCTTACGCGAGCCGAGATCGACGAACGGTTCAACCTGTTCCGAGAGCTGACGCACCTTGACTGACAAAGCAATGCGAAGAACTTCGAATGCGGCGAGTGCGTTGCCGTGTCGCGAAGCCTTCGCTGTTCTTGCGGCGGCAGCTGCGGCCTCGCTTTCCGCCACCGCGTGGAGCTGGCGCAACAACGCGCTGCTGAACTACGGCGACGCAGTGGCGCATCTGCATATCGCGCGGCACGTCTTCGATTGCCGCTTTCATTCGATTGGCGAATTCGGATCGGTGTGGCTGCCGCTGCCGCACATTCTGATGCTGCCGTTTGTCCAGGTGTACGCGTGGTGGGCCAACGGAGTTGCGGGGCTGATTCCTTCTGCGCTGGCTTACCTGGCAGGCTGCCTGGGCCTTTACCGGATTGCGCGGCGATGGCTTGAGCCCGCGGCCGCGGCGCTTGCGCTCGCCTTTTTTGCGCTCAATCCCAACCTGCTCTACCTGCAGACGACGGCGATGACCGAGCCGCTGTTTCTGTGCGAGATGATCTGGACCGTGGCCTGGCTGGTGGAGTGGCGAGGCGCGCTGGACACGGATCCGGGACGCGCCGCCAGACTTGAGTTTCTGGTCCTGCTGGCGCTGGTTGCATCCGTGTTCACCCGCTACGACGGTTGGATAGTTGCGCTGCTGGCGTGGGTTGGCATGGGAGTGACGCGGCTGCGCACCGGCCAGCTTGGCAAGCGCAGTTTCTGGATAGCAAGCGTGATTCTGGCAGCGGCTCCGGCAGCGTGGTTTATCTACAACGCGACGCAGTTTGGCGACTGGTTGGATTTCGCGCGGGGGCCGTATTCTGCGCTGGCCATTGAGATGCGTACCGCGGCGCCGGGCTGGCCGCCGCATCCGGGCTGGCACAATCCTTGGGTCTCGCTGCTGTTTTTTGTCAAGGTGGCCGAGATGGACGCGCTGGCCGCATGGCGTCATGTTGTGCTGGCGCTCAGCGCCATCGGCACGGCCTTCGCCTGCGTTATCGCGCGCCGCCGCGCCTTCCTGTGGACGCTGCTGCTGTGGATCCCGGTTCCTTTCTACGCCTGGTCGGTGACATACGGCTCGGTGCCCATCTTCATTCCCGTGTGGTGGCCTCACTCGTTCTACAACACGCGCTACGGCATGGAACTGTTGCCGGCAATTGCGCTCGGGCTGGGCTTTCAAGCGCAGTTCGCGATCGGCACGGTGCGGGAGTTCAAGCCGGCGTGGATGAAGCCGGCTGTTGCGGCGCTCGGGGCGCTCGTCGTTTTCAACACGCTTGGCCTCATCCACAAGCGGCCGCTGGTGTATGTCGAGAGCACAAAGAACATTGAGGCGCGGCGGCCGTTCGACGAGAACATTCCGCCGGTGATGCGGCAACTGCTTTCGCGGCGGCCGGGCGCGCCGGTGTTGATGAACAGCTCAGTCTATCCCGAGCTGATCGCATTCAGCAGAATCCCGCTGGCGCAGACCATCAACGAGAGCGACCAGTACATTTATCGCGATGCGCTGGCCGCGCCCGCAGCTCACGCGGCCATCGTCCTGGCCTTTGACGGCGACGAGATCGATCACGCGGTCAAGGCGCATCCCGAGGGGCTAATCGCGGTGGCGCGATTCACAGCCAAAGGGCAGGCTGCGGGCACGATTTACGTCTCCGGTACCTGGCGGGCGGGTGAGTAAATCCAGGGGCTCACCAGGCTGAGGTTGCGGTGTTAGCATCGGGCAAGGAATGTGCATGAAGCGAAGACTCGCGGAGATCGAGCGACGAGATCAGCGCGAGTGGTTGCACGGAACGATGCAGGCCGGCTTGCATTGAGCGCACTGACCAGCGACTGCGATTCGGAGGAAGATTGATTCCCTTCACCAAGGCGCATGCCTGCGGCAACGATTTTTTGATTGTGACCGAAGAGGCCGCGCGAAATCACGATTGGGCTGCACTGACGCAGCGCCTGTGCGCACGCAATACCGGCGTGGGTGCCGATGGCATCGAGTTCTTCGCGTGGACCGGGCCGAAGTCGGGGCGCATCCGGCTGCACAATGCCGATGGCTCGGTCGCGGAAATCAGCGGAAACGGCACGCGCTGCGTGGCGGCCTGGATGGCGCAGGAGCTGAATGCGCGGTCCGGCGACGAATTGCGGATTGATACCGACGCCGGCCTGCGCGTGTGCCGCATCGATGGCGTGCGCAACGGTGCAGGATTCGCGGTGGATTTAACGGCGGGGATGGGCGTGCCGGAGTTGGCGGCGAAGACCCTGCGATTGGCCGATGGATCGGAGATCGAGGGGCTGCAGGTTTCCACGGGAAACCCGCATTTTGTGATCGTGGCCGGCAACGCGGAGTTTTCGATTGAGGGCAAGAGCTGGCAGGCGATCGGCGCGGAGATTTGTGTGCACCCCGATTTTCCCCATCAAACCAACGTTGAATTTGTGCATGTGAACGGCGCGCACGAGATCGAGATTCGCATCTGGGAGCGCGGCGTAGGGCCGACCTCGTCGTCGGGGACTGGGGCTTCAGCGACGGCGACGGCGGCAATCGCATTGGGGCTGGCAAAGTCGCCGCTCGCGGTTGTGGCTCCGGGTGGTGCGCAAGCGATCGTCTGGGACGGGCCCGGAACCGAATTGTTTTTGACCGGGCCGGCCGCGCTGATTGCGCGCGGTGAGGCGTATTGAGATGGGCGCGCAGCGAAAGCCGCTGATGAGGCTTGCCCCAGTTGCGCGGGGCGCGGGGATCAGCGTAATTGCGGCGGCGAGCTTTGCACAGCCGGAGCGCATCGAGCTTGGATTGGCTGCGGTGACCGCGCTCGGGTTTGAGCCTAAGCCCGCGCCCAACGCGCTGGCTCGCGGGCCGCTCTACTTTGCAGGAACGCCGGAGCAGCGGCTCGCCGATCTGCACGCTGCGTTTGAAGACAAGTCAACCGGCATGGTGATGGGCCTGCGCGGTGGATACGGGTCGAATTATCTGTTCGACGGCCTGGACGCCGCGAAGATCGCCCAGCATCCCAAGCCGCTCTTCGCGTACAGCGACCTGACCGCCATTCAACTGCGCTTGCTCGATGAGTTGGGATTGCCCGCGTTTCACGGGCCGATGCTGGCCGCCGATTTTTATCGTGAAGACGGCGTGCATCTGGAGAGCTTTTATACCGCGCTAAGGGGCGAGGCCTACAGCGTGGGCACAAATGAGGGTTTGCGCACGCTTAGGGCGGGAACTGCGCGCGGGTTGTTGTATGGCGGGTGCCTGAGCATTCTGGCCTCGCTCGTAGGCACGCGCTGGGAGCCGCGCACCGAGGGCACGCTCCTATTCGTTGAAGATGTGGGCGCGAAGCCGTACCAGATCGATCGCATGTTGTGGCAGTTGCGCAAGGCCGGCAAGCTCGACGGCGTCACAGGAATCATCTTCGGCGAGATGCTCGATTGCGTCTCTCCGGGCGCGGCGCCGGAGCTGCTTGAAGAAGCGATCCTGAACGCGCTCGATGGCTTCGAGGGGCCGATTGCGATCGGACTGCGCAGCGGCCACGTATCGCGGCAGAATGTGACACTGACGTTCGGAGTTGAGGCGGAGCTGACGGCCGGGGACGAGGCGCGGCTGGACATACAGGGACGAAGGCACTAGGGACTAAGGCGAGCAAGTCAGCAAGTCGGCGAGTCAGCGCGTAAGGACAGATTGGCCGGGAGATTGGGAGTTGATAAAAAGATTATTGGTGGTGGTTTTAAGTTGACCAAGACGCCGCGGCACATTCATTTAAGCGGGATCTGCGGAACGGCGATGGCCTCGCTGGCCGGGCTGCTGCAGCTCGAAGGGCACCGCATCACTGGATCGGACAAAGCGGCCTATCCGCCCATGAGCGATCTGCTGCGCGAGCTCGGGATCCCCATCATGGAGCCTTACGCCGAGGCGAATCTTACGCCAACGCCCGACTTGGTGGTGATCGGCAATGCGCTCTCGCGAGGCAACCCCGAGGTGGAGCGCGTGCTTGACGAGCGCATTCCCTTCACATCGATGGCGGCGCTGCTGCGCGAGGAGTTTCTCAAAGGGCGCGAGTCGCTGGTCGTGGCTGGCACGCACGGCAAAACCACGACCACAAGCATGCTGGCCTGGATCTACCAGACGGCTTCGCGTTCGAAACCCGAGCTTGAACCCTCGTTCCTGATCGGCGGCGTGGCGGAAAATTTTGCAACCAGCTTCCAACTGCGGCCCACCAGGACCTTTATTGTTGAAGGCGACGAATACGACACGGCGTTCTTCGACAAGGGCCCGAAGTTTCTGCACTACTTTCCAGATGCGCTCATCCTGACGCATGTGGAGTTTGACCACGCGGACATTTACGCCGATCTCGACGCGGTGAAGACGGCATTCAAGCGCTTGGTAAATCTGGTTCCGAGGCGTGGATTGATTGTTGCCTACGATGCAAACGCAAACGTGACCGAATGCATGGAGCATGCGCTTTGCCGTGTGGAGCGGTATGGATTTTCAGACAGCGCCGACTGGCAGATTCGCAACATGCGCTATGCCAACGGTGTCAGCCGCTGGGAGGTCTGGCACAAGGGCTCGCTCTGGTGTGAGCTTGAGATGCAATTGGCCGGTGAGCACAACGCGCTGAATGCCACGGCCGCCGCGGCGCTGGCCTGCGGATGCGGCGTGACCAAAGACGCGATCGCCGAAGCGCTCAAGACGTTCAAAAGCGTAAAGCGACGGCTCGAGGTGCGCGCCGAGATCGGCGGCGTCACTGTGATTGAAGATTTTGCCCACCACCCAACGGCGATTCGCGAAACGCTGCGGGCGCTTCGCTCCGTCTACCCTTCGAGACGCCTCTGGGCCATATTAGAGCCGCGCTCGAACACACTGCGCCGCAAGGTGCTCGAAGCCGACCTGGTGGCCAGCCTGCGCATGGCCGACCGCGTGGTGCTGGCCGGCGTTTACCAGCAGCAACGCATTCCCGATGCCGAGCGGCTGCACCCGGAGGATGTGGTGCGCACGCTCAACAAAGAGGGAACGCCCGCGGAGCTCCTCGAGAGCGCCGACACGATCGTCGACGGCATCGCGCCGCGGCTCGCCGGCGGCGACGTGGTAGCCATTCTTTCCAATGGCGGCTTCGACGGCATTTATGAGAAACTGCCATCGCGTCTCCAGCAGATCTTCGCGGCTACCCCGTCGATTTAAAGCGCACCCATGATCGCCTCACTCACAATGCTCGCCACCTTGGTCCTGCTGGGAACACCTGCGGCCATCGTGTCTATTCCCTGGGCCATCGTCACCGGCAACGCCAACCCGCTCTACAACGTCGCGCAGATGATCTGTCGCCTGGCGTTTATGCTCGGTGGAATACGCGTTGAAGTGAAAGGTACGGAGCGCGTTCCCGCGCATACCGCCTGCATTTTCATGGCAAATCACGTGTCGAATCTCGATCCTCCGGCACTCATCCCGCGCATTCCCGGACGCACGTCGGCGTTTCTCAAGCGCTCGCTGATGAAGATTCCCGTGCTCGGCCTGGGTTTCAAGGTCGGCGAGTTGATCCCCGTCGATCGCGACGGCCGCGTTGAGAGCGCGCAGGAGAGCATCGCCGTGGCGCGCCGCGTGATGGCGAAAGGGCTGCACATCACCACGTTTGTTGAGGGCACGCGCTCGCGCGACGGGCGCATGTTGCCGTTTAAAAAAGGTCCGTTCTATCTTGCCAAGGAAACCGGCGCGCCGTGCATTCCTGTGTCGATTCACGGCACTGAAGGCATGATGGCCAAGGGCAGCATGAAGATCAAACCAGGGACAGCCTACATTGAGTTTCACGCACCGCTCTACCCTGACAACTTTGCAACTCGCGAAGAGCTGCTGGAAGCGGTGCGTGCCGCGATTGCGTCGAGTCTGCCGGAGTGGATGAGGGGGACAGGGAATAGGGAGTAGGGAGTAGGGAATAGAAAGCGGGCCAGCGAGTCAGCAAGCCGGCGATGTGCCCATCCGCCCTACTGTTGCACGATCGCGTTGTATCCGTCGTTGAGCAGGCGGTTCTTCCAGCTATTGGCCTCGGCGGCGGTGGCAAACGGGCCAATGCGCACGTGGATGAGATTGTCGGCCGGTTCGCGCTTTGCATTCACCGCATAGCCGCGCTTGCGCAGCGCGTTACTGAGCACATCGGCGTCTTCCTGGTTTGAGACCGCGGCGATCTGGACCATGAAAAAGCCGGCAGGCTCAAGCGCGGGGTGCACAGCAGCGTTTGCCTGTACCGCTGCCGGCGCTACTGCATTTCCTGAAGTGAGCGCCGGGCGCACTTGAGGTTGACCGCTGTTGCTCGCTGGTTGCGCAACAGGTTGCCCGATTGGTTGCCCGGCGGGAACGGTTTGAGGAGTCGCAGTGGGAGGCGTGCCGGCGGGCAGCGCCGAAGCCTGCGCCGCATCCATCGCAGACGGCGCGGTTCCGGCGTCAGCGGCGGGCGGGGCAGGCGGTTGCGCGCCAGCCGACGGCTTGGCCACCGGTCCGCCGGCAACAGGTTGAGCTGCGTTTGCGCCGGGCGCCGCGGCGGCGTTTTGCGCGCCGCGATGGCCCAGGGCGTACCCCAGTCCGAAACAAAGCCCGCAAAGCAGAACCAGGCCGAAGAAGATAGCCAGAAGCGTGCCAGACCCCAGCGTGAGCTCAGTATCGCGCCGGGGTCTTACCGGCTCCACATCCTCCTCGTCAAAAACACCCCTCATAGTTCGCCCTTGTGACCATTCTTACAGACGCCGGCTAGGGCTTCGGCGCCGGCTTGAACTTTTCGATCAACTGCATCATCTCGATGGGCAGCGGGAAGACGATGGTGGTGTTCTTCTCCACGCCGATCTCGGTCAGCGTCTGCAGGTAGCGCAACTGGATGGTGATGGGCTCGGTGGCCAGCAGTCGCGCAGCGTCAACCAGCTTCTGCGCGGCGTTGAACTCGCCCTCGGCGTGGAGGATCTTAGCCCGTGCTTCGCGGGCAGCCTCGGCCTGCTTAGCCATGGCGCGCTGCATCTGATCGGGCAGGTCCACCTGCTTCACTTCGACCGAGACGACCTTGACGCCGAAGGGCTCGGTGCGCTGGTCCATGATGGATTGAATGCGCAGGTTGAGCTTGTCGCGATGGCTGAGCAGCTCGTCCAGTTCGACTTCGCCGAGCACGGTGCGGAGCGTGGTCTGCGCAAGCTGCGAGGTCTGGTAGACGTAGTTGGCCACCTTGATGGCGGCGTCGTTGGGGCTGACCACGTAGAGCGTCACCACCGCGTTCACCTTGATGGTGACGTTGTCGCGGGTGATCACGTCCTGCGGTGGAACCTCCAGCACCTCCTGGCGCAGCGAGATGCGCACCATCTGCTGAACCGGCCTGAAAACAAAGATGATGCCCGGGCCATAGGGCTGCGACGAGACGCGGCCCAGGGTAAAGATCACCCCTCGCTCGTACTCACGCAGAATCTTGATGCAGTTGACCAGGTAGAGAAGCACGATGGCGCAAAAGACCAGTAACGGAATCGGTAGATCGGCGGCTGACATAGGCTTACCTCACTCAGCAGGCATTGTACTCCAGGGAGTGAAATGAAGCCTGCGATTCATTTCTCCGCGGGAACGCGAACGTTTCGGCAATGCCCTAAACCGCGGTGTGCGCGGGCTGTTGTGCGCTGAGCGGCTCAACGCGTAACAGCATGTGGTCGTGGCCTACAACCATGAGCGGCGCGCCGGCAGGCAACGCCTCACTGGCCACGGCTTGCCAGATTTCGCCGTCCACAAGAATGTGGCCAACCGGCGAGAGAGATTCGATGGCCGTGGCGCGCGAGCCGATCAGGGCATCGGGGCCAAGACGCGCCTTGCGCCTTCGCGATCGCACAACCAGGCCGACCAGCAGAATCGTAATGCCGCCAAAGGCGGCGCTCACTCCAATGGCAACCAGCGGGCTCACTCCCATCTCCGGCACCGGCGCGGCCACCAGCGTCAACATGCCGAAGGTGAGGCAGACGATGCCGGCAATGGCCAGGGCCCCGTGGCCGCCGAACTTGGCCTCAAGCAGCATGAGCGCCATCGCGGCGACGATCAGCAGCACTGCCGTGTAGCGGATGGGCAGCAGGTCGAGCGCGAAGATGGCCAGCAGCACCATGAGCGTGCCCAGCGCGCCGGGAACGATGGTCCCCGGAACGTTAAACTCGAGATAGATGAGCAGTGCGCCGCCAAACAGCAACAGCAGCGCAATGTTGGGATTCACCAGCCAGCCGAGCAGATCGTCGCGGAGCGTGGGCTTTAGCACTTCAACATGCGCCCCGGCGGTGTGGAGCGCGATCTTGCTGCCGTCAAAGCGAGTTACCACCCGGCCGTCGAGGGTCTGCAAGAGCTGTGACTCCTGGTTCGAAATCACATCGATCAGGTGCTGGTCGAGCGCCTCCTGGGCGGTGTAGGAATGCGACGTTTGCAGAGCCGCCGTGGCAGCCTCGGCGTTGCGATTGCGCTGCGTAACGTAGGAGCGCAAAAAGGCCTCGGCGTCGTTTTCAACCTTTTGCTCCTCGGTGGCGTCGGGTTTGCCCAGCTCAAAGACCACGTGGGCCGCACCCGCCTCGGTTCCCGGAGCCATGGCCGCAATGTCGGCCGACTCGAGAATGAAGAAACCGGCAGAACCGGCGCGGGCTCCCGAAGGACCCACATAAACGATCACCGGAACATGCGAGGCGAGGATGTCGCCCACCATGGCGCGCATGGATTCGACCATGCCGCCGGGGGTATCCATCTGAACCAGAAGGGCGCTGGCGCCATCGGAGTTGGCGCGCCGGATGGCACGCTTCAGTTCGTCGGCGCTCACCGGCTGGATGGTGTCGTCGAGTACGAATTTATCCACGACCGGCTGCCGCGCGGGAACAGGTTGCTGCGCGCGCGCGGGACGGGCAAGAAACGCCGGCGGCAGAATGAAAGCCAGCGCCGCGGCCGCCGCCAAACCGACTCGAATTGTGTCACCATGCCGCTCCATGACTTGCGCCTTTCCCGAACGGGTATAGCACCCGGATTCGTGCGAGCCAAGCATACACCCAGGGAGAATTTCCGCGACAGATGCAGGGGACGCGGCCGCGGAGCAGATGCCCTGCCCGCCCGATTGCCGGTCTACTTGGCGATGCCGTCCCGCGCCTCAACCTCCCGCATCAGTTCCTGGGCAGCGGGGCTGGCGGGACTCAGCTTGAGCGCGTTTCCGGCTTCGCTCCTTGCGTCTGCCAGGTGGTTCTCTTCCAGGTCAAGGCGTCCCAGCACAAGATACGCATCTGCCGAGGGGGCAAGTTCCAGAGCCGTTTGCGCCTCTTTGCGGGCCGCATTGTTATCGCCCACGCGCTCCCTCACCTCGGCCAGGCCCAGGTGAGCCTCGGCCACCGTGCCGTCCAATGAAACCGCGGACTGGTAAAGCCGCTCTGCTTCAAGCAGTAGTCCGCGATGGAGATAGCCGCCGGCCTGCTCACAGATCTTCAGCGCCTGTTCGTGCGTGGTGAGGGCCGCGAGATGCGAGGAGTCAACCTGGTCGAGCATGACGGCAGCCTGGCGAAAGGCATTGGCGTCGAAGCTGCGGACGATGCGCTCCAATGGGTCGGGCGCCGCGGCTTTAGTGCCGCCGGCAGCAGCCTGCGCTGAAGCCGGGCTCTTCCACGCCTGTTCAAGCGACTGGGCCTCGCTGTCGCCGGGGCGCAATTTGACGCATTGGGCCAGCTCGTTCAACGCGGCGGCGGTTTTGCCCTGGCGCTTGAGGCTTACCGCCAGATTGAAGTGATAGTCGGCGGCGTTCGGATCGGACGATGCCGCCTGAACAAAGAGGGCGGTGCCGTCGCGTCCCTGCCGGCTGATGGCGACAGCTTCGTTATTGACTACCTCAGCCAATGGAAGCACGCGGGCCACAGCGGCGAAGGCCTTTTCAGCGCCGGCGTAGTTACCTGAAAACAACAGTGATAGCCCGCGATAGAAGGCGGATTCAAGTGCATCTTGGCTGTTGGGATCGACTTTGGCAAAGGCCTGCGTGGCCTCTTCGTACTGCTGGGCCTGGTATTGCTCGCGGCCCAGAGCCATCCACGCCGGGCTGAAGCCGGGACTAAGCTTGACCGACTGCTGGAGGTGGCGCAGGCGTTCTGCCTGGTCCGGCTCGGTGATGCCGCGAATGTACTGTTCGTAGGCGTCGATGCGCAGGCTTTCGCCGGCGGCGACAAAGGTCTCCTCGGCCACGCTGAAGCCGGGATCGACCTCGCGGGTCAGCTTCCAGGCCAGCGAATCGAAGACCGCGATCATGTTGCCCATGGCGCCGTAGGCGATCACCGCGGGAGTCATGCGCAGGTGGGAGACGTCGACCAGCTGCGCCTGGGCATCAATGGTGTTGCCGTCAGTACGGTAGTTGCCCACAACGATGTAGTCGGCGTCGAGCGTCTGCGCCAGCTTGAGCGAGCTGGCGCGCGAGGGCTGGAAACCCTGGGGAAGACCGAGGCGGTCGAGGGCATACACGCGATCGGCGCGGGTCATCGGGGCAAAGCCGGCCGAAGCGAAGCGTGTACTCAGCAGGTCGGCGGCAGCTTCGCGAATCCATTCCAGGCTGGGCTGGCCGGTGCGGTTGTCGAATGGCAGAACCAGAAGGATGCGGCCGTGATTGGTTAGCATCCTTACCGGGTCGGCTGTGAGCTGGGCGCGGGCACAAGTTGCTGAAAGAAAGGCAGAAAGAATCACGATGCCGGCTTGAGCGGCATACCGGACAGCTCGGGGCAGTCGAAAGAGGAGGGAATCAAGCACAACAGGGAGATTATAGGCGCTGCGCCCTCCCCAACTGGCGCGCGACAAGGCCCGCGACAGCACCCTTGGCCATAAGCCGATTTTCATTGGCCTGTTGCGCGTCCGCCGTTATGATCTGAAAATGACGCCCCGCCCGAACCAGACACAGAGATTTCATCCTATCGCCCGGGTTTTCATCGAAACGGCGTTTATCATCTTCCTCTTCTATTCGAATCTGCTCATGGGCGAGTTTACCGTTGCCAATGGCAAGGGAAAGACCCTTGCCGTTGCGCTGCAAGATATCTTTACGGCCACGAACTTCGCCATCGCTCTCGTCTCGGCGCTCATCGGCTACGTGATCATTGAATCCCTGCGCAAACGGCTGTAGGGCGTATCCATATATATTGACGGCCAGCCAGCAGGTGTCGATACACACTAACGCAGCGCCGCGCGGAGTTCGTCTCCGCTCTGCACGCGCGCCTCAATCTGCCGGTTGAAGCGAATCAACGCGATCCACATCCCGTGATCCGCATACTTCCACACCACCGTTCCGCCCAATTGAAACGCAATCACCTCGGGCGGCAGGTCGTGATGCAGGCCGAAGTACTGCTCATCGAGGGCGCGGCTATTCGATCCGAGAGTGAAGAAGGTGGAGGGGGGATCGTACTTGGTTGAGAAGACCAGTGCCGCCGAGTATTTTTCAGGCTCGGCGGCAGCGCGGGCAATCTGGGCCGGGGAAAAGTCGTCGATGGCGCACACATCCCATGGCTGCTTCACGTAGCCGAGTTCGAGGTGGGTGAGCTCGTCGGTCATGGGCCAGGCGGTAAGCACGGCTGCGCCCTGGTAGCGATGCTCAAGCTGCGCGATTCCGGCCAGGTGCATCCTGACAATGCGCGCGTAATCCAGGTTGTCCTCGGGCGCGAATCCGTAGGGCGGATTGACGAAGATTCCCGCGACGAAGGCGCTTGCGGATAAAACGGCGAGAGCCTGCCATAATGGAACGCGCCTGTAGATGGTGGCAACCGCAAGCAACAACGCCAGCGGATACATGGGCAGTAGATAACGGGTCAGCAGCGCTCCGCCCAGCACGCTGAAGAGAATGGCGTTCGAAACAAGCACGAGCATGATGCGGAACTGCACGGGTCGATCGATGACCGCGCGGTCGTTGCCGTCGGAGCCCGGCCGCGGCGCAAGAAGCAGCGAGGCCAAAGCCATCGCCACCGGCACAAACAGGTTCATGTGCGCGGTGAGGTGCAAAATGCGATGGCCGAATGCAGCGAGAATCCGGATCGGAGCAAGCGTGGTCTCAGCGTTGTAGCGAACGAACTCGGGATTGCCGAAGAGGAAGCCGGTCCGGGCGTAATGGTAGGCGTACCAGCCGGCGAGCGGAAGAACGCATGCAGAGAGCCAGGCAGCCTCGCGCCAGAGGCGCTTACGCGCGTGCCGGCGGGCCACATAGCTCTCAACCAGGTATGCGGCCGCGAGCGTCAGCGGAATGACGATGGCCGTCTCTTTGCAAAGGACCGCGGCAGAAAACCAGAGCGCGGCGGCCCTGGGATTGCGGCCACGCGCCGGCAGCGCACACACCATGCCCCAGATGGAGCAGGCCGCCGCAAAGATATCGGCATGGGCCAGCGAGCTTTGCGCAAACCAGATGGGGTAGAGACCGGTGAGAACTACGGTCCAGAAGGCGACGGAGGCCACGCCCACCACGCGCATGGCCAGACGCCATACGCCAAGCAGGGCGACCGCGGTAACCACAAGCACCGCTTCGCGGGTAACTTCAGGATAAAACCCTGAAAGCTTCCACCACAGGGCGAGATAGATGCTGGGCAGCGGCGGATGCGCGTTGGAGAGCGTAGTGGTGGGGATCAGCGAGCCGGTGCGGAAGAAGTCCCAGGCAGCGGGAATATAGTAGCCGGCCTCGTCCCAGTAATAAGGCACGCGGAGGAGCCCGAAGTGGCTGGCATAAAGCGCCGCGAAGATCACGGGAAAAATCATCCACAGCGGAAGCGGTGCGTCGGGCCGTGGATTGAAGATCCGTTTCAAACGCAAGCGGCTTGCTCCTTGAATGCTAGCTTCTAGCTACTAGCCGCTAGCTCATCTCGCTAAAGCTAGTGACTGTGTTCCGGCACCTGAAGCCGGCCAAGGGTCACTGATCCCTGATCCCTGATCCCTGATCCCTGTTCCCTGTTCCCTGTTCCCTGTTCCCTGACCTTTGATCTCTGATCTCTGATCTCTGTTCAATTGACGGGCCCGCGCGGAAAGTTCTGATTCTGCGGCTCCAGGTTGAGCTCGCCGAAGGCCTGTTCGTATTGGGCGAGATTCTGGCCAAGAATGTTCCACAGAGCCTTGGCCTGCTGGGGGCTCAGGAAGATGGCCTGATGGTTGCGGATGGTCACCTGGTCGGGGCTCTCGCTCGAAGCCAGGCCGAAGGTGAGCTGGAAGTCCCAGACGCTGACGCGAACCTGCACGCTGTTGGCGTAGGACTCGCGGTAGTCGGCAGTCTGGGAGAGATTCAGTTGGGGTTGTTGCGGTGCGGGACTCATGAAGACAGATTACGCCATGGAGCAGGCTTCAGTGGTCAGTGATCAGTGATCAGCTCTGGCCGGTAGCTTGTAGCCAGCAGGTCCCAGTTGGGAGCTTGTAGCTATTGGCTATTGGCTAGTGGCTATTGGCTGTTCCTCAGATCGCCGGCCAGCGGACAGCTTTCGCACTTCGCCGTGCGGCCGCAGTGGGCCTTGCCGACGGCGACCGTGAGCGCGTGGAATTCATTGAAGAGCGCCGAGTGATTTTGGGCAGGATCGGCAGAGAACCCGCGCCGCGTGAGATCGGTGAGCGCATCGTACGCGATGTGTTTGCGGCCGGGCTCGATTGCAATCAGTCCGTGGCGCTCAACGACGCGCCGCAGGTACTCGTCCGCCACTGGAACCGCATGGCCCAGAGCGTAAAGCAGAATCGCATCGGCGGTCTCAGGCCCGACGCCGGGCAAATCCAGCAGCCGCTTGCGCAAGACAGGAGTTGGAGCAGCCGCCAGTTTTTCGAGCGAGCCTCCAAACTCTTCGTCGGCCATGGCGACAAATGCCTTGAGCGCCGGCGCCTTGCGCGTGAAGAATCCCGAAGGCTTGATAAGGCGCCGCAGCTTTGCGAGCGGAATCGCGCGCAGGCCTCCGAGCGTGAGTGCGCCCGCATTGCGCAGATTCGCAAGCGAGCGCTCGACGGCCTTCCACGAGGTGTTTTGCGTGAGGTACGCGCCGAGGATCGTCTCGAATGGCGTCTTCGCCGGCCACCAGTGCTGGGGACCGTAGGCATCGAACAGAAGGTCGTGCATGCGGCGCAGCCGCCGTGCTGGATCGGGCCGGCGCTTCACTTGAGTTCCTTGCCGTCTTCGACGGCAGCCGGGTTCTTGAGTTGGAGCTTCCACTCCAGCACCTTGGCTCGAGCGGCCGCGGCCTCAGCCTGCGGGATGTGGCCGGCTTGTTGCAGCGAAACCGAAAGCGCTGTGTGGGCAAGCGGGTCGTTGGGAGTGAGCGCCGTGAGCGCGAGCGCAGCCGCGATGGCTTGCTCCAGCCGGCCGGCATCGCCGAGCGCGCGCACCAGCCCGTGATGCGCCTCGACGTGGGCCGGATCGGCCTCGATGGCGGCGCGGAAGGCATGCGCGGCCTGCGCCGGTTCGCCGGCAACGAGCAGATCGAGTCCGCGCTCCGAGAGCGCGTCGGCGGTGGGTGCGTCGGAACTGTTCATCGCTTTGTTTAGGATAAGCGTTAGAGCCTGTTATTAACTTTCGCGCAGGCAGCGCTGGGAGCCGGTTTTTCTGAGTTCGCGAAGCGAGGAGTGACGCATACCGGGTGTCTGCTAGCGACGAGCGACAAAGAAATCGGGAAAACTGGCCCCAGCCCTTCGGGCTGCGGCGCAAATCGCGCCATACTTCGTTGTCGTCCTCGCCTTGGAATGGCCAAAGCCTTCGTCCTCCGCCTCGTCTGGCGCGATTTTCGCCAGCAACGCTGCCTGCGGGAAAGTTAGTAACAGGCTCTAAGGAGTGGCCCATGAAGAGTCATACCGAATACCTGGTATTTGAAACGCGCCAGCGGCGGGAGATGGTGCATATTACCGACCAGGTGGAGCAGATTGTGCAGCGCAGCGACGTGAAAGACGGGCTGTGCTTTGTTTCGCCCATGCACATTACGGCCGCCATTTATGTGAATGACCTTGAGAGCGGGCTGATTGAAGACATCGGCAAATGGCTCGAGGAGTTGGCGCCGGCGCGGCCCGATTACAAGCACCACCAGACCGGCGAAGACAACGGCGACGCGCATCTCAAGTCGCTGCTGCTGCACCATGAAACCACGTTGCCCGTGACCAACGGCAAGCTAGACTTGGGCACATGGCAGCGCGTGTTTTATGCGGAGTTCGACGGCCAGCGCCGCAAGCGCGTGATTGTTAAGGTGCTGGGCGTGGAGTGAGAAAGGCATCAAGTCGGCAAGTCAGCATGCCGCTGTTGCTGCAATTTGCAGGTGCCGACGGCTTGTTCTCCATTCCTGCGATATCCAAACGAGCGCATCAAGAGATAGTCGGCTCCAACCGTCGGAGCACTCGCCTTTCTCATGCATCGTCGGTTGGCGCACCCGCCGACTTGCTGACTTGCTATTCGTCCGTGATCTTGCGCCAGGCGCCGGTTTGGGACGGCGGCGCGGCCTGCGCAGGCGAGGCAAAGTTGATCTTTGCGCGCGGCAATACCACAAGATCGACGCGGCGGTTTTCGGCGCGGCCCTCGGGCGTGCCGTTTGCTGCCACTGGATGGAACTCCGCGTATCCCGCTGCCGAAACCCGCTCGGGCGCAATCAGCTTTTCGTCGATAATGAGCCGCGCGATGCGAGTGGCGCGCGCTGAAGAAAGCTCCCAGTTCGAATCGAACTCGCCGTTATGAATGGGGATGTTGTCAGTGTGCCCTTCGATGCGCAGGTTGTAGGGCGTCGCGCCCAGGCGCGCGGCAATCTGTCGCAAGGTCGGCAGGGTTCCGGGTTTGGGCGTGGCCGAGCCTGACGCGAAAAATCCCGCTTCGCGCAGGCTGATCACCAATCCGTCGCGTCCCATCTTAATGGAGACGGTGTGCGTCGCTACCTGGTCAGAGAGCGCCTGGGTCAGATCGCGGCGGATGCGCTCGAGATCGTCTTTGACCGCGGCGGGAGAGAGCACATCTTCACCCATCACAATATTCATCGGCACCAGGGGGTGGTCGACGGTGGCCGCGGCGCCGGTCTTGTCTGACGGCTTGCGCGTGGCATCGGGAAAGATGCCCAGCGAGCGGAAGGCTGCATCGATGGCCGCGGAGACGTCCTGCTGCTTCTTCTTGTCGGTATTGGCTGACGCGTAGAGGACCACGAAGAAGGCGAAGAGAAGCGTGATGAAGTCGGCGTAGGAGACCAGCCATCGGTCGTGGCTGACGCGGCTGCGGTGCACGCGCGCTCTCATGCCGCGCGCTCCTGCTTTTCCAGGCCCGGGTCGTCCACAAAACCGGCCAGCTTGATCTCGATCATCCGCGGATTGAGCCCTTCGAGAATGGAAATCACGCCTTCGAGCATCATCTCGCGGCGGCGATGGCGCTCGCGAATGCGAAGGCGCATCTTGCCGGCAAAGGGCAGGAAGAAGAGATTGGCAATGCCCACTCCGTAGATAGTGGCCACAAAGGCCACGGCAATGCCGCGACCCACCTCCTGCATGTTGTCGAGATGATGCATCACCTGGATAAGGCCGAGTACGGCGCCGAGAATGCCGATGGTGGGCGAGAAGCCGCCTGCCGATTCAAAGACCGCCGGCAGCCGCTCCTCGTCTTCGGCAATCGAGTCGAGACTGACGTGCATGATCTTGCGCAGCTCGGCGGGCTCAGTGCCGTCAACCGCCAGCATCAGGGTCTGCTTCAGGAAGGGATCCTGGATGGTTTGCAGATCGGCATCGAGCGAGACCACGCCCTGGCGGCGGGCCTTGTTGGCAAAGGAGACCAGCAGCTTGATGATTTGCCCTTCCTGCTTGCGTGGCGCGGCAAAGATATGGCCCAGGCTGCGAAATGCGGCGACAACGGTGGTAAGAGGAAACTGCAGCATGACCGCGCCGAGCGTGCCCCCAAACACGATGAGAGCCGCGGTGGGCTGCAGAATCTGGCCCAGGTTGCCGCCTTCGATCAGGAGACCGGTGACGATGCCGGCAACCGCCAGCAGAACTCCACCAATGCTCGCCTTATCCATAAACCGTTCCTCGGCCCAAGCCGCAGATGCGGGGTAAATACTTGGCGGCGCTTATCCTTCTGTGTCCCCGGCGGACCTTTTGGGGGGTGGTTGCCGTGAATCGGCAACGTCAAGACTGGCCAGGGCCACAACCCGTTCAAGGTCGCCGAAGTGCTGCATGCGCCGGCCGACGGCGGCCAGCAGCCGTGCGCGATATACGAGTACCCGCTCAATGACTTCGCCGATTTCCTCACGCACAATCAGCTTTTCTCC
Source organism: uncultured Acidobacteriaceae bacterium (assembly GCA_963808695.1). Classification (GTDB taxonomy): domain Bacteria; phylum Acidobacteriota; class Terriglobia; order Terriglobales; family Acidobacteriaceae; genus Telmatobacter. The sequence goes on from CAWEHF010000018.1 coordinate 205,168, forward strand.
ATTAATAAGTGTGAGCATGGTATCGGGCGAAGCTTCAGCGGTCTTGATCAGGTCGCTGTTGACGACCATCGCGCTGCCATTCAGGCGAGTCAATTCGATCATGGCCGTGAACTCCTTCGCGGGGTTTATCGGCAGGCGGGGGCAAAAGTTAAAAAATTAAAATCCGGCCGGTAAAAGTGTCCGCATTGGGACACTCCCGAGGGCATCGTAAAGTCCATAAGGGGCTGGCCGAAGAACGGGCCAGATGCGACGGTATCCGCGCCGACAGCAGCAACCCAGGGTTGAACCAAAGGGGTAGCACTCTCGGAGATGGGCCGCAAATCCACGCATCCAACAAGGAGAACCCCATGTCCCTGGGTGTTTTAAATAACCTCTCCGCGGTGTATGCGGAGAACAGCCTCAACAGTACGAACAACAGCCTGAACACCGTGCTGCAGCAGTTGTCTTCGGGCTCGAAGATCAACTCCGGCGCGGACGATGCGGCCGGCCTTTCTCTGGTCAATGGCCTGGAGGCCAACCAGACGGCACTGACGCAATCGGAAACCAACGCCACAGAGGGCGTAGGCATGCTGCAAGTGGCCGATGGGGCCCTCTCGCAGGTCACAACCCTGCTCAACCGCGCCGTTACGCTGGCTACCGAAGCCTCGAACGGAACCCTCAACTCCACGCAGGACGCCGCGGCCAACCAGGAGTATCAGTCGATCCTTTCCGAGATCAACAACATTGGCAACACCACAACCTACAACCAGAACCAGGTCTTCAACGGCGCCGCTGCCGGCGTCTCCATTTATACCGGCGACTCCTCCACGCAAAGTGCCTCGGTTGACGATCTCTACTTTGCGTCCCTGTCTTCGGCAGACGTGGGCGATGCGGGCGGACAGGTGCAGCAGAGCTCTGCCGGCCAGTTCGTCGATCTGTCGGTCGATACCGGCGGGGCGCTGACCACGGCAGCAGCCATGGGCGACACGGTTTCCGGCGCGCTCACTTTCACCATCACCAACCCGGATGGCACGACCAGCACCATCGCTACCACGGCAACCACGGTAAGCGGGCTGATCCAGGAGATTAACAAAGACGGAATTCCCGGCGTCACCGCCAGCTTTACCACTTCAGGGGCGGCAGGGATCCCCTCTGCCACCGAGGCGGTTGGCGACACGGGCATCCTGCTCACCAACTCCAACGCCAACGTCAGCATGACGACCACGGCCAGCACAGTCGAAGACACCACGGACGATCAGGCTGCGGCGCCCACGCTCGTTGCCAGCACCAAAGGCATCAATACCATCGAGTACGTGACCGCGACGGGCGGCGACACAACCGCCGACCTGGCTGCCACCAACCTGACAACGCAGGGCAACGCCGAGGCCGCTCTGACGTCTCTGAACGGCGCCATTGCCGACGTGGCCGCGCAGGACGGCTACATCGGCGCCCAGATCAACACGCTGAATGCAGTCAGCTCGGTGATGAGCACGCAGTCGGAGAACATCGAGTCGGCGCAGAACGCGGTGCAGGCCACCGACTACGCTTCGGCATCTTCCAATATGTCGAAGTACGAAATCCTGAGTCAGACCGGTATCGCGGCACTGGCGCAGGCCAACAGCATGCAGCAGGAAGTGACCAAGCTGTTGCAGTAAACCGGGGTCCCCGGCGTGAATTGCGTGGCGCCAGGGCCAAAATCAACCGCCAACTGGCGCAAACCAGAACGGGGCGTCCGCAAGGGCGCCCTGTTCTGCGTTTGAACCCCCTGGCGAACCGTCATGAGCCGTTTCCAATCCGCTGATTGGGCATGTGGCTTAAAGGCTGCTTCAAGCATCGATGGAGGCTGCAATGGGCACAGTAGGGCTGAGCTTCGGCTCGCCAACCAGCGGCACCGGGTTCGACGTGAGCACAACGGTCTCTGAGATTGTGGCCAATCTCCAGAATGTCGAGACGCCGTGGAAAGACCAGTTGACCACGCTGGAGAGCCAGGACACGGTGATCTCCAACCTGGGCACGCTGGTCTCGAATCTGTCCAACGACGTGAGCTCGCTGACTGACTTTAACGGGATCCTGGCGGAGAAAACAGGTTCGAGCTCGAACACCAACGTTCTCGAGCTCACCTCCGCTTCGACCTCGGCAGTCGCCGGTACGCATACCGTGCTGGTGAACAGCCTCGCCTCAACCTCCAGCGGTTACCTCGCTGAAATCCCTGACGCATCCGACACGCTCACCGGCTCCATCACCCTACAGGTGGGCACGAGCGGCACGTCGCAGACATTTACGCTTGACTCTTCCGATAACACGCTCGCCGGGCTGGCCGCCGCCATCAACTCATCGAATGCGGGAATCAACGCCAGTGTGCTGACCGACGCTACGGGTTCGCGGCTGAGCCTGGTTTCAGACACTTCGGGCGCGAATGGCAACATCGTCGTCTCTTCGAATTCCATCACTGACACAAGCAGCGGTTCGGGCGCAACCCTGGGCTACACCCCGGCGGTGACGGGCACGAATGCCAGCCTCACCGTCGACGGCGTCAACCTGACCAGCTCCTCGAACACCGTCTCCAATCTCATCCCGGGCTTGACCTTTCAACTTCTCTCCACCTCCTCCGACCCGGTGCAGGTGGTCATCGGTAACGACAACTCCGATGTCGAGAGTACCGTCAATCAGTTTGTTACCGATTACAACTCGCTGGTCAGCGCCATCAACACGCAGGAAGGGAACACCAGTTCGGGCACCGCGGAGCCGCTCTTTGGTTCTCCCACTCTTTCCCTGCTGCAGGAGCAAATGCTGGGCAGCATCAATACGCCCAACCCCAACGGAAATCTCGACACTATTGCCAATGCCGGCGACACGCTCTCCGGGTCGATCGCCATCCAGGTGGGCAGCGGCGACGCGCAGACCATCGATGTGCCCTCGTCGAACAGCACGCTTGCCGGGTTGGCGGCAGCCATCAACTCCGCAAACATCGGCGTCACGGCCAATGTAGAAACCAGTTCCAACGGCTCGCAGCTTGAGTTTGTGTCCGGCACGGCCGGACCGTCCGGCGCGCTTACCGTCACCTCGAACGTAACCGACACCACGACCAACACGGCCCTCAACTACACGAGCGGCGACACCGACATCAACAACCTCACCAGCCTGGGCATCAGCGTGAACGACGACGGCACGCTGACCTTCGACGCCGACTCGCTCGATACGGTGCTGAATACCGACTACAACAGCGTGGTGGGCTTCTTCCAGAACGCGAACGGCTGGGGACAATCGTTTGCCGACATGCTGAACAATGCGGGGACGAGTTCGCCAACGGGCATTCTGTCGCTGGCATCGAGTTCGAACAGCAACATCGAATCCACGCTCAACGCCGAGATCTCGAAGGAAAACTCCATGATTTCGGCCGAGCAGTCGAGCCTGACCACGGAATTGAACAGCGCCAACGAGATCATGCAGCAACTGCCGACCGAGCTGAATGGAATGAATGAGCTCTATTCGGCCATCACCGGATACGACCAGACTACCAACGGCTAAGGAGCTGAAAGAAGAATGGGAAGCTATCGCCAACACGCACTGGACGGCGCCTCGGCCGTGGACCTGGTGGTTGCGCTATACGACGGCATCGTGCGTTTTCTGCATGAGGCAATGCGCGCCGTTGACCGTGGCGACGCCGAAGGGCGTAGGGCCGCGGCCAAGCGAGCGCTCGACATCATCATTCACCTGCAGGCGCGGCTGCGCATGGATGTGGGCGGCGCGCCGGCCAAGGCGCTGAGCGAATTCTACGCCGCCATCTTTGCGCAGATTCTGCAGGCTTCGCAGTCGGCGTCGAATGCGCGCTTCTCGCACGCCATCGATTGCGTGAAGAATGTGCGCGAGGCATGGCGGCAAATAGCGCGCGATCCCGGCGCAAATATGGGTGCGCTGCGGTTGGCGCGGAGCGGGGCTGCCGCCCAGATTGAAGGGGAAAGCGCCAGCCCGGCGGCGGCCAAGCCTGTGAACTGGACGGTGTGAACGCGCCGACTTGCCGGCTCGCTGACCCGCTATCAGCCAGCCACCGTCAGCTCTTCTTCAAGCTGCTGCTTCTGGTAGAGGCTGGCGTAATAACCGTCGCGCGCCAGCAACTCATCGTGCGTACCGAGTTCCACAATGCGTCCGCGATTCAATACTGCGATCTGGTCGGCGTTGCGCACCGTTGAGACGCGGTGCGAGATGAGAATCGTGGTCGAGGTGGAAGTGTAGTCGCGCAGGCCGCCCAGGATGCGCTCCTCGGTGTAGGTATCCACGCTGGCCAGCGCGTCGTCGAGGATGAGGATCGCGGGACGGCGCAGGAGCGCGCGGGCGATGGCGGAGCGCTGTTTCTGCCCGCCTGAAAGCGTGACGCCGCGCTCGCCGACCATGGTTTCAAAGCCCTGCGGAAACTCCTCGAACTCCTGGCGGATGTGGGCTGCCTCGGCCGCGCGCAAAAGCTCGTCCGCAGTGGCGTGCGGCGCGCCAAACGCCAGGTTCTCGCGAATAGTCTCGCTGAAGAGAAATGTCTCCTGCGGAACCATGCCGATGTTCCGGCGCAGCACGGCAAGCGGGTAATCGGTCACCGGCCGGCCGTCGATGAAGAGCGAATCTTCCGGCGCATCGTAGAGCCGCGCGATCAGGTTGACCAGCGTAGTTTTGCCTGAGCCGGTTGGCCCCACGATGGCCAGGCTCGAGCCGGCTGGAATGGCCAGCGAGATGTTTTTGAGAACCGGCGTCCCACCATAGCTGAAGTTGAGGTTGCGGAATTCGATGTCTCCGTTGAGCCTGTGCTCCTCACCAAAAAGTGAAACCGCGGAGCGGCTGTCGGAGATGGCGGGGACGGCTTCCATCAGTTCATGGATGCGCTTGACCGATGCAGTGCCGCGCTGGAAGATGTTCACCACCCAGCCCACGGCGATGATGGGCCAGATGAGCTGCAGCATGTAGGTGTTGAAGCCGATGAAATCGCCCACCGTGATGCGATGCTCGATCACCAGGTGGCCGCCGGCCAGCAGCGTAATCACCATCGAGATGCCGAGAATGAATTCGAGCGTTGGCCACAGCATGCCCATCAGCTGCACCAGCCGCAGCGCGCGCGCAATGTACTGGCGATTGAGCCTCTCGAAGCGCCCGATCTCAGACTTCTCGCGCACAAAGGCGCGAATGAGGCGCACGCCGGAGTAGTTTTCCTGCGCCTGCGCCGAGATGTCGGAGAAGCTGGCCTGGATGCGTTCGAAACGGGTGTGGATGAGGCTGCCAAAATATTGCACCAGGATGCTGGCGATGGGCATGGGAGCCAGCGCCACCAGCGTGAGCCAGGGGCTGTAGTGCAGCAGGTAAACCAGGGCAAACAGGCTCAGAAAGATGGTGTTCGCGCTGTACATCAGGCCCGGACCCAGCAGCATGCGCACCGCATTCAGGTCGTTGGTCATGCGGGCCATCAGGTCGCCGGTGCGATAGCGCTGGTAGAAGCCCGTATCCTGCGACTCGAGCTTCATGAAAAGCTCGTTGCGGATGTCGTACTCGATATCGCGCGAGATGCCGATGAGGATCCAGCGCTGCGCGTAGAGAAAGATTCCTTTGCTGAGCGCGATGAGGACGATTAGCCCGGCGAAGTAAAGGATCTGCTTGTGCGTCGTGCCTCTGGCGATGGTGTCGATCGCGTTGCCCAGCACGCGCGGAAACTGCACCCAGATCATGTTGGTCGTGACGCAGGCCAGCGTGCCCCACAGGTATCCCCAGCGGTAGCGGCGCATGTACTTGAAGAGCGGGGCCAGGTCGCGAAGCATATGTCTTATTGTATCGATGCGGCCAAATTAGCGAAGGCGCGCAATTTATTTCCGGCTGGCCTTGCGGCGCCGCGCTGCGCTACGTCGGCGTCCGCAGCAGCAGGTACCCGCCCACCAGCCCGAACAAAATATCCGACGACCATGCGGCCATCGCCGCCGGCAGATAATTCACGTAACCCATTGCGCCGAATAGACCGTCAACCACCCAGAACGCCAGCGCAACCAAGATTGCTATGGCAATTCCACTCAGCGATCCGCGCCGCCCCATTGAAAGCGCAAACGGGATGGCCAGCATCGCCATCACCACGGCGACCAGCGGGTAGGCCAGCTTGTGCCACAATGCCACGCGCAGCCGCATGGTGTCGAATCCGCTCTGCTGCAGGTCGCGCACGTATTTTTCAAGCTGCGCAAAGTTCATCTCCTGCGACTGCAGATCTTCTTTCTCGAAGTAATCGGGCGGCTCGTGCACCTCGGCGAATATGGTGGAAAGAAAGGTGCGGTAATCGGTCACGTTGGCTGCGTCGATGTCGCGCACCCAGCCGTTCTCGAACTTCCATGAATTTGAATCCTCGTCCCAAACGGCTCGGCCGGCAAAGATGCGCCGCGTGAGCGCAAAGGTTTGGGGATTGAATTCGAAGACCGAGAGATTGGCGAACTCGTTGCGATTGGGATCGAAGAACTGGTAGTAGAAGATGCGCCCCGGCTCGCCGGGCTTGGGCTGGCCGAAGATCCACTTCTGCTCGGGGTGCAGATAGGTTTGCGGCGGGCGGCCTTTGATAATGTTGCGCAGCGCCTCCTGCCTGCGGTTGGCCTGCGGCAGGTAGTACTGGTCGAAAAGAAAGAGGCTGATGGCGAGGATAACGGCAATGGAGACGATGGGAATCACCAACCGGTAGAGGCTGATGCCCGTGGCCTTCATGGCCACGATCTCGCTGTTGCGGTTGAGGACGCCGAAGACCACCAGCGCTGCAATCAGCACCGCAAGCGGCGCAACCTGGTAGAGCATGCTGGGCGTGAGATTCACCAGGTAATCGCCGACTGTGACCAGCGAGATGTGATTGCGGATGATATCGCCTATCAGTTCGAAGAAGGTGAAGATGATCAGAAGCAGGACGAATGCCGCCAGCACCAGCAGGAACATGGAGACGAATTCGCGGACCACGTATTCGTCGAGGATGCGTGGAAACGCGTGGCGGCTGCGCGCGCGCGCGGCTGTGGCGCGCGGCTGGAAGCGATCGAGCAAACCACCAAACGCCGAACCGTTGCCGGAGCCGTTCGTTTTGGGCCGCGGCTTGAAGGTAAAGCGCGGCAAGTGCGAGGTCAATCCCGAGATGGCGGCCAGCAAGCGTCCACCCGTGGCCATCTGCCACAGCAATAATGTGCCGGCCGCGGCAAACAGGATGTTGGCCAACCACACGGCTAGAAAGACGGGAAGTTTGCCCTGGCGGCCCAGTGCGATGCCGGTGGAAGAGAGGAAGTAGTAAACAAAGACCAGGAGGATGGTGAAGACCCAACCGGAGCTGCGTCCGCCGCGGCGCGAAGCTGCGCCCAGCGGAACGCCAACCAGCATCAGCACGATGCAGGCGGCAGGAAATGCGAAACGGTTGTGCAATTCGACCAGGAAACGCTGCGCATCGGGACCATGAACACGGTCGAGCAACATTCGCAGGGGCAGAGCGTAGATAGCCGTATCCATGCGGCCCAGGTGCACGTCGCTCGTCTGGCTCAGTGCCAGGTGCATGTCAGAGGTCGTGAACGTTGAAATATTCGACGCGCCCGGCTGGTCGGCGACCGTTTCGTCGTGCAATCCATCGCGCAGGCGCATCATCAATTCCTGGCTGCCGTCGTTCACAACGGTGGCTGTTGCGGCGGTGGTGATGACCGGGCTGGCCGGATCGCTTACGTCAGCCATGAAGACCTGGTCCCAGTTCGACGGGCCGGCGCCGGAGTGCACGTTCTGCACGTAGAGCACAGAATTCTTGAAGTCTTCGTAGAAGACGCGCGGCTGAATCTCATAGGAGGCCTGCGAAGTTTCCAGTGCCTGCTCCATGTTGAGGATGGCCTGGTTGGCGCGCGGTGCAAGATAAAGCGTATTGGCCAAACCCAGCAGCGTTCCGCCAACTGCCACGATGGCCGAGACGCGCACAAAGTACCCGATACCCAGGCCCGAGGCGCGCATGGCGATGATTTCGCTGTCTGAGGCCATGCGGCTCAAACCCAGCAGTACGCCCACCAGCACCGACATGGGAATTGTGTACTTGAGCAGATTCGGCAGCGTGAAGAGAAATATCTCAAAAACATCGGAGAGCGTTGAGGCGTTGCGCACCACCACCTCAAGAATGTGAGGCAGATTGGGCATGAAGAGAATGAACGTGAAGAGCGCGCACCCGATGAAGGTGTGGGAAAGAATCTCGCCGAGGATGTAGCGGGTGAGGATACGCACTGAGGGCTCTCGTCCTTAGTTTAGCGTGTCGCAAGGGCAGGCTTGACTGCCGGCTGCCAGCCGCGCAGCCGTAAACTGTTCCCAAGCACGCAAATGGAGCTGAGCGCCATGGCCGCCGACGCCAGCCACGGCGTGAGCAAAATGTGGAACGCGGGATAGAACAGCCCCGCCGCAAGCGGAATGCCAAGAACGTTGTAGCCGGCCGCCCAGAAGAGATTCTGTCGCATGATGCGCAGGGTTGCACGCGCCAGGTCGATGGATGCGGGAATGAGCGAAGGCTGCGCGCGCAGCAGCAGCACGTCGCCGGCCTCCTGCGCCAGGTCGGCGCCCGAGCCCATGGCGATGCCCGCATCGGCTTGCGCCAGAGCGGCTGCGTCGTTGATGCCGTCGCCCACCATGGCCACGCGCAGACCCGAAGCCTGCAGTTCGCGAATGCGCGCCAGCTTCCTTGCCGGGTCAAAGCCGGCCTCGACCTCGGCGATGCCCGCGGCCTGAGCGATCGGCGCGGCAGCCGCGGCCGAGTCGCCGGTAAGCATCAGCACTCGGTGCCCTGCGCGGCGCAGCGCGGCCACAGCCTCGGCGGCATCGGGCCGCAATGCGTCACGCGCGTCAAAGTACGCCGCGGGCTTCGAGTCCATGGCCATCCATAGCCGCGTCACACCCGGCTCCGGTGCGGGCAGCCCAGCCGGCAGCGCAACTAGAAACTCCGCAAACAGCGCTTCATTGCCGAGCAGAACCTCATGACCTTCCACGCGAGCCGAAAGCCCTCGCCCGGGCAGCACCTGTACCTCCTGCGCCGGCTCCCATGTCAGTCCAAGACCAGAAGAAAACTCCACAATCGCGTGGGCAAGCGGATGATTCGACCGCTCTTCTGCCGCAGCAGCCATTCGCAGCAACTCGTGCTCTCGTTCTCTTGTTCCCTTGTTCCCTCGTTCCCTGCTTTCTTGTTCCCTTGTTCCCTGTATTCTTTCCAGCACCGGCCTTCCCACGGTAATCGTTCCTGTCTTGTCGAGAACGATCGCGTCCAGATGAGCGAGCCGCTCCAGCGCTTCCCCGCCCTTGAACAATACGCCAAGCTGCGCGCCGCGGCCCACGGCAACCGTGAGTGCCGCAGGCACGGCCAGCCCCATGGCGCACGGGCACGCGATCACCAACACCGCAACCGTATTTGCAATCGCCATCGAAACCGATCTCGCAGCCACGAGCCACGCAATGCAGGTGATGAGCGCCAGCACCAGAACCACGGGGACGAAGATGGCGCTGGCGCGGTCGGCCAGCCGCTCCATGGGCGCGCGCGAGCGCTGCGCCTGTTCCACCATGCGCGTAATTTGAGAGAGAACCGTAGCCTCGCCCAGCGACTCGGCGCGGCACACCACCGCGCCCTCGTAGTTGAGCGAGCCGGCCAGCACGCGCTCGCCCGCTTCACGCGCAATCGGCGTCGATTCACCGGTCAGCATCGACTCGTCCACCGTGGTGCGGCCTTCAACAATTGTGCCGTCTACCGGGAACCGCTCGCCGGGCAGAACAACAATTTTGTCGCCGGGGCAAACCTCCTCGAGCGGCGTCTCCACCTCGACGCCATTCACAATGCGCCGCGCCGTTGCCGGACGCAAACGCGAAAGCGAGTGCAGTGCGCTCAACGCGCGGCGCTTTGCGCGCGCTTCCAGCGTTTTACCCAACAAGAGAAATCCTAGAATCAAGAGCACCGCGTCAAAGTAAACCTCGCGGCCGGGCGCAGGCGCAACGGTTGCGTAGGCCGAGTAGACAAACGCCACGGACGTGCCCAGCGCAACCAGAGTGTTCATGTTGGTGGCGCCGTGACGCAGCGCGCGAAGAGCGCTCGAATAAATGGTGCGGCCCGCCCACGCAAGAACGACGGCGGTGAGAACCAGCAGCGGCCAGCGCAGAGCATCGGCTGGAATCGCGTAGAGCCACGGCAGAAGCTTCAAGAGCGCGTGGTCTGCCGCACCCATCTCATTCATCGATTCCGGGCCGAGCGGCATGGCCAGCAGCATGGCTGCGGCGCCGGCGGCGATGGTCACCCACGCCTTCCGTGCTGCATTTTTCTCCTGGTCGCGTTCGGCTGAAGCTGAGGCCGCCTCGCCCGCGCGCGGCAACACTGCGTCATACCCCGCGCCGCGTATGGCCGCAACCAGCTCCTCGGGCCGAGCCACCGCGGGATTGAAGACCACGTTCGCCCGGTGCGCCATCAGGTCAACGCGCGCCGATTCCACTCCGGCCGTCGAGCGCAACGCCTCCTCTACGTGGTGCTGGCAGGCCGCGCAGGTCATACCCAGCACCGGCAGATCGAGCGATACTGTCGCGGATGAAGCCACCTATGATCCTGCGTGTTCTTGCGCGTGCTCAACATGCGCCTTGTAGCCGGCTCGCACCAGCGCGGCAATCGCCAGGTCCACAGCCTCCGGCTCGTTGCTTGAAACAAACCTCGCCGCCCCCACGCGCACTTCTTTCAATTCAATTCCCGGAGTCGAGGCCAGAGCCTGGCTCACCCGGCGGACACACGATCCGCAATGCATTCCATCGATCTGAAGCGTCACTTCCGCCATTGCCGAGGCCCTCCTACCCAAACACCCTTCTTTATGGATGATAGAGGCCGCGGCAGGGATTCGACCGCGGTGAGCATGTCGCCTTCTTTGACTAGAGAGGCGCTAGGAGGCAGTTTTCCCGAGTTCTAGGAGAGAGGAGCGAGGAAGACCGGCTGTCTCCGATCGACGAATGACAACGAAATCGGGAAAACTGGCCCCAGCGCCGCTTGCGGTACGCACCCCCGCACGCACTATCGTAGGTTCATGCAGCGAGAGTTTCCTCAAGCGCCGCTGGTTGGCGTCGGCGCCGTCATCGTGAACGATGGCCGGGTGCTGCTCGTCCGGCGCGGCCGCGATCCCATGAAAGGCCATTGGACCCTGCCGGGCGGCGTGCTGGAGGTGGGCGAATCGCTTGCCCAAGGCGTAGCCCGCGAGGTGCGCGAAGAGACGGGACTCGAGGTGGATGTGCTGGAGCTTGTGGAACTGCTCGACCGTATTCATCGCGAAGACAGCCGCGTGCGCTTCCACTATGTGATTGCCGATTACCTATGCCGCGTGACAGGCGGCGAGTTGCGGGCAGCTTCTGACGCGGATGCGGTGCGCTGGGTGGAGCGGGCAGAGTGGAACAGTCACAGCGCGCTTCTGCTCGATCCCATCACTGCGCGCGTCATTGAAAAGGGATGGCAGATGGCTCAGGGCCATTAACATTGGGTTCGCAGAGGAAAAACGATGAAACTCGTAAGACGCGTTATCTGGGTTGCGCTCGCGCTGGCCATCGCCGCCGGCATCGGCTTTCTTCTGCGCCCGGTAAGCTACTTCAATGGATCGATGTACCTGCGCGAGGCGCTGACGGGCGTCCACAACTCGGAAGTTTCGATCGACGGCACTCGTGTGCATTACCTGGTCGAAGGGCCTGAAAACGGCAAGCCCGTCGTGCTGGTTCATGGCCTGGGCGGGCGCGCCGAGGACTGGCGCAACCTGGCGCCCCCGCTGGCCCGCGCCGGCTACCGCGTCTACATGCCCGACCTGCCCGGCTTCGGCCGCAGCGGGTGGCCCGCGAGCTTTTCCTACTCGGTGCGCGACCAGGCGCACATCGTCATCGGATTCATGGACGTCATGCACCTTGATCGCGTGGATCTCGGCGGATGGTCGATGGGCGGGTGGATCGTGCAGCTCATCGCCGGCGAGATCCCCGCCCGCATCCAGCGTTTGATGCTCTTCGATTCCGCCGGACTCCACATCGACCCGGGCTGGGATACGCGGCTCTTCACGCCATCGAACTCAGCCGAGCTCGCAGATCTCGATGCGCTGCTCATGCCCAATCCGCCCAGGGTGCCGGGCTTTGTCGCGCACGACATTCTGCGCCTCTCTCACGAACAGGCCTGGGTGATTCAGCGGGCCATGGCATCGATGCTCACCGGGCAGGACGCGACCGACGCGTTGTTGCCAACGCTCAAGATGCCGGTGCTCATCGTGTGGGGTGAAGCGGACCACATCACTCCGCTCGCGCAGGGCCAGGAGATGGATAAGCTGATTCCGCATGCCCAACTCGACGTTTTTCCCGGCTGCGGCCACCTTGCGCCGGTGCAGTGCGCCGGCCAGATCGCCCCAAAAGTCCTCGCGTTCGTAAACCGGTAGCCGCGGCCGGTCCTGGGCTGTGCTCGGAACCAGTTACGACAAGCGCGAAGACGCGGCGCACTGAGCCCAAACAAACAGCGCCCCACTCTGCGCATGCATTGGTTGCCATGCTCAGCGCGGGGCGCGAGAGAATTCTTCTTAGGTGGGGAGGGCTACTTGGCGATAACGACGGTCAGGTTCATGTCGACCGGGATCTTCTGGTCGTCGATGCGGGCAGGGCGATAGTGCAGCTTGCTGACTGCTTCAACAACTTGCGCATCCCAGCTCGGGTTGATGCTCTTGGTCACCTGGATGTTCTCAGGCAAACCCTTTTCATCGACCACGAAGGAGACACCAACCTGGGCATCGGCCGGAATGTCAGATGCGGGAAGTCCCTCGGGGGCGGTGAGATTCAACGAGTTCACAAGGAAGGGCCCGATTACGCCGGTGCTGACGCGGGGCGCCGGGGTTGAGGCAGCGGGCTGATCGGTCGGCTTGCTGGCAAAAGCCGCTGCGGGGAGAAGCAGGGATGAAAGCACAACAGTAGATGCGATGATATGACGCATGTAAACCTCCATGGCGACAATAGTTACCGTTACTAGATTAAGCGAAATGCAAGACGACTGTCAACATATTTGTGAAAGCAATTATTTTTAAACCACTTATTCCAGCGCAAATCGCTGATTTCAATCAGGACACGTATTTGATCCAAATAATTTCCACAGACTTCTTCGGTCGAGAGAAAACCCTATTCGGCAACCACGCATCGGCCCCTGCGCGCAGACGCAGTTCAGTTCTATTCGGGGGATTCTCAAATGAGGGACAGCATCCAGCGCGCGGCCATCAGATGCATGGCCATCAGGCTCTGTGGATAGCTCGCCGGCTCGGTGGAATAGAGCTTAATGCGATTCAGCGGACAGCAAGGTCGCCGGCAACGATGGCCAGGACGTCGCCGGGCGTGGGTGCAACTGCATCGGCGTCGGCCCACTCCTCCGCCGAGCCGTAACCCCAGCCGGCTGCCAGGCAGCGAAGGTTGTTGGCGTGCGCCGCCTCGATATCGAAGCTGCGGTCGCCGATCATCCACGCGTTGCCACGATCAATCCCCCGATCGCTGAGGATCCGCGCCAGCAGATCGGCCTTGGCGTGGCTCGCATACTCAAGCTTGTCGCCGTAGATGCCTCTAAAGAGCGGCGCCAGCTCAAACGCCTCAAGAATGCGCACCGCAAAGGGCTCATACTTCGAGGTGCAGACGTAGAGCGGAAAGCCGGCCGCGTGCAGTTGGGCCAGCATCTGGCTCACGCCGGGAAAAACCGAATTGTTTGACCACCCCTCGCGGCTGTAGCAGGCGCGATAGTCTCGCGCGAGGGCCAGGTGTTCTTCTTCGGATCCGTCAGGCAACAGGTATGTAACCCACTCCTCAACTGGCGGGCCGATGAAACGGTCGAGCGGCCCGGGGTCGCTCATGCCACGTTCCTGAATGACCTTGCGCAGGCAGCCCAGGATGCCGGGCTTTGAGTCGGTGAGCGTGCCATCGAGATCGAAGAACAGGGCAGTCGAGCCCAGCGCCGTCGAATTTGGATCCATTCTTCCAGTGTCGCACCCGTGCGCGCGGCCGGGTTCACCGCATTGAGCGGATATGAAAAGGCGGGCAACGATCGCTCGCGCCCGCCCTTGCTTCTTGCCTTTGGAGAGAGAATTACACCTTCATTGCCGGATGCTCTGCGTAATGCAGCAGCACGGCCACAGCGCAACTCACCAGTCGCGTCTCAGCCGAGTCCGCCCGGCTGGTGAGAATGGTAGGCACACGCGCGCCCAGCACGATGCCCGCGAGCTGCGCGCCGCCAAGGTACTCAAGCTGCTTGGCGAGCATGTTGCCGCTCTCGAGATCGGGAACCACGAGAATGTCGGCCTGGCCGGTAACCGGCGAAACCAGTTTCTTGATACTCGCTGCCTTGGCGCTGACGGCGGTGTCGAAGGCCAGCGGGCCGTCGAGGATTCCGCCGGTGATCTGGCCGCGATCGGCCATCTTGCACAATGCCGCGGCGTCGAGCGTCGACTTGATCTTGGGGTTAACGGTCTCAATGGCCGAAAGCATTGCCACCTTGGGCTCAGGAATGCCCAGCGCGTGAGCCAGGTCGATGGCATTCTGCACAATGTCGACCTTGTCTTCAAGCTCGGGCGTGATGTTGATGGCCGCGTCGGTAATCAGCAGCGTGCGCGCGTAGGCCGGCGTATCCATGATGAACACGTGGGAGATACGCCGCGCGGTGCGCAGGCCGGTGTCGCGCGCCATGGCTGGCTTCAGCAGCTCATCGGTGTGCAGGCTGCCCTTCATCAGGGCCAGCGCAATTCCCGAGCGGCAGATCGATACGCCAATCTCGGCCGCCTTGTCTTCAGTCTCTGCCTGCAGTACGGGGTAGCTGCTGATGTCGACGCCGATCTTCTGGGCCAGGGCCTTCATGCGGTCCTCGGGTCCGATCAGCGTGGGCTCAATCAGGCCGGCCGTCGCAGCCTCAACCGCGCCGCGCAGGGCAACGTCAGAGAGCGGCCAAACCACTGCCGTGGTGATGGCTGGAAGCGCTTTGCAGCGCTCTATGAACTTGTCAAAGACGTGGTAGTCGGGCGGGTGGCCAACAAGCGGATCAACGGCAACAGCCTCTGCCAGCGGAGCAAGATCACTCATAAGTGCGAATCCTCCCAGGCCTTGTGAGCACTTGAGCTCGCCGGCCACACGAGTTTATTCTCACCCCGGGATAGGAAAACCAGTGTGCCTCAGGTCACACTTCGGTTACCAGTCTCGCTTTGCGGTATTTTGGCGAGCCGGCATCGAGGCACATTACGCACAAGCCCCGCAACCCAAAAAGCTGATTGTGGTCAACGGATCGGCCCACGCGCAGTTTCTCTTCGCCACTGACCAGGGGCCGCGGGTTATGAACGAGATTGTGAAGTTTATAACTCAGCAATAGCGGGTGAAATCTCAGCAGCTTTCCCGCCTGCTCTTGTGCCTCGAATCAACAGCCAGTGGTGGAAACCATCCACAATCGCCATCAGCGCCGCCTGGTTCATGTCGCTGCTCACGCCGGCGGTGATCCACGGATCGTAGCCATCGGCATGGAAGCTGACCGTCACGCGCACATGCGCGGCAGAGTCGTGCGCCGACACATCGAGAGCAGCAACCGTGAAAGTGCCCAGCCGCATCTCGGCCAGCGCCGGAAATGGCTTCTCGAGTTCGAGCCGCAAGGCTCTGGTAAGTGCGTCGACGGGGCCGGCGCCTTCGGCTCGCGTCGTGGTAACTTTCGAGTCTGTGAGCATCAAGGTCATAAAGGCGATGGCGTAGTGGTCGCCCACGTCATCGCATTCGTCAAAGACGCGCCAGCTCCTGACGGTGAACCAATCGGGCAACGTTCCCAGGGTCCGCATGCAGGCCAGCTTGAACGAAACCTCGCTGGCCGTGAATCCGCCGCCTTCGATCATCGCCTGGTTGGCGTCCAGCAGCGCCTGCGCCTGCTTTGAGCTAAGCGGCACGCCGAGATCCTTCGACAACAGAACAATATTCGCGCGTCCCGATTGCCCGTTCACGCCAATCGTGGGAACCGCGCCAACCTCCGCCGGATTGCACCACAGATACGCGCCGGGATTCTTGTTCTCACTCGATCCGTGCATGCCCGCCCACGTGCCGAATGCCCCGGGGCCCACAATCGGCGCGCCGTGAGGCGGATCGAGAGCAAATGCGCCATAGGCCGAGTGCGCCAGGCTGGTGAGCCCGGCCAGCGATTGCGGCGGAACAAACTCCGCCTCGCCGCGCACCTGCATGGCGCCGACCACCGTGGTCAGATTCACGTTGCCGCAGCGCTCGCCCGTGCCCAGCAGCGTGCCCTGCACGTGCATGGCGCCGGCCAGAATCGCCGCGCGCGTGTTGGCAACGCCCAGGCCGCGATCGGTGTGGCCGTGGAAACCGATGGCTGCCTGCGGGAAGTCCCTCACCAGCCCGCCGATCACTTCCTCCACTTCCTCAGGGCTCGAACCGCCGTTGGTGTCGCACACCACGATGCGGCTCACTTTTTGCCGCTCGCACTGGCCGGCCAACTCATGGAAGTAATCGCGGCCGCGCTTGGCAAAATCGGGGTCGCACGGCGCACCCATCTCGCGCCGCCCGCAATACGCGTCCATGCCGTGCTCCAGGTCCACGATCACTTCGAGACCGTTGGCATGCAGGCATTCGACCGTCTCCCAGGCCATGAGCAGGTTCTCTTCGGGAGTAGTTTCGAGCGAGTGCATCACATCCAGCAGGCGCGACTTGACCACCACTACCGCCACGGGGATGCGATTGCGCTGATTGAGAATAAATCTGACGTCGGGCCAGTCTTCCACCTTCGTTCCGCGGCCGCGCGTCCTGCCGAACAGGGCCAGCTTCATGCCGCCGGTGTCAATGCCGCTCGACCGCGGCGCACAGGTCGCTCACCAGCTTGTTGGCTCCGGCAAAGCCAATCTCGGCATATTTGATGCCGAAGGCCCCCATGCGCTCCAGCAGCATCATCGCGTTGGGCACTGAGATTTCGAGGTTCGGCTGCTGCAGCCCATCGCGAAGGCTGGTGTCGAACAGCTCAACTTTTCTGGTTACACTTTCGCTCATCCGTCCCTGCGTCCGATTCAAATGCATTCTTGTGGAGAGATCTGGCGGAGAAACCCTTATTTCATCATATCCCGATCGCGGCTTCACGGGCCGAGCACTTCTATTCCCTGCTCCCTATTCCCTATTCCCTGCTTCTCTCACATCGCCGGCGCCACCGAGGGCTCGCCCAGCGCCGATGCGCCCGTGCCAATTTCCTGATCCTTGTACTGCAACTGGTAGAGCTTCCAATAGAGTCCGCGATGGGCCAGCAGTTCCTGGTGCGAGCCCATCTCGCGCAGCTGCCCCTTGTGCATCACCAGGATGGTGTCAGCGCGCTGCACGGTCGAGAGCCGGTGGGCGATCAGCACGCTGGTGCGGCCCTCCACCATGCGCTCGAGTGCCGACCGGATGCGCAACTCGGTATCGGTGTCGACGCTCGACGTCGCTTCGTCCAGAATCAGGATGCGCGGATTGTAAGCCAGCGCGCGCGCAAAGTTGATGAGCTGCTTCTGCCCCGTCGAAAGCGAGTTGCCGCGCTCCCGCACCGGCTCATTAAACTGCGCCGGCAGGTTCTCAATAAAGTCGAGCACATTTACATCGCGGGCGGCGTGGCGCAGCGTCTCGTCGCCGATCTCGTCGTTGCCCATGCGTATGTTCTCGCCGATGGTGCCGGTGAACAGGAACGGATCCTGCAGCACCACGGCAAAATGCCTGCGCAGTTCATCGAGATCGTGCTCGCGCAGATCGGTACCGTCCAATAAAACGCGTCCCGCCGTCACCTCGTAGAAGCGCATCATCAGGCTGGTCAGCGTGGTCTTGCCCGCGCCGGTGTGGCCCACAATCGCCACCGTCTGGCCCGGTTCGATGGCAAACGAAACGTCTTTCAGAATCCACTCAATGCCGTCGATCGCGCTGAGCAGCTCCGCGTTCCCCTCTGAACCCAGCGCACTCGCCGCCTGCACGGCCAGTGCCTGTTCTTCCGTCAGCTTCTGATAGGTGAACCACACGTGATCGAACACGATGCGGTTCGACCCGTCGCCGATCTTCGGGTTCGCCGGGCTCACAATCCCGGGGGCCGTGTCCATCAGTTTGAAGATGCGCTCGCATGCGGCCATCGCCGCCTGAAGAATGTTGTACTTGTCGCTCAGATCCTGGATCGGTCGCCAAAACCGCTGCGAATACATGTTGAAGCTGGCCAGCATGCCGATGGTGACCGTACCGGCGAGCACGCCGAAGCCTCCGCGCCATATCACCATGGCGATGGCAATCGATGAGAGCAATTCCACGGCGGGGTAATAGAGCGCGTAAGCGAAAATCGTGTCCTTGAACGCGACCATGTGTTGCTCGTTGACCGCCTCAAAGTCCTTGTAGGCGCGCTTCTCGCGGTTGAAGAGCTGCACCACGCTCATGCCGCTGATGTGTTCCTGGGTAAAGCTGTTGATGCGGGCGATGGCGGCGCGCACGCGGCGGTAGCTCTCGCGCACGTGATCGCGAAAAATGCGCGTCACCACGAGGATGATGGGCAGCACCGCGAAGGCCAGAAGCGCCAGCCACCACTTGATGGCCAGCATCACTCCGGCCATGATCGAGAGCGTGAAAAAATCGTTCACGATGGCCAGAATGCCGTCGGTGAACATGTCGTTGATGGCGTCCACGTCCGATGTCAGGCGCGTCACCAGCCGGCCAACGGCGTGGGTATCGAAGAATCCCACGTGCATCCGCTGCATGTGGCGGAAGATGTCGCGGCGCAGGTCGAACATGATCTTCTGCCCGGTCCATTGCATCAGGTACGTCTGGATGAACTCGAACAGATACGACGAAACCAGTATGGCCAGGAAAATCTCAGCCAGTTGGGTGATGCCGTGCATGGGGTCGGGCGAGAGCCGGCCGGTGAGCCACCTGGCAGAGCTGAATCCGTGCGTAGCGCTAAGCACGTCGTTCGAGGCGCGATTCTGCGGAAAGTAGTGGTCGATGCCCACCATCACCAGGAAAGGTCCGGCCACGTCTCCGAGGGATTTGATGGTGACCGCGATGGCGGAGATAGTGGCTTGCAGCCAGTACGGGCGCAGGAAGTGGGCCAGACGCCGCGCCAGACGCGAATCGTAGACCTTTCCTACGGGGTCTTCGTCGGGCTTGCGGGCCGGCTCCTGCTGGCTCAGTTGTTTGGGCTTATCCTTCTCCGCTTCCGCCATCAATCACGCATCCATCTTCAATTGTACGGGGAAGAAAATCCACCCTGGACGCGCGGACACACTCATCCCGCACCCGCAATTCCGCCCGGCGTACTTTTGTTGGATGTTACTGAAGGGCCGCAGTCTCAAAATCTCAGAGCACCAAGGCCCCGGGGATTTCTACCATGCGCGAAAAGCGGGTGCCCCAGGTCTCGCTTTTGAGACCCTGGAAAGCACTAAGCTCACTCAACTTTTTTTCGTCTCCGACGCAGCCGAAGCCTTCGGCCTAGGCGCAGGCTTCTTCGTCGGGCTCGACACGCCCATGCTCATTAGCACGTAACCAAAGCCCTTCTTCAGCAGATCAAGCATGCCCATAGTCTCTCACCCTTTCGAGTCTGGTCTTTGCCAAACCGGTCTATGTCCCGCCGCCTACTCGTCTGCATCCGGCGACGGCTTCTTCGCCTTCGGCTCAGGCTGGGCTGCCTGCTCATGCAACAAGGCCAGGGCCGCCGGCGGCAGCGGTTTGTTGGCGTTGGCCAAGAGCAGGCTCACCTGCCAAATCTCAGTATCGGTCAAAACTCCCTGGTGAGCGGGCATCCCTGAGAGCCTTAGCCCGTTCGAAATCTTCCAGTAAGTTTCCCCGGGCGGATCGCTGCTCACCCCAACCACGTCATCAACGCTCTTCCTTTCCCACAGCGGCGGCGCAATGGGGTACATACGCGAGCCGATTGAGGACGGCTTGCCGTGAATGCCGTGGCAAACCGCGCACCGATCAACGTACACATGCGCGCCGGCCACCAGGTTCTCTTCAGTCAAAGGGATCGGCGCGTACTTTGGCGCCTCGCGCGGAACGCGGGAGTGAAGCGGCGCCTGGGTTAACCCCTCTTCCCCATAGAAAGGCTTGTCGCCAACTGCCAGCGGCGGAAAGCCGTACTGGAAGTAAAGCAGCAGCGCTGCAGGGAAGAGAATGCAGCCCAGCAGAATACCAAGTAGAACTCGCCACATCTGTCGTTGTTCTCCGGTCACCTTCATCGTATGTCAAATGAGGGGCGACGAGGGCTGAAGAACCGTTTCAGAAACACTCAGCCAATTTCACTTTACTTTCTTTTCCGGATTTGAAACTTTTACCTCGTAGCTTATTGCTATCGTCTCTTCCCTGGATAAGGTCCCACCCCGAGCCGCCAACTCACAGAGCGGCCATCCTACTCAAGAGAAAGGATGTATTTATGGCAGACCACTCCCAAATGAAACTGGGCCGCAAGGCCATCAAGACCGACAGCCGCACCCTGCGGCTGGGCAAATATCTGACCCCTGCGCTGCCCCCGCCTCCACCCACCGCGGACTGGACCAAGGGCATCACTTCATGGGGCATGATGATGAACGATACGCTGGGCTGCTGCACCATCGCCGGCGTCGGTCATGCCATCCAGGTGTTCACCGCCAATACCGGAACTGAGGTCACGGTTCCCGACTCCACCATAGAGACCTACTACGAGCAGTGGGACGGTTACGTCCCCGGCAACCCCAAAACCGACAATGGCGGCGTTGAGCTGGACGTGCTGAACGACTGGAAAAAGAGCGGCTTTGCCGGCAACACGTTGACGGCCTTCGCCGACCCCAAGGTCTCGAACCTGATTGAAATTCGCCAGTCCATCGCCCTCTTTGGCGGCGTTTACATCGGCCTCAGCTTGCCCCTCACGGCGCAGACCCAGGATGTGTGGGATGTGGTTCCCCGCGGCGGCGCCAAGGCCAAGCCGGGCAGTTGGGGCGGCCACTGCGTGTTTGTGGCCAGGTACGACCAGAACAGCTTTACCTGCATTACCTGGGGCCAGCTCAAGGTCATGACCGTCACCTTCTGGAACAAATACTGCGATGAAGCCCATGCCCTGCTGGACCAGGCGTGGCTCACCGCCAAGGGATCGCCGGGCGGTTTTGACCAGCAGCAGCTCCAGTCCGATCTGAACGCAATTGTGTGACGCGCCCATCCGCTTTCACAGCCGTCTAAAGAGCTGCAAGCTCTAACGAGCGATAGACTCGCCCACAATGCTGCCCCCGGGATGATTTAATACCAGTTGGGGGGAGCACTGTGCGCGGGTCTGCCGGCGCAGCTGTGTTTCCGCACTCCCATGGAGGAATCCCGATCACGATGCACTCTTTTCGACGCCTTTTCCTGGTGCTGACTCTGGCCGCGCCCGCCGCACTTTTGGCCCAATCCACGGCTTCATCTTCGAGCAGCGATTCCCAGGCCC
This sequence comes from uncultured Acidobacteriaceae bacterium, assembly GCA_963808695.1. Taxonomy (GTDB): domain Bacteria; phylum Acidobacteriota; class Terriglobia; order Terriglobales; family Acidobacteriaceae; genus Telmatobacter. Next base: position 226,577 of record CAWEHF010000018.1, read on the forward strand.
CCAGTTCCTCGAGTTCCAGTTCCTCGAGTTCCCAGGCCCAGCAGCCCTCCCAGGAATCCGGTCAGATGACCGTACAGGCCCGTATCCGGCAGCGCCGCGAGCAGCGCCGCGCCGCGGCCATCCGCGACACCTACGGCCACCTGTATGAGGCATTTTCCGGCGCCAGCTACCTGCGCTTTACGCCCGGCGCCTCGCTCCAGCGCACCGCATTCTACGGATGGGACGCGGGCGTAACCCGCTATCGCAGCGAGCGTTTCGGCATCACCTTTGACGCCCGCGGCTTCTACGGCATTGCCTATACCGGCCTGAACCCGTACAACCTGACCCGGCCCAAGATCAGCATGTACAACCTGATGGCCGGACCGTCCTACCGGTTCTATACCGTGCCCAAGGCTTCCATCTCCGGCCGCGTTCTGGGCGGAGTTTCACTCAGCGACTTCTCCGGAGACACCAACGGGCTGGGCTCTGCCACCCTGGGTATCTGGCCCGACGGAACCACCTACGCTGCGGGCGCCAGCATCGTCGGCCAATACAATCCCACGCCCGGCATGAGCCTCCGGCTCAGCGGCGAAGACCTGGCCACCGGCTTCGGCTCAACAACCCAAAACTCCTTCGGCTTCACAGCAGGCTTCGTCTATCGATTCGGCAAACTGTAAGCCGGGGGCCGGCGTCACCGAAGAAACGGGTCAAAATCCGGATCAATTGGAACAAACGCGCGCGGGACCCGCCATGCAGAAAGCTCCGCAATGCCCCTGCAGCGGTTCTACAGTTGCTGTATCCCAAAGCCGCTGCTGCCAAGTGGCATTCGCCGCGGCGAATGCCACATTTCGAGAAATCCGAAAGGGCGCTGAAATTGTGGAACCGCTCAGGCGATATACTTGGGCGACTTCAAGCCGTGACCGGAGACTCTCGCTAAAATGATGCACATTGGTAGGCGCCCTGCCTCTCGATTCGCCGTTATGCTGGTGGCTCTTCTTATGGGCCACTACACCGCAACCAGCCAGCAGACCTCCGATCTGCGCACTCCGCCGCCTCCGCCCACGCCTCACCTGAACGGCCCCAAAGTCTACGGCACGCGGCCCGGCCATCCATTTCTCTACCGCATTCCCTGCACGGGAAACCGTCCCATCACGTTTTTCGCTAAGAACCTGCCCGCCTCGCTCAAGCTCAATCGGCAAACTGGAATTATCTCGGGCAAGACGCCGGAAAATCCTGGCGAATACCTGGTGACCATCAAGGCTTCAAATGCGCTCGGCTCAGATTCTCGTAGCCTGAAAATCGTCGTTGGCGACACCATCGGCCTGACGCCGCAGATGGGCTGGAACGATTGGTACAGCTATTACGAGCACGTCTCCGACAGCGATATCCGCGCCGCCGCGTCCGCCATGATCTCCTCCGGCATGGCCGATTACGGCTATCAGTTCGTCGACATCGACGACTGCTGGGCCAGGAAACCCGGCTCCGACGACCCGGCCCTGCAAGGCCCCACGCGCGACGCGCAGGGCAACATTCTGCCCAACTCCCGCTTTCCTGACATGCCTGCGCTCACCGCCTATGTCCACTCTCTGGGACTGAAAGCGGGCATCTATAGTTCTCCCGGCCCTTTGACCTGCGCCCAATTTGAGGGCTCGTACCAGCACGAAGATGTGGACGCGCGCCGTTTCGCCGCTTGGGGCTTCGATCTCCTCAAGTACGATTGGTGCTCCTACGACCGCATCGCCAAAGATAAGACCCCTGCAGAATTTCAGAAGCCTTACATCAAAATGGGCGGAATCCTCCGCGGCCTCGATCGCGATGTTGTCCTCAATATGTGCCAATACGGAATGGCGGACGTTTGGACCTGGGGACGCCAGGTTGGCGGCAACTCCTGGCGAACTACCGGCGACCTCGGATTGGAGCCCGGCGACGCTCTGCCCGGCTTTTACAGAATAGGCTTTGCCAATGCCGCGCACAGCGCGAATGCCGGTCCCGGCGGATGGAACGATCCCGACTACATCCTGATAGGAACGGTTGGTGACGCCCGCGATATGGATTCCACGGGCCGGCTCACTTCGTTGACCCACGAAGAACAATACAGCTACATCTCCATGTGGTCCCTCATGGCCGCGCCACTCATTTTTTCCGGCGAGATGACCCACCTGGACCCCTTCACCCTGAATGTGCTTTGCAACTCCGAGGTCATCGATGTCGATCAGGACTCGCTCGGGAAACAAGCAGCGATTGTCCGCAAGACAGACGACGAGTTCATCCTCGAAAAACCTCTTGAAGACGGGTCCACCGCCGTCGGTTTCTTCAACTTGACCACCGCGCCGCGTTCAATCTCTGCGGACTGGAAGCAGCTCGGGTTGAACGGAACTCAAACGGCGCGCGACCTCTGGCGGCAGCACGATCTGGGTTCGTTTACCGGCAGCTTTTCTCCCCAGGTCCCGCCCCACGGTGTCATCCTGGTGCGGCTAACTTCTGTGCCTGTTGCTCATTGAATTGCGGATTCACCTATTGACTGTGGCGCCGCAGAATAATGTAGTGGGTCAGTTTGAAGGGTACGGGCTTCAGCCCGTACATGAATCGAGCAAAATGTTTGCGGGCTTTAGCCCCTGAGGGAGAATTTTTTTCAAACTGACCCACACCCTGAACAAAAGGAGTCTCCCACTTATGAGAGAAAGCTTGTCTCGCCGTAAGTTCATTCAATCCGGCGTGCTGATGGCGGCTGGTTGCGTTGCCGCCGGACCGGCTCCCACTTTGGCAGAGGCCGTGCCCGAGACCGGCAAACCCTCGCCCATCAAGCTCGGCCTTGCCAGCTACACCTTTCGCAACTTCACCCGCGCGCAGCTCATCGGCTTCATGAAGCAGCTCAATCTCGTCGACCTGAACTGCAAGGACACGAAGGACCACCTGCCCATGGATCCCGCTGCCGAGGCTGCAGCCATGGCCGACTACGCCGCCAACAACATCAAGGTGCACGCCATCGGCACCGTCTATTTCGACAAAGACGAAGACGACGACATCCGCGCCAAATTCGAGTACGCAAAGCGCGCTGGCGTCAAAGTCATTGTCGCCGGGGGTCCGGCCGTAACCACGCTGCCGCGCATCGAGCGCTTCGTGAAGGAGTACGACATCCGCATCGCCATCCACAACCATGGCCCCGAAGACAAGCTCTGGCCCTCGCCCTACACCGTGCTGCGCGCCGTCGACAAGATGGACCCGCGCATGGGCTGTTGTATCGACATCGGCCACGCTGCCCGCGCCGGCGCCAACGTGCCGCGGGCCGTCCGCGACGTGGGCCCGCGCCTCTTCAACATGCACGCCAAGGATCTGACCGATTTCTCCAGCAAGGAGAGCCAGGTAGCCGTGGGCGAAGGCATCATGCCCATCCGCGGCATCTTCGAGTCGTTAATTGCGATTGATTACCAGGGCTTCGTCGATCTCGAATACGAGATCCACGGCGACGATCCCATGCCAGGCGTGATTGAGAGCTTCGCCTTTATGCGAGGCGTGTTGAGAGGCATGGGGTATCTCAACAGCAGCGAGTCAGCAAGTTAGCGAGTCAGCAAGACAGCAAGTCAGCAAGTCAGCAAGACCTAATGCCCTGCTTATCACTGACCACTGGTTTCTCGCTCCCTCGTTCCCTTGTTCCCTTGCTCCCTTGTTCCCTCGCTCCCTGCCTCATTGCAGTATCGGTATCCCCGCAATCCGCTGCTGCCACTCGGCCGGGCCGGTCTGGTGCACGCTGGTTCCCTTCGCGTCCACCGCAACCGTCACCGGCATGTCGCGCACGTCGAACTCGTAGATTCCTTCCATGCCCAGGTCCTCGAATGCCAGTTGGCGCGCGCCGGTGATGGCCTTCGATACCAAGTACGCCGCGCCGCCGACGGCCATCAGATAGACCGCGCCAAACTCACGTATCGCCTCGATCGCCGCAGGCCCGCGCTCCGCCTTGCCGATCATGCCCAGCAATTCCGTCTCGGCCAGCATCTGCCGGGTGAACTTGTCCATGCGCGTGGCCGTCGTGGGGCCGGCCGGGCCAATCACCTCTTCGCGCACCGGATCCACCGGGCCCACGTAGTAGATGAACCGGTTGCGGAAGTCGACCGGCAGCTTTTCGCCGCGGCTCAACATCTCGGTCATGCGCTTGTGCGCGGCGTCGCGGCCGGTGAGCATCCTCCCAGTTAGCAGCAGCACCTCTCCAGGTCTCCAAGAAAAAACTTCTTCGCGCGTCACGGTGTCGAGGTTCACCCTCCGCGCGCCTGAGACGTCGTAAGTCAGCTTGGGCCAGTCCTCAAGCGACGGCGGATCGAGATATACGGGCCCCGAGCCGTCGAGCACGATATGCGCGTGCCGCGTTGCGGCGCAGTTGGGAATCATGGCGATGGGCAGGTTGGCAGCGTGTGCCGGCGTGTCGAGCACTTTTACATCAAGCACCGTGGTCAGCCCGCCGAGACCCTGCGCGCCGATGCCGAGGCGGTTGACCTTGTCGTAGAGCTCAAGCCGCAGCTTTTCTGCGGTAGTTGTCGCCCCTCGTTCTTTCAGATCCTGAATGTCGATAGGATCCATCAGCGATTGCTTGGCCAGCAGCATCGCCTTCTCCGCCGTGCCTCCGATGCCGATGCCGAGCATTCCCGGCGGACACCAGCCGGCTCCCATCGTGGGCACGGTCTTCAGCACCCACTCCACAATCGAGTCCGACGGGTTCAGCATGGCAAACTTCGACTTGGCCTCCGATCCTCCGCCCTTGGCCGCAACCGTCACCTCGACTGTGGAACCCTTTACCAGCTCGACTGAGACGCATGCCGGCGTGTTGTCTTTGGTGTTCCTGCGCGCGCCTGCGGGATCGGCCTGGAGGGAGGCGCGCAGCTTGTTGTCGGGGTCGAGATACGCGCGCCGCACGCCCTCATCCACCATTTCCTGGAGATCCTTGAGCTCTTCGCCGGGGGCCGCTTCGAAGCGCACATCCATGCCCACCTTCACAAAGGCGTTCACAATGCCCGTGTCCTGGCAGATGGGCCGGTGGCCCTCGGCGCACATGCGGCTGTTGATGAGGATCTGCGCCATGGCGTCGCGCGCGGCCGGCGATTGCTCGCTCTCATAGGCTTTCGCCAGCGAGGTAATGTAGTCCACCGGGTGGTAGTAGCTGATGTACTGTAGCGCGCCTGCCACGCTCGCTATGAAATCTTCCTGCTTAATGACGGTCATTGCGGCTCCCTGAACCTTCTAGGTTAAAAGAACAAGGGCATTTCCGTCCTCTCAGGAGCATTGAGAAAGGGGGCCTGCCCCCAATATTCCACAGCATTTCAGCTATCGCTGGACCACTTCAATGAAATCAAGAAACAGATAATGGAAGCCGCCAATGAAGGGACCCAGAGAGAATGGGTCCAATCTTGGCCCTTCCAGGCATCCCAGGACACACCTAGGAAAAAGAAGATGAACCCTGCAAGCATGCCACCGAACCACTTGCGATTCCGCGCCCACCATTTAGACCGATCGATGATAAGACCAAAGTCGATGGCGAGGTCGTTAGCACTTCTTTCCATGGCTCGGTCGTAGCCCTCATCGTCTGTGCCTTCGTCTGACTCATCAGGATCCGGCTTCTCAATCACCGGCAGCCCTTGTTTGTGGGCCCTCAAGGCATCCTTTAGAAATGCCTTCCGGCTGAAAAACGCAATAGGAACCTGCCTAAGTCGCGCTCGGACAGTTCCGACCTGCTCGAATCCTTTTTCGGCGGAGATCAGGGCCTTGGCAAGCAGAGCCCGGAGCTCCGCTTCGGCTATTGCTATTTTCTTGTCCAAATCGGCGATTGGATTACGGTATTCCGGCTTGACATGGGGACCGAAATACATGTCCAAAAGAAAAAGATTCGGCCTTTTGCCGCCGCTTCGCTTAAGGTCTTCAAGGGCCAAGTCGACATCTCCGCCGACGCCAACAGTAAACAGCTTCTTGAATACTTTCTTGAATCGGCTGACTTCCGCGGGGTCGTCGTCAACAAAACAAATGCACTTTTTCTTCTGCTTCATAGCGAAAAGCATACTATTTATCTTTCCCGCGATACAGGCGTTTCGGACGAAGGACTGAATTTGAAATTGACTTGGTCTGCCAGGCCTCGATGCCAAAACTCGTCCACCCAAACCACAGTCCACCGGCTTAAAGCAGCCAACGCAGCCGCCCGCCCCGCCAATGCCCTAATCTAATTGCATGAGCGACGTTCGAGCCGAAACAACCTCCGATGCCGTCCCCGGCGATTCCTTATTCGACCTGCTGGTCATCGGCGCCGGTCCAACCGGCCTGGCCTGCGCCATCGAGGCGCAAAAAGCCGGTTTCCGCGCGGTCGCCGTCGACAAGGGCTGCCTGTGCAACTCGCTCTTCCACTACCCCTCGCACATGACGTTTTTCACCACCTCTGAGCTGCTCGAGATCGGCGGAATTCCCTTCCCCTCGACCAACGCCAAGCCCACGCGGAACGAGGCGCTGGAGTATTACCGGCAGGTGGCTGCCTTTTACAACCTCGACGTGCGCCAGTACACGCGGGTGGAGCGCGTTCACGGGTCGGAGGGCGGCTTTACCGCCAACACCATCGATCGTCATGGCCGGCCGGGAACGATGCGCGCCCGCGCCCTGGCTATTGCCACCGGATATTACGACCTGCCCAACCTCATCGGCATTCCCGGCGAGGAGATGGCCAAGGTCATGCATTATTACAACGATCCGCACCCCTACTCGAACCTGGACGTCGCGGTCATCGGCGGCAAAAATTCGGCCGCGATTGCTGCCCTCGAGTTGTGGCGGCATGGCGCCCGCGTCACGCTGATTCATCGCGGGCCAGAGATGCACCGGCACGTCAAATACTGGATCAAGCCCGACATCGAAAACCGCATCAAAAACGGCGAGATCGCGGCCTGTTTCAATTCGCGTGTTATCGAGGTCACGCCCGACACGGTGATTGTTGACACTCCCGCCGGCCGCAAAATCCTGCCCAACGATTTTGTCTTTGCGCTCACCGGCTACCATCCCGATTTCGACTTTATTGAGAGTCTCGGCGTGGTTTGCACCGGTGAGGACCGCCTGCCGATTTGCAACAAGGATACCCTCGAAAGCAATGTTCCCGGCATCTATCTAGCTGGGGTCATTGTGGCGGGCGAACGCACCAACGAGATATTCATTGAAAACGGCCGCTTTCATGGCCGCCAGATCGCGGCGGCGCTGGCTGCCCGGTTTAAGCGGGCGCCAGCTCTGTAACCCGCGGCCCGAGGCCGGGATTTGCCCGGCCGGCCGGTCGCGAGCGGGCTTCAACCCCGGAAGCCTGCAATAATGGGCCACGAAAGCCTGAGGAGGTGAGTGCATTGCGTATTCGCTGGTGGCCGCAGTCGATTCGCTGGCAGATGCTCGCCGGCCTGTTGCTGCTTGAGACCCTGTCGATCTCTCTCTTCGGGATTCTGCTTGTCCGCCAGCGCGCTCGAGACGTCTACGAGCGCGCCCACACGCGCCTTGCTTACGAAGCCACTTCGCTTGCCCTGCAGTCGCACGAGGCGCTCATCGAGCAACGTCCCGGATGGATTGGCCACAGTGTGAGAATGCTGGGCGAAGCTCCCACCGTATCGACGGCCAAGGTCACCGACCCGGCCGGGAACATGCTCTTCATCAGCCGCGGAGAAGCCGATGAGTCGACGCTGCTCCCCGTTGAGTTAGCCCTCATTCCGCAGCTGCAATCGGGCGGGCCGCGGTGCGTCACTCTTCCCGGCGACCAATGGGAATGCGCGCAGCCGATTTACACCGATCACGATTTGCGCGGAATTGCCTGGGTGGAATACGACCAGAGCCCGGCGAAAGAACAACTCAACGCCATCATCAGCGACACCATTGTCTTCGCCATCATCTGGATACTGGCCTCCGCGATCCTGGTGTTGCTGATGGCGCGCTCCATCGTGCGGCCGCTTGCCATTCTCCACCGTGGCGCAAGAGAGCTGACCGAGTCGCTCGATAACAGCAGCCGCTTTCCATTGCCGGTCGCGGTGCACAACGAGGTCGGCGACCTCATCGAAGCCTTCAATCGCATGGTGGCGTCACTGGCCGAGCAGCGGTCGGGACTGAACGACACGCTCTCGCTGCTCGACTCGATGTTGGCCAACGCGCCCATCGGCCTCGCCTTTTGCGATCGCAGTTGCCGCCTGGTGCGCGTCAACCAGGTCTTCGCCGACCTCGCCGGTGTTTCTCTCAGCCGCCACCTGGGCCGCACGCTGCCCGAGTTGCTTCCTGCCGCTGTGGCCGATGAGCTTGAAAAGGCAGTGATGCGGGTCTTTGCAACCGAGCAGCCGGTGCGCAACCTTGAACTCAGCGGTGAACGCGACGCAACCGGTGCGGCAGAAAAACTGAATCGCACGTGGACCTGGCTGGTGAGCGCCTATCCGGTGCGAACCAACCCCACCAACGTGCGCTGGGCCGGCGTCATCGTGCTCGACGCCAGCGACCGCAAGCGCAGTGAGGAAGCCCTGCGCCGCAGCGAAAAGCTGGCGGTTACGGGCCGCCTGGCGGCTTCAATCGCTCACGAAATCAACAACCCGCTCGAGGCAATTACCAACCTGCTCTTCCTCATGCGCAACTTTACCGCGCTCGACGAGCAGGCGCAGAACTATGTCTCGATGGCCGAGCACGAGGTGCGCCGCATCGCCGAAATCACGCAGCAGACGCTGCGCTTTTACCGCCAGTCCACGCTGCCTGCGCGCTCCACCATGGCCGAGCTGCTTGACTCGGTGCTCTCCCTTAACCAGGGCCGGTTCAACTCTCTCGATATCCGTGTGGAGCGCGACTACGACCCCACACTCGATCTCTTCTGTTTTGCGGGCGAAATCCGCCAGGTGATGGCCAACCTCGTGGGCAACGCGGTGGATGCCACCAGCAGCGGCGGTCGCATTCTGGTGCGGGCTCGCAAGTCGCACAACTGGACTGAGCCTTCGCAGGCCGGCGTGCGGTTTGTAGTAGCCGACACAGGCAGCGGCATGGAGCCGGAAGTGCGCGAGCGTGTCTTTGAGCCCTTCTTCACCACCAAGGAAGTTACCGGGACAGGCCTCGGGCTCTGGGTGAGCCACGCGATTATCGTCAAGCACCACGGACTGGTTCACGTGCGCAGCCGCGCTGCAGCCACGCAATCCAAGAACGGCGCGGGCAACTCCGGAACGGTCCCCTCGGGGACGGTTTTTGAAATCTTCATCCCCGACGATCCCAGCCTGGTGAGCGGTGCGCCGCCAGCGGGCAAATCGGCCTGAATTGCATTCAGCCGCACAGTTGCACAGTCCGGCTGTGAGCGCAGTGTCGTCAAGTGACTGATTCCATTGGGAGCACAGTTGCACAGTAAAAACGGGGTGTTTTTTGAATCGGACTCAGTTTTAGATTGCTGGCTCGCAAGCTTGCCGGTGACCGGGATGGCGATGTTCTTCATGTCTACCTACGATTGTGCGCCGGGGGGCGGTAATTGCCTGCAAAAGGCAGCGGAGTTAGCGAAGATTCGAGAAGAGGAAGCATTCCTCAGGGGTTAAACAGGCTGCGGAAAAACTCAATGGAAGCCAATGCTTTGATAAGGCACGAGTTTACTTTTGCCAATACACCACCTCCCGTAGGGAGGTAAGGAATTTAGCCCAGGACGCAGTCCTGGGTAGGCATAACAAAAACCTCTGGAGCCCCGTAGGGGCGGCACGATACGTGGCCCGCTCGCTCCGCCATCCCCTCTGTGCTAACCTCATCCCAAACCGTGAGCACCGAAAAGAACAAGCTCTACTACGGCGACAACCTCGAAGTCCTCAAGCTCTACGTCAAGGACGAGTCGGTCGACCTCGTCTACCTCGACCCGCCCTTCAACTCCCGCCAGGACTACAACGTTCTCTTCGCCGAGAAAGACGGCTCGCAGTCCAGTTCGCAAATTCACGCCTTCGAGGACACCTGGGAGTGGAACAACGAGGCCATGCGCGCCTACGAGCAGATCGTCGAGCAGGGCGGACGCGTCGCCGACACCATGCGCGCCTTCAAAACCTTCCTCTTCAACACCGACATGATGGCCTACCTCGCCATGATGGCCCCGCGCCTCGTCGAGCTTCGCCGCGTCCTCAAGCCAACCGGCTCCATCTATCTCCACTGCGACCCCACCGCTAGCCATTACCTCAAAATTCTGATGGACGCCGTGTTCGGGCCACAATTGTTCCGCAACGAGGTCATATGGAAACGCACGACTGCACATAGCGACGGAAAAAGGGCTGGGCGCATCCACGACGTGATTCTGTTCTACACGGCCTCAAGTGCCTTCACCTGGAACAAGGTTTACCAGCCCTACGAAGCCGACTACGTCGAGAAATATTACCGCTATAAAGACGAAAACGGAAATAGATGGGCTTCGGGCGATTGTGCGGCAGCAGGGCCCGGACCAGCCCGCTACTTTAACGGCGTCCTAAGGGAACCGCCCGCAGGATCGCATTGGCGATTCTCTCAGGAAAAAATCGACGAGTACGTGGAGTCCGGTCGCATCTTTTTCACAGAAAATGGTTTCCCGCGCTTCAAGCGCTACCTTGAAGACATGAAAGGCGTCGTACTTCAAGATATTTGGACAGACAAAGAGGCGCAACCCGTCGTCTCATGGTCGGATGAAGGCCTCGGATACCAGACTCAAAAGCCCGAGGGCCTCCTCGAACGCATCGTCAAGGCCAGTTCCAACGAAGGCGATCTCGTCCTCGATCCCTTCTGCGGCTGCGGTACCACCGTGCAGGTCGCACAGCGCCTCAACCGCCGCTGGATCGGCATCGACATCACCCACCTCGCCATCGGCCTCATCAAGAAGCGCCTGTCGGATGCCTTCGGCCCCGAGATCAAATCCACCTACGAAGTAGTCGGCGAGCCGACAGACTACGAAGGCGCGGCGCAACTGGCCGAAGAAGACAAGTACCAGTTCCAATGGTGGGCGCTGGGGCAGGTGGGGGCGCGGCCGGTCGACCAGAAAAAGGGCGCGGACCGCGGCATCGACGGTCGCCTCTACTTCCACGACGATGACTCCGGCAAATCGAAGCAGATTATCTTTTCCGTCAAGGCCGGCGGCGTCTCCGTCTCCCAGGTCCGCGACCTGCGCGGCGTGCTCGAACGCGAGAAGGCCGAGGTCGGCGTCTTTCTCTGCTTCGAGGAGCCCACCAAGCCAATGAAGAAAGAAGCCGCCGAAGCCGGATTCTACAAATCCTCCGACGGCAGCACCTACCCGCGACTGCAAATCCTCACCATCCAGCAGATCCTCGACGGTAAGCTACCCGACTATCCCGCCCATCGCCGCGACGCGACCTTCAAGAAAGCTCCGCGCAGCCGGCCTGCCCCGGCGGAGAACCTGACGCTGCCGCTACTGCCTCCGACGGAGTGATTCGTGGCTTCCCAGGTCTCAAAGGCGAGACCTGGGGCACCCCCATTTCGTAGCTGGTGGAGGGCCGGAAAGGCAACCGCAGGTTCTTCGACTCGCTCCGCTCGCTCAGAATGACATCCGAGAATATGCGCTCAGGATGACAATTCGTTTTTTATCCGGCGTTTGGGAGGTGCGGGCTAATACAGCTTCAACGAACGAAGTCTTCTGTCGATCCCGAAAGGATCGTTCAGGCTGCCGCCTCGGACGGCGTGCGACATGCAACGGCTGCGGGTTTCGAGTCCCTTTGCGTAGGACCGCGTGACGTGCAGCCGGTCCATGATGACGTAACGCGTGCGCAACCCGCCGATGGTAGCCGGCAGCGATGCGGGCACCTGGCGCCGGTCAACGTAGATCACCAGCACGGCATCCCTCGGATTGTCGTAGCTCTGCCCCACTCCCACTCCGAAGAATGAGGGGTTCGAGCGCATCAGACTCCTGGAAATCTGCTGCTTCACGCTCACGGCAGCATTCAGCACCGAGCCTGAGAGCGCGGCCGGCTGATTCGCTTCAAGCGCGGTCACCGGCGCCGAGCCATCGGCAACGGCCTTGCCTGTGGTGGGAATTACCACCGTCCGTACGCCGGCAATCGTAGCGGGCACGCTTACATTGGCGCCCTGGCTTACGTAAACAATCACTGCGCCCTCGCCGGCGTGGTCGCTGCTCTTGCCCATCGCCACGCCCAGAATTCCCTGGGCCGGGCTCACCAGCATGCGCGCCACGCCCATGGCCTGCTCGGTGCGCCTGATCTCTCTGTCTGAAAGCGCGCGCGCCTGCGCCACTGAAGCCGTGCTGTTGCCGTAGTTCAGGCAGCTCACCGGGTGGTCGGTGGTGCCCACGAACGTGTACGACGTTCCCATCTGCGAACCCAGCTCGCTCAGCACGTCAGCAACAGGATTCGCAATGCCCTCGCTGACGCCGGAATTCTGATCGACCCCACCGGCAAAAAACAGGCCCACCGGCTCCGCATCGGCTGTATCCACCACCAGCGATCCCGAGTCTCCGGCGTCGCTGAACTGATTGCCTTCAATGCCGATTTGGTTGGTGAACGTCTTGGTATAGTAGGGATCGGTTTCGGCACAATTGGTGTAATAGGCAACCTGCACATCGAGATCGACGGCTGCGATCGAGGCGCAGGTGAGGCCGGTGGTGCGCCCGCTCTTGGCCACGGTCATGCTCAGCGTGCCTGTCTCGCCTTTTCCGCCGGTGGACGAAACTCCGGGCGGCGCAGACGCAAGCGTGCCGTTCGCCTGCAGCGCGCCAAGCTCCAGAATATTGCCGCTGGTGTTCACCGCGCCCGAGTTCGCCTGGGCAACGGCCGCATCCACATTGCCTGAGCCATCGAGCTTCACAAATCCGGTCAGCACTCCCACCGGCGTCTCAGTGCCGCCCTGGTCGTAGGGCACGCAATTAGCGTCAATCAATCCCGGCTGAACAATCAGCTCGCCCGCGGTGGCCTGGTCGCTGCGGGCCAGCACGTGATTGCAGCTCAGCAGGTACTGGGCGCCGTTCGAGCTCTCAAGCAGCGAGCCAAGCGTTCCACCGCAGCAATCGGTCACCTGGTCTTTGGAATTGGTGTCGTAGTCGTCGTTGTTGCCGCCCGAGCTGCCCAGTGCGATCGGCGTGGCCAACTGCGCCTGGTGCGCGGCTGCATTGCTGTTGATTCCCGCGGCATTCAGCAGCACCTCGCTCGACGTGACCGACGAGGAGCTGCCAACCGTCGCCACAATATAGGTGGCGGCAGTGTTCGACAGGGTGGAGGGAGCCGCATACGTTACCGAACAGTTGGTAAACTGCTGGCTGCCGCGCACGCAGTTCACCGAACCCAGCGTCCCCGCGCCGCCGCTTGAGCCGGTAGGCGCGCTGGAGAGCGCGTAGTTGATTCCGTCCGTTCCGCCTGCCTCGGCAATGTAGCCGGTAACGGTGACGTTCCCGTTCGCCCCGAGAGCCACATTCTCAGGCGTTAGAGGCTGCAGGAATCCGGGGGTGACGGCAACCGTAGCCGAAGCGCTGACGCTCGAGTTCGATACCAGCGCGGCTGTCACGGTTACCTGCACCGTGTTTGCGGTCAGGTAGCCGGGCGGCGTGTACTGCCCGCTGGAGTTGATGGTTCCGGCGCCGGCCAGCGCATCTCCGCCACTCACGCTCCACTGCACAGTGGCCGCGCTGCCGCTTGCAAGCACAGCGGAAAACTGCTCATAAGCTGCGCCTGTCGACGAACTGGTCCCGTTGCAGCCGGTGCAATTGGTGTCGATGGCAGCGGTCCCGGGCGAGAGGCTGAATGTGCTGTTATTCGAGCCTCCCGAAACGGTTCCGCCGCCGCAGCCGGCCAGCGCCAGTGCGGCGGGTGCAAGCGCTGCGAGCAGCAACCGCAGTGCTGGCCGGTTCTCGCACGCCTTCCAGCGCCGGCTCACTCCTGGCCGGTACCTTCCTGTCGATGCTGGAGTACTCAAAGTCAAGCTGCGTCTATAGCCTTCCGCAATCGATAGAAATAATTCAGATGCTTGCAGTTACCGGAATTGCCAGCGGATTTTCCGGCGCGTCCTTGCCAAATGCCCTGGCGGCCTCAATCAACTCGCCGCAATGCAATATTAGACCTTATCGATGCAACAAAAGTTGTCTTCGTCCTGCATCAGCCGGCAAACAAACACCATTCCGGCCCCGCGAACGCAATCCGACCCGAATCCGGAAGAGGTCGGATTGGCTACGAAAGCACCCTGCCCAGAAAGCCCTTCAGCCCCAGACGGCCAAGCGCCGCCGTGAAAAAGACCAGCGCCACGAGGATCGCCCACCACGGCATGTGCGCGATGTTGGGCGTCACCGCAGCGCGCAGCCCTTCGCTCATGTACACGATCGGGTTGAACAGCACACCGAACTGCAGCCACCGGATCTTGTCGAGCTTCGCCCAGGGATAGTAAACGCAACCCAGAAACGTGATGGGCACGACCAGGATTGAGAAGACCAGGCCGATCTGCCGCGGGTTCACCGTCGATCCGATGACCAGCCCCAGCGAGCCCGCCAGGTAGCTGGCCATTACCAGCACCAGCGCAAACAGGAACCAGTTGTGAATGTCGGCCCTCACCGGCGTGGCGGGAATGTAGTACGCCATGGGAATCACCAGCAGCGCGGCAATCATGCTTTGCAGCGCGCTGAAGCTCACCTTCTCAAGCGCCACGGCCCACAGCGGCAGCGGGCACATCACTCGGTCGTCGATCTCGCGGGTTACGCCAAACTCCTGCGAAAGCGGCAGCGCCACCGCGGCAATGCCCGAGAACATGATGGCCACGGCCATCAATCCCGGCAGCAGAACTGTGCCAAAATCGAGACCTCCCGCGCCGCCGGCCAATGGGTTCGCCCCGCCCATGCGCGGCATGATGAAGGTGAACACAAACAGGAACAGCAACGGCTGCATGCCCACGCGCGCCAGAAACACATGAAACTCGCGGGTAAGCACGCGCAGATCGCGCAACAGCAGGCCCAGGAAGGCCTGGATGAAAATCTTCGAGTTCAGAGGAGTGGATTCCATGTCGTTACTCGCGCAAATCCCTTCCCGTCAGCTGGATAAACACGGTTTCAAGGCTGGGCTCGGTAATGGTCAGGTCGCGCAATCCATGGCCGGTTGCCGCGCGCACCAGATCCGGCAGCAAACCGTCGGCCCCGATTCCAATCACCCGCAATCCATCCGCCGTCGTCTCCACGCCGCTCACATCTTCGCGCCTCTTCAACTCCTCGATCATCGGCCCCAGCCCTTCCATCGACTTGAGCTTCAGATTAAAGACCGTGTGTGCGCCGAAAGTCGTCTTGAGCTTTTCCGGCGAGCCCAGCGCCAGCACCTTCCCGTAGTCGATGATCGCCAGCCGGTCGCTCAACTGGTCGGCCTCTTCCATGTAGTGCGTGGTCATCAGAACCGTAATGCCTTCCTTGCGCAGGCCGGCCACCGCGTCCCACATGGCCATGCGGCTCTGCGGATCGAGCCCCGCGCTGGGCTCATCGAGAAACAGCACCGTGGGCCGATGGGCAATGGCCCGCGCAATCTGCACGCGCTGCGCCAGCCCGCCCGAAAGCTGATTGGGATACACATTGACCCGTTCGCTCAGCAGAAACTGCTCCAGCAGCTCGAGGCTCCGCGCCCGGGCGTGACTGTGGCTGAAGCCGAAGTAGCGGCAATGGAAGTAAAGGTTCTCGTACACCGTGAGCGAACGGTCGAGCGTATTGAACTGCGGAACTACGCCAATCAATCGCCGTGCGTGAGCCGGATGTTTCACTACATCGATGCCCGCAATGCGCACCGTCCCGCTGGTTGGCAGCGTGCGCGTGGTGGCTATCGAAATGGTGGTGGTCTTGCCGGCGCCGTTCGGCCCCAGAAGGCCGAAGATCTCCCCCTCCTTCAGCTCCAGATCGATTCCGTCCAGCGCTACTACCCGCAGCCTGGACTCGTAGATTTTGGTCAGCTTTTCAATTTCAACGATCAAAGGGGTTCCCCGGGTGAGAATCTGGCTCAAGTGTCCATTTTTAAGATTACCGCACTGAGTGCATTTCTCAGGTCCAGCCGGCGCTGGCGCGGCTGCTCTCAAAGCCGGTTGTCACGGCGCCGATTGTGGGCGCAACCAAGCCGCACCACCTCACAGAACAGATGCAGTCCCGGCGCTTAATGTGAGCCTCGCTCCCGAGTAGATCGGGTTACTTTGAGGAACATTACGTGCTTCATACGGTACTGGGCCTTAGTCGAGTCGAAAAATATCCCCTGCAAGACATTCACGCAAATACCGTACAATAACCCCGCGGCCCCTGTGGGCCTGGGAGGCGTAACATCGCTACGTCATTACGTTTAGGTGATTTGCTGATCCGCGGCAAAATGGTAACCGCGGAGGATATCGGTAGTGCACTCGAGCACCAGTCACAGAACGGCGGGCGCCTGGGCGATTGCCTGGTGGCTATCGGCGCCATTACCCGCGAGAGGCTCGATGCTTTCATCCACCGGCTTCCCAGAGAGCCCCACGACATTCAATCGACCGGCATCGACGGTCTTGACCTGATGGGCTTGATGCTCAAGCTCGTGTACGTGAACAGCCTCGAGACCCTGCGCCAATTTCAGGAAAACATCAAGCTGCCTTACCTCCTTGTGCTCGACCTGGTGAAAATGGCCACCGACCGCAAGTTGCTGATCACGCTTGGCACGGGCGGTCAGGAAGGCCTGGCCGACATGCGCTACATGTTCACCGAGGAGGGCAAGCGCTGGGCCATCGATACTCTGAACCGCTCCGGATACATCGGCCCCGCGCCGATACCGGTGGAAGCCTTTGCCGACCAGGTGAACCTGCAGAAGCCCACTAACGAAATCATTACTTTCGAAGGCATTCGCAAGGCAACGGCCGCTTTCACCTTCTCCGACGCGTTGATCGAGCAGTGCGGTCCGGCGCTGAACTCGGGCCGCGCCATGTTGCTCTACGGGCCGCCGGGCAATGGCAAAACCTCAGTGGCGCGGTGCATGGCGAGCGTCTTCAACGACGTGATCTATGTGCCCTACGCGGTCATCATTGAGGGCCAGATCGTCCGCATCTACGACCCCAGCATTCACCAGGCAGTCGATCCTGCCGGTCTCGACGATGACAATCCGCTCTCGCTGGTGCGCCGCGAGGTCTTTGACCAGCGCTGGGTGCCCTGCAAACGTCCGTTCGTGATCGCCGGCGGCGAATTAACGCTCGACCAGCTCGATCTGCGCTACGATGCCACCGGCCACTTTTATGAGGCGCCGCTGCACGTCAAGGCGCTGGGCGGATGCTTCGTCATCGACGACTTCGGCCGCCAGCTTGTTTCCCCGACCAATTTGCTCAACCGCTGGATTGTGCCGCTTGAGAACAAGGTCGACTACCTCAAGCTCCACACTGGCAAAACCTTCACAATTCCCTTTGAAGAGTTGATCGTCTTCTCCACAAACCTTGAGCCCGAAGACCTCATGGATCCGGCTTTCCTTCGCCGCCTGCCTTACAAGATCGAGGTCGGCGCGCCGCAGATTGAAGCGTTCACCGAGATCTTCGAAAAAGAATGCGCCAAACAGGGATTCGAGATGCCGAAGGCCGATATCGCCGAAATCGTCCGCAAGATCAATGTGGAAAAAGAAATGGAACTGGCCTGCTATCAACCCAAATTCATTGTGGATCAGGTCGTGGCAAGCTGCCGCTTTATGCAGATGCCTGCGCGGCTTGAGTCGCGTTTTGTCGATTACGCGCTCGACAACTTGCGCGTCCATCGTCACTCCGAGGCGAAGACGCAGGCCAAGGTGGTGTAGGCCTCCTCTTCAACCGGCCGCAGTCGCTTCCTGCCCATCCTTTTCGCAGCCTCATCGCGAAAAGGATGGGTGAGCGCAACCAATCTCTACGGATGTCATCTTGAGCGACCTTCCGCCGGACATCTGCCGCAAGGGCGGCAGATGTCCGGTAGAAGGGAGTCGAAGGACCTGCATTTGTCTTTCGCGAGGCTCACCTCCCGCGGAAACGCTGCTCACTTGCCGTATCCCGCCCACACGTATTCCAGCGCCTCGACCAGCGTCTGCTTTCTTACCGCGGAGTCAACGTGGCCGGCATTCTGCGCGAACACAAACTGGTAGTGGTAGTGTTTGCCGGCGAGCACCTTTGCCATCTTCTCGTTGGCAACCACCCAGTCGTGCATGCCGTCGCGCATGGCGTTGATGTTGAACATATCGCGGTCACCCACCTCCATCCAGATGCGGATCGGCTTGCGCGGGCTCTCGGGAATCAGGTGCTCATGGAACTCCCATGCGCCATGCGGAATCTCGGGATTCCACGGCCACTGCTGATTGACGAAGGTGCCCGAGTAGGAGAGCACGCGGCGATAGAGCTCCGGGTGATACCACGCCATAATGAGCGCGCATGCCGCACCCGAGCTGCCGCCCGTCGCCGCGCGGCCGTCGGGATCGTGGGTCAGCTTCACGTTGTATTTCGACTCGACCAGCGGCAGAACCTCGCTCTCCACCCACTCCGCATACTTGCCCGACATGGTGTCGTATTCCAGCCCCCGCTCGCTGCCCTGCGCATCGCCGCTGCCGTTTCCGATGGAGATGGCGATCATCACCGGCACTTTTTTCTCGGCGATCAGGTTGTCGAGCACCGTGAACAGCAGCCGGTCGGGCCCGTCGGCGCCCACGATGAATGGAGCCTCGGTCCCCGCCACGTATTGCTGCGGAACGTAGACGGCAACATGGCGCGTGTAAGGCGCGGGATGGCTGGTGGTAACGATCGGCTTGGCGGGATTGTCTGGATCGGCCGTTACGTAGGTTCCCTTGTCGCGCGCGATTCCCGGGTAGAATTTGCTGTCGGCCGAGCTCATGGTGAACTCGTACACGTTGCCCTTGGGCACTCCCTCGTGTTCAGCGGATTCAGGCGCGGCCGGGTGCGTGGGCCCGAGAATGAAATTGCCCTCCTTCTTCGGCGGCGCATTCTCGCCGTCAGGCAATTCTCTGGCCTTCACGTATCCCGGCGTGTGCGGATCGCGCGTGGGCCAATCCGGCCTGGCGGGACGCGCAGCCTGCGCGGCTTGGCCGCCTTGCGCAGCTGGGCCAGACGCTTGCCCGCCTGGCGCCGCAGTTCCCGCCGCCGGTGCTGGAGTTTGACCAACGGCAATCGCAACCACCAAAGTTCCCAGCGCAGTTCCAAATCCAAATCGAATCAATCCGTTCCGTGCTCCCACTAAGCCCCCCCTGATCCCTGTTCCCTAGTCGGCTTCAGCCGACGCTCATCACCATCTTTCCAAAATGCCCACCCGATTCCATCCTCCTAAATGCTTCACGCGCCTCGCTCCACGGGAAGGCCTCGAACACCGGCTTGAGCTGGGCGTGAACAATCGCCCGGTTCATCTCAACAAAATCCGCACGCGAGCCAACGTAAATGCCCTGCACCCGCGCCGTTTTGTGCAGAATGAGCGGCACCGGAAACGGCTCCTGCGCCCTCGCCAGCACGCCGATCTGCGCAATCGTCCCTCCGATGCGGATGGCTTTCAGCGATCGCGCCAACGTGCCAGATCCTCCCACCTCAACCACCAGGTCAACGCCTTCGCCGCCGGTCTGCTCCATGGCCCAGCGATCCCAGTCGGGCGTTACTTTGTAGTTCAGACCGGCATCCAGGCCCAACGCTCGCGCCCGCTCCAGCTTTTCGTCGCTGCTCGACACCCCCAGCACCCTCGCGCCGGCCATCCTGGCAAACTGCAACGCAAATATCGAAACCCCACCCGTGCCCAGGATCAGCACCGTCCCTCCGGGCTTCACTTCGCCGCCGGCGAGCGCATTCCACGCCGTGACCGCGGCACATGGCAGGGTGGCAGCCTCCTCAAAACTCAGGTGTTCGGGAATCCGCACCAGCCCCTGTTCTTTCAGCACGATCTGCTCGGCGAGCGTGCCGTCAATATCGCCGCCCAGAGCGCCACGCGCCTTGGCTGCGGTCAGCGGGCCCTCGAGCCAGTTCTGCATAAAGATTCCGGCCACGCGGTCGCCGGGTTTGAACGCAGTCACGCCTTCTCCCACGGCTCGAACCTCTCCGGCGCCGTCGGAACAGGGAATGCGCGGCAGCTTCAATTTGGGGTTGTACTCCCCCTTGACCATCAGCAGATCGCGATAATTCAACGAGACTGCACGAATTTCGACCAGTACCTCGCCGGGCCCGGGCACGGGTGCAGGGCGCTCGGCAAACTCCAGCGAATCAATGCCAAAGCTCGGAATCTGCCACAGCTTCATCATGCAAAACCTCAATATCTATATGGATGCCGCACCCAGATCGTGGGATCGATCATATCGAACGCCAGTAAAATGAAGATATGGCCCGAGGTTGGGAAAGTAAATCGGTGGAGGAACAAGTTTTGTCAAACGTCTTCGAAGGCTCCGGCTCGATCAACGACAACCAGCGGCGGGCTGCGCACGAATCCGCCGCCCGCGAACGCCACCGGCAGGCGCTCAATCTGCAGCGGCAAAACATCCTGTCGCAGAAAACGTCGAATCCTGCGCGCCGGCAAGCTCTTGAGGCCGCTCTGGCAGAGATTGAGGCGCAGATCGCCGCCATCGGCTAGTTGATTGAGCTTTGTTCGGCCGCCTGCGCCGGCGGCTCGCGCGGCTATTGCTCTTCGCGGTGAATCAGAATCGTGTTGGCCTGATCCACTGTGCTCAGCGATACGCGCGCGATATTCACGTGCTCCGGCCGTGTGACCGCCCAAAGAATCACGTCGGCAACGTCCTCGCCATAAAGCGGAGTAAGCCCCTTGTAAACCTTGGCCGCGCGGCTGCGATCGCCGTGGAAACGCACCACGCTGAAGTCGGTCTCCACCATTCCCGGATCGACGCTCGTCACCCGCACTCGCGTCCCCAGCAGATCTTCGCGCAGGCCGTCGTTGATAAAGCGCGCCGCCGCCTTGCTGGCGCAGTACACTGCGCCCCCGGGATAAACCAGCTCTCCCGCCATTGAGCCCAGCGTGACAATGTGGCCGCGGTTGCGCACCACCATGCCCGGCACCACCGCCCGGGCCACGTACAGCAGGCCCTTTACGTTGGTGTCGATCATCTCTTCCCAGTCTTCAATGCGGCCGGTGTAAAGCTTCTCCATGCCGCGGCTGAGGCCGGCGTTATTCACCAGGATGTCGATCTCGCCCCACTCGGCGGGCAGATCGTCAATGGCGCTCTGCACCGCGTGCCGGGTGCGCACGTCAAGATCGATGGAGTGAACTGCCTGCGCACCGGCGGCCAGGGCCGCTGAAGCTACTTCGGCCAGCTTGCCTGGGCGCCGCGCCGCGAGCAGCAATCGCGCACCCTCGGCAGCGAACTTTATCGCCGTGGCCGCGCCGATTCCCCCGCTCGCACCGGTAATAAAAACAATCTTCCCTTGTAGGTTCATGGTTTCATCGTAACCAAAAGTCCGGGTCTTACAAGGCCGTACGTCACAGGCCCTATGTGAAACGGTTCGTCTCAACCGTCAGTACCGCCAGCTCTTTACATCCGCTCCCGCCGGCGCGGTGGCCAGCATGTGCGCCACCATCAGCGGCAGCACGCGCTGCGTCCAGTCGGCGTTGTTCTGCTGCATGGTGTACTCCGCGGGTCCGCCGGTGTAGCAGTGCGGCATCCGCGGCCCATACTGGAAGGTCGCGTCGCTGTGCGGGTTGCGCGTTGCATCAAGCTCATCCTGCAGCAGATGCACGGCGTTGTTCAAAAAGTACGTGTCTCCGTCGCCCACTGTAAAGTGCAGCTTGCCCTCAAGCTTCGGTCCCAGCGTGGGCCAGTCGCGCTTCAAAATCGCCGTCAGGTCGTAATGGTCTTGCCAATAGGCAACCACTTTCTTGTCGATGGCGCCGGTGACTGGATCGATCACCTGGGCCGGGTAGCCGTCATCGCCGGCGGGCGAAAACACTGCCTGCCAGATATCCCATTGCTCAGTCGAGCGCCCGTGCGTGCCCAGCACATATTCATACGCGTATTCCGAGCCGGCCAGGGCGATAACCGTTCCGTCGGGCTTGCGGTCGGCCGCGATGGGAATCTCGCCAAAGGCGCCCTTGCGCGCAAAAGCGTTGGCGTCGTTGTAGAGATCGATGTTCTGGTAGGCGTGAAAGTCCACGGGATCGGGACAGGCGACATAGGCCCCGTTGTACAGGTCGGGATAGAAGACCTGCGTGGCAATTGCCTCCCATCCGCCCGTCGAGCCGCCGTAGGTTGCGCGCGCCCATCCCTCACCAATGCCGCGATACTGCTTTTCGATCGCGGGGATCAGCTCATGATTGATCGCGGTGCCGTAGGGGCCCACATTGGCCGAGTCAACATCGTAGGAGTCGTCGTAGTAGGGGTTCGCATTCTGCACGTAGATGAGAATCACGCGCGGCAAGCGGCCCGAGGTCCAGTCCTGAAAGAACTCGTAGCTGCTCTTCTGGCGCGCGTAACCGGGCGATTTGGGATCGGGCGGGATCTGCTTGATGCTAAGGAAGCGGAAGCCCGGATTGAAATGATCCTGGTAGACAACGACCGGGAACTTTGCGTCGGAGTGCTCGTCGAATCCGTCAGGCAACAGGATCCATGCGCCCAGGTACACGTCGCGGCCCCAGAATTTGCTGAGCGCATCGCTCTTGAAGCGCATGTACTTGAGCCATTTTGCCGCCGGGCTCTTGGCCGCAATCACCATCGGGTCGCGATCGGTGCCCTCGATGGGCGGAATGACCTGGTCGAGCGTGAGCTTGATGGCGTCTGGTGATTTGGGATCGAAGTGAATCTTGACCGGCTTGTTGTAGGGGTTGCCAGGCTTCGAGTTCCAGTGCTGACCCTCGCCCTTGTCGGGCGGCAGCCAGACCGTCTTGCCCGAGGCGAGGTGGAACTGCTCATACACGTTGAAGACGGCCTGCACCTGGTAATCGCCCGCCTCGATATCGGCGAGCGAGCGGCGCGGATAGCCGAAGGTCTTCGCATCCACCACCAGCGGCTGGCCGGGCGCAACGCTGTCGGCATCTACGCCAAAGGCCTGAGCCGAAGTGTAGGTCTCCCCCATCAGCATGCGTGGCTCTGGGCTGCCGTCCTTGGCAAAAACCAGAATCAGGCGCCCATGCAACGGAGCGGTCGCGGGGATTGTAACTTCAATCCGCTGTGCGTGAGTCAGGCAGCAGGAGACGAGAAGAAGCGCAGCGGCTGTGAGAGAAAGTTGTCGCATTAAATCGAGAACCTCATCGAGGTTGAGGCCAGTCTAACATTCGGGCCGAGCGCCCACCTCCCTCGAACCGGGTGCCCCAGGTCCCTCGCCTTCGGGGACCTGGGAGCGCATTGAACCATACGCGGAATCCTGCTCGCTACGCCTTCCCGCGTTTCTGCGCCATCCTGTATTGCCCGACCGCCCAATCCTCATCGGCCAGGCCTGCCGCGCGCGCTTCGGCAAAGACCTGGGCCAAGGTCTCAGCCAGGCTCAGCTTCGTGTGGCGGCTTGCGGCAGCCTCCCGCAGCATGCGCAGATCCTTTTCGCCCAGCGAGATCGTCGCGCCCGCGTGTTCAGGCGGATTCAGCATTACCTTTGCATACGCCGCATAGAACGGCGACTGAAACAGCGCGCTGTTCACGGCATCGAGAAAAACAGCCGGCTCGATTCCCTGCCCCTCGGCAAACACAAACGCCTCGCTGAGCGAGTGAATCATCGCGCTGATCAGGAAATTCCCGCCCAGCTTCACGGCATTCGCCTGCCGCGGTTCCGTGCCGATCACCGTCACTCCGCGCGAGAGCGGCGCGAAGATGGGCCGCGCACGTTCGATCGCGCTCTCCGTGCCTGCGGCCACGATCCAGAGCTTGCCATCGGCGGCAACGTTGGGCCGGCCGAACACCGGGGCGGCCACAAAATCGATGCCGCGCTTTTTGTGCTCCGCCGTCAGCCGCTCGCTCAGCGCCACGCTGATGGTGCTCATGGCAATGTGCAGACTGCCGGGATCGAGCGCGTCGAGCAGTCCGTTCGCGCCAAAGAGGACTTCTTCATTGGCCGCATCGTCAAACAGCATGGTCACCACGGCGTCGGCGCCCAGCTCAGCCTCAGCCGGCGTGGCCGCCGCAATCGCGCCCTCATGGATCGCAGGCTTTGTTTTGCCCTCGGTGCGATTCCACACCGCAAGCTCGTGGCCGGCGCCGATCAACCGCAGCGCCATCGGCGTTCCCATGTTGCCCAGGCCAAGAAAGCCAATTCTCATAGAGGAATTTTAGTGGACGGGGCACCCCGTTTGTGGGCGAAGACGCGTCAGGGGGTGTTTGGGCAGGCCACGCGCCAATAGCGTACCATTTGTTGCAGATCAGTTCGGCTGCTGCAAATGCCGCGCGGTAGGGGAGCGCGGAAAGAGGGACGCCATGAACTCTCGATCCTGTCTTTGGCTGATTGTTTCGGCTGTAGTTATCACAGCGTCCGGCGCATGGGCACAGTGTAAACCAGTATTTGGGGAACAGATTATCGCTACCCTCAAACAGCAAGCCGTCCACGGCAAGGCTGCGGCGCAATGTAGCCTGGGGGTGATGTACGAAGATGGCAAAGGTGTGCCCCAGGACGACGCTCAGGCCGCACTCTGGTATCGCAAGGCAGCGGAACAGGGTTATCCTCAGGCGGAGTACCGCCTCGGGCTCTTGTACGATGTTGGCCATGGCGTGCCGCACGATTACGTGGAGGCTGCGCTTTGGTATCGCAAGGCTGCCGAGCAAGGTGACGCCGACGCGCAGTCCTTTCTCGGCTGGCTTTACCTCAACGGCCGCGGTGTGCCCCAGGACGACGCGCAAGCCGCAGCGTGGTTTCACAAGGCGGACGAGCAAGGCAACGCTGCCGCCAGGATTGGCCTTTACACGTTGTACGCGTCGGAGATGGATCGGCGTGCGGTTGAAGACTGCCCGGAGGCGGTAGCGTGGTTTAGCAAGGCTGCTAACCAAGGTTTCGACTTAGCGCAGGACGTGCTTGGGAATTTGTACTACAAAGGCCAAGGAGAACCCCAGGATTACGCACAAGCGGCGTTTTGGTATCGCAAAGCCGCTGAACAGGGCGAGGCCAGCGCACAGGATGACCTTGGGAATTTGTACTACAAAGGCCAAGGCGTGCCACAGGACTACACGCAAGCGGCACTTTGGTATCGCAAAGGCGCTGAGCAAGGCAACGCCAAAGCGCAGATCGTGCTTGGTGCTTTGTATCACGACGGCGTGGGTGTGCCCAAGGACTACGCAGAGGCCTATTTCTGGTTCGATCTAGCGGCTGCTGGCAAGGACACCTCGGTGGCGAAAGACGCAGCGGAAGTTCGAGACGCAATCGCGTTAATCCTGACGCCCGCCGATCTATCCCGCGAACAGGAACGGGCGCGGCAGTGGTTTGAGGCGCATCCGACCAAGCCACAATGACCGAAGCGTCGGTACCGCATAGGCCCACGCCGCCTAGCTCCCGGCACCACGATCTTGCTCCCGAATGAGTTCAGCAACATCAAGAATCTGTTTGACCGTTGGCAATGCGCGCCGTTTACGCTCCCGAATGGCAGCTTGCTCTCCCTTGTAGGTCAATTTCAGATTGTTGAAGAAGACCCCGTCGGCGCTCTTTGATCGTTTGCCTCGAATAAGTCCGCGAACAATATGGTCCTCTATCACGCTGCTGATGTGCGCAAATGCAGCGCGGTACTCCGGGGTGGTGATCTGGAGGCTGGGATTCAACCTCTCGGTCAACGTGTACGTCGAGGAGGGAACGTCTGGCCACTCGTAGATTGCGATCAGAACATCACCCTCAGTGCCGTCGAATTCGGTTTCGGGTCGCGGCATCCAGCTCACCCCTTTCTAAGTTTAATGGCGGCCAGTACGTCAGCCGGGTGCCCCATCTTTCGCGCGTTCTTTGCACGAAGGGTGGGAGAGCGCGAACGGCTAATTCGGCGTGCCCCCGGAGTCTTCCCGGCTGAAGCGGCACTCCTGGCACTGGCACACGCGGCGCAGATACTCCCAGGAGTAGATGCCGCCGTTGTGCCCGTCCTGCCAGTTGAACTGGATGGCGTAGCGGCCGACGGCGTGCGCGCTGGCCGGCTTGGGCGGCGGCGTATACATGGGCAGAAGCGCGGTGTTCTTCGGTTTGGCCTGGCCCGGTTTGCGGCCCTCCAGGTTGCGCTGCTCCACGCAGGTGGCGCAGGGGCAGGCCTCGCGCAGCCAGGCAAAGCTCCACGCGCTGCGGTGCCCGTCCTGCCAGTCGATCTCCAGGCCCTTGCCCTCGGTGAGCAGTACGCGCACCTTGTCGGGGGTCACGGAAATGCGCGGCAAAGGCTGGCTCTGCGCCTCCTGCTTTGCCTGTTCTTCCTTCGACGCGAAGCGTATACCCTCGTGGCTCATGTGTACAGTTTACAGTGGACGGTGCACGGTGGACCGTGGTCAAAGAGCGGAGCCAGCAGCACCGCCGATCCTCTCACCGTTCCCCGTTCCCCGTTGACCGCCCGCCGTTCACCGTGCACCGTTCACTGCTTCACAAAGAACCACGCCGCCATGCTCAGCCCAATTACCACTACGGTTGCGCGCAGCACCTTCTGCGGAACGCGTTTGGCAAGGCTCGCCGAGGCGTAACCTCCAATCGCCGCGGCAATCATAGCCGCCAGGCAATAGCGCCACACCACCTGTCCATCGGCGATGAAGATGATGAAGGCGATGCCGTTGGCGAGCAGGTTGGCCACTACCTTCAGGGCGTTGATGGCGTTGATGTCCTCATACCCGAAGAGCGCCAGCAGGGTCATGAAGAGGAACCCGGCGCCTGCGCCGAAGTACCCTACATAAAAGCTCACCACAATCGCCGCAATAAACAGCGGCGCGCGGCGTAGCTTGCGAGTTTCGCCCGGTTTCACACGCTCGTGGCGCATGGTCTTCAGCCGTTCGAGCCAGCGCGAAACCGGCCCGCTGACGGCAAAGATTGAAGCCGCGCCCAGCAGCAGCCACGGCACCAGGTGCAGAAAGGTCATCTGCGGCGTATTCAGCAGCACCACTGCTCCGGCCGTGCCGCCAATCAGCCCGGCCAGGCCCATCAGAACCGCTGCGCTCAGGTTTTTCTTCACGTCGTCGCGATACGCCGCAACCGAAGTGAGCTGCCCCGGCCAGATGGCCACCGTGTTAGTGGCGTTGGCCTGCACCGGCAGGATGCGCATTCCCATCATGGCCGGAAACGACAAAAACGACCCGCCCCCGGCCACGGCGTTCAGCACGCCGGCCAGAAACGACGCCACCACCAGCCAGACCCAGCGCCAGGTAAGGTCGGGCGCGATGCCCAGGAAATGTGCCATCAGGCCCCATTTTAGAGCCAGCCCCACAAAATCCCCCATGCCGAAGAATTTTGCTATCGCATTCAAAATGCAATGCGATATGCTCACTCCATGCTTCCCCGCTGCGTGCCCATTTTGCTGGGGCTGCTTCCTGTTGCTGTTTTTGCGGTCCCCACGTCATCCCAGGCCCAGGCTCAGCCGACGGTTCTTGAGGTCCACGACCTCGGCAATGGCACGTCCCTGCTCGACGGCCTCTGGCAATTTCATCTCGGCGACGACCCCGCGTGGGCGATGCCTCAAACCGTTGACGCCACAGGTACCAACGGCTGGGAGCAACTCTCGGTCGACGAGCCTTGGGGCGCGCAGGGGCACCCGGCCTACTCGGGCTATGGCTGGTATCGCAAGCACATCGGCTTTACGCCTGTGCCCGGCGGCTCGCAGGAGTTCTATCTTCTCATCCGCCATGTCGACGACGCCTACCAGGTTTACTGGAATGGCCGCATGGTGGGCCACAACGGAGGAATGCCTCCCAAGCCGCTTCACTACTACTCCCAGCCTCCGCAGATTGTGAGTCTTGGTCGCGCGCGCGACGGTGTGCTCGCCATCCGCGTGTGGAAAGCCCCGCTCTCGAGCTTCGACTCAGAAAGAATTGGCGGCTTCTACTCTGCGCCCGTTGCCGGCGGCCAGGCCGACATCAACGATCTCAAAGCCAAGCTCGACTACGACTGGCTGCGCAGCCACCAATACGACTTCGCGCTGCGGTCGTTGTATGGGCTGGTGATGATTCTCAGCCTGTTGACCTGGTTTCGCGACCGCACGCGCCACGTTCTGCTGGCCATGGCCGTCTTTGCCGGGTCGCCCACCATCGCCATTTTTCTGGTCGGGCTGCATCTTCCCCTCTCGTTCCGCGTGGCCATGGGCTTGCTGCAGCCGGTTTTGGCCATGCAGGACATCGGGCTCTGGTTTCTGCTCATTTATCTGCTCGAGCTCGATCGTCAACGCAACCTTGTGGCGCTGGCGCGCGAGCTCACGATGATCAACCTCACGGTGACCTCGCTCGACGGTTTACTGACCTTGTTCGACTGGAGCAAGCCGTTTTTCGTTCACTGGGCGCAGGTGGCAGACGGAGTCCTGACCGCAGTCAACACGATGACGCAGATGCTGCCGTTCCTTCTGCTGGCCTATGCGTTCCGCAAACGGCTCGATCCCGCGCGATGGGCAGTAGCCATTACTGCTTTCCTCACTGAGATGCTCTTCGCATTCCGCATCGCCGCATCGCAAGGCAGCCGGTTCACGCACTGGACTCTCTCAGAGAAGATGCAGCAGCCTCTGTTCACCCTGGCCGGGAACCCTTTTACGCTGCAGGAAATTGCACAAACGCTGCTGCTCTTCGCCATCATCTACGCCGTGTTCCGGACCATGCAGGACACGATGCACCGCCAGGGTTCGATCGAGCAGGAACTCAAGAGCGCCCGCGAGTTGCAGCACGTGCTCATTCCCAAGAAGCTGCCCGAGCTGCAAGGCTTTGCCGTCACCAGCGCCTATCGCCCCGCGCACGATGTGGGCGGCGACTTCTTCCAGATCATTCCTCTCGATGGGGCCAACACCGGCTCCACAATCATCGTGCTGGGCGACGTGAGCGGCAAGGGGATCAAGGCAGCCATGGCTGTCTCGTTCATCGTAGGCACGGTGTGCACCATGGCCAAGTTCACTTCGAGCCCCGCCAAGTTGCTGGCCGAATTGAACCAGCGGCTGTGCGGGAGACTCGATGGCGGCTTTACCACCTGCCTGGCGCTGCGGATTGATACCGGTGGGCATTGCGCGGTGGCCAGCGCCGGTCATCCCGCGCCTTTCCTGAACAGGAACGAGCTTGAGCTGGAAGGCTCGCTTCCGCTTGGCGTCATCCCCGGCATGGCGTACCGCGAGACTCGCCTCGATCTGCGCGAAGGCGACCACATTGCCATGTACACAGACGGCCTGCTCGAAGCCCGGAACGCCAAAGGCGAAATCTTCAGCTTCGAACGCGTGCGTGCTCTCTTCTCCACGCGTCCCGGCGCGGCAGCGGCCTCAGGGGTGGCAGTGCAATTCGGCCAGGAGGACGACATCACGGTTCTGACAGTGACTCGGCTGGCCGTTGGAGTGAAGCCGACCACGCGGCTCATCGCCCCCGAAATGGCCAACGCCTGATTATGACGCAGCGTTTCCGATTCATGAGTCATATTGCATTCATCCTGCAAGGTGGCTCTCACTTCCACCCCACGGACGAGAGTCTGTCGGCGGGGGCCCCGGGCAGGAAAGAGCCACTTGGCAGTATTGACTTTTTTAGGGCTTGAATCGAAAACGCTGTATCGCATTCAAAATGCAATGCGATATGCTCACGCCATGCTTCCCCGCTGCTTGTTCCGCGTGTTGGGAATTGTGTGCGCCGTTCCCCTTATTCTCACCGCGCAAACACCCATCGGTTCGCCCTCGACGCCCCGGCTTGGCGCCGCCGCAGCCGCGCCGCCCGCTGCCGCCGCTCCTTTAACGCTCGACGGAGGCGCCGTGGAACTCGACGGCTCCTGGCAGTTTCACCTCGGCGACAATCCCGCCTGGGCCTCGCCCGCCTTCGACGACTCCGCCTGGGAGCAGCTTTCGGCAACCAAACCCTGGGGCGCGCAATCCCACCCGAACACCGAAGGCTTTGGCTGGTACCGCCTGCACGTCGCCTTCGCGCCCGGTGCACCCGGCGCCATCGCATTGATGGTCCCTCAAGTCGATGACGCCTACGAGGTCTACTGGAACGGCCGCCCCATCGGCTCGTTCGGCAAACTACCTCCGCAGCTGAACCTGTGGCAAAACCAGCGGCCAGGCAGCTTCATCCTCGGTCGGCCCGAGCCGGGAGTTCTGGCCGTCCGCGTGTGGAAAGACGGCTTCACCTCATTCGATTCCGGCCAGCAGGGCGGCTTTGAATCGCCGCCGATTCTCGGCAGTTCGCAGGCCGTCGCCGCGGCGATCGATTCATGGAACTATAACTGGCTACGCGGCCAGCAATTGAGCTTTGCGCTCGACTCGCTCTTTGCGCTGGTCGGCGTCCTGTGCTTCATCGTCTGGTTCCGCGACCACCAGCAGTGGCTGGTGCTCTGGATGGCGGGCTACGCTTTCAGCCATGCGATTGCCCCCATCTTTTACGAAGGCATCCTGCCCATGACGAGCGGCATGGTGGGCGCGGTCAGCACGCCGTTCGTTTCCATCGGCGATATCTCACTCTGGTTCCTGTTGCTATGGCTGCTCGATCTGCACGGCGATGCCAGGCTAATGCGGCTGGTAAAAGCTGCAGCCATCGTCGAGATGATCGTCAGCGTGCCCGACTCATTCACGGGCATCGGCTTGGCGCTGCCCAACCCGGCGCCCTGGGAGTGGGCCGACGGGGCCTTCACCGTGGTCTACACGGCCTTCCAGATTATTCCCTTCTATCTCATCGGGCTCGCGCTTGTGCGCCGTTCGCGTCTCGATTGGGTGCGCTGGATGGTCGCCATCATGGCGTTCCTCACGCAAGTGCTGTTCGCTGGCAGTTTCGCGCTCGAGCAGGGCAGCCGCTTCACGCATTGGACGCTGGGCAACGCAATCAACGCCACGCTCTTCACGATCTTTGGAAGCCCCGTCACCGCTGACAACATCAGCGGCACCCTGCTGCTCATCGCTCTCGCCTACGCGGTTTACCGCTACGCCGCGGAGAATACGCGTCACCAGTTGGCGATGGAGCAGGAACTCCAGAATGCGCGCGTCGTGCAACAAATTCTGATCCCGGCCGATATCCCCGAAGTGCCGGGATTCGCCATCGAAAGCGTCTACAAGCCCGCCGGCGAAGTGGGCGGCGACTTCTTCCAGATTCTCGCACTCGATGACGGGAGTATTCTGGCCGTCATCGGCGACGTCAGCGGCAAAGGCATGCCCGCCGCAATGACCGTCTCGCTCCTCGTCGGCACGGTGCGCACGCTGGCCCACTACACGCAAAGCCCCGGAGAGATTCTGGCGGCGATGAACCAGCGCATGCTGGCCCGCAGCCAGGGAGGGTTTACCACCTGCCTGGTTTTGCGCGCAGACGCTGACGGCACAGTAACCGCAGCAAACGCCGGGCACCTCTCGCCTTATCTCGATGGCGCTGAACTCGCCATCGAGAGCGGCCTGCCGCTTGGACTGGCCGCGCACTCTACCTATCCCGAGACCCACGGCCGGCTCTTGCCCGGCCAGCAGCTCACGCTTTTGACTGACGGCGTAGTCGAAGCACGCGACGCAAACGGTGACCTCTTCGGCTTCGGCCGCGCGGCGGCAATCTCAACCGAATCCGCCAACCAAATCGCCCACGCTGCGGAGCAGTTTGGTCAGGAGGATGACATCACCGTGCTCACGCTCACCCTGGCCGCTGTGGAGGCGCTCCATGCGTAAGACTGTTTTTCTCCTGTTGTTCTTCCCCATGTCTCTCGCCGCGCAAACGGCCCTCAGCATCGCGCCCAGGCATTGTGTGTGGAAGGAGGGCGACGACCCGCGCCGGGCCGCGCCGTCGCTCGACGACTCCGATTGGAAGCCCGTATCCGAGTGGGGAGAATATGCCACACCCAGGCCCTTCTTCTGGCTGCGCTGCAGTTTCGAGCCCGGCCAGCTTGCGCCCGCCATCAAGCCTGTGCTGCAGGTCTCGGGCGATCTCGCGTGGCAGGTCTTCGCCGACGGGCAAATGATCGCCGAGTCAGGCAACATGACCACCGGCGAGCATACCGCCGGTCTGGCGATCGACTATCCCGCGCCGGAGTTCACAGAGCGCAGCCAACCAGTCCTCGTCGCCGTGCGCATAACGTTTTCGCCAGAGATGAACGGCGTGCAGCCGCTGCCTGCTCTTTCGCTGGGTGACGCGGAACTCCAGCGCAATGCCTACTGGAGCCAGGTATATGAGCGCACGCAATCGCAATGGCTTACCTGGGCCTGCTACGCGCTCATCGCATCCGCCGGACTTTTCTTCTTCGCGCTTTACTGGTTCGACCGCACGCAGCGCTTCCTGCTGTGGATCAGTCTCACCTGGCTCTCGCTGGCCGACCTGCGCATCAACGAGTTTCTTGTTGCCGCCTCGGTGCACTACCCCTCGCGTCTCGAGTACTTCCTTTATGCAATCGGCCAGATTCTGCCGGTCTTCATCATCTTGTTCTTCTTTGCGTTGAACCGGCGGCGCGTTCCCGTTTTCTACTGGATCGTCCTGGGCATCAACTTCTATTTCTGGGCCGCGCTCGTCGTGGCCGCTTTCCTGCCGTTGCGCCAGAGCATGATCCTGCGCTGGGACACTGAAGTGGGCTTCTGGATGAACACGCTCCAGGTTGTCGCGACACTCGTGGCGATCACCTGCGTCCCAGTAGCCTTCTGGCCGTTGCGCGCCCTACGCGGCTGGCAGATCCCACTTGCCGCAGTCTGCCATTTGTGGGTGGCCATGGATTTCACTTACATGATCGTGCAGCTTCCATTCCTGCATCTCGATATCACAGACCTGTTCCTCAAGATTCAGCCCTACCGTTCTTTGGCCATCGCAATCGTCGTGGTCACAATGACCCTGCTGCTGGTGCAGCGCTTGCGCTCAACCAATCGCGACCGGGCTGCCTTGCAGGGCGAGATGGATGCCGCGCGACAGATTCAGCGGCTGCTGGTTCCAGCCGCACTCGACTCCGCTTCAAGCTGGAGCATCGATGCAGCCTATTTGCCGGCTCGCGAGGTGGGCGGCGACTTTTACCGCTGCCGCGTATTGCCGGGCGGGGCGCACCGCGTGCTGCTGGGCGACGTAAGCGGCAAAGGCGCCGCAGCAGCCATGACTGCTGCCATGCTTCTGGGAGCTTCGGAAGGCCACGAAGAGAGCACGCCGGGTGAGATCCTGTCGCACCTCAACCGGGTGCTCAACTCGAGCCAGGTGGGAGGCTTGGCCACGTGCTTTTGCGTCGACCTTGCTCCCGATGGACGCGCGACGCTGGCCAATGCCGGTCATCTGGCGCCGTACTGGAATGGCGAAGAGCTGAAGCTCGCTTCGGGCCTGCCCCTCGGCGTAACGGCGCATGAGGATTACGACGAGACCGAAATCCACCTGGCTCCGGGCGACTTGCTCACGCTGCTTTCAGACGGAGTGGTAGAGGCGCGCAGCGCGACCGGCGAACTCTTTGGCTTCGAGCGAACGCGAGCCCTTTCCACCGAACCAGCCCAGGAAATTGCCCGTGCGGCTCAGCACTTCGGGCAGAACGACGACATCACCGTTCTCACACTGAGTCTTGCCGCAGCCGAGGTGGCCCATGCGTAGAAGACCTGGTCTGCCGTTTCTCCTTTTTCTCATCCTGCCGGCCGCGCTCGGCGCGCAGTCCATTGTCACCATCGCGCCGCAACAATGCGTCTGGCGCGCCGGCGACAACCCCGCCTGGGCTGGGCCCTCGCTCGACGAATCAGGCTGGCAGCCGTACTCCGCGTGGAAGATCGACGCGCGCACGCCACGCATCTGGGTTCGCTGCCGCGCAAGCCTCGCCCCGCTCCGCGCTCTCAACCACCCCGCGCTCCAGGTGCATCTGCGCGCCGCGTCGCAGATGTTCGTCAACGGCGCGCTGGCTGGATCGAGCGGCAACTTCGCCAGCGCCCAGTTCAGCATGGGCGACTTCTACACCGTCCCGCTCGCGCCCGCGTCGCTCACGCCCGCCGCCGTCCTGGCGCTGCGCATTTCATTCCTCGATCTGACGCAGACCACCCCC
Source organism: uncultured Acidobacteriaceae bacterium (assembly GCA_963808695.1). Classification (GTDB taxonomy): domain Bacteria; phylum Acidobacteriota; class Terriglobia; order Terriglobales; family Acidobacteriaceae; genus Telmatobacter. The sequence continues at coordinate 260,489 of CAWEHF010000018.1, forward strand.
GCGGAAATGCTTCTCGGCGACCAGCCGGCCCTCCAGGATCACCGCGCCGCCGCCGCGCTCTCCGGCGCGCTTGGCTATCTCCCCATCGGCCTCTGCTTCAGCCTCATCGGCGTGGTCGGCTTCATGCTGCTCGGCCTCTGGGTCACCGACCGCAGCCGCCTCGAACTCCTGCTCCTCGCCGTTGTTTGCTGGTGCGTGTGCCTCCTGCGTCTCAATGAGTTTTGTTCGTTTGCGCTCGTCCCCATGTCGTACACGCTCTATAGCTTCCTCTACGGAAGTGGCCAGTTACTGGAGGTTTTTTGGATCTGGTTCATATTTCGTATTGCGGGCAAGCGCGTTCCCTGGTTCTACCGGGTGGCGATCGCCGTCACCTTCATCTTCTTTGTTAACCTGTCCGCCGGCGCCGTCCTGCCCGCGGTTCTCAATCTCCGCCAGGACGCCCTCTATAACAGCATTGCGGGATTTGTCATGGTTGCGGGCATGACGTGCGCCACAGCTCCTCTGGCAGCCTTCTGGCCCTGGAACCGCATTTCGCGCAACCTGCGCGCCATCGCTTTCTTCTGCATGGCCTGGGGCGTCGCAGATTTTGTGTGGTTCATGTCGTGGGAGTGCAACATCCTGGGCCTTGTGAGCAACTCTAATACCGCGTTTGTTCAGAAGTACCTCCTTATCCTTCGCGCTTCCACCACGCTCTGCTCCGTCCTTGCGCTCCTCACCATCATCTTCCGCGAGCAGCGCCGCATTGCCCAGGACCGCGCTCAGCTGGCCGGCGAAATGCAGGCCGCGCGCGAGATTCAGCAGTACCTCATCCCTGAGAAGCTGCCGCCTACGCCCGGATTAACCATCCGCAGCGTCTATCATCCTTCGCGCGAAGTGGGTGGAGATTTCTTCCAGGTACTTCCCGATCCGCGCGACGGAAGCACGCTGATCGTGGTGGGAGACGTGGCGGGAAAGGGACTGAAGGCCGGCATGCTTGCGGCACTTATCGTCGGCTCCATTCGCACCGCATTCAAATTCACCTCCGATCCCGGCAGCATTCTGGCCCTGCTGAACGAACGGCTGCTGGACCGCGGCCTGGTGACCTGCCTGGCCATGCGCGTCGATCGCAACGGGAACATCGAGCTGGCCAACGCCGGGCAGCTGCCGCCGTACATCAATGGCCGGGAGCTGGCGCTGGAAGGCGCTTTGCCGCTCGGCGCGCTGCCGGCAGTCTCCTTCCCGTCTCAGCGCTTTCAACTCAGCGAGGGCGCGCCCGTGCTGCTTGTCTCCGACGGCGTCATCGAAGCCCGCAATGCAGCCGGCGAACTCTTTGGCTTCGAGCGCACCCGCGCAATCTCCACGCAACCCGCCGAAACCATCGCTCAAGCCGCGCAGGCCTTTGGGCAGGAGGACGACATCACCGTTCTCACGCTGAGTCTCGCCGCAGCCGAGGTGGTGCATGCGTAGAAGACCCGGTGTGCCGTTTCTCCTTTTTCTCATCCTTCCAGCCATGCTCGGCGCGCAGTCCGTTGTTACCATCGCGCCGCAACAATGCGTCTGGCACTCCGGCGACAACCCCGCCTGGGCCGCGCCTAATCTCGACGACAGCAGTTGGCAACCGCTCGTCACATGGAAGAGACAGACCAGCGATCCGAGGTTCTGGATTCGTTGCAGCGCCGATTTGAGTGCGCTGCGTTCGCTTGCGCACCCTGCTCTGCAAATTGCCTATTACGACGCGTACCAGTTGAATCTCAATGGAATGCCGATCGGCAGCGCCGGAAATATCAAACGTGGCAGTTTTGACCTGGATGCGATCCGCTCTTATCCGGTTGGCGCCGGCCAGGTTCCCCCGGGTCCTTCAACCGTCGCATTGCGGGTTGCCAATCGCGTCCTTCTCACCAATAGCGGTCCCATCAACGGAATGATCACCAGCGGTTTTGAATTGCGGGCCGGCGATGCTTCGATCCTCGATGCTCTAAGAGCACGCGCGGTCCTGACGAGGTCTTCACAATACTTCGGATCGGCTGCATGTTTCGGCATCATCGGCGTACTGGCGATGATGCTCATTTTCCTCTATCTCTACGATCGCAGCCGCAGCGAGTTTCTTCTCCTCAGCGTTACGTGCCTCTCTCTCACCGCCCTGCGTCTGGATGAGCTGGCCACTGCTGCCTATCTCCCCTACCCGATTGCCGTCTGTCTCTTCATTGTCTTTCTCGGCAACGTCGCTCTTACCCTTACGCTCTATCCGTTCTTTTTCGCGCTCGCCAATCGCAGACCTGGGCCCGTCGTCTGGACTCTGGTCACCATCACCTGCCTTTGTTACTTTCCAAACGCGATTGACGTTGTCGCCTCCTCAAGCTCTCCTGCGTGGTTCGGGACCCTCAACCTGTTGTTCGTCCGCCCTCTCTCGCTCTGTCTTCATTGTGTACTGTCGTGCTCGGTGTTTGTCGCCTTCTGGCCCTACCGTCAGATCCCGCGCCGCGTGCGGCCGCTCGCCCTTCTGTGCATGCTCTGGGCGATGGCCGACTTGCTGTGGTTCATGGCGGAGGCGACGGCCATCCCGATTCGCGGCATTCCAAACATCTTCCAGACCTGGGGCGTTCCGCTGATTGAGGTGCGCGCGTTCACAAACGCTGGAGTGATTACTGCCCTTCTCGGCCTGCTCTTCCGCGAGCAACGCCGCACTGCCCTGGAGCGCGCCGCACTCACCGCCGAGCTTGAGGCCGCGCGCACTGTGCAGAAAGTTCTCATCCCCGATGAGATTCCCTCCATCCCGGGCTTCGCGGCCGAAACCGTATACCTGCCCGCGAGCCAGGTAGGAGGTGACTTTTTTCAGATCGTCGCCACTCAGCATGGCGAAGCATTGATTGTGATCGGCGACGTGAGCGGCAAAGGCATGCCCGCCGCCATGACCGTCTCGCTCCTCGTGGGCACAGTGCGCACGCTGGCCCACTACACGCAGAGCCCCGGCGAGATTCTGGCGGCGATGAACCAGCGCATGCTGGCCCGCAGCCAGGGCGGATTTACCACCTGCCTGGTTTTGCGGGCCAACGCCGACGGCACATTGACGGCGGCCAACGCCGGGCACCTCTCACCTTACATTGACGGTGCTGAATTCGTCGTCGAGAGTGGCCTGCCGCTTGGACTGGCCGCGCATTCGACCTATCCCGAGATTCAATTCCGGCTCTTGCCCGGCCAGCAACTTACGTTGCTTACCGACGGCGTGGTCGAAGCTCGCAGCGCAAACGGAGAACTCTTCGGCTTTGAACGAACCGCGGCAATTTCCACCAAGCCAGCCCAGGAAATTGCCCGTGCAGCTCAGCACTTTGGCCAGGAAGACGACATTACGGTCCTTACCCTTGCATTTGCTCCAGCGGAGGCACTGCATGCGTAAGGCGATTCTGTTGCTGCTTCTTCTGCCCGCACCTCTCGCCGCGCAATCCCCCATCACAGTCTCGCCGCAGCAATGCGTCTGGCGCGCTGGAGACGATCCGAGCTGGGCCGCGCCCAATCTCGACGAAACCGGCTGGCAGCCTTACACCGCCTGGCACGCCAACACTGCCCAGCCGCATCTCTGGGTTCGCTGCCATGCGGACTTCAGCTCGCTGCATTCCGTCGCGCAGCCCGCTATTCAGGTCGCCCAATATTCCGCCTACCAGCTCTACTTCAATGGCGCACTCATCGGAAGCGAAGGCAATCTCGCCAACGGCAACTCCAGCATCAACGCCATCCGCTCCTACGCGGTCCCCGGCCAACTCCTCTCCGGCGAATCCGGCCCGGCTACGCTCGCCCTGCGCATCATAGATCGCACCACGATCCCCACCACCGGGCCCATCGGCAGCCTGATTGAATCTCCACTTCAGCTCCGCGCCGGCGATGCGCCTCTTCTCGACGCGCTTCGCGCCCGAACCATCCTCTCGCGCGCATCCCAGCACACCGCAGCGGCAATCTACTTCGGCATCGTGGGCGTCATCGCCGTCATGCTGCTCGGCCTTTACTTCTACGACCGCAGCCGCTCTGAGTTTCTGCTGCTCAGCATCGCTTCTTTGAGCCTGACTGCGCTGCGCTTCAACGAATTCGCCACTGCATCGCTGGCCGATTACTCCGTTTCGACTTGTGTGGCCATCGCCCTTCTTGCCAACATTGCATCGACCGTTGCCGAGATTCCTTTCTTCTACGCAGCTGCACGCCGTCGTATGCCCATCGTCATCATCGTTTTGCTTGTATTCATCCAGCTGGCCTTTTTCCCCACCGCCGTCGATGTACTCTTCGCGGCCAACCAGCCCGCGTGGGCTGCGCCTTTGAACCTCGCTCTCATTCGTCCCTCCCAGATCGTCGCGCAAACGCTCAAGTCGGTTGCGCCATTCCTCGCTTTCTGGCCGTTTACAGCTATTCCCCGCCGCATGCGCCCCCTTGCCGCTTTGTGCATGCTATGGGGTGCGGCCGACTTCATCTGGTTTGCCGTCGAACTCACCAGCACCCCGCTCCCAGGCGTCCCCAATCTCTTTGCGCGCTGGGGTCCCACGCTGTTAAGCGCGCGCGGATTCACCATCGCCTGCCTCCTCACTGCGCTTTTCGCACTCCTCTTCCGCGACCAGCGCCAGGTCACCGAAGAACGTGCCCTTTTCGCCGGAGAAATCCACGCCGCGCGCAATGTGCAGCAGTACCTCATCCCCGCTCACATGCCGCCAACCCCCGGCTTCTCCGTCGAAAGCGAGTACCGGCCCGCCCGCGAGGTCGGAGGCGACTTCTTCCAGGTGCTTCCTCAGGCCGACGGCAGCCTGCTCCTGGTCATCGGCGACGTGGCCGGAAAAGGCATCCAAGCCGGCATGCTCGCCACCCTCATCGTCGGCGCAGTCCGCACCGCCGCCAGCTTCACCTCCGGCCCCGCGCGCATCCTCGCTCTGCTCAACGACCGGCTCTGTGGGCGTGCATTTGTCACGTGCCTCGCTCTCCACATCGAGCAGGATGGAAGCGCGACCCTGGTGAACGCGGGGCACCTGCCCCCTTACCTCAACGGCAAAGAGATGCCCGTCGAGGGCGCACTTCCGCTCGGCGCAGTTCCCGGCATGCAATTCCCCGCCTCGCGATTCAAGCTCGCCGCGGGCGACTCGCTCCTGCTCATGACCGACGGCGTCGCCGAAGCGCAGAATTCTCAGGGCCAGCTCTACGGCTTCGACCAGATCGCCCACCTGCTTCGCTCAGGGGCCGGCGGCGCTGCGTTGGCCTCCGCCGCACAGGCCTTCGGCCAGGAGGACGACATCACCGTACTCACGCTCACCTTTGCTCCCACGGGAGTTCTCCATGCGTAAGCTCGCGATTTTCCTGCTGGTTCTCATCGCCGCTCCGCTCGCGTTTGGGCAGACCGCTGCCGGGCAGTGGACCGATGGCGCCATACCCCTCGACCACGGCTGGCGCGTTCACGATGGAGATAACCCAGCCTGGGCTGCGCCCCAATTCGATGACTCCACCTGGACTCTCACCTCGCTCGATGACCCTCGAATCATCTCCGCTGGATGGCGCTGGTACCGGCTGCACGCTCATCTGCCTGCCTCGCAGGCGCCGCTCGCGCTAATGATCGTTGGCGGTGTCGGTACGTATGAGGTCTACGTGGACGGAAGGCGCGTCCCCGGGCCAGCGCTTACCTCATCCTTCGCCATCACCTATCCAAAAACCCGGGTCGTTCCGCTGCCGGGCAGTTCCAGAGATATTGAAATTGCCCTTCGCACCTTCGTCCCCAACACCTCCATGTTTCTCGCCAACCGCGGCGCCCTACGCGTTGAAGCCGGCACCGTAGCGGCCATCGCCGACGCCGACAGCGCCGCCGTCAGCCGCCGCTTCAACGATGTCATCGTCGGAACCGTGATTCACGTCCTCATTTTTCTGGCGGGGTTTTCAGCGCTTATTCTTTTTGCCTACCAGCCCGATCACCGCGAATACCTGTGGCTCGGCATTTACCTGCTCGTGGACGCCTTTAGCTCCGTCTTCTTCGAGTTGGCGTCGTCCAGCTTCATTCCGTTCTCAATCAATTGGTGGCTTGGCGATCCTTCGGCGTATCTGGGCACCATCGCGCAAATCGAATTCACCTTCAGTTTTGCGGGCCAGCGCGTCACTCGCGCGTGGCGTACTTACGAAGGCCTGCTTCTGCTCCCTATCATCTTCGGAACCTTCCCCGCCTGGCTTGGCTTTATCAGCCGCGGCATGCTCAACCTGAACGAAGTTCTGCTCATTCTCCCCGCCGGGTTCATCCTTCCCGTACTTCTCTTTGCCTGGTACCGCAGGGGCAATCGCGAAGCCGCCTGGCTCATCGTTCCCAGTTTGCTGCCCATCGCCACCGAGGCGCTCGCTGACCTGGGTATCGTCTCCTCCTATCTCGGCTGGCAGCCCGGGGTCCGCCTCAGCGATGGGTTCCGGATGGGCTCGTTCGCAATCCAACCGTTCGACCTCGCCGACCTGCTTTTCCTGTTCGCCATCGGAGTGGTCATGTTTTTCCGCTTTACCCGCGTCAGCCGCGATCAGGCCCGCTCCGCGGCCGAACTCGACGCCGCTCGGCAGGTACAGCAGCAGCTGGTGACTGCACCGCCAGAGGTCCGCGGCTTCAGTATCGAGAGCGCCTATCTGCCCGCGCAACAGGTGGGCGGCGACTTTTTTCACGTTCGCGCAGGTGACGCCGGGGTTTTGATCGTGATTGGCGACGTCAGCGGTAAGGGCCTGGGCGCAGCGATGACCGTATCGGCAATCGTCGGCGCTCTGCGCGCCATGCCCACGCTCAGCCCGGGGACGATTTTAGCGGCGCTCAACCGCGGTCTTTCCGGCGGCAACAGCGGCGGCTTCGTAACCTGCCTCGCAGTGCATATCGCCTCGGATGGCGCGGCAACGCTGGCCAACGCCGGGCACCCTGCGCCTTATCGTGGTGGCAAAGAGGTTGCGGTCGAGTCTGGCCTGCCTCTGGGGATTGTGGCTGAAGCCGCGTACGGCGAAGTCACCTTGAGCCTCGCCCCCGGCGACACGCTCACCCTGCTCACCGATGGTGTCGTCGAGGCGCGTAACGCGGAGGGAGAACTGTTTGGCTTCGAGCGGACCAAGGGAATCTCCGGCGCGACTGCCGATAAAATCGCCCGCACGGCCCAGCAATTTGGCCAGGAAGACGACATCACCGTCTTGACGCTGACACGGCTGGCAGCCTCCTAGGCCTCCACCTAAGTGCCTAAGCCCGATTTTGCGACCACGAAAACCGACCGTTCAATCCGTCATGGGCAGTGTCAAGCCACTCAATCGAAACCTCTCACTCGAATAAGTCAAGCAAACATATGTACTTATATGATTCTTCATTATATTAGTGCATTACACTCATATTTTATGACTCATTTATGCTACAGTTTTATCAGATAAGTTGAGCGGCGGTGAGATCAACCTCCCGTCCCACCCACAGATTTCTGATTCAACTGGAGGAATCATTATGGCAATCACCCGTTGGGCCCCATTCCGTGAAGTTGTTGCACTGCAAAACCGCGTCAACTCTCTCTTCCGTGATTTCAATGAAGGCGAGAGTCCGCTGACCACGGCCAGCTTCATTCCCGCCGTCGACGTCTATGAGGACAACTCGAAGGTCGTCCTCAAGCTCGAAGTGCCGGGCATCGAAGAGAAGGACCTGGACGTTCGCGTGGAAAACCACACTCTGACCGTCAAGGGCGAGCGCAAGTTCGAGAAGGAAGAGAAGGAAGAGAACTTCCACCGCATCGAGCGGCGCTATGGCAGCTTCTATCGCGCCTTCACGCTGCCGAACACAGTTGACACCGAGAACGTCGGCGCCAGCTACACTGCCGGCGTGCTCAAGCTCGAGCTCAAGAAGAAGCCCGAAGCTCAGCCCAGGCAGATCAAGGTCAACGTGGGCAATTCGCTGGCGGCGTAGAAGCAGTTGTCAGTGGTCAGTGGTCAGTTATCAGTTTTTCGTGGCCGGACGAGCCGTCTGGGCTCTCCCGGCATCTTTCTATAGACACACGTCGGACGTACACTGAGCACTATGCGCTCGCTGATGCTCGATTGCTGAAAACTGATCATTAACAACTGAACACTGAGAACTGATCTCTGATCTCTGATCTCTGATCTCTGACCACTGATCACTGACCACTGGAGTTTCTTATGGCCATTCGTTGGGACAAATTTACCGTCAAATCGCAGCAGGCGATTGAGCAGGCGCGCAACCGCGCTACCGAGCTCGGCAACCCCGAGATCGCGCCCGTGCATCTGCTGCTTGCTCTCATCGAGGATCGCGAGGGCGTGATTCCTGCCGTGCTCGAGAAAATTGGCGTGCCTATCGAGCGGCTTGAGGCCAGCCTGCACGCAATCGAGGAGAAACTGCCTCGCGTTGCCGGCGCGGCCAACCAGCCCGGCCTCGGCCAGCCGCTTACCCGCGCGCTTGACCAGGCCTTCAAGGAAGCCTCGAACTTCAAAGACGAGTACGTTTCTACCGAGCACCTGCTGCTCGGCGTCGCCCACCTCAAGGGCGATGCTGCCCGCGATGCGCTGGTTGAGCTGGGCGCCACCAAAGAAGCCATCCTGAAGGCGCTCACCGCGGTGCGTGGCTCGCAGCGCGTCACCGACCAGAATCCCGAAGGCAAGTTCCAGGCGCTTGAAAAATACGCCAAGGATCTGACCGAACTGGCCCGCCGCGGCAAGCTCGACCCCGTGATCGGCCGCGACGAAGAGATTCGCCGCGTGATCCAGGTTCTCAGCCGCCGCACCAAGAACAATCCGGTGCTGATCGGCGAGCCCGGCGTTGGTAAAACCGCCATCGTCGAAGGGCTCGCACGGCGCATCGTCTCCGGCGACGTGCCTGAGAGTCTCAAAGACAAACGCGTCATCTCGCTCGACCTGGGCTCCATGCTGGCCGGCGCAAAATACCGCGGCGAGTTCGAAGACCGCCTCAAGGCCGTCCTCAAAGAGATCGAGGAGTCGAACGGCGAAATCGTCCTCTTTATCGACGAGCTGCACACGCTCGTCGGCGCGGGTGCGGCCGAGGGCGCCATCGACGCCAGCAACATGCTCAAGCCGGCGCTTGCGCGCGGCGAGCTGCGGGCCATCGGCGCAACCACGCTAAACGAATACCGCAAGTACATCGAGAAGGACGCGGCCCTCGAGCGGCGATTCCAGATCGTCTACGTTGGCGAGCCCAATGTTGAAGACACCATCGCGATTCTGCGCGGCCTGAAGGAGCGCTACGAGGCGCACCACAACGTGCGCATCAAGGACTCGGCGATTGTTGCCGCGGCCACGCTCTCGCACCGCTACATCAGCGACCGCTTCCTTCCCGACAAGGCCATCGACCTTGTGGACGAAGCTGCGGCTTCGCTCGCCATCCAGATTGGCAGTGTGCCGACGGAAATCGATCAGTTGGAGCGCGAAAAGACTTCTCTCGAAATTGAGCTCAGTGCGCTCAAGCGCGAGACCGACAAAAACAGCGTCGAGCGCCGCAATAAGGTTGAGCGCGAAGTGGCCCAATTGACCGAGAAGATCACAGCCCTGCGGGCGCGATGGACAAAGGAGCGCGAAGCAAGCAGCCGCATCACCGACGTGAAGAAACAGATCGAGTCGCTGCGCTTCGAGGCCGAGGAGCAGACCCGCAAGGGCCAGCTCGATCGCGCCGCGCAGATCCAGTACGGCGAGTTGCCCAAGCTCGAGGCGGAGCTGAAGAAGCTGAGCGCTCAACAGGACGGGAACAAGGGCGTAGCACGCATGTTAAAGGACGAGGTGGACGAGGAAGACATCGCGAAGATCGTGAGCAAGTGGACCGGCATTCCTGTCTCGCGGATGCTCGAGGGCGAAGTAAAAAAACTCGTCACCATGGAAGACCGTCTGCGCGAGCGCGTCGTGGGCCAGGATGCAGCGCTGAGCGTTGTTGCCAACGCAATCCGCCGTTCCCGCGCAGGATTGAGCGATCCGCGTCGCCCCATTGGCTCGTTCATCTTTCTGGGACCGACGGGCGTGGGCAAAACTGAAACCGCGCGCGCTCTGGCCGAGTTCCTCTTCGACGACGAGCACGCCATGGTCCGCATCGACATGAGCGAGTACATGGAAAAACATGCCGTGGCTCGCTTGATCGGCGCGCCTCCGGGCTACGTGGGTTACGACGAGGGTGGCCAGTTAACCGAGGCGATCCGCAGAAGGCCCTACGCAGTGATTCTTTTCGACGAGATCGAGAAGGCTCACCCCGACGTCTTCAACATCCTGTTGCAGGTGATGGACGATGGACGACTGACCGACGCCAAGGGCCGTACCGTGGACTTCAAAAACACGGTGCTCATCATGACCTCGAACCTGGGCGCTGCCATGCTTACCGGCGAAGCGCTCAAGACCGAGCACGATTTTGAAATGGCCCGCGAGAGCGTGATGCGCGTGCTGCGCGACCACTTCAGGCCGGAGTTCCTGAACCGCGTCGACGACACGGTCATCTTCCGGCCGCTCGGCAATACGCAGTTGAGCGTGATTCTCGATCTGCGGTTGAACGAGGTAAGCAAGCTGCTTGAAGACCGGCAGATCTCGCTCGAGCTCACTGAACCCGCGCGGCAGTTGATCCTTGCCGCCGGCTCCGATGCGGCCTACGGAGCGCGGCCGTTAAAGCGCGCACTGCAGCGCATGGTGCAGGACCCGCTGGCGATGAAGATCCTCGACGGCGAAGTGCTGCACGGCTCGCATGTCCGCATCGACGCCGACCGCAACTCAAACCAATTGCGCTTTGAGCCGATGGGGCGCGAGGCGATGGCTTAAGATAACGGGCGTGCAGCGCTTGAGCCTTATAAATCAGCGCAGGCGCGCTTCGCATAACGAGTCCGAGTTATGCTTTCAAGCACCTGGAGCGAAACCCATGAAGAAATACACAAAGAAGAACATCTCGGAAGCCCAACTTGAAGAACTTGTGCGCCGCCAGCCTAATTCAATCGAAGAAGGCTTGAAATACATGGATCACCAGATGCACACATCGGGAGGGCGACTAGATGTTCTCCTAGTCGACAGCGGAAGAGCGCTTGTAGTGGCAGAACTCAAGGTGGTCCCTGACGACGGCATGTTGGTTCAGGGCCTCGACTATTACGACTACGTGACCACACAATTGGAATCCATCGCTAGGCTCTATAAGGACCACTCAATTGACCCGACCCAGCCGGTTCGACTTTTGCTGATCGCGCCAGACTTTTCGCAAGCCCTCATTAACCGATGCAAGTGGATCGAACCGAGGGTATCCCTCTTTTCATACACATGCTTGCAGTTTGAAGGCGAGGAAGACCTCGTGCCAATTTTCGCCGAGCGGGAGGTCCCAGAACCACCGGAGGCAATCCAAATTACTCGCGTAGAAGATCATCTGAAATACATTACTGACAAGGATATTCGTACCAGGGTTTCCTCGCTTCTGGAGGAAGTTAAGGGGTGGAAGCCAGGAGCGATCTTGATTGACCCGATCAAGTACTCAATCTCGATCAAGGTCAACAATCGCGTATTCGCTTATCTTTCCGCTCGCCGGCAGTTTTTCGTAATTTCTACCTACGACGCAGGCGACCTATGGAGGGATTTCTCAGTCAAGTCTGACGAAGATCTGAGCAACATCAAACTTACAATGAAAGCAGCAATGGAGAGGCGAATTGGAAATCCTCCCTTATCGCCTACTATCGCAACTCCTCCAGCCTAGCCGCAGTGCCCCGGATCCCGATTCCGGGACCCGGGATAGAACAAACCTACTGCCCCAGCGCCGCTTCAATCGCCTTGGTCACATCGGGCGAGTCGGGCGTTACTGGCGGCTCAAACCGCGCCACCGGCTTGCCATTGCGATCAAACAGAAACTTGGTAAAGTTCCACTTGATGTCGCCGGCGAACTGCGAGTCGCTTGATGCGTCGGTAAGGAACTTGTAAAGCGGCGTCTGATCGTCGCCCTTCACACTCACCTTCGACATCATGGGGAAACTGACGTTGTACTTGCGCGTGCAGAAGGTCTTGATCTCCTCGTTCGTGCCCGGCTCCTGCTGCGCAAAGTTGTTGGCGGGAATGCCCACGATCACCAGCCCGCGGTCCTTGTACTTTTCATACACGGCCTCGAGCGCGGCGTATTGCGGAGTGAAACCGCACTTGCTGGCCACATTCACCAGCAGGACCACTTTGCCCTTGTAACTCTCCAGGCTCACCGGCTGCCCGTCAATCGAGCTCATCGTAAAGTCGTAAATGCTCGCTGCCCGCGCCAGCAGCGTGGCGGCCGCGCACAACATCAATGCCAGAACCAGTTTTCTCATAAGACCTCCAGATTTGACCCGTGGGGACGTTACAGGTTTCATTATCATCCCCGCCATAATTCAATTGTCATCAAATTGTTAAAGCGGTTCAGCAGGCAGGACGGCGCGTCAGGGCGGCGGCATGTGAAGAGGCGAAATCGGCAGTGAAGCTCGAACAACCTCAGGCATGCGGATCAGCGCGCGAGAGACAACCTGCAAGCCATTTACAGTGCCGCCGTCTTGCGTGCCGTCTTTGCCGCGCGCAGTGCCTCGCGAATGATCATTTTCAGATACGTCTGGTAGCGCAGTCCTCGCTCGGCGGCCTGTTCACGCGCTTCTGCAATGTCTTCTGGATCGAGACGAATCGTCGTGGTGGGCAGAGGGGCAGGCTTCGACTCAGGAAAGGGAATGCCTCGTTCCGCAAACAGCCGGCGGATGCCGCCGGTACGCAGACGGCCTTCTTTGGCTGCCTTTTCGAATTCACCGGCGATCAGATCCTCGTTGTCGAACCACCACTTGGCTTCTTCCGCCTCAGTGGCGAACTTGGGAATCTTCAATTCGCTCTTTCCGATCCTGCTGTCGCTCATATCTCGCCTGCCTTTCTCCTCTGATAGATCGCCTTGCTGGCCTTCGGTGGCTCGAACGCAGTGACCACCCGAATGCGTTCTCCCCGAAGAGTTATCACAACCCGCAGAATTCTCCCTTGGCTCGTCTCGCCAATATAGGGCCAGCGGTCCTCACCACCCACGACTTCGAATCCCAATTCCATTGGCTCACCGAGGATTACCTCCTCGGCCTCTTCGGGCGTCACATCGTGTTCCGCGACGTGAAGAATATTTGCATCATCCCAATCGAACAGCTCGTCGTCCATGACCCTCAGCTTTCCTGGTCAACCCTAGCGTAGCTACATCGTAGCTATCTGTCAACTACTGCCGCAGCTCCACCAGCGTCGCCCCCTGCCCGCCCTCATTCTGCGGAGCCTCGGCGATGCCGGCCACGTGCGGATGGCCTTTAAGAAACTCGCGCACGCCGCGCCGCAGAATTCCTGCCCCGTGGCCGTGAATCACGCGCACCTTTGGCAACCCGGCTAGAAACGCGCGGTCGAGATATTTCTCGAGCTCGTTCGTCGCCTCGTCCACCGTGCGCCCGATCAGGTTGATCTCCATGCGCATGTCGTCGGTGTTCGCGCTCGTCACCGTAACGTGCACGCCCTTCTGCTTCCGCACGGCGGCAAGCGGATCGGCCTTCCCCTGCCCCGAATCTCCTCCAAGAAGTGAAGGTGCGGCGCACTCATCCCGCTTGACCCGCATCTTGATCGGCCCCAGCGCAACTTCAAACACATCCTTCTCCACTTCGCGCTGCACCACGCCAATCTTGTTCATGCTCTTGATGAGCACGCGGTCGCCCGGCGCCACGTGGCGCAATACGTGCGGCTGAGCATTGGCGTCGCCCTGATCCGCTCCGGTGCGGTGCGCAACAACCGTCTGGTTGAAGCTTTCCTGGAACTCGCGGCGGAGCCGGTTGATGCGCCGTTCGGCCTCCTTCGACAGCTTCTGCTGCGCCGCGCGATCCTCAACCACGCGCACGTTCTCCCGCATCTGAAACTCAAAGTCCTTGAGCAGCGACCCTAACTTCTGTTCGAGCTCGCGGGTGCGGTTGCGCACTTCGGTGTCGCCCTCGCGCTCCAGCCGCTTGCGCTCCTGGTTCAATGCGTACTGCTGCTCGCGCACGGCCTTCCGCTCCGCCTCCAGCTCCGCGAGCTCGCTATGCAGCTTTTCAAGGAACTTCGCCACATCGGCCTGCTGCGTGCCGAGCCGCTCGCGAGCCCCGGCGATGATGGCCGCATTCAGGCCAAGCCGCTCCGCAGTCTGAATTCCCGCCGACGCTCCCGGAACGCCCAGATGGAACTGATAATTTGGCGCCAGCGTCTTCTCGTCCACTCCCGCCGCCGCATTGCGCACGCCCGGCGTATTGGCTGCATACACTTTGAGTGAAGTGTGGTGCGTCGAGATCAGCGTCCACGCGCCGGCCTTCAAAAAATACGCAGCCACGGCCACGGCCAGCGCCGCGCCTTCTTCAGGATCGGTGGATGTACCCAGCTCATCGAGCAGCACCAGCGAGCGCTCATCGGCCAGCCGCGCCAACCGGTCGAGATTCGTAATGTGCGCCGAGAAGGTTGAGAGCGCTGCCTCAATCGACTGCGCATCGCCAATGTCGGCCAGGAAAGCCGTGAACACAGGGAAGCTCGCCTGCTCCGCCGGAATCGGAATACCGGCCTGCGCCATCATTGCCAAGAGCGCAGTTGTCTTGAGCGCAACCGTCTTGCCGCCTGTGTTGGGGCCGCTGATGATCAGTTGCCGCTCGGCCGCGGTCAACTCTAGATCAAGCGGAACAACCTGGTCGCCGTGCGCGCGCATGCGCTTCTCAAGCAGCGGATGCCGCCCTTGCTTGATCAGCAACCGCTCTCCTCCAAAACCAGGAGAAACGCAGTCGAATTCACGCGCGAATCGCGCCCGCGCCAGCAGTGCGTCCACATGGGCCAGCACGCGAGCTCCCGCGACAAGCGCATCGGAGGCTGCGCCCACCTGCCGCGTGAGCGCAACAAAGATGCGGTGAATCTCAGCCTGCTCTTCCTCAATCAACCGCACCAGCTCGTTGTTCTGTTCAATGGTTTCAAGCGGCTCAACAAACACCGTCTGGCCTGACGAGCTCGCGCCGTGAATCACGCCCGTAATGCGCCGCTTGAGCTCTGCTCGCACCGGAATCACAAACCGCTCGCCGCGAATCGTGATCACGTCGTCCTGCGTCGATCCGTCGCCCGAGAGTTTCCTGAGCGCCGCGCGCAGGCTCGCTTCAATCGCGCGCTGCTGCCGCTCCTGCTCGCGGCGAATGCGGTTCAGCTCAGGCGATGCATCGTCGGCCAGCGAACCATCGGGCTGAATCTTGCGCTCGATTGCCTCGGCCAGCCCGCGCAGGTTGCCGGTCAGCGCCGCCGACAACTCTGCAAGCCCCGTCAACCGTCCGACAAGGCGCGCCGGAGGCTCACGCAACAACGACTGCCAAGCGGCAATATCGTTGGCGAGGCGAGCGACGGCCTGCAGTTCCGCGGCCTCGAGCGCTGCCTCGGGAATCCGCGCTTTCGCGGCCAGCTCTGTCGGGTCGAACAGCCCGCCCAGCGGCACCGAGACCTGTTCCTCGAGCAGCAGCCGCACCTCGGCGGTAAGCTGGTGTTGCCGGCCGACCCACAATTCATCTGTGGATGGTTGCAGCGCCAGAATCGCCTCGCGGCCCACGCGCGAAGCTGCAAAGCCCGCTACAAGCTCAACCAGCGGCTCCCACTCGAGCGCAGCCAGATCGGCATGTGCAACCGGCGACGGAATGGGATCGAGCAAGTGCACGGGTTCAAAAGTTTCAGATTCGATCAGCAATGCTGCTCAGCGAAAATCACCGCGCATTCCCGAAGAGGAGCTTTCCCGTTCGGCTTAGGAGTTCGTACTCGCCGCCGCGCACGCGCAATTGCCGCCGCAGCCGCTCGCCGTCTCGGTCTTGGTGCCGGGTTTAGCTTCGGCCGGGGCGGGCTTGCTGCCTGAATCGCCGGTCTTTGAATCACTGGACTTTGATTCGCTGGACGATGAGTCGCTCCCCGAACTGCTTTTCGATGCGTAGTCGTTCACATACCAGCCGGCGCCCTTGAAGCTTAACCCAGGCACAGTCAGCGGGCGCTCCAGCGCGCCGCCGCATTTGGGGCAAACCTTTTCAGGCTTGGCGCTGAAATTTTGTATCTTTTCAAATTTGTGGCCGCACTGGGTGCAGCGGTACGGGTAAAGTGGCAAAGTTCTCAACTCCCAGGGGAAGCATGTTCCACCCTCTATTCTACCGGGAGTTGAGGAAATCTCTGCAATCGGCCCGCCGGGTGCACTCTAGACCGGCGCTCACTTCACCGCGATCGGCACCGTCGCGCCCATATCTTCCCACGCCAGCGACAGCGTTCCATCGCTAATGGTGTACTTCAGTTCCTCCACCATCGAAGACGGTGCCGCCATGGTCATCTTTACCCGGCCCAGGTCCTTAGACGCGTCATAGGAGAGTCCCCATTCGCCGGTGTCTTTGCTCACAATCAGTACCCACGCCTTGGGGTCAGAGATATCGACGAAGAGCGTGTACTTCCCCGCAGGAACGTTGACGTCGCCGATGGTCAAATCGCCGCTGGTCTCGAGCGTGGTGGCAGAGTTCGCCCCCGCGCGCCACACCGGATAGTGCGGATCGTGGCTGATGACGCCGTCGGAACTGAAGATCTTGCCCTCGCGTCCGCGCACCCGCGGCGAGCTGTAGGTAATCGTGATGGTTTTGCCGCTGATGGCGGCCGTAGCAGTGGCCGGCGGGCTGAGCGGCGGCTTCTTGGGCGGGGCCTGCTGGGCCAGCAGAGTGGCTGCGCCAAGCAACAGGCCTGAACATACAAGCAGGGTTTTCATGTTGATTCTGTCTCCTCCAGCAGAGGCCAATTTTCCTTGCATTGGCCCCAACGCCAGAATTGTCGCACCGCGCGCCCCGTTTCGGAAACCCGATCGAGAGGCGCCCTATGAAAATCCTGTTATCATGCGGCGAAAGGGCATTGCATGCAGCAGACCCGCACTCGTGTATCGCCGGGCGAACGTTTTCGCGCGGCTCTCCTTGAAGAAAAGCCTCTCCAGGTTGCAGGCGCCATCAATGCCTACACCGCGCGTCTGGCCCAGGCCGTGGGTTTCCGCGCGCTCTATCTCTCCGGCGGCGGTGTGGCCGCCAACTCGCTCGGCATTCCCGACCTCGGCATCAGCGCCATGGAGGACGTGCTCACCGATGTCCGCCGCATCACCGACGCGACCGACCTTCCGCTGCTCGTCGATATCGACACCGGCTGGGGTTCGGCTTTCAACATCGCGCGCACCATCCGCCAGATGATCAAGGCCGGCGCCGCCGCCGTGCATATCGAAGATCAGGTAGGCGCCAAGCGCTGCGGCCACCGACCCGGCAAGGAGTTGGTCCTGACTGAAGAAATGTGCGACCGGATCAAGGCTGCGGTCGATGCACGCACCGACGCCGCGTTCGTCATCATGGCCCGCACCGATGCGCTGGCCAACGAGGGGCTCGATGCCGCCATCGCTCGCGCCCAGGCCTACGTTGCCGCGGGCGCCGACATGATCTTTGCCGAAGCCGTCACCGAGCTCGCCATGTACACCCGGTTCCGCGAGGCCGTGGGCGTGCCCATCCTGGCCAACATTACCGAGTTCGGCCAGACCCCCCTTTGGACCCGCGACGAACTCGCCGCAGCCGGCGTAGACATCGTCCTCTACTGCTGCGCTGCCTACCGCGCCATGAACGCCGCGGCGCTCAAAGTCTACGAGGCCATTCGCACTGAGGGCACGCAGAAAAGCGTCCTGCCGCTCATGCAATCCCGCGCCGACCTCTACAAATACCTCGATTACCACGCCTATGAACGAAAGCTCGACGAGCTCTTCGCCAAAGGTAAGCGATAAAGGCCACGATTCCCACAGCGGAACCTGCCTGATTACGGTGCGCCGCTAAACTCAACGCTTTCGTAACCGGAATGTGACGCTCCATTCTCGTCGCGCCCTCACCATTGAGTCATGTTCCAACATCGTTCCATGCGCCTGGCGCAGGTTTACTCCTGCTGGAACTGGAAGTGTGCACTGATGAGCGCAACCGCCCGCTCGCTGGTGTACCTTGCGGCCACCATTCGTACCGGCCTTCGCGGCAGTCTCGCCATCGTGCTGGTTGAAGTGGCTTACGTGACGCTGACCGCGGGCATCTATGCAGGCATGCAGCAGCAGGCCCTTCGGTTGCGCTCGCGGATCGTTGGCAACCTGATCGTCGCGTTGGGCGTGCCCGGCCTGGCCCAGTTGATGGATTGGATCACCCATCGCCTCACCGGCCCGGCCGTAACGGGCCGAGCTACCTTCGCCGTCTGCGTTTTTACGCTTCTCTCGGCCCTCTTCCATCTGCACGTCATGCGCAACGGGGCCTTCCTCACCATCGGCCAGGGGCGTTCGCTGGTTGACGACTTCCGCCGCATGCCGCGCCTGATCGCAGGATTCGTAATGAGGCCGGCCACATTCTTCTTTGCGCGCCTGCCCCAGCCATCTGCCGCCGTCGAGTCAGAAGCCGCGCTCTAAAGTTGTACGTCAAGCCACTCCCACGGCGCTTGCCACTTTCGCTCCCCATCCTTTACGTTGAAGCTCTCAGAGGCCGAATTATGACTGAGAGCATTGCTCCCCCGGTTTTTAAACCAAAAAAGTCCGTGGCCCTTTCCGGCACTGCCGCGGGCGAAACCGCCATTTGCACCGTGGGCCAGAGCGGCAACGACCTGCACTATCGCGGCTACGACATCGCCGACCTCGCCGCGTACTGCCAGTTCGAAGAGATCGCCTACCTTCTGGTCCACGGCAAGCTGCCCACCGCCGCCGAACTCGCGGCCTACTATCACCGTCTCGTCTCGCTGCGCGGATTGCCGCCGCAGGTCGCGCAGGCTCTCGAGTTGCTGCCCGCCTCAACGCAGCCCATGGACGTGCTCCGTACCGGCGTCTCGGTTCTGGGCTGCATTCAGCCAGAAGACGACGCCCATTCAGCCGAAGGCGCGCGCGACATCGCCGACAAGCTGCTTGCTTCGCTACCTTCGATGCTGCTCTATTGGCACCATTTCTCGCGCACAGGCTGGCGCATCAACGTCGAATCGGGCGGCGACTCCATTGCCGAACATTTTCTGCACATGCTGCACCTGGTTGCGCCGCCGCCCGAGTGGGTTGCAGCCATGCAGGCCTCGCTCATTCTCTACGCGGAACACGAGTTCAACGCCTCCACATTTACCGCGCGCGTCATCGCCGGCACGGGGTCCGATCTGCACTCGGCCGTCGCCGGAGCCATTGGCGCACTCAAGGGCCCCAAGCATGGCGGCGCCAACGAGGCCGCGCTCGAAATCCAGCTCCGCTACGCGTCGCCGGATGAGGCCGATGCCGACATCGCGCGCCGCATTGCCGAACACGAAGTTATCATCGGATTCGGCCATCCCGTCTACACCATCGCCGACCCGCGCAGCGACATCATCCAGCTTTCTGCCCTCTCGCTTGCCACCACGCCCGAAGGACAGCGGCACTATGCAATCGCCGAGCGCATCCACCAGACCATGCACTCCACCAAGCGCATGTTTCCCAATCTCGACTGGTATTCGGCCGTGGCTTACCATCTGATGGGCATTCCCGTGGGCATGTTTACGCCGCTTTTCGTCATGGCGCGCACGGCGGGCTGGTGCGCCCACGTCATCGAGCAGCGCCAGGACGGCAGAATCATCCGCCCCTCGGCCGTTTATACGGGACCGGAGGATCTGAGGTTTGTTCCGATTGAAGAGCGCTCTTAACGGATAGAACAGGGGCCTTCAGGCCCCCGAATTGAGCAACCAACGAAACGGGGCTTTAGCCCCGGACCTTTTCTCACTCAGCCCTAAACCGTGTAAGCCCCGATGCGCGTTTCGCGGCTGGTCAGCGCATCGCAGGCGCGGTCCAGCACCTCGTAATCCTGGTCGTGCGCTTTGCGAAAGGCGCGGAAATCCTCTTCGCTCTTCCAGCGGTCGATCGTCAGGTAGCTGCCCGGAATGTAGGCGTCGCGCAGCAACTCGGTGCCAAGGTAGCTTGGCGAGCTGCGGAAGAGATGGGCCCATGAGCCCTCGGGTCCGTAGGCGGCCTCAAACGCGGCGATTTTGTCTTCAGCGATCTCGAACTGCCAGACTACGACGAACATGCGGGACCCCGATGGTGCAATCGATATGTCAATGGTAGCGCAGGGAGACCAGAGAACAGAGATCAGGGGTCAGGGAACAGGGATCAAGTGTTGGGTCCGGATGTGAGACAGCTTCCTATCCCGCTCAAGCGGAGCTTGAACGGGGCACCCGGCCGCCCGCAGCTTCTACACCCACCCCGCATCGATCACGTAACTCTGATTCGTGATCGCGCTCGAATCGTCCGCCGCCAGGAACATCACCAGCCGCGCTACTTCTTCCGGCCCAATCGGCCGCTTGATCGTCTGCTGGCTCATGATTTCGGCGCTGTACTCGGGCGTGTACACGATCCGCTTCTGCTTTTCGGTCGCGATGGCGCCCGGCATTACGCAATTCACGCGAATGTTGTCGCGCCCCAGCTCGTGCGCCAGCGTCCGCGTCAGCCCCACAATCGCCGCCTTCGCGGTCACATAAAGCGGCAGGCCCGTGGACGGAATCACCCAGCTAATCGAGCTCATATTGACGATCGATCCGCCTCCGGTCTTGCGCATGTGCGGCAACACCGCCTGCACCGCGAAAAACTGCGGCCGCAGGTTCACCGCCATCGACTCTTCCCAGTACTCCGGCGTCACGTCTTCAATCTTGTGGCGCTCGTCGTTGCCGGCGTTGTTCACCAGTACGTCGATTGCTCCCAGTTCCCCGGCGACCTCTTCAATCGCAGCCTTCAGCGCAGCCAGGTCGGTCAGGTCGCAGTGCTTGTAGAGCGGCATCGGGCAGCCTTCGGCGGCAAGTTTCTCAACCAGCGCCAGCCCCGGCACATCCTGCACGTCGAGAAAGGCGACCCGCGCCCCCTGCCGCGCAAAACCGGCCACGATCGCCTCGCCAATTCCGCTAGCCCCACCAGTGACCAAAACCCTGCGTCCCACGAGGCTCGGGTAGCGGCCAAAGCGTGATTCCGTGCTGTCCATAAGTATTTCTCTTGCAGGCAATTGTATTTGCCGGAATCTGGAAGTGAGAAGCAAATGTCCGGGCCTGAAGGCCCCGTGTTTTGTGCTCGTTCGTCAGGGGGCTGAAGCCCCCAGCTCCCTCCGCCTTCACGCTCGACATCAATAATACGAGCGTGGAAAGGGCCTCGCGCCGCCCCTACGGGGCTGCTGGGATTTATGATCCGCCTACCCAGGACTGCATTCGCTAACGCGAACTTGTCCTGGGCTAAATTCCCTGCCTCCCTGCGGGAGGCGAGAGCCGCTCGTTCCGATCTCGCCTGATGGTACGGCGTCTCCCACCCACGGGTGCATACTAATAATGTAGGTCGTACTATGCCAGAGAAGCCTTCCCCTGTGTCTCTCTGACCTTCAATCCGGCCCGCGAACAAGTACATCGCGAATCACCAGGGGCTGATATCCATAAGGGCTGCAAACAGATGCGGCCTTGTTGAACGATTAAAGCCAGAACGCGAAGGTTCGGCGATCGGACAAGGGCCCAAAGTGTGCCCGCCACGTAAATCGATTTCATGGCTGCTGATCGATGGCTTCGGAAGCAAGGGGCGCGGCAGCCGAAGAATTTTCCGGCCCCGAAGACTGACTTTTAGGAAGAATCTGCTGAGCTCGATGGAGAGGGACCCAATGAAAGCTTCTGCTCGTTTTCCCGGCATCCGGATTACCGCGAACGGTAATCAGCTTGTCTCGTACCACACTGAAACCCGGATTGCCGATGCCGGTGTGTTTTATCCGATCACCCCATCGACTGAGGGCGGCGAGCTGTTTCAGCAGGCCTACGCCGAAGGCCATTTGAACGTCTTCGGCAGCAACACGATTGCGATTGAAACCGAAGGCGAGCACGCCGCACAGGGCGGCGCCATTGCCCACTCTGTCTGCGGCAAGCGCGTGGTGAATTTTACCTCGGGCCAGGGTGTGGTCTACGGCGTTGAGCAGTACTATCACGCGCCGGGCAAGGGATCGACGATGGTGCTTGAGGTTGGCGCGCGCGCTCTCACCAAGCATGCTCTCAACGTGCATTGCGGACACGACGATATCTATGGCGCGCTCGACACCGGCTGGATCATGCTCTTCGGCAAGGACGCGCAACAGGCCGCCGACCAGGCCCTCATCCTTCGCCGCGTCACCGAGCTCTCGCTTACGCCGGGCATGAACATCATGGACGGCTTCCTGACCACCCACCTCGAGCGCACTTTCTACAAGCACGAGTCGGAGCTTATTCGCGAGTACCTCGGCGCGCCCGACGACATCATCGAGTGTCCCACTGAAGCGCAGCGCGTTCTGTTCGGGCCCACGCGCCGCCGCGTACCCAAGATGGTCGACCTGACCAACCCCATCCTGCTCGGCCCGGTGCAAAACCAGGAGCACTACATGCAGGGTGTGGTGGCGCGGCGCAACAACTTCGCCGAGCCCATTCTCAGTTTCCTTGAAGATGCGTACAAGGACTTCGGCGAGCTGACCGGCCGCTACTACGGCCTGGTGACCGAGTACAAGACAGCGGACGCAGATACCGTCTTTGTCTCGCTCGGCTCGGCTGCCGAGAACATCGAGGCCGCAGTCGATTACCTGCGCCAGACGCGCGGAGCTTCAGTTGGTTCTATCCACGTCAACGTCATTCGCCCCTTCCCTGAGGCAGCCATCGTTGCCGCGCTCAAGGGCAAGAAGAACGTCATGATCCTCGAACGCACCGACGAGGCTCTCTCCGGCGACAACCCGCTCGGCCGCGACATTCGCACCGCATTCTCCAAGGCTCTTCAGGGCACCGAGGGCATCGGGAACATTACGCTCGCCGAAGTGCCTCGCTTCATCGGCGGCAGCTATGGCCTGGGCTCGCGCGACTTCCGCCCCGAACACGTCATTGGAGCGTTTGAGTACGCCACCGCTGGACGCGCGCGCAAAGACGGCAAGACCGCGGCCGACGGCGTCAGCTTCATCGTCCTCGGAATCGACCACCCCTACTCGGTCGTCGGCGATGAAACCCCATCGCTGCTGCCCGACGGCGCCGTCGCAGTCCGCCTCCACTCCATCGGCGGCTGGGGCGCCATTACCACCGGCAAAAACCTGGGCGCGATCATCGGCGACCTCAACGACCTGCTCTACGAGCGCGACGGATTGAAGGACGACCTCGGCAATCCAAAGGAAGTGATCCACGTCAGCGCCAATCCCAAGTACGGCTCCGAGAAGAAGGGCGCGCCGACCAGCTACTTTATGGTTGCGGCCAAGGAGCGCATCCGCGTCAACTGCGATCTGCGCCACGTCACCGTCGTCCTCTGCTGCGATCCCAAAGCCTTTACCCACACCAACCCGCTCGACGGCATGCAGGAGGGCGGCGCCTTTATTTGGGAATCGGACGTTGAGGGAGAAAAAGCGTGGGAACGCCTGCCGCAGTGGGCGCGCAAGCAGATCATCGAGAAAAACATTCGCGTCTTCACGCTGCCCGGCTTTGCGATTGCCCGCAAGGCCACTGACCGCGGCGATTTGCAACTGCGCATGCAGGGCAATGCGTTCCTCGGTGCGTTCTTCCGCGTCAGCACGCTGCTCAACGAGTTCGGCATCACGCAGGAGCAGTACCGCGACGTCGTCTTCAAGCAGTACGTCAAGAAATTCGGCAAGCTCGGCGACGCCGTCGTGCAATCGAACATGGAAATCATGACGCAGGGCTTCGAGCAGGTGAAAGAGATCGAGATTGGCGCGCTGGCCGCGGCCGATCACTCCAGCCTGCGCGGCGAAGCGCTGCTTCCCATCCTGGAAAACATTGAGTCCCTCGCTACCGCTGGCTCCTCCTGCGGCATCGGCTGCCGCTCCACGCCGGTTCCCGCGGGCCAGCGCGCGCGTACGCCGGTATCGTCCGTCGCCAAGTTCGACGCCGAGTTCCGCTCGCACTTCGGCTATAACCAGCCGGCCACGCCGCTCTCGGCCATGGGCGTTATTGCCGCAGCCACTGGCGACACCGCATCGAAATACGTCGCCCGCCGCGAGACGCCGCTCTACATTCCCGAGAACTGCACGCAGTGCATGGAGTGCATCTCGGTCTGCCCCGACACCGCGCTGCCCAACTGCTCGCAGGATCTGAGCACAGTACTTTCAACCGCCGTCAGCTACTACGTGGGCGACCCGGCCGATCGCAACAAGCTGTTGCGCGCGCTGCCTGAGATTGAAAAGCGCACCCGCGAGCGCATGCTGGCCGAATCTAAAACTGGAACGCCGCTGCCGCAGATTCTGCGCGAAGTGACCGAAGCTGTCGACGGCTTCTCGTCCGATGCCAAGACGCAGTTCTTCCGCATTCTCGACAAGGTGCCGATGGCCTACCAGAAGGTGAACGCCATCTTCAGCTCGCCGGAGCGCAAGACCCCCGGCTCGGGCGGTATCTTCTCCATCTTCGTCAGCGACCTGTGCAAGGGCTGCGCGGCCTGCGTCACGGCCTGCGGCGATCACCAGGCACTCAAGATGGTGCAGGAGACTGAAGATGTGAACGCGATGCACGAGACCGGCACGCACTTCCTCGATCTGCTGCCGGACACGTCGCAAAAGTTCCTCGGCCTCTACAACAACTCCAACCCGGCCGACTCAAAGACCGCCACGCTGCGCAACATGCTGATGGTGCGCAGCAACTACGACGCGCTGGTGGCCGGCGACGGCGCCTGCGCCGGCTGCGGAGAAAAGAGCGTGCTGCGTTCCATCGCCGCGGTCACCGAGGCGTACATGCGCCCCGTCTTCCACGCCAAGAGCGATCGCTTCGTGGCCAAGGCAGGCGAACTCGAAAAAACCGGCGTTGCCAAGTTGGAAGCGCTGAAGGCAGCCAACCCCGCCGAGTACGCGCTCACCCGCCAGGCCATCGCTCACCTCATCATGGGCCTGGGCGGCGAGGACAACAAAGACACCAGGGCGCGCATCGCAGCCAACGAAGCCGCGCACGGCCCCATCACCGATGCGCAGCTCGTCGAGGCTCTGGCAGCGGTGCTGCTCACCGAGGCCTTCAACCACAAGAACCTGCAGCCCGTCGATGGCCGCCTGGCCAACGGCATGAGCGTAATGGCCATGGCGGCGCACACCGGCTGCAACACGGTCTACGGTTCCACCGCGCCCAACAACCCGCATCCGTATCCGTGGATGAACTCGCTCTTCCAGGACGGCATCACCGTGGGCTGGCTCATGGGCGAGAGCTTCATCGTCGATCACGCCCGCCGCTCGGTCATCCCCGAGCGCCTGGCCGACGTGCTGCTCTTCCGCGACAACGGCATCAGCGACGAGGAGTACTACCACTTCACGCACTTTACCGATGCGCTCATGACCGACCAGGAAATTGTCGAACTGCCCAAGGTTTGGGTAGTCGGCGGCGACGGCGGCATGGGCGACATCGGCTACCAGAACATGTCGAAGGTCGTCCTGCAGAACCGGCCCAACGTCAAGGCGCTCATGCTCGACACGCAGGTCTACTCTAACACCGGAGGCCAGAACTCCGATTCGACGCCGATGCTGGGCGGCGGCGACATGAACTCCTTCGGCTCCGCCACGCAAGGCAAGAACACTGAGAAGAAGACGGTAGCTGAGACCTTTCTCGCCGGCCACGGCTCGCCCTTCGTTGCGCAGTGCTCCATGGCCAACGCGCCCAAGCTCTACCGCGCCATTCTCGACGGCCTTGAGTATCGCGGCACCATGTTCCTGCAGGCCTTTACCACCTGCCAGCCGGAGCACGGCGTCCCCGACGACATGGCCCTGCACCAGGCGCAGCGCGTGCGCGACTCGCGCGGCGTGCCGGAGTTCGTCTTCAACCCGCGGCTCGGCGAAAGCTACCAGGAGGCGCTCGACGTCAAGGGCAACCCGTCGATTGATTTGGATTGGTACGAGACCAGGGACAAGGCCAGCGGCGAGACGCGCCGCTACACCGTGGCTCACTGGTGCACCACTGAGGCGCGCTTCCGCAACCACCTGAAGAAGATCAAGCCCGAGCAGGCTGAGAAGATGATATCGCTCGACAACATGCTGGTGCGCATCACGCAGCAGGATGTCGTCTACCGTTACTACCTGAACCCGCAGCACCGCAGCTTCATTCCCGACTTCGGCGTCTACATCACGGTCGAGAACGAGGGCAAGGTCACCTACTACGCGCTTTCGCGCCAGCTGGTGATGTTCTGCGTTGAGCGGCGCAAAGCGTGGCGCATGCTGCAGTCCAAGGCCGGCATCGTGAACAAGGAATATCTGGCGCAGAAGGTAATCCTCGGCGAAGTCGAAAGCGGCAAGCTCTCGCTCGACGATCTCTTCACCCGCGGCCACGAATTGGTGAAGGAACGGCTGAACGCACCGGTGGCTGCGAAGGCGTAAGCCGGCTGGGCACTGTCGGTAAGAACTTGAAGGACGGTTCGCGATTTACGAGCCGTCCTTTTCGTTTTCGGGGTTCGCAAATTGCTATGAAGGCGAAGACTTCTGCGATTTGGGAAGTTTCAATGCAGAAATAGCCGGATCCCTACTGAATTCGAAGATAACGTAGTCGTCATCTTCGTCAAGGCCCCGCGGCTCGAATCGCGCCGCTGAGATTGATAGGCCGTGTTCACGTGCCTGCTCGAATGGGTTCGGATCTCCCGTCGCCCATTGCTTCAACTCCTCGTGGCTGATTCTCCCAGCGGCAAGGTCCTGCAAGCTCCGAGCTGAAAGCCTGACGGTCATATGATTGGGTCCACACCCCCATTTTAGAGGCAGGTAATCCCTTCGGGTGCCGGGATTTGACATTCCTTGAATGTGCCACGACCGAGCTTGATATCCGTCAAGATACGGCGGCGGCAGCGTTTTAGTAAGGGTACGGAAGCGATCAAGAGTGGATTCAGTCACTACGGTTTCCCTGTGAAAAAGGCAGCAATGCCATACGCGTGAAGTGCTGGCATCCTCGAAGGATTTTTCCCTGCCGCGTTTGGGAGAGAACACGGCAACAAGGTCAACGGCGTTGTTTGGCTCATCCAGGAAGGACTGAATGATCTCCTGACCTGATATTGTGCTGTAGCTCTTTTGCTCTAAGTACCTGAGCAAGCTGCATCCTGCATCGCCTAGAAAAATTGCGCGTTGAACGCAGACTGGGGCTCCTAACAACTGGTCTCTTTTCTGTTTGAGGACAGAATATAGGTAATTTTCTTTTAAATCGTAGGCCAACGACGGCATTGAGCAAAAAGCACTGCTCAAAGGATGGACATAGGAGCGCCATTCAATTACGACATCGATATCCTTGGCCCGCCAGCGAATCTTCTGCTTAGGAGGTCCCGCACTGAGCCAATTGTGGAGCGCGGCGCTAAAAGCGCTATCCACTTCGAATGGTCGTGTGACCTTTCTACGGCGAAAATATCGACTGCCACCTTTGCCGGAGTGATCTGCTGGCAAATACCCGCTCTCCTCCATGAAGGTGTAGTAAAGGTGCTCCTCTGCTCCTCCCAGAATGCCATTGCAGTACTCGTTGATAATCTTTCGAGCATCCATCATGACGCCTTCATCGGACAATGCGACGTCAGAAATTGCCTTTACGTCAGCCACCATCGGACCTCCGGGAAGGAAGTCCTCCAAATAAATATCGGGACGAGTTTCCCCTATCTCTTTCTCAATCTCTGTCGAAGCAAGTTGGGACACTCCCCAGGTCAACGCGAGTTCGTATTCTGCAGGTATCGATTGGTCCGGATCGTCACTCCCTAGGCGCTTCAGCAAGCCTTTGGCCGTTCCCTTTTTCGCCCGGGCAAGCCATGGCCCGATATCATTCAACATTTGCTGAAGCCGACGGCGTCCGAATATAGGCATTCTTCACTCAGCTCGTTCGAGCCCATTAGAACAGCTCCGCCGGGTCCCCGCCCGCCCGCAAATAAATCCAGTCCGAGGATGCAGATTTTTGCCCGAACTCAGTATTAGAGAGAGTACCGACCCTCGAAACCAAGGTACGGAAGGGGGGGTATTCATGGACGACCCCAGGAAGCGGCGGATCAGGGCAGAGATTGAGCGCCTGGTCGCTGAGGCCGACAAACTGCCAGAAGGCGGACGTCGCCGGGAACTTGTGGACCGGATAGCGGTCCTGAACATTGAGTATCAGGCCGTGAATTAACCCAACAACGCAGAGCCGCACCTTCCCGGTGCGGCTCTGACATCGTAAACTCGTACCCAAGTCCCGCCTCTGGACTCGGGATAGCACGAACTCCATCCCGAGAATTCGCTGCTCGGATTATGCTTCGAGCTTGCCAGTTTCCAGAAACTGCCGTACCGTGACAATCGCAATTCCCTCATAGCTGCCGATCCGCAGCAGGTGCCTGTCTCCGCTAACAATGCAGTCGGCTTTGCTCGCGACGGCGCACTCGAGAACTCGATTGTCGTCCGGATCGTCGGGAACTGCGTTCAATTGGAAATCGGGATCGGCCAGAGTTGCATTGCCTTCGAGTTTGGCTCGAATCGCCTGCGCGTCGCTCTCGGAAACAGCAAACTTGCCGCGCAGTTTCTCGTCAAGCTCGTCCAGAAGCGCCTTTGAGGTAACGAGAGTAAATCTCCGGTGCAGCGCAAGATCGAGAAATCTTCCCGGCAATCCGCCGAACATCAGAGCGGAGATGAAAACATTCGTGTCTGCAACCACCCGCATCAACGGGCCGCGGATTGAGACCGCTCTTGCCGGAATTCATCCGAAAGGCGTTCCACATCCGCCTCTGAGGCGATGCCCATCGCCTTACCGGTGGCCTGGGTGCGGCGCAGCAGCGCCTCCCAATCCGGATCGGCGGTGATGTAGCGGCGCAGTGCCTCACGGAAGAGCTCACTGATCGTCCGATCTTCGCGTTCGGCAGTCTTCTGCGCCTTCACGAGCAGTTCGGGGGGAAGAGTAATCGAGATGGTCTTCGCGGTGCGCATACTTGTCAGTATAAAACACTGTCAAGTATTGTCAAGCACGCATAAGCCGCAAACCGAGGGTGCCCAGGCTTCGCATTTCCCCGTTGTAGGGTGGGGGCAGCTTCATGCCACTGCCAGCACTTCATCGCGAACCAGGCGCAGCCGGATCGAAGTAGGAGGCGCAGAATCAAAATAGAACGCCTGCACAGCCTCCCTGACATTGGCTTTCAGGTCGTCCCAGCTGTCAGCTTGCGTAAAGATGCTCTCGCCGATGGCCTCGGCAGTGTAACCGCCATCGGATTCCTGGGCGACTTCAAATACGATTTCTTTCATCTCGATTGCACCTCCTGAAGCGCGACCTGCCGCCACGAACGAATCTTCATTCAAAATACCACCACCGAGTGAGTTACATTCCCTATTCTGGCGCCATTTCGGTGCTATAATCTGCGCAATTCCTCTCCTTAGGTGGAGTTTTGTTTCCCCAGTACAACTGCGTGCGCTTCTGAATTCATGCCTCTCCAGGAGCCGCCGATGGACGCTGTCCCTTCCACCACCAGTTCACAGACGCGAGACCGGAGCCAACTCCGCCACATGCTCGGTCTCATTGCCGTAGCGGCCGTTGTCGCCGCTGTCACCTTTGGCCTGATCGAGTGGCGGCGAAGCTGGGATAATCCGGCTTTTACGAGTTCCACAATTGCCGGTGGGCAGTTCACGTACAAGGGCAATCCGGTCAGTGTCAACGTAACATGTGAGTGCCCAAGGTACCTGATTGAGTCGCGAACCGAAAGCATTCATCTGACGTTCTATCTCAAGTCGTCCCCTCCGGCCGGCAAGACTCCTGTTCTGTCCGAGCAAAGTCATTCTGCTGCGCCGGCAAGCGGAGCGGCGGCAGAAAGCTCAGTGGAAGACCTAAACGCCAGTCCGACCACGTCCGAGGTGGATGTCTGGGCTGTGGTCGACAACGTCAGCTACTGGCGGTGGTGGGGCACCTATCCCCCGGACAATGCCATGACCGTAGCTCCTGACAGGCGCCTCAGCGCGGGGGTCAAGTTCGAAATCGACGCCATCGTCGCCGCGAATGCGGGCAACCCCATGGTCGAGCTGAAGTTTGGCGAATGGGACGCCGCCGCAAAACAATACGGCCCCCGCTTCGACCCTGACGAGGTAGAATGGCGTCCTGAGGTGCGCCCGCTTTTCTTGACGGCAGTCGCTCCGTATGCTGTCGCAGCCATCGTATTCTTGTTGGTCTCCGCCGCCATCTTCACTGTGGACTATCGCTTCCGTCAGCTAAGAAGACGGACGGCAGCACGGTTGGCACAGGCCCAAAAAGAGGCCCACTCAGCATGGGAAACGGCGCGCATCAAGCTGGAAGCCTATCTTGATCGCAATCTGATCCAAGTCAATCTGGTCTTCTGGATGGCCGTCTTCGTCATGTTCGCCGGCTTCTCGTTCGTGCTTGTAGGCATCTACATCCTGTTCAAAAATCCCGGAGACTTCTCATGGGTCAAAGCCCTGCCCGCCATCTCAGGACTCATCACGCAGTTCATTGGCGCCACCTTCATGGTCATCTACCGCTCTACCATGAGCCAAGCCAATGATTTCATGAGTGTTCTCGAGCGTATCAATACCGTTGGAATGGCCGTGCACGAACTGGATCGCATCCCTGAAGAAGAGAAAGAACTTAAGAACGAAGTACGTGCACGCCTCGTGGAATCGTTGGTCGGGAACAGTAACTTCGGATCGTCAACGTCGAAGAAACCCACCGACACCTAGCGAGGGAGCGAGGAACAACTTCATCGGCTCGCTCGCAAGATGAAATACGTCGGGTCAGAATACCGTGAGATCTACCTTGTTTACTTGCTGAACGTCACATAATTTCTTCCCGCGTACAGCCGGTACCCTCCCGCCGGATCGGCAATCACCTGCAGCGGCATCGGGCGCTTCATCGACGTGTCGTTCGTTGAAGACACCGTGAGCACATCGTGCCCGCCTATATCCGTCACCACAAACTGGTTGCCGGCGATGAATCCAAAGCCATAAACGCCGGCCGGCAGGGTCTGCCCGCCGATCTTCAGCGGTTCCTCGACAATAAAATACGCCTGGTACTTGGCGGCAACGCCCGTCGAGTACCCGCTGGTGTCAACCAGCGTGGCCATCACAAAGTGCCCATCGGCAAACTTCACGCCGCCCGAGTTACGCAACTGCGACGGCGCCGCCTGGCCCGCGTACCACACGCTCGCCGGCATCAGTTTCTGCGTGTCTGCCGGCTTCAGAATCTTGTCGCCCGTCTGCGCCGTCAGCGCAACCGGAACCGCCATACTCAACAACAAGGCCGCAAACGCAAACTTTCTCATTCCTTTACCCCCCATCTGAAACTCCTCCCATCACTCCGGTCGGAGTATAACCCAATCCAGCAGGTCACCGTCGTCCATCGTTCGGTGGATGCCGCGCCCGGCCTCCTTCTGCCGGGGACCGGCGCTAATTCTCAGTGCACAGCACATCGTAATAATGGTTGATGCTCACGTTCGTGATCGGCGCCGGCAGCTTGGGAAGGTTAAACGTGTGCTCATACGTCCAATTGCCGGCCATCCGCATCTGCCCCATCCGCAGTATCTGGCCGTTCGCCAACTCCAGGTAGATCGGCACGAGCGCCTTGAAAGAGTCGGATACGCCCGATTGAACCAGCTTGATGTGCACTGCGTTTCCATCGCCGCTGGGCGTGGCGTCGCCCTCAAAGTGATATACCGGCAGCTCGGTTCCGTACACGTACTCATTGAAGAACCAATCCATTCTGCCGTTGCCGTCAAGATTCATTGCCGGGCTCATGTGCTTTTCAACCATCGCCTTGAAGTCCTCGGTCGTGGCCGGTCGCAGCTGGTAGGTCGAAACAAAGTCGTGCATCATGGCCTTGTACGGTCCGTCGCTCTCCTTCGGCGTCCACATCATCATCTGGATCATGTGCAGAATGAACGCTCCCTTGGGGTAAACAAGGTCTCCATAGATGTTCAAACCTGCCCTGTTCGAGCTCAGCCGGACGCCCATTGTGACGGGGCCGACATCGACGGGCCTGAAACCGAACTGGTTCTTGTCGGTGAGTATGCGCCGCTCTTCTTTCCAGAATCTCAGGTAGTCGTTCGGATTGGGTCTGGTTATGAGAAGAAAGAGCGCGGCCGATGCGTCGGCGAATCCCTCGCTCATCCACTGATCGCGGTAACCGCGGAATCCCACCGTCTGTCCCCACCACTGGTGCGCCACTTCGTGCGGCGTCACCACCTCCCAGTACATGTGCTTGTTCAGGTTTTCACCGCCAAGCCCGAGAAAGTGCTGCTGCGTAATATCCATGAACCCGCATACGGGCAGGTAAACCAGCATGGGCCAGCTCTGGCCGTAATTGCAGGCCGACTGCTCAGTGAGGGCAACGTGCGGAAATGGAAGCTGGCCGTAGTACTGCGTGTAGATCTGCAGTGCAGCTTGCCCCTGAGACAACTCGCTGGCCAGCATGGGAGTGGCTTCCAGGGTTCCCAGCACTCCGCTGCTCGATTCGGCGATTTTTTCGAGATAGTCCGGAGGCGTGGTGTTGGCGTACGCATCGAGCGTCAATTGCCCCTGCACCGCGTTGCCAAGCGTCGCTTCCTTCGATTTAAAGTCTCCCAGGCTAAATCCCACCACCGGCAGCGGCGTTTCTGTCTTCCATTCGGTGGTGGTGTATTTGCCTTCGTTGGATTCGTTCATTTTGGTTCCGGTGGCAATGAGCTGCAGACCCTTGGGAACGTGGAATTTCATCTGATAAACGTCATAGTCGCCGAGACCCTGGTTTGAACTGGGATACCAGTTTTCGCGCGCCACGGGATAGTAGTTCCCATTGCCCATGTTCATCACCACGTTTTTGCCGCCGTAAGTGATTCGAACCTTCGCCGTGTCGCCCTTCTTGAGCGGTGCGCCAAGTACGACGCCGAAATCCGGATCCTGGTCCTTTTCTTCCTGCACAAAATCCAGGGCGTCGCCTTTATCGGTCTCAACCTTGTTTACGCGCAGCGAGGGATATAAATTGAGCGGCACAACAACTACGCCATCCTGGTTGGCGCGCAACTCCACTGTGGCTACGCTGGAGAGCATTCCCCCCTTCTCGATTGTCACGTCGAGATTCTCGTCCACAATCTTGTACTCCGCGTTCTGTTCGTCGCCCGATGGCGTGCCGTTCGCGTACTCGGCGGCGCGACGAAACGCGAGTGGATACGTCGTTGCTTCGTTGCTGGAGTCCCAATGCATCAGCGCCACTTCCTCCGGCGCCACTTCGCCCACGCCATTCGGATCGACGACGAAGAAGAGCTGCCCGTTTCTCTTTCCATGCAGCGCCGCAAAAAAGTACCCGCCCGGGGCTGGACTCAGTACATCCTGCAACAGCCGCAAATCGAGGTTCCCATAGAAAATTTTGTCGTAATAGGTGCCGGAATCGTCCGTGTAGCTGAGGATGGAGTGGTGCCTCAAGAGCGACTTCAGATCCTGCGCGGGCCTGGTGAATGAGTCGGCATCCTGCCCCGCTCCTGCCGAGGCCTTCTTCAGTTCGTCGGCGGTGCCATCGGTAAAACGCAACACTGCTTCGTCAAAGTCCTCGTCGAACTCCTGCGTATGCGTGAAGATCGCCAGATTGTTGCGCTCCTGCTGGGTGGGCGGCGTGATGTGCACATGACCGTCACCGCGGAAGACCGCGCCCGTCACCTTTCCGTTCACCGCACCGTAGAACTCAAAACTGCCGTTGAAGGTGAATGTTGCGGCATCGCGTTTCAACTCGAGATGATTGACGCTGAAAACCACGCCATCCGGCATCAGGCTGCGCAGTTGCTGGTAGAACGCATTTGCGTTCGGCGCCTTTTGCGCGCGCAACACCATGCTGGAAACGATGAGAAGAGTCAGCGTGAGACAGACAGAAGCACCCTTACGGATCTCCATTAGGATGGCTCCGGGATCGGTTTGGGATTTCTGGTAAATAAATATAGCCCATGGATCCTGGAGTGTCGCGAAAATATTTCGTTATTTCAGGGCAGGAATAGATCGACGTACTCGCTCACCGGCATCGCATCCAGCTTCTCCTCCTCGAGCGAGATCTCTAGAATCCTGTTCTGACGATCGAGCGGGAACCGGCGCCGCAGGTTGGTCCTGAACTTCTCCACCAGCAGGGGTAAGCCCTCTTCGCGGCGGCGCTTGTGCCCGATGGGGTACTCGACGACTTCTTCGAGTGCTGTGCCGCCTTCGAGCTCGAGCTTCAGTGCATTCGCAATCGAGCGCTTCTCGGGATCGTGGTAATCCGCCGTAAAAGCCGGCTCTTCAACGCACTCGATCTTCGCCCGCAGCGCATCGATCCTCGCATCCCGCGCAATCTCGTCTTCGTAGTCCGCCGCCGTCAACCGCCCAAACAGCAGCGGAATCGCAATCATGTACTGTATGCAGTGGTCGCGGTCCGCAGGGTTCGCCAACGGGCCCTTTTTGTCGATAATGCGCAGGCAGGCCTGGTGCGTCCGAACCGTGATTTTTTTGATGGCTTCGGACGAAAACCCGCGCTGATCGAGTATCGCGCGCAGCTTCATCGCCGCTTCCACCGCCGTCTGCGCGTGAAACTCGGCCGGGTAGCTGATCTTGAACAGCACGTTCTCCAACACGTACGAACCGTAGGGCCGCTGGAATTTGAACTCGCGGCCGCGGAACGAAACGTCGTAAAAGCCCCACGTCTTCGCGGTCAGCGCCGAGGGGTAGCCCATCTCGCCCGCGCGGGCCATCAGCGCCAGCCTCACCGCGCGGCTCGTGGCGTCGCCCGCCGCCCAGCTCTTGCGCGAACCGGTGTTGGGCGCGTGCCGGTAGGTGCGCAGGCTCTGCCCGTCAACCCACGCCAGCGAAATCGCATTGATCGTCTGATCGCGTGTAAGCCCGAGCAACTGGCACACCACGGCTGTCGACGCCACCTTCACCAGCACCACGTGGTCCAGCCCAACCTGGTTGAACGAGTTCTCGAGCGCAATGCAGCCCTGAATCTCGTGCGCCTTGATCATCGCGGTCAACACGTCCCGCATGCGCAGCGGGGCCTTGCCTTCGGCCAGGCCGCTGCGCGAAAGCCAGTCCGCTGTGGCCAGAATGCCTCCAAGGTTGTCCGATGGGTGTCCCCACTCCGCGGCCAGCCAGGTGTCGTTGAAGTCGAGCCAGCGGATCATGGCGCCGATGTTGAACGCAGCCTGCACCGGGTCGAGCTCGTAGCCCATCCCCGGCACGCGCGCGCCGTTGGGAACCATCGTTCCCGGCACAATCGGCCCCAGCAGCTTGGTGCACGCCGGATACTCGAGCGCCTCAAGCCCGCATCCCAGCGTATCGATGAGGCAATAGCGCGCCGTGCGATACGCCAGCTCGCTCGTGATCTCATACCCCAGCGCGTAGTCCGCGATGTCGGTAATGACTTTATCGGGTGCTGGACGCTCGTTGCTGATGTGCGATGACACTGCTGCTCCTTGCGCGTGCGCAAACCTCGCGGCGCTTTAACCAATGTAATTGGCTTGGATGGCGGCTGGCGCTACTCAAACGTGGGCGTTGCGCCCGCTTGGCCGAATGCCGATGCTGGCGCTACTGAAGCACCAGCACGTTCTCGCTGAACTCCGCCCCAGCCATGTATCTGATCCCCCGGTCAAACGTCACCAGCACACCATCTTCTTTGATCGCCAGTCCCAGCAGATACGCATCCGTCACCTGTTGGTGGCCGAAGACGCGTGCGGCGAATGGGGCGGCCAGCTTAGCCCACTCATCTGTGATCGGCCAGAAACGGTAGCCAGGGCGTCTGGCAACCTCGGCAAGTACTGCAATGGCCGTAGTGAGACTTCCCGATCCGATTCTTGCTGCGGGGCTGGTCGCCAGTCTTATGTAACCGGCATCTGAAAGCGGGCACGTGCCCCAACTTTCCCCACTCAAAGTACTGAACCATCGATGTGTGCTCGCATAATGCTCATGCTCGTCATCGGTCAACGCGACCACGACATTCAGGTCAAGGAGGTACTTCCTAGCCAAGATCGTCCTCCGAGAACTGCTTAACCATCTCTGACGTTATGGTTCTGCCTGAACGGGGGAGGAGTGGCATTCCGTTCAGCCCTCGCCGAATTTCCGGCCTCGGCTCCGGCGTGGTCTGCGCCTTCCTGATTAATTCGGTGATCGCGGCACTTAGCGAGATCCCCTGCGAATGCGCGAAGTACGTAACAAACTCATGCACGTCGTCATCAAGCGTGATCGTGGTTCTCATACTTCAATTTTGCATCATTTTACGTCTTGATGCAACTCGACAGATAATGCATCAATCTATGATTTGATGCACGCCTGTGCCCACCATCACAGCAGTGTCCACAACCTGCGCATGTTTTTCCTCTTTGTTCGCCTTTTTCGCTATGAATCTCCAATCCTCCCTGTTACAATCCCTTCGAAATGCCTTGCCTTTCAGGCTCTTACTTTTTCCGCCCCATGGATCGGCGGAGAGATTCTGGATTGCCCAATTTGAGGAGGAACCACCCATGCCGGTAGCAGACGAGCGCGCCAAAGCAGTTGAACTCGCCCTTGCACAGATCGAAAAACAGTTTGGAAAGGGGTCCATCGTCCGGCTCGGCTCGCGTGAAGCCCTTCTGCCCATTGCGGTTATCTCCACTGGATCCATCAGTTTCGACGCCGCCCTCGGCGTGGGTGGCATTCCTCGCGGACGCGTGACCGAAGTCTTCGGCCC
Organism: uncultured Acidobacteriaceae bacterium; assembly: GCA_963808695.1. GTDB lineage: Bacteria > Acidobacteriota > Terriglobia > Terriglobales > Acidobacteriaceae > Telmatobacter. The sequence continues at coordinate 297,068 of CAWEHF010000018.1, forward strand.
TGAGTCTTCGGGCAAAACCACCATCACCCTCCAGGTCATCGCCGAGGCCCAGCGCGCCGGCGGCCTGGCGGCCTTTGTCGACGCCGAGCACGCCCTTGACCCCGGCTACGCCAAGAAACTCGGCGTGGATGTCGACAATCTCCTCGTCTCGCAACCCGACTCGGGCGAACAGGCCCTGGAAATCACTGAGGCGCTGGTCCGGTCAGGGGCGATTGATGTGCTGGTCGTCGACTCGGTTGCCGCCCTCGTTCCCAAGGCCGAGCTCGACGGCGAGATGGGCGAAAGCCACATGGGCCTGCAGGCGCGCCTCATGTCGCAGGCCCTGCGCAAGCTCACCGGCACGGTATCCAAGTCCCGCACCGCTCTCATTTTCATCAACCAGATCCGCGAGAAGATCGGCGTGATGTTCGGCAACCCTGAAACCACCACCGGCGGCCGCGCCCTCAAGTTCTACTCCTCGGTCCGTGTCGACATCCGCCGCATCGCCGCCATCAAGGAAGGCGACGCGGTAACCGGCAACCGCACCAAGGTCAAGATCGTCAAGAACAAGGTTGCCGCGCCCTTCCGCGAAGCCGAGTTCGACATTCTCTACGGCGAAGGCATCAGCCGCGAGGGCGACGTGCTCGACCTGGCCGTCACGCACAATATTGTTGAGAAGTCCGGCGCGTGGTACAGCTACGCCGGCGAGCGCATCGGCCAGGGCCGCGAAAACACCCGCTCCTTCCTCAAGGAGAATAAGGAAGTCTTCGCCAAGATGGACGCCGAGTTGCGCAAGCGCCTCAACATCGGCGCTGCCAAGGCCGAGGTCCCCGAGGTTCCTGCCGGCGGCCACGCCGAAGCCAAGGACGCCGTCCGCGCCAAGCGCAGTTGAAGGCCTCACATTGGAGAATTCAATCGACTTGAAAGTCTCAATATTCTTTCTATTGTATTCTATTTATGCCGCTGCTAAATTAACGCTAGTTTGTGGAGGTTTCGCATGAGCAAATACGATCCGCTCCGCAGGTGGCTCAAGAGTCAGATCAGGAAATCGGTCACCCTTACATTCTCCGGCCTTGAAGGGATCCTGGGATTTGAACTGCCTGCAAGCGCAAGATGCAGAAGGGCTTGGTGGGGAAACGAGAAAGATCGCACGACTCACTCGCAGTGCGGAGCTTGGCTGGATGCAGGGTTCGAGGTTGAGGGCTTGGATTTCACCGCGAAATATGTGAGATTTCTCAGGGTCGAACCGAATTGACTAGAATATTCTATCTAAAGCGATGTTTTTCTTCTTGGAGAGAAGACGATGAATGCCAGCGATCAGGTCCGCGCTTATGTTCGAACCCATTACATTACCCCAGCGCGAAAGGCCGGACTAAAGACGGTCAAGGTGCGTGCGGGAGAGGTTCACAAGGCGCTCAAGTGGGATCTAAAGCGCGTTCCTCAAGTTTGCGCGGCGCTTGCCACGCGTAAATTCCAGCACAGCGCCAACGTGGTGTTGATCGATCGCAAAGGACCTCCTTCCGGGCAAAGCACGACAGTTGAATTCACCTACAGGTTGTTGAGCGGGGACGAATCCGTGGAGTCTGCTCCTCTGCCCGGCCAACACTCAGAACCGGCCCAGGACGGCTCAGGCCTGGAAGCGCTGTACGGGATCTTCGAGGAAGAATTCAAGGCTCTTGGAGGCGGTGAGGCCTTCTTGAAAGCTGAACGGGCCTCATGGGGTCCGGACCCCTGGGAGAAGCTCGCCATGGAGGAGACAGGAGCCAGGACCTTCAAATGAGCAAGATTTATTGGGATTCAATGATCTTCATGTACATCGTCGAAAAGAATCCCTCTTTCTTTCCGATTGCAAAGTCAGTGCATGATGCTATGAAACGCCGTGGAGACACACTCTGCACAAGTGTCTTCACGGTCGGCGAAGTCCTTGTTGGCCCAACGAAACTCGGCTCTCGATCCGGGGCAGATCGAGTCAGAAATTTCTTCGCGGGCGGCTCGGTTCGCGTCTTGCCATTTACTCTCGACACCGCGGACCAATTCGCCAGCATCCGCTCCTGGAGCCGGGTTGCGCCGCCGGATGCAATCCACCTCGCCGCTGCAGCGCTTGAATGCGTCGACGTTTTTCTTACCAACGACAGCAAACTGCTCCCCCTTCAAATTCCCGGCATAAGGCTGATTGCAGATCTTGATCCGGCTAGACTCGCGAGAATCCTGCCCTGACGTGTATGCCCGTCTCTGCTCACACTTTGCGTTCCATCTCTAGTTGAGTCGCCTGGTGCGCCCCATTTAGCCAATCCCCAAAAAGCTCGCGCTCGCGCAGTTCCATGCGGGCATTGGCTGCTAGAATCGCCAGAGAGTACGCCGATGCCCGTCAAAGCCCTCTATCCCGGCACCTTCGACCCACCGACCAACGGTCACGTGGACCTGATCCAGCGCGGCGCAAAGATCTTCGACAGCCTCACCGTCGCCATCCTGGTCAATCCGGTCAAGAATCCGCTCTTTACCGTCGAAGAGCGGGTAGAGATGCTGCGCGAAGTCACGGCCTCGCTCGGCAACGTCACCGTAGCCACCTTTCACGGCCTCATGGTCGATTTTGCGCGGCAACAGGGAGCGACCGCTGTCCTGCGCGGCATCCGCGCCATCTCTGACTACGAGCACGAGTTCCAGATGGCGCTGATGAATCGCCGCCTCGCGCCGGAGATCGAAACCGTCTTCCTTCAGCCTGCCGGTCGCTACTCGTTCGTGAGCTCGCGCATGGTCAAAGAAGTCTTCAGCTTCGGCGGCGACGTCACCGGCCTCGTCCCGCCCAACGTGCTCAAACGGCTACGCGCCCGCATCAACAATGGTGGGTGAATCGAGCCGCTCTTCTCTTGCCCCTACGGGGCTTGAGGGATTTTGGGGGCGCTTTCCCAGGACTGCGTCCTGGGCTAACATCTGGCGCTCCCTACGGGAGCTTGGGGCGCCGCCCCGTCAATTCACAATATCCACCTTCTTCAGGTTGTCGTCTGGTACACGATCGATCAGCAGAAGCAGCGGATCGACTCCCGCTTTATCGGGCTTCGAATCGGTCACAAACGCGTATGTGCCGCCCTTGCCGGTCATGTGAATCATCTGCCGCGCCAGTACCTGCCCAAATCGCTTGCCCTTTTCAGGAGCGGCAAGAGCGCCCACCTCGATCCAGTCATCCACCGGCACTTCTGTCTCCGCGCCCTTGGCATCGGCCTTGTACTTGTGCGTTTCCAACCGCACCGTCACATCGTATTTGCCGTCAGGCCGCTTTTTGGCCGTTGCGCTCAGCGTTCGATTTGAAAACAGCGTGATGTCTTCGAATAAATCCTTGAGCAGGTATTGATATTGCGGCGGAGTCTCGTCGCGCAGCGCGTCAACCAGCGCATACGAGGTGGGATACGGAGCCGGCGCGTACCGGTACTGCGCGATTACCTTGCGCAGCGCGCGGTTGATTGCGTCTTCGCCGATCATCTGCCGCAGGTAATACATCACCACGCTGCCCTTGCGGTAGTGGACATACCCCTGGCTGGAATCCACGCGCATCAGCGGCCGCTCCTTCAGTCGTTCGGCGCCGCGCGAGCGCAGGTAGTTGTCCATCTCGTACTGCATGAACTTGCGCATGGTGTCCTGGCCGTACTCATGCTCCATCACCATCAGAGCCGAGTACTGCGCCAATGTCTCTGAGAGCGATGTCGCTCCCTGCATATTTGCGCCGATTACCTGGTGCGCCCACCATTGATGCCCCATCTCATGGGCCACCACGTAATACACCATGTCGATGTCGTCGGGCTTCTCAATGTCGGCAATAAAGCCGATCGATTCCGAATAAGGCATCGTCCCGGGAAAGGCCTGCGCAAAGCTGGCAACCCGCGGAAACTCGATAATGCGCGCCTGCTTGTTGAAATACGGGCCGTAGTTCGTGGTGTAGTACGTCAGCGACTTCTTAACTGAATTCACCATCTTGGGAACGTTCCACGGCTGCTCCTTCAGGTAGTAGACCTCCACGTCGATTCCGTTCCACTTGGTCCGTTCCACCTGGTACCGCGCCGACATGAAGGAATAAAAGTTCAGCGCAAAGTGGTCCAGCCTGTACTCGTAATAGTTGCGGCCGTCCTGCTGCCACTGGCTGATCAGCGAACCCGGCGCAATGGCAATCTGGTCGCCGCTGGTGCTGATCACCGTATCCACATTCACCCAATCGGAGTTGTTGCTGGCATAGGTGTTCATGCAGTCGGTGGTGCAGTTCTGCTCCAGCTCCGGCATCAGGTCTTTTTCTTTCAGCTTGAACCGCTTGCGGTCGTTGGGATCGGTCAGCTCGTTGCCGTCCTGGTAGCCGATCTGCGGCACAATGGACGAATTCAGAAACGTACCGTTCTGCACTACTCCGGTCATCGTCAACTGGTTTTCGAACCCCTTCGGATGCGACTCCACGTCGAACTTCATGGTGCGCTCTTCGCCCGGCGCAAGCGGCGTTGTGAGTTTGTAGATCCGGTAGTCAAGCCGCCTGTCGTCCGTCGCCAGTTGCGTTCCGGCAAGCTCGATGCTCGAAGTGAAGTTGTGGTCGAGCGTAAGGTGCAGCGTGTCGATCGGGTTCGGCGTTTCGTTCTTGATCTGCTCTTCGCCGCGCATCACCAGTTCGCGAGTCGCGGGGTAGATGGCGATGTTGTAATGCACGTCGGTCACGCGAGGCTGCGGCAGCTTCTGGTAGCGCTTGTAGGCCTTCTCGTAGTCCGCATTGCGCTTCTGCGTGTCGTACTGGCTCTCGGTGGTATTCAGCACCTCGGTGTTGTAGTAGACCCAGCCTCCAACCAGAACAAATCCCGTGGCCGCGGCCAGCGTACCCACGCGAATTGCGCCATTGAAGCGAAGCCGCGCGTTTGTGATGCGGGCCTTTAAGCCCGTGTCTTTTCCGCGCTGCCACAGCAGAATGCTCACCAGCGCAATCAGAATCGAGCAGAGCGTCCAATATGCCGCAAACCAGCTCCAGCTTTTCATCCATGGCTGATAGCCAAAGAAATCGGAGTACGTCATGTTCGGCAGAACGCCGAATTGCACCATCAGAGTGCCAACGTGGAGAACGCGCCATGTGTAGGCATTTGCGATTAATAGCCCAACGAAGATCGAGTAGCCGACATATTTGTTAGGAGAGAGCACGTGGATTAAGAAGGCTGCGGCTGCAAGAAACGCATAGCCCAGGAGGGCGTCACCGAGGAGTGCTTCAACGTAGACTCCCAACTGCAGACGGGTATATCCGTGGAACAACTGAACACAGATTGCGATCAAGGTGGCCAGAATCTGCAGAGAGGCCATGGCCGACATGAGCGCGACAAACTTGGCCAGATAATTCGGCCACTCAGGCACAGGTAGCGCGTCGTTCACCTCGTCGGTACGGGCGTCGCGCTCTTCCCACACCAGCATGCCGGCAAAGAAGGTGATGAGCGCATAGACGAGGAAATTGAACGAGCCAGTGATGATCTGGACCATCATGTAGGTCACAGGGCGCGTAGTAAGGCCGAAGCCCTGGGTCCCGCTGAAGATGAGCGCCAAGGAACAATTGATGAACGCAAAGCAGGCGATGACGATGAAGACGACGGATTTGAATAGCCGGCGGTACTCGATGCGAACAATGCCGAAGAACTGGCGCAACCGCGCGCCGGCTCCAAAGTTCAGAATGACTTTTCCAAATTCGAGCGGCTTGATTTCAGCTTTGGTGGCTTGATTGTCTGCGGCTTGCCGCCTGGATGCTCGACCCGCGCGCTCTGAGAAGCTGAATCGCCAGTAGGCAAAGGCGAAGATGAGCAGGCCCACGGCTATCCATAACACGCGGTTCCACAAGAGCAGCCCCACAAATGTGAGAGCGTGAGTATTCTTGTCGGCAACCGTCCAGTACTTGGTTACATAGTCGAACGCATTGTTGCCGAATGGATCGAGGATGGCCGCGACCCTCTCGTTGTCGAGCTTCTGCGTCAGGATGCTCGCTCCGATGTCGGCCACGAGCAGCCCGAGCGCGCCGAGAAACGACACCAGAGTGCTGCGCGTGAGCACGGCAATAGCAAAGATGATGGCTGCAACAAATATCGTGTTGGGGATCGCGAAGATCAGGATTCCCTGCAAATGCGCCCCGCCCACGACAGCCCCGAACCGGTCTTTATCGGCCCATGGCACGACCGGCGCCAGCAGCGCACCCAGCGAAATGCCCAGCGTGGGAATGGTGGAGACAACCACCGATCCCAGAAAACGGCCCAGCAGAAAATCGCTCTTCTTGATCGGCTTGCTGAAAATGATCTGGTGCATGTTCGACGCGAACTCGCGCGCCGCTGCAGAGTTCACAAAGGCCGTAACCATCAACAGCGTAATGAACCAGAACATGGAGTAATAAAACTCCACCACAAAGGGCGCATTGCGAAAGGTATTGCCGATGGCCCCGCCGATCTGCACTTCGTCAGTGCTCATGGCGAGCAGTACCATCGCGGACACAATGAGGGTGAAGACCCACAGCATGACCGAGCGCAGCCAGTAGCGAATTTCAAACCAGAAAAAATACAGCATGCCGGCGCCTCCTAATTGAGTCCCGCAATCCGCGCGAAAAACACATCTTCGAGATCCGGAGACACGGGAGCAAATCCCTCCTCCGGCACGGTGTCGGCAAACACGTGAATCAGCGGCCGGCCGGCTACGAGCTTGTTCGAAATCACGTGCATGCGCTCCGCGTAGGCTTTCACCTCATTGCGCTCAATCGATTTGCGCCACACTTTTCCTGCGAGGCTGGTCACGGCGCGATCGGGAGCGCCCGCGAACAGCACCTTGCCGAGATGAATGATGGCCATGTTGCTGCACAGGTCCGTCACATCCTCAACAATGTGCGTGGAGAGAATCACGATGACGTTGTCGCCGATCTCTGAGAGCAGGTTGTAGAAGCGATTGCGCTCGCCGGGGTCGAGGCCCGCGGTAGGCTCGTCCACAATCAGCAGCTTGGGATCGCCGATGAGCGCCTGGGCAATGCCGAAGCGCTGGCGCATGCCGCCCGAAAAACCGGTGAGCCGCTTCTTGCGGACATCCCACAAATTCACGCGGTGCAACATCTCGTGCACCACCTCTTTACGCTGCCTGCCGCTCACAATGCCCTTCAGCAGCGCAATCTGGTCAAGCATCTCCTCGGCATTCACGCGCGGATACACTCCAAAATCCTGGGGAAGATAGCCCAGAATCTTGCGCACCTCGTCCTTGGAGCGAAGCACGTCCAGCTCTCCCATTTGAATGGAGCCTGAGTCCGGCTCCTGCAATGTGGCAATCGTGCGCATGAGCGTGGATTTTCCGGCCCCATTCGGCCCCAGCAACCCATAAAGCCCCTTTGGAATGGTCAGGTTGACGTTGTCGAGGGCGCGAACTCCGCCCTTGTAGACCTTGTTCAGGCCTTCGATTCGAAGCTCCATGCGGGTTGATCCTCCTGAAAACAGGGATGCGATTGAAAGATCGAGAAATTGAGAAATTGAGGACGGTAATCGGTAAGCGGTTCCTAGAGCGTGTTTCATAAATAGATTCGGCCTCAAGTCAGTGACTTACGTTTGAGACATGCGGACTGTTGAGCTTCTGTCATGAAGAAGCGGCAGAAGCTATTGAGTGACGAGCAGTGGGAGTTGATTGGGCGGTTGTTTCCGGAGCCACGGCGCAGGAAGGACAACCGGGGCCGTCCGTGGGCTGAGAACCGGGCGTGTTTTGAGGGCATCCTGTGGGTGCTGCAGACTGGAGCGGCGTGGCGCTTTCTGCCCGACGAGTATCCCTCGCCGTCGACCTGCTGGCGGCGGCTGAAGCAATGGGAAGAGGAGGGTGTTTGGCTCAAGGCCTGGCGAACTTTGCTGGGCGCCCTGGACGCAGAGGGTCTGTTGAAATGGGACGAAGCCTTTCTGGACGGCAGCTTCGCTCCGGCCAAAAAGGGGGCGATGCAGTCGGCAAAACCAAACGCGGTAAAGGCACAAAGTGGATGGTACTGGGAGACGGTGAAGGTGTTCCGTTGGGAGTTCGGCTGGAAAGTGCCTCTCCGGCAGAAGTTACGCTTGCGGATGCCACGCTCAAAGAGGTCCGCGTCCCTAGGCCGAAAGGCCGTCCGCGGCAAAAGCCAAAACGGGTGATCGCGGACCGGGGTTACGACTCCGATCCACTGCGCCAGAGATGGAGGCGGCGCGGCATCGAGCTGATCGCACCTTACAGGAAGAACAACAAGGAGAGGAAATACGAAGATGGTCGGAAACTGCGACGCTACAAACGGCGCTGGATTATCGAACGCACCAACGCCTGGCTGGGACAGTTCCGCCGATTGCTCGTTCGCCATGAACATCTGCTCTCCACCTACAGGGCCTTCTTCTATCTCGCTTGCCTCTGGATCACGCTGCGAAAATGTTTATGAAACATGCTCTAGTTAATTGACGATACCCCAGTCAAGGGGCAAGCCGGCAAGCTTGTTTTTAGGCAGTACGCATCCCGCAAGCAAAAAGTGCCATGAAAATGCTTCAGCCTCATGCCGGGGTGCCCCACCCTCGCGACGCCCTTGTTTTTGTCGCTAGGGTGGGATAGCACGAATCAACGTCCCCCCTCGGGTTTCCCTCAAACTCAAAATCTGTAACAATAAAATCGTTATGTCCGTCACAGCTCCTGCAAAAGTCTTTGCCGACAGGATCGGCCGCATTGAAGTGTCAGCCACCATGGCGGTAGCCGCCGAGGCCGCCAAGCTGCGCGCCCAGGGCGCCAACCTCGTGGATTTCGGCGCCGGGGAACCGCATTTCCCCACTCCGCGGCACATTAAGGACGCCGCCATCGCCGCCATCGACGCCAACTTCACGCGCTATACCGTGGTGCCCGGCATTCCCGACGTGCGCAAAGCTATTGTTGAGCGGCACGCCTGCGACTTCGGCTCAGACTACACGATCGACGAGGCCATCTTCACCACCGGCGGCAAGCACGCGCTGTTCAATACCATCCAGATCCTGGTGGACCACGGCGACGAGGTCATCCTGCCCGTTCCCTACTGGGTCAGCTTCAAAGACATCATCCAGTACGCCGGCGGCAAGGTCGTCTACCTCGAGACCGAGGAGCGAGAGAGCTTCCGCATCACCGCCGACGCCATCGAACGCGCCATCACGCCGCGCACCAAGGCCATCATCCTCAACTCGCCCTCGAACCCGGCGGGCTCGGTGGTCACGGCTCAGGATCTGGAGCGCATCGTCCAACTCGCCCACGAGCGCGGGATTTTTCTGCTTTTGGACGAGTGCTACGTGTACCTCAACTACGCCGGCAAGTGCGTCTCGGGCGGTTCGTACACCTGGGCCAAAGAGCACCTGGTCATCCTGGGCTCGCTCTCCAAGACCTACTCCATGACCGGATGGCGCGCCGGGTACGCACTGGCGTCGAAGGCCATTGTCTCGAACCTGAGCAAGCTGCAATCGCAGCAGACTTCAAACGCCACCAGCGTTGTGCAGAAAGCGGCAATCGCCGCGCTTTCCGGTTCGCAGGAGTGTGTGGCCGAGTTCCGCGCCGAGTTCATTGACCTGCGCGACTACATGCTGGCCCGCCTGGCCGAGATTCCCGGCGTCACCTGCACCAAACCCGAAGGCGCGTTCTACGTTTACCCCAACATCGGGGCGTTCATCGGCAAAGGCGGCATCAAGTCGGCTACCGAACTGGCCACGCGCCTGCTGCACGAGGCCCACGTGGTCACGGTTCCCGGCGAGGCCTTCGGCACCCGCGAGCACATCCGCATCTCGTACCCGGTGACCAAGCAGAACATCGACGAGGGCACGCGGCGGATGAAGGAATTCCTGGGCAAGTTGAGCTAACGCCGGTCCGTATGTACCGCCGCTCTCCTGACCGGCTGTAGTGCGGGTCTCCAGACCCGCACATGCCCCTTATTGACTCCCGTACGTCGTCGAACCCGGCGGAATGATCTCCACGCCGTTCAGCACCCCCTGGTTCGGCTTCGCCCATGCGGAAATCGGGCTTGACCGCCCGCAATCCAGGCACACGGTGGTGTTGAACTCCTTGCCGCAGAAGGGACACGCTGCCTGGCAGGCAAAGGTGTCAAAGGCCGAATTGCAGTTCGAACACCTCCAATAGGAGCCGATAGGCGGCTTGGTGTGGCATTCCGGGCAGGCGAATCCCTCCCGCCGCGGCAGCCTCTCGATTTTGATCAGCTGGCGGGCATGCTGCAGCCCTCCCCAGCAGTTCAGCACAATAAAACCGGCGATGATGACGGTCCAGGTGGAATGCATGAGCAGCGCAAGGCCCACCAGCCCCGCCGCACCTACAAAGCCTATCACCGTGGCGACGGCCAGGCTGCGCGCCTTGCCCATCAAAAACCACAGTAGCGAACGCAGAATCTGCCCGCCATCGAGCGGATAGATGGGGAGCAGGTTAAAGACCAGCAGCACGACGTCGATGGCCAGGACGCCTCTCACCAGCTGATACAGGTCGGGTTGCGAGTATTTCCAACCGAGGAATGACGCTGTTGAGTACGCCGCAAACAGGATGGGCAGCAGCGCAACGTTCACCAGCGGCCCCGCGGCCAGGCTCCAGAGCTGCGCGCCGGGGCGCTGCGGCGGATCGACGTAGGCAACGCCGCCCAGCGGCCACAGCATGATGCGGTTAGCCCTGCCTCCCACCGAGCGGCACGCAAACGCATGGCCGAACTCGTGCAGCAGCACGATAAGGAAAATGGCAAGGTACTCAAGAGCGCTCCACGCATAGCTGGAGTAGCGGCCCTCGCGGGCGCCAATCTCGATGACCGCGATCACGAACCAGGACCAGTGAAGAAAGACATCGATCCCGGAAACGCGAAACAGATGCAGCGAACCCTGACGCAAAGCTGGCATTGGAGATAGGTTACTCCATTCCCAGCGCTCCGCACGCCGGCAAACGCCCGCCGACAGCCCTTCCTGCCTCGCCGGGCCGCGTCCCACGCCGCACTCCCATAATCTGGCAGAATAGTTCATTCGTCACTGTGCAAACACCGTCTTCGTCGGATAGGATGTTTTTTCAATGCCGAACGCAATCGATTTTCGTCCCGTCATACTTGCCGGAGGCAGCGGCACGCGCTTCTGGCCCCGTTCCCGCCGTGCCCGCGCCAAACAGGTTCTGGCTCTCGATGGAGAGCGCTCCATGATTCAGCAGACCATGGAGCGGCTCAAGCCCATTGCCTCGCTCGAGAAATCGTGGATCGTCACCAACGAATTCCTGGCCCACGAGATCGCCGATCAGCTTCCCGGCCTGCCCGCCAGGCAACTCATCCAGGAACCATGCGCGCGCAACACCGCCCCGGCCTGCGGCCTGGCGGCATTCTTGATCGAGCGTGAAAATCCCGACGCCGTGCTGGGCGTCTTCCCGTCAGACCACGTGATTGCCGATGAGCCGCGCTTCCTCAAGGCCCTGCAGAGGGGCATCGCGGTGGCCGCCGCGGGCGACAACATCGTGGTGCTGGGCATTGAGCCCCTGCGCGCCGAAACCGGTTACGGCTACATCGAAACCGGCGACCTGGCTCTGGATGATTCCGCGCTACATGTGCGCCGTTTTATTGAGAAGCCCAATCAGAACCGCGCCGAAGACTTCGTCGCAGCGGGCAACTACTACTGGAATTCGGGCATGTTCCTGTGGTCTGCCCGCACGCTCGCCAATGCCGTGCGCGAGCACCTGCCTGAGACGGCGCCGCTGCTTGAGAGCATCGCGGCTGCCTTTGGCAAGCCCGAATTTGAAGAGGTTTTCAAAACGCTCTACCCAAAGTGCGAAAACATCTCGGTGGACTACGCGGTCCTCGAGCCGCGCTCGGCCAAGGGCGAGCACCTGTCGAATCTCTATTGCATTCCCGCCGAGTTCAGCTGGAACGATCTGGGTTCCTGGGCCTCGCTCTTCGAGTACCAGCTTGAGACCCGCCTGCGCGGCGACGCCGAGGGCAACGTTGCCGATACCGGCGGCCACCTGTCGATTGACGCCGTCGACAACTACGTCTTCAGCCCGCGCAAATTTGTGGCGCTGGTGGGCGTTCAGAATCTGGTGATCGTCGATACTGAGGACGCACTCCTCATTGTCCACCGCGACCACTCACAGGACGTGGCCAAGGTGGTCAAGGAGCTCAGCCAGTCCGGCCGCAAAGAGCTGATCTGACAGGCCCACCGCTGTACAATTCTTGCGTACCTCAGCGTGCCTCAATCGCCTGAGTGGGGTGGCAAATGCCCGAAATCATCGATTGGCAGCCGCGCGACAAGCCGCGCCGCCTGAATCCTCTTTTCTATCTCCTTCTTGCCGTTGTCATCTTCATCCTCTTCGGAGGCAGCACCGCTATCTCCTACTGGGTCGACCTGCTCTGGTTCAGCTCGCTCGGCTACGCGAACGTCTTCTGGAGATCCTTTAACCTCGAGTGGGCAACCTTCGCGGTCTTCGCGCTGCTCACCTTCTTTGTTCTCTTTGCGGCCTTCCTTGCTCTGCGCCGTCATCACGCCGGCGACCTGCCTGAAACCCACACCATCTACGTCGGCCCCCGCGCCATCGATCTTCCTGTTGCAAAGGCATTGCGCATTGTCGCCGTCATCGCCGCGCTCGCCGTTTCTCTGGCTACCGGCTTCGCCATGCAATCCCAATGGCCCACTCTCGCGCTCTACCGGTACGCCCCGCACTCCGCCCAATCCATCGCCGATCCCATCTTCGGCCGCCCGCTCGGTTTCTATCTCTTCACCCTCCCCGCATGGCAGCTCATCTCGGGATGGCTGCTCTCGCTCGCCATATTCGTCGCCATTCTCGCCGTCGTGTTTTTCATCGCCGCGGGCAGCGGGCGGGTGCTGGACCGCAACCTCGGTGGTTCCCTGCCCTGGCGCGGCGTCTCAGTCGCCGCCGGATTCCTCCTGCTCACCCTCGCCATCCGCGAATACATCGGCCGCTTCGCCCTGCTCTTCGAACACCACACCATCTTCGACGGCATCACCTACGTCGATGCGCACGTCACCATCCTCGGCATGGCGTGCATCGCCATTGCGCTGGTCGCCGGCGCAGTCATCGCCATCTTTGGCGGCCTGCTCCGTCCCGGTGCGCGCTGGCTCATCGGCGCCGCGGCTCCCGCGGTGCTCTGTTACGTCATCTTCGGCATCGCCGGCTGGTACGTCACCACCTTCATCGTCAGGCCCAACCAGCTCGACCGCGAACGGCCTTATATCGCCGACAACATCTCCATGACGCGCCAGGCCTACGGCCTCGATACCTTCACGCAGCGCGAATTCCCCGCGGACACAACCATCGCCGCCGCCGACCCCGAGCACAACCAAGCCACGCTCCAGAACATCCGCCTGTGGGACGTGAACGCCTTGCAGGACACGCTGCGCCAGGTGCAGGAGATCCGCACTTACTACGACTTCCCCGGCATCGACATCGACCGCTACCGCATCAACGGTTCGCTGCGCCAGGTCATGCTCGGCGTGCGCGAGCTCAACGTTGACAAGCTGCCTGAGCCCAGCCGCAACTGGATCAACGACAAACTCATCTACACGCACGGCTACGGCATCACCATGAATCCCGTCAACGGATTCACACCCGAAGGCTTGCCCACGCTCTACCTCAGCAACATGCCGGTGCAGAGCACCGTCCCCGGCCTCAAGGTTACCCGGCCCGAAATTTACTTCGGCGAATTGACCGACACCGATGTCTACGTCAAAACCCATCAACAGGAGTTCAACTACCCAGAGGGCCAAACCAACAATCTCTCCAGCTACGAGGGAACGGGCGGCATCGAGATCGGCGGATTTCTGCGCCGTGTGCTGCTGGCCTTCAATCGCGGCGACCTCACCAAGCTTCCCTTCAGCGACGACGTATCGCCCACCAGCCGCCTGCTCATGCGGCGCAACATCGTCGCTCGCGTATCGGCGCTCGCCCCGTTCCTCACCTTCGACCGCGATCCCTACATCGTGGTCGGCGACGACGGCCGCCTCTCCTGGATCATCGACGCCTACACCTCCTCGGCCAGCTATCCCTTCTCCACCCAGTCGAGCCTCGCCAACCAGCCGGTCAACTACATTCGCAACAGCGTCAAGGCTGTGGTTGACGCCTACGACGGCACAGTCACGTTTTACGTCTTCGACAAAAACGATCCCATCCTCGCCGCGTGGCGCGGCATCTTTCCCTCATTATTCGTAGACGAAGCCGCCATGCCCACCTGGCTGCGCGCCCATGTCCGCTATCCTGAAATGCTGGTCAGCCTGCAAGCCGAGCTCTACGGCCTCTATCACATGACGGACCCCGAGGTCTTCTACAACCGCGAGGACCAGTGGACGGTAGCCACAGAGAACGGTTCGCAACAGGATGGCGATCAGGCGCCCACGCCCATGAGCCCCAACTTTGTGCTCATGACGCTGCCCGGCGAATCGAATCTCGAGTTCGTCGAGATTCTGCCCTTCACTCCCATCAGCCGCAACAACATGATCGGCTGGATCGCCGCGCGCAGCGACGGCGACCATTACGGCACGGCCATGGTCTTCGACTTTCCCAAGACGCGCCTCGTCGATGGGCCGCAACAAATCGAGGCCCGCATCGACCAGAACGCGCAACTCTCCGGCCAGCTCACCTTATGGAATCAGCAGGGATCGCACGTCATTCGCGGCAGCCTTCTGGTCATTCCCTGCGGCCAGGCGCTGCTCTACGCTGAGCCCATCTACCTGCAGGCCCAGCGCAGCCCCATGCCTGAGTTGCGCCTCGTCGTGCTCGCCTTGCAGGACCGCCTCGCCTACGGGTCCACCTTCGATGCCGCGCTCAGCTCTTTGTTTGGCTCTGAGGCTGCGTCCATCGCCCAGGCAGAGTCGCCGCAGCCCGGCGCTACGCCAACACTCGGCGCAGCTGCATTTCCGTCAGGTGGCGCAGCCCAACCCGCCGCCGATATTCACGCGCTCATCGCTCGCGCCGGCAACGATTTCACCGATTATCAGCGCCTGACCTCCGAAGGCAAACTCTCTGAAGCCGGCCAGAAACTCGACGACCTGAAACACACGCTGGATGAATTGAACGCGCGGGGGAAGTAGTCGTCGCTCTCCCAGAGCCCCCCCTGAGAGTTTCAAAGGCTACAATTGCCCACATACCGACTGAGATGCGAAAAATCGTGTGCTGCGCACCTCTTTCATTGTCCAGAAGGGCGAAATTACTTCAGTAATTGATCTGTTAACCAGCCGCTAACAGATCTTCTTCTAACCACCAATTTCACACTGCCAGGGCCGATTGTGGCGTATATTGGCACCGCATCTCCATTCGCGACACTGAGCTGCGATCCCGCAATGGAACGTCAGGAGGATTATGCTCACGCGCTCCGCTTTGTTACCTCTCGTTCTCACACTTTGTCTCCTTGCGGTTTCCCACATAGCTGAAGGCCAGGCGATCTCCGCGTCCGCTCCGCCGGCTCCCAGGAATTCGGAAAAGTTTTCGGCGTTCTCGGCTCTGTGGCGCACGGACGAGAACTTCCGCACCACAATCCACATATCCAATCAGCTCGCAACGACGGAGATCGACGCTGTCCTGACGATCTACATGGCCGACGGAACCGCGTTTGATCTGCCGGCCGTGCACCTGGCGAAGTCCGGAGTTGTCTCCGTGGACCTCAATGCGGCACTCGCCAACGCACCGCAGGGCATTCAGGCCCACCTGTCGTCCTACGGCAGCGCGCGGCTGCAGTATCAATACGCCTGGCAGGGAGCGGTTCTGGCGAGCATCGCGATTGTCGATGCGGTCCGCAGCCTGGAATATATGGCGCCTTTTGTGTTTCCCCCAAACCAGGGCGCGGGCGAAAACCTGCCGGCGCAGGCGCGTCAATTGCGGGACTGGTCGAACGGAACCCTCTATGAGGGACTGTGGTTCCGCGAAGGTCACAACGGCGGCGGCTTTCTGGCCCTCGCCGACACAACGGACCAGCCAATCTCCGTTCATGTTGCGATGTCTGGCTTGCGCAACAATCCCATCCGCGACGTCCCCCTGCAGGGGCATGCCGCCGCCCTGATCAATCTGAGCGACCTTTTCGGGGTCGACGACACGCGCGTTGGCGGGGTCACCATCTCGCACTCCGGGCCGAGCGGGGCGCTACAGATCGTCGGAGGCCTCGAGGACCTCACGACCGGTTTCTCGACCAACATGCCCATCGTGCCCGTCCCTGCCAGAACCAGACGAGTCGCCGATCGCCAATATGGCAGCGCCGGCATGATGGTCAACGCGCAGGATGCCCACCTGGACTTCCCCGCCGGGGTGAGCTTCTCTCCGTATGCCTTCTTCCGCAATATCGCCTCCGCCTCCCTCACCCTGCACCTGTCCGCTTGGTACCAGGAGGGCAACACCGCCAAGCACGTCACCCTCCCCGATCTCGTCCTTCAGCCGGGGCAGGCAGGCGAGCTCGACATCCACGATCTCCTCAAGAACGATCCCCAGGTCTCCGATGTCAACCTTCTCTACGAATACACGGGCGAATATGGCGACATCGTCGCGGCGACCGGGAGCACGGATGGAACGGGGAACTACGTCTTCCCAGTGATCCCGGAGCCGGTTGCCCCGAGCGGGTCGAAGTCCTCCGGTTATTGGGAATCGGTTGGCGGATTCGACACTATGTACTCCATCTGGAACCCGACCGGCTCGCCGCAGGACCTGATCGCAACCATTCGCTACGGAGCGGCGGGCGCGGCGCAAGGGCAATTCGTCCTGCCCATCAATCTGGAAGAGTATGCTTCCACCATGATCGACATGGCCGAGCTGATCCGGACGCAGCAGCCGGACCAGGACGGAAACGTCATCCCGCCGGATACGCAGAGGGGCATGCTGGAGCTGTCGCCACCAACCGGCCGGCCGGAAGATCGGATGACGGTGGTGGTTTCGAGCGGCATCTACAATCCCCAAAAGGCCACCTGCGGGTATAACTGCCTGGACTGTTCTGGATATACTACCGACCAGATCGACCCCAGCCCGTTCTCGCTGGGAGTGTCGAATTCGGTTCAGGGCTCCTTTACCTACTGGATGGCGAATGGCACGCCTTACGACATCACCTCGGGGGCTAGCTGGAGCAGCAGTAACACCTCGATCGCGTCGGTGCAGACAACCGGCCAGTCCAGCCCGGGACAGGGGACGGGGGTCAGCCCGGGATCGACATACTTCTCCGCCCAGTACTCCCCGGTTTTCGTCAATCTCGGTCAGTTCTGTGAGACGGGCCTTGTCTCGTGTCCGACGATGAATATTGGCGCGAGCGCGCCAGTACCGGTTGCGCCCACTATCGCCGGCATTAGCCCCGCGCAAGGATTAGTCGGCACGCAAATCAGCGTCACGATAAGTGGTACCGGGTTTGCTGCCGGTGCTACGGTAAATGCAGGGTCGAACATTTCGGTTTCGGGCCTAGTGGTAAAGTCAGACACCCAAATAACAGCCAATTTCACTCCGTCAAATTCCACGTCCGCTGGCGGCAACCAGGGCGTCACCGTAACTGTCTCCGAGCAGCCGAGCAATTCGCAGAACTTCTTCGTTCAGTACCCGCTGCATCTCGTCTACACTGACGAACTGATCACCCCGAACAACGGCCACAGTGCGATCACTTCGGGGACGAACATAAACATCCTAAATAGCGCCGGACAGACGGTCCCGAATGGTGCAGGTGTGTGCGGTGCCTATCAGTTTCTCACCTACACGCCGACGGACCAAAGCGGAAATCAGATAAACAACGGGACTATAACGTTTACCGAATCGTTCAGCAACTTCCCGTCCCCTGACCCGTTTGGAGCATCAAGCGAACCAACCCCTGGACCTCCCGCAAACGTGAGCCTTCCCGGAGGGTACCTCGGCGACGAGCAGGCTCTTTGGGATACTGCTCCACCCGCCTGCAAGCCCGCCAGCAAGAACGATTCCTTCAACCAGCAGTTCACCGCTTCGGTCGGGAGCGTCAATTACTCCCTATCAACCGTCATTGCCATTGCACGATCCACCAACAGTCAGGGCGTGCCGTCCTTCAATGTCTCCATCACCACGCCTTAAGTCGGGAGGGAGTAATATGAAGTATTTCATTCGTCTATTCACTTGGATCGTCATCACGTCTGGCTGGCCGCTGTGGGCGCAGCGACCAGAAGCCGTGCAGGCCAATAGTCCGCAACCGGCCGATATTCGGATTGACCACGATATCCATGTGGAGAATTGGCGAGTGCAGGATATCTTCCTGCACTTGTTGCGCGGCACGGGGCTTCACGGAGGCTATGTCGAAATAGCAGGATGCTCGGAGCTGCCGAAGGGGCACCTGCACATCGGGCCTGGGCTCACCATCCGGCAAGCTATGGACGCGCTCGTGGCAGCCAACCCCGGATATCAATGGGAACTGAGGGACGGCGTCGTCAACATGATGACGCGAGGGGGTGCCCCTCTTTTGCGTTCCAGGGTCGCCAAGTTTCAGATAAATACAACCGATCGGGGAATCCTCGTTGCAATTGGAGATATGTTGAGTCTCCCCGAGTTACGAGAGCGCGAAGCCGCGCTTGACCTCAAACCGGGTATGAGCGGAGTTGGCTTGTTCGCCGGCGAGGCCCACCCCGTTCCAAGGCCGCCTGTGCCCGTCCATATAGATGTGGAGAACCTCTCGCTTATGGAGGCGTTTAACAAGATCGTGCAAGCATCTCCGAAAGGTGTCTGGATCTATCACGAGGGTGATTGCAACGGAGCGAAGACATTCACTGTCAATCTGACGTCAGATTACTAACCGGCAGCCGACCCGCCCAACCCGAAAACCTGTGGAAATACGGGGAATAAGGGGAATAGGAATAAGGGGAATAGGAATAAGGGGAATAAAAGGGGAATAAGGTGACAGGGGAATAAGGGGAATAGGGGAATAAGGTGACATGATACCTATTCACCCTGTTCGGGCCTCGGGCGGGCACCCCTCCAAGCTCTACTTGGGTGGGAGCGGGTGCCCCCGGTCCCTCGGCGGGTGGCCTAGGTCTTGAATATGACGGTTCAAGCACAACACGAGGGCGCCCCAGAGCCCGCCCTGAACGTAGTCGAAGGATCTCGCTTCTGAGACCTGGGATGGCACACCCCCTACGTTTCAACCGCCCGCTGCCTATGCAGCCACAACCTCGATGCCGCGAGCCGGTTTCCTGTTTTCAGGTCCTACAACAATTCTGACCGCGCGGCCCAACCGCACCAGGCAGTCCATCATTTTAACTTCGCTGATGCCGCGAAACTGTCCGCGCAACATCATCGAGAGCTTGGGCTGGGTCATACCCAGGATCTTGGCGGCCTGCTGCTGGCTCAATTTGCGCTCGCGCAAGATCTCCGCAATTTTCATGGCCAGTTTCGCCTTTACCAGCATCTGGCCGGCATCAGGAAAGCCAAGTTCGTGGTAAACACTCATTGCAGTTTTCAGCTTTGCCATTACTTGGCTCCTGTGGCCGCTGACTCGCTGACTTGCCGACTTGCTGACTCGCTCTCCCACTCCACCCCAAACGTAAACGTAGTAGTAGAGTGCATAGTCTCGCCGGGCTTGAGCGTGGTGCTCAAAAACTCGGGATGGTTCGGCGCATCGGGAAAGTGCTGCGTCTCGAGGCAGAAGCCCGTGCGCCTGGCGTACGGCTTCCCGTGCCGGCCGGTGAATGTGCCATCGAGGAAGTTGCCGCAGTAGAACTGAATGCCGGGCTCGGTGGTCTCAACCACCAGCTTGCGGCCGCTCTCAGGCTCAACCACCGTCGCGGCATGGCGCAGAGTTCCCGGCTCGCCGTTCACCACGAAGTTGTGATCGTATCCGTGGCCCAGCACCATCTGCTCGAATTTGTCGTCGATTCGATCGCCCACTACATGCGGAGTGCGGAATTCGAGCGGCGTTCCCGCAACCGGCGCAACTTCGCCGGTGGGAATCAAGCCCGAGTCAACAGGCGTAAAGTGATCGGCGCTCAGTTGCATCTTGTGTCCCATAATGTTTCCGTCATCGTTGCCGCGCAGGTTGAAATAGGCGTGGTTGGTCATGTTTACCACCGTCTCTTTGTCGGTGGTGGCCTGGTAGTCGAGCCGCAGCGTGTTGCCGGAAAGCGTGTATTTCACCTTTGCAGTAAGCGTGCCTGGAAAGCCCATATCGCCGTCGGGGCTCACGTGCGTGAATTCCACGCCGCCCGGCGCCTCCTGCGCCTTCCACACGTAGCGATCGAATCCCACCGGCCCGCCGTGAAGCGCATTCACGCCGTCGTTCTGCGGCACCTGGTGCGTCTTTCCGCCCAGCGTGAACCTGCCGCCGCCGATGCGATTGCCAAAGCGCCCGATCAGCGCGCCGAGGTAGGGGTTGGGAGTCTTGAGATAAGTGGCAAGATCGTCGTATCCCAGAACCACGTCGGCGATCTTGCCGTCGCGGTCGGGCGCCTTCACGCTCACCAGGTAGCCGCCATACGCCATCACGCGCACTTCTACGTCGCCGCTCTTCAGCGTGAAAATCGGCACGGCTGTTCCTTCTGCGGTATCACCCCAAATCGTCATCGCTCTCTCCTGGCGCGGCGCAATCCGCCGCCGCAAAAAATTCAAATCCTGCGCACAGGCGCATTCACGCCACAAGACACTATATCCGAAGTGGGCGGGTGGGGCCGTGCGTGGGCGGGTGTTTGGCCGGAAACGCGATCCCGCGCGCCGCGGAATGGCTGGGAAACCTCGAAAAGCTGCCGCAGCTACGGCCTTTTCACTTTGCTCCTGAAGAATTCCAGCGTGCGCGTCAGCCCCTCTTTGAGTTGGATCTTCGGCTCCCAGCCCAGTAATCGGCGCGCCTTGGCGATGTCGGGCTGACGCCGCACGGGATCGTCCTCAGGCAGTGCGCCGAAGCGCATCTCGCTCTCTGACCCCGTCACCTCCAGCACCGTCTTTGCGCATTCCAGAATGGTGAACTCGCTGGGGTTGCCGATGTTCACCGGGAGGTGCTCGTCGGTGCGCGAAAGCAGCACGATCCCCTCGATCAGATCGTCGACGTAGCAGAAGCTGCGCGTCTGGCTGCCGTCGCCGTAAATGGTGAGCGGCTCGCCGCGCAGGGCCTGCATCATGAAGTTCGACACCACGCGCCCATCGTCGGGATGCAGGCGCGGGCCGTAGGTATTAAAGATGCGCACCAGGTGAGTGTCGACGCCGCGGCTGCGGTTGTACGCCATCACCAGGGCTTCGCCGAAACGCTTGGCTTCGTCGTAAACCGAGCGCGGACCCACCGGATTTACGTTGCCCCAGTACTCCTCGGTTTGCGGGTGCTGCAGCGGGTCGCCGTAGCACTCTGAAGTGGACGCGTGAAGGAACCCGGCGTTGTGCCGCGCCGCAATCTCAAGCATGTTCCTGGTGCCGGCCGATCCCACCGTCAGCGTCTCAATCCCGAGGCGCTTGTATTCCGGCGGGCTCGCGGGCGAGGCAAAGTTGAACACGTAGTCCACCCGGCCGGGGTCGATCGCCGCCGTGAACGGCTGGCAGATATCCCACTCCAGAAAAGTGAAGCGCGGCTCGCCGGCCAGGTGGGCAAGGTTCTCGCGCTCTCCGGTCGACAGGTTATCGACACCAATAACAGAGTGCTCATCGCTGAGCAAACGGTCTGTGAGGTGGGAACCAAGAAATCCGGCGGCGCCGGCGACGAGAACGCGCATGTTCAAATATCGAACTCCATACCAGTATGCATCAGCGAAAGTCTGCCCGGCGAAAGGCGGCTACGGTATCCCTGAATAAGTCGATGTTTTGAAAGGGCACGGCTTTAGCCGTGCCGGAAATGCAACAAAATGACTCTGGGCTTTAGCCCCTGAGGGAAGGTTAGCGCGCTCCTCCAAACTCATCAGAACGTCCCTAGATTGCAATGCTCCGGAGCTTTCCCTGCTGTGCCTGGTAATTCGCGGGCCGCCCCACGCTTACGTAGGTAAACCCGTGCTCCTGCATCGTTGCCAGATTGTACAGATTGCGCCCATCAATCATGATTGGGAAGCGCATCTCGCCGCTTAACCGGTCGAGATCGATCTCGGCAAACTCCTTCCAGTCGGTGAGGATCAACACCGCGTCGGCATTGTGCGCCGCT
The DNA here is from genome assembly GCA_963808695.1 of uncultured Acidobacteriaceae bacterium. Taxonomy (GTDB): domain Bacteria; phylum Acidobacteriota; class Terriglobia; order Terriglobales; family Acidobacteriaceae; genus Telmatobacter. Next base: position 319,092 of record CAWEHF010000018.1, read on the forward strand.
TCATAAATGCCCGCCGCGTAACGCATCGTGTCGCTCTCCGGCAGCACCTCCCGCGCCCGCTCCTGCGCCGCCGGATCGTGGGCAACAATGGTTGCGCCGCCCACCAGCAATCGGCGGATCACGTCGATGGCCGGCGATTCGCGTATGTCGTCCGTTCCCCCTTTAAAGGCCAGGCCCAGCGCAGCCAGCCGCTTGCCGCGCAGCGTCCACAACGCCGAAAGCACCTTGTTGCAAAAAATCTCCTTTTGCGCGTCGTTGATCTTGCGCACTTCAGACAGCAGCTGGAAGTCGACGCCGCGCTGTTGCGCAACCCAGTGGAACGCGGCCACATCCTTGGGAAAACAAGAGCCGCCGTAGCCCAGTCCCGCGCGCAGAAACTTGGCGCCGATGCGGCTGTCCATGCCGATTCCGGCGGCAATGTCTTCAATGTCCGCATCAACGGCCTCGGCCAGGTTCGCAACCGAATTGATGAACGAAATCTTGAGCGCCAGAAATGCATTCGATGCGTGCTTGATGATCTCGGCGCTCTGCGGCGAAGTCACCAGCAGCCGCGCCGGAGCCGATTCGCTGAATTGACCGGCAAGAGCACCCGGAGTCGAGTAGTAAGTACCCTCCGTCAGCGGTGCGTAGATGCGGCGCAGAACGTCGGCCGCGCGTTCTGAGCTGGCGCCCACCACGATGCGATCGGGATGCAGAAAGTCCTTGACCGCGGTGCCTTCGCGGAGAAACTCGGGATTGGAGACAACGTCAAAATCGCTTGCCGGCACGCCGTGCCGATGCAGCACGCGCCTGATCCACTCGTTGGTGTAGACCGGCACGGTGCTCTTTTCTACGATCACCTTGTAGCCGCGGATGGAGCGGGCGATCTCTGAAACCACCGCCTCAACGTAGGAAAGATCGGCGGCGCCGTTGTCGCCCTCCTGCGGCGTGCCGACGGCGATAAAAACCGCGGCGCTCTGCTCAACGGCAAAGGCCAGGTCAGTGGTGAACGAAAGCCCGCGATTGCTGTGTTTGGCAAGCAACTCCGGCAGGTGGCGCTCGAAGATCGGCACGCCGCCCTCGCAGAGAGTCTTCACCTTGGCTTCGTCGTTATCGACGCACAGAACCCGGTGGCCCATCTCGGCAAAGCAGGCCGCCGCCACCAGGCCCACGTATCCCGACCCGATCACGCAAACTGAAACAGGCTCAGTCATCTACGGCGTCTCTTTCCCCATGCCGCCATCCTATCCCGGAAGGCAGCGGAAGTCGAGTGATCGACCATCCTGAATGGACGTAACAGCCCCGGTTCAAATGTTCGATTATCTTTTGGGGCGTTTGAATGGAGGATGAACTTCGGCGTGAAATGCCCCAGCCCGTACCTCGGCTGCCACCTGCGCCATTCACCGGGCAGGCTGCTGGTACGGTTCCACCTTCAGGAAGTTGTTCAGGATCTCCCGCTCCTGCGGCGAGAAGTTGTTCTGGTAGCGCGCAGAGTTCAACACTGTCTGCCGCTGATCAGCGGGAACCGTGCGCAGGTCCTGAAAGGCCTGCTTGACCATCCCTTGACGGTCGGGCGGCAGCGCCCTGTATTGCCGGTTGGCGTCGCGAACCTGCATCTGTTCCTGGGGCGACAAGCGTTCCAGCATCTCGCTGCGCGCCAACCTGCGCTCACGCTCCGCCTCAGGCATCTGATTCAACTGATGCAACTGCTGCACCAGGCGCTGCTGCTGTTCCGTCGGCAGCCGGTTAAAGCTCGGACTGTTGCGCAGCAAACGCTCCTGGTCCTGCACGGGAAGATTGCGGTGCTGGTTGAGCCAGTCGCCGAGATGGCCAGGCGGAGCGGCATATCTCTGAGGGGCCGCATATGGCCGGGTTGCCGCAGGTCTCTGGGCTTGATATGCCTGAGCCGGCGCGGGGCGGTTAGCTTCAACGCCCGGGCGCGCTACTCCCTGTACCGGCCGGCTGGTCTCAGCCGCAGGACGACCCGGCCTCTGCCCGGGACGATTCTCACCAGCGTAGTTCCCGCGCTGTTGGCCGCCGGCTCCGGGGTAAGCCCCGCCGCCCTGCTCCGCACCGTTGGGGAGGGCGGGGCGCGCAACCCCGGGATTGGCGTACGGCCGCTCCACCGGAGCAGCCCGATACCCGCCCTGATAGCTGCCTTGAAATTGCCCGTTGGGCCGCACAAATTGGCCCGGTTGGCGTTGGAGCGGGCCGGGCTGGCGTTGGAACTGTCCGCCCTGCCCCTGAAATTGACCCCGGAATTGACCCTGATTCTGCCGCTGGAACTGTCTGTTCTGCCGCTGTTGCTGGCGCATCCGGGCGCCTTGCCCGGCGCCCTGTTCCGCCCGCTGGCCCTCGAAGCGTCGGCCTGCAGGAGCGGCGCGACGCTCAGCGGGGCGCTGGGCCGGCGTAATCGCAGGCGCCAGGCACATGAATAGCGCCGCCAGCAATGCCGCCAGACGCATTCCTTCCGCTTTGGTCGTGCCTTTCATCGTTCTTCCCGCTCCTGGGTGCAAACTGCACTCGAATCAGTCTCCGTTGTCATTATCCGTGCTGGACATCGCTTCCATCTGGTCCAGTACCTGCGCGTTGTTGTCCAGGATCTGCAGGTCGTGAACCACGGCCGCATTCGACTGGGTCTGCGCCGGCTGATTCCAGATCTCCAGGTCGAGATAAGCCCCGCCGCCCAGCAGCAGCATGATCGTAAGAGCCATGGCAGCCAGCGGCCGCGCGTGCAGGCGCGACCCGTAGGACAGCTCCGCGCGGAAGCTGGCGAACCTGCTCGCAAACCAACCCGTCGGCGCGGCCTCGCGCTCTTCGCGCATCCGCGCCTGCATCCGGGTCATGAAAAACGGGCTCGGCTCGGGAGCCTCCCAGGCGTCGAGCAGCCCCATGGTTGCCTTCAGTTCCTCCAGCTCGCGCCGGCAGGCTTCGCACTCCGCAACATGCGTGTTAACCTTGGCAGGCACTCGGGCAGGATCGAGCAGCAGCTCCGCCAGCTTCGATTCCACTGCCGTGCAATTCAAATTCTTCGTCATGGGTGCCACCCCCGTCTGCCGGTTGGTTCCGGCTTCTTTCAACTCACACAAAACTTTTCAATTTGTCCCGCAACGTCTGATAGGCGCGGAAGAGCAGCGACTTCGTAGCCGATTCGCTGAGCTTCAGCACCTCCCCAATTTGCCGGTAATCCATCCCGTCATACTTGTGCATCAGCACCGCCATGCGCTGGCGCTCCGGCAACGCCATCACATGACTTCGAATCGCGGCCATGCGCTCCTTGCGCAACAACTGTTGCTCGGCCGACGGCTCATCGTCAGCCAGATCGGGAGTCGTGCCTGTCTCTTCGTCCGGCTGGTCCAGATATACCGTTTGCGCGGCCCGTTCGTGCCGGGTATCGCGCGCGTGGTTCACTGCCAGGTTGGTCGCAATCCGGTAGAGCCACGTGGTAAATCGCGCCTCGGCCCGGTAACTCTCCCTGGCACGATAGACGCGTAAAAATACTTCCTGTGCCAGCTCCTCGGCTACCGCCTGGTTACGAACCATCCGGTACAGGAAGTGAATCATCGGCCGGTGGTATTTCTCGACAAGGTAATTAAAACTCGCCTCGTCCCCCGCCGCAACCCGCAACATCACAGCCGCGTCGCCCGCCGGATCGGTCTCAGCCCTCTCGGCCGCAGCCGGATCGATCTCCAGCTCCCGGCTCATCGCTGGGCCAGCTCCCAGAACGGTTCTGTCCAGGACCATGGTCGCCATATCTTCTGGAACCCCATCTTCCCCGGAAGGTTGCGCTTCCGGGTCCAATTCCGGGTCGGATTTCCCGTCACGGGAATGCCCAGAACCCCCTTCGGATCCTGACGATCGGGCAATCGCCGCGAGCAGGGCCGGAGCAGTCGGCCCGGCGCTCCCGGGAAGCAGTCTCAAAGGGGGCCAACCCGCCGGCGAGGGGCAAAGCTCTCCGTCCCCAAACGAGGGGAAGTTGGCTGCGCGGATGAGAGATCGGACGATCCGGAGCATGTGTGGCTGGTACAAAAATCTCGCCTCGCCGGGACGCCTCTCCACTACCGGCCCGGGTTGGTTCCAATGCCCTGCTGGTATACTCTAACTTACAGGATCAGCCTCTGGCGCGGTCTTTTCCCTCCCATTCAAGGGCGGTTAGCTCAGCTGGTTAGAGCGCCTGCTTCACACGCAGGAGGTCCGGGGTTCGAGTCCCTGACCGCCCACCAATGCACAGCTCTGCACAGCCGCTGCACAGCCCCCGCACAGCCCCTGCACAGTTGGAATTGTGCAGTTTTTCGATGTCAACTTGTTGAATTGATTGGGCCGGCTTGCGGCTGTACAGTTTCTGCGTGCTTTTCTTTGGAAAACTCGACATCTTGCGATAGATGGAGCGGGGCTGAGGTTCCGTGTTCGGCGGCCCACTTGCGGCCTTCTGCGCAGGTTTTTTCGGTGATGGACACGGTGATGTTCTTCATGTTTTGTGCCTCAATTGGCTCTATTTAGAATTGTGCGCCGAAAGGGGGAAATTAACTGCAAAACAGGGAGCGAGGGAGCGAGGGAGCAAGGGAACAAGGAAACGAGGGAGCGAGGGAGCGGCCGGGCGGGGTTAGCGGCGTTTGCGGTGATAGCGGTGATAGCGGAGCTAAAGGATGGCTAGCCGGCGGGTTAGCTCGGCTGGGATTGAGGCTCGGCTTCCATCCCCGGTCCCTCCGCCGCGGCGGACGAGGGACCGGGGGCACCCTCAGGGTGCTTTGGAGGGGTCACTGAGACCGGGGCCACCCGCCTGACAGATTCTTGAAGGATGTGGCATCGCGTGTGTCCAACCGCGTGCAACTCACCACCGATGGTCACCACGTCTACGTGGATGCCGTGGAGCGTGCGTTCGGCGCGGAAGTAGACTACGCGATGCTGATAAAACTGTACGGCAACCCGGCGCAGCCGGACACGCGCTACAGTCCTGGCGTTTGCATCGGCACTGAATCGGTTCGCGTAATCGGCAACCCTGACCCGAAGCACATCAGCACGTCATATGTGGAGCGCCAGAACCTCACCATGAGAATGAATATGAGGCGGTTTACGCGGCTCACTAATGCGTTCTCAAAAAAGGTTGAGAACCACCGACACATGCTGGCAATCTATTTTATGTATTACAACTACTGCCGAGTCCATCAAACGATCAGAGTCACACCCGCAATGGAAGCGGGGATCGCCGACCATGTTTGGACAATCGAAGATTTGGTGAAATTAATGGAATCCAGGTCGATTCTGGATGGCCTCCTGCTGGCATCGTAACCCCAAGGTGTACTTGCGCAAGGTGCGCGGTATATACGATAGTGGAGGTGCCATGGCTACCGACAAGAAGATTTTTGCGATTATGGCGGCCGACAATCCCGGTGCGCTAAAGACGAAGATTGAGGCTGAATTCCCTGAGGCCCACCTGTCGGTCGGCACGGGCCAATGGTTGCTGGTCGGACCGAGCACGATGACATCTCAGGAGCTTTCCAAAAAGCTCAACATAAGCTCGGAAGCGAGCGTATCCGGTGCTATCGTTCTCAGCGTAAACAGTTATTTTGGACGAGCGCCGGTCAGTACTTGGGAATGGTTGACCGCTAAGATGGGGGACACCAGTGCCGTTGCGGGGTGAAAGAGAAGGTTCGCGGCTTACCAGTCCTCCTGAAATTGCATCGGGGACGCCGCCTCTCCATATCGCTTCTTCTAGCGACCACAATTTCTTTCTGCAAATTGCGATGGACATTAAACAATCCATCGGCAGACTAGAAGCTTCGAATCAGACCCTGGCATCCGCCAGCGACAAACACGCCGAAAAGCTAGATGCTCTCGCCGAAAAGGTACACACCAACAATGGAACAATGAAGGCGCTCGGCTGGGTTCTGAGTGCTGTCGGAGCAATTGGACTCTTGCTCCTGGGAACGATCCTCACCGTTCTTCTCAAGCACTTCAATTTGCTATAGTCCACTTCCTGTGGAAATCATCTGACCCACTACCTGCAAGGCCGCCAGAAGTGCTATCGGATCGTAGCGCGGTGAGTCTGATTCCCAAAACCCGGCATTGACCTACCCCTCCGGCCGGATGCCCCATATCCTCTCCGGAGCGAAGTCTAGAGGTCTGCATTTCACTTCCGGGAAAGCGCTATCCATAGCTCGCCGCTTTATGCATCCCGCCCCCGGCCAGTTGGTATTGCCACGAGCAACCGTCCCGGAGGAACGTCCGGCGAAAGCCCAGCGTCAAACGCTGGGACAGTATCGACTCGGCCCGTCCGCCCCGGGCCGAACGAACGGCCGTCTCCGAGCCGTCATCCTCAGCACCTCGTGGCCCTCCGCCTTTGCATGTAATTTTCCCGATTCTTGCTACCCTCGACTCAGAGCAAACCTCCTCCTGAAATCGGCGACCCGAGGTCAGGCCCTGGAGGGGTCACTGAGACCGGGGCCACCCGCCCGCCGCCCGGCCAGGCAGTGGACGGGATTTGTTGCCTCAGGCTCCTTCGGCCTCATGGCGATCCTCACCGTGATCCTGATCGTCCGTCACGGCAAATACTCGGCGTCGGATTCGTTCTTTCCGCTCCTGATGGCCTTTCTGTCTATCGGGCGCGCGGTTGTGACTGTGCGGGAGGGAAAACGCAGAGCAAGTAACGCAAAAGTCGGCGCAATGCCGTAAGTTCGCGAGGTCCAACTCAAAGGCGTTTGCGCCTTCTTACCCAATAAATTATGCGTTTCAGGAGTTGCTGTAGTGGGACAACAACAGGAGGGACATTGAATATCCCTCCTGTGATATCATGTCGATGTGAGTAAAAAGCCGAAGCCGGTTAGGTCAGTTTCGGCGGAGGTCCACTATCTTAAGGGACCTCGGAGTGGCGCTCTCATCAAGGAAGAGATCTGGCGGGAAGATGGCGAGGTGGTGGCTTACAACCTTGCCTATATCAACCAACGGATCTGTCGCGTCGATCATGGCCGCGTTCTCGGGTTCGACAACAGACATGGTTCTCATCATCGGCACTTCATGGGAAAGACCGAGCCGATTGCATTCAAGTCCTATTCGGCAATTCTGAAGCGATTCATTCGCGAGCTGCACGAACTTTGGAGGTTGGAAGATGAAGAATCCGGCGGTTGAGGTGAAAACAGAGTCGACAGAGCAATTCCTGGGACGCTTGCTGGAAAGAGCGCGGAAGCTGGATCTAGGCAAGACTCTCACGCCGGGCGTCACGATCAGTTTTGCCGATCCGCTGGAGTTGCTTGCCATGCTGAGCGCGGAACGGGTTCGCCTGCTCAAGCTTGTAAAGCAGGAGCCTCTGCATATCGCGGGTCTGGCAGCCGAGCTGCGGCGCGATGTTCGCGCTGTCAGCCGAGATGTCGCCAAGCTTGAGAGTGCCGGCCTTCTGAGAACCAGCTTCCGCACGAATCCCGGTCACGGCCGCATCAAAATCGTTGAGCCTGTGGCCCGCGAATTCAAACTGGTTGCCAATTTGTAAATTCGGGGGCCGTGACCCGGAACGATTGCTTGACGCTGTCTTTACGGATTCGAAATCTTCGGCGGATTCGGCGAAGGATACCGCTTGAACGTCCTGGGCGCTTTCTTTGCCGGAGCGCGCTTGCCTTCTGTCGCTTCCTGCAGCGCTGCTTCCTGGTCGCGCGTGATGTGGAAGCGCACGCCCTCGAGTTTCTGCTCGCCCATCACGTGCAGGCGCATGAAGTTCGTCGAGCCTGACTTGGTGCGCGTTCCGGCCACGATCGCAATCACCTCGCGGGTGCGCACGTATTCGTTCTGCTCCAGCAGATTCTCGGCGCACTCCACCAGCGCCTCGGTGCTATTCACCTTGGGGCAGCGGATGGGCGTGGTCCCCCACAGCAGGTTCAGCCGGTTCACGGTGATCTCAATGGGGCTGAGCGCGAAGATGGGCGCGGTGGGGTGGTATTTCGAAAGCTGGCGCGCCGTCGATCCCGACTCGGTAAACAGCGCGATGCCGCGCAGGTCAAGATCGTCGGCCGCGTGCGCCGTGGCTTCGCAGATGGTCTCGGCGATGGAAAGATGCGACTGGCGGACGTGCGACTCGAAGAGGTTCTGCTCCTTGATGTCGCGCTCCGCTTCAGAGACGATGCGCGCCATCATGGCCACCGCTTCCACCGGGTACTTGCCTACAGCCGACTCGCCCGAGAGCATCACGGCGTCGGTGCCGTCATAAACGGCGTTGGCAACGTCAGAGACCTCGGCGCGCGTGGGCCGCGGATTCTCGATCATCGACTCGAGCATCTGCGTGGCCGTGATGACCGGCTTCGAATACTCGGCGGCGCGGCGAATGATGTGCTTCTGAATCGCGGGCACCATCTCCGGCGGAACTTCAACGCCCAGGTCGCCGCGAGCCACCATGATGCCGTCAGAGACCTGCAGGATGGCATCGAGGTGTTCGATGGCCTGCGGCTTTTCGAGCTTGGCGATGATCCAGGTATCGAAGCCGAGGGCTGCAACGCGATTGCGCACCATGCGCACGTCTTCAGCGGTGCGCACAAACGAAACCGCGATCGCGTCCACGCCATTCTTGAGTGCGAATTCCAGATCCTCGGCATCCTTCTCAGTGAGCGAAGGCGTGCGCACCGGGATGCCGGGCAGGTTGATGCCCTTGTGCTCGCCCAGCATGCCGCCGTTGATAATTTCGCAAACAACATCGTCGCCCACCACCTCGTGCACGCGCAGCTCGATCAATCCGTCAGAGAGCAGAATCCGCGAACCCTGTTCCACGTTTTCAGCCAGAGTTTTAAAAGTAGTGCCCACCAGCGACGCAGTGCCGGGAACATCGCGTGGAGTAATCGTCAACCTTCCACCGGCCTTGAGCAGCACCGGCTGATGATCCTTGAGTGTCGAGGTGCGAATCTTGGGGCCCTGCAGGTCGCCCAGGATGCAAAGCGGCTTGCGCTCTTCGCGGCTGACCTTGCGGATCAGCTTTATAACCGTGAGCTTACTTTCATGAGAGCCATGCGAGAAATTCAGGCGCACCACGTCGACACCGGCACGAACCAGGTCGCGGATCACGCTTTCGGCGTTCGAAGCGGGTCCGAGCGTGGCCACAATCTTGGCGCGGCGCTGGGCCGGTATGTCGGCCAACCCCGTGTCAGGGAAAGACATAGGACAACTCCCTTGCAAACCTTATCAATTTGAGACGCAGTTGCCAGGCAAAAATTCTCTGAAAGGGTGGGGAACTACGCATATTCATTGTAAATGGAGCGCGCGATTGCCGCACTTCATGCTGCTTGATTGGATTGCGGAGTCTATGTGCAGTTCCCGCCCAGCGATTCCTGCCGCTCGCGGTAAAGAACTCCATTCAGTTCCGCACCCATCAGCACACTGAAACTGGTGATGTAGAGCCACACCAGCGTCGCGATGCCGGCGCCGAACGATCCATAGAACCGCGAATAGTCGGCAATGCGGGTTACATACCAGCCGAAGGCCAGCGTGGCGGGGAACCAGATGAGCGTGGCCGCGGCCGCTCCCGGCCCGACCCACACCCAGTGTTCCTTGCGCCTGGTGCCGAAGTGGTAGAGCGCGCTCATCACCGTAGCGCTGGTGAGCAGCGCTATGGACCAGCGCGCCATGCGCCAGAAGAAGATAACGATGTGCCGCAACTCGTGGCCGGCGTTGTCAATCATCCACAGCTCAATCTGATGGCCGAACACAACCACCAGCGTGGCGATTGAGAGGGGAACCATCGCGATCGGCAACAGCATGATGCCGCGCAGACGCCGGTCCCAGAATCCCCATGCCTCCTGCGGCAGGCTATAGGCGCGGCGAAAACCTTCCATCAGAGAGAGCATGACGCCGAGGCCGGCAAAGATGCTCAAGGCGGTGGCCGAGAAGAGGAGCTGGCTCGAGTAGACCCGGCGCGTGACCACGTACGACTGCAGCAAATCGAGAGTGTCGACAGGCAGAAATTGCTCGAAGAGGGTTCGCAGTTCACCAAGCATGGTGCTACCCTCCTGCACCTGGGCCACAAGCGTGGTGATGACCAGCAGGGCGGGAAACAGCATCAGCATGCCCGAATAGGCAGCCGCTTTCGACGTGTTGATGACGTCGTGCGCCAGCGCCTGCAGCAATGCCTTACGCAAGATTCTGAGATACCGTCTCATGGCCAAGCCTGCACTCTATTGGCAAGAGTAGAGCATTTCTGTGGGTTTGCGCGATGCTTTGCGGCCGGGTAGACTCCGTTATTAACTTTCGCGCAGGCAGCGCTGGGAGCCAACCTTCCAGCCTTTTGACGCTGTTTCTTCCCGTCAAGCTGCTCAACGCAGGAGCTCCCGGGTTCTCAATTCATTGGAAATTCCTATCGAAAATCTCTTGCCCCTGCGCTTTCGGCAGGTACACTGTCCGACAGGAGGCAAGTTCTCTCCATGCAAACCCGGATTCTCGGCACCACCATGCCTGTCCTTGAGGTCGAGCTGCAACCGAACGAGAGCGTGTTCTCAGAGAGCGGCGAGCTCAGTTGGATGACCAGCTCAATCCAGATGACCACGCACACCCAGATGGGCGGAGGCGGGGGGCTCTTCGGCGTCTTGAAGCGGGTTGCCGCCGGCGCCAGCATCTTCATGACCGAGTACCGCGCCTTCCAGTATCCCGGCGTGGTCTCGTTTGCCACCAAGGTTCCGGGCCACATTGTGCCCGTCGATCTGGGCCAGGGGGCGGAATACCTGGTGCACCGTCACGGCTTTCTCTGCGCCACAGATCAGGTGACGATAACGCTGGGATTTCAGCAGTCGCTGGGCGCGGGCATCTTTGGCGGCGACGGGTTCCTGCTGCAGCGCATTGGCGGCATGGGCACCGCATGGCTCGAGCTGAGCGGCGAGCTGATCCAGAAAAACTTACAGCCGGGCGAGGTTCTGCGGGTGCACCCCGGCCACGTGGGCGCATTCCAGGCTTCGATGCACTTCCAGATCACTACCGTGCCCGGCATCAAGAACATGATCTTCGGCGGCGATGGAATCTTCCTCGCCGAACTGGTCGGACCGGGAACGGTGTGGCTGCAAACGCTACCCATCTCGCGGCTGGCGCACCAGATCGGCGAGTACCTGCCGCGCGGCGAGAGCCGGCAGGCGCCGGCGGCCATCGGCGGCGGCCTGCTGGGCGGCATTGTGGGCTCGATCCTGAGCGGGGACCAATAAGAGCAGCGGAGCGAGCGGTGTTTGCGGAGTTAGCGGGGCTAGCAGGGTGTTGGAGGAACTGGCTCGGCTAGCACCGCTTACGCCGCTAGCTCCGCTGTTTTCAAAGGAACGGCATGGCGAAAGAACCGGCAACAACCCACATCCTTCGCAGCGACATCGTGTTCACCTTCGCGCTGGCCGCGGCGGTTTACGTTGTATGGCTGCTGCGCGACCTCCTGGTCCTCTTCTATGTCTCAGCGCTGTTTGCCGTCGTGCTCAGGCCTGTTGTGGACGCCACCGGCCGTATCCGCATCGGGGGCAGGCAGCCGTTTCAAGGGCCAATAGCGATCCTGGTGCTTGTGGTAGCGGTGATGGCCGTGCTTACCATCCTTGGTCTTCTCGCCTTTCCGCCGGTCATTCACGATTTGCAGGCCTTCGGCACCTCCAACTCGGCCCGGGTTCCCAATCTGGTCGATAGGATCAAATCCATTCCCTTCGTCGATCGCTATCACCTGGACGCAAACGCAGTTTATGCGCAGTTGCAGGGCTTCGCGACGCAAACGGCGTCGAAGGCGATCTCGTCCTTGTCGGATCTGGCCGGCATAGTTGCCAATATCATTGCCTGCTTTGTGCTTACCCTTTACTTCCTTGTGGAGGGCGACGATACATACCAATGGTGCCTCGCCTTTTTCCCGCATCATCTGCGCGTGCGCCTCGACACAACGCTGCGGCGCGCGGGCGTGGGAATGGGGAAGTGGCTAACCGGACAGTTGACCTTGATGGCCCTGCTCGGCCTCACCAGCGCCACCGTCTTCCTCCTGCTCGATGTGCGCTACGCTTATGCGCTCGGGGTCATCGCCGGTTTACTCAACCTGGTTCCGGTGCTGGGCGCTGCCATCACACTGGTACTTGCAGTGATTGTCGCGAGTCTCGACTCGTGGGGGCGCGTGGTGGGGGTGGTCATCTTCTTCGTTGTTTATCTTGAGGTCGAAAATTCGTTCCTGATCCCGCGGATCATGAAGGCGCGCGTCGGCTTGCCATCGCTGGCCGTGTTTATCGCGCTGCTTGTTGGCTTCGAGCTTGCCGGAATTCCGGGAGCCATGGTCGCGGTGCCTACCGCCGTGCTGGTTGCGGTACTGCTCAGCGAATACCTGATGTGGAAAAAAGTTGCCGAGCCGTCGTGCGCCGAGACAGCGAATCTCGATCCACCTCCGCCTGTGCGCACCGTCCGGCCGACCGGCTTTACGCCGCGGGCAGTCGCATGGCTTCAAGCGCGCTGGTCAGGTCGGCGCTGAGCGACTGCTGCGTCTCGGGCGGCAGCTTTTCTCCCCGGCTGGTGAGATAGAAGACGTCGATGGCGGTCTCGCCCTCGGTATCGATAAGCGCGACCTTGATGTTGCACTGGTGCGAGCTGAGGGTGAGCGCAATCTGGCGCAGCAATCCGGGCAGGTCCTGCGCCACAACCTGCAGCAATGTGGAGTGCGACGAGGACTCGGAATCGAACTCGAGCCGCGTGGGCACCTCGACCTTGATATTGCCGGGATGGTTCAAATGACGGCGCGCCGCGAGCAGTTGCTGCACCGAGATGTTTTGCGCCACCACGTCACGCAGGTTCTCAAGGAAACGGTCCTTCTCGCTCGGGTTCAGCTCGATGGTGCGAAAGACGTCGGTAAAGTGGAAACTGTCAACAATCACGCCCGCATCGTTTGAGAAGGCGCCGGCGCGAACAATGTTCATGCCCCACGCGGCCAGCGTGCCCGCAACGTCGGCAAACAGCCGCGTGCGATCGCGCGTAATCACCGTCAGGTCGTAGAGCTGGCGGTTGGGTCTCAGGTCGAGCTGCACATTGTCTTTGTCCAGGTTCAGCGCCATCTGGAAGTGATTGCGAATCTGCTCGGGGAGGCGGGTTTGCAGGTAGCGTTGCGGAAGGCCTTCAAGGAATTGTCTGAGCTGGTCGTACTGGCCGGCGGGAACCATCGATCGAATCCTATTGAGTAAAGTAGGATCGATCGCGGCGTGATAGCGGGCCTCGTCCACCGAGCGGTCCATGAAATTCGCCGTCGACATGTAGAACTGCCACAGGTTTTCGGCCTTCCACGGAGTGAGCGCATCGGGGTTCACGGCCTTGATGTCGGCGAAGGTCATGATGGTAAGCATCTTCAACAACTGCGGGCTGCCGATCTTCTCGGCAAAGCTGCGCACATTTTCGTGATCGAAGATGTCGCGGCGCATCGCCGACGACATTTCAAGATGCAGCCGGATCAGCTTCAGGACGGACTCACGCTCCTCGCTGTCGAAGTCGAGCCGGGCCAGAAAGCTGTCGGCCAGCTCCACCGATTGGCCGGCGTGTTCGCCGGTGCGGCGCGCTTTGCCCGTGTCGTGCAGCAGCAGCGCCAGCAAAAACAGGTCGAGCCGGTCGATCTCAGGCAGCAACTGCGCCAGCCGCTGCTCGTACTCATGCGAGGGCTGCCGCAGGCCGTGTACGTTGTCGATGCAGAGGAAGGTGTGCTCGTCCACGGTGTAGCGGTGATAGCTGTCGCGAATCACCAGCGCGTCGATGCCGTGAAACTCGGGGATCAGCATCTCAAGCACGCCCAGCGCGTGCATGGTGCGCAACGCGTGCGCGGCATGCGGGCCCAGCAGCACCTCGCGCAGCGCATTCCAAAGATACGGCCCCTCGGGAATATGAATGGCCAGCACCGGCAGCGCGTCGGTGATGCGGTCTTCAGCGGCTTGCGAGAGCGCGTAGCCGTGCGTGGCCATCAGCGAGAAGACACGCAGTATCGCCGCCGTGTCGTTGAACTGCGCGCCCGGCAGCACATCGATGCGGCCCTGGTCGAGCAGGAAATCGGTTCCCGCAATGGGCGTTCTGCGCCGCCTGAACTGCCGGTAAAAGCTGACCGGAGCCGGCAGATGCTCCATCAGCAGCGCGGCGCGGCGATAGATGACCCGCGCGTGCCGGTAATAGGTGCGCATCCAGTAACTGGGGTCGGCGGTTCCGCGCGTCTCAAGGCCGATCGATCGCGCCGCCGCCTCATCCTGCGACTGCCAGTCGAGCGTGTTGTCGTCGCGTCCGTGGCGGAAGTGCAGAAAACATCGCGCTGCTGCCAGAAAGTCGAAAGCCGCCTCGGCATCGCCTCGCGCGCTCTGGAAGACGCCGCCCCGCTGCCGCGGCCACTCCCGGGTTTCCTTCAAGTGAAAGAGCACCGCGAACCAGACCGCCAGGTGGTAATCCCGCAGCCCGCCGGGACACTCCTTGAGATTGGGCTCAAGGTGAAAGATGGTGTTCCCGTATTTTGCATGGCGGCTGCGGGCGATCTCGCCCAGCTTTTGCGTGATGTTGTTCCACTCGCTCAGCACCAGGCCGGGAAACGTGACCTGGTGAAGCTGCTGGTAGAGGGGAAACTGGCCGGCCAGGTAACGGCGGTCGAAGGTGGCCAGCGTGAACTCAAGGTTGTCCGGGTCAAATTTGCCGGCTTCCTTTACCGTTCGCGAGCTGGGGCTGGCGCGCAGGCCGATGTCCCACATCCCCTGGATGATTGCTCTCACCGCTTCGCGCGACTGCTCCTCGGTCTTGTCGTCGGCGAAGGCGAACAGCACATCGATGTCGGAATAGGGGAAGAGATCCTTGCGTCCGTAGCCGCCCAAAGCCAGCAGGGTGACGTTTTGCGTGGGCAGGCCGGTAAAGGCCCGGCGCCACATTTCAATCAGGATACGGTCGACAACCGCCGATCGCCGCCGGATCGCCGCGGTCCCGTCTCCGGTGCGCTCACAGGTCTGGCGGACAAGCGCCATCTCCTTGAGATACTGCTCCCGTAGATCGTCAACCGCAAAAACGACTGGAGTCATAGGGTTGTCTGTGTGGCCTGCCGAAGCAAGAAAGGAATTGTTAACAGCATAAGACATAATGGCCGGAAGCGACACCCTGCAGCCATGCTCGCGGGGAGATTCACCGCGTAAACGCCTGAATTCAGGTCTTTGCCTGCGGCCAACGGCTGGTTGAGGATGCTGGCGCATTTCTTGTAGAGGAGAAAAGCGCAATCCGCGAGGGCTTCTGGACCCAGCCGGAATGAAGCGCAAGCAAGGCCTCGAATTCAAAGCCACAGATGCACTTCCTCATCCCGCCCGGCAGATACACGAACGGGATGGGGCCTGCTCAATGAACTGCCTGCTCTGCGAATTACAGCGCGTTTTCGCCGCGCTCGTCGTTGCGGATGCGGATGGCTTCGTCGACCTTGGTGATAAAGATCTTTCCGTCGCCGATACGCCCCGTGCGGGCAGCGCCCACAATGGCCCCGATGGCCTTATCCTTCAGGTCGTCGTGAATCACCATCTCGATCTTCACCTTGGGCAAAAGGTCGACGGTGTATTCGCGGCCGCGATAGAACTCGGTATGGCCCTTCTGGCGGCCGTGGCCGCGGGCCTCGAGAATGGTCATTCCTTCAATGCCTGCTTCGAGCAGCGCATCCTTCACAGCGTCCAGCTTTGAAGGCTGGAGAACAGCTTCAATCTTGAGCATACGAAAAATGCCTCGTTGTAGAGCCTATCAGGCGCGGCGGTGGATTTGCCTCCGCACGCCGTTATTTCAGTCTGAAATCTCCGGCAAATAGTGGGTGAATGCCCTTCCCCGGGATTCTGGATTCCACCCGGCGGTCAGAGCTTTCCGAATTCCCGATGCGATTGTCTTCTCAGAAAATTTCGGGCGCTGAGGAAGAGGGAGCGGGCTGCCGAGCTTCGTTTTTGGATATGGATACGAGAGAATCAGCTCTCGGTGACTCTGGCCTTCAGTCCGGATTGAGAATTGCATACCCTGGTATCCGTGCTCTGTGGACCATTGCGGTTCGCTAGTCAGCTCCCAGGAGAGCTTCGTTCCCTCCAACTCGATGATAAGAGGCGATACTTCACGAGTTGAAGTCGTAACCCTCTTCGCCGTGCTGCGACAGATCCAGACCGGCAGCCTCCTGCTCCGGACTCATGCGCAGGCCCATCGCCTTATCCACCACAAACAGCAAAATCAGCGTGCCCACAATCGACACGCCCCATGAGATGCCGACCGCCGCGAGCTGGTTGAGTATCTGCCCCCAGTGGCCGTCGATGGCGCCTGTCGCCACGCCCTTGCCGTAAATCGGGTTGATGACAGACGCCGCAAAGATGCCGGTCAGGATCGCGCCCAGCGTTCCGCCTGCGCCGTGCACGCCGAAGGCGTCGAGCGAGTCGTCGTAACCAAACAGGCTCTTCACCTTGAACACCATGAAGGCGCAGACGAAGCCGGCCGCCAGGCCGATGACCAGCGCGGACATGGGTTGAACGAACCCCGATGCCGGCGTGATGGCCACCAGGCCGGCCACTGCTCCCGAGATTGCGCCCAGAGCCGTCGGCTTTCCGTTGTGAAACCACTCAAAGATGGTCCAACCCAGGGCCGCCGTGGCCGTGGCAAAGTGGGTGTTGATAAAGGCGCTGGTGGCCAGCGGGGTTGCCCCCAGCGCGCTGCCGGCGTTGAATCCGAACCAGCCCACCCACAGCAGGCACGCGCCAATAAAGCTCAACACCAGCGAGTGCGGAGCCATTTTGGTTGTGGGATAGCCCAGGCGTTTGCCCAGGTAGAGCGCCGTGATGAGCGCCGACACGCCCGAGGTGATGTGCACCACCGTGCCGCCCGCAAAATCGAGCGACGGAATCTTGCCGCCATTGGCGTTGAGCAGGCCGCCCACGCCCCACACCATGTGGGCCATGGGACTGTAGACCAGGATCGACCACAGCGAAAGAAAGACCGCCATCGAGCTGAACTTCATGCGCTCGGCAAACGCGCCGCAGATGAGCGCCGGCGTGATGATGGCGAACATGAGCTGGTAGATCATGTAGGTCTGTTCGGGAATGGTCGGCGAGTAGAAATTATTGGGATCGACGACGTTCGGCACGCCCCTGAGGAACAGATGCTCAAAGCCGCCGATGAAGAGATTGCCGTGCCCGAAGGCCAGCGAGTAGCCGCAAATGGCCCAGATGATCGTGACCAGGCACATCATGGCGAAACTCTGCATCATGGTGCCCAGGATGTTCTTTTTGCGCACCAGGCCGCCATAAAACAGCGCGAGGCCGGGGCCGGTCATCAGCAGAACCAGCGCCGCACTGGTCAGCATCCATGCGTTGTCGCCCGCCGACTGCGCGCTTTGAACCGCCTGCTGAAGAGCGGCAATCTGCGCCTGCGTGGCGGGAGCGGCAGCGGGGGCCGTTTGGGCCCCGGAGGCAGTTTGAGAAATGACTTGAAGAGGCGTTGCGATCAGTGCAAACAGGAGCAGCAGATAAGTACACAATCGGGACATCGTTTTTCGCTCCAAGATGAAGGCGTCCGCGCATGGGCGCGGCTGGGATGAAATTCGAGGACAGTTTCGAGCGGCCCGAGTCCCGCCAGCTTGTTCGCCGGGTGGTTTCACCGTTGGCCGCAGAAAGTCACCGGAGGCCTGGTACGGGAGCCACCCATAGAAATAGCGAGTGCGAGCGCGCTTTCAGACATTTTCATAGCCAGCGAGCCGGAACGCAAGTTTCCATCGCAATCTTGATTGCTTCCTTATAACTTTGTTGGCAAGGTACGGGACTTCCGCAATATGGCAAGATCGAAGCCCGCCGACTCGCCGACTCGCTAACTCGCTGGCCATCACCGCCTGCGTTATAGTGGAAGTATGGCGGCCTCGTTGGAGCGCGATCGTTATCTCTTCGGCAACCTGGAGAGCAGCGCGCAAAACCGCGCCAAACTGCAGGAAGTGAGCTACGGCTTCGAGCAGCCCGAGGGAGTCTTCCTCACCACGCTCGACTTCGCGGTCAACTGGATCAGAAAAAGTTCCCTCTGGCCCATGACCTTCGGTCTGGCCTGCTGCGCCATCGAGATGATGTCGATGGGCGCCTCCCGGTTCGACATTGCCCGTTTCGGAGCCGAGGTTTTCCGTCCCTCGCCGCGCCAGTCCGACCTCATCATCATTGCCGGCCGCGTATCGCAGAAGATGGCCCCGGTCATCCGCCGGCTCTACGACCAGATGCCGGAACCCAAATGGGTTATCTCCATGGGCGCCTGCGCCACCTCGGGCGGCGTGTTCAATAATTACGCGCTGGTGCAGGGGGTCAACCAGGTAATTCCGGTGGATGTGTATGTGCCAGGATGCCCACCCCGCCCCGAGCAGCTCATCTACGCCATCACCCTCCTCCAGGAAAAGATCCAGCGCGAACCCCGCAGCCTGCTCAAAACTCTCAACGTCGAATAAGGGCGCCCGATCAGGATTGCGGATCTGCGGAACGCATCACGAGTTCCACGCCGGCTTCGTGGAAAAGCTCCTCCGTGCAGCGAAAGCTTTCCGCCCAGCGTTCGCTCTCGCTTGGCACTGTAACCACGCGCCGGATGCCGGACTGGATGATGATGGAGGCGCACTGCGAACAGGGCATGAAGGGCCAGACGTAGAGCGTGCATCCCTGTAACGGCTTTCCCGCAGACAGGATGGCGTTGATTTCGGCGTGGATGATGGTGCGGTACTTGACCTCGCGGATTTCCAGGCGCTCGGCCGAGTCCGCCACCCCGGCCGGATGGCCGTTGAAGCCGAGCGAAACGACGAACTTCCCCTTCGCGATGACCGCCCCAACCTTGGTGCTGGGGTCCTTGCTCCACTTCGATACGAGAACCGCCATTTCCAGAAAGCGCGCATCCCAATCCGCCATCTACACTCCTCCCGTGCCAAGAGCTCGCGCGGTTGCATGGCGCGAGAAAGCGTGCTGGAGCTTCTCGTTATGCCCCGGCCGACTAGATATGCCCCGCTTGAGCGCGGCCGATCTCTCGATGAGCCCTGAACAGTCCATCATTGCATCTCGCGAAGAGCGGTGTCTCGCATCGCCCTGGAAGAGCGCTTTCCTGCCGCAGACTATCATCGACATGTGCCAACCCAAGCCAAACTGGGCGACATTCTCGCCAACGCAATCACCCACGGAATCGGAGCCGTTCTTGCCGTCGCGGGCGCGGTGTACCTCATCGCCGCATCAACGCGGGGAACTGCCTGGCACATCGTCAGTTGCGCCGTCTTCGCCTTAACCCTGGTTCTGGTTTACCTTTGCTCCACGCTCTACCACTCGCTGGTGCGTACGCGGGCACGGCATGTCTTTCAGGTTCTCGACCATTCGGCAATTTACCTGCTGATTGCCGGCACCTACACGCCATTTACGCTGGTCTCGCTGCGTGGACCTGTGGGCTGGGTACTTTTCGGCGTCGTCTGGGCACTGGCTGTCGCCGGAGTGATCTTCAAGAGCCTGGCTCTCGGCCGGTTTGCCGTGGCGTCGGTGCTGGTCTACCTGTTCCAGGGCTGGGTCGTGGTCTTCGCGGCCCTTCCGCTGCTCCGGGCCATCGGCTGGCACGGAGTGATGTGGCTGGGGGCAGGGGGATTGGCTTACACGCTGGGCATCGCTTTCTTTGCTCTGGACCGCTTGCGCTACTTCCACGCCACCTGGCATATCTTCGTCCTGGCCGGCAGCGTGGCCCACTACTTTGCCATTCTCTTCTATGTGGTTCCGCAGGCTGGGGCTTCGTGAAGCGTTTCCGGGAGCACTCGATGGGCTGCGCTCAATGTCCGATTCGGGACTGATTGATCCGATGCCTCGCGAAAAATCCGGCTGGCAGTTGCGCTCAGGGACGATCGGGATTGTATCCTTGGTCGGCGGGAATTGGATCATGGAAATCCCGGCGCAAATCTCGCGAGTTGCGCGCTTGCATCGGTTGCAGCCCAAGGGCAGGATTCCGCCGCGTCTCCTCTTGCGGCCCCGGAGAGAGTATTCCCTGGCCGGTCGTTGAGGGGTGGCCGCAGGCGGCCTTGGCAATTCCAATCCGATCCCAGGCAGAAAGATGAAAGATACGATGAATCGCCGCAAGTTTCTTGAAACCGCAGCCGCATCCGCTTGTTTCACCATTATTCCAAGGCATGTACTGGGTGGAACCGGGGTTGTCGCGCCCAGCGACAAAATCACCCTGGCTCACATCGGCACAGGCACTGAGGGTCTCCGCGAGATGACGAAATTGATTGCCATCCCGGAGATCCAGATTGTCGCCGTATGTGACCCTTCGAAGTACGTATTTGGATACCGGGATTGGGGAAAGGATTCCCTTCTCCACGACATGCGAGACGCCCTTGGGAAGCCGGACTGGATGGCGGGAACCGAGGGGACTATTCCGGGAGGCCGTGACGTCGCCAAAGACTTCGTCGAGACCTACTATGCAACCCAGCGGCCTGGCGGCACATTCAAGGGCTGCTCTTCCTATGCCGACTTCCGCGAGCTGCTGGACCAGGAAAAGGACGTGGATGCCGTAAAAATCATGACCCCGGACCATCTTCACGGCGTCGTCAGCATCGCCTGCATGAAGAGGGGCAAGCATGTGATCATGCATAAACCCATCGCCAATCGATTGGAGGAAGCCAGGCTGGTGATCGACACCGCCCGCCAAAAGGGTGTCGCCACGCACTTCATGCCCTGGGACGCCAACGGATCGATGGACCAGGTGATGGCCTGGATCAACGGTGGCGCCATCGGCGCTCTGCGTGAAATCCATAACTGGACGAACCGTCCCGTTTGGCCGCAGTACACCAATCTCCCCACCGCTACGCCTCCTGTTCCGGAAGGCTTCGACTGGGATTTGTGGCTGGGCCCTGAGGCCGTCCGTCCCTATTCGCCCGACTACACACACATGGTATTTCGCGGTTGGTATGACTTCGGAGGCGGCTCCATGGCGGATATGGGCCACTACAGCCTGTGGACGGTCTTCAATGCCCTTGAGCTGGGGTCACCCACCAGTGTCGAGCCGATGCTCAGTCACACTTGTGATTTCAAGGACGGTATCGCGTTGACAGTGAAAAATGACTTCTCCTTCCCCACGGCCTGTACCGTCCGCTTTAAGTATCCGGCAAGCGGAAGACGGCCGGCGGTGGATCTGATCTGGTATGACGGCGGGATGCGCCCCCCCACGCCGCCCGAGCTCGAAATCGATAACAAGGAACTTCCGATCGAGGGCATGATGTTCGTCGGCAGCAAGGGAAAGATACTGGCGGGCTTTCTCGTTGAGGACCCGCAGCTGATTCCTGAAAGAAGGATGCGCAGGCATCCGGTTGCGCCGGCGGCTGTCCGGCAGCATGACCAACAGGTCGGGGCTTCCCCAGGCGTGCGCCAGTGGATTGCCGCCGTCCGGGGCGGACCGCAATCGCCCTCCAGCTTTTTGAACGCGGGCCCCATTTCAGAGGCCGTCAACTTGTACGCCGTCGCCCTGCGCACGGGCAAGACATTGTTATACGACAGTGAGTCCCGGAAAATCACCAACGTAGCGGAAGCCAACAGATATTTGTCCCGCGAGTATCGAAAGGGTTGGGATCCCCAATCCATCTAAGAGGTGAATTGACGTGCAGACAATTTCAAGAAGGCAATTTCTTTATGGCAGCGCCATGTGCGTCGCCGCGTCGGCGATGAAGGTCGAGGCCAACCCGTTGGGTTTGCCGATTGGGTGCCAAACCTATCCGCTTCGCGAGTCGATCGCAAAGGATTTCGAGGGCACCCTGCATCAGATCGCGGGCGCGGGATTCCAGATGATCGAGCTGTGCTCGCCAACCAGTTTCGCGAAGGATGGCTTTGGTCCCCTTGTGAACATAAAGCCGGCGAAGATCCACGGGATGATCCGGGACGCGGGCTTAGGCTGCATAAGCAGCCATTTCAGATTCACGGAGCTCAAAGAACAGTTGGACGACCGGATCGCGTTTGCCAAAGAGCTGGGCCTGAAACAAATGATCTGCGCCACGTTGGAAGTCCCCGCCGATGCGCCCATGTCAGTCTGGTTGAAGGCTTTCGACGAAATGAACGAGATCGGCGCACAGACCCGCAAAGCCGGTCTTCAGCTCGGCTACCACAATCACCAATTCGAGTTCAAGGAAATCGACGGCGTGCTCGTTTACGACGAGTTGATGAAGAGGTTCGATCCCGAGCTGATTAAAATGCAATTCCAGGACGCCATCCCTCCCCAATACGACCCCGTCGCCATTCTTGCCAAATATCCCGGCCGGTTTATTTCTCTCCATCTCTCTGACTGGTCGGCGGAGAGGAAAATGGTTTCAATCGGAGCGGGCGCCATCGACTGGAAGAAGCTTTTCGTTGCGGCCAAAGCCGGAGGCGTCAAGAATTACTTCGTTGAAATGGACTGGGACTCAATGCAAGGCAGCGTTCCCTACCTTCGCAAGCTGAAGGTATAGCGAGGGCGCCAAACGAACAGATTCGAAGGCGATGGCGGTTCTCCAGTTGCTTTAAAGGGTGATCCGTGCTGCTGAGATATGAACTTGCCCAACCTCAAATGATTTGGCAGCGGCCAGCCGTCGCCAATCCGGAGGTTACCTTCTAGCCATCCCCTTATTACGGCCCGCTCGCAATGGCTGCCGCCAACCCCCTCACCAATCCAATACGCCTCACCTTGATAACTTAGGCCCCATATTCAATCCTTTGTATACTTAACTAATGAGCTTCGGAGCATTTTTTACCGCATGAGCCTTGCACGCAAGTGCGATCGTACTCGCCGTTTTCTCGAACGACTCGCACTCACCCCGATCTTTTTTTTCTCAGTTTTGGCGGCTCAGCCGGCGACGGCGCAGTCTGCATGGAGAGTTGCAGGCCCTGACGGGGGCGACGCGAGGGCCTTTGCCGCCGATCCGGCGAACCCCGGCCATCTCTACCTGGGCACCACAAACAGCTGGCTTTACGAGTCGCAGGATGCAGGCGCAACCTGGCATCGTCTGGCCAAGCTCGACCCCGCCGACGGTTACGTGCTCGACAACCTTGTGGTCGATTCTTCAAATCCCTCAACCCTTTACGTGGGCGCATGGAAAGACAGCTCCGGGGGCGGTGTTTGGATCAGCCACGATGGCGGCCGGACGTGGAAGGAAGCGCGGGACCTGAAGGGGCAGCCGATCCACGCCCTCGTCCAAGCCCCCTCCGATCCCCGAACCCTCTTCGTGGGCACTCTGGAAGGCGTCTATCGCACCAGCGACGGCGGCCAGACATGGGCCCGCATCAGCCCCGAAGGCAGCCGGGAGATTCACGAAGTTGAATCTCTTGCCGTCGATCCGCGCAACCCCGGCATCGTTTACGCCGGAACCTGGCATCTGCCCTGGAAGACCAGCGACGGCGGCAAGACCTGGAGCAACATCAAAAAGGGCGTGATTGTCGACTCCGACATTTTTTCGATCATTGTCGATCCCGATAAACCGCGCGTGGTTTACATGAGCGCGTGCAGCGGCATCTACAAGAGCGACAACTCCGGCGTGCTCTTCCGCAAGATCCAAGGGATTCCCAATGAGGCGCGCCGAACCCGCGTCATCATGCAGGACCCCGAAAATCGCGAGGTGGTCTACGCCGGAACCACCGAAGGACTTTACAAGACCGAGAACGCAGGCCGCACCTTCCGGCGCATGACCGGGCCTGAAGTGGTGGTCAACGACGTCTTCGTCGATCCCCACGACTCAAAGCATGTGCTGCTGGCCACTGACCGCGGAGGCGTGCTGGCAAGCACCGACGGCGGCGAAAACTTCACCGAATCGAATCAAGGCATCTCGGAGCGCAAGGTGGCTGCGCTGCTCGTCGACCGGAGCGATCCCTCGCATCTTTACGCAGGAGTGGTGAACGACAAGACCTTCGGCGGAGTCTTTCAAACCACCAATGGCGGCACGAGTTGGCAGCAACTGGGCGCCGGTCTTGAAGGCCGCGACGTGTTTGCCCTGGCCGAGACCAAGGACGGCACGGTGGTGGCCGGGACCAACGACGGCATCTTCGTTCTCGACCCTCCGGCCGATTCGGGGAATGCATCGGGGCCGGCGGGGGCTGTGCTCACATGGGAACCGCACAACACCATCGCCAACACCATTGTGAAGACCTTCTCTGAGACGCACTACCACACCAGAGTGAACGTTGAAAAAGAAGTGAAGGCGCCCCAGATCGAGTTGAGCGGCCGCGTAAATGCCCTGGATGTTTCGGGTGACACGTGGGCCGCGGCGACCGACATTGGCGTATTAACCAGCCGCGACCAAGGCAGTACCTGGCAGGGCGGCCCGGTGATGGGCGGCGCGCAATACCGCAGCATCACCGTTCATGGCGACACGATTGTGGCGGCCCGCACCGCGGGCGCGGCCATCTCCACCGATAGCGGCCAGACCTGGCGTCCGCTGGGCGTGCCTACCATGATCACCCAGATTCACCGCGCCGTGTTTTCACCCGACGGAATCCTGTGGCTGGCTGCGCGCGAGGGCGTCTATTACAGCTACGACCTGGGTAAAAGCTGGCTCTGGTTTGAGCGGCTGCCCTTCCGCGATGTGGACGACTTGAGCTACGACCCGTCGTTGAAGAAGATGTTGGCCAGTTCGGAAACCAGCGACCAGGTCTATGCCATCGACGCCAAAACCATGACCTGGTCGTGGTGGAAGGCGGGCTACCAGATCACCCTGATTCGCGCCGCGGGCAATCACCTGGTGGCGGCCTCGCTGAACGACGGCGTGCTCACCGGTCCTGAAACAACCGGCGCCGAGGGAACTGGCAAGTAAGCCGCTCTATTATTCCGGTATCATTTCGATATGGAGACCACCGCAGCCAACGGGCGCGCAAGTCAACTCTTTCGCACTTACGACCCCCGGCTTGAGCCCATCGCCGCCAGGGTGCTGGCCGGCGAGCGTCTGAGCGCCGAGGACGGCCTGGCTCTTTACGCCAGCAACGATGTGCTGGCCGTGGGCTGGCTGGCTAACCACGTTCGCGAGCGCATGCACGGCGACCTGACCTACTTCAACGTCAATCGCCACATCAACCCGACCAATGTGTGCGTGGCCGCCTGCAAGCTGTGCGCCTTCGGCCGCAAGAAGGGCGACCCGGCCGGCTACACCATGGCCCTCGACGAAGCATTTGAAACCGCAGCCTCGGGCTACTCTGAGGCGGTCACCGAGTTCCACATCGTCGGCGGCCTTCACCCCGACCTTCCCTTCGAGTTCTTCCTGGATCTGGTCCAGGGGTTAAAGAAACGTTTCCCGAAGGTCCACATCAAAGCCTTCACCATGGTCGAGATCGCGTTTTTCGCCCGCCGCGCCAAGCTCACCATCCAGCAGACCCTTGAGAAGCTGCGCGATGCCGGCGTCGACTCCATGCCCGGCGGCGGCGCCGAGATCTTCGCGCCGCGCGTGCGGTCCATCATCTGCGACCACAAAATCGACGGCAGCGAGTGGCTCGAGACCGCGCGCCTGGCGCATAAGATGGGCTTCCGTTCCAATGCCACGATGCTTTACGGCCACATTGAGAACGACGAAGACCGCGTGGATCACCTGATGAAGCTGCGCACGCTGCAGGATGAAACCGGCGGCTTCCAGACCTTTATCCCGCTGGCCTTCCACCCTGAGAACACCCCGCTCGATCACCTGCCGGTCACCACGGGCCTCACCGACATCCGCCAGATCGCCGTCGGCCGCCTGCTGCTCGACAACTTTGCGCACATCAAGGCCTATTGGCAGATGATGACGCCCAAGATCGCGCAGATCGCGCTGCGCTTTGGCGCCGACGACCTGGACGGAACGGTGATTGAAGAAAAAATCTACCACGACGCCGGGGCTACCACGCCGCAGGGACTCACGCGCAAGGAGCTGTGCCGCCTGATTACCGAAGCCGGCCGCGTTCCGGTGGAGCGCGACACGCTCTACCACGCCGTGACGCGGACTGAGGACAGCTTTGTGGTTGCGGTGTGAGGTAAATCGGATCGGAGGCAAGATGGAACCGGTCAATCTAGGCGATGCGAAGACTCATTTCTCACGGCTTGTCCGGCTCGCAGAGGAAGGCGAGGAAGTCGTAATCGCGCGCGACGGGAAACCGGTTGCGCGGCTTATCAAGCTCGAATCAAAGCCAGAAAAGAAACCGATCATCTTCGGACTCTTGAAAGGCAAGCTTCACATCGCCGATGACTTCGACGACCCGCTGCCGCCAGAGATTCAGGCTGAGTTCGAAGCGGACCTCTAGGCAGTCACTATGCCCCAGACGGTAACGATACTCGTCGGCCTTCCCGGTTCAGGAAAGTCCACGCTCCTAAAGGAGCGCAGCGACTCAACATTCGATGATTTTCACGCAGGGGATTCTACGGCATTTACAGCAAGCCGGCATTATCAGGCGCTGACGGACGAGCTGCGGAGCGGCAAGAACTGCACAATCGCGGATATCGCGTACTGCGCTGCGGATCGACTCGGTGCGGCAGAGGATGGGGTGAAGTCTCTCGGGAAGCAACTCGGGATCGAGCTCGAAATCAAGCTCCTGTATTTTGCGAATGACCCCGATGCTTGCCGGCATAACGTTGTCCATCGGTGTTCGCGGGAGCATCGAGGAGATTATTTGGCAGAGCTAAAGAACATAGACTTTTTCGCCAAATCTTACGCCCCTCCCACAAACTGCATGCCCGTACACACTTGCTGCTGCCAAACAAAATAGCCCGTCCCATAACTAACTGATGGGTGCTCCGCCCTCGTGAAGCGTCATGCAAAGTTTTCTACTTCGCCGCCACCGTCGCCGGCGCCTTCTCATTCCCGCTGAACTCGGTCCACGGCCCGGCGATCATGTCGTGCAGAATTGGTTTCTGCCATGCGAACTCCGGGTGCGCCTTCAGGAACGGCCCCGCAAGAAAATCCTCACCGCAGGGATGGCCGGCCCGGCCGATGAAGCTCATCTTCGCCACTAGCTCTGAACTCGTCACCTTGCCCGTCACCGCGCCGCCGGGATCGTAGGGTGGATTGTCCCACACCTTTTCACCCACCGGCGACGTATCCTCGTGCCCGCACAGGCTGCGCTTGCCGGCATCGGTTTTGCGCTCGTAGATGTCGTAATGGTCAGAGAGATACGCCTCAGCCAGCGCCGTATCGAGCTTGCCGTAGTGCTCCTGCATGAACATTTCGGCGCGAAGATGCCGGGCGTTCATGGTGCTCTCGAGGTTGGTCGGGTCGAAGCCCGGCGTGTCGTCGTGAATCAGCTTCGGGTCCCACGCAAAGTTCGACGAAACAAAGTAGCCGTCCTTCTTCTTCTTGAGCGGAGTATTGTGCAGGCCGAGCTCGAGGTAGCCGATCTCGCCGGTTTTGCGATCGCCCACCAGCCACGAGTTCGCATAGCCGCCGTTGTTGCCCTTGCGCATGATGGCCGCATACTCGTCGATCGACGCTGCGTACTGCATCGCCTTGCGCGAGCGGTCGAACTCCGGTATCCCGTTCGCGTCGAATCCCTTGGCCATGGGCAACGTGGTTTCGGTGATCATCAGGCCGGCGGCGTTGATGCCAAAATCGTCCTCGCTGGTGATCACGCCCGGCAGCCCGTCCATCAGGATGTGCTCGCCCTTGGCCGGCACAATGTCAAAAACGAAATCCCAGCGCTCGCCTTCGGCGTAGGAGGACCAGTTGCTGTGCGCAATCACGATGCCGCCGTCTTTGGTCGCCGATCCGGTGGCGATAAACCCGCTGCACTTGCCCGGCGCAACCGCCGCAGGCGGATTGGGCTTATGCTTTTGTGCGTTCAGTTGGGGCAGATAGTAATCCGCGATCTCGAGGTACGCGTTCAGCGCCACAATATCCCACAGATCGATCTTCGATCCCTCGGCGGCAAGCCCTTCCGCAATTCCCTTCAGCTCTGCCTGGTACTCGGGCTCGACCTTCGGCCAGAAGACTGTTTTCCCCACGTTGCGGAACCAGCTCCAGGAGTGCTTGTCATAGTGCTGGCCCATCACCTGGTACACATTCACGTTGTCCTCAATTTCGTGCGCCAGCAGATATCCATGCTGAAAGCCGACCTGCTCGGGCGAGCCTTCGAGGTGAACGTAGGTCCATCCGCCTTCGTTGAACTTGTAGGCGCCCTGGAGGCGCGTATCGGCGCTTGCATTGGCGTGCGCGCCGGGCGTGGCAGCGAACGCGCTTGCAGACAGAGTTGCGGCAACGAACAGAGTGGCAAAACGCAGCATGTTTGCGCTCCTGGAGTTTTCATCTAGTGCCCCGTCTCTAAAGTTCGCTTCAAAAAGATGAGGTCATCCTGAGCGGAGGTCGCCGCGGCGACCGTAGTCGAAGGACCTGCATTTGTTTTTCAACGAACTTCGGATTCACCACACTAGGGCTTGCTGAGAGTTCTTCGGTTGACCTCGCGCGGCAGGCTTACTGCCGCACCACTTCGCCGTTCTTCATCACAAAGCTTACATGCTCGCACACGCTGATGTCGTCGAGCGGGTTGCCGGGGACGGCAACTATATCGGCATAAAAGCCCGGCTTGAGCTGCCCAATCTCATCGCCCCAGCCAAGCAGCCGCGCGCCTTCAATCATATCGGCCTGCAGCACGGCCAGCGGCTTCATTCCGTACTTCACCATCAGCGTCATCTCGCGGGCCTGCGTGCCGTGCGGGAACGGCCCCACATCTGACCCCACCGCAAAGGGAATGCCCGCAGCGATCTGCTTTTTGAACTCGGCAATCTTGTAGTCGAGAATCGAGCTCTCAGTCGCGGCCTCGGTGGCGCCGGTGGCGTTATGGGCAAAGTACTCAAAGATCGCGAAGGTCGGCACCGCGGGAATGTGCTTCTCCTTCATGATGCGCATGGTTTCGTCGCTCAACTGCGTCGCGTGATCGATTGAGGCCACGCCGGCCTGCGCCGCGTACAGCGTGCCGGGCTCGCCCATAGCGTGTACGCCAACCACAGTTCCCAGCCGATGCGCTTCTTCAACGGCCGCGGCGAGCTGCGCCTCAGTGTACTGATACGGCGTGTGCAGAACGCCCCCGTTTTTTCCATCCTGGACCATGCGATCCGGCCCCGTCTCGTAGATCTTTACGAAGCTCGAACCTTCTTTGTGCTGTTCGCGGATCACCTCGATGAGCTGGTCGGTGGAGTTGGCGTAGTCGGCATTCGAGAGCACATGCTGCGCGGGGTTGAAATGGTTGGCGTCTTCGTGCCCGCCAAGAATATCGATCGCGTTGCCGCTGATGCGCAGGCGAGGTCCCGGAATGAGGCCCTTGTTGATGGCGTCGCGAATGGCCGAATCGGCCGATCCCGCGCCCTCGGTTCCCATATCGCGCTCGGCAGTGTAACCGCCCATCAGGTCGGCCTTGGCGGACTGCTCGGCCATGATGGTCCGCCACGGCACTGGCTCTATAACCGTCTGCAGATCTTCGGCCCCCGGATGCAAAAACAAGTGCACATGCGCATCGACAAGGCCGGGCAAGAGCGTGGTGTCGCCGAGATCGATGGTCTTCGCGCCCTGGGGATGGTCAACCTGCTTGCCCACCGCCTTGATGCGCTCGCCCTCGACCAGCACCTCGCCGGGCGCGACGATCTGGCCGGTGGCCACATCGAGCAGGCGGGCGGCGTGGAGGACGATGGGTGCCGGCGGCACGGCCGCCGCCTGAGCTTGCGCTACGCTTGGGAAAGCGACAATCGCACAGCCGGCGAGCAATCCAATCCACAATGTTTCGGAACGATAAGCCATGTTCTGCATGGATACGAATATGACTCCTCAGGCTCGAATTGTCGATGCGAAAGTGCGATCGGGTGGTTTTGTCTACACGCCGATCAGTAAGCCCCGATCCCCGTCAGATGCTGGCCCAGGATGAGCGTATGAATATCGTGCGTGCCCTCGTAGGTCTTCACTGACTCCAGATTCATCATGTGGCGCATGATCGGGTAGTCCTCGGTGATGCCGTTCGCGCCCAGTACGTCGCGCGCCATCCGCGCGCACTCGAGCGCCATCCACACATTGTTGCGCTTGGCCATTGAGATGTGCTGGTGGCCGACTTTGCCCGCGTCCTTGAGCCGGCCCACATGCAGGCTGAGCAACTGCCCCTTGGCAATCTCGCTCGCCATCCACACCAGCTTCTCCTGCACCAATTGGTGGCCGGCAATAGGCATGTCGTGAAATTGTTTTCTTATTTTGGAGTAGTTCAGCGCGGTGTCATAGCAGGACATGGCCGCGCCCAGCGCGCCCCAGCTGATTCCGTAGCGCGCCTGGTTCAGGCACATCAACGGGCCCTTGAGTCCCACTGCGCCGGGCAGCATGTTACTCTCGGGGACGCGAACGTCCTGGAGCGAGAGGCCGCTGGTGACCGACGCGCGCAACGACCATTTGCCGTGCACATCGAATGCCGAAAAGCCGGGACGGCCTTTTTCCACCAAAAAGCCGCGCACGCAGTCGTTCCCCTCGCCCGCGCCCTCCAGCTTGGCCCACACCACGGCAACATCGGCGATGGTGCCCGAGGTGATCCACATTTTTTCACCGTTCAGCACAAAATCGGAGCCGTCGCGGCGCGCGCGCGTGGTCATGCCGCCCGGGTTCGATCCGAAGCCCGGCTCGGTGAGCCCGAAGCAGCCCAGCTTTTCGCCGCTGGCGAGCGCCGGCAACCAGGTGTTCTTCTGCTCGTCGGACCCGAAGGTGTAAATGGGATACATGACCAGCGCCGACTGCACGCTGACAAAGCTGCGCAAGCCACTGTCGCCTCGCTCCAGCTCCTGCATGACAAGACCGTATTCGACGTTTGACATACCCGCGCAGCCGTAGCCATCGATGGTGGCGCCGAAGAAGCCCAGCTCGCCCATCACCGGCACAAGTTCACGCGGGAAGCGGTCCTCGCGGAAGCAGCTCTCGATGATGGGAATTACGTTGTCGTCGACAAAATCGCGCGTAGTGCGGCGGACGAGCAGCTCGTCCTCAGAGAATCCTGCGTCAAGATTGAGAAAATCAAAGCCTTGAAATTTTGAAGCCATATATTACCTGCCTGCCGGCGTTACGCCGAACAGGAAAGGCTAGCAGACGTCGCCGGATCGGCGAAAGAACGGCCACCACTGAAGTGGACCGGGGGGAACATTCCGGCGCGCCGCGGTGTCTAACCGGGAATGCCAGTATTCAAGCGTTTCCCCTATCTTGCATGTCTACTGGGTTGCCTGGGGGGCTATGCCGGGGTTTCAAATGCGCAGGGTCCGGCTCCCCAAAACCCTGCAGCTGGAATCATCAAGCTCTTTGACGCTTACCGAATCGTGATGTTCGGAGAGATCCACGAATGCCGCCAGCAGTACGACCTGCTGGATGCCCTGGTGGCCGAGCCCGAATTTGCCAAGCGTGTCAACGATATCGTTGTCGAGTTCGGCAATGCGCGCTACCAGGGCATTGTGGATCGATACATTGCCGGTGAGAATGTGCCGTTGGCCGAAGTGGAGCACGCATGGCGCGACACGGTGGGCGCGCTGGGACCTGTGTCTCCCGTATACGGCAAGTTTTACGCTGCTGTGCGCGCTGCGAACCTGAAGCTCCCCAAAGCGCGGCGCATGCGCGTAGTGCTGGGTGATCCGCCGATCGATTGGGACGCAGTGCGGACGCGCGAGGACATTGCGCTTTATTTGCCCTTTCGCGACGAGTTCTACGCGGGAGTGGTGAGGCAGGAAGTTTTGGCGAAGAAACACAAGGCGTTGCTCATCATGGGCGGAGGCCACTTCCGGCGCAATGGCGGGCGGCCGGGTCTGATCGAGAACGAATTGCTGATGGCGCTGGTCAAGCCGTATGTGATCGAAGCCGGAAGCAACATCGTGGGAGGCTTCGACGATGTGGATGCGCGATTCGATCAGTTGCCCGCGCCAAGTTTGATTGAGATGAACGGAAGCTGGGTAGGGGACCTGGCGACGCCCAGTCAGCACGGCGGGCCGCCTGGGACCTGGAAGCAGACGGCGGACGCTTACCTCTATCTGGGGCCGCGCGACTCGCTCACCGTTTTAAAGAACACGCGCGCAGCGCTGGACGGCACTGCGTATGGAAAGGAACTGCAGCGGCGAATGGGAATCATATTTGACAAGCCGCCCGACTTCATTCCGGCGCAGGATGCCTTAACCGAGCAGCCCGCGTTTACAAAAGTGCCGGCGCCGCCTCCGCCGTTACCGATGATGCCAAAGCCGCAGCCGTGACAATGCTCGCGCTAGCGCTCTACTCCATCACATACGGCGCGCGATAGGGCCTGGTCAGCAGCGCCGATGCCTCGTCGTCGCCCACGATCACCTCGTTCTTCACGTCCCAGTTAATCTTGCGGCCCGTAAGCATCGAAATCAATCCCAGGTGCCCGGGCAGCGTGGAGTGATGCGCCACCTGGACCGGCGTAATTGTCGGCTTGCGCGTCTTCACGCAATCGAGGAAGTTGCGCCGGTGCTCGGCCGATTCGTAGAGCCTCACTTTGCGCAGCGCGTCGGGAACAGCATCCCATTTTACCCATTCCTGGTTTGAAGCATCGAAGCCGCTGCGGTCAACCCAGAGCCATCCGTCGGTGCCAATCCATTTCGTTCCCATATTGATGGCGCCCGAACCGCCGGCGATAGTCAAGCGCACATCGTTCGAGTAACCGGTCACTTCCTTCTTGTACAGGCATTCGACGTGGTACCTGGTCGCCGTGTTCCAAAGCGCGTTGGGCGCCGGAAACTCGCCATGCCCTTCAATCTCCGACGGACCGCTCAGATCGAAGCCGAGACCCCAGTGTGCAATGTCGCCGTGGTGGCCAATCCAGTCCATCAACTGGCCGCCGCCGGTGTTGTAGTTCCAGCGCCAGTTCTTGTGCACGCGCGCCTCAATGTAAGGCTCCATCCGCGAGGGGCCGATCCAGCGGTCGTAATCGAGCTCGGGCGGAGGATCGCTCACCGCCAGGTCCCAGGCCGGCGTTCCCGGCACCACCAGTGTGGGATCGGTGATCTTGCCGGGCAGGGTTGCCAGCTTGGCCAGCAGCGCCGGCTCGGTGCCGCCAAAATCGTGCTCGCCGCCAGGCAGACCCACTTCAACGCGAATCACGTCGCCGATAAGCCCGTTGCGCACAATCTCCGCGGCCTTGTGGAACTCGGGCAGCGAGCGCTGCCACGAGCCGGTCTGCCAGATGACGTTGTTCTTCTCGACGGCGCGCACAATTCCCTGCTGCTCGCGGACGGTGCGGGCCAGCGGCTTTTCGCCGTAAATATCCTTCTTGCGGTTGGCGGCCTCGGTGGCCACCAGCTCGTGCCAGTGGTCGGGGATGGCGATCATCACGGTGTCGATGTCGTCGCGCGACAGCATCTCGCGGTAGTCGTGGTAGGCGCGGCAGTCCTGGTTGCCGTAGTGGCCGTTGATGGTTTCCACGGCGGCCTGCAGGGCGTTCTTATCCAGGTCGCATGCGGCCACGATCTGGCAGTCGGGCTGCTTCAAAAAGACGCCGGTGTTGCCCGGGCCCATCATGCCCCAGCCGATTACGCCCATGGTGATGCGGTCGGAGGCCGGCGCACGGCCAAATGCGCTGCGCGAAAGCACAGCGGCTGCGCCCGCGGCCTGCATGAATCTGCGGCGTGAAATCTGCGCCTGCGATGCCGAAGGAACGATAGTCATGGATGCCTCATGGGTCTGAACGCATCGATCAGCGCTCAGCCAACAGCACCCGGAAGTTTAGCACGGTGGGCGTACCAAGCGCCGACGGAGTCCCATTCCGAATGCCGCGAGAAGTTTTGTCGATTCACGCGTCCTGTTGGCCGGCGTTTCTCAATTCACGCAACATAATCTCTCGAACGCGCTCGGGCAGAATACCATGGTGGAACTCCTGCGCCAACGGATGATCCGTAGGCTCCAGCTCAAAATGGGGACGCATCCCGGGCTCCTGAATGCGCGCATGCATCTTCACGCTTGGCGTATCGGGATAATCAGGAATCCTTGAACTCAACCACGAGAACATGGGTTCGAGATTCGCGCTCTCACCGCTGGCATCGAGCTTCAACAGGATCTCAAAGTTCGCGCGGCTCAGCGAACCCCAGATCCCCCAGCGCAAGGTCTCATCGGTCCCGACGATACGTAAGTGCAGGACGCCGCGAACGAAGAAGTGCTCATCATCGACCGCGCAATAGTCTTCATCGAGGAAGCTCTTGTTGCTCTTCTCGATCTCCCCTTGTTCCGTTACTGCCCACCGCTTGCCACGGTCATAGCTGCTCGACCAGTAACTTGGCGCTCGAGAATCCAAAATCGAGGCAGGGCCCGTAATGCCACTCTTCGCACGAGGGGCATTTCCAGCGAAGGTTCGCCAGATCGTCAAGCGTCACCGCCGGCTTTGTGTTTCGAATACGCGTGCGTTCATAACACTTTGTACAAACCAGGGCGATCTTGACTAATTCCTGGGATTCATCACTCCAGCCTCCGTGCGCGGCGCGGATGATCTCGCAATCGTCACACCAAGCATCTGGAAACGGTGATTCATCCGATCCCTCCTCGCAATTGAAACCAAGCCCATGCGATTCGCGCGCGAGATGGCTGCAGACGAATGCCTGATCTGTTTCACCATGCGTCTCGCATTGAACTTTGTCAGCCATGATGTCGTCTCTGCCCCGCTGCGTACCCCTACTCCAGAAACTC
The DNA here is from genome assembly GCA_963808695.1 of uncultured Acidobacteriaceae bacterium. Taxonomy (GTDB): domain Bacteria; phylum Acidobacteriota; class Terriglobia; order Terriglobales; family Acidobacteriaceae; genus Telmatobacter. The sequence continues at coordinate 353,629 of CAWEHF010000018.1, forward strand.
CTTCACAAACGCATTGTCGGTGTGCAGCAGCTGGTGCAGCGAGCCGTCGAAGATCAGCCTTCCTTCTTCGAGCATCATGAACGTCGTATTCGGGTCGGTCTCGCCTTTGGGCAGCGGAACCATCTCGCCCTTTTCGGCGTCGAACCTGTGCGTGCACATGGTAAAGGCATCCTGCAGCCGGTGCGTCACCAGCAGCGAGGGCGTCTGGTGCACGTCGCGCTGCTTCACAATCAGATCGATGATGTTGGTTGAAGTGACGGGGTCGAGCCCGCCCGTGGGCGAGTCGTACAACAGCAGCTCGGGTTGGTTGATGAGCGCCCGCGCAATCGCCACGCGACGCCGCATTCCGCCTGAAAGGCTCGCCGGAAACATCGAGAATGTCTCTTCGAGTTCCACAAAACACAGCGACTCGCGCACCTTGGCGTCGATCTCCTCGTCGGGCAGCTTTTTCTCTTCGATAAGCTGGTAACCCACGTTGTCGCGCACGCTGAGCGAATCAAACAGCGCGCCCTCCTGAAAGACCATGCCGGTGCGCGCGCGCAATGGGAAGCGCATCTCTTCGGGCAGCGCCGAAATCTCATCGCCGAACAGGAGCACGTTGCCTTCGTCGGGCTTCAGCAGGCCGTTGATGAGCTTCAGCAGCACGCTCTTGCCCACGCCTGCAGGCCCCAGCAGGATGCGTGTCTCGTTGGGCGCCACACGAAAGCTGATGTCGTTCAGCACCGGCGGCCCATCGAACGAGATGGTTACATGCCGCATCTCCACCACCGGGAGGGTGTCTTTGAGCGGCTCGAGTTCGGTGAGCAGTGAAAGGCTCATGACGGCCAGAGAGACAGCATGACGTGGGTAATCAGGAAGTCGGCCACAATGATCAGCACCGACGAGGTAACCACCGCCTGAATCGTCGACCGGCCCACTCCCTGCGTTCCACCCGTGGTCTTCATGCCGTAGAAGCACCCAATCGACGCGATGATGTAGCCGAAGAAGAGCGGCTTCACCAGGCCCTGCGCGATGTCGCGGAAGTACAGGTTCTCCCACGCCATGGAGAAGTACTGCGTGGCGTTCTGGTGGTTGAGGAAGACGGTGACCGCCGCGCCGCCCAGAATTCCGAACGCATCGGCGACGATGGTGAGAAAGAAGAGCATGGTGATGGTTGCGTAGATGCGCGGCGTGACCAGCTTGCGCAACGGGTCCACACCCAGCGCACGCATGGCGTCAATTTGCTCGGTCACCACCATCGACCCCAGTTCGCTGGCCATGGACGAAGCATTGCGCCCCGAAACCATGATGCCCGTGAGCACGGCGCCCAGCTCGCGAATCATGGTGAGGCTCACAAAGCGGCCGGTAACGCTGGTGGCCCCAAAGGCCGAAAGCGTAGCTGTCGATTGCAGCGCCAGCACGGCGCCCGTAAAAAATCCCGAGAGCAGAACAATGGAAATCGAGCCAACGCCGATAATGTCTGACTGCATCAAAAAATCAGACCAGTAAACCGGAGGCCGGAACAGGTTCATCAAGCTTCGCCAGGCGAAGATCGAGTAATCCTGCACGGTGAGCACGATTTGTTTGGCGGTACGGTCAAGCGTCTGGATCGCCATTTTGGGCCTGAAAGGGTACGGGTTCGCGCGATTGAGCTTTGGTTAAGGCAAGGCCGGAGGCGAGTGACTCCGGTTCATGCGAATCGTTGGCGGCTGCCGCGGTCCAGGAGCCCCAACGCCCTTGGGCCCCGGCTCGCCATTCTTCCCGAACACAGAATAGCGCATTGCGCGGCGAGGAACGGCGCCGGGCGCGCGGCCTGGCGATGGAACACGAGATTTATCTGTGGGCGGCAATCGTGCCGGGCGTCCTGCGCGAGCTCAGAATCGATGCCATGGAAGAAGCAGAGCCAAACTCCGGCCGAATTGCACCAGCAGCGGCGCCCGGAATCGGAACTGAGGTTGAGACGCGGAAAACAGCATACGATAGGTCAGGAGGAGCCGTGGCCACGCGACGACCCCGGATTCACAACCAGGTTCCGTCGGAGCTCGGGCGAGCTGCAGTGAGGATCTTTGCCGCCAACGAGCGCATGAACCAGATGCTGATCGAGCAACTTGCCCCTGAAGCCTGGAGTGCGAAGCCGCCCGGAAACGTCCGCACCATCGCGGCGATCTTTACGCACGTGCACAATGTCCGCACCAAGTGGATCAGGCTTACGGCGCCGCACCTGAAGGTTCCGCGGCAACTGAACCGCACGCACTGCACCCCGCAAGAGGCCAGCGCAGGATTGGCTGAGAGCGCCGCACGCTGCGAAGAGATGCTGTCCGAGGCGCTTGGGGCAAGCGGCAGCCGCATAAAGAGTTTCTTAAGAGACGGATGGGCCAAGCCCTGGCCAGTTGGTCCGGAGATGCTGTGCTACATGATTGCGCACGAAGCTCATCATCGCGGGCAGGTGTGCATGCTGGCGCACCAGCTTGGATTCAAGCTCCCTGCCAAGGTGACGAGTGAATTGTGGAACTGGGAGAAGCTGTTGAAGTAGCTGAAAGCTATCTCATAGTCCCGCTTTGAAAGGGCACGGCTTCAGCCGTGCCGGAAAAGGCCAACCATTTTTGAGTTGTCATTCCGAGCGATGCGGGCCGGGCAAATCTTAAGAGTTGCCCGGCCCGCGAAGTTGAGGAATCTGCAGTTGCTCTTCGCCCCGGCTTTAGCCGCAATCGAGCGCTGAATCCTGGCAACTGCTCATCCTACTCTCTGCCCTTCTTCCTGATCTCAATGTTCAGCCGCTTGATCTTCTGGTTCAGCGTGGAGAGCGGAATGCGGAACTGCTCGGCCGCGTCGGTCTGGTTCCAGTTGCAGCGCTCCAGCTTTTCGATAATGATCCGCCGCTCGATGACCTCGAGAATGTCGAACAGCGATGCGTTGGGATTGTGATCGAGCAGCGCGTCCTGAAAGCTGCGGCCCGTGATGTGACCCGGCAGCAGGTCGGCGCCGATCGTCGGACCGGACGAAAGCACCACGCCGCGTTCGATTGAATTCTCGAGCTCGCGCACGTTGCCCGGCCAGTCGTAGTCCACCAGCGCGCGCAGCGCATCGGCCGAGAGCTTGCGCGGCGGCATTGCGTTCTCATTGGTGTAGTAGTCAAGAAAGTGCTGCACCAGCAGCGGTATGTCTTCACGCCGCGCGCGCAGCGGCGGCAGATCGACCATGATCACATTCAGCCGGTAGAAAAGATCTTCACGGAACTTGCCCTCGCGCACGGCCTGGCGCAGGTCAATGTTGGTGGCCGCAATAATTCTCACGTCCACCTGGATCTCCTGCACGCCGCCCAGGTGCATAAAGCGCTTGTCCTGCAGCACGCGCAGAATCTTGGCCTGCGTATCGAAGCCCATGGTGGCAATCTCGTCAAGGAACAGCGTGCCCCCGTTGGCAACTTCGAAGAGCCCCTTCTTGCTGGCGATTGCCGAGGTGAATGCGCCCTTCACGTGGCCGAAAAGCGTCGACTCCAGCAGCTCCGACGGCATGGCGCCGGTATTCACCGGCACAAACGGCTTGTCGCGCCGCGGCGAGTTGGCATGAATCGCCTTCGCGATCAGCTCCTTGCCCGTGCCGCTCTCCCCCTGGATCAGCACCGTCGACCGGCTCGGCGCCACCTGCGCCACCAGGTCGAAGATCTTGAGCATCGGCTCGCTCTTGCCCACGATGTTCGAGAAGTTGTAGCGCTGCTTCAGCGTGCGCTTGAGCTGCAGATTCTCTTCTTCGGCGTGGTGACGCGCCACGGCCGAACGAATGTCGGCCAGCAGCTTCTCGTTGTCCCACGGCTTCTGGACGAAGTTCTCTGCGCCGGCACGAATGGCTTCGACAACGTTGTCTACGGTGCCGTAGGCCGTGATCATGATGACCGGCAGATCGGGCTGCCGCTCCTTGATCTGCGGCAGCAGCTCAAGCCCACTCTGCCCGGGCAGCGCCAGGTCGAGCAGCACCAGGTCGTAGCTCTCCGAGTCGATCATGCGCAGGCCCTCAACGCCGTCGCCGGCCATGCCTGCTGCATAGCCCTCGATCGACAGCAATACTTCGAGGGATTCGCGAATGCCAGCTTCGTCGTCGATCACCAGGATGCGGGCCGGAGGAGTTGTGCCGCTACCGGGGTTTGTCGCAACAGGTGCGTTCAAGGGCAGTGCAACCTCAGACATGTACAGAGTTCCTCAAGAGGGGAAATTCAAGATGAAACGTTGTCCCTGCGCCAACCGCGCTTTCGACGTGGATTTTGCCGGCATGTTCCTGAATGATTCCGTATGAAACCGAGAGCCCCAGCCCTGTCCCGCGCCGGTCGCCGGGTTTGGTTGTGCTCTTGGTGGTAAAGAATGGATCGTAAATCCGCTTCAGATGCTCCGGCGCAATACCGCTTCCCGAGTCTGAAATCAGCGCCTCCACCTGGCCGTTCACTGCCGTAGCCACCCGCAGCCTTCCGCCGCCCGGCATTGCTTCCTTGGCGTTCAACAGCAGATTCAAGAATACCTGTTGCAGCTTGCCTGAGTTGCCATGAATCGGCGGCAGTTCCTCGGCCAGCTCCAGATCGACAATAATCTGCGCCGTCTTGAACTGGTGCTCAAGCAGCGAGAGCGTATCGCGAATCACGTGGTTCAGATTGGTGTCGCGAAATTCGGTTGTCGACGTGCGCGAAAAGTTCAACAACCCGTTGGCAATCTCGGCGGCGCGGAAGCTCTGCTGCGTAATCTTGTCCAGCACCGGCCCCAGCCGCGCATCGCCGCGCAGTTGTTTTGAGAGCATCTGCGCATACGACGAGATCACCGCCAGCGGCGTATTGATCTCGTGGGCCACACCGGCCGCAAGCAAGCCGATCGAGCTCAGTTTGTCGGCCTGCGCAAGCTGCGTTTCAAGGCTCACCCGGTCGGTAATGTCGTCAACCAGGACGATGCGGCCCACCGGAACAAAATCGCGCGAGAGCAGCGGCGCCACCGCGATATTGGTAGTGCGCTGCTCGCCGGCCCGCGTCGTCAGCGGGAACTTGTAAAGACGATGCACCCCCTGCTCGTTGCGGAACTCTTCTATAGCCTCAATGAACTCCAGAGGGAACACCGAACGAAGTTCCTGGCCCAGCGCCTCGGCGCGGCTCAGAGCATACATCGCTTCCATCTGCGCATTCCAGCTCTCAATGCGGCCGTTCAGGTCGACGGCCAGAATGCCGACGTTGATCGATTCGACGATATTCTCGTTGAACTCTTTCAGCCGCTCGAACTCTACCATCTTGTCTTCGAGACGCGCATAGAGGCTGGCGTTCTGCAACGCAATGCCGATGTAGCTGGCCAGCGACTCCAGCAGTTCCACGTCCTCGCTCGACAGAAAATCGCCGCCTAGCGTGCGCCCCAGCCCGATCACGGCAGTGGTGCGCGCGGCCGAGGAGCCATCGGCCCCCTCAATCGCGGCCACGCGGCAGGGCAGATAGTAGTTCAGGTCGAGCAATGCCGCCGTGCGCTGCTCATCGTCAGGCAGGTGCAGCACCTGCTGCGCATTCTCAAAGAAGATGTGCGAGTGATTGCCGTTGCGATCGAAATCCAGAAATCCCAGGGCCAGCTTTTGGGCTGCTTCGGGATCTTTGTCGAGATCGTCAGGCAATCCGTGCGCGGCGGCCAGTCTCAGTTGCCCTTCAGGCCCGCCGTTGGCGTGCGCAAGAAACACGGCAACGCGCGCCACCAGCAGCGTCTGCGGCAGTTGATCGACAATTGACTTCAGCAGCGCCTGCAGATTCGTCTCCGAACTCAGTCCGCGGCCAAACTCCACCAGCGCCTTGCGATAGTCGTAGCGGTGCCGGTCGAATGCCTTATCCACCCATCCCTGGATCCTGCGCTTGAGCGGATCGAATATCGCGGCACAGCCCAGGATGCTCAGCACCAGGCCCCACTCGCGAACCGCCTCGGGCATGGCGTTGTGCACCAGCACCGAGATCAGCGCGATGGCGCCGAAGTAGCCGCCTACAAGCAGGCCGGTGGCCAGCATATAGGCCACCCCGCGCTTGAAGATCAGGTCGGTATCCATCAGCCGGTAGCGCACAATCGCCCAGCTGAAGGTCAGCGGAAGGAATACAAGGAAGAGTCCGGCCACATCCTCGACCAGGCTGTTGCGCAGATCCAGGAGATAAAGAACTGCGTAGACCGTGAACGGCGCCACCGCGAGCAGCGTTCCGCGGGTCACCCACTTCAGTTGCTGGCGCAGCAGCGGGGTATCCGCGCGCCGGTAGCTGAGCATGAACAGGATGGCTGCGGCCAGATAAAACAGCGCGTCGTATGCCGTGGCAATCTGGTTCAGCTTGTCAAGCAGCAGCTTGGTGGCCTCGCGGGTCGTAATGGACCACACCCAAAGCCCGAACAACGCGGCCCCCGGGGCATAGACAACCGGAAGCAGCCAGCCCCGAATCCGCCGGTACCGCTCCTCGGGGAAACTGAGCGCAAAATGCAGGAACAGCGCCGGCTGCAGCGATTCGGCCAGCACATTGGTCCACAACACCGTCCAGTCGAGCACGCCGAATTTGCCCGTGTACTTGAGCGCATACAGCGCAAACGAGACCAGGCAGAAAAGATAGAAATGCGTCGACCGGGGCGCGCCCCAGCGGCGAAACAGCACATAAAAACCAATGACCAGATAGATGAATCCGATGACCCGCAGCCCCAGCGACAGGCTGCGGTCGAGCGGAACAGGAATCACCTTGACTGGCGTGTCGAGCGGAATGCCGTCGCGCGTGATGAAGTAGTCAACCTGCACGTAGGGACCGCCACGGTAAAGCGCGCGCTCCAGATCCGCAACCCGTGCCACAGGCCCATTGTCAACCGATGTCAGCAAATCTCCTTGCTGGATTCCCGCGCGTTCACCAGGGCTCTCGGGCAGCACCTTTTGCGCCTGGAGCCCCCCGGCGGCCTCGTGCCACCAGACCCCATCGTCAGGCTGCTGGAACTCCTGCTGCTGCTGCAGATTGAGCACTGCCAACACGAATAGCGCAGCCGTGGCTATCGCCAGCAGCGTTGCCCGCACCCGGTTGGCCAGACTGGTTTCCATGAGGGGACTTTCTACATCGATAGATTCTCTTGCACGTCGCTTGCCATCAGCGGGTTACGCACAAAATCGCCCCCACGATCCCTAATTCCCACAGAAATCACAAGATATGGATGGTTTCGGCCGCGAAAGGTCAACCTTAGCCCGCATGATCAGCCGCAGAAAATGTTGAAATCGGTAGGCTTGGTACATGGAAGCGTAGCATCTACGTGATTCAGTAGATACTTGGCACGAGATGGGTTAGGTGTGAGACCCCTCGACGCGGCCCTAACCCCGGGCTGTGTCGCGTCGATTCTCGAACCATTCAACTCCTGCGCCGCGGCAGGGAGCGTCCCAATCTGCGTTGCTTATTCCTCACGCCTGACCTGTTGTCCGCAGTGTATACTTGCGTCGCTCCAAAAAAAGCGCAATCCCGACCGATGCCTTAAGACAGCCGGACCGCGCCGGAATCGATTTAGCTTTAATTTGAGGATGCCATGACACACAAGAGTTTTCTTGCCGCGGCTGCCGCTGGTTTTGGGCTCGGAGTCTTGACGCTTGCCGGCTGCGGCAGCAACAGCGGCGGTGGCAATAACAACCCGCCCCCATCCATATCCAGCTTTACCGCCAGTCCGTCCATCGCCACTGATGGAACCCCCGCACAACTTACCGGCGTCTTTGCGAATGGTACCGGCGTCATTACGCCCGGCAACATCACCGTCACCAGCGGCACGGCGGTCTCGGTCAGCCCCGCGTCCACCACTACCTACACGCTTACGGTGAGCGGCGCCGGCGGACCCAACGCCACTCAGACCGCCACGGTCACGGTTGTGGCCGCCCCCGCCATCACCAGCTTTACCGCTACCCCCCCCACCATCGACTCGGGACAAAGCTCCAGCCTCACCGCGGTGTTCACTGGCGGAACAGCCGCGATTACAGCCGGCGGCACGACAATCAGTAGCTCCGTCACCAGCGGCACTGCGATCACGGTCAACCCGGCCGCGACCACCACCTACACGCTAACGGTGACCAATGCGGCAAACACAGCTGTAACTCAGACGGTGACGGTCACCGTTGTGGCCGTGCCCACCATCACCAGCTTTACCGCCAGTCCGGCCACCATCAATTCGGGACAAAGCTCCAGCCTGACCGCGGTTTTCACAGGCGGCACTGGCGTCGTCACCCCGGGCAACATCACCGTCACCAGCGGCACGGCAGTCTCGGTCAGCCCCACGTCCACCACTACCTACACACTTACGGTGAGCGGCCCCGGCGGACCCAACGCCACTCAAACCGCCACCGTCACGGTTGTGCCCGCCCCCTTCATCAAAAGCTTTACCGCCAATCCGGCTACCGTCACGGCCGGCGTAAGCTCCAGCCTCACCGCGGTCTTCTCAGGCGGCACTGGCGTCGTTACGCCGGGCAATATCACCGTCACCAGCGGCACGGCCGTCATCGTCAACCCTGCAACAACCACCACCTATACGCTTACAGTTACTCCCACCGCCGGCACGGCAATTACACAAACCGCAACGGTCACGGTTGTGGCCGCGCCCGACATCACCAGCTTTACGGCCGACCCAACCTCGATCTCACCGGGCGACAGTTCCGACCTTACCGGAGCGTTCACTGGCGGTACGGGCGTGATTACAGCCGGCGGCACGACTATTAGCAGTTCCGTGACCAGCGAAACACCGGTGAGCGTGAGCCCGACCACGACAACCACCTACACGCTTACGGTCACCAATGCGGCAAATACATCAGTGACCGCGACGGCGACCGTGACCGTCACTACCGCTTCGGTGTCGGTAAATCCGGCCGCCCCCGGCATCGCCGTCACCAATCGGCTTCTGGGCATGAACCTGCCGGCGTGGTTCGACGATGTGGGCAACGCGGCCGCCATCAACATGGCGTTTCAGCAGGCCGGCATCCAGGCAATCCGCTGGCCGGGCGGTTCGTGGTCAGACCAATACCATTGGGGCTACCAAACCGGCAGCAGTTCGCTGGTGACGCCGTATCAGTGCACGTGCAGCACCGCCAACTCATGCACCGCGAACAGCACCGCCTGGGGCGGCTACAGCACGTTCGCGGAGTTTGTCTCTGCCATCCCGCAGGGTGGCCCGTACGATCTGGCACTGACGGCCGACTACGGCACCAATGAGGCCTGCACCGCAGGCGGCGATCCCAAGGAAGCAGCAGCGTGGGCGGCGGCAGCCGTCACCGACGGCGTCACAGCAAGCCACATCACAGTCGGCAACGAGGAGTACGGAAACTGGGAGACCGACCTGCACTCGACGCCGAACGATCCCACTATCTATGCCTCGGCTGTTGTGGGAAGCACCGGTTACTACAAACTGATCAAGGCTGCCAGCCCCAACACCCTGGTCGGCATCGACGCGGACGCCGACAACACCGCTGGCGGCTGGGACGACACCATCATGTCCAATGCCAAGGGATACTACGACTTCGTTGAATTCCATTACTATCCGGAGGCGCCCTTCGATGAGAGCGATGCGTACCTGACCCAGCAGGCGGCGCAGGGACTGACTACGAACATCAACATCCTGAAGAGCGAACTGGCCGCGGCCGGCGAACCCGACACTCCCATCTACGTGGGTGAAATGGGCTCGGTTTATACCAACCCCGGCAAGCAGAGCGTTTCCATTACCCAGGGCCTCTACGCCGGGCAGATGCTGGGCGAAATGATGAACGACGGCGTGTCGCGCGCCACCTGGTGGATCGGGTTCGGCAACTGCAACGGTCAGGCCGGCAACGACAGCAACTCTCTCTATGGCTGGCAGGACTTCGGCGCTTACAACGTCTTCTCCGACGGCCCAACTCTCGATCCCACCTGCACGGCCTACGGCCCCATCGGCACCATGTCTCCGACCGCCCGGGCCTTCCAGCTCTTCAGCAACGTGGCAGTCAACGGCGAGCGCGTGCTGGCGCCGACAGTTACCGGCGATACCAACGACGTTCGCGCTTACGCGGCCACCCACTCCGGCGGTACCGCCCTGGTGCTCTTCAACGTGAATAAAACCACCAGCGAGGGCGTATTGGTCACGGTCAACGGCGAGGCCACTTCGCCCGACGTCAAAGTGATCACCTACGACAAGATGCTCTATGACGAAACCGACCCGACCTATAACGACGGCAACCCGGTGTGGGCAGCCCCATCGACCACCGATATGGGCACGCAGTCGATTCCGCTGGCCATAACGCTCACGCCGTGGAGCATGAGCGTAGTCCTAATCCAATAAGTGGACGAGAGGCCCGAACCACGCACAAACACTCCGTGCCCCATCCTTTCTGCGCGTCGCCACAGCGACTCGCAGAAAGGGTGGGAAACCGCGAGCCCTGCCCGCCAGCTTTGCGAACTCAATCAGGCTTGCAGTTAATTCCCCCCTTCCGGTGCACAATCGGTTCATGGAACTGGAAAATCCAGACCGGCTTGAGCCCGTTTTGGACCGGACGACGACAGCGAATCGCGCGTAAGTACTTTATTTTCAAATCTCTGACGGCAACTCGTTTGTTTTGTAATACATGGAGACGCATGCTCCCCGTTAACTCGATGAAAAATAAGATACTTCTTTACAGGGATAGGGGGGTATACCCCATGCATCGGGTTCGGGCCGGCTCCATGTAGACTGCTGCCATGATCTTCACCAAGCGCCTTCGCGAGGGAGTTCGCCGCGGCGACATCACCGTGAGCGTCCGCATCTGGATGAGCCCTCGTGTGAAGGTGGGCAATCGCTACCGCATGGAGGAAGGCGAGATCGAGGTGGACTCAATTGAGCCGATCGGTTTACCCGACATCACCCCGGAGTTGGCGCGGGGCTCGGGGTTCCTGGGAGTCCTCGACCTGCTGAAGGTGGCAAAGCACGGCCGCGGCGAGAAGATTTACCTGGTGCGATTTCACTATGTGCCGCCGCGCCGCTCAAAGACCAAAGCCTGAGCGGCTCATGTCCGAGTGCCCCATCCAAGCTCCGCTAGGGTGTGACGGAACGCCGCTGACTAGCTGACTCGCCCCTGTTCAGCTGTTCAACTGCTCAACTGTCCCCTACTCCCTACTCCCTGTTCCCTGTTCCCTCGTCTCACCCCCGCAGCCAGTACGGTTTCGCCACCACGGAATTTAGCGCCGCGAACTCCTGGTCGCTGAGCTTGAACATCGCCGCACTGACATTTTCTTCGAGGTGCTTCACCGACCCCGTTCCCGGAATCGGCAACACCACCGGCGAGCGGCCGAGCAGCCACGCCAGCGACACCGTGGCCGTGGTCGTGCCGCGCTCTCTGGCAATCTGCCCCACAACTGCATTGGCCTGCCGTCCCTGCGCCATCGGGCCCCAGGGCAGAAAGGCAATTCCCTGCTCCTCGCAGTATTCGAGAACGAAGTCCCACTCGCGGTCGCTGAAGCTGTAACGGTTTTGCACGCTCACGATGGGCACAATCTTCTCCGCGCGCTTGATGTGCTCGAGCGTCACGTTCGAAAGCCCCACGTGACGAACCTTGCCTGCCTCCCTGAGCCGCGCCATCGCCTCCATCGACGCATCGAACGAAACCGCTGGATCGGGAATATGCAGGTGGTAAACGTCGATGCGCTCGAGGCGCAGCCGCTTGAGGCTGCCTTCAACAGCCTGGGCAATGTGCGCGGGGCTGGCATTGTGCGCCCATACGCCGGGTCCGTGCCGCGTCCATCCAACCTTGGTCGCGATCACCTCTCCATGCGAGTACGGCGCAAGCGCCTCGGCAATCAGCTCTTCGTTCACATCGGGCCCGTAGGAGTCCGCCGTATCAATAAAGTTCACGCCCAGTTCCACGGCGCGGCGCAGCGTGGCCAGAGCAGTAGACTTATCCGCCGGCGGACCCCAGATTCCCGGGCCGGTCAATCGCATGGCGCCATAGCCCAGGCGGTTCACGGTCAGGTCTCCGCCCAGAGTGATGGTCCCGGCCTGCGCGGCGGGCAACGTCGCTGTTTCAGCTGCCATTCGTTGGTCTCCTCGATTCTTTTGATGGCTCAAGCTGCTGTTCGGTGCAAATGCGATCTTCGAATGTGGGACGGAGAAAGGCCCCGAAAATGCAGATCCTCGCCAGTCGCCGCGGCGACAGCCTTCGGCCTCAGCGACGCTCGGGATGACGGTTTGAGAGTCGCGACTCTCAAACCGTCACTTCCCAGCCCTTTTCGTATTCGCGGCCCCAATAGCTCATCGCCTCGGGATCGTTGACGATGTGCGCGTTCTCGGTATCGAGATGCAGCTTGCGATCGACGAACCACGCAATGTTCGAGAGCAGCAGCATGGTGACGACTACGTTCGCAACCTTGATCGGCGAATGCAGCTCCTCGCGCCCCTGGATTGCGGCGATCAGGTTGGCGAAATGCGCATCGGTCATCGAGTCGCGGCCGACCGTATCGCTCGACGATGTCTGGGTGCCGACACGGAACTGGTCAGTCTGCTTGCCCTTCCAGTCGAATACGTCGTATCCGTCGCGATCGATCACCACCGTGCCTTTGGTGCCGAAGATGGCCGAGCCGCGATCGCGCCCGTACTCCTTCATTCCCTGGCAACTGCGGCCCTCCCAGCTGATGGTTTTGTCCTTGTAGCCGAAGTCGGTGATCAGCGTGTCGTAAAACTGCCAGTCGTCCTTGAATTGATACCTTCCTCCGGTCGCCGACACGGTCACCGGATACTCGACTCCGAGCGCCCAGCGGCAGACGTCCACTTCATGCGTGCCGTTGTTGAGTGTCTCTCCGGTTCCGTAGCGGCGCAGCCAGTGCCAGTTATACGGATGGATGTTGTCCTTGTACTCGCTGCGCGGCGCCGGTCCCTGCCACAAATCCCAGTCGAGCGTCTCAGGCACTGGCGCGGGCTTTCCGATCCCCATCGAGCCGCGGGTATTCGCGTACCACGCACGGGCCAGATACGCCTCGCCGATGTACCCCTGGTGAATCTGCTCGATCATCCTGATCGTGTAGTCGGACGAGCGCTGCTGGTCGCCCACCTGCACCAGCTTGCCGTACTTCCTTTGCGCCGCCACCAGCAGCTCGCCTTCGCGCGCATTATGGCTCGAAGGCTTTTCGACATACACGTGCTTGCCGGCCTTCAGCCCCAGAACCGCCATCGGTGTGTGCCAGTGATCGGGCGTGGCAATGGTGATGGCGTCCACCTCTTTCGAAGCCAGTGCGTTGCGAAAGTCGCCCTCCGCTTTGGGCGCGTAACCAAGCACCTGCTGCGCTTCGCCGGCAAACTTTGCCAGGATTTTCGCGTCGGGGTCGCAGATATAGGCAATGCGGGCAGTCTTGTCGTTGTTCTTGAGCGCCCAGAGATGCGCATGGCCGCGCCCGTTCAGCCCGTTCACCGCAAAGTTGATGCGATCGTTGGCGCCCAGAATCTGCCCGTAGCTCCTGGCCGTCGATGCCAATGCCGTGCCCGCGGCGCCAGCCGCGAGCCCACCCAGGAAAGTCCGCCGCGATATCATCTCATTTCCCATCAAAACAAGGTCCTCGTTTCCGCCCCAAATTATATCTGTCGGAGACACGGCCATGCCGCCGTCACCGACCGGGCCCATTGAGGCCTCCCGGCAAATTCGCCCCGCAGCCTGACCCTTTTCAGGCTCGTGCGTCGAACAGATTCAACACCGTGATAGAGCCGCATTTCAAGCGGATGCGGATGGGTCCAAGCGGCCCCCAAGTGCGTCGAAAATAAGGCGGAGGCTGTAAACTTGCGCGATATGCGGGCGTCTACCAAAGTGATGGCAGCCGGCACAGTGGTTGAGCCGATGGCGGCGCAAACAGCGGAGGAGCTCTCCGCGCAGGAGTTTGCGCGCGTCGTCGAAACTCACCGGCCGCAGATCTTCCGCTTCCTGCTTGCGTCCACGCGCGATATCGACCTGGCCGAGACGCTCACGCAGGAGTGCTTTTTGAAGGCGCATCGCAACTGGAGCCACTTCCGCGGCGACTCGACTGCAATGACGTGGTTGATGCGGATTGCGATCAACCTGCAGAAGGACCACTGGCGCAACCGCCGCATGCAGTTCTGGCGGCAGACGAGGTCGAATGCGGTCGATGTGGACGAAGCCGGCGAGTGGCTGCCCAGTGGCGAGCGCACCGCGGAGCAGCAGTTGCTGGCGCGCGAGCAAGTGGGCCGGGTGTGGAAGGCGGTCGAGGGGCTGAGCGACCGGCAGCGAACGGTTTTCCTGCTGCGCTACGTCGAGGAGCAGGAACTGAGCGAGATCGCGACGGCCACGGGTTTAAGCGAGGGAACGGTGAAAGCGCATTTATCGCGCGCACTGGCCAAAGTGCGAGCGGAGTTGGGGGGCAAGCGATGAACTGGATTCAATCAAAAACGGGAGCGGCAGCCGAGCCTCAACCCGATCCGGAACTCGATCAGGCGCTGGTGAACTTCCGCCAGAGCGTGCATGCCTGGAGCAAGGCGGAGTTCAATCGTCCCCGCACAGTGCGCGTGGCCGTGCACAGCACCTGGCGCCCCGCGCTCGCCTGGGCATTGGGATGCGTGGTGATTGCAGGCGGAGTAAGCGGCGGCATCTACGACCATCATCGCATCGTGGTTGAGCGCCAGGCGAAGCAGGCGTTCATTGAGCACCAGCGCCAGCTCGCCGAGCAGCAGAAAGCCCAGGAAACCGATGAGAGCCTGCTCGCGAATGTCGATACCGATGTATCGCGCAGCGTTCCGGCGGCCATGGAGCCGCTGGCTCAACTGATGGAAGACAACGGCACGAATTAAATCCAGATCGAAGCGGTTTGGAAAGACCTAAAGAGGAGAAAAGATGAAAGGCAAACTTGCACTACGGTTGGTTTTGGCGTTGGCAGCGGTTCCTTTGGCGGGAGGATTCGCGTTCGCGCAGGGACCCGGCAGCGGCCCGGGAATTGCTCCCGGATTCGGCGAGCACCGGCCGCCGATGGAAAGGGCCTTCCGATTCGAGGGCACACGCGGGCAGTTCTGGAATAATCCCAGGCTCGTAGAGCAACTCAAATTGACCGATGAGCAGCGCAAGGCAATGGATGCGATCCTGCTCGCGCACCGCGAAAAGCTCATCGACCTGCGGGCCGCGGAAGAGAAGGCCGAACTCGAAATGCAGCCGCTGATGGGCGCCGATCAGCCCAACGAGACGGCGATCCTGGCGCAGATCGACAAAATCGCGGCCACTCGCGCCGAGCTTGAAAAGGCCAACGCGCGCTTCCTGCTTGCCCTCCGGGCCAAGCTGACGCCCGACCAGTGGAAGCAGGTGCAGGCGTTCCGCGACCACCCTATGCCGCAGCGCGGCCAATGGGGTCGAGGCGACCGCGGACCCGGCGGAAATGGTCCGGGCGGGAATGGCCCCGGCAATGGGTTCCATCGCCATGGGCAGTCCCAGCAGCCTGGCGCGGATTCCCAGGGCGCGCCGCCTCCGGCACCGCCTCAGGGCGGACCCTCGGGCGACGAACAATAGGTTCGAGGCAGCTTATATATAAAGAGGGCCGGCACGGTTCTAAAGAACAAAACCGGCCGGCCCCCGCAAGATTTGCAAGCTTCTCAAGGCAGAGAGCATGCGGTCCCGTAAAAAGGACCGTTGGCGGCATGGGTCAAAACCATGCCGCCATTTTTTGCGTCCTGATTGGTTTTTGTCGCGCTTCCGGAGGCGGGAACGCGTGATTTCATCCCTCTTCGCTGTCCCGATTTGCCGCACTTTGCTGTAGCGATTCAGGCCAGCCGCTGCATCGCATCGAAACAACCTCTGAATCGTTGCCGGACACTCTGATTCGCATCGCTGCAAACGGCCTTTCAACGAGAATCGAAAAAAATGACTAAAGTTCTTCCACGCCCGCCCGATGAAAGAGGTGGATGCAGCAGGGCCCTCCCAAGGGGAATCAAAGCGGCAAGGCAAGATGAGCCGCGGCGGGCAATCGGCATCCGAGAAGGAGTTGGTCCCATGGCCCTCGGTGTTTTGAACAACCTGTCGGCAATCTACGCAGAGAACAATCTGAACAACACAAACAACAGCCTGCAGACGGTTCTGCAGCAGTTGTCGTCAGGGTCGCGCATCAACTCCGGCGCCGACGATGCCGCGGGCCTGTCGCTGGTTAACGGTCTTGCCGCCAACTCGGCGGCCCTCTCTCAATCCGAGACGAACTCGACTGAGGGAGTGGGTCTGCTGCAGGTGGCCGACGGCGCTCTCTCGCAGGTCTCCAGCCTGCTGAACCGCGCCATTACGCTGGCCACTGAGGCCTCCAACGGCACCCTCAACAGCTCGCAGGAGTCGGCGGCCAACCAGGAGTACCAGTCAATCCTGTCGGAGGTCAACAATATCGGCACGACCACCACCTATAACCAGAACCAGGTATTCACGGGCAACCAGGCTGGCGTAGCCATCTACACCGGCGACTCGTCTTCGACCGGCGCTTCGATCGACAACCTTTACTTCGCGCGCCTCACTTCGGCCAGCGTCGGCGACTCCGGCGGCACGGTGCAGCAGAGCGACGCGGGCCAGTTTGTCGATCTCTCCGTCGATACGGTCCCGGGCACGCTTACCACAGCGGCGCAGCAAAACGATGCGGTCGCGGGCGGCCTGGTCTTCACCATCACCAATCCGGATGGCACCACCAGCACCGTCACCACCACCGCGACCACCGTAAGTGGGCTCATTTCGGAGATCAACGAGGATGGCATTCCCGGCGTGACGGCCAGCTTTACCACCGCGGGTGCGACAGGCGACTCGTCGGCAACGGTTGCCGCGGGCGACGCGGGCATCCTGCTCACCAACACGAATAGCAACGTGGCGATCTCGCTTGGCGCGGGGCCGGCGTTTGAAGACACCACGACGGCGATCACGCCGGCAGCGCTGGACACCAGCACAGCAGCCACCGAAACCATCGAGTACGTGACGGCGAATGGCGGCGACCTGAGCGCGAACCTTTCCAACACCAACCTCACCACGCAGGGCAACGCGCAGAACGCCGAGTCGGTGCTGAACGACGCGATCAGCTACGTGGCGGCGCAGGACGGCTACATCGGCGCGCAGATCAACACGCTGAATGCCATCAGCCAGGTGATGAGCACGCAGCAGGAGAACATTGTTTCTGCTCAGAACGCGGTGCAGGCCACCGACTACGCGTCGGCCACTTCAAACATGTCGAAGTACGAGATCCTCAGCCAGACCGGCATCGCCGCACTCGCCCAGGCCAACAGCGTTCAGCAGGAAGTAACCAAGCTTCTGCAGTGATCAGTGGTCAGCAGCCCCGCGACTTTGACGCTTGATGGCTGTCAGGTTTAGCAAAACTGCAACATTTCAAGACAACCCAGGGACAGGGCGGCGGTAAGGCTCAAAGCTTTGCCGCCTTTTTTGTGAGGCGTTTGGGCTGACGGCTGACCGCTAGCCCTTCTCCGCCGCCAGCAACTGCCGCTTGCGTTCCACGCCCCAGCGATAGCCGGTGAGCGAGCCGTTGACGCCGACCACGCGATGGCAAGGCACCACGACCGAAACGCGATTCAGCGCGCAGGCGCGGGCAACGGCGCGCGTAGCGTTGGGCTGGCCCATCTCGCGGGCAAGCTGGCTGTAGGTTCGCGTTTCGCCGCGGGGAATCTGGCGCAGCGCCTGCCAAACGCGAAGCTGGAAGACGGTTCCGCGCAGGTCTAACCGCTCGTGGCCGGAGCCACTGGTAAAGAGATCGGTGCCCGCGCGGACCGATGCGAGCGCTGCATCAACCAGGCGCGAGAGCGAAGGGTCGCGGCGCAGCTCCGCCTCGGGAAATTCGGCGCCCAGAGTCGCCTCAGCTTCGGCCTTGGTGCCTGCAAGCGCGAGCCAGCACAGGCCGCGCTCCGTGGCGCCAACAATCATCCATCCGAACGGCGAAGGTACGGCAGCGTAGTCGATTTGCTCGCCGCGGCCGCCCTCGCGAAAACGAGCCGGCGTCATGCCCAGCGAGGAACCGTCGTAGGCGCGGCTCGATGAGCCAAATCCGGCGGCGTAGATGGCATCGGTCACCGAGCTGCCGCTCTTGAGCGCTCCGCGCAGGCTGTTGGCGCGCAACGTGCGCTGGTACTGGAGCGGGCTCACTCCCATCTCGCTTTTGAAGAGTCGCTGCACGGTGAAAGGGCTCCTGCCGGCAATGCGGCCAAGCTCCTCGAGCTTCACCGGGCGATCGAGATTGCGCTCAATGTGAGCGCGGACCTTGTCGATGGGCCGGCTTGCGGAAGCCGGACTCTCATCCGAGGTGGGCGCGCACTTTTTGCACGGGCGAAAACCGGCAGCCTGCGCCTCCTGCGCGGTGCGGAAAAAGCGCACGTTGGCGCGCAGCGGCCTGCGGCTTGCACACCAGGGGAAGCAGAAAACGCCGGTCGTGGTCACCGCGTAGAAGAATCTGGCTTCGCGGTCGCGCGACTGCACCTGGCGCCACGCAGCCTCTTCTTTGACAGGCTCTTTGGTTGCTGAGATCGGGTTGGTTGCGCGGTTCGATGCAGTCATCAACGTGATAGGCGGTTCGAATTCGGTTCTAACGGGTTGTGCGCTCGTGTTCATGAAAATGATATTCGCTCCGAACCGCCTCGCGCTGCACTCCGAATCTTGCGCGCAATTCCGGTAATAGAGCGGTTCCAGAATTGCTGTGGCCAACCCATTGCCCAGCCCGATTGCGCGCGCCGGCCTTTTTGTCCTCTGTCACTCGATTGCCTGGGACGTGTATCCTTTCCCTGCACAAGAAACTGCTGCCGTTCGGGCGTCAGGACTCCGGCCTCGCAAGCCCCCATTTCTCAGATTGATTTCAGGAAACGACATGCCAGCAAAGTACATTGCTCTAACCGTTCTCATCGCCGCGCTTTCGCTCTCGGCATTCGCCCAGCCGCAACCCAGCGGCCCGTATCATGTCCAGAAAATCCAGCTCACCGGCGGCGACGGAGGATTCGACTACGTAACCGCCGATCCCGACGGCCGCAATCTCTACGTTGCGCGCTCAGGCCCCTCCGGCCACATTGGGATCTTCAATCTCGACACGCTTGCCCAGGTGGGCGACATCGCGGGCGTGAGCGCCCACGGCGCCGCGGTTGATACGGCCACGGGGCACGGATTCGCCACTTCGAAGCCGGTCACGATGTTCGACGCCAAGTCCTTCGCGGTAATCAGGAAGATCGATGTGCAGGGCAATCCGGACGGTTATTTGAACGACCCGTACAATCACCGCTTTTATGTTTTGAGCCACTCGGCGCCCAATATCACGGTGATAGACGACAAGGACGGCTCGATCCTGGGCACTATCGATATTGGCGGCGCGCCCGAGCAGGCGGCCACCGACGGCCACGGCAAAATCTACGTGGACATCGTGGATAAGGCGGCCATCGCCGTGATCGACGCAGACGACATGAAGATGGTTGGCAGCTACGATCTCTCGAGCCGAGGCTCGGGCTGCGCGGGGCTGGCGCTCGATGCGAAAAACGGCATCCTGTTTGCGGCTTGCCGCGAAAAAAACAACATGGTGATTCTCTCAGCCGCTGACGGCCACATCATCACCGACCTGCCCATCGGCGTGGGATGCGACGGCGCTTCCTTCAATCCCGCGACCACGGAGGCCTTCACCTCGCAGGGCGACGGCACGCTGACGGTGGTCAAAGAGAATTCGCCCACAGATTTCGCAGTTGAGCAGACCGTGCTGACGCCAGCGCGCGCCAAGACCCACACACTCGATACCAAGACCGGCAATGTTTACCTGATCACGGCTGAGTTCGGGCCCACGCCGCCCCCTCCGGCCGAGACTGCACCCGCTGCCGGCGGCCCTCCGCCGGGTGGTGCGCCGGGCCAGGGCGGCCCTCCACCTGCCTGGCGGCGCAATTGGGCGCCGATGATCCCTCACTCATTCCAGATTGTTGTAGTGGGCACGGATTGATTCCTGATCAATTTGCGACAGGCTGCCAAAGCTCCACGCGATTTCCTTCCGGATCGGTGATCCAGCCAAATTTTCCGAAGTCATAGCTTTCGCGTTTTGGATCGACGGTGACACCTTCGGCTATCAAACGGTCCAGCACACCATCCAGGTCGTCCACCTGGAGATTGATCATTGCTTTCTGTGCCGGAGGGAAGTAGTCATTGTCTTGTTTGAAAAGGGCGAAGACGACCTGAGCGTGTTGCGTCGGGGCTGGAAACGCGAACGCTCCCTCGGACTTCACCAGGCCGAGATGCCGCTCGTACCATTGATACAGAGCTTTTGGATCATCCGCTCGCAAGAATATCCCGCCAAATCCAGTGATTGAAGCCATGCAGCCTCCTTTGAGAGTCGTTTGCCAATGAGAACCGTATGAAAGCCCAGAATGCGGAAGGTCGGGGCTTACGCACCGGCCTTTTGAGTCATGTGGTCACGACTGCGCGAGCGGCGGTGGGTTCGACAGGGGCTTTGCGGCGCAGGACGGCAGCTGAGATGAGAGTAATGATAAGGCCCACGGGCAGGGGCTCAATGAAGGTATAGGCCATGTTGACGAAGGGGTTCTGGTAGAGCCGCTGAGAGTGCTGTATGTCAGCGACCTGCGCGGCGGTGGTGGCGGGGTCAAGTCCTGAGGACTGGACTCTGTGAATCTGCGCGGCGAAGTAGCTGTCCATAGAGTGAGGCATGAAGTTGAAGTAGAGCACCTCCCACATGGCGACATAGCAGACGGTGGTGATGAGGGTGATCAGGATGCCGCAGGCGAAGCCGCGGCCGAAAGAGATTTGGCCGGCGAGGGTGTTGTAGCGGTAGCTGCGGATGCCGAAATAGACCAGCAGGAACGACGCCACCATGATGGTATAGCCGATGGCGTAGCCGAGACTCTTGCCGTGGCCGAAACCGGTCTTGTCGTCGATGAACATCGTAGCGCCCGTAAGGACGGAGATCATGACGCCAGCGATCAGGCCGAAGGTCAGAACGGTTTTCTTCATGGCTGGCTCCTGTTTCGAATGAAGATCGAGTGACGATGGAGTCACGATGCGGTGGTTCGGGGCCGAATGTCGTCATCCTTTCGGATGATTTTACTGCGCGGAGTCAAAAATCATCCGTTTCGGCGACCGTTTCTATGGGATGAGGCCGAATTCCTTTCCTAACTGCACCGCCTGCGTTCTGCGTTTGGCGCCGAGTTTATCGAAGGCACGGGCACAGTGTGTCTTGACGGTGTTTTCTGAAACGAAAAGCTGCGTGGCGATCTCGCGATTGCTGAAGCCGCGGGCGACCAGCGTGAGGATTTCGAGCTCGCGCGCCGTGATGCCGAGGGTCTGCTGGCGGGCCGTATTGGGAGCGAAGGGCTCCAGGGCACGGGCTTCCGCCGCGACAAGCACTTCCCTCACCACGACCGCTTCTCGAATGGTTTCGCGCCCGCGCGTGATGCGGAGGCCGAGCCAGATGCCGAACGCGGCAAAGATCGCCGCAATCAGCCCAGCATAGAGCTCGAACGAGTGCTCGATCACCAGAAGCCGGTACTCGGTGAGCTTGAGCAGAACGACAAGCGCGCCGCCGACGAGACCGAAGATGAGGACGTGGCGAAACATAGCTTGGGGCCAGGGAAGCTGGAGCCTGCCATTATTCTGCTGGAACCCATCCTGAGTCTGAAAGACAATTCTGCCGGAATGGATATACGTGAAAAAGAAATGCCCCTGGCTATGCTGCTTTGCAGATGATTTCCCCTCGCCGCGCTACATTCATAAACGGGGAGATTGGGCCTTGCTGGCCTTCAGCCGAATAAACGCTGCAAAGACCAAACCATAACCCATTTGCTTTGAATATTTTACGTTTTAAGTCTTTTAGTTTCAAGATTTTGCGGCTACTGATGACGTCGCCTCGCCAGCAACCCAAACGGAATCATGAATTTAGCGAAATTTTTTTTGGGGGGGGGTACAGACCGGTCACATGCCTGACAGACTGGACTGGGGAGATGCCTGACGCTGCTCAGCTCTGCAATCTGGCGCGAAGAACAGCCTCGGCGCGGGCCAGATCCTCTTCGGTGTCGACTCCGATGGTGTCGCGCGGGGCATTTGCGACGTAGATATCGATCCCGTTCTCGAGCAGACGCAACTGTTCCAACCGCTCCAATCGCTCGAGCCAACCCGGCGGCAGCGCCGCAAACTGCTCGAGCGCGGTCTTACGGTAGGCGTAAATACCCAAATGTTTGCGATAGCCGGCAGCGCCCTGCGCGTCCCGGTCAAAGGGAATCGTGGCGCGCGAAAAGTAGAGCGCACGGCCATCGAGAGCCGTCACCACCTTCACCGCGTTCGGGTTCAGAATCTCCTCCGGCGGGCAGCGGACGGCCAACGTTGATACCTGCACTTCTGGCCGATCGAACAGGCTGAGCAAGGGAGGAAAGAAATCGGGCGTAAGCATTGGCTCGTCGCCCTGAATATTGACGTAGATATCTGCCTCGACCTGGCGCGCCACTTCGCGCACGCGATCGCTGCCGCTGACGCAGCCGGGCGAGGTCATGACGAAAGGGATCTCCCGGCTCTGGCAGGCTTCGGCCACTTCATCGGAATCGGTGGCAACCAGGACCGGGTCCATCAGGCCGCTCTGGTGCGCGGCGCGCCACACCCACTCCACCATGGGCCGGCCGGCAATCTCGCGCAACACCTTGCGCGATAACCGCGTTGAAGCCAGCCGTGCCGGAATGACGCCGGCGATTCGCATCGTGCTCATGCAGGCGAGTTTACAGGAGTGGGCCGTCCTCACTCACGCTGCGTCGTCGAGTGCGGGTGACGTAAATTCGATTGTGTAAAAGGCAGGAGGGTGTAAGTTGGCTTTGGCCTGACGAGCTAAAGCCGATTCCGAAAAGGAGACTTACACCCCATGGCGAAGATTATCTCGATTGACGAGCATTTCCAACACTTTCTCAGTGATTTGAAGGAGAGCTTCTGGGGCGACCTGGAAGCCAAGACGCGGCTGGCCTGGAAGCATTTTCTGGAGGCGGAGTCGGAGCGGATGCGCAATCTGTACATGGGCTACGAGTCGTACGAACGCGGCCCCAGGGTGGCGGCGGGCTATCGCAACGGCTATTACGAGCGGGACTTTGTGACCCGCTTCGGCACCCTGCGGCTGCGCATAGCGCGCACCCGGGACAAGGGTTTCCTTCCCGCCGGATTGGACAAGTTCCAGCGCCGGGCGCCGGAGGTGGCGCTGCTGATTCGCGAGGCCTTTCTGCGCGGCATTTCCACGCGTCAGGTGGGCCGTGTGGTGGCCACGCTGACGGGCGAGACGGTCAGCGCGCAGACGGTCTCCAACCTGGCTCGCGATCTGGACCATGCCGTCCGGCAGTTTCATCAGGCCAAGCTGAACGACGAGTGGGCCTATCTATTCCTGGACGGGGTAAATCTCAAGGTGCGCCGGCCCGCAGGACGGCAGTGCGTGCAGATGCTGGTGGCCTACGGTGTGCGCCAGGACGGCACTCGGCAACTGCTCGGCTTTCTGCGCACCAAAGGTGAGGGCCAGGCCCACTGGGAGGCGCTGCTCAACGATCTCTACCGGCGCGGCCTGAGGGGCGACAAGCTGCTGCTGGTCGTCACCGACGGATGTCCCGGGTTGGCGGCGGCCATCCAAACCGTGTACCCGCGCGCGACCCACCAGCGCTGCTGGGTGCACAAGATGCGCAACATCCTGGAGAAGGTGCGCAAGCGCGACTACGACGCCGTCAAGGTCGACGCCCAGGCCATTTATCTGGCCAAAGGCCGCCGTCAGGCAGAGGCTGCCGCGCGCGCCTTCTGCCGTCGCTGGCGGAGCGAATATTCCTCCGTGGTCAGGCAACTGGAGCGCGATCTGCCCGAGCTGCTCGCTTTCTTCGCTTTTCCCAAGCATCTCTGGCGCAAGCTGCGCACCACCAACATCATCGAACGTTGCTTCGTCGAAGTTCGCCGAAGAACCCGGCCCATGGTCTGCTTCGTCAACGTGCAATCCGTGGACCGCATCATCTACTCCATCTTCCAGAGATTCAACCTGGAATGGAAAAATCGCACCCTCCGCGTTTTTACACAAGCGGCTTGACGTCACCCGAGTGCGGCAGAGTTTGACCGCACATTCTTTGGTCCGTATCATCGATATTGGCGCCTTTTTGCCGCGCCCCCTCCCGGCGGAGTAGCTCAGATGGTTAGAGCGTGGGATTCATAACCCCAAGGTCGGCAGTTCGATCCTGCCCTCCGCCACCACCACTGCGCCGGGCAGCCGCTCGCCGGTGTTCTAATCATCGCAATGACTTCGCTCGAGAACTTCAGGCTCACCGTATTTCGCAAGGTGGCCGAGCAGTTGAGCTTTCGCAAAGCAGCCGAGGAGTTGTATCTTACGCAGCCCGCGGTGAGCCAGCAGATCAAGGCTCTCGAGGACGAACTCGAGGTTGTTTTGTTCGACCGCAGCGGATCGCAGGTGAGGCTCACACCGGCAGGCGCGGCGCTGCTCCGTTTTGCCGAGGAGTCCGGCCGGCTGCTGCGCGAGGCAAGGCACGCCATGGCCGGCTTCAGCGGAACGCAAAGTGGCGCTCTCACGCTGGGAGCATCGACGACCATCGCACAATATGTGCTGCCGCGCCTTCTCAGCGAGTTCTGCGCCTCCCACCCGCGCGTGCATCCAACGCTGATGAGCGGGAACACCGAGCAGATTGTGACGGCGGTTGAAGAGGAGAAGATCGCCCTGGGATTCATCGAAGGCCCGCCGCGCAGCCGCGATCTTACTCTGGCGCCTTTTCTTGAGGACGAACTTGTGTTGCTGGCGCCTTCTGCCCACGAATGGGCAGAGCATGCTGAGATTGCGCCCGAGTATCTGACCGCTGCGCCGCTGCTGATGCGGGAGCGCGGCTCAGGTACCCGGCACATCATTGAGCTGGCGCTCGAGCGCCACCACATCCGGCGAAAGTCGCTCAACGTAGTCATGGAACTCGACTCAACCGAAGCCATCAAGTCGGCGGTTGAGGCGGGGTTGGGCGTAGGTTTCGTCTCCCGTTGGGCCATTGCCAAGGATGCGCGCCTCGGGCCCGCATTCCGCATCGTGGAGATCAAAGGCGTCCGCCTCCACCGGCACTTTGTGGTGATCTCGCCAAAAGGTCCTGAGCTTCCCGGCCCGGCTGCGGAGTTTCGCAGTTTTGTGCTCGCCGGCACTGCTCAAAGGCGTGCGGCCAAAATCGCGCATCAGGCCTAGAGTCTGTTATTAACTTTCGCGTAGGCAGCGGGAAAGTTAATAACAGACTCTAGCCCATCGAACGCACATAAGCCGGTCTAATAGGGCATCATTCTTTCTGCTTGGACCTGCGGGCTCTCCCCGGTAGAGACTGAATGTGTGTCGAGGATTCTGTTCATTGCTGGTTTAGTTCTTGCGGCAAGCGGCCGGCTTTCGCCCCCCGTCGCGTTGGCCCTTGGCATCGCATACGGATTCAGCTTCGATCACCCGTTCCACGCCCAAGCGCGGCACGGCTCCAGGTTGCTGCTCCAGGTTTCGGTTGTCGGCCTGGGCTTTGGCATGAATCTGCACCAAGTGCTCGCGGCAGGCCGCTCTGGATTCCTCTACACGGCATGCAGCATCGCCTTTGCTCTCTCTCTCGGCTGGCTCCTGGGCAAGGTGCTGCGGGTAAAAGCCACAACCTCATACCTGATCTCGGCCGGGACAGCCATCTGTGGCGGCAGCGCCATCGCGGCAATATCTCCCATCGCCGAAGCGAACGAAGAAGAGATTGCGGTTTCACTCGGGACAATCTTCATTCTCAACTCCGTTGCGTTGCTTCTGTTCCCATTCGTCGGATCGCGTCTTCACATGTCGCAAACGCAGTTCGGTCTCTGGTCGGCATTGGCCATCCACGATACAAGCTCGGTTGTGGGCGCGGCCGCAAAGTTCGGCGCTCTGGCCCTTGCCGTTGGAACGACGGTTAAACTGGCCCGCGCTCTCTGGATCGTGCCGCTGTCTTTGGGAACGGCGGTCGTGAAGAAAAGCAAGGCGCGCATTCACTGGCCGTGGTTCATTTTGTTCTTCTGTCTGGCCGCCGTCGCCAACACCTGCTTTCATCCTTTGCAGCCTGCGTATCCGTGGCTGAAACAACTGGGCGTTCTGGGACTTACAGCGACTCTCTACCTCATCGGCACCGGCCTCTCGATGAAAACCATTCGCCAGGTGGGTCCGCGACCGCTGCTGCAGGGCATCCTGCTCTGGGTCGTCGTTGCCGCTGGATCGCTTGCGCTCATACGTGCCGGGTGGATTCATCTTTGATCGATGCGGCTGCTGGCTTGCGCTAAGCTCACGGCCTGCAGAACGGCTCAGCTTCGGTCTTGAACAGGCCGGTCAATCAGCCTGGGGTGACCGCCTATACCAGGCATGTCTTTGATTGCGTTTGCCGCCGTGGTTTGCCTTTTGGGTTACGTATTCGCCGGATTTCGGTTTCTGCAAGTTACGAGCAGTTGTCTTGCCTCGGCTCAACCCTATTCGGTCTTTGGATGAATCAATACACGCGCGGGAAACTCCTTACCGAATTCCGGATGTCTCTGTTCCTGGTTCCCCGTCAGATCCCTGGGCGGCGGCAGGATGGTGTAGCCGCCCTTGTTTAGAATCCTCGGGATGTTTATGACAGTTTCGCGGTCTTTTTCCTTCTCCTTTTCCGGTAACTCGACGGTTCCAAGAACGTCCTCGAAACCCACATAGTCAGACAGTTCGCCGGCTTTCCACGGCAGCATGCAGTTGTGGAGCTTCTCCCGATCGACGCGTTTGTCCGCGTAGCGCCATCCCTTGCGCGCCTTCATGCGCATCCATCGAGTGTGTTCCAGGGAGGCCAATTCCTCGACCATCTCCTGGGCAAACTTGTAAAGCGGCGCCCGCTCCTTGGCCGGAGCCATAGAGCAGCCGGCGTGTTCGAGCTTGCGAAAGATATTCCGCACCTGATCGCGGTTCTGCTCCTTATCTTCCTCGGAGAGCTTGTCGTAGTCCACGAGGAGAGGATTTGTTTTTGCATCCTCGTTTTTCGCTGGACCGTATTTCCAGCCCTCATTCTTCTGCTGTTCGCAATAAATCTTGTGCGTCTCTTCCGCCATCAGCTCCAAACGCTTGCCCTCGGGCTGATGCACGAGCGCCAGGAAGTTCATGCCATCGACATGGAGATCGAGCTGCGCCGGGGCGGGCAACGCAGATCGTTCGAAGCTGGTCTTGCCTTCCAACCGGCACATGGCAATGATGGATTCCATCGATCGCGCTCCGTGCTTGTAGCGGGTTGTCTCGATCAGTGCGCGAAGAACGCCTGAATCGATCTGCAATTTCTTCCTGGACTCGATCTGGGGCGCATCGCGCTTGAGCATCGAGCGCAACAGGATGGCGCGCCTCAGACAGCAGTGCGGATCGTCCCGGCCCTGCACCGGATTTGGTCCCAGAACATTGATGTATCCCTTCAGACGGCTGACGAAATCCGGCAGCTTGGCGGCACGGGCTATCTCAGGATCCAGCCCCCGGCCGAACTCCTGAAGCGTTGGGCTTGTTCCGCCCGCGAATACGAAGATTGCGCGGCCCACGGGATGAGGTAGATTGCCGTGCAGGAATTTACCGTCCTGCATGGGCGCAAGGAAGTACTTCAGCCAACCGAACGGCCCGTCGAAGGCGCTATCGAATTCATCCCAGAAGATGAGCGGAATCTTCCCTGAAAGACCGACGTCGCGCACCTGGTGAAAAGCCGAGAGCAATTCGTCGATGGAGCGAAGCTGCGACATATTGAATTCGCGCACTTCAATCCCGCCGGGACGCAGCGACCTGGCAAGTTCGGTAATTCCGAAGGATTTTCCCGCACCCGGGGGACCAAAGGCTGCTACCGAGAGCGGGCGCTTGGGTTTTTCCTGGGCCAGATACTCACTGGCCAGGGCGCCGATACTCCGCAGGCTTTCCATCTCCTGCCTGTCGACGGTAGTCAAAGCGCCAAAAATCCCAAAGGGCACGCCCTTGAGTACCTTGTCTGCGCCTGCTTCCACCACCTTTGCAGCGATCTTTTCCACTTCGTCGGGATAACGTAAACCGAGAAATGTCCAGTTTCTACTGGCAACCGGGAGCGGGACCGGCACAGTGGCAAACTCCGCGTCGAGAGTTTCTTTGTCGACCGCGAACGCGCCAGCTACCTGTTTCTCTGGAAAGGTCAGCCTCACTTCCGCTGCCTTGGCGCCGCGAACGCCGTATCCCTCCCTGTGCAGAGCGCGCATCGCGTGGACGCCCTTCAGGATGCCGCGATTGATGTCGGGCGCAGCAGAGTCAAGCATGAGCTCATGGACGATGCCCGTCACCAGGCACGACGAGTAGCCAACCATCTGGCCCGGGTGTTGCTGCTCCCAGACTCCTTCAATCACCATCGGGTCGAATAGCAACGTGCATTGGAGGGCATCCGTTTTGTCGCGCGAGCAGAGAAACGCTCCGGCCGCGTTGAACAACACCACTACGTGCGCGCACCGGCGCAGACCTTCGAGCCTGTCGTTATGGTGCATCTCCCAGGCCAGGTCTTGTGCCGTCCGCTCCCAGCTCAACTCACGGCTGAGCTGTACATTCGTCAGGCGGAGATCGTTCGCAGTCATTACCGCAATTACCCGGTCAGAATGATGCGCGCAGAGATGCTTCCATAGAGGTCCCTCGGCAATAGGCCGGCTGGTTTTGACCACGATCCATGGACGGCTTTCAGCCTCAGTCAGGCTGGCCGGCCAAAGCTCCTCGTGGTCGCGAAAGCCGAGAGCGGCATCGTCCAGAACAACGATGCATGCATGGGGATCGTCGTCGTTGACCCTGGCCCAACGGCCAAACACCCTGGCTGACTGGCTGCGCCTCACTCCCAGGAACTCTTCGACGCGCCAGGCCTTGGGGGGATCCTTAAGCTCTTTGTTTTGCGGCTCGTATTCGTGTGGAAGCCAGAGTGCGGTGGAGTGGTGGAAAGTCTCGTTTTCAGGGCCGACGTGTCCGCTCGCCCGGCCAGCTGCGCGTTTTGGGGCGTTCAACTGGCGGATCGTAAAGGTCGTTCCGCCGCCGATCCCGGCCGCGATTGAGGAAACAAGGTCGGCCAGCAGGCCTGCGCCGCCTCGCTGCCACATCTGATGCGCACTCACCTCGGGAGCCATTGCGCGGCTGCCGCTGCCGGGTTTCTGACCCAGCGCCAGATTCCAGTCGAGCGTAAAGTCGCCGGTTACAACAACAATCTTGGTGGATCGTTCGTTGCTCATGGTGCGCTCCTTGCTTTGCCCGCTTAAGAATTGCGCATTCGGGAATCAGCGGCAGTATACACGCGGCTCGTGTCACCAAACCCGATCATTCTGTGGTTGCGGATTCAATTTTGCGTGAGAAAACGTCTTTGGGGAATCTGCATGTCTGGAACGGCCTGTAACCGCATTTTTGTGAGCTGCGGCCATCGCGACGCGGAGGGCCTCAACCGATTCAGTGAGGAGCGGGCGCCGCTCCTCAGGGACCGGCAGACAAAATGTGACGCCTTCGCCAACCTCACCCCGCAGATCGAATCCCCGTTCCATCCCACTGATCGCCGGTGTTCGCCATGGACCAGCCGTCCGCAAAGCCGCGCCAAATCAGTCTTACCAAAGCACGCTTCAGCCGCCTGGGCGGTGATTGCGCCATACCGCTCCGCCGCTGCGAGCATGAATACGAGGCTGGGTGCCGAGTATGGCGGAGCTGCTTTTTGGCGCGGAGACCGAATATGCCGTAGCGGGCCGGGGGCGCAAGCGAGCCATTCCGAGCGAGTCGGCGGCAAGCGTGCTGATGGGTCAGGCCAGCAAGCGTCTGACGCATCTGCCCGACATGAGCGCTTCGTCGGGGCTGTACCTGGGCAACGGCGCTCGCCTTTACATCGACTGCGGGACGCATCCCGAATATTGCACGCCCGAGTGCTCCAACCCCTGGGATGTGGTGCGCCACATCGAGGCAGGACACCGAATCCTGGCTGGCCTGGCGTCGGCGGCCAAAGAGGGGGGTACGCGCAGCCGCGAGATCCTCTGCTTCCGCTCGAACGTGGACTATAGCGGCACGCTTGCAACCTGGGGCGCGCATGAATCTTATCTCCACAAGAATGACCAGGACCTGCTTCTCGCGCAGTTGCTCCCCCACCTGGTCACACGGCCCATTTATACCGGCGCGGGCGGATTCAGCCCAAAATCGCGCAAACTCGAATTCACGCTTTCGCCGCGGCTTACTTACTTTGACCGGGCAACCGCCGACAACTCGACCAGTGAGCGGGGGATCTTTCACTTTAAGACCGAACCGCTCAGTAACGGGTACCAGCGGCTGCACGTCATCTGCGGAGAAAGCCTCTGCTCCCAGACCGCGTTGTTCCTCAAGTTCGGCGTGACAGCCCTGATTGTGGCCATGGCCGACGCCGGGCTCACGCCGGGAGCTGCGGTCCAAATGGCCGAGCCGGTTGCGATGCTGCAGACGGTGCTCAGCGATGTAAGCGGCAAGGCGCTGCTGGCGATGACCGGCAACCGGCCTTTGACCGCTATCGATGTTCAGCGCCATTACCTGGAGATGGCTGAAGCCCACGCCAACGATGAGTTCATGCCGGTCTGGGCGGTGGACGTTTGTCGCGTCTGGCGAGAGATTCTGGACAGGCTCGAAACCGGGCCTGAAACAGTCGCCAAAACTCTTGATTGGGCAATCAAATGGTCCATCTACGCCAGTGAGGCGCGGAAGATCCACCTGCAGCCGCTGACCAGACTCGACAATGCGCTCCCGTTTGAAGGGCCCGCCGATCTCGATGATTCGCTGCAATCGAGCAGCGAACCGGAAAGCGGACTGGATTTTGGACCCGAAGTTGAGACCGAATCCGGGACGCCGGAGAATGCGCCGCCGCGAAACCCGAAGCTGACCCGCATGAAGATGCTGCGGCGCGCACGAAAGCGAATGCTTGAAATTGACATGCGATTCGGACAGCTTGGCGCCGGTGGAATCTTCGAGATGCTTGACCAGGCGGGCGTCCTCGATCACCGGCTGGTTGCGGCAGAAGGAATTGAACGCGCGATGACCGAGTCTCCGGAGTCTGGCCGCGCGCACGTCCGCGGACGCGTGATTCAACGGCTGGCCGGCAGCGCTAACGCCCGGTGCGACTGGCAAGCGATCGTCAACTTCGACCAGAAAACTTTCCTCGATCTCACCGATCCGTTTACACGCGAGGAAAACTGGCGGCAACTGACAAACGATGACGTTTATTCCGGCCGGCCCCGGCGGCTCTTCGAAGTCGTCGATCCTGCGCAGGATGGATCGAGCTGGAGTGAGAGCCGGCACCCGCTGGCGCGCAGAGAGCGCGCCTACAATCTGTACGAGACAGGCGATTATGCAGGCGCAGAAGAGCTGATTCGCGGATGCATCGCCGACGGCTTTGAACCGGGCAGCAACTTTTGCCATTTGGCGCGAGTGTTGACGATGATGGATCGCGAGCCCGAGGCGCGCGAAGAAGTCGCCCATGCGTGGGCCGCGCGAGAAGGAGCCGCAACCTACGTTGAGCCGCGCATACTGTTCTTTCGCTGCATATTCGCGGCGCTTGATGGCCTGCCTCTCTCCGATTCCGTCGCGCAAATCAAGGCGGCGTTTGAAGACGGGGGAGGCTCGTCTGACTGGACCATCGAACCCTTGCTCAACCACCTGCGCAGCCGGCTCGGCGAGGAGAGCTACCGCTTTCTGAAGACCCTGGCTGAAGGATTGTCAGACTCGAGGAACCTGAGACGTCTCGAAGAGTTCGCCCAGTGGCGCGACGCGGCAGAAGCGGCGCCGGTTGCCGGCTGACGCGAGCCATTCGCGGCCCCCGCAGGCTCCATGGTCCGGCTTTCCGGCGCGCGGATACTGCCAGAACGCTGGGATAGACTAGGGCCTGTTCACTCCCGCTCACCGGGCTGATAAGCTGATCGCGAACTGCGGTTAGGAGAGAATCGCATCATGCCAATTCAAGGCGTGTTCTTCCGGCACCGGAAGCAATCGGCACGGATGGAGATCGGCGAGGTCGCGGCGCTCCCCGAATTGCTTGGGAACCATAGCCTGCCAGGAGTGCTGGTGCTATGCGCTGACAGCCTCAGCCTGCTGGCTGAGTTCCCTGCCCTCTTCGTCGATCGTCACCAGAAGGACGCGCGCAAAGGGCTGTCGCAGGTGTTGCTGGGGCATGGGCCGCGCCTGCCCTATATTGGTGCGGCCTTTCATTCGATTCGGCGCTTGAAACAGTCGGTTGGGGCGCTGCTGGAGAACGCCGCAAAGCGGAATGAGTACGGCATTTACATCGTCGGCGTCAGCAGCGCGCTCTTTGCCGAGGCGTGGAAGAACGCAGAGCAAGGCGATGCGCAGGTCGAGCTCGAAGAAAGCCAACCCGGCATTGCGCGCCTGCTTAAGACGCTGCCGGGCGAGAGCGAAGTGGCCAGGGGGTATTGGGGCGAATCGAGCGCGTACCACCTGGTGCGGCAATACATTCTATATGCCGCGCGCAACCAGAACGAGGTGCTCATTGTTGGCGAAACCGGGACCGGCAAGGGAATCGTGGCCAGGGAGATTCACAAGAAACAGCACGGGGACAAGCCTTTTGTGACGGTAAACTGTGCGGCGATTCCATTCGACCTCTTCGAGTCTGAGATCTTCGGGTACGAGCCGGGCGCGTTTACCTCGGCTCTCAAGAGGGGAAAGATCGGCCATTGGGAGTTGGCGGCCGATGGGACGCTGTTCCTGGACGAGATTGGCGATCTGCATCCAAAGCACCAGGCGAAGATTCTCAACGCGTTGCACGACAAGACGATTCGGCGTCTGGGTGGCTCCATCGAAATCCCCGTCCCGGCCCGCGTGATTGCCGCCACCAACCGCAATCTGAAGTCAATGGTCGAGGAAGGCAGATTCCGCCAGGATCTCTTCTTCCGATTGAGCGGGTTCGTCATCAGAACGCCAGTATTGCGCGATAACCCCGACGACATACCGATCATCGCGCAGAGACTCTGGGCGAAGATCGCCAACTCTGCCGCAAGATTGCCCGGCGACATTCTCAGCGACCTTCGCAAGCATCGCTGGCCCGGCAATGTCCGCGAACTTCGGTCGGTGCTCACCACGCTGAACAGCTTTTTCGGGAAAGAGGGCTTGACCCGGGAACAATTGAACTGGGTCTTCCAATACTACGGCTACTGGGCCGGCTACCAGCCGGACGAGCCCTGGAAAGAGGACCGCGGAATGCTTCGGTTGGACTGCATCAAGAGGATTCATGCGGCAGACGAGGCCATTCACCGGTGCGAAATGGCGCTGAAACCGCTTGCCGAAGGCCGCCGGCTCACGCCCGGCGAGCGTGACTTGCTCGGGTACATCCAGGCAGAAATGCACTCTCAACTCGAACATCGTCTGGATTTTGGCACTCACGAGACCTACGGCGCGATCGAGCGAGTTGAACAGAGCCTTGGGGCATTGCTGGCCATTCCGCCCCGCAAATCCGCTGACCTTTCCGCACATTTTCACACCGCGCTCGAACCGGCAATCAAACAGGCCGTCGACAGGCTGTTCATCGAGATGGAGAATCTGCGGGAAATGGCCGCTTCCCGTTGAAGCAAGGATCTGCCGGAATCGATATTTTCCGGCCTTCGGCAACTCGCCGGGGCCGGCGTAGATGCCTCTACCTATTCATTTCTCAACTTATCCCGCAGGCTGTACAATTCAGGCCACCCCGTGTATTGAGTTTCAATCCATTCGTTCTCAAGTTGCGGATTCCGCCTTGGGAGATTGGGGACCGATGAAATGAAGCTGTTTTTCTCTTACAAATTCGGCGACGAAGACTTTGTTGACCTTGTTTTCGACAAGCTCCGAAACCAGCAAATGGAAATCTTTTATTGGAAAGAAAAAGGCAGGGCAGGTCGAATCACCAGGGAGCTAACCGCACAGATTGACTCGTCTGACGCTTTAATCGTATTTGTGGGCTCGGAGTGGGGCGAAACACAGGAAAAGGAGGTCCAGGATTTCGCAAAAACGTATCCAGAGCGGCCCCTGATCCCGGTCATTCTGGCGGATCCTATACCCCGTGCTGCCAGTTTCCTGACCGGCAATAATGTTTCAATCCCCGCAGGGGGAAACGATTCAGCCTGCGCAGGGAATGTTGCAAAGAGGATTGTGGAATTGCTGGGCTGGAAACCTGACGGCGGGCTTCCGAAAAGGTACATCGTCGCTAACGAGAAAGTGTTTCTCGACGATTACCGCGCGAAGAAACCGGAACTCATGGACGAGCTACGCTGCGAGTGTGGCTGGACCGATTGGCCAAAAGTTGAGAAGAAAGATGCTCCGCATCCCAACCCAATCAATGACAGAAGCATCGGTACGCTTTCCGACGACAGCGAGATGATCCTGCTGGATGCGCGCAGGAGGGCGGGATCCATTGAATCCGATGCGCTCATGCTTCCCGAAGCGCGGCCGCGGCTGATGCTCCGTTACCCGCAGGAGCGGGAGGGCGAATTAGGAGTTGGAGTATTGGTTTCAGGGGGAATCGCCCCAGGAATCAATGCTGTGATTGATGGAATCGTTTCGAGGCACTTTCTCTACCTGGAACGGCAAAAAGCATCCGGACTGGACTACGAACTGAAGATTCTGGGCTATCGCGAGGGGTTCAAGTCGCTCCTTCGCAGCGGAGTCCAAACGAAGTCGTTGACGGCGGAGAAAATGAGGGGCGTCGTCGAATCGGGCGGTTCCTGCCTTGGGACGTCCCGTGCCGATGAGCTCCTTTTAAGCGCAGAAAATAGAGAACTGAATCTGAAAAAGGCAATTGGAAAGCTACAAAACGACGAGATCAGCATCTTATACGTCGTTGGCGGCGACGGAAGCATGAGTTGCGCCCACGCATTGTGGAATTACGCCAACAGGGCCGGCTACGATCTATCGGTGGTGTGCGTTCCAAAAGCGATGGACAACGACATCCTGTGGGTCTGGCAGTCGTTCGGATTTCTGTCGTCGGTCGAAGAGGCCCGGCAGGCGATTCTGCACATGCACACTGAAGTGTCGTCCAATCCTCGGGTGGGCATTGTTCAGCTGTTTGGCTCCGATTCCGGGTTCATCGCGAGTCATGCCGGTTACAGTACGGCGTGCGATCTCGTTCTGATTCCTGAAGATCCGATGTCGATGGATGAGATCTTCACCCACATACAGAGAAAGCTGAGAGGAAGATTTCAGGATGGCCTGAAGCCGGTTGATCCGAACACTCCCGAACCATACGCGCTCGTGGTGATGGCTGAGACGGCCCTTCCAACTGATGCCGAAAAATATTGCGGCGACGAACGCGTTGGTCTTTCTGTGGACGAACAAAAGGCTGTGGAGAACTTCGTGAAGCAAGGGCGAAGGCTGCGAGGACAGACGCCGGATCACCTGCGTAGAGCAGGTCTGAAGATCGTATCGAGCATCTTGCAGGACCGGATCCGAAAAGAGATGCGGCCCGTGGATTATTGGAAGGATTTCCGCGTCATTACCAACGAGCCCAGGCATCTGATTCGCTCGATTCCGCCCAGCGTAACGGACGTCATCTTCGGTGAGCGGCTTGGCGCCCTGGCCGTTGATAATGCCATGGCGGGATATACGGATTTCATGGTGAGCCAGTGGCTGACCGAGTTTGTGCTGGTGCCATTGAAACTGGTTGTGCTGGGCAGGAAGCGCGTGCCGATCGACGGGATCTTTTGGAAATCCGTCCTCTCAAAAACAGGCCAGAAGAGCAGGGCGAAGGCGGGTCCTCCGGCAACGCCCTAAGACGATGAAGAACTCGCGCCTGCGCAACTGGCACAATCGCCGGCTCGGAACCTGCAATTCTGCAAAGCCTGTTCGGCGCAGTTCTGTGCCTGAGATGCCTGTCGCAGCCGATTTGGGTTGAGTTTCCCAAGGTCCCCGGGACGTGCCTGCAAAAGCCGCGATGGAATCCTCCAATACCCCCACGATTCCGGGCCATTTCCCGCTGAATCGTTCCCTGTCTCTCTCGAACTCAACCGAAAAACTCAACCCATTTGCGCCTCCTGATTTTGCATTCGATTGAAAACAGGATAGATGGCTCCCTGGCGCATCTGCTGCACAGAACTCCTTCCGGGCCGCCCAATCACCCGCGGCCACCGGAGGGAAGTGATGGATAACAACGTACCCGCACCCGCGCCGCGGTTCAACATTGCAGCAACTCTTGGCCTCTGGCGGAAAGAGATTCGTGCGGCGCTTGGCGCTCTGGATGCCCAAATCGACCGGCTGGGACAATTGGAGCGAAAGATTCAGATGTTGATTGACTTGTGCCCGCCGCAATCGCTGGGCGATGACGCCTCGATTATCTTTGGGGCCGACCCCATCGCTTACAACATGGATGTGGATTACCGCTCTGACGGATATATCGTTGTGGCGCTCGACGGCGGTAAGAGATTCAAGCTCCCGCCGCAACTGGCCGAGGTCTTTCTCTTCATTTCCTCGGCTGAAAAGGAACATGACAGCAGGGATCCGCTGGTGGGCTGGCGTACAAGGGCCGACATCCTCGAGCTTGTCGCCCGTTCCGCCAGGCGCACCTTTCCCAGGAGGTACGTGAACAACCTGGTCCATCGTCTCAAGCAGGCGCTTCGCCAGGCCGGCTACAACAATGGGCTCATTCAAACGCATCGCCGCAAGGGCGTGCGCCTGGCCTATAAGCGCAGCTCCCATGGCGTGCCCGATCCTGGAGCCGGTTAGTTCTTCCCGCTCTTCGGGCCGGCCCCGTTTCCGCGCCGGGCGAGCGGCCGTTGCGCGCCTCGCGCCCGGTCCCGTGTGTCTACGCCTGCTGCGCCATCCTCGACGCCGCAATATATATGTCGATCAGTCCCACTGACTGGCTTTGATTGAGACTGGCACGGGCAGCGGCAGAGTCCAGCAGCTTGACTGCCTTCTCCGGCATCGCGCCTTCCAGGGCCGCCGCGCGCTCAACCGCAGCCTGCTCGACCTCCGCATCGATCTGCACTCCGTGGTGCGCCTCGAGCGCCGGCCGCAGCAGGGCCAGCACGCTCCGCGTATCCCCCGGGCATAGCTCCTGCAGTTTGGTAATTTCGAGCCTTGAGCCGAGTGGGTTCACAAAGAATCGCGGAATGTGCTCGGGCGTGGCCGTCGCAATCAGCCTTACGCCTTCATCCAGCGCCTGACGCACCAGCAGCGCCCCGCGCGACACGCCGATCAGTCCCCATTCCGCTTGCTCCAAAACAAGAACCGCGCCGGCTTCGTGCGCCTCGCGCAGCAGTTGCGAGAGCGCGGATTCGCGTTCGCTCTCAAATAGCGTTCCGGCCATGACCGCGCCAAGATTCACAGCTAAAACCTGACGGCTGTGCGTCGCGAGCAATTGGGCAACGCCATTGGCCAGGTTTGTCTTGCCCGTTCCCGGCTCTCCGGCGATCAGCGGCAGACGGCCCTGCCAGCCCAGCGCGCATGCGGCAACCTGCTCCACTTCCTCGTCGCGGAACAATGTGAGTTTTTCCCGGCTCGCGACGCTCAGCCTTGTAAGGTCCGTCGACCAGTTTTGCAAAAGGCTGCCGCCTGCGGTAGCGGGCGCATCAACATCCCGGTCGCGCTGTTCGGCTCCCAGGAAGCTGAAGGCATAATCGAGAGCCTCACTCAGATTTCCCTCGAGTCCTCCGCCAAACGTAAGAATTCGCCAGCCCTGCTGCGTCGGACCTGAAGCAAATGCACGGGAAAGCAACTGGTCGGCGCCGCGATACTCCAGATCATCGTCCACGCACACCATGCAACGCCGCCCCTCGGCCATTCGCTTGATCAACAGATTGGTTCTCGGCTTGCTGAAGTTGCGCAGATCGGCCGGTACTCGTTTTACGGCCAGCGTGTCTTCGTCCGGCGCCTCAAGCCTCAACTGCAAGCGATGCAGCCGCTCTTCAAGGCTTCGATCGATCACTGTTCGGCTCGGCATGACCGGTTCCTCCCCTTTCGGGCGCCAGCGTTTGATGCGATTCTCCTGGCCGGAAACCCTCTTAATCCGGTCCCATGTCGTGCCACAGCTCCTGAGCTGCAAATGGATCCGAGAGGTCGAGACACCGCAGGTATCTTTTGCTGGCTATCTGCCGCCACGTGCAAAGCCACTCACCTTGCCGATCCTGCGCAACTCTCTTGATGACGGCGCCTCGGAGCCGCGCCCGTCCCGACGCGGGCGGATTGTGCATCGCGTGTTCGATGTTGTCGATTCCTTCAACGCGATGATCGAGTACGCCTGCCGCGTCCAGTCTCGAAAACAAACCTTCCGGCCCCAGTTGGCCGAATCGCATGTCGAGCTCGAAAAACTCAGCCCGGCGCGACAGCACTGCAGCCATCTCATCCAGAACCAATGCCCTTCTTCGCAGGATCGCGCCCAGCGGCTCGCGAAGTACCGAATTCCCGTTCAGATCCTCGAGGGCGTTCGCCGGCGTCACGGGCCGTCTCTCGCCGGATGAATGGAACTTGCAGCTTAATCTGTGAATCAGCGCATTCCAGAATCCCAGGTGCGACCAGGTGAGCCCGCAGCTCTTCGCATGGTTCACAAACATGGCCAGCTTCATGCACCAGTCGACCGACGTTCGAGCTGCTTCATTGCCCGCGGAAAGCAATTCGAGCAGGAGCCGCCATTGCCTGCAGATCTCTGCCGCCCAGGGCGGCATGAATTCCCGGCCGATATTCTCTTCGGCCATCGACAGGTAATGATGCTGAATCTCAAGCGCCGTCATTCTCGCGCCGCTGGCCAGTTTGAGCGGCCGTTTGAGGGTTGTGTCGGCCGCGACCACGCGGAGCGCATCCAGTGGAGATGCGAGCTCCACGGCACAGCCGGGAGCGAACCCTGCATCAATCAACGCCACCACCAGGCAAGTGGCGCCAATCTTCACAAACATCGCACGGTGCGAGCAAAGATTCTCGCCGCAAATCACGTGCAGGCGATTGTAGCCGTTGCACAGCGATTCGTTCTTGGAGTGAAAGATGCCTCTGCCGGTCGCGGCATCCGGCGAAATCACTTCTTCGATATGTGCTGCCCGCGGACTGAGTGTGAATTCCAGCCCCGGCGAAAACGGGTTGAATCCGCCCGCGCCCGTATAAACGATTCGCGTCACCAGGTGCGGAATCAGGCTGGCAGGAAGCGATTCCGGCGCAGCGCGGTGGAGAAATGACTCATGGCATCCCCACGTTGCGCCGGAGCCCGAGTAATCCACATTGGCCCGGTAGCAAGCGGTCTCAAGTTCGGGAATTGCGCCATCGACCTCGCGCATGAGCCGATGCATCTGCCCGTGGCCGGATTCGATGTAGCGCACCGCATCCCAGGGGTTGGTGCACTCCGGCGTCGAAATCTCGGGGTGATTCCCGCTGTCGATATAGAAGCGTGAGCCGTTCTCGACAAACAGTCCCGATGACCTGGCATCGGGAACGCCTGTCAGCGTGGCGTGCGCGCGATTCAGCAGTTCGCGCACGATCTTATAGAGATCGACGCTCTCGCCTCTGCGCGTTCCGTTGATCGCGTACTCTGTCTCCACGCCGAACAGGCATTCGCCCATTGCTACTCTCCGCCCTGCTGCATCGCCGAGCGCAGAAACGCTTCCGAGTTGCTCCCCGCCAATGCCCGGCGGATCGCATCGTCTCCGGCGGCCAGGAAGCGGTCAGCCTCATTGCGCGCCTGGTTAAGAGATCCGGATGAATCCGAACTGTTGTCATCGCCCGGCAGGCGTTGCTGTTCCCCGTCGTTCCGTTCAATAAAACGCATGTCTACCTCCTGTTGATTCGTCAGTTCGCCAATGCAACAGCGGTGCTCCGCTGCCGCCTGTCTGAGAGCGCATCCAGGCCGTCAAGCAAGCCCGTGAAACTTGCGTAATCGTCGAAGAACTGTTCAGTATCGGCCTTTGTGAACCCGAGGGGATTGTTCAGTTCGATCGTGCGGTAGACCGGCCATCCGTGCTGCCTGCGCAGCTTGAAGGTCATCCTGTCCCAGTCGACCATGTCGACTTCGACCCCATCGCGAGCAGCCGAACGCAGCAACATCGCCCGCGTCCACGCCCGCGTGTCTGATGGAGGCTCGGCGGCGAAGTGTGCGATCTGTTCGTCGCTGACCAGCCGTTCCGCGAGGCCGCTCGCCTCATAGGCCCAATACAGCCCATCGCTGCCCAGGCTCGAATACATGTGATCGATCAGCTTGATTTCGGCCGACTGCCAATCAAGTCCGGGTTGTTGCTGCATGGCTCTCTCCATCGCCAGCAGCTTCATCACCCAGTCAAGACGGGGCGCGAGCGCCGCAAGATCGCGCCTGGCAAGCTTGACGAGCGTGTCTTCCCAGAAATCGATGATCTCTCCGGCGCGGGGCACCAATCCCTCAAATACTCCGCGTGCCGCATGACGCTTCACCTCTTCGAGATATGCGCTCTGGAGTTCCACGGCCGTCATGCGCTCGCCGCCGATGAGCCGCGCGCGCGCCTTGAGCCCCGGGTCGCGGCTGTACGCGCGCACCGCGGCGAGCGGGTCTTCGAGAATGAGCCGCGCATTCACCAGGTCGAGCTCGATGAGAGTCAGAAGTAACTGCATCGGGCCCACGCGCAGCAGAGCGGAGCCATGCGCCAGCGCGCTGTCGAAGAAGATGACGTGCAGCCGTGCTGGCGAGCCCGAATCGGCGGCGCCGGGAGGCCCGCTCAGCGCCTCGTCTCTTGAGTTCACAATGGGCCGGTTGAACGTGGTCTGAATGCCATGCAGCACTTCAAAGAAATCGGCGCGCTGACTGAGCTGATACGGCGCCGCTGCCCGGCCATTTTCCGACCCGGCCTTTCCCTGGCCCGTCAGCGGAAGGCTTGAAATCTGAAACGATGCGAGAAACTGCAGATAAT
Organism: uncultured Acidobacteriaceae bacterium; assembly: GCA_963808695.1. Lineage (GTDB taxonomy): Bacteria > Acidobacteriota > Terriglobia > Terriglobales > Acidobacteriaceae > Telmatobacter. Next base: position 394,381 of record CAWEHF010000018.1, read on the forward strand.
GGGCCTTGCGCCAGAAGATGTCGTCGAAGGTGCGCCGGCTGACAAGAAAATTCAGATGACTTCCATACGATGCATTGCCCAGCCCATCGGAATTGTTCACCAGAACCTGGATGCGATGATCCTCGTCCCGCTCCAGGTTGGCGCGATCGAGAGCCGCCCTGGCAATGCGCAACATCGCATGCCAGTTGGCCAGGTGATCGTAAGCGCTGACCACCTCTGGAACGCATAGCTCAAGATGGTTCAAATCGATGTACGCACTGCCGCCGTTCGAGGCAAGAAAACGGCGGCCTACATCCTGCACGTTCAGGCTGCTCAACTTGAATCCTGAAGACGCGCCCGGGTGCGGCTTGCCTTTCTCGCGGGACGCGAAGGCCGTCGACCACAAATCGCTAACGTATCCACCGTATCCCTCCGGATATCCTTGGATCTGCGCCAGCAGCTCGCGCGATGCTTCGAATCCGGTTCCTCCCGGCAGGTGCAGGCCAACGATAAAGTTGCCCAGCTCGATATCGGCTCCGCACAACTTGGGCAACGCGTGGGCGGCGGTGTTTCTACGAGTTTGCCGGCTCATTTTATGCCGCCTCCACACGATAGAGATGGGGTTGCCGCAGGTTGTGCTCAACAAAGTCGATCCGCGTCACATCCACATCCTGGGGCAGATCGCCCAGGTAGTTGCGCGCGTTGCGAGGCGACAGCGCCCGCGGAGCCGTCTTCAGAAACTCCGCGATCGCGGCGCCCATGTCGGCCCTGCTCACGCCGGCCGGCCCGCCTTCGGCTTCGCGCACGCAGGCGCATTCAATGGCTGACCGCGCAATCGACTCGAGCTGCGCTCCGCTTACCAGGTCTGCCGCGCGCACCACGCGATGCCGGCCATCGCGCAGCGTAAGTTTTGCCAGCTCAGTGTCGGCCGTCTGCGCAAACAGTTGTGCGACGGCCTGGTCCAGAAGCAGCTCCCGCGCATACGCTGCGCCCTCGCCGTTCGAAGCGTAGGGAATATCCGCCGGCAAGTGTCGGGCCAGAATTGCGCGGGCGGCCTTGGCGCGCGGCTGCGGAAAATGCAGAACCAGGTCCCCGAGCCTTCCCGGCCTGAGCAACGCCGGGTCGAGGGAGTCGAGCCGGTTGGTTGCGGCAATAATGATGATGTTGCCCCGCTCCTCAAGGCCGTTCAACTCGGCCATGAAGGCATTCAGCATCCGGTCATCGATGCGATGCACCGACTCCCCGCGATGCCCGCCGATCGCATCAATCTCGTCCCAGAACATGACTACCGGCACATCCGGCTCGGCCGCCGCGGCCTCCCGCGCGATGCGGAAAATCTCGCGATAGCGTTGCTCTGTTGCCCCATACCATACCGAGTTGAGGCCGCCCGGCTTCACGTTAATGAAATGTGAGCGGCCGCTCTTTGACAGCGTGGCCAGCCAGTTGCACGTGGCGCGCGCAACCTTGGTCTTGCCGTTTCCGGGCGGGCCCTCCATCAACACCGACTTCCGCCGCGGAAGACGGTACTTTTGCGCTGTGCCCGCGTGGCAGATGTGCAGCGTCATCATCCGCTTCAACTGCTCGATCTCGCGGTCGAGACCGCCAATTTCGTGAAACGTATCGGCCGGGGTCGATTCGACAAAGTACTCTTCGCCCTTTGAGGCTTCGATCTTCTCAAAGGCCAGGCCCGCGCTGCGGTGGAATCGGATTCCTTCGCCGGCCTTCAGCTCCGCACCGTGCAGCGTGGATTTGAGAAGCACCACGATCTCTTCTTCGCGAGACCGGAGCACGATCCGGCCGTCGTCGAGGGTGCGGCTGTAACTGGCCACTTCGCCGGTAAGAAAGCTCGGCGTTCCTGGCTTTGCAACCAGGCAATTCCGCTCGTGGGTCAGAAAGACCTCGTCGCCCGGCAGAAGCTCGCCGAAACCGATGCCATCGCCAAGCTGAACGATTCGGCGGTCGTTCTCAGTCTGCACAATCGCTCCCTGCACCGCGCCGCAGTTTGCCGCGGCCAGAAACACTGCCGGAAAATACGGCGGCGCCGTGAGACTCCCGATGAGTGCGCGCAGATTGCCTTGTTCCTCGCTCACCTCGTTCAGCGCAGCATTCTGGCGGAAAAACTGTTCGAGCAGACAGCCGTCGATCACGGCGTTCTCAACGCCGCTCTGTCGCAGCCGCTGAATTGCCGCGACGCGATCTTCCAGCGACAGCAGCGGCTCTCCGTCCCGCAAGAGCTCAGCAAGTGCAGCGCTGGTTTGTTCTGCCGGTCTACGCGCCATTTCGCCCTCCCTCGATCATGTAGAAACCACGCGGCCGCGTGATGCCCTGGCGATTCCCGAACATGCTGAAGGTGAGATCGGTAAACGCCGTATCGTTGGCTACGATCGCCACGCTGTATGCCCGGGGAAACACCGCCCGCATCACTGCTTCGTCGTCGGCCGAAAAAAAGTCTTTCGCAAATCGGCAATTCTTTTGCGCTTCGAGCGTGCAGCTTCGCCCTTTGCACCACTCCCTCACGGGGTGGGAATGCCAATAGCCGAGGTAGATCTCTCCACGCCCGCGCAACCGCAACGCCGCATCGGCCGCTGCCCATGTCTGGGGCGTAAAGGTAAGCTTCACATTGGTGCTGGCCGTGTGTTCCGCGGGGATCTGCGCGGTGATCTCGGCAAACAGCTCTCCCTCGCTGCTGTCGCGCCACAACAAGCCGATGAGAATCCCACCGGTCTCGGCGCCTTCACGCGCCCGCGTCTGTTCCTCCGCCTCTGCCAGTACACGCCCGGACACAAACACCGGCATATCGATAGCATGGGCCTCGCCGTGGGGAGTGGCTCGCGCAAGAAAGCTCATGAGCGATGCCTCGCGGGCAGGGATACGCGGAGAGGCATTCGTAACCTGTAACCCGCCTCCGCCGGCCGCCTCGGGCGGTGCGGGCTGCGCCACCACCAGGTACCGGTACAATTCACCCTCGCGCAACACCTTCCGCTCTACAAACAGCGCTGCCGCCACGCTGGCAAAGTCTTGGAAATCGGTGATCGGAAAATCCGATGAAACCGGCAATCCGCCGTTCCCCGCAATCTCGACGCGATAACCGCGGCAATACGGTTCGCCGAGCGACTCTTCCCACAAAGGCAGAACAGACGCGCCGCCATTCCCATCCAGGGCGAGTTCTCCCCGGCGCTGGTGGCAGAGGCGCGTCCATTCAACAGCCGGCTCCCAATCGCGCCTGGCCGGAATTGTTCCCAGCTCGGCCCCATCCTCGCCGAACATGGCCACGGCAAAGCGGTATGGAAGTGTCAGCGTCATCGTGTGCCCCTGTCTTGTGGTTGCGTTCAGATCATTCCCGCATCGATATTCGGTTGCAACGTCAGCCGGTCGTGGCTCTCGAGCGCGTCTCCGATTCGCTCCGATGCATGCAGATGGCGTCCTTCCCGTTCAAGCCTGGCCTGGTAGGTCACCGGCGCGCCGCTGGCATCGTTGCGCGGCAGGTTCATCTTCCCGAGCATCTCGTGAATCAGCTCGCCGACTGTGTTCTCACGCGGCGCATTCGCCACCGAAAACACTTTCTGCCCCGAGACATCGCTGATTTCCAGATCGATCTCGGTTGGTTCGTATTCGCAATTACCCATGTTCAGTTCTCCTCTCCATCGGGTTGTTGGTGGTTTGTCGCATGGCCGCGGACAGCCAGGTAGCAGCAGGCCGCGGATTCGTCGAGCAGCAGGTTTGCCTCGCGCGCGCAAAGACGGTACGCAAGTGAGAGAGCTTTCAGCCCGTGATTCAGTTCCTCGGTCGCCGGCGTGGCCGGCAATGTCACTTCCAGGTCGAAGACCTTGCCGTCGCCCGATTCGGCCGCGCAGGCGCGAACAAAACGCAGGCTGCCGCTGGCCGCAAGAAGGAACAGGCTCAGGGCGCGCGGCGTAGCAGCGGCAGCCGATTGGGCTCGCACTACCTCAACGCTGAGCGACGTGCCTCCGCCGCTCATGCTCACCCTTGCCCGAGGCGCCGATTCCGCATCGAGCTTCACCGCATACGTTCCGTCGCCGCGCTCCGCACACTCCCACGATGCAGTGTCGAGCAATTCGGGAAGGTTAAAGGCGAGAGCATGAGCTGACCGCGAAGGAATCTCATCCTGAGATGCTGCCAGTTTCCGCATTGCTTGCAAGCCTTCGTGGAATCCCTCGAATGCCCACTCCAGCCGCGTCAGCAGCTCGAGCTCATTCAGCACAACAAGATCGGCGCACAGTTTGAAGGCGCGTCCGGCGCCGTCCGCCGCAATCTTCACACCACCACCGAGAGCACAATTCGATCGGACCGCGCGTTCAAGCATTCGCGCTGCAATCGGCGAGACTCCCGCTCCTGCCGCCAGATGCAGAAAGCCATCTGCGTACGTTACCGACAAAGGCAGGCGCGCGGTGTTCTGCACCGCGCATTGCCAGTTCCACGGGCCCATCGGCTCAACTTCTTCGCAACATTTGTTGAGCATGGTCAGCGTGACCTCGGCGGCCTGGTTGGCGAGGATCATAGCGGCCGTACCTCCAGGCTCAAGGGCCGGCGCTTCAGCGGGCGCCGATCGATCGGGAACATGTCTTGATGGGCGCGCGCCCAGGCGCACGCCTCTCTGTTCAACGCGTCGTTTTCGCGCGGGTTGTATTTGTGATAGCTGAGTATGTCGTAGAGTTGGTACAGGATATCGACCAGTGAACTCCCGGGCGTCAGCCTGCCTATGCAGATGAGCGGAAACTCGCGGCTCACGTTGGGATGCCACACGTGCGGCGTGAACAGCCGCAGCATCTCGAATGGATCGGCGCGGCGAAGATAAAAAGGCGGAAACCAGATCCCTACGTGGAACTCATCGTGCTCCCTGACCTCTCCATCGCCTTCGCGCACCAGTCCCTTGCAGTGGAACTCAGCCACAATGTGCGGCGGCGCCATGGGAGGAACATGCAGCGTAAGCAGGTCGCTGGCCTGCGCAAGCGCCCTTCCCTCTTCAAGCTGCCGGGCCATGAAGCGGCGATAGATCGGATCTTCGTACGCAACGTTCTCGTTCATGCCGCCTCCATCAACAGCCGATGCCGCGCGCCGCTGGTGAGAATGTCGCCCGCCTGCAGTCCTACCTGCGCAAGCGTCAGCCGCAGGAACTCATCGCAGCAGGAAGGTTCCAGCCGTTCCAGCGCGCCGAAGCCGGAAGACGCCATGCGCCGGTTGCATGCCGCGCACCGCGCCAGCGGCCGGTTCAGCCGCGGCGCATTGTCACGCCGTCCGCAGCCCGGGCACACCATCTCGCTCACAAAGTGGTGCCCATCCACCTGCACGCGGCCCAGCGCCCGCAACGCATCTCTCACTGTGGTGGTCACGGGATTTGTGATCCACGGTTCCAGGCGCCAGACGCGATGGTCGAATCGGCACCACGGGTTTCTGCGCTCGGCCGTAACCTGCGCCACGCCGTGCTCCGCATCGAAAATCAACTGGCGCGAAGCGCCCCAATCTGCCTTTTCCCCGCGCACGAATTTCGCAACCTCGATGGCGACCAGCGACGCAGCCAGCGCGCCCAGCGCAGAAGACGACATGCTCGGGAACCCCGATATCTTCGTGGCGCCGCACAAATACTCCTGCTCGAGCAGCGAGTAATCGCCATCCTTGCCCGCGTTCCATCCGCACTCCAGGCACGGCGAATCATCTGACGGCGCGAACGCGCTCACGCGGACCATGTTCTGGCTTCCCAGCACGCCGCAATCGATCCACGGCGTGTCCAGTCTCCACGCAATCTCGTTCAGATGCTGCCGCGCCAGGCGGCTATCGAGGCAGCTCACAAAAAGGTCACACTGGAGCAGCCCGCGCGGAACGTCCTCGATCCGCTCCTGCCGCGCCGCCAGCTCGAGATCCGGCCGAATCTGCCGCAACTTCGCAGCCTGCGCAACTGCTTTGCCCTGTCCCACATCCTTGGCCTCGATGTTCTGCACGCGCACATTGCCGGTCTCGTACACGTCGGGATCCACAAGCGTCAGCCTTCGCACCTCGCTGATGCGCGCCAGGTGCGGCAAAAGATGCGAGCCTGTATTGCCTCCGGCTCCGGCTACGACAATGCGAAGAGATCTCATCGGTGTCACTCCTCGGGAGTCCAGCGAAGGCCGGCGTCAAGCGCTGTGCGGGTGTCGCAGAAGGCGCAGGTCTCAGCGTAGGTCCAGCATTCGAATTCGGGGCTCTGGTTGTACCAGACGCCGCATCCGGGGCAATGCACGGCCGGGCTTCCCGGCTCGATCTGTTGCCTGCAGCGTCCGCAAAATACCGGCCGGCCGGAACCCTCAAACAGCGCTACCGCGGCCGGCATCTCGGTGGAAAAGAAGTACGGCCCCTTGTCGCCGGCTCGCAGCTCGTCGCGGTCTGCAAGAACCTGCAGTCCCGCCACCGGCTCTTCGCCATTCACGCGAAAGCCGGACCGGGGGGCTGCAACGAGCGCCCACATCGGCATGCCAGCAACCTCGGCCCGAAGCAGCAACGCCGTCTCTCCAGTAGCCGCGGCAGAAGCGCCGGCCCCCGTTTCGCCACAACACGTCTTGAGAGAAACGAGGTCGAACCGCTCGGCCGCAAGTCTTTTTGCGGCCCAACCGTCTGCGTCCCTGATCCACAAATGCGCCATGGAAATATCGGCCTCGACGCAAATGATTCTCAGCGCCGTTTCAACCGCCCCCGCAATCACCACGCCTGCGCAAAAGGCCGGGCAATAAATCGTTGAGAAGGCGAGATATAGCTGGTGGGAAGTCATCTCCAGCCACTCTCGATCACCGCGCGCGCCGCCAGAATGTTGGCGAAGTTTGACCGGCCAAATTGCAACCAATGCGGTTGCTGCGTTCAGCTTCGATCGCTTGAATGGAGGCAAGAGGGGCGAGAACGTTTCGGCCAACGACTCGTACGCGGCCTTCGGCAGAGGAGCCAAAGGCCGATCAAGCGCACACTGGAGTCTGTTATTAACTTGCGCACGCAGCGCCGAGAGCCAGTTTCTGCCGAATTTCAGGCACGAGGAGAGACGCATTCCGGGTGTCTACTGACGACGAGCGATTCGCCGCGGCGGAGAGCCGGGAAAATTGGCCTCAGCCCTTCGGCTTCCTCCTCAAGACGCAAAAAGCGTGTGCCTGGGGGCCCCGGTTCCGGCGCTATTTTCGCGAGTTTGGGGTCCCCGGCGCGTGATTTTGACGCGCTGGGGCAGAACGCTGCCCGCCTGTATATGTCGATATAGCCTACGTCGACTTCAGGTCGCTCATCGCGCCTGGAGGGTAGGCCGTCGACTCGCGCACCACCAGGTGCGTATCGATCTTGTATTCGCGCTGCGGGTGGCCGCCTTCAATAATGTGCTCTTTCAGCGCCTTCACCGCGGCCTTGGCCAGATCGACTCTGGACATCTGGATCGAGGTGAGCGGAGGAATTGTCACCCTCGCCATCTGAATATCGTCGAAGCCGATTACCGAGAGATCGGCCGGTACACGCAATCCCACGCGGAACGCCTTGTGCAGCACACCGATGGCTGTCATATCGTTTGAACACATCACGGCGGAGGGCCGGCTCGCACACTCGAGAATCTTTTCCATTGCCAGGATTCCGCCTTCCAGCGTGTGATCGCCTTCAACGTGCCACTCAGGTCGCGCGGCAATGCCGCATTCCTGCAGTGCCTGAATAAATGCCGACGATCGCGATCGCGCCGAATGCAGCCTCATCGGCCCGGAGATGAATCCGATCTTTCGGTGTCCCAGAGCGGCCAGGTGCTGCACCCCCTGGCGTATCCCATGACCGTAGTCGACCTTCAATAGGCTCACCCCCGGCCGGTCCGGGCCCGCGTCAACAAACACGAGCGGGATGTTTCTCTCAGCCAGCTGTTCAAACAGCGGCTGCTCAATTCCGAAGGTAAGGATCGCCACTCCCTCGGCCTTGCGCTCCAGCAGGCGGCGAATGCATACCTCCATTCTCTTGGGGTCGTAGTTCGTCGAGCTGATCAGAATCTCGAACCCATTCTCGATCGCCACATCCTCGAAGCCCTGGATCAGTTCCGGGAAAAATGGATTCGTGATCTCAGAAACCACAAGGCCCAGCATTCGGCTCCGCCCCGATCCCAGGGCGCGCGCCTGCGTGTTGGGCACGTAATCGAGTTCATGAATTGCGCTCCACACTCGCTTGGCCAGCTTCGCATTCACTGTCGGCACGCGATTGATGGTCCTCGAAACGGTGGCAATGGAGACGTTTGCCCTGGCGGCAACAGACCGTATATCGAGCGGTGCGCGTTTCTTCCGGTTCCGGCTGGGGGTTTTCGGCATTGAGACCTCGGTATCGAAGTAAAGAAGGCGTTTACATCATAGCGCACGGAGAGATGGGAATCGAGGTCGCATTTGACACCTAACTATGCGCCCGATTAGGGTTAATCCACAAAGAAAACGCTTTCTCTTGGAGCCCCGAATCCTGCCCGTCCGCTACGATCAGAGCCATCGGGGGTAGAGAGGGAAAACATGCTGCTGGAAAACCTGCGCGAGCAAGTGCTGAAAGCCAACCTGGAACTCGTGCACGCCGGGCTGGTTTTATACACATTCGGAAACGCCAGCGGAATCGACCGCAAAGAGGGCCTGGTCGCCATCAAGCCAAGCGGCGTTCCCTACGAAACCATGCAACCCTCTGACATTGTGCTCACCGACCTCGATGGCAAGATTGTCGAGGGCGATCTGAAGCCGTCTTCCGATCTCGACACGCACATCGTTCTCTATAAGCACCTCCCCGCAATCGGCGGGGTCGTTCACACCCACTCCACCTACGCTACGTCCTGGGCCCAGGCGGGGCGGCCGATTCCGGCCTTCGGCACCACCCACGCCGACTATTTCCGCAATCCGGTTCCGGTCACCGACCCCCTCACCGATGAAGAGATCAAAGGCGATTATGTTTTGAACACCGGCCTCGCCATCTGCCGTCTTTTCGAGGGACGAGATAGCCTCGATCCCATGGCTACACCCGCCGTCCTTGTCGCCGGACACGCGCCCTTCACCTGGGGCCCCACGCCGGCCGATGCTGCGCACACGGCGGTGGTGCTTGAAACTGTGGCCCGCATGGCAATCCTTACTTTGTCCATCAATCCTGAGTGTGCCGGCGTATCCAAGGCTCTTCTCGACCGGCATTACTTCCGCAAGCACGGCCCGAAGGCGACCTACGGGCAAAGCTGATTTGTACGCGCCGGGAGCCGGCAGACGCTCTCGATAGCCCTCCCCGAGCCCGGCATACGAAAGGAATCGACGCGATGTTAGTTTCGTTGGATCATCTGGCGGCAGGTTGTTCGCAACTCCTCGCTTTCTCGTCGGAGCCGTTGGCGCATCTGCGGGGGTTGGATATCGCGGTCATCGCAATCTACTTTGCGATGGTAGTGTGGATCGGTTTCTACCTGAAGGGGATGACGAACACCAGCGAAGAGTTCTTCATGGCCGGGCGCGAGATGACGGCGTGGATCGCAGGTTTGAGCTTCGTCTCGGCCAATCTTGGGTCGCTGGAGCTGATGGGCTGGGCGGGCTCGGCCTACCAGTACGGCATCCTGGCCACGCACTGGTACTGGATCGGCGCCATTCCGGCGATGCTGTTCCTCGGCCTGATGATGATGCCGTTCTACTACGTCTCGAAGACGCACTCGGTGCCCGGGTACCTGAATCTGCGCTACGGCGAGCACGCGCGCACGGTGGCGGCTTTCGCCTTCGCTCTGGAGATGATCCTGATGAGCGGCGTGAACATGTTCGCCATGGCGGTGGTGATGAAGGTGGTTCTGGGCTGGGACCTGAACTTCTCGATCATCGTGAGCTCGGTGGCCGTCGCTCTCTACGTGGGCCTGGGTGGATTGCGCTCGGCCATCTTTAATGAGGTGCTGCAGTTCGTGCTGATCTGGGGCGGTGCGCTGCTGGTGCCGATCCTGGGGCTGGTGCAGGCTGGAGGCCCAGCGGGACTGAAGACCAAGATCATTGTCAACATGCATTCCGACAGCTACTTTCACCTGTGGCGCGACACGGGCAGCTTTTCCGCCAACCCCATGGGGGTGCACTGGACGGGGATCGTCTTCGGACTGGGCTTCGTGATCAGCTTCGGTTACTGGACCACGGACTTCCTGGTGGTGCAGCGGGTACTGGCGGCTCACAACCTGCGCGCGGCGCGCATGGCGCCGATCATCGGCTCGTTCTTCAAGATGGCGGTGCCGTTCATCGTGATCCTGCCCGGGCTGTTGGGGCTGGTACTGTTGCAGAACCCCGACGGCAGCCGCCGCCAGTTGGTGGGCGAAGACGTGACCGCGGCCTGCGCGGTTTCATCGGCAGGCACGCCTTCAGATCCCGCGGGGTGCTCAGCGGCCATGACCAAGACCACCCTGACGCCCGACTACCAGCAGAAGGTGCTGAGCGGAGCGCCGGGCGCCGAGCTGCACACCTACAACCAGGCGCTGCCCCTGATGATGGTGCGCTACATGGGCCCCGGATTGCTGGGCCTGGGCATCACGGCGCTGATCGCCGGCTTCATGAGCGGCATGGCGGGCAACGTGAGCGCCTTCTCCACGGTGTGGACCTACGACATCTACAAGCCGCTGATCAACAAGAAGGGCTCCGACAGCCACTACGTCCTGGTGGGCCGGATGTCAATCGTCATAGGCGTCATCGTCTCCATCGGCGCAGCCTACCTGGTGCAGCAGTTCCACGGCATCATGGACTACGTGCAGGCGCTGTTCTCGATCTTCGTGGCGCCGCTCCTGGGGGCCATCTTGTTCGGCATGTTCTGGAAGCGGGCCACGCGTCTGGCCGGATTCCTGGGGCTGTTTCTGGGCATCGTCTTCTCGGCCGGCCTGTTTGTGTGGGTCAAGCTGACCCCGTCGGCGCTGGCCACGGTGGCTTTGTCGCCCGACGCCAAGCCGATGGCCGAGAATGTCTTCCGTGCTTTGTGGGCGTTCCTGTTCACCTCGATCGTGATCGTATTGGTGAGCCTGGTGACCAAGCCGCGGCCAGTGGCCGAGCTGGAAGGCCTGGTCTACGGAGCAACCAAACTGCCCAAAGAAGAGAAGGTGCCGTTCTACAAGAACGAGTGGAGCTGGGCGCTGCTGGTGGTGGTCATCTTTGTAGCGCTCAACGTGACGTTCTGGTAAGAGGGAGCGCGGAGGGAGCAGAGGCCTTCAGGCCTCTGAACCGAGCGGGCAAAGCATCTGGGCTTCAGCCCCGGAGCGTGAGAGAGAAGGGTGAGAGTATGCATGGTTCGCGGATATCGATCTGGTTCTTTATTGGCGTGCTGCTGGTGATATACGGCGCGATGATTTTCGGCGCGGGGCTGACGGAGTGGGCGACTGCGACCTACCCTGCCGGGGTGGAGCTGAACCAGTTGCACGCGCCCGTCTGGTGGGGCGGCCTGCTTGAGCTTCTGGGTTTGTTGTACGTGGTCAAGTTCCGCCCCGGCAAGGCGGCGTAGCAGCGATTTGTAACAGGGCACGAGCGGGGAACCCACCCGGCGGGTGGGTCGCGCGCCGATCAGCAGATGAAATGAATCCGGGGCTTCAGCCCCAGAGAGAAGTTTTCAAACGGCTGGAAGCAGCCGTCACCGGCACAACAACTGCCCGCCTTTGCGGGCAACAAATAAGACTGGAGCAACAAGATGACAGCGCAACGCAAGACGACATACGGCATCGTAGTAGGCAATCGCGGATTTTTTCCTGACCACCTGGCCAAGACCGGCCGCGAAGAGATGATCGCGGCGGTGGAGGCGGCCGGCGCCAGTACAGTGGTTCTTTCGCCCGAAGAGTCGAAGTACGGCGCGGTGGAGACCTACGACGAGGCGGCGCGCTGCGCGGAGCTCTTCAAGAAGCACGCGGAGTCGATCGACGGCATCATCGTGACGCTGCCCAACTTCGGCGACGAGCGCGGCGTGGCCGACGCGCTGCGCCTGTCGGGGCTCAAGGTTCCGGTGCTGATGCAGGCCACGCCCGACCGCTCCGACGCCATGACCATCGCGACACGCCGCGACAGCTTCTGCGGCAAGATGAGCGCCTGCAACAACCTGATGCAGTACGGCATCGCCTACTCGCTGACCACGCTGCACACCGAGAGCCCGGCCTCGGCCGAATTCAAGGCCGATCTGGAGTGGTTCGGCCAGGTCTGCCGCATCGTGAAGGGGTTGAAGAACCTGCGCATCGGCGCCATCGGTGCGCGTCCCGCGGCCTTCAACACGGTGCGCTACTCCGAGCGGCTGCTTGAGACCAGCGGCATCTCGGTCGAACCGATTGATTTAAGTGAAATCTTCGGCCGCATCAACCGCATGAAGGACACCGACGACCAAGCGCAATCCAAGCTCGCCGCTATCAAGTCCTACGTGACAACCGCGGGCATCCCTGACGAGGCGCTGATGAAGATGGCCAAGCTGGGCGCGGTCGTCGACGGCTGGATGAAGCAGACCCACTGCACCATCTCTGCCGTGCAATGCTGGACCTCGATGGAGGAGTACTTCGGCGTCGTTCCCTGCACGGTGATGAGCATGATGAGTAACAACCTCATCCCCTCGGCCTGCGAAGTGGACGTGCCCGGCACGCTGAGCATGTACCTGATGGCGCTGGCGTCGGAGACGCCGTCGGCGCTGCTTGACTGGAACAACAACTACGGCGCCGACCCCAACAAGTGCGTCTGCTTCCACTGCTCCAACCTGCCCAAGCATTTCTTCCAGGACGTGAAGATGGACTACCAGGAGATCATCGCCGGCACGGTGGGCAAGCTGAACACCTTTGGCACCTGCGTGGGCCGGGTGAAGCCGGGGGCGATGACGTTTGCGCGCTACTCCACCGACGACCGGCGCGGCGTCATCCGCGGCTACACCGGTGCGGGCCGCTTCACCGACGATCCGCTCGAGACCTTCGGCGGAGCCGGCGTGGCCGAGATCCCTCATCTGCAGAAGCTACTCAAGTACATCTGCCGCGAGGGCTTCGAGCACCACACCGCCGCCAACTTCAGCTCCGTCGCCAACGCCGTCCACGAAGCCGCCACCAACTACCTCGGCTGGGAAAGCTACCACCACAACGCGGAAGAATAACCAGCACAAAACGGGGTGCCCCACGTCTCGATTCTGAGACGTGGGAGATCACGATCCAGCAAGGACATAAGCAGAAAAGGAAAGAGAAATGGCAATCGTAGCGGGAGTCGACTTTGGAACGCTGAGCGTTCGCGTATCAATCATTGACAGCGAGCGCGGGAGATTGGGCAGCGCGGTAGAAGAGTACCCGCTGCATCGCAAACGCGAAGATCCCGACTACGCGACCCAGGCGCACGAGGATCAGATGCGTGCTCTTGTGGGCGCAATGCGCAAGGCCGTTGCGGACGCGGGCGTCGAAGGTCAGCAAATCGAGGGCCAGCAGGTTGAGGCCATCGCGCTCGACACGACGGGCTCCAGCGTGGTTCCGGTCGACGCCGCCATGCAACCGCTCAACGAGTACTACCTCTGGTGCGATCATCGCGCCAAAGAGGAGGCGCAGGAGATCACCGCTCTCGCGCACCAGGAAAACCTCGAAGCCATCGAGTGGTGCGGCGGCGTCTACTCGCACGAGTGGGGATTTGCCAAGCTGCTGCACTGGCTGCGCCACAATCCCGGCGAACGCGCGCAGTTCGCCACGGCATTCGAGCACTGCGACATGGTGGCGGCCACGCTCTGCGGCATCACCGATCCCAAACAGGTGAAGCGAAGCGTCTGCGCGATGGGCCATAAGTGGATGTGGAATCGCAAGTGGGGCGGACTTCCCCCGCAAGCGTTTCTCTCTAAGGTCGATCCGCTGCTTGACGGCGTGCGCGACAAGCTCGAAGGCGAGTATCTGACCTCGGACCACCTTGCCGGCTATCTCTCCCCATATTGGGCCGGCGAAATGGGCCTGCGCGCCGGAATCCCCATCCCCGTGGGCGCCTTCGATGCGCATTGGGATGCGCTGGGAGCGGGATGCAAGGAAGGCGACGTGGTCAATGTCGTCGGCACTTCAACGTGCATCATCGCCATGGCCAAACAAGCCGAGCTGATTCCCGGTGTCTGCGGCATTGTGCCCGGCAGCGTGCATCCGAAATACACCGGTGTCGAAGCCGGACTCTCCGCCACCGGCGACATCTTTCAGGCGATTGCCAACCGCGCCGGCGTCACGGTTTCGGAACTCTCGAAGGGCCTTGAAGACTATCGCGCCGGCCAGACCGGCCTGCTGCGCCTGAGCTGGGACAACGGCGACCGCACCGTGCTGGTGAATCCCGAACTCGGCGGCGTCACCTTCGGCTGGAACCTGGTCCATACCGCTCAGGACGAGCTCTTCGCGGCAATCGAGGGCACCGCGTTCCATACACGCATCATTCTCGAGCGCATGGCCGAACACGGCGTCCCCGTCGACCGCGTGATCAACGGAGGCGGCATTCCGCAATCCAACGCGGTTCTCAACCAGGTCTACGCCAACGTGCTGGGCAAGCCGGTGCTGGTTCCCTCGGGTGTTCCCACCAGTCTCGGATCGGGCATCTTCGCGCTGGTTGCCTCGGGTGCAGTTTCGACCGTTGAAGAGGCGCAAGCCGCCCTCTGCCTTGACTTCGCGACCGTTGCTCCCGATCCGAAGGCGGTGGCGACCTACGAACGCCTGTACCAGCTCTACCGCGCCGCGTATTTCGCGCTCGGCACCCGCACTGCTCCGGCCGCCGCACTCGGCAATATCCTGCCGGAACTGCGCAAAATTGCCGCCGAAGTGATGGCTTCCGCCTGAGATACGGCCCCAAATCGCCAATTTGGACCCGGCAAAGCGCCAGTTCGGGTATCATTACGTCTATAGATTTGTGCGGCCTGCTTCCCCTTGAGGCCTGCCTTGGTGGTGTCCGTGTCACGATTTTTTCAGCGTCTCGTCTTCGTCCTCTCCCTGGCGATCTTCGCCTCGCTCGGCCTTGGATTCGCCCTGGGCGAACTCGGCTGGTTCGGCGTGCACGCCGGCAACGACCAGGACGGCGCCTACAACCAGATGCGCGTCTATGCCGAGGTGCTGCAAAAGGTCCAGAGCGATTATGTGACCGACCCCAACATCAACGAGGTGACGACGGGTGCGCTGCATGGACTGCTTGAATCGCTCGATGCCGATTCAAGCTACCTGACTGCCGACGAATACAAGCTCTACAAAGAGCGCCCCACCGGCGGCGACGCGCAGGAAGGCATCACCATCTCAAAACGCTTCGGTTACGCAACCATCGTGAACGTGATTCCCGGCTCGCCCGCCGACAGAGAGAAGCTGCTGGATGGCGACCATCTGACGGATGGCGACGTGATCGAAACGATCGGCGGCAAGTCGACACACGACATTCCGCTGGCCATGATCCGAATGATGCTGGAGGGCAAGCCGGGCTCCACGCTCGACTTGACGGTGATTCGCCCCAGCAAGCCCGATCCGGAGAAACTCCAGCTTACACGCGCGGTTGTCGAACCGCCGGCCCTGAACCAGCAGGAGTATGAAAATTCGACCATCCTCTACCTCAAGCCCGGTGTGTTGACCGCGTCGCGTGTTGACGAGATCGCCGGCAAAATCAAAGAGGCAGGCAAGGGCCGCAAGGTTCTGCTCGACCTGCGCGACTGCACGGGCGACGATCTGCAGCAGGGACTGCGGCTGGCCAACTTCTTTATCAAGCAGGGCACCCTGGCCACGCTTGAGGGCCAGACCTATCCCACGCAAACCTTCAGTGCCGACCCGGCAAAGTTCATTACCGATGCGCCAGTGGCGCTGATTGTGAACCGCGGCACCTATGGCGCGGCGGAGCTGACGGCTGCGGCGATCGAAGGCCTGAAGCGCGGGGACGTAGTAGGAGAACGGACCTTCGGCGAGGGATCGGTGCAGCGCACCATCGACCTGCCCGACGGCGCGGCGCTCTTCCTGACAGTGGCCAAGTACCAGGGGCCTGACGGCAAGAAGATTCAGGATGAGGCGGTGACGCCAAATGTCGCCGTGGCTTCGCCGCAGGACGAAATCGACGAGGGCATCACGCCACAGAACGGCGACGAGATGCTCGACAAGGCCCTGAACCTGCTGAAGACCAAAGGCGCATAGGCTGGCGCTGTGGCGGCAAGCGCAACGCTGATTTTGCGGTAAATCCCTGCAGATTCAGCGTTGGATTCCCCACATCGCCCATCTGGCGGCCCGCTGACCCGCCGACTTGCCGACCTGCTGACTTGCTTTCCGCTCACCCTCCCGAATCTGCCCTGCCGTCCCACTCTTGCCCTGCATGGTTCGGGAAATTCAATCACCCGCGCCTTGAAATTCCGAAAGTGCTAGCCTTGATCTATCGCCCGCCTCCGATCGCGAGGCGCGGGGAATTTGTGCGCAACATCCAACCCTGAAGCAGGGTTCACAGGTCTAAAGAAATGAGCGTGCAACCGGTGGCTGGCACCCCCAAACGGCCCAACGAGACCCACGATCCCATTCTGCGCGGCCCGAGGTCGCTCGAGCCGGATCTAGCGCGGCGTTCCGCGGCGCCAAAGCCGCTCGAACAGAAATCGCTCGATTTTGATCGGCCTGTGCGCCCCTCCACGCCGCAGCCGTTCAGGGTGCCAGCGCGCCGCCGCCGCAAACTGGCCGGCCGCTCCATACTTGTGATTCTGCTGGGTTTGGCGGCCATTACCGGGTCGCTTGCCGGGCTTACGCTGGTCTACTCCGTCAACCTGCCCCAAATCAACGATCTTGAGCGCTACCGGCCCTCAACCACCACCGATCTCTACGACCGCAACGGCAAACTGATAGGTTCCTTCGCGCTGCAGCGCCGCCAGGTAGTGGATTACGACGGCTTCGCGCCCGTGCTGCGCCAGGCCGTTATCTCAATTGAAGACAAGAACTTTGAGTCGCACTGGGGCATCAATGTGTTTCGCGTAGCCGGCGCAGCCTGGCACGACATCCGCAGCCACGGCCGCGCGCAGGGCGCGTCGACGCTCACCATGCAATTGGCCCGCAACCTGTTTCTCAGTGACGAGCGCACCGCCCACCGCAAGATTCAGGAGGCGTATCTCGCCATCCAGATTGAGCGCACCTTCACCAAGCAGCAGATCTTTACGCTTTACGGCAACCAGATTTACCTGGGCAGCGGCAACTACGGATTCGAAGCCGCGTCGGAGTATTTCTTCTCAAAGCACGCCAAGGACCTGAACCTGACCGAGGCAGCACTGCTGGCCGGCCTGCCCAAGGGACCAGTTGCTTTTTCGCCGGTTCTCAATCCCGATCGCGCGCTCAAACGCCGCAACCTGGTGATCAGCGAGATGGAATCGGACGGCGCGATTACCCACGCCCAGGCGCAGGAGGCTCGCGAGGCCCCGCTCGGCCTGCGCATCTCGCAACCTGAAGGCACGGTTGCCCCGTGGTTCCAGGAGGAGGTGCGGCGCGAGCTCGAAAAGCGCTTCGGCACGGACCAGGTGCACGAAGCCGGGTTGCGCGTGGATACCACGCTCGACCTGAATCTGCAGCAAACGGCCAACCGCGCCGTGGACGATGGCGTTGCAACCTACGAGCGCAGACATGGATGGAAGGGGCATCTGGAGAACGTGATCGCGGAGGGCCAGACGCTGGATGCCTACCGCCATCCCGATTGGGCCATCCAGTACGGCGCGGGCGACGATGTGCATGCGCTGGTGACGCGCGTGCTGCCCCTCCAGATTCATGCGCGCATCGGGCCGCCCGGCAAGGAAGGCGACGAGATTGTGCTGCTGCCGCAGGACTGGCAGTGGACCGGCCAGCACAACGGCACCGATCTGGTGAAACCCGGCGATGTGATTTATGTGCATCTGACCGGCGCCAACGAAGGCACCGCGCTGCGCGCCACGCTGGAGCAGGACTCGGGCGCGCAGGGCGCATTGATGGCCGTGGACAACACCACCGGCGACGTGCTGGCCATGGTGGGCGGCCGCGACTATGAGCTTTCAGTCTTCAATCGCGCCACGCAGGCTGAGCGGCAGGTGGGTTCAAGCTTCAAGCCCTACGTCTACACGGCGGCGATTGAAGACGGCGTCAAACCCACCGACATCATCGTTGACGCGCCTGTGAGCTTTGGCACTTACGTGCCGCACAACTACGAGAACGACTTCAAAGGCGCCATGACCATCGCCAATGCCTTTGCCGAGTCGCGCAATATTCCGGCGCTGAAACTGGCTGCGCGCGTGGGCATTCACAACGTGATCGACGTGGCTCACCGCTTCGGCGTCACGTCGACCATTCCGCCTTATCTGCCGGTGGCCCTGGGCGCGGTTGAAATCACGCTGCAGGAGCAGGTGGCCTCGTACTCGGTCTTTCCCAACGACGGGCTGAGGATCACGCCCCGGCTCATTCGCAAAGTTTCAAACGCTGACGGCATGGTGATGTGGAGCGATAATCCGGCCGTGACACAGGTAATCGACCAGCAAACGGCGCGCACCATGATGTCGCTGCTTGAAGGCGTGACCCAGCACGGAACCGGCGCGGCGGCCCGGCAGCTCAACCATCCCATCGGCGGCAAGACGGGCACCACCAGCGACTTTACCGACGCATGGTTCATGGGCTTTTCGCCTTCGGTCACCTGCGGCGTGTGGATTGGATACGACAGCCGCGAATCTCTGGGCAAGAAAGAGACCGGCGCACAGGCGGCGTTGCCCATCTGGATGACCTTTATGAAACAGGCGATCGTGGGCAAGGACGACGAGAAGTTCCCCGGCGACGATGACGACTCGACGCCCGGGAACGGTCCTGGCCGCGCGGCAGGCAGCAATCTGGACCAGGCCACGCTCAGGCCGAATGCAGTGCCCCAGACCGTTGCGCCGCGTTCAGCTCTGGCCGTGATTCAGCCGCGTGCAGTGGCGCCGGCTGAGCCGGTTGCGAAGAATTCGATTACGGTGCCTGCAAGAACGCCAGCGCCGGCTGCGGTTCAAGCGCCGGTTGCTGATCGCTCTACGGTTGTTGATCGCGCACCGCAAAACGCCCCGCGCAGTGCTCCGGTTGTTTCGCCTGCGCATGCTGCTCCGCAGGCCACGCATGCAACTCAGCCTTCGGTTATGGGGCGCGCGCCGCAGCCCGCTGCTCGGACACTGGAGTCAGCGCGTGGAGCGCAGCCTGCTTCAATCGAGACGGCCACAAAGCCGGCGCCTGCGGGCCAGGTCTTTCATTATTTGCCGGTTGGACGCGGGCCAAGAACGGTGGTCGTGATTCCGCACCCGCCCCGGGTATCTACTCGAGCTCAGGCCGCTGCCAGGCCGCGTCCAAAGACGGCGGCGCCATCCAGCTCGCAAGGCACACTGGTCAAGCCGGCCATGCCGCCCGCAGCCTCGGCGGCCCGCCTCAACGGCCCGGCAAAGCCGGCGATGAATTAGGGTCGCTTACTCGGCCCGCCTGAAATATTTCTTCGCCCGCGCCACATCCTTCATGATCTGCGCCTTTAGCGCCTCCGGTGACGGGAACTTTCGCTCTCCGCGCAGCCGCAGAAGAAACTCAAGCTCCAGCGGAGCCTCTTCGCGTTCTTGGACCGGGGCCCCCACGGACAGGTCTTCGCCCGTGGGGTGGAGTTCGACCGGCTCGAAGTCGAGAATGTGCGTTTCCACGCCGAAGCCCACGCCCTCAAACGTTGGCCGATTGCCCACGTTGGTCACCGCCTCAAAGGCGCGCCCTGCCACGCGCAATCGCGTCACGTAAACACCGTTCGCCGGCAGCAGCCCGTTGTACTCCGCAAGGTTCACGGTGGGCACCAGCAGCCGCGAGCCCACGCCGCGCCCGCGCGCCTGGGTTGAAAGCACGGCAAACGGGCGACCCAGCATCCAGCGGGCGCGGCGCATGTCGCCTGCGGCAACCAGCGCGCGAATGGCCGAGCTTGAAACCTCGAGGCCGCGCACATGCACCGCCTGGTGGGCCTTGACCTCAAAGCCGAACTCGCGTCCAAACGCGGCAAGCTCTTCAACTCCCGCTGCAGCGCCGCGCCCGAAGCGGAAGTTCTCTCCCTCATGAATGCTCTTTGTGTTGAGCGCCGCAAACAGGATCTTTTCAACAAACTCGCGCGGCGTCAACCCGGCGAGAGCGGCGTCGAAGCGCAGCACCACCACCGCATCCACGCCGGTTTCAGCCAGCAGCCGCAGCCGCTCGTCGAGTGGCGTGATGAGCTGCGGCGCGCGGTCCGGCCGCAGAAACTGTTCAGGGTGAGGTTCGAAGGTGACCGCGACGGCGAGCGCGTTGCGCGCCCTGGCATCGGCCACAACCGCCGACAGAATTTCGCGATGGCCCAGGTGCACGCCGTCGAAGTTGCCGATGGCCAGCGCCGTCGGCCCGAACCCGGCCGGCAATTCGTCAATGGAACAGAAGATGCGGGTAGATCCCGGTTGCGCGCTCATAGCGTTACGGGCACGCTCAACCCGTCCCAGGCCAGGCGCGCATTTTCAGGCAGCGTCCGATTGGTCTCATCGTGGCCCAGGTCGTGCGCAATGTGGGTAAACCAGGTTTGCCGCGCGCCAATCTTACGGGACCACTCCAACGCCTGCCCCACTGTGGCGTGGCTGGGGTGCGGCACGTGGCGCAGAGCCGAGAGCACCAGCACTTCAACTCCCTGGAGCAGCTTCAGGCTTGCCTCGGGAATCGCGCTCACGTCGGTCAGGTACGCGGCGCTGCCGAACCGGTAGCCGCTGATCTCCATATCGCCGTGCATCACCGGAATCCGCATGAAGTCCACGCCATGCACGCGGTTGTGCGCAGCCAGGGGCTTGAGCTCAACCCGCGCGCGGTTGGGGTAAGTTGCATCCGGCGAGAACGTGTAATCGAAGATGCGCTCCAGAATCGCGATGGTGTCGGGCGTGGCGTAGAGCGGAATCGGCCCCGACTTTCTTGCGGCGGTGAAGCTCAGCGGGCGCAGGTCGTCCATGCCCAGAATGTGGTCGGCGTGCGCGTGGGTGTAGAAGACTGCGTCGACGTGCGCGATTCCCGCGCGCAACGCCTGCTCGCGGAAATCGGGCCCCGTATCGATGACGACTATGCGCAGGGGTTGGGTCGCCGGGTCGGCCCACGAGATCGTCACCGAAGGCCGCAATCGGCAATCCCGCGGATCGGTCGACGTGCACACAGCGCAGGCGCAACCCAGCGTGGGAACGCCCATCGATGTTCCGGTGCCTAAGAATGTGAGGGTCGCTTGCATGAGTAGTGGTCAGTTGTCAGTTGTCAGTGGTCAGTGATCGGGCGCCGCTCCGCTCTACAGGCCACGGTCCACGAGTCACGATGCACGGCCTCTATGGCTTTGCCGGCGGCGGCGTAACGCTCTGCACGTTGATCATACTGGTGAGCTCAAGAAACGCCATGCGCAGCTCAAACAGCACCGACTGCAGCATGCGTTCTTCCTGGCCGGTCAGGTTGCCCTTGGTTTTTTCAACCAGGACGGCGAGCAGATCGATGGTGTTGCGTGCGCCCACAATGTCAACGCGCGGGCGCTGGCCCTCCTGCGTGCCGGCCCCCATCTGGATCATGCCGGAGAGATAAAACTGCTGCACCAGATGCTCGAAGGCCACCGGGGGCTGCTTGCCCATGCCCGGATTCTGCGCGCGCAACAGGTCTTCAACGCGCTCGGCCGAGGCTTCGTACGCGGCCTTTTGCTCCTTGCTCTCCTGGGCCGTGGGCGCGGGCGGCGGCGCGCCTTCAAATTCCTGCTCCGGCGTAGTTTCGGCCGACGGCTGCGGCGGCTCGGGCGCTTCCACCGCGCGGCTCTCGTTCACAACCAGGCGTGGGCCGGCCCCGGGCTCCGGTGGTTCGGGCGCGCGCTGGCTCTGCTGTCCCTCTTCTTCGGCCTTTAACTTGCGCCGGTCAATCACTTCAAACTTCGGCTTATCAGTCATCAGTCAATTTTCCCATTCTCAGCATTTGTGGCACGGTTGGGATCGCGAAGAATGCGTGTCCCAGGGCTAAAGCTCCCTGTATGCCCAATCGGGGCCCCTACCGGGGCTGCAGTTTCTCGTGTTTCGCCTACCCAGGACTGCGTTCGCCTCGGCGAACTTGTCCTGGGCTAAATTCCCTGCCTCCCTACGGGAGGCTGTGCACTCGGCACGAGCAAAGCCTGGTCGTTCTCTGCAGCCCTCTACAGCACCGGATGCGACGCCTGGATGCGTCCGGTTCCCTCGCCCATGGCTGAGGAGTAATGCAGAATCTCTTCTTTGACCTCAGCCTCGGCGCGCACCATGGCCAGCGCAAAGGTGCGGCGGCCCTTCTCAAGCGGCAGCTCGGCTGCGCTGGTCACATGCCCCGCCTGCGAGCCGTCGGCCAGTTTCAACTCGGTTCCCGGCTCGGGCACGGGCCCGTCAAGCTCAAGATGGCGCAGGTGCCGGTGCACGTTGCCGCGCGAGCGAATCCGCTCCACAATCTCCTGGCCAAGGTAGCAGCCCTTGTTGAAGTTCAGCGCCCGCAACTGCGCGGTCTCCTGGGGCAGGTCCCGCTCCACAATATCGATGCCATAAGCCGGAATGCCCTCGGCGATCCGGAACGCCTCAAGCGAAGCGCAGCCCACCGGCATGGCGCCCGCGGTGCGGATGCACGACCAGAGCTTGGGCAGACCCGCGCACGGCACCCAAAAGATGAAGTGCGGCCCAAGCACGCCGTATTCGCGTTCGACGGTCAGGTCGAGACCATTCCACTCAACCCGGGTGCGCTTCATGGTATTGGCAAAGAACGGCAGGCCCAGCCGCTCCAGGACCTCGGCTGTCTGCGGGCCGGTAACCCCAATGGCCGTCTCAGCGCCGGCGGCGCAGGCCGACTCTTCGCCCAGCGGCACCAGCTCCACATCGTCCATGATGATGAACTGGTTCAGATGCGCCATCAGCTTCTCGAACTGTCCTGCTTCAATCTCCAGCTCCAGGCCCGACTCCCCGGCAAAGGGAGTGCCGAGCATGGGATCGCTCTTCCTGGCGGCGTCCGGGTCGGGCGTGCGCCGTTGCGGCGACTGCTCCTCACCGTCGCGCCACACTGTCAGGTCGCCCTGGATGCGGCCCTGCGCATTCAGCACCAGGTTCCACGCGCCCGTGTTTGGAAACAGGTCGTTGACCGTGTTGGTTACCATTCCGCTCAACCAGCGAAAGCGGTCGGCGCCGCGAACCTCAACCCGCCGCAGCCAGCCAAGGTCGTGAATGGCAGTTCCATAGGCGAGCGGAGCTATTTCGGCTGAGTGAGCGTCAAACTGTTGTGGGGTAAGTGCGCCGCGATACGCGGCAAGGTTGCGGGGCGTGCCGGCAAACTCCAGCATCGCAGAAAGCGCAGTGGCCTGTATGTTAACGGTAAGGCCGGTCTCTGCCATAAGGGGGATCTTTTCCGCAGTCCCCAAGCAAATTTGCCTGCCTGTTTTGGCTTCGGCTTGGCGCGGGACCGCATCTTGATTATAGCCTTGGATACAGGCAGGGTGAGTGGCCGGTACCCCGGGGTTCGCAGCCGCTCACGGGAGAGTCGATGAGCCAATTGGAACGAACAGCAAGACGCTGGACCCTCCGCGGTCTGGTGGGTGCGCTGGCAGCGTGCCTGGCGGTGGGTATTGCGGGTCAAGGCGTTGCCGGGACGGCGTTTGCGCAGCAGGGTTCCACTGGTTCGGCTCCGGCCGCCGGGTCTGACAAGAACCCCGGCTCCAAGAGCGCGGACTCAGGCCAGGCTGCGGGCAGCCAGGTCGCCGGACACATCACTCCCGAACAAGCCAAACAGCTCTTCGCGCTGGTCGACGAGCTGATGAAATTCGCCTCCGATGAGACCGGGCTGCCGATCAAGAGCACCGTCAAGCGCACGCTCACCACCCGCGCGGCGGTTGAGGCCTATCTACAGGAAAAGTTCAACGAAGACGAGAGCGCCAAGCGCCTCGAGCGCGACGAGATCGTGCTCAAGAAATTCGGTCTGCTCGACCGCGATTTCGAGTTGAAGCCATTTCTGCTGGCGTTGCTCAAGGAGCAGATCGAGGCCTACTACGACTCCAAGACCAAGACCGTGAACCTGCTCGACTGGGTCGACGTGGACGAGCAGAAGCCGGTGCTGGCACATGAACTGACCCACGCCCTCCAGGACCAGCACAGCGACCTGGATAAGTGGGACGACCAGACCCCTGACGACGTCTCAACCGACTCGGCGGGCGATCAGGACCACCTGGCCCGCGACGAGATGGACACCGCGCGCGACGCCGTGGCCGAGGGCCAGGCGACCGCGGTGATGATGGACTACATTCTTAAGCCGCTGGGCAAGAGCCTGATCAAAGACCCCGAGATCATGGACCGGCTCAAGGACCAGATGACCTCCTCAGAGAACTCGCCGGTCATGGCGCGGGCGCCGCTGCTGCTCTCGGAGTCGATGCTCTTTCCCTATCGCGAGGGCCTGAGCTTCGAGCAGGACATCTGGATGGACCAGGGACAGACCGCGGCCTTTGTCGGCGCTCTCGACCGCCCGCCAACGTCCACATGGGAGATCATCAACCCGCGCGTCTACGAGCAGAAGCAGATGCCGGCAATCCCCCTGCTGCCCAATTTTCATTTCATTACCGACAAGCTCTACAAGCCGTACGACATTGGACAGGTGGGCCAGCTCGACCTTCACATTCTGGCTGAGCTGTTTGGGGGCGACTCGGCAGCCGTGGATCTGACGCCCGCCTGGAACGGCGGCCTCTACTGGGCTGGGCAGTTGCGCAGCGCCACGACCCCGGTCGCGCAGGACAGCACCAAATCCCTCGGCCTCTTCTACCTTTCGGTGTGGAAGAACCCGGTTTCGGCCAATGATTTTTCCAAGATGTATGCCGATAACCTTGGCCGCAAATACTCCAACGTCCACCTGGATGCCTCCGCATCTGTTACCGCAGCCTCAAATGACGGAACCGTCGAGGAGGTGTACTCAACCAGCGAAGGTCCGGTGGTGATCACGATTCGCGGCAAGCTGGTATTCGTGGCCGAGAGCTTTCCTCTCGATATCGCCCGCAAGCTCACCGCGCTCATCCTCGACGCACAGGGCGGAGGCGAACTGCGCATGGTGTCGCTGCCGGGTCCGCCGGTGCCGCAGACCGATATGCGCACGGCACAGCCGTCTTTGCAGCCGGTCAATTTGCGTTCCGGGCGGCCTGCTTTGCGGCCGCTCTCTGGCGATCTTGTGCGCTTTTTCGGCGACTGCGGGGTGATGAAGGGCGAAGTCGACGCGCTGATGAAAGCCGCACAATAAGCGTCGACGGGCGCAGGCGATATCTCGGCTTCCCGCCCTTGCGCCAGAAAAATGCGGAAGGACGGCGCAAGGAACTCAACACGCCCCGCGCGTTATGATGAAACTCCGGATGCGAAGCAAGAACAATCGCTCCGAAGGAGACAAAGCGTTGCCGGGTAAGCTCGAACTGCTGTTGGGACCGATGAGAAGCAACAAAACCGCGGAGCTGTTGCGCCGCGCCGAAATGCGCCGCCAGTATGCCAAGCAATATGTGATGGTGCTCAAGCCCAGCGATGACACCAAGGGCGGTCCGGGTGTGGTTGAGAGCCGCAACCCCAACGGCCACGGCAAATGCAAAGCCCTCGAATTCCCTTCCTCGAATCCGTGGAAGGTGCTCGATGCCATCGCCGAGAAAGAGCAGGAGATCGGCAAGCGCGTGGAGTGCATCGCCATCGACGAAGGCCAGTTCGTCACCGACCTTTTCATCTTCACCAGGCACCTGCTCGACAGCAATCACGACGTGCTGGTAGCCGGGCTCGACCTCGACTTTCGCGCCATGCCCTTCGGCGAAATGCTCAACCTGAGCTGGCTGGTGAACGCCTACGGCGGCAACATTACCGAGTGCATAGCCTATTGCGCGTGCGGCGCGCGGGCGCTTTACTCGCAGCGCCTCATCGACGACAAACCTGCGCCGTACGACAGTCCCATCAAGGTTCCGGGAGACGCGTACGAGCCGCGCTGCGCAGAGCATTTTGTGCTGCCGGGAAAGCCGCACTGAAGGACAGTTCCTAGCTGATGGCTGTCAGCTTTTGTCGCGGCCGAATTTGCAGCGTGCGGACTTCATCGGGAGTCGATCGAACCCAGCAGTGGGATCGCGCGTATACTCTGGTGGATCGCGAAAGCCGGCCATTCCCCGTCGGCGATGCGCGCACTCGCAGCGACCTGTGCGGAGGGAGAATGGCGGAGCGTCATGTGTGTCCGTGGTGGCTTGGATATACCTTTTTAGGCCCGATTCGGGAATGGCTGACCGGAAAGCCCGAAGAGTTATTTGCGGAGTATGTGAAAGAGGGGATGACCGTACTCGAGCCCGGCCCCGCCATGGGTTTCTTCACTCTGCCCCTGGCACGAATGGTTGGCCCCGAGGGGCGGGTGATCGCCGTCGACATTCAGCCAAAGATGCTCGAGGTTCTGGATCGCCGCGCGCGCAAGGCGGGCCTTGAGGATCGCATTGAGACGCGTCTCGCGCAGGCAGATCGCCTGGACATCGACGATTTAAATGGCAGGGTCGACTTTGTGCTGGCCTTCGCCATGGTTCATGAGATGCCGTCCGATACTGAGTTTTTCAACGCGATGGCGGCAGCGCTCAAGCCAAAGCAATTCCTTTTCTTCGCAGAACCGGTAGGGCATGTGAAGGACGAGGATTTCCTGCGCGAACTGAAGGTGGCGCAGGCTGAGGGCTTTGAGATCGCTGGAAATCCCACTGTTCGCCGCAGTCAAGCGGCTATTCTCCGCAGGCTCTGAGTCGTGGCGCAGATCCTCAGGAATCTCAGGTTCGAGTGCCCTCTCAGGCCGTAGAATGCCTGCATGCTTAAACCTGTTGCTGCCTGCAGCACTTTGCCTTTCCTCGCCATTTGCACATTCGCCGCTTGTTGCGCCGCGCAGGACGCTCTGCCGCATGCCTCACCGGCTGATCGCGCCGAGGCGCTCGCCATCTTCAAGCAGCTCATCGAGACCAACACTACGGACACGCCGCAGGGCAGCGTGACGGCTGCAACCGAGCAGATGAAGTTGCGCTTTCTTGACGCCGGATTCGCTGAAAGCGATGTTCACCTTGTCGGCGCCGACCCCAACAAGCTCAACCTCGTCGTCCGCTACCGCGCTGAAGGTACGCCCACTGAAAAACCGGTGCTCTTCCTCTGCCACATGGACGTGGTGCAGGCGCTGCGCTCCGATTGGTCGACCGATCCCTTCAAGTTCATTGAGAAGGACGGCTACTGGTACGGCCGCGGCACGCAGGATATGAAGGACTCCGACGCCGCGCTGGCCGCAATCTTTCTGCGCCTGCATCGTGAGGGATACAAGCCGAAGCGCGATCTGATTCTGGCGCTCACCGCCGACGAAGAGGGTGGCAAATTCAACGGCGCATCGTGGCTGGTAAATACTCATCGCGACCTTGTGGATGCTGCCTACGTTATCAATCCCGACGCCGGCGGCGTGGACCTTGAGAACGGCCGGCCCACGGTGGCCGCGGTTGAAGCCACTGAAAAGATCTACTCCGACTTCCAGGTCACGGCCACCAATCGCGGCGGCCACAGCTCGCTGCCCCGGCCCGACAACGCCATCTACGAGTTGATGGCCGCGCTCGACAAGCTCTCCACGTACTCCTTTCCTTTCGAACTCAACGAGGTCACGCGAACTTACTTTGCGAATCTGGCCAAACGCGAGACCGGCCAGACCGCAGCCGATATGCGCGCGATTCTCGCCGATCCGCCGGACATGGCGGCGGCAGCTCGCCTGAGCGAGTCCCCCAGCTACAACTCGAACTTCCGCACCACCTGCGTGGCCACACGGCTTAACGCCGGCCACGCCAACAACGCCTTGCCGCAATCGGCGCAAGCCAACGTCAATTGCCGCATCTTTCCCGGCCACTCACCAGAGGAGATTCGCCAGCAGCTCATCGGCCTCTTCAACGATTCCAAGTTGACCGTGAAATACGTCTCCGACGGAGGCGTGGTTTCTGACGTGGCCCCCGAGCGAAAGGCGATTGCGCCCCCGCCACCTATCGCCGAGGTTTTTGAGCCGTTGACCAGGATCACCGACGAGATATGGCCGGGAGTGCCGGTGACGCCGGTGATGGAAAACGGCGCCAGCGACTCAATCTACTTTGCCCAGGCCGGAATTCCCAGCTACGGATACTCGGCCATCGCGCTCGAGGTGGACGACGTGCGCGCCCACGGCAAAGACGAGCGCCTGCCCGAAGACTCCTTCTGGAAGTCGCTAGACTTCTTCTATGCATTTGCAAAGGCGCTGGGAGACAAATAGTCGCATCGCCCCCGCTGCTAAACTAAACCTGCATGATTCTCCCGTTCGTCCGCGAAATCTTCGCGGAACTGGAGCAGACCTCGGGATTCGAACGCGTTCGCAGGCACCTGAGCCTGGGTGCGGGGCGTAGGCGTGTGTCTGGATTGACCGCGACCGCTCGCGCGCTCTACATCCCGTTGATGGCGCGGGCAGCCCGCCAGCCGGTCGTCGTGATCGTGGCCGACAACAAGGCCGCCGAGGCCCTTGAGCCCCTGCTCAAAGCCGGTTGCGAGCTCACAGGAGCCATCGATCCGGTCCGCGTGGTTCGTTTCCCCGCCCACGACGTTCTTCCATTTGAAAACCTCTCGCCCCACCCCGACGTGCAGGAGCAGCGCGCCTCGGCGCTGTGGAAGCTTTCGACCAACGCCGTCGACATTCTTATCGCGCCGGTCGAATCGGCCGCGCTTCGCCTCTTCGATCGCGAGTACTACGCCGGCCTCGCGGTCAGGCTGCGACGCGGTGACGAGCTCGACCTTGAAACCCTCACCGCGCACCTGGCCGGCGTGGGCTATACGCAGATGGACCTGGTGGAAATGCCCGGCCAGTTCACGCGGCGCGGCGGCATCCTCGACGTCTACTCGCCCGAGTCCGACCGCCCCGTGCGGATCGAGTTCTTCGGCGACGAAATCGACACCATCCGCAAGTTCGATCCTGAAACACAGCGCTCGCAAAGCGGCCTGGACGAGACCGAACTGCTGCCTCTTACCGAGACTCCTGTCACCGAGCACCTGCTGGCCGCGGTGAACGCGCGGTTAAGCCATCAGCGCGTTGAAACCGAGGATGAAGAGCTGGCGGCCGAGGCCGCGGCTGCGGGCGGCGTGAGCGTCTTTCCGGGGTGGGAGTTTTTCGCCTCCGTTGCCGGCGCGCAAAAATCGCTGCTCTCGCTCATCCCGCGTTGCGCCCTCTTTGTCGATGAGCCGGCCATGGTGCGCAACCAGATCGATCGCTGGTGGAACAAGGTCGAGCAGCGCCATGAGCGCTCGGGCGTCGGCTCGCTCATCCGGCCTGAAGACATTTATCTGCGCCCCGAGATTCTCGCTGCTTCGCTGCAGTCGCACATGGGCCTGGACCTCGATCAGCTCGGCGCCATTGACGTGCTCGACGAAGATGCAACTCTCGGCGAAATCGAGTTGCCCACGCGCCCCACGCTGCGTTTTCACGGCTCCATCCCCGCGCTCACCGAGCAAATCAAAAACCTGATGCAGACCGAGTCGCGCATCGTGCTGGCCGTGCCTCACCAGGGCGACGTGGAGCGGCTAGCAACCGTAATGCGCGACTACCAAATCCCCTATCGTCTCGGCAGCCGCGCAGCGCATCCCGGAGAAACCATCTTTGAAGAAGCCAGCTACATGGCCGGCGATCTGCGCGTGCCGGTCATCGTGCGCTCGCCGCTCGCTGCCGGCGTCAGCTTTCCTGCCGCAAACCTCATCGTCTTCGGAGCCAACGACCTCACTGACGAAGCCGACGTGGCCGCGCGGCCCGTGCCCAAGCGCTCAAAAACCGCCGCCTTCGTCTCCGATTTTCGCGACCTCACCATGGGCGACTACGTGGTGCACGTTGAGCACGGCATCGCGCAGTACCAGGGACTGAAAGAGATTGTGCAGGACGGCCTCTCGGTCGAATTCATGATTCTCGAATTCGCTGAGAGCGCCAAGCTTTACGTCCCGCTCACGCGCCTCGACCTCATCCAGAAGTACCGCTCCACCGACGCCGGCCCCTCACCCATGCTCAACAAGCTCGGCTCGCAGCAATGGGTAAAGACCAAGGCACGCGTGCGCAAGGCCATGCAGGATATGGCCGCCGAGTTGCTCAAGCTGTACGCTGAGCGCCACACCGCCGAAGGCACGGCCTTCTCAAAGGACAACGAGTTTCAGCGCGAGTTTGAAGACGCGTTCGACTACACCGAGACCGACGACCAGGTCACGGCCATTCGCGCCATCAAGTACGACATGGAGTCGACCACGCCCATGGATCGCCTGCTGTGCGGCGATGTGGGCTACGGCAAGACCGAGGTAGCCATGCGCGCCGCCTTCAAGGCCGTGCAGGACGGCAAGCAGGTGGCCGTGCTTACGCCCACCACGGTCCTCAGCTTTCAGCACTTTGAAACCTTCAAGCAGCGCTTCTCGCAGTTCCCCATTCACGTTGAAATGATTTCCCGCTTCCGCACCGCCAAGGAGCAGAAAGACATTGTGGAACGCGTCGAGCAGGGCCGCGTCGACATTCTCATCGGCACCCACCGGCTGCTTTCAAAGGACATCAAGTTCCAGGATCTCGGCCTGCTCGTCGTCGACGAAGAGCAGCGCTTCGGCGTGCGCCACAAGGAGCGCCTGAAGCAGATGCGCAAAGAAATTGACGTGCTGGCCATGAGCGCCACACCGATTCCGCGCACGCTGCACATGTCGCTGGTTGGCCTGCGCGACATGAGCGTTATCGAAACGCCGCCTAAGGATCGCATGGCCATTCAGACCGTGGTCGCCAAATACGACGAGAAGATTGTGCGTTCCGCCGTCGAGGTTGAACTTGAACGCGGCGGCCAGGTTTATTTTGTGCACAATCGCGTTGAGTCGATCTACGAGATTGCCGCGCGCATTCAGGAACTGGTGCCGGCGGCTCGGGTTGCCGTGGGTCACGGCCAGATGGGCGAAAGCGAGCTTGAAAAAGTGATGTTGGCCTTCATGCATCACGAGTACGACGTGCTGGTGGCCACTACCATCATCGAAAACGGGCTCGACATTCCCCTCGCCAATACGATCCTCATCAACCGCGCCGATCGGCACGGCCTGAGCGAGCTCTACCAGTTGCGCGGCCGCGTGGGCCGCTCCAATCGCCGCGCCTATGCGTATCTGCTTATTCCGCAGGATACCGAGCTAACCGAGATTGCGCGGCGCAGGCTGGCCGCTCTGAAAGAGTTCAGCGACCTGGGCGCCGGCTTCAAGATTGCCGCGCTCGATCTTGAGTTGCGCGGCGCAGGCAACATGCTGGGCGGCGAGCAGAGCGGCCACATTGAGGCAGTCGGCTTCGAGCTCTATACATCCATGCTTGAGGCTGCGGTAAAAGAGCTGAAGGGCGAAGGCGCGGAAGAGCGCCCTACCACGCAGCTCAACCTTGGCATCGCGCTGCGCATCGACGAGAGCTACGTGCCCGAAGAGAACCAGCGCCTGCGCCTTTACAAGAAAATTGCCGGAACGCAATCCGCAGCCGCCATCAACGAGATTCGCGCCGAGCTGCAAGACCGCTACGGCGCGCCGCCCGACGCAACCGTCTACCTGCTCGAGGCCGCCATGCTGCGCCTGGAGTGCGAACACATCGGCGTGGCGCAGATCGATCGCAAGCGCGGCGAGCTGCAGATTCGCTTTGTTGAAAACGCGGCGGTCGATCCAAACCGGCTCATGCAACTGGTGGCCCGCAACGCCAAACGCGGCGCGCAATTCACGCCGCAGGGCGTGCTCAAGCTGCCGCTCGCGGCCACGCGCCCCGACGAAGTTCTGCTTGAGATTCAGGAGATTCTGGCCCGGCTCGCACCGGATCCAGTAAACGTATGATTCGCGCAATTGATTTGAGGATTTATCGAATGAAAAAAGCTGTGGTGCTTGCCGCGATTGGAGTTCTTATGTCCGCCGCATCGGCGCAGGATAACTGGAAGCAGCAGTTTGCGAAGATTTCAGACGATTACTTCGACCAGGTGTACTTTCACTACTCGCCCACGGCCGGAACCCAGGCGGGGTTTCACGAATACGACTCGCAGCTCGAGGATTTTTCGCGTAAGAACATCGACGCGGAAATTACAGTACTGCATGACTTTGAGCAGCGCTTGCTGTCCATTCATCCCGATAATTCGCCAGCAGATTTTGTTCTCCGCACCGATCGCGAGCTGGTGCTGAATAGCATCCGATCGCAACTGCTCACTCTCGAAACTATCAAGCCATGGCAAAAGAACGCAGATAATTACTCAAGCGCGTGCGCCAACGGCGCATTCGTCCTGATGGAGCGGAACTTTGCGCCGGTTGACGACCGGCTGCGTTCGCTCATCGCGCGCGAGAAACAGATGCCGGCACTGCTCGCCGCGGCGCGTGAGAACCTGCAGAACCCTCCCCGCATCTTTACTGAAATCGCCATCGAGCAGCTACCCAATATCGTCAGTTTCTTTCAGCACGACGTGCCGCAGGCCTTCGCCGATGCGCAGGACCCCGCGCTCAAAGCTGAGTTCGCGTCTACCAACGCGGCCGTCATCGCCGCGCTCAACGACTATCTCGCCTGGCTCAAAAGCGACCTGCTGGCGCGCTCCAACGGCGACTTCCGCATCGGCGCAGACACCTTCCGCAAGAAGCTGGAGTACGACGAGATGGTCGACTTGCCTCTCGACAAGCTGCTCGAGATCGGATGGGCCAACATGCGCGAAAATCAGGAGCACTTCAGGCAGGTGGCCGCGGAGCTCGAGCCGGGCAAGGACCCCCACGCGGTGCTTGAAAAGCTGGGCGCCGACCACCCCGCTCCCGATCAGCTCATGGACGCCTTCCGCGCCCGGTTTGACGGCCTTGTAACCTTCATTCGCGAGCATCACATCGTGACACTCCCCTCACTCGCGAGGCCAATCCTCGAAGAGTCGCCGCCCTTTATGCGCGCCACGACGACCGCAAGCATGGATACGCCGGGTCCTTTCGAAACTCACGCCACAACGGCATACTTCAACGTCACACTGCCCGACCCGAGCTGGTCGAATGCCGACGTTGATGGCTACATGCACGGATTCAATGTGGGCACCATCGTATCCACGGCCGTGCACGAGGCCTATCCCGGCCACTACGTGCAGTTCCTGTGGCTGCCGCAGGCGCCAAGCAAGGTGCGCAAGCTGCTGGGAGCAAACACCGATGTTGAAGGGTGGGCCCACTACTGCGAGCAGATGATGCTCGACCAGGGCTACGGCCGGCCCGGCGCCGGCGCTAAAGACGAGCGCGAAGCCAAGTTGCTGCGGCTCGGCCAACTGCAGGATGCGCTGCTGCGCAACGCGCGCTTTATCGTCGGCATCGAGATGCACACCGGCAAGATGTCGATGGAGGAGGCTGAGGCCTTCTTCCAGAAAGAAGGCTACCAGTCAAAGGAAAACGCCGTTGTTGAAACCAAGCGCGGAACGGGCGACCCAACTTATCTTTACTACACGCTGGGGAAGCTTGAGATTATGAAGCTGCGCGAAGATGTTAAGAAAAAAGAGGGCGCGGCATTTTCGCTGGAACAATTCCACGACGACTTCCTGCGCCAGGGCTTCCCGCCGATTAAGATCGTTCGCGAGGCCATGTTGGGCGATGACTCTCCAACGCTGTGATCAAAGGAGACGGAATGAGCAAGACAGTGCGCAAAGCGGTTTTTCCCGCAGCCGGGTTGGGAACGCGATTTCTTCCCGCCAGCAAGGCTGTTCCCAAGGAGATGCTGGCGCTGGTCGACAAGCCGGTTTTGCAATACGGCATCGAAGAAGCGATTGCCTCGGGCATCGAGCACATCATCATTGTCACGGGCCGCGGCAAAGCAGTGATGGAGGATCACTTTGACTTCACTCCTGAGCTCGATGCCGCGCTCGAGCGCAAAGGCAAAACCGAACTGCTCAAGATTTCGCGCGATGCGGCTACATTGGCGCGGATAAGCTATGTGCGCCAGAAGGAGCCGCTGGGCCTCGGTCACGCCGTCCTGTGCGCAAAAGATCTAGTGGGCGACGAACCCTTCGCCGTGATTCTGCCCGACGATGTCATCGACGCCGATCCGCCGTGCCTGAAGCAGATGATCGATGTCTTCAATGAAAAAGGTGGATCGGTGCTGGCAACCATGCCGGTCAATGGGCCAAACATCTGCTTATATGGCGTGCTCGCGGGCTCGCCCGATCCCGCGAATCCCCGCATCTATAACTGCACCGGCATGGTCGAGAAACCAAAGCTCGAAGAAGCTCCATCGAACCATGCCATCATCGGCCGCTACATTCTTACTCCGCGCGTCTTTGAGCTGCTCGAACACACCGAGCCTGGCGCGGTCGGTGAGATACAACTTACCGACGGCATCAAGAAGCTGCTCAGTTACGAAAAAGTGTTTGGCTATAACTTCGAAGGCAGGCGTTTCGATACCGGCGATAAGTTCGGCATGTTGACCGCAACGGTCGAATTTGCCCTCAAACGCCCGGAGTTCGGCGATAAGTTCCGCGAATATCTGAAGGGGTTGGGGATTTAGCGAGCGGAACTGGTGGATTCAGCGGTGTTAGCGGAGTTAGACTTCGTCCCTAACGCCGCTAGCTAGCCGCGCGGTGGCGCTAGCTCCGCTAACCCCGCTGCTTTTTCACCCCTTCCACTTGATATTGCATCCGATTGAGGGCCGCTGGTCCGGCGAAACCGGCTTGCCCGCAAGCACCGTGTCAATGGCGGCGTGCAAATCCTCGCCCGTCACGGGCACCCCGTTACCAGGCCGGCTCGAGTCGTACTGTCCGCGATAAACCAGCCTGAAATCCTTATCGAAGAGGAAGAAATCCGGCGTGCAGGCCGCCGAATAAGCGCGCGCTACTTCCTGCGTCTCGTCGTACAAATAAGGGAATGTGAATCCGTGCGCCCGGGCCTGCGCCTTCAATCCCGCCGGACCGTCAGCCGGGTGCGTGGTCACATCGTTTGAGCTGATCGCCACAATCCCAATCGGCCTCGAAGCGTAGTCGGCGCCAAACTTCCCCAGCGAGGCCTCAAGGTGCTTCACAAAAGGGCAGTGCGTGCAGATAAACATCACCAGCAGCGCATCCTTGCCTCTGTAGTCATCGCGCCGCACTTTATTACCTGTAACTACGTCGGTAAGTGCAAAGTCCGGCGCCGTCGTTCCAAGCTCAAGCATCGTCGATTCAGTAAGTGACATGATGATCTCCTTCAGCAAGTCAGCGAGTGAGCAGGCCAGCGAATCAGCGCAGTCTGCAGAGACCTAACTTGCCGACTCGCTAAAACAATCCGTGTTGCCGGCCGGGCGTCGCAATGCCAAAGTGCTCATACGCCAGCCGCGTCGCTACGCGCCCGCGCGGCGTGCGGTCCAGGAATCCAATCTGGATCAGGAACGGCTCGTAAACCTCTTCAAGGGCGTCTTCTTCTTCAGCCAGCGTCGCCGCCAGGGTGCCCAGGCCTACCGGGCCCCCGTCATACTTTTGGATAATCGTCAGCATCAGCCGGCGATCGATTTCGTCGAATCCGTGCGCATCCACTTCCAGGAGGGTAAGCGCAGCATTTGCCGTTGGCCGGTCGATGGAGCCCGAGCCGCGCACCTGAGCGTAGTCGCGCACCCGGCGCAGCAGCCGGTTGGCAATGCGCGGCGTTCCGCGCGAACGCAGCGCAATCTCGGCGGCGCCATCGGGGTCGATGGGAATCTGCAGCACCTCGGCCGAGCGCTCCACGATGACCCGCAGTTCCTCCTCGCTGTAGAACTCCAGGCGCAATAAAATCCCAAAACGCGAGCGCAGAGGCGACGAAAGCAGGCCGGGGC
Source organism: uncultured Acidobacteriaceae bacterium (assembly GCA_963808695.1). Taxonomy (GTDB): domain Bacteria; phylum Acidobacteriota; class Terriglobia; order Terriglobales; family Acidobacteriaceae; genus Telmatobacter. The sequence continues at coordinate 430,076 of CAWEHF010000018.1, forward strand.
GCGTGGTGGCGCCGATAAACGTGAAAGGCTTGATCTCCATGACATGGGTGCGCGCCGCCGGGCCCTGTCCGATGATGATGTCCAGCTTGTAATCCTCGAGCGCGGTGTAAAGTTTTTCTTCCAGCACCGGCTGCATGCGGTGAATCTCGTCGAGGAACAGCACCTGCCGCTCGCGCAAATTGGTCAGGATGGCGGTCAGGTCGCCCTGGATCTGCAAGGCCGGGCCGGAAGTCTGCTGGAACCCCACGTCAAGCTCATTGGCAATGATGGTGGCCAGGGTGGTCTTGCCCAGGCCGGGAGGGCCGAAGAGCAGTACGTGGTCGAGGGCCTCGCCACGCGATTTGGCCGCCTCCAGCGCAATCGCCAGTTGCTCTTTGGCTTTGGATTGGCCGATGAACTCGCGCAGCCAGCGCGGCCGTAGTTTGAGCTCAAATCCCTGCTCCTCGTCGGCGCGCGCGGCGCTCACAAGCCGTTCCGGGGTGTTGTCGCGGGCAAGTGCCATGGTCAGGAGCAGTGTAGCCGTTTCCCGCGCCGGGGTAAAAGCCGGCTCTATTCCCTGCCTGAGTTACCTTGGCACAAATTGGTTTCGAGATTCAGAGTCACCACCGCTCATTGGCTGTCAATTCGCATGGTTTCAATCCCTTCGGCAGGGCGCATTGCGACAGGATTAATGATTGACTATGGAGGGTTTATTGACTATCTTTATTCCACACGAACAGTGCGTCTGTGCGGACCGAAAAGGTTCGCCGATGGGTGGAATATAGTCGAAGGCATAATGGCCTGCGAGTGTTTGCTATGAGATATACGGCCGGCGCCGATACCGGCAGGAAGTTCCGGAGGTCAACGATGTTCGATCGCGTTAAGTTGGGAGCACTGCTCCTGATTGGTATTGCGCTGCCAATTATGGGATGCGGCTCCGCCCAGGTCGATACGCTTCAGGTTTCACCTTCCTCGGTCAATATGGCGGCTGGCGCCACGGCTCAGCTCATGGCCACCGGAGTCTACAGTCACGGAACCGGCCCCTCGACGACCCAGAATCTCACCGACCAGGTCACCTGGAGTACGGCATCCGTCGACGTGGCGACCGTCTCCAATACAGGCATGGTTACAGGCGTAGGCGCCGGCTCGGTGACGATTACCGCTTCGATTAATGGTTACACCGGGCTACTCTCGGCCACTTCCATTGTTACCGTCACGAGCTCGACAACCCCACCGGTAAGCAATGACATCACCTCTTTGACCATCACTCCCAGCTCTCAGACCGTAGCGTCGCCCGGCGACACGGCGACCTACACGGTGGTTGGAACCACGGCTGCAGGCGCCAACGTGAATCTAAACGGGACGGTTATCTGGAGTTCGAGCAGCACCGATATTGCCACCGTTAACGCCTCAACAGGCGTTGTCACGGCGGTTGGACCGGGCACTGCGACCATCTCTGCGCAGTACAAAAACGCCGACAGCACCGTTGCCACGGGGACAGCTACCTTCACTGTAACCGGAGTTGGAGCGACGAACAGCGACATCACCACCATCACGATTATTCCGGGCGCGCAATCGGTTCCTTCGCCAGGAGATACGGCAACTTACGTTGCGGTGGGCACAACCGGCTCCGGTACTGTCGTGAGCATGTCGGGACTGGCCGTATGGACCTCAAGCACTCCGCAGATTGCCACGATCACCCCCCAGACGGGAGTTGCCACGGCGGTGGGTCAGGGCACGACGACCATCGTTGCGCAGTACATCAACGCCGACAAGACCACTGCTACCGGGACAGCGACCTTGACGGTAACCGGATCCGGAACGACGAACAGCGACATCACGTCGGTGTCCATCATTCCCAGCTCCCAGACCGTGGCTTCGCCGGGCGACACGGCAACCTACACGGCGACTGGCACGACAGCCTCCGGAATCACCAAGAGCCTGACCAACGTTGTCTGGGGCGCCAGCAGTCCGCAGATCGCCACGATTGCATCCGACGGCGTTGCTACGGCTATGGGTCAGGGCACAACAACCATCTCAGCGCAGTACACCAACGCCGACAGCAGCGTGGCGACTGGAACTGCGACCTTTTCAGTCACCGGAAGTGGAACCCAGAGCACCGACATCACTTCGATCACCATTATTCCGGGCTCTCAATCGGTTGCTGCACCGGGTGATACGGCAACCTTCTTAGCGGTTGGCACAACAGCTTCCGGTGCAACGGTCAGTATGCAAGGAGTGGCTACATATAGTTCCAGCAGTTTGACGATTGCCCAAGTCCAAAACTCTGCGAATGGCGTTGTCATAGGACAGGCCGCTGGCACCGCGACCATCACAGCGCAGTACAAGAACGCCGACAACACCATTGCCAGCGGGACCGCGACTTTCACAGTTCTTGGCGGCACGACCGAGCAGTACACCGCCTTGACCATCCTCCCGAGCGGGCAGTCGATCCTTACAGGCGACACCAGCAACTTCATCGCGCTTGCTACCTCAGGCTCGACCGGCCTGGTCGAAGACGTGACCAACAGCTCGGCACTGACGTGGTCGTCCTCCCTCTCATCCGTAGCCACCATCGCATCGGGCGGTGTTGCGTACGGCGCGAGTGTAGGTTCGACGACGATCACCGGACTGTTGACCAACGCGGATAAAAGCGTTGTATCGGCATCAGCCAGTCTCTCGGTTGTGGCCGGCACTCCTGCCGAGCCCATCCTTTCGCTCACAGTTATTCCCAGCTCGATCAGCGTCAACAATTTTTACCTGACCGGACAGTTCCTGGCGATCGCGACGTATTCGTCCCCGCCCTATGTTGTTGATGTGACGAATTCCCCCGGCACGAACTGGATCTCAACCGAACCGGAGCTGTTCCCGGTCGACACCAATTCAGGGGGGACTTCAGGAGCCAGCGCCGGGCTGGTAACTGCATACTCCAGCGGCGGCGCCGTAATTGTTGCCGAAACATCGAGCTCCGACAAAACCATCCAGACCGCAACGGCAACGTTCAGCTGCCCTGAGGTCCTTCCTCTGCCGGGTGTCACGAACCCTTCATGCTATCCAAACGAACCACCCGTAGCTACACTCCTTGCTACATTGACCGTGTATAACGAAGGCCTGAACACCACCGATTGGGAGGTAACCGCTTCTTCGGCCACCGGCACGCCCGACGTGATCCACTGCGGCCCGGGCTGGACCCTCAACGGCGGGACCGGCGGCTCAGTTTGCACGGCGACCTACCCCATGAATGTCGCAACCCCGTCCGGCAATCCAGGCATCGTTTTGACCGCTCAAGGCGGGGCGTTCGGCGGCTGGTCCTACAACTGCATCCCAAGCGACGTCGACGGAAATTATCTGCCCGGGCCTGTCTTCTGGACCGCAGCCGGGCCAAACTACTGCGTACTCACTTTCGTGGGAAGTTACACCTATGTAAACTCCGCTGACCAGACGATCACCGTCACTGTCGACGGTATCAACCAGACCGTCGGGGCAATCTTCAACTAGCCGCGAAACGCATTTCGGTTGCGCGAGCCGCCCTTCGGGGTGGCTCGCTTGCGATTGGTGCAAAGGTTTGGGCTACCCTCTCAACCAGGCAGGGCGACCACGCCCGCCACAAGTTTGTAGTGGAAGCCCTCGAATGGCTCGCTCAGGCTCATGGTGAGAAGTGTCCTGGGCGCGTTTCCATCGAAGAACGACGAGTGGCGATAAACACCCGGCTCTAATGGGCGCAAGCGCTCGAGCCAAACAGGATCGGTGACGGCCAGATCGTAGCGTGTGCGGCTTATGTGGCCAAATCGAAAGAGCGCCCGGTTCTTGCGTTTGCCCTCCTCGTCGCGGATCCACCACCACAAATCGGCCGGCTCAATCAGTTCCAGCGATCTTTCGGCCGCGGCCCATTCGAACTTCCGCGCATAAACTCGATCGCCGCAACCTTGCAGGACCGACGGACCTTTGTTGAGATAATTCGCAAGGAAATTTGCATCGCGCGGTCCGTCGAAGCGCCGGATAGGGCGCAGCGGCCGGTCGGCCAGGAAAACGTCTTCGGGATGGCTGTTGGAGCTGCATTTCTCGCCAAGCTCGGCTTCAAAAACGTCCAGAACCGCGGTCTCTGTGCCATCCTGGTAGCACGTCTGCTCGCGAGTAAGACACCCTTGAACTTTGCTCCCGATCAGCCGCACCCACCTCTTGTCAGCCAGGCTGATTCCCGCCATGCAGCGGTTGTTGTGCTTATACGAGTTGGCAAGACAGACAATCCGTTGAGCGCTCATCGCGCGGAGCACGCCTCCAACGTCAGAATCTAAAGGTGCCGAATAATAACACCTGCCCAATGCCTTTGCAGATATTCGAGCGCAAGCCTGCGGTGACAATGCTCGGCCGTCGGCTCGCTGCACAAAAGCACTGTTTTCTTCAGGAAGCCGTCCTGGGAGAGAACAACCTCGACTTTTCTCGACCGGATTAAGGCGAGATAGGCTTCGGCGTAAACGTCCCAACTCCCTTTGTGCTTCTTGAAGGCGTCCAGAATCTCCTGCGTGGGCGCAAGCAGTGGCTCATGCTCGTAATCGACCCCGCAAATCTCCCGCAGGAAGTAAGGCAGGTCAGACTGCTTGGCAAATCCCGCGAGTTGCGACGTATTGTTCAGTCGCACGTCGAGCAGGCGCTCGATCTCGTGGGCCTTCAATGCGCCGAAGAACTCGCCGGCGCTCTTTTTGGTGAAACCGATGCTGTAGATCTCCATTGGTCTTCTTCCAACTCGGCAAACAACGCGGGCTGCTCTTTCACCAGCGGCTTACCGGACTCGGCAGTCAACTCCGCTTCCGATTGCAGGCGCCCGTCGGCCCGGATGTGAAGCATTTCATGGCCGCGCTCAGCCAGGACCCTCCCCACCAGCAGACGGCGATGGCAGTGTGCCGGGTCCTCCTCTCCGCAGAGCAACGCCACGCGATAGCCGGCAATTCCCCGCTCCAGCCGCTCGATGCCGGCTTGAAACTCCCGGTTCGCCGTCATACGGCCGTAAAGCACATGCCCCTCCTTGTCGTAATACTCCGAGCCGTTGGGACGTCCCCCCAATTCGGCCCCGAGGAAGAGGTGCCTCACGCCGCACTCGACCAGCTTCCGTCGCAGAATCTCCTGGTCGAACTGAGGAGCAAAACGAGAGTACGGAGCGGAGCGTATATCCGCGACCACATCGATGCGATGCTCCTTAAGCAACGCGGAGAAGGTCTCCCAGGCGTGAGCGGAGTGACCGATGGTGTAGACAGTGCTCATGGGCGGTTCTGGTCAAGCATAGCACCGGTCAACATCCGAACGCCCCGGCTCGTAGCACCTATTCTCGCTCTTCCGGCGCTCCCGGTTAAACTGGTTAAGTCCGTCCGATCGTGATGACCCACCGGTTTGGAGTCCTTCGCCGCTTCCGTTTCAATCTACCCCAGCGCATTGCCGCCGGACTGCTGGCGGCCTTCCTGCTGCAGGGCCTGTGGGTCGCAGCACACCAAACGCTCACTGACCGCGACTACCAGTACGCCCGCTGCGGGCGTGAAACCTGGGAGCGCCCCTCGGCGTTGGCCGGTTACTACACCACCTGCGGCAACATCCACGACGGCATTCTGGCCTATCGCATAGCCGGGTTCCCGCTCACCCTCAACTTCCTGGGCGAACGCTTCCTCGACCTGTTCCGCAAGCCCGAAGACCGCGTTGTGCAACCGGCCGACGCCGGCGGCCGGCCCTCCCCGGAGCAAGAAGTGGGCAGAGAACTGAGCACCTGGGAACTGCGCCACCAGATGACCCATATCCTGCTGCTTTTGCGGCTCCCTTTCCTGCTGGCGGGCTGCGCGCTGGGCGGATGCCTCTGGTGGGTCACGCGACGCCTCTACGGCAACCTGGGCGGCTATACGGCCCTGGCCCTCTACTGCTTTTGCCCGGCTGTCCTGCGCGCCTGCCTCTCACCCAATCCTGAGGTGCTGGCCGCGCTGGGCATGTACGGCGGCGTCTACACCTCCATCGGCGTCGCCCACGCCATGCAGGGCCCGCGCCGCAAATGGCGGCCGCGCATTCTCATGCTCATGGTCATCTTTGGCGTAGCCGCCGCCTCGCACATTGCCACGCTGCCGGTTACCGCCCTGCTGGGCCTGGCCGCAATGCTCTGGCTTGCCGATGGGTGCCGCAGCCAGGTGCTTCCCGTGGTCATGGCCGCTTCGCTCGGCGCCTTGGCATTCGTCTTCGTCTGTTACGGCTTCTCGCCCGATGCCTTCAGCTGCATCTTCCGCTCGGCTGCCGGATTCCTCTGGTTTTCATTCGATCCCGCCCTGCGGTTCTTCAAATCCCCGACCGAGACCGGAATCGCCGTTGCAGCCGCGGCAGCCCTCACCCTCTATCTTGGCCTGCGCCGCTCCCGCTACTTCGGCAACACAACTCCGTTGTTTAGCGCTTTGGTTTGCATCGTGCTGGTGATGACGGGCTCGGCGGGCAGCCCCTGGATCTGGTCGCTGCCTTTTCTGTTCACCTTCATTGGCGGAGTCTTCGCCGACGCGTTTGAGAGCCCGCGCAGCCGCATTGCAATGGCCTCGGCCGGTGCTTTGGTGCTGCTGCAGGCGGTGCTTTGTGTCGTAAGCCTGCCGGGGATGATTTAGCTGATCGCAAGTCGACGTTTTTCCCCAGGAAACAGCGGCGGATCGCCGTCTTGAACGGCCGCGGCTGCTGAACCGGTTGCGGCCCGCAAAAACCAATCCTAAATTACACGAATATAAAGACTTATTTACATGTTTCCGCCTTGCTAAACCACGCCTCCGACGCGTAAAATAGACCTGTAACCCTGCGGACCCGGCCCCGCATCTTCCGGACCCATTTTCGTGCCCTTCCGCGGGCCCCAAATCTATGGCAGACGATCAGAATCCCCAGCTCCCTCTCGATGGCGGGACACCCCCGGCAAACAGCTCGAACCTCATTCCCATCAACATCGAAGATGAGATGCGGCGCTCGTACCTCGATTACTCGATGAGCGTTATCATCGGCCGCGCTTTGCCCGACGCCCGCGACGGCCTCAAGCCCGTCCATCGCCGTGTGCTCTACACCATGAGCGAGATGGGCCTGGAGCACAACAAGAAGTACACCAAGTGCGCCAAGGTAGTGGGCCAGGCCATGGGCGTCTACCACCCCCACGGCGACTCCGCCATTTACGACACGCTGGTCCGCATGGCCCAGCCCTTTTCGCTGCGCTATCCGCTCGTGGATGGGCAGGGCAACTTCGGTTCCGTCGACGGCGACCCGCCCGCGGCCATGCGCTACACCGAGTGCCGCATGGAGCGCATTGCCGGCGAGCTGCTGGCCGACATCGAGATGGAAACCGTGGACATGGTTCCCAACTACGACGAGTCCACGTTCGAACCATCGGTGCTGCCTGCGCGTATTCCCAATCTCATTGTGAACGGTTCAAGCGGCATCGCCGTCGGCATGGCGACCAACATTCCGCCGCACAACCTGACTGAGGTTGTGAACGCCACCATCGCGCTGGTTAAGAACCCCAGCGCCGGCATCGCCGAAGTGCTCAAGCACGTTCACGGACCCGACTTCCCCACCGCTGGCGTGCTTTACGGACGCGGCAACCTTGCCGAGACCTATCGCACCGGCCGCGGCCGCTTTATGATGCGCGCCCGCGTGAGCCAGGAGAACCTGACCAAGGAGAAGCTGGCACTCATCGTCACCGAGATCCCCTACCAAGTAAACAAGTCCAGACTCATTGAGCGCATCGCCGAGCTGGTGAACGACAAAATCATTGACGACATTGGCGACGTGCGCGACGAGAGCGACCGCGACGGCATGCGCATCGTCATCGAGCTCAAGCGCGGCGCGCAGCCCGAGATTGTGCTCAACCAGCTCTACAAGCACACGCAGATGCAGGAGAGCTTCTCCATGATCTTTCTCGCGGTGGTCAACGGCCAGCCGCGCGAACTCCCTCTGGATGCTGCCATCCGCGTCTTCATCGATCACCGCATCGACGTGGTGCAGCGCCGCACCGTCTACCTGCTGCGCAAGGCCCGCGAACGCGAGCATGTGCTCGAAGGCTACAAGATCGCCCTCGATAATCTCGATGCCGTCATTCGCATTATTCGCGGATCGCAGTCGCGCGTCGATGCCCGCGAGAACCTGTACGCGTGGGGAAAAGGCACTGACATCGTCGTCAACCTCGACCGCGCGCGCAGCGCGAGCGAAGAGCGGGGCCTTACGCTCCGCCAGATCGACGCCATCCTCGAACTGCAGCTCTACCGCCTCACCCAGCTCTCGGTCGACGAAATTCTGAACGAACTCCGCGAGATTCGCGAAAAGATCGCCGAGTACGAATCCATCCTGGCCAGCGACCAGAAGCTGCGCGGCGTCATCGTCAAGGAACTTGAAGAGGTGCGCGATAAATACGGAGACAAGCGCCGCACCGAAATTGTGGACGAGAGCGCCGAGCTCCAGCTCGAAGACCTGATCGCCGACGAGCAGGTCGCGGTCACGGTCTCGCACCAGGGCTACCTGAAGCGCACGCCCATCAGCACCTATCGCCAGCAGCGCCGCGGCGGCTCGGGGCGCATGGGCATGAAGACGCGCGAAGAAGATTTTGTCGCGCAGCTCATCGTCAACTCCACGCACGCCTTCCTGTTGTGCTTTACCAACGCCGGCCGCGTGTATTGGCTCAAGGTCTACGAAATTCCCGACGTGGGCGCGGCGGGCAAAGGCAAGAGCATGCAAAGCCTGCTTGACCTGCAGCCCGGCGAGAATGTGCGCACCATTCTGCCCGTGCGCGATCTCGAGGAAGAGGGCAAGTTCATCTTCTTTGCCACCCGCAACGGCACCGTGAAGAAGACTCCGCTCAAGGACTTCTCGAATGTGATGTCGCGCGGCATCATCGCCATCGGCATCGACACGGACGACGAGCTGATGGCCGCCCGCATCACCGACGGCTCGCAGATTGTCTTCCTCGCCACGCATCTCGGCATGGCCATCCGCTTCGGTGAGGGTGACGTGCGCTCCATGGGCCGGCCGGCCTACGGCGTGCGCGGCATCGATCTTGGCAAAAACGACTACGTGGTCGGCGTAGCCATTACGCCCAAGGAGCACGAGCCCGGCGCATACCGCATCCTCTCAGTGAGCGAGAATGGCTTTGGCAAACGGACCGATGTTGAGGAGTACCGCTTGCAGACGCGCGGCGGCAAGGGCGTCAAGAACATGGCCGTCACCGAGCGCATCGGCCGGGTCAATACCATCCAGCTTGTCGACGACTCCAGCGAACTGATGGTCATCAGCCAGTGGGGCAAGATCATCCGCGTCGACACCAAGCAGATTCGCGCCGCCGGCCGCGCCACGCAGGGCGTCCGGCTGCTCAGCCTCGAGCCTGAAGACAAGGTCGCCGCCGCCGTCATCATCCCGCCCGAAGAACTGAACGGCAACGGTAACCACGAGGAGCAGGGGACGCTGCTGCAGTAAGACAGTTGTCGGTGATCAGTTGTCAGTGGTCAGTGGTTCGAGTCGGATGATGGGGTGTGCTTTCCCGGGTCTCAGGGGCGAGACCTCGGATCACTGAGAGCGCTTTACGTTTCAACTCCGCTTGCGTTCGACCCGCCGAATTGTCTTGTCCATCGGCTTGTTCGGATCGCGAACGACGCCCAGCTTTGCCCAGGCCGCTTCGCTCAGCTCGGCGATCAGATCGAACCGTTCGCTGAAGGAAAGATTCTTATGGCTCTTCACCTTTTCCTTCAGGTGTTCCGGCACGTAGTTATAGTCGAACTTCGACTCGTCCACTTCGCTCATACCGTCCAATCCTCCACCACCAGCCCCTTCACGCTCGCGTACTCCCGCGTATTGGCTGTTACCAGAACCAGGTTCCGAGCGAAGGCCTGCCCGGCAATCAGCGTGTCGTACTCGCCAATGCGCTTGCCGCGCCGTTCAAGATCGGCGCGAATCTCTCCGGCCGCCTGCGCATCCTTAGCGGAGTAGTCGAGTACAACCACAGCCCGCGCCAGAAAAGCGGCAAGCCGATTCGCGTTGGGCACGACGCGGCCGCTCTTGGCCACGCCGTACCAAAGCTCATGGACAACAATCGAAGAGGTTTCAAGAGCCACCCCACGCCGAACCGCTTGCGCAGCCCGCGCACGGACCTTAGGGGAGGTTCCGTTGATCAGCTCAATGCAGACGTTGGTGTCGAGCAGGTAGCTCACTTGAAGTACTCACGAATGGGCGCAAGATTCTGTTTGCGGCCCTCGGGGAAGATCGGATCTGCTCCCATGGCATCCATGCGCGCAAATAACGCTTCCATCGATTCCTTCTTCGCGTCCGGAACCGGCTCCAGCAGCACGCCCACCCCCATTCGCGTCACGCGCACTCGCTCGCCCTCGAAGCGGAATTCCTTAGGCAGGCGCACGGCCTGGGAGCGGCCGTTCCAAAACAGTTTGGCGTCCGCTGGTTTCGGCTTTGTTCGGTTATTGGCGGCCATCGACCCCTCCCGCGATATATAACAACAGTATATACCAAATCAATAATCCTGATGCGGCTCATCCTACTTCTCACCTCGCGGTCGAAGCCTCCTACTTCAGCCCGCTACGATAGTAATGCAGGAATTATCGAAGCGAGGCAAAGCACCATGCCGTCAACCGGCGCCAAACCGACAGGCACAACCGACGAAGCAGGCGCGGCGCGCGCGGTGCAGCAGATGTTCGACTCCATCGCGCCGCGTTACGACCTGCTCAATCACGTTCTCTCTGCAAACGTCGACCAGCTCTGGTGGCGCCGAGCCGCCCGCCGCTTCAGCTCCATCCTGGCGCGCCCTGAAGCCCAAATCCTCGACATCTGCTGCGGCACCGGCGACATGACCATGGCTTTGCTCAAGCGCAGGCCACACGGGGCGGAGCCCATCCTCGCAGCCGATTTCTCGCGCAACATGCTGGCTCGTGGCGCCCAAAAGTTCGGCCAAGGCCGAGCCGGCCTTGGCCCCGGCGCGCCCTACGCTATTCCACTCGAAGCCGACGCGCTCCATCTCCCGTTGCGCGATCAATCCCTCGACCTCATCGTCACCGCTTTCGGATTCCGCAACCTGGCTAACTACCAGGCCGGCCTCAGCGAGTTCTTTCGCGTCCTCAAGCCCGGCGGCCAGTTGGGCATTCTCGAATTCAGCGAGCCCGGCGGCCTCATCGGCAAGACATACGCGGTTTACTTCTGCCGCATCCTGCCCGCCATCGGCCGGCTCATCTGCGGCCCCGTATCCGGTGACGCTGCCGGAGCGTACAACTACCTGCCCACCTCGGTCGGCAACTTCCCGCCGCCGCCACAACTGCTGGCCATGATGCGCGCCGCAGGCTATGCCGATGCAGCCTGGCAGCCGTACACTTTCGGCATTGCAGGGTTGTACACGGCCACGCGGCCAACGGTAATCTGAATCTGTCATGCCAACCGCCGCTTCGAGCACGCCCGAATCCGGCTCAACCATCTCGCGCGCCGCGGCTTCGACCCCGCAGTCCGCCTCGATCGCCGCGCTCTCGGCCCAGAAGCGCCGCGTTGCGCTCCTCAGTATGAGCGCCGCCGGCGCCATGACCATGTTCAAGCTTGGCGCGGGTCTGCTCTCGGGCTCGCTGGGCGTACTCTCTGACGCTGTGCACTCCGGCCTCGATCTTGTGGGCGCCGCGCTCACCTTTTTCTCAGTCAACGTCAGCGACAAGCCGGCCGACGAAGACCACCCCTACGGCCACGGCAAAATCGAGAATCTCTCCGCCTTCGCCGAGGCCACGCTCATGGGGATCTCGTGCGCGTGGATCGTTTGGGAAGCAATCCAGCGCATCTTTGTCCATGCGGTCGCGGTGCGCCACTCGCTTTGGCCGGTAATGGTGCTGCTCTCCTCGATTGCTGTCGACTACTGGCGCTCGCGCGAGCTGCGCGCGGTGGCCGACAAAACCGGCTCTCCCGCCCTTGCCACCGACGCATTTCACTTTGCTTCAGACATATGGGCCACGCTGGCCGTGCTTGCCGGGCTCGGCGTCAACTGGATTGGCGCGCACTTCGGCATCGCATGGCTGCGCTACGCTGACCCCGTTGCCGCCATCGTCGTCTCCATCATGATCCTGCGCATGACGCTGCGTCTCGGCCATGAAGCGGTTGCGGTGCTGGTCGACGAAGTCCCCGCCGAAACACGGAAGCAACTGATCCGCGAGGTGGAGCGCGTATCCGGCGTGCTGGCCGTGGAGCAGGCTCGCGTTCGCCGCGCCGGCGCCAGCTACTTTGCCGATCTCACGCTCGCCCTGCCGCGCCGCTTTACCTTTGAGCACACCGGCCAGGTAGTGGAGGAGGCCACGGCTGCCGCCCAGCGCGTACTTCCGCGGGCCGACGTGGTCATCCACACCGTTCCCCAGCAGACCCGCGCCGAAAGCATCTTCGACCGCGTGCGCGCCGCAGCCGCGCGCAACAACGTCTCGGTGCACGAGCTCAGCATCCAGACTCACCAGGGCCGCCTGCGCGTTGAGCTGCACGTCGAAATTGAAGAGAATATGCGCCTGCGCGACGCGCATGAATTCGTGTGCGGACTTGAAGCTGAGATATTGCGCGATGTGCCCGAAATCGACGCCGTGCTCACCCATATCGAGAGCGAGCCGGCGACCATCGAGGAGCCGCGCGAAGAAGTGCCCGAGGATCAGCGCATAGAGTCCGCGCTGCGGGCCGCGGCCAAGGCATTTCCTGAAATCGCCGACGTGCATGCCATCGTGGTGACGCACACCGGCGAGCACATCGCCCTCACCTGCCACTGCTCGCTGCCCGACGAGCTGCCCATGCACCGCGTCCACGAGATCATCACCGCGCTCGAGGACCGCTTCAAGCTGGAGTGCCCTGAAGTGTACCGGGTCAACATCCACCCCGAGCCGCTGACGGATAATACGAGGTAAGGCAGCCGGGCGCACGGCTGCTCCGCATCCATGACCAGCCAGTCCATCAAGAACTTCTTCCAGGTCGCCTCGCTGCTGCTGTTGCTGGTGGCCGTGGGTCTGATGGCCGCCGTCATCACCATGCAATTTGCCATTCACGGCGCAGAAGTGCAGGTCCCCGCGCTCAAGGGCATGACGGTGGCCGACGCGCGCAGCGAGACATCCGGCCTGGGCCTCAACCTCGACGTCGACAATCGCTATTACTCCTCCGACGTTGCCGCCGGCCACATCCTCACCCAGTCGCCCGATCCCGGCACCGTGGTGCGCCGCGAGTGGAACGTGCGCGTCGCAGAGAGCCTGGGACCGCAGAAAGTTGACGTGCCCGACGCCGTCGGCTCAGCCGAGCGCGTCGCCGATCTTGAGTTGCGCCGCGCCGGCCTCGAAGTAGGAGTAACGGCGCAAATCCCATTCGCCGGCGCGCCTGAGGGCACGGTAATTGCACAAGACCCGCCCGCCCACGCACAGGATATTGCGCAGCCCACCGTCAATCTGCTGGTGGCCGCGCCCGGCGCCGATACGCCCGACGGCTATGTGATGCCCGATATGACCGGCTGGCGCGCTATCGGCGCACAGGCCGACCTCACTAAAGCTGGCATCAAGACCGCGCCCCTCAAGTTCGTCGATGTGGGCGTGCCCGACGTCGGCAGCGGAGCCGCGCCGCCCACGGCGCCCGTTCTGCCCGGATCCGTCATTGCGCAGTCGCCTGCCGCCGGCTCGCGCATCGACCAGGACACGATAGTCACACTGACCGTGGCGAGGTGAAAAGGCAGGGAATAGGGAATAGGGAGTAGGAAATAGACGCGAGAGTCTGTGGCTGTCCCCTCTTCGCGAGCGCGCTCAATCCGTCTTCTCGATCAATGCAACAAAGAATCCATCCGTGCCCAGCGCGCCGGAAATCAGTCGCAGCGCACCCTCTGCCGTCCCGCATCCCCGCAGCCGCTCCGCGCCCCCCGGGGTCAGAATTCCCGCGTCCCGCAACGCATCGATGCGTCCGGCGAGCGGGATCCGCCGCAGCCCGCTCATTTCCGCGAGCGCCGCTTCAACCACCTGTTCGTTCTCTTCGGGCTCCAGCGAGCACGTCGAGTAGACAATCGCACCCCCCGGCCGAACGGCCCGGATCGCCGCGCGCAGAATCGCATTCTGCCGCTCGGCGTGGCGCGCCAGATCTTCAACGCGCAATCGATGGCGAATCTCAGGATTGCGCCCCAGCGTCCCCGTCCCGCTGCACGGCACATCAACCAGCGCCAGGTCGTATTTCGCAGTCTCGTCCAACGCTGCGGCATCGGCCAGCCTGCATTCAATGCGATCGCCTAATGCTGCAACGCGCTCTCTCAACGCAGCCAGCCGCTGCGCGTTCGACTCGCACGCCACAATGTGCGCTTCAGGATTGCGCTCCGCCAGGATCATCGTCTTGCCTCCCGGCGCCGCACAGGTATCTACGATACCTTTTACTTTTTGGACGGAACCCGCGGAACCCGCCCCAATCTCCGCGATCAACTGCGATCCCTCATCCTGGATTCGCACGTGTCCGCTACGGAACGCTTCGGTGTCCGTCACATCGCCGGCCGTCACACTCCGCGCATCGGCGAGCAACCGTCCCGGCGCAAGCGTGATGCCTGCATCAATCAACTCGCGCTCCGCAGAAGGATCAGCGACCCGCACCGCGATCTCAGGCTGTTTCTGCCCGTGGCGGCAGATTGCGCGCGCAGTTTCATCCCCATAGATTCTCTTCCAACGCGCAACAAGCCACGCGGGATGCGCCAGCTCGCAATCAACATCCGACGTCTCTCTCTGGCCGCCGCTCTCCCGAGCCAGTTTGCGCAGCACCGCGTTCACCATTCCCGCGGCAAAGCGATGCCCCGCCTGCTTGGCCAGCTCAACGCTTTCGCCAATCGCCGCGTGTGGCGGGATGCGATCGAGATGCAGCAGTTGAAACGCGCCCATGCGCAGCGCGATCAGAACCTCGGCGTCGAGTTTTGCATTGGGTTTGGCGAGATATTCCCGGATTTTCGCATCCAGCCGGAGCTGCCAGCGCAGCACACCCAGCACCAGCGTCGTGGCCAGGTTGCGGTCGGCCTGCGCAAGTGCGCTTACCGCGCGCCCGCGCAGCAACTCATCCGCATGGACTTTGCCCCGCTCCACGGCCAGCAGAATCTTGAATGCCGCCTCGCGCGCTGCGGTAACTCCAGCCACGGCTAACCTAACCGCGCGCCCGCGGCCAGCGGGTTGCCGCGCAAAAACTCCGCCACCGCCATGCGCTTCTTGCCTTCGAGCTGCACTTCAACCAACTCCAGCCATGTGTCGTCAGCGCACGCGGCGAACAAGCGCCCGTCGGTAACGCAAATTGCTCCCGGCTGCGCATCTCCTGCGCTGCTCGGCGCCTCAAGCGCCAACGCCATGCGATGCACAATCAGTTTCTTGCCGTTGAGAGAAGTAAACGCGCCGGGCCACGGCTGGAATCCCCGCCAGCGGTTATAAAGCTCATGTGCCGCGCGCCCGCCAAAATCCATGCGCCCATCTTCGCGGTCCAGCAGCGGAGCAAACGTGGCAAACTCATGATTTTGCGGCTGCGGCGTAATCGTCCCCGCCGCAAGCTCCGCAAGCGTCTCAACCACCAGCGGCGCGCCGGCCAAGGCCAGCGTCTCAAACAGATCAACTGACGTTGTGTTGGGCTCAATCTCGTACGTTTGCTGCATCAATATCGGCCCGGTATCGAGTCCCTCTTCGAGCAGCATGGTTGTATTGCCCGTAAACGCATTGCCGTTTGCCACAGACCATTGAATCGGCGCCGCGCCGCGATACTTGGGCAGCAGCGACGCATGCAGATTGATGCATCCAAGCCGCGGCAGGGCCAACATCCACGGCGGAATGATGCGCCCGTACGCAACCACCACGATCGCATCCGGCCCGATCGCCTCAAGCTGCGCGCGAAACTCCGCATTCGACTTGATCTTTTCAGGTTGCATTACTGGAATGCCCGCGGCCATCGCCGCCTGCTTTACCGGCGTAGGATGAATCTCTGCCGCGCGGCCCACCGGCCGATCCGGTTGCGAAACTACCAGCTCAACGCGATGCCCGGCCGCGATCAGCGCCTCAAGCGTGGGCACGGCAAACTGCGGCGTCCCGCAAAACACCAGCTTCAAACTCGCCGCCGTGTCTGTCATCTTGTTGCTACCACGTCCCGTCGGCCTGCATCTTGCGAATCTTGCGCAGGTTCAGGTTGCGCTTCAAAGTACTCATCCTGAAGAGGAACAAGACGCCGTCGAGATGGTCGATCTCGTGTTGAAAGCAGCGCGCCAGCAGCTCTTCGCCGTCCATCTCAAACCACTTCCCGTCTTCATCCTGCGCGCGGATGCGCACCTTGGCGGCGCGTTGTACCTTCTCGCGAATATCAGGGAAGCTGAGGCAGCCTTCCTCCTCGTACTGCCTGCCCTCGCTCACAATAATCTCGGGATTCACCAGCACCAGCTTGTCTTTCGGTTCCTTGCCCATGCTCAGGTCAATCACCGTCACGCGCTTCGACACGCCCACCTGCGGCGCGGCCAGCCCGATGCCCTGCGCCTTGTACGTGGTCTCGAACATGTCGGCCGCCAGCTTACGCAGCTCGTCGTTGAATTCGGTTACCGGTTCGCCGGGCTGGGATAGCACCGGCTCGGGATACTTCACAATCTTCAAAATCATCGTTTAACTCTCGTTATCGCCTCCGGCCGGCTTGTTGACTCGCCGGCTCGCTGTCTTGCCGAATCGCTAGAACCTTCTTATCTGTTCGATGTACTGGTCGAAGTTCCGTTTCATTTCCAGCACCGAATCGCCGCCAAACTTCTGCGCCGCCAGGCCCGCCAGCGTAATGGCAACCATGGCCTCGGCCGCCACGCCTCCCGCCGGCACCACGCAAATATCGCTGCGCTCGTAGCTTGCGCTCGTGGCTTCGCGCGTGTCGAACCTCACCGACTCGAGAGGCTTGCGAAGTGTCGAAATCGGCTTCAGATATCCGCGCACCACCACGTCCTCCCCGTTTGAAATGCCACCCTCAATTCCGCCGGCGTTGTTGTGGGGGCGCGTAAACCGCGTGGGCCTTCCATGGTCCTCGGCGTCGTAGTGAATCGGGTCGTGCACCTTCGAGCCAAACGATTCGGCCGCAACCACTCCGCGCCCGATCTCGACCGCCTTCACTGCCTGCAGGCTCATCACCGCCCATGCCACCAGCCCGTCCAGCCGCTCATCCCAGTTGGCATAGGTGCCCAGCCCCGCCGGCACATTGTGCGCGACAACCTCAAACACTCCGTTCACGGTGTCGCCGGCGCGCGCGGCCTCTTCCACTTCCTCTTTCATCCGCGCTTCGGTGGCGGGGTCAACGCATCCCAGCACCACCTCGTCCCTGGCGGCCAGCGCAGCAATCTCATCCCACTCAGCCGCGCGCTCCAGCTGCACGCGCCCGACGCGAATCACGTGACTCAGCACTTCAATACCCGGCTCTGGACCCAGTGTGCGCAGCATCAGCTTGGACATTGCACCCGCGGCCACGCGCGAAGTGCTCTCGCGGGCCGAGGCGCGTTCCAGCACGTAGCGCGCATCGGGAAAGTTGTATTTGAGCGCGCCTGCCAGGTCGGCATGGCCAGGCCGCGGCGAGGCAACCGTCTGGTGCTTGGCCGGATCGCCCGCCTCAACCGGCAGCTTCTCCTCCCAGTTTTTCCAGTCGCGATTCACGATCTCGATCGCGATCGGCGACCCGATCGTCTTGCCGTGCCGCACGCCCGACAGAATGTGCGCCTTGTCGGTCTCGATCTTCATGCGTCCGCCGCGCCCGTAGCCCTGCTGCCGCCGCCACAGCTCGCGGTTCACAAACTCCAGGTCGATGGGCACACCGGCCGGCAGTCCTGAGATCAGGGCAATCAGTGCCTCGCCATGGGATTCGCCGGCGCTCGAGAAACGGATCATATGTTACTGATTGTAAATGGTGCTCAAAGCGGAGTCAGCGGGGTTAGCGGAGTTAGCCCGGGCTGCAACGGATTGGGCCGTCAATGGTTATCGATTCGCCATCAGGTCGTCGATGCGCTTCCGGCTCTCGACTACTCCGGCATCCACGCTGACCATCTGGTAAAGCGCCTTGGCTTCCGCCCAGGATTGAAGCGATCCCGCAAAATCTTTCAGATCGCCCTGCATCAGCGCGAGCCCGCGAAGAGCATTGGCAAGCTGCAGAGGATACTCTCCGCTCTTCCTGAAGAACTCAATCGATTCGGAATAAAACGGGGCCGCTTCCAGAGGCCTGCCGGCTTCGCGCAGAACGTCGGCCAGATGCCGCATGTTATGCGCCGTCCGATACGGGTCGCGCAGGGTCCGGAACATCTCAGTCGCCCGGCGATAATGCGCTTCAGCAGCCTGCTCATCGTGCAGGGCCCGCTCCACGTACGCCAACTCCGCGTGAAGTTCCGCCACCAGCCGCGGGTCATCGTCGCTGCAGCACTCCTTCAGCGCCTCTCGAAACAAGCTGCGGGCATCCTCGAGGCGTCGCTCCTGTCGCGCCTTGCGGCCCTGCGCAAATAGAATCTGCGGCACCCGCTGCTCCATATCCGAAAAGCCTAGCACGGAGTGGAATCGCCCGGCATTCAAAAAAAGCGGCGCTCGATCACCCGATTTTCGCGGCCGGACCGATTCTCCCCCGCCGGTGTATCCTGTTCGCGTCACCGCAATCCTCGGCCTTAGTGCAATGCGCAAGCCACCAACCACGAATCACAGTCCACGATCATGAGCTTCTTCCTCTTCAAATCCGAGCCCGCCGTCTACAGCTTCGACGACTTCCTGCGCGACAAAGAGACCATGTGGGACGGCATTACTAACCCCACCGCCGTCAAGCACCTGCGCGAAATGAAGGCCGGAACCAAGTGGATCTTTTACCATACCGGCGACGAGCGCACCGCGGTGGGCACCGGCACGGTCACCAGCGTCGACCCGACCGATCCCAAGGTCCCAATTGTGCGCGTAAAGGTGGGCAAACGGTTGAAATCCCCGAAGACCCTGGATCAAATCCGAGGCGAGAAGAAATTTGCGGACTCGCCCCTCATCAAAATCGGCCGCCTCTCGGTGGTTCCGCTTACCGAGGCGCAGTGGAAGTGGTTCCTGGGCTAAATGCGGCGCCGGCAATTGCTCGCAGCTAGCTGCAGATTCGCCTCCTCACATCCCGAACTGCCTTAAATGATGGTCGGTGTGCAGGTAGCCCCAGCGCATCCATTGCCACTCCGTCATCTCCAGAAACATCGGATGCGGCTTGAATTCAAATTCCCTCGGCTGCCTCGTAAACCGGTCTACCAGCACCAGCAAATTCCGCCGGTCGCTTTCAAATTCTCCGGGCACAGTACCCTCAAACTCCTGGTCAATCTCCGGCCGAGTGGGAACCCCATGCGGCCAATGCGTGGGCAGGTAAAGCGCGCAACCCTTGATCAAGCCGCGCCAACGAAAGTCAGGATCGATAGACACCGCCTTCTCACCCATCGTAGCCAGGAAGGCATCATTCAGATGGCAGACCACCTGCCGCGCATTCATCTTGCCCCAACGCCTCTGAAGATCGGGCCGCAGCCGCTCGATGCGCTCCACAATCTCCCGCTTAACATTCGGTTGGTCGAGGGTCTTCATGCCGTTCCCTTCGCGCAGATTCGCCAATCGAGCAACTATTTCATCAGTTCAATCGCCACAATCTGCCCGTCCACATTGGGGCTCTGGCTCTTGACGTATTGAACGCGCGCCGACCTTCCCTCAAAATCACTGCAAGGATTCATGCTTTCGGGGACCTGCACGCTGGCCGCAGCAGTCAAATCGATCTTGGTGTAGTTGTTGTTATAGAGCGATAGCGAGCTTCCCCCCTGCCCGGCAACCTGGAGTTCAATCTCATTCGGATAACTGCATGTCACGTGCTCAATCACGCCCAGGGTCTTGATGCGCGGGCCATCGGCCGGCAGAGTGGGGAACTTGGGAGTGATGTCCACAACCTGCTGGCTGCCTGAAGCCTTCTCCTCCGTCTGCTCCTCGCTGGCCACCGCGAACGCTTCGGCCCGTCTCTGCTGGTTTCGCTCAACCATCTGCATCGCCGACCGGATCAATTGAGTATCGCGATCGTTGCGCGCCAACGGCGCGGCAGCCTTCAACACATTCATTGCGTCGTTGTAGCGTCCCATCATCTCAAACACATTCGCTGCGTTGATGCGATATGGAATGTTGTCGGGTTCGAGCTGGATGGCCTGAAGATTGAGCATGTGCGCTTCATCGAGACTTTCGCGGCGAATGGCAAGCAGCGACGCGAGCCGGTCGTAAGGCGGCGCAAAACGAGGATTCAGGCGGATGGCGGTACGAAGACTCCGCTCCGCCTCCTCGTTGTCTATCCCCATTGAGAAGACCGCGTCGTAGTAGTAAGCAAGAAAGTTCTGCGTACCCAGCTTGATGGCCTCTGCGTACCATTTTCGCGCGTCCGCAAATTGGCCGGCCCTGCTCGCCAGGTATCCCGTCGTCTCGTGCGCCTGAATGTTGTTCGGGTCCTCGGCAAGCACCTTGTTTGCAAGCGCACGGGCGTCTTCAAGGCGTTGGTTATAGGCCATCACGTCTGCCTGCCAAGCTTCAGCGTCGACTTGAGACACACTTTGTACTTTGAAATTCGACTCGTCAATCGGCGCCGCCGCGCTTGAGAGCGCAAGGGCCATGTATTGCCCGTGGTCGATATAGGCTCGCAGCGCCTTCTCGAGCTGCTTCAGGTCGCCGAAGGCCTCTTGCGCCGCAATCACCGGATCCTCGCCTTTGCCAACCAGGGCCGCATATGCATTGATCCTGGCATTATGTGTTGCGTGGTCGTTGATCATCAGATAGTGAGTCAGCGCCCAAGACTCCGCATAGAACACCGATCCCTTTTGCTCTTCGTGATAGTAGGGCGAATCCGCATCGACTTTGAACAACACCGGCAGCGGAATCAGGCTGTTGTGTCGCAGGTAGAGGATGTCGTCGCGGCTGGCCTCGCCCACCACGACGTCCTTGTCTCTGAACTCGGTGTTCTGCATGAATTCGGCCATGCCTTCGTTGAGCCAGATCGGAATCCAAACGTGTCCAGCGGCAAACTGTTGGTGCGTGTATTCGTGATAAACAGTGGCGAACGGGTGCTCTTCATTTGTTCCCAACCTGAGCAGGATGTAGTTCTTGTCGGAGCTCCGCATGAACAGCCCTTCCAACAGTAATTGGCCTTTCCCCAACCTGTCAGGAGGCAGCAGCGCATCGAAACTCTTTCCATTCTTTACTGCAAACACGGTGATCGGAATCGCCGAATCGCCGTTCAGGTGAGGAAAAAACTTGCCGAACACCCACCGCATTCGCTCGAACTCGTCGAGGATGTGCCGGCCTTCTTTTTCATTTGCGTCAGTCATCAAGCTGAAGTGGTCGCTTGTGATTTGCGTCCACTGTTCTGAGGCAGACGCGGCCGGACTGCGCAATAACAGTCCAAAGATCGCTAGAATGCAGATTCTTCGCACCATTGAAGTTGGAGGGATTGTAATTCAGTTCACGGCTTCCGCAGCTCCGAATCCAGCCACCCCTTGGTATTCAGCAACTGGCGATTGTCCAGCGCCCACACCTTGCCCGTCAGCTCGTCTGCCGGCCGGCCCTCGCGCGCGCACTTCTCAAACTCGCTCTTCATGGCCTGCATCTTGGCATCAAGGTCGTCAACAAAGTTCAGCGCCAGCGCCTCGGGAATCATGGGCAGCTTGGGCGAGCCGAACTCGAGCTTGCCATGGTGCGAAAGAATCATGTGCACCACCAGCGCGCGCAGCCGTTCGGGGAAATCAGGCAATCCGGCAATGGTCTTCTCCACCAGGTCCACGCCCATCTGGATATGCCCCAGCAGCACGCCCTCCACGCTGTAGTCAAAACCGACGTCCCAGGTGAGTTCGCGGATCTTCCCTATGTCGTGCAGAATCACGCCGGTCAGCAGCAGATCGCGATCGAGCAAGGAATAGTGCGCAGCCACACGCTCGGCCAACCCCAGCAGGCTGATCACATGTTCCAGCAGCCCGCCCAGCCACGCATGATGAAGCTGCCGCGCGGCCGGCGCTTCGCGATAGGCCTGGGCAATCGCCGGGTCAGCCACCAACGCCTTGAGCAGCCGCTTGAGATCGGGATTGGCGAACCCGTCGATCGTCGCCTCAAGCTGGCCCCACATCTGGCCCACATCGCTGGTGGTTGCAGGCAGCAGGTCGGCCTTGTCTACCTCCAGCGGCGCGGCCAGCCTCAGTTGTTCAACCTTCATCTGGTTGCGATCGTCAAAGCGCGTCGCCGTACCGCGCACCTTCACAATGTCGCCCTGGTTGAAGTCCTTCGCGATGCGCGGGTCGGCAGGGTCCCACACGCGCGCTTCAATCTGCCCCGTCTTGTCGCCCAGGATCAGGTTCAGATATGGCTTGTTGGTCTTGGTGGAGCGTTGTTGCTTCGACAGCACCAGAAAAAAACCGTCGAAACTTCTGCCTTCGTCAAATGCAGCCAGATCGGCAATGTAGATGTCTTTCATTCTGCCGAGAAGATTAACGCACGGGGCTCAAGTTGCCAAAAACATCGCGGACCCGGGATTAAAATCCCGGGCCCGAAATTCTGCTGACTTGCTGACTCGCTACTGCGGCTGCTGGGCCTGCGGCTGCGGCGCTTCAGTCTGGCTGGCAGGAGCGGGCGCGCCAGGCACCGGCGGCACTGCTGTCGGTTGCGGAGGCGGAGTGGTGTTCTGCTCCTTCTTCTTCTGCGCCATGCGCGTCTTTTCGCTGGTGGTGGTCGCCGTCTTCTTACTCTTCTTTTTCGTGGGTGTAGTATTTCCGCCCAGCCCCAGCGGAGACGACTGCGTCTCCTGATCTGCGACCTCGGCCGCATTCGGCGGCGCGGGAGCCATATCGTCGGTCTGCGATCCAAACTTCTGCTTCTTTTTTCCGTGCTGAGCGCGAGCCTGATCGCTGAAGCGTCCCTTCACCGTCGGGCGCGTGGGCTCCAGTGGATTGGCAGGCTGCTGCGAATTATCGGCGGTCTGCGGCAGCGCTCCGGCATTCTCGGTCGTCGCGCCATTGGCCGCTGTCGGCAGCGTCTCCCGCGGAGCCTGGCCATAGCGAATCTTTTCCTTCTTGCCCGGCTTCTGGCTTGATGCTTCTTCCTTCCTCTTGTGCTTTTGCTTCTTGCCGTTCGTTGCGATTGCCGGCGTGGCATTAGTAGACGCGGCGGAGGTTGAACCCGGGGGAACATTCGCAGCGGTGGCCGTTGTCTCAGCCGCCGCTGGAGCTTCCGCTGAAGGAGCCGCTGCCGGCTCAGGCGGAGGCGACATCTGCCCGCCCTTCTGCCGGAATGTGTGCGTGCTCTCGCGGAACCGCGTACGCTCCACCTTGGCTTTCTTCTTCGGCGAGGGAGGAACGTAGGCGCTGAACGTGATACTGGGGTGCAGTTCGGCTTGGGTGGCGTCCGAATCCGTATAGCCGGGTTTGATGAAGATGGCCGCCTCGTCGCGCATCTTGGTCAGGTAGGCGTGAATCGCCGGCTCCATCCGCTCCGTATACAGCGCCTCTTCCACCTGCTCCTGCACGTCCTTGTATGGCGCGGGATCGCCAGCCGTGTGTTGCACAACCTTGAGGACGATGTAGCCCTGCTTGGTCAGGATCGGCTCGGTATACTCGCCCGTCTTGAGCGGGAAGGTCTTGTCCTCGAGAACGCTCCCCAGTTGGCCCCGCTTGTACTGGCCCAAATCGCCACCCGAGCTCGCCGTTGGCCCGTCGCTGAAGCTGCGCGCCAACTGGCTGAAATCGCCGCCTGAGTGCAACCGGGCTTCAATATCGTCGGCCTTGGCCTTGGCCGCCTGCACCTTGGCCGGATCGTCGGCATTGGCCGCAATCAGAATCTCACCCAACCGCTCGCTCTCGGGCTGGGCAAAGTCCTGCTTATGCTGCTCGTAGTAGCGCTGCGCCTCGCCGGGAGTGAAATTGATGTGCGCGCCAACTTCCTCGCGCATCACCTGCTGGGTAATGATCTGGTTGCGAATGTTCTGCTTGAAATCCTCGAACGAAACGCCCTGTTCCCTGGCCGCTTTTTCCAGATCGTCGATGGTATCCAGGTTGTACTGCTTGCGGATCTCGTCGAGCTTTTTCACCAGCTCGGTATCGGCCGTAACCCCCAGCTCCTTGCCCTTCGAAAGCCAAAGCTGCTGGTCGATCAGGTTCCGCAACAGGTCCTTGTGGGCCTCGGATATCTGCTGCATCGTCGCCCCGCGCTGACGCATTTCCTGGTCCATATCGCTCAGGGCGCGGTCGTAGTCACTCTGGGTGATGATCTGGTTGTTGATCCGGGCAACAATGTCTTCCACCACCGTGCCGCCATATGGGCTTGCCGGCTCGTTCTGCTGTGTCTGGGCCGGGAGCCAACCCGTGAGCAGCACCGTGCCGAACACGAACGCCGCGGGAGTGCGAAGGAATCTGAAGGTCATATTTTGAGCACTCAGCAGGCAGGAATGAAAACTGCCTGATGCATAGACGCCATTGTAAATGCCGGGGCAGCACAAACGCGATTTCGAGCCCCCTTTTCTGCGCCTGAACTCCGCCCGTTTACCCTTTTTGGCTATCCGAATCCCCTTCCATTGCGTCAAACAAGGCAGTGCTATACTTGAGCTGACGACGGCCTTGCGCGGTTTCCTGAGGTGGTCTTCCAAATTTCCGTTACCTTGCCGGGACCACGGCAAGGTTAATTTTTTCTCGGGCCAGGCGATCGTTGCGCCCGGGCCGAAACGGAAAGCCGGGCAAACCAGCAGGCCGGGCGCTCGGGTGCGCCTGCCGTCCGGAGGTTAGATTTGCGTATGAGTCCTCGCGCGCGCCGCGCTCTTTTCACCGTCGTTCTTTTCTTCGCAGTGTGTGCGGTTGTGGGCACACTTTTGCAGCGTCGCGTGGGCGCGCAATCGGCTGAGGACGAGAGCCAGCTTCGCGACAGCCTGAAGGCCTTCACCGGCGTTTACGCCCTCGTCGAGCAGAATTACGCCGAGCCCATCAGCGGCGACCGCGCCGATGAAGCCATCTACGATGGCGCCATCCCCGGCATGCTCCAGACCCTCGATCCCCACTCGCACTTCTACGATCCCAAGGCCTACGCCAAGCTGCGCGAGGATCAGCGCGGCCACTACTACGGCGTCGGCATGGTCATTCAGCAGCAGCGTGACGAACAGGGACGCGACCATGTCTACGTCATCACGCCCTACGAGGACACGCCTTCCTATCGCGCCGGCATTCACCCCGGCGACATCATCGCCGCTGTTGACGGCAAGAGCACCGACGGCTGGTCGAGCGACCAGGTAGCCAAAGCGCTCAAGGGGCCCAAAGGCACCCATGTGCAGGTCACCATGGTCCGCGTCGGCCAGGCCAAGCCGCTGGTCTTCGACCTGGTGCGCGACGAGATACCCCACCCCTCCGTCGACCTCGCCTATGAGATTCGCCCCGGCGTCGGCTACATCCATCTCACCCAATTCCAGGAAACCACCGGCCAGGAGATGGAAGACGCCATCAACAGCTTCGGCAATCTGAAGGGCCTGGTGCTTGACCTGCGCGGCAACCCCGGCGGCCTGCTGAGCCAGGCTGTGGATGTCTGCGACCATCTGCTGGCCAAGGGCCAGTCCATTGTTTCGCAGCGCGGCCGCGCCTATCCTGACCAGAACTACACGGCAACCCACGGCAACGGCGGCAAAACCTTCCCCATCGTTGTGCTCGTCAACCGCGATACTGCTTCGGCCGCCGAAATTGTCTCCGGCGCGCTGCAGGATCACGACCGGGCGCTGATCGTCGGCGAGACCACCTTCGGGAAGGGACTGGTGCAGACCGTTTACAACCTCAGCGAGAACAGCGGCCTGGCGCTCACCACCTATCACTACTACACGCCCTCAGGCCGGCTCATTCAGCGCAACTACGCAGGCGTTTCGCTCTACGACTATTACAATCACGCCGGCGTATCGCCTGCCGATTCAAGCAACCGCGAAGTCAAGCTCACCGATTCGGGCCGCACCGTCTACGGCGGCGGCGGCATCACGCCCGACCAGAAGATCGAGAGCCCGGAGCCCAACAGCTTCCAGAAAGAGCTGATGTACCACAGCGTCTTCTTCCGCTTCGCGCCGGTCTACGTCGCCGATCACACCGTCGACAAGAACTTCCAGGTTGACGATGCGGTGCTGGCTGACTTCAAGCGGTTCCTCACCAGCCAGAGCATCGAGTGGAGCGACAACGACATCAACGGCGTGCAGGACTGGCTCAAGACCCGCATCAAGCAGGACATCGAGACCATTCAGTTCGGGCAACTTCAGGGCCTCCGCGTCCTGGCCGACTGGGACCCGATGATCCAGAAGGCCATCACCTATCTCCCCGAGGCAGAAGCCCTCGAAACCACCGCTCACAAGGTGGAAACGGAAAAGGCCGAGGCGCGGATGAACTCAAACCCTGGCACCGCCGCCACCACGCCTCAATAATGCAGGCAGGTCAGGCCTTCAGGCCTGACATTGAGAGCCCCCAAATATCAACGGCCATCCGCTGCGGCGGATGGCCGTTTCAGCTTGCCTCTTTCACTCTTTCACTTCTTCAATCTTTCACTGCCCCACACTCGGCAGCCCCGCCAGCGCCATCGCAATCTCCTCGGCCGGATATTCGTAGTTCTCCAGCTTCCCCGCCTGGTACGCGATGTACGACTGCATGTCGAAGTGCCCGTGCCCGCTCAGGTTGAAGAGAATCGTCCGCTTCGTGCCTTCCTGCTTGGCAATCAGTGCCTGGCGAATCGCCTCTGCTATCGCGTGGTTCGATTCTGGCGCCGGCACAATGCCCTCAGCCCGCGCAAACTCGACGCCCGCGGCGAATGCATCCAGTTGCTGCACGCTCACTGCCTCAGCCAATCCCAGGTCGACCACGTGCGAAACCAGCGGCGCCATTCCGTGGTAGCGCAGCCCGCCGGCATGGATTCCCGGCGGAACAAACGTCGAGCCCAGCGTGTGCATCTTCACCAGCGGCGTCAGGTGCCCGGTGTCGCCAAAATCGTAAGTGAACCTGCCTTTAGTCATGCTCGGGCAGGCCGCCGGCTCAACGGCAATCACATGCGCCTGGCTGCGGCCTTTCAGCTTGAGACCGATGAACGGCATCGCCAGCCCGGCAAAGTTGGAGCCGCCGCCCGCGCAGCCAATAATCACATCGGGATCTTCGCCGGCCAGCGCCATCTGCTCAATCGCTTCCTGCCCGATCACCGTCTGGTGCAGCAGCACGTGGTTCAACACGCTGCCCAGCGCATACTTCGTCTGCCCATCTTTCGCCGCTACTTCCACAGCCTCTGAAATTGCAATGCCCAGCGACCCATTCGAATCTGGATGCTGGGCCAAAATTGCGCGGCCCGAGTCGGTCTCGTTGCTCGGGCTCGCCGTCACGCTCGCGCCAAACACCTCCATCAGCGCGCGCCGGTACGGCTTCTGGTCATAGCTCACGCGCACCATGTACACCTTGCACTCCAGCCCGAAAAACGCGCACGCCATCGCCAGCGCCGATCCCCATTGCCCCGCGCCCGTCTCCGTCGAGAGCCGCTTGGTGCCGTCCTGCTTGTTGTAGTAAGCCTGCGCGACCGCGGTGTTCAGCTTGTGCGAGCCGGCCGGGCTCTGCCCCTCGTACTTGTAGTAAATGTGCGCCGGCGTATCCAGCGCCTTCTCCAGCCGCCGCGCGCGCAACAGCGGCGAGGGCCGCCACTGCGCGTAAATCTGTCGCACCTCTTCGGGAATCTCGATCTCCGGCTCAGCGCTCACCTCCTGCATGATCAGGCTCATCGGGAACAGCGGCGCAAGATCGTCGGGCCCCAGCGGCTTGAGCGTCCCCGGATGCAGCGGCGGCGCGAGCGGCGCGGGCAGTTCAGGCAGAATGTTGTACCACGTGCGTGGAATGCGGCTTTGCGGCAGGTTGTACTGTATGGTCTCCATGGCCGCAATTGTACAGGCAGCGCAGCAATTTCCGCCTGTGCGCAAGGCCACATGCACTCACGGCTCGTCGTTGTAAATATGCACCTCGACCTTGCCGCCCTCCGCCAGTTTGGCGCGAAACATTCCCGGCGTGTTGAAGCTCCACGCCATCTGTCCGTCCGGCGCAACCGCAATTACCCCGCCGTCGCCGTGAATCGGCTTGAGCCGCGTCTGAATCACCTCATCCGCCGCCTGCTGCAGCCCCATGCCTTTGTACTGCACCAGCGCGCACACCTCGCGCGCGACCGTGTAGCGGATGAAATACTCACCCACTCCCGTGCCTGAAACCGCGCACGACTGGTTCGAGGCATACGTGCCCGCGCCGATAATCGGCGAGTCGCCCACGCGGCCCGGCGCCTTGCCCTGCAACCCTCCGGTCGAAGTGCCCGCGGCCACATTGCCCTGCCGGTCAACCGCAACCACGCCCACCGTGCCGTAGCGGTGCGTGTCCGCCGTTTCCTCAATCTGCGCCACGGGAATTACCGTCCCCTCGGGCGGCGCGCCCTCAGGCCGCGGCGGAATCGGTTTGCCCTCTTTGGTAAGCTGCTTCACCAGCGACTGCCAGCGGCTCTCGGTAAAGAAGTAGCTCGCCGGTTCCTGCTCCATCCCCGCCTGCGCGCTGTACGCATCGGCTCCCGGCCCCACCATCAGCACATACGGCGTCTTCTCCATCACCGAGCGAGCCAGGCTGATCGGGTACCGCGTATGCGTCACACTGGCAACCGCGCCGGCATGCATCGTCGCGCCATCCATGATTGCCGCGTCCAGTTCCGTTTTGCCGGCAGAGGTAAACACCGCGCCACGCGCCGAGTTAAAGTGCGGATCGTCTTCAAGCACCTTGATCGCAGCTTCAACCGCATCCAGCGACGAGCCCCCGCGGTCCAGCACCGCTGCGCCGGTCTCAATCACCTTGGTCAGGGCCGCGCGATATGCCGCATCGCCCTTGTCGCCCAGCGTCGCGCGATCGATATCGCCCGCGCCGCCATGCACCACAATCGCCCAGTGGTGCGTCTGCGGTTGTTGCGCGCCCGCGGCTGCAGCCATCATCAACCCTCCCAGAACCAATCCGCCAATCGCCCTCATCGCCAGTTACCTCCCGTCTCTTAACGTCCGCAAACAACATGCTACAGCGTCACCACGCAGATTCGCCGCATGGGCCGCGTCAACCGGCGTTAAGATTGTGCTCAGCCCTTCCAATCCGAGAGGTACCGGGGAGTGAAACTCAACATCGTCACGCTGGCTGTCATTATCTTCGCGCTGTTCCTCTTCGCCACCTACGCCATGAACCTTCCCTGGACGCCCTTGCGCATCGCCGGCGTCGCCATCGCACTCCCGGCCTTCATCCTGTTCTCGATCGCTCGCGTGCAACTCGGCCGCTCCTTCAGCATCCAGGCCAAGGCATCGGAACTGGTTACCACCGGAATCTACTCGCGCATCCGCAACCCAATCTACTTTTTTGGCGCGCTCACGATCCTGGGCGTCATCGTCTGGACGGGCAGACCCCAGCTGCTCGTCATTTACGTCATCCTCTTTCCTCTGCAGATCATCCGCGCCCGCAAAGAATCCCAGGTCCTCGCCGCGCGATTCGGCGACGCCTATCTCGAATACAAGAAGAAAACCTGGTTTTAGCTCCGCTAGCACAGTTAGCCCCGCTAACCCCGCACGTGAAGGGGCTTCCCCTGTTCAACTGTTCAACTATTTCACTGCCTCGTCGCCCCTCAGTCCCTGGTCCCTTAGTCCCTCAGTCCCTGGTCTTGCTTTACCATCGCATCTAATGACGCCCCGCCCGCGTACCCTCGCAACGCTTCTTATTCTCGTGACCCTCGCAGCCACGATCGCCGCAAAGCCGCGGCCCATCCCCGTCAAAGTTGTGGTCGTCACCATGTTTGAAGTAGGCGAAGACACCGGCGACCAGCCCGGCGAGTTGCAGTACTGGGTTGAGCGCGACCATCTTGACCGCATCTACCCCATGCCCGCGGCATACCACGCCGTACGCATGAACGCGTCAGGCGAGATGGCCGTCCTCACCGGCCAGGGTACGGCTCACGCCGCAGCCACCATCATGGCCGTTGGCCTCGATCCGCGATTCGACTTCAGCCATGCCTATTGGATCGTTGCCGGAATCGCCGGCGGCTCGCCCGACCGCATCTCGTTCGGTTCAGCCGCCTGGGCCCGCTATGTGGTCGATGGCGACCTGGGATATGAAATTGACGCCCGCGAGATTCCGCCCGATTGGTCCACCGGCTACATTCCCCTGCGCAAGAAGCAGCCCTTCGAATCGCCCGCCGAGCCGCTCCCCGGCCAGGTCTATGCGCTCAACGCAGCGCTCGCGCAGTGGGCCTTCAACCTCACGCGCAACATCGACCTCGACGACAGCGACAAGCTCCGCGAGATCCGCGGCAACTTCGACGGCGCCTTCGCCCAGCGCCCGCCCTTCGTCACCCTCGGCGACGAGCTCTCGTCCTCAACCTACTGGCACGGCCAGCTCTTCGACGCATGGGCCACGCAGTGGGTGCCCTACTTCACAAACGGCAAGGGAGTCTTCACCACCACTGCGATGGAAGACACCGGAACCCTGCAATCGCTCGAATCCATGGCCCACGCTGGCCGCGTCGATCTCAACCGCGTGCTCGTTCTGCGCACCGTGAGCAACTACGACCGCCAGCCACGCGGCATCAGTGCCTCTGAGAGCCTCGCCAAACAGCGCATCGGGGCCTACGCAGCATACCTGCCCTCGCTTGAAGCGGCGTACACCGTGGGCCACACCGTGGTGAACGAGCTCCTCACCCACTGGCCCCAATACGAGCACTCCATCCCAGCCGCTCCCTGAAACGTGACCTCTGATCTCTGATTCCTGTTCACTATTCACTATTCACTATTCCCTATTCCCTGTTCCCTGTTCCCTGTTCTTCCCCCATCCACCCCCTCGTTCCCTCATACCGGCATGACTCCGCTGCAATCTCTGCCGCTTCGCTCAGCGCTTCGACAAATCCGTGCCCGAGCGTCGCGTAGTAGCAGTAAGCCCCATGCACTACATCGCCGGCTCCTGTCGTATCGGCGACTTCAACTTGCGGCACGCGCAGCGTCCCTTGCGACATTCCCGACACAAACTCAATCGGCTCGGCACCATTCGTAATGCCAACGTTGGCCACGCCGTGCGCACGTAGATACTCCACCACCTGCTTGCTGTCCTTGCATCCCGGCGGCAGAAAATCGGCCGAGCAGATGGCCGTTGTCACACTTTTCAACAGCTCATCGGTTCCGTCCTTCCAGCTTCCGCCGTCGAACACCACGGGCTTTCCCAGCACGCGCGCTGCTGCCGCCCATGCCTTGCAGGCCTGCATGTAGTGGCCGTCCACCATCACCATCCGCGCGCTATTAAGCACATGGTAGTCAACCACCGCTTCAGGCACTTGCACGCGGATTGCGTTCGCTGAAACCACATTCCGTTGCCCGCTCTTCGCCACCGTCACCGACGAGATTGGCGGCACGCCCGCAAACTGCGCATTCAAATCGATCAATTGAACCCCATAGCGCCCTGATTCCTCGCGCACCATCGCCGCCAGAGGATGCTTGCCAACCGCCGTTATCAGCGCGGCCTTCCCGCCCAGGTACGCGCACGCGATACATGCATTCGTCGCCGGCCCGCCCACAAACACGTCCTGGCTGCGCGCCGCCACCTTTTCATTCGCTTTGGGAAACTTATCGACGCTGTAGATGACGTCGATCGTCGACAACCCAACAAAGATCACATCCGCCACTGCTCAACCGCCTTGTCGTGCCTGGTGGCGTTTCAGAAAAGACTGCGCCACTTTAATCGTGCCGCCCCGCCGCTCTCTTATTGGATGCGGCGACGACGCCCTTGCGGCTACCGCGTCGTTCATTTCCCAAAACGCTTGGCGCTATTCTACGGCGACGTCTCAAGCCTGGACACGCGGGAACTCCCCTCTGATCCCTGATCCCTGTTCTTTCCCCCTTGGCGGCCATAGCCCCGGCAGGTGAGAATGCTTGCGTTCAGCAAATCAGTTTCTGCGCGCGGCTCGGCCGCTGCGGCAAAAGGCATAACCGACAAGGAAGCCCCGATGCATTCTGTGTGGTTTGGCGAGTTTATGGGCACGCTGGTGCTCATCCTGCTAGGCAACGGCGTAAATGCCGGCGTTACGCTGCGCAAGTCGTACGCGGCCGACTCCGGATGGATGGTGATCACCACCGGCTGGGCGTTGGGCGTGCTCTGTGGAGTGCTTGTAGCGCAAGCCTTCGGCAGTTCCGGCGCCAACCTCAATCCCGCCATCACACTTGCCGCAGCCGTTGTCAGCGGAGACTACTCCTCAGTCCTCAGCATGTGGTCCGCTCAGTTGCTCGGCGCCATTTGCGGCGCTTCCCTGGTCGCATTGCATTACGGGCCGCACTGGCGCCTCACGCCCGATCCCGCGGCCAAGCTCGGCGTCTTCGCAACCAACGCAGCCGTGCGCAGCCCATTCTTCAACATCTGCAGCGAGATTGTCGGCGCCTCTGTCCTCGTTCTCGTTGCCAACGCCATCTTCTCCAAGGGCGTCTCAATCAACGGCCCTGCCGCCGGCGTTGGTCCGTGGCTCGTCGCCAGCCTGGTGTGGGGCATCGGCCTATCGCTTGGCGGAACCACCGGCTATGCCATCAACCCCGCGCGCGATCTCGGTCCGCGCATCGCGCACTGGATCCTGCCCATTCCCGGCAAAGGCAGCTCCAACTGGAGCTACGCGCCCATTCCCATCATCGGCGACCTGATTGGCGGTGCTCTCGCGGGCCTGCTGGTGCACTACGCGCATCTGTGATGCTGAGCATCGAATGAATCCTACATCTCAGAAGCGAGATGTGGTTGCCATTAAGGAAAGAGCAAAGTACTACTCCCGCTCACAGTGGGTATAAGAATCGTCAACGAGCAGAATGCTGGTCGAACTGTCGCTCGACTTGAACAGTAGAGAGCAAATATGCCATTTCCCCGCTCCTTCCTGCGCCCATTCATAGACTTTGCCCCGCCCAAGCGGACCACGTATTCGAATGATCAGATCGGCGTTGCCTTCGCCGCGATTCGAAACCAGAGCCCCTTTGGTGAGTCGGGCAAAATACAGGGGTTCCCCAAGAGCTTGTCGCATCTTTGCCGAGCTACGTACTGTTCTCGCCGCCAACGCCACTGGTGCCCGAGCTTGGTATTCAAACCTCAAAATCCAGACTCCAACAAGGAAGAGCAGCAGAACAACTCCCGCTGTTGAGGAAACCAAAACCCTTCGCCTGTTGAAAAAGGCCATAATTCCTCTTCTACTCCAAACTCGACGCCACTACCGCGAGCGCAGCTATCGCCGCAGTCTCCGCACGCAATATCCGCGGCCCCAGCGAGACAGCCTTCCATCCATTCGCATCAAACAGCGCTTCCTCGTTCGGCGCCCATCCGCCCTCAGGCCCAATCGCAATCTCGAACGCCGGCTGTTCAACGCCTGCCGCTCGAATCGCCTCATCCAGCGCATTGCGCAGCGTCGTCGACCGCTCCTGCTCCGCCAGCACAATGCGAATCGCATTCGACTCCGCGCTCACCCGCGCCGCAAGCGCCACCGGATCGTAAACGATCGGCACATCCGAGCGCCGCGCCTGCTTTGCCGACTCGTGAGCAATGCGCCGCCATCGTTCCGCGCGTTTCGCCGCCGCCAACGCCAGGTGTTTCTCAGTCCTGCGCGCAATCACCGGCGCAATGCCCGCAACGCCAAGCTCGGTCGCCTTCTCAATGGCCCACTCCATGTGGTCGAACTTGTAGATTGCGGTCACCAGCGTGACCGGCAGCGCGGGATCGGCCTCAAGCTCGGCCAGCAGGTTAAACCGCACCTCGCTCTCGGCGCCTGCCACCTTCACCGCGGCCACTTCGGCATGGAACACATGCCCGCCCGCGATTACTTCAGTCTGCATTCCCGCCTGCGCGCGCAATACCCGCGCCATGTGCGCGGCCTGCGCACCCACCATCGTGGCTGTGGCTTCATCCCAATGCTCGGCAATCCATCTTCGCCGCGTCATTCCTGTCGATCCTCGCTCTCATGGCAGTGTATATCTTCGCGCAAAAACACTGAGGGGGACGCTTTGTGCGTCCCCCTCAGTGTTGCCTTTTTGGGTTGGTGTC
>CAWEHF010000019.1:0-35044 GCA_963808695.1 uncultured Acidobacteriaceae bacterium
CAATCCATTCTTCCGACCGGAAATCCGCAGACGACCTCCGGCATTGCACACCCCGCCCCTGTCGCAGTTTCCTCATGGCAACTACTTCGCCATGCATCATCCTCACAGCGTAAGTATCTGGCTTGAGGCAGCATACGATCCATCAATAACTAACCAAACCCGCCTCGAATTGTGGGTAATTGAAAGAAACTCGGGACGCTTACGATCTTGATGAAGCCCAACCGCGTGGTCTCCCCTTTGTAAATCGACTAGGATGTGCGAAGTTCAATTCGATCGACATTGTCGAAAAAGCTCAATAGGTTGCCGAGCATAATAGGATCATGCATTTAGGCCGGCAGTTGCATTCTTGCTCGACTGACCTTCGACTTGAATCCGGTGAATTTGAAAATCAATTTCAACTACAACTAGCATGATCAGATGTGTGGCTTTAAATCGCCCGAAACTGCGCGATCGTGAAGCTCAAGCGCATGCACTATCGCGGAAGACCAAAATCCCCCAAGAGCTTGCGCGCCTTGAACGTTAGGATGAAGGTAAAAGGTCCCTTCACGCCCTTGTTCTGGAGTCAGATCGGTTTGAGAATGGGTCGCAAAGAAATCAAATGCAGCAGTGTCACCTTCATAAACGCGACCGGGCGTGCTTGAAAATGAATGAACTGTGGACTCAATCACTGGAAAGTAGGTCTGAAGACGCTCGAGTCCAGGTTTGTCGTAGACTGCGCCATTGTGCGTATTGGGCGAGTACCAGGTTGGCCTGTTTACGATTGTGATGCTTCCCGGGTATTCAAGCAGCAGCCGCGAAACGATTGCACGCAAATTATCACCATATTGCTGTGCCGACACTGGAGCACCGTTCGTCCCAGACTGGGCACTGTCGTTCGTACCCAACATAATTGAAAATACGAGCAGGCCCGGATGTTCCGTCTGAAGCCGTGTTGCAGCTCGCTCGATGATCGGAAAGTCCAGGTTTGAAGAAGGCAGAGCATCGACTGTAGTGTGCCCATCCTCGCCTTGATTGGACATGAAAACACTGATGCCCGGAAGCTGCTTCCGAAGCAACTCGGTGCAGGTGGCAGGCGGAGCCTGGGTACTTGGATCAGGAATCTCCGAACCGAGTGTGATGCTGTCGCCGATATAAACGACGTCAACGGTTTTGCTGGCATTGCTGTCGGGAATCTGTGCCGCAGCGACTGAGGCGATATTGTGACCGCCCGCAGTTGAGGCGGAAATCGCGATCAGCGTTAGGACTCGAAACATTCGGCGGTTACGTAGCTGCCGCAAGAGCATGGATACTTCCCTCCTTAGTCAAAATTGTGAAGGCAGACTCACCTTCGCTGCTGCACGATTGATAGTCCTGAATACAAGCCTCAGTCTGCCGGCGTCAGCGTTCACATGTCGTGTCTTTCATCCAAGTTTTTCATGTGGATGCCGTCTGCATTGAGCTCGCTTGCCGTTGCATGAAGCACGATGCTGCGGGTAACTGACATGAATCGAATCCCTCTCCGTTGATTCATCGTGCGGAAAATGACAGGACAGTTGATCTTTTGTTAGCCGGCGCCTCCCACACCAACGACTGTCCACAGTGCTCTTGGCAGGTTGTTACTTAACCCGACACTGGAAATGTGCGAACCGCGAATGCAGGTAGCTCGAGAGTCATCCCGCCATGAACGATGTGCGAGGATTTCCCGCTAATGTCGTTCAATACAACGCTCGGTGCGCCGTCATTCACACGAAAAGCCGTGACCCGGCCGGTTGGCGCATTTAGCTCTATTAAGCTCTTCTGAAAGGGCCAGTTGCCACCACCCGGATTCACCCGGAAAGCTGGCACCGATACGCGGAGTTCCTCGGCTGCCAATGCAGTTTCGGCCACTGGAAGGAACAGTAATGCGAACCGATGCTCGTAGCTCGCAAAAAATGGATCACCTCCAGACGAAATCTCATTCTTTGCAAAACCATTGGGAAGCATGATGCATTGAGGGCGCGTGTCCGCGCGCCCGTTAATGGACGCCCCCAGATTTGCGGCGATAGCGCCCTCGCGCGCAGCAATCTGGAAGGATTGGTTCCCTCCAAGCGCGACCAATGAGAAAGCCCCCTCAAGGCCTTCGATTGTGGCAAAACGCTGAGCTGCCACAAAGGATCGCTCTTGATTAGTATGTTCGATGGTGGCGTATGGAATGTCGTAGTAAGCGCGGCCCGGTTTCCCCTTGAATTCGAGCAGAAGACCTTCAGGCTTATATTCGCCTTCGCCAATGCGCCGGGGTAGATCTAGATACAGGTTCGCCGTAACCTCCACCCTCTTTGTGCGAAGGCCGATTACAATGCGCAGCCACACGGCCCAGCCCAGTTCGGTCAAAATCTCCAGATCTGGGCCGAGAACAGTCTCTTGTACTCGCGTGGTCGCATTTGCGAAATCCGGCGTCACTTGTTGATCTGCAGATGCACTCGATGGATCCTTCAGTGTAAAAGGAGCCACCGAGACGCTCAACTGTTGCTGTCCGTCACTTACCGTCAAGCGATTCCCGCCAAGGCCCGCTTGCCTACCATCAAACGCAATTGCGTTCCCCGCGTGCCACGATTTCACTGGCTCTGGTGAGCAATCTCGCAGTCCGAAAAGCCTGTACCCATATGACGGCAAGTCGACTCGCGCAACCGAGGTCCACTTTCCATCATGGGAAATAACACCGCCCCCCAGCGAAGAACCATCGGCAGAGGACAGCGCCAAGGGCCGCTCAACATCAAACTGCAGATCCACACTGCGTGCACGGGTTGGGTTAAGCGCAAGCACGTAACTCGCACAGGCGAGATCAGGCTGCCTAATTTGCATTGCAACCTGCTGAGAGAAGCGATTGAGAACCTCATTTGACAGGACGCTCGAAGTATCCAGAACGATGCTTCGGTGGCGAGTCCGCGGCGACCAAGGAAACCAGCCCGCGCTGTCAGAATTGAGCCCGATCAATAGGTGATGCCACGCGCGCGACAGCAGAGTTGAATCCGTTCCGCCAGTCAGATATCCAGGTTCGGTTTCCGGATATTCATTTGCTTCTTCAAAATGCGCATCCCAGGAGTTCGTGGGGACAGTTGTCCAGGTCTGCGCGAGTGGAACATTCACCGATTTGAACCCGTGAGCCGCCCCGGCGGCGTGCGCAAACCCCGCAGCGCGGATTGTGTCAAGAGCCTTGACTGCATGGCCATGCCAGATGATGTCTTCCGGGTGTACCGTCCAGCGAGAAAAGCTAGGGCTGGGCTCCTGATCTTCTTCCCTATTGCCGCCTACAGGGTGCGGCGCCTGAATTTCTTCCCGGATCCCGACCTCTTTTTCATAGCGGCTGATTGTGGTCCAACGGATGACCTTCCCTTTTGCCGCCAGCCGCCGAATCTCCTCAACGTAGCTTTCGACGGTACTCAACTGCTCAAAATCTCCGGCGCACATCACGAAGCTTCCATCTTCGTGTGAATCGTAGTAACCCTCTAGCTCTCCGGCCTCAATCCCGTTAACTGGGTAGGCAATCAGCGAACTGCCATCGATTCCCCTGATTCTGCGGGGCCGCTGCCAGCTCTTCGGCATGACGAGGAGTTGGCGGACCCCAATCTGGTTCATGATGTAGGGCATTTGCGGATGAAATGGAAATTCCTGGGTAAAGAATGCCGAGCAATCCGGCGCCAATTCCCGGCGCATGATTTCAAGACTGACACGCGAAGAGACCAAATCCGACTCTTCATCCGAACACATTGAGTGGCTGGCGGCATATTGGCATCCTGCCATCACGATCTGTCCTCGATCGATCAGAGGTTTTATCTCTTTAAGAAACCAGGGCGCATAGTGCTTGAGGCTGAGAACGGTAAGACCTGGAAAATCGATGTGTGCAGTCACCTCCGCTCGAGCTGTGAACGCGCGCACGCCGGCTGCATAGATACGAGGGAACTTTTCGCGAATCTCCTGTTTTGTGTAGCGGTCGTAGCACATGTTTCCATGCAAAAGAAATGAAATGTACACCGTCTTGCCGGGCGCTGGCGCAAACTGCTGACCGGCCGCGCTTCCAACCGCGGCAAAGCCGGCAATTCCCTGGAGTACCTGCCGCCGCGAAATGTTCCAAGAGTCAACCAAGGTCTCGCGCTTCGATATGTTGTCGTTCATATGGAGACTTCCTCTCTTGTCAGAGGATAAGAAATGGTATTGTCTGGCTCATTGAATGCCTAGCTTGCTCTCCAGGTCTTCAAGAGGAACACCTTTCGTCTCAGGGAAAAACACGAGCACGATGAAGAATTGAAGCACCATCATAGAGGCAAAGAAAGCGAACGGGGCTGCAGCAGAGTGTGCGCTCAGAATCGGGAAGATCCAGGTCAGCACAGCCGTCATGAACCAATGGCTGAAGCTGCCCAGGCTTTGTCCTTTACTGCGGACACGATTGGGAAAGATCTCGCTGATGTAGACCCAGATCACGGCGCCCTGAGAAAAGGCAAAACAAGCGATATATCCGATCAACGGCACAATCAGCAGATTCTCATGGACTCGGCCGCGGAGAAGCTGAAAGCAAGCAGATAAGCAAATACACATGCCGACCGAGCCCCAAAGCAGCAGCTTTCGGCGACCCACTTTGTCGATGACGGTCATGGCGATCATCGTAAAGAAAAGATTCGTACATCCGATCACGATCGCCTGCAAGCTGCCGGAAACCCGGTTGAATCCGGCACGCGCAAAAATATCGTTTACATAATAGAGAATGGAGTTGATCCCGGCGAGTTGATTGAACATGCCCACTGCCACAGCAAGCAATATAGGGCGCCGATACCGTTTCTGGAAAAGTCGCTCCTTGCCGGCACTGCGATCGAGCTGGACCGACTCAACGATTTTGGCAAGTTCGTCCTCTGAGTCCTTGCCAACCAAATCGAGAACCGCTGCAGCTTCTGTCAGGCGCCCTTTTGTGGCTAACCACCGCGGGCTGCGCGGGATGAAGAAGAGGCATACGAAGAACAAGATTGCCGGGGCTGCCGACACGCCAAGCTGCCAGCGCCACTCAATTGTTTGCAGATGAAGTGTGCTAATCAGGTAATTGGAAAGGTACGCGACGAGGATTCCAAGAACAATGCTGAATTGGAAGAAACATACGAGGCGGCCGCGCCAGCGCGCCGGCGAAATCTCAGCAATGTACATGGGGCCTAGAACCGACGAGCCGCCGATGGCCAAGCCGGCGATAAAGCGAAAGACGACAAATGAGAGCCAACTCCACGCCAGACTACATCCAATGGCGGAGACGAAGAACAGAACGGCGAGACCCCGTAGACTGTCTCGCCTGCCATAGAGATCACCGGGATAACCCGCGAGCATCGCCCCGAGGATCGTGCCCCAAAGGGCAATCGCTACGGTGAGCCCCAGAGAACTGGGAGTGAGGCTGAAGAGTTGGCGCAACGCCTGAGTCGCGCCGGCAATAACGGCCGTGTCAAAACCAAATAGAATACCGCCAAGGCTCGCCACCGCTGCACAACGGAGGACAATAGCACTCAATTTACCCTGACCGGGTGCAGTAGAAGCAGGGGAGCGTGATATTGAGATCATTTTTTGAATTCAACCTCATCAATGAGACAGCCCTAACAAAGAACTAGAACATCAAGCGGTTGGGATGGGAGTCCGCCGTAAGGCACCTCATCGCGTTGAGGCATTGATTTACCAACTTTTGAATCACGGAAGATGTTATTGGAATGGAAAGAAAGCTAAGAGTGCGACACCACATTTCCTCTTCATCCTCTAATACTCCGCAATCCTCGGTTTTACCGCCGTTATCGGACTGTGTCCACGTAGGTATTCCTTTTGTGCATCAGTTTCTGTCATGGGAAGCCGTTCGATCTCTGGAAGCCAACCCAAATACCCCGGACCTGTTTCGCTGTCAGTGGATTGAGTCAGCACATGTTCGGTTATGGCAACACGATATTCTTTGATCGGATCAAGGCCTGTGGCGACAACCCTTTCGCCTTCAGAGCGGAACCGGTAGAATGCATAAGAAAAACCGGATACGGCGGGAGGTCGGCGAGTGAGCACTAAGTCATTGGGCGGGTATTCGCCCGGTTGATCTTCCTCTAATTGCCTGGTGCTAACCAGATACCGTTCGATCATCTTCTCCAACGCGCCAAGTAACTCAGCCCCTGTGGCTCGGAAGACGTAAACCGGTGCGCGATTGTTCATTAAGCTCAGCTCCTCCTGCGTAACTGCACCCGCCGGTAGTTCCAGAGGATAGGGTTGGTCGTCGACGTCGAGGATGGCAATATCCGCCCTTGCTGCATCGCGAATGGCATCGGCACGAAAATCTCCCCACGTGGATTCGATCCCTGTACGCGAGAGAGGCACTTCCAGCTGCCCTACGACCTTATCGCGGTTTTCAAGCTTCCAGTCATTGCCAAAAGTCAGTGCCGCGAGATAAGTTGGATAAAAACCATTTGCACGCTGATTCGTCACGATGATGTCTGGCTCCACGACCGGGTCCATCCATCCGTAGCCAGGTGATGCGATGGAAGCAAGTCCAGTGAGTCCTTTTGCAGTGATTCCGCTAAGCACTTCCACGTACTTCCGAGGATTGAGCGGATTCGGGTAGATTAGTCGGACTCCGACATCCTCCCCTCGAAACTTGCGATCTCCTAGGATAAGCTCATCTGCCTGGAAGCGAACCGGCAGTCGATCCTGAATTTGCATCAAGAGCAGATTTGACCCCGGTGTGCCTATCAAGAGCAGGTGGTAATTTTCGATGTCGGCAGCTGTCACTTCGCGGTCGCTTTTGATGAGGATACCGTAATAGCGCAACCCGTGAAGACCCTCGGTACGAATTGCTTCTGCCTCTTGGTGCGCAACCTCGATTGCTTGTTTATCGTCTCCCTGTGTACCGTAAACAACCAAGAAGGGTTCGTAAAAAATGTCGCTGAGCGGCCCCGAGAGACCGTGATATTTGTGGATTCCCGGGCCAGCCAGAGAGCCTATCCGCAGTTCCGTTTCAGGTTTTCCTTCGTAAACAACGCGGCCATTCTGCTTCACGCGCACGTTGTTACTCATATCAACAATGTCCGGTGAGAGGAGCAAGGTCAGGGCATGCACATTCGCCGAGTCGATAACAATCGTGTTGTCCTGAATGCTTGCCTTGAGGCTAGCTGGCTCGTAATACCGATCGAACTCATCGATCCTGACCCAGTAGGACTGATTGTGGTGCAACTCTGTGCTCACGAGCTTGACTGTCTTTGGGGACTTAACGCGTTGGTATTTTCCAAGAATGCTTTCGATCTCGCTGAGAGATCCGGTCATGCGGTAACCAATCCAGTGGTCGCTCCAAGGAGTCCATACGAAGGGGATTTCCCGCAGTAGGTCGTGATAGGGCAGGCCCAGCCAATTGTATGCGTTCTCGGCAACACTCGTGGACCCATCACTCACTGACCGATCCTCCAAACCCTGGACATTCAAGGCCGGAACATAAAGCCCATTTGCAACCAAGTCAGTGTCCGCAAATCCGGCGATGGGCATCGTCGCGGCCAAACGATCCGAGAAGCGCGAAATCGCGAGATATGATCCTAGACCGCCCATCGACCATCCCATTACGTAGACGCGGTCGGGGTCTACGCGGTAGTCGCGCTGGACTTCGTCGAGCATTTGAATGAGGTCGACCTCTGCTATTTGGCCATATCCGGAAGCGCCGCGGGCCAGAGGAGCGCAGTACAGGAATTTCGGCTCCTGCAGCTTCTCCTCGAGCGCCCCTCGAAACACGGACCGCCCGTCGAGATTCGCCGCGGCCTGCGGAACCTCCCATTGGTCGCCCCCGGAGCCGTGCAATAACAACACAAGAGGCCGCGCCGTCTTTTCGTCATAATCCTTGGGCACGTAGACCGTGTATGGCTCCAGGCTACCATCCACCTTCGAGTAAAATGCCTTCTGAAACAAACCCTTCCGGTCTAGGAAGGGATCATGACCTGCCGCAAGATCGTTAATCCAATCTTCGGTTTCCGCCAGAACCCGCAAAATGTACTCGACGTCGGAGGGCTGGGCGTCCGCATTCAGTTTCAGCGGCAGTTTGTTTACGTCCACGCCACGCGCGTCATTTCCCCACTCCACAAATGCAGGCCCGAGGATGAACTTGCGGCGCGCATCCTCCGCGCGCATCTCGCAACTTGCGGATGCGGCCACGCGGCTCGCGTCCCCGGAACGGCGCGCCTCTTGCGCAAGCTCGGCGCTCCTCTTCTGAGCCTTCTCGATACGGGCGGCGATGCCCGCTTCATCGATGGCTGCAAACGAAGCGGCGGTCCCGTGTCCACCCACCTCGATCCTCAGCGAATGCCGGCCATCGACAAGCTTCGTATTCGAGGAGCGCCAGTACCAGGTCTTTGCGGTTCCAGGACCAAGGTCGCCAAGCGGAAACTCATCCGTGAGGTCGCGGTCCATGAGCATGTGCAGCGTCCCGGACGGCACCTGGCTAGTGTCGCCACTTGCGAATCGTACCGCCCGCACTTCAGCCTCCAACGGGGCGAACTCCGTAACCACACGGCGCGGGACTGACAGACTCACAAAACCCCATGGCAACACGACCGTCTGTTCGCCCAACTCGCTGAAGGCCTTGTCCGCGTTCTGAATCAGAGGAGCCAGCGACTGTCCCATCGCCTCGCGTTCCGATTGCGGCAGAAAGCATCCGTCGGTGCACGCCTGCCTGATGTCGCTCGCTTGCTTGATCAGCCGCATGTCCCAGCGCAGTGTGACCGCTTCGCCCGGATTGAGAAGGCCACGGCGCGTGTGCAGTTCCAGTTCGATCGCGCCGGCGCCCCACCCGATTGTGCGCTCGGCAAGAGACGGACCCGGCTCGAAGGTCAGGAGCAAGGAAACGCCTTGTCGAGAATCGCTCGCTATCCACCATGAAGGAGAAACAGAAGTCGGGACGATTGGCAAGTTGGAGCCATATCCCATCTTGACCAGGCCCTCCCCTTCGGGGTACACCACGTAGTCTGCACTGCCCGTCGTCCCGCCGGGCGCCAGGCTGAAGGTCTGACTGAACAGCGTGCGAATCGGCATCGGACCGGTATTCCGATAAACTGTTTCAAGTGTGAGGCGGGTCGATGCGGGGCCAAGCCGGTATTTCTTGGTAATCCGCAAATTGCCGAGGTCGGCCTCGAATATTGCTTCAATCTCCGCCGACTCATGCTGGACCTTATACGTGAAAGGAAGATTGCTAATGTTGGACGTTGACCAAATGCCCTCCCGATCCCAGATTCCTCCGGCATCGGGACTCTCCAGATCGGGATTCTCGTGAAGCTGATTTAGACCGGTGGAACGGTCAACGTATCGCACGACTCTTCCACCCGCTTGCGGCAGAAGCGTAATGCTCACAAATTCGTTCTCCAAAACCAAGAGTTTCTGCCCGCGCCACTGGACTTGATCATTCATCTCATGCCAGTGAAGCTCACCTGCAATCGCAGGAACGGTTGTAGCCAAGAGCACGCATAATGCCAACGCGGGATGGCGCACTGCGTGCCCAGTCTTGCTTGTCAACCCATACCTCCCAGAAAGTAATCGGGATTTCAATTCAAAATTCCAAATCAAACTCACAAAATTCTGCCAACGTTCGTTATGCTCAGGCGTGCAAGCTATTGAGCTGTCTTGCCTTTTGTTGCACTCTCATCACGACTCGTGAGCGGTCACAGGTTCCAACTCAACTGATACCCTGTGCTTAGATTATGTCCACACCGAGTTGCGCCGCAGGGAGCTGGCGACTATGAAACGTCTCCCCTGGGGCGCCGAATGCCCCTGCTAAAACGTGAGATGGGCGGCAAGTTGTACTGTCCGCCCACCGACAGTTGTTGACGTAATTCCCGAGAAGTTGGAAGCGGGAAATGGAGCACCGACTTGAGGTGCATTTGACAATTGCTGCTGCGGAATCCCAAAGCTGGGATGATTGAAGGCGTTGACAGCGTCTGCGCGGATCTGGATTTTGACATTTTCCCAAGGAAGACTGAACGTCTTGCCTCCGGTAAGATCAATTTTATCGATCCCGGGCCCGTAGATGCTGTTTCTTTTCACTGCACCGAAGGTTCCATTGGCCGGCAATAGGAATGCTGCTGGGTTATACCACGCCTGGATTGTACGATATCCCTTCAGCGCACTTACGCCCGACCAATTTGGATACGCCACCCCGCTTAAGGCATAGGTAGCCTGACTCGACAACACGTCAAATGGATTTCCCGTCGACAAGATAACATCACCCGACAGTTGCCAGCCACCTACCAGCGCATCAGTTATAGCGTTGTTGTTGAGGAATCGCTGG
The DNA here is from genome assembly GCA_963808695.1 of uncultured Acidobacteriaceae bacterium. Taxonomy (GTDB): domain Bacteria; phylum Acidobacteriota; class Terriglobia; order Terriglobales; family Acidobacteriaceae; genus Telmatobacter. Next base: position 10,277 of record CAWEHF010000019.1, read on the forward strand.
CCTCTCCCAAAGGGCAACTGATAGATCGCGTATCCTTTGAACGCCTGCCGTACATCGAAGTTGGAGTTACTGTAGTTTGCGGCCGAGACCAAGCCGTTTTGAAAGTTGGCCGTTCCTCCACGACCTCCCCAACCGGCACTATCCTGATCAACCAGGAAGTGAGACCACACGTAGTTGAAGTTGAAAGTAATACCAGACCTCATGCGCTTTGTAATAAGCGCTTGCAGCGCATCGTAGTTTGAAATTGCATCGTTCCTGTTACCTGCAATACTTTGATATTGCGGGTACGCACGGTATTGTGAGTCGTTTGGCGAGAGTTCGCTCTCAGGGACCTGGTTGATATCTGTCGAAAAGGGAAGATGTACGGCATGGGCCCCGACGTAAGATACTTGTGCCGCAAGTTCAGGACTAAACTGACGTTGTATCGAGACGTTCCATTCCTCGTTTTTTGTCACCGGAGCGTGGTATTCCGTGTACCAGACTCCTTGGCCGTTATAGGCGGCCGGATCAGTTGTGAGGGGAACATACGGAAGATGGGTACCGGTTCCGAAATAGGTCCCGGCGCCGTCCAGTTTGGTAACTGGAGTCACTCCGTTCGTTTCATCCTGAACCGAGCCCGATGGTGAAAATGCACTACCTATAGCGTTGCCGGTAGTAGAATCCATGCTCCAGTTATATGCATAGAGACCGAATCCAGCACGAAGCGTAGTATTCGGCTTAGCGAGCCATGAAAAGCCCACTCGCGGCAAGAAAGTATCGAAAGTATTTGCTTCCACGGATGTACGCCCGTTGGCATGGGTAGTGCCATACCAAAAGGCTCCCAAAGTACCTGTTGCAGGGTTGATCACGGTAGGATCGAAGGACGCTTCATTACCGTGGACTTCATTAAAGCCATGGCTAATCTGGTAGCGAAGGCCAAGATTCAATGTGAGGTTCGGACGCAGTTTGTAATCGTCCTGGACAAACATCTGTGGAGTTTTGAGCCGTCCACCAAACTCGGGACTGTAGGATGCATCCCACGCGTTGGCTACTCCAAGGAGAAAATCGGCATAGGGGAGGCCTGTCCCAACCTCCGGCGATGCCACACCGGTGGCGGGATCGACCACCCAATCGCCTGTGTATGCGCCGGAGTACGAGAAGGTTCCGGCATTTGTGTTTCCCCAGGCGGTCGCATTATAGCGGTAGGCCAGCAACTCTCCGCCAAAATGAAGCACGTGCTTCCCGCGAATCATAGTCACAACGTCGGAGTAATCGAAAAAACCTTGCTTTTGAATGCTGTTGGAAGCGGGCGCGATCGAAGTGTAGCCGCCGTAATACGAGGTCGGAAAGGCATCGCTCTTTGCAAATTGCCAGTCAAGCTTGCTGGGATATCCGGCCCCCACGGTTGGATCAACAAAGAAATTCAATTCCTCGGTAAAGCCGAGTCTGGCCTCATTGATGGTGCGATTACTGATATTCCAGACATCCGAGATCTGCGAATAAGTGTCTTCGCCGTCGGAATTCTGGCAACCAACGGGGCAGGCTGTCATCGAACTTGGAGACACCAACGGATAATCTGAGTCGAGGTCGGACAGACTCAATCTGTTATTTGGCGTAAGGTCATAATCAAGCTTGCCAAAGTATCTGATCGTGCGTGACTCATTCGGCAGACTGGAGAAAAAGTTGTTCTCGAGAACTCCGAGCGTGTCTAGGTTGCCCGGTACGAACTTTCCGCCGGCGATGTGGTCGCTCGGGGTTGGGAAGTACTGCTGAATCGCCGCTGCAACTTTGTCGATTACCGCGGAAGGAATGCCGTTGTAGGATAGGCCATACTCCGACTGAAAGGATTGTCTGATCGGGTAATGATTTCCCGCACTGTCAATTCCAATCGTTTGGGTCAAAGGATCATAGATCGTAGGCATTCCGGTAAGGTTGCCGCTCATCACATTCGACGTAGGAACCGTGCTGTATGAGTTGCTAGCCCCTCCGTGGTTAATCGTATGGTCGTAATCAAAGTAGAAGAACATCTTTTTCTTGAGAATTGGACCGCCGATTGACCCGCCGAAGTTGTTGTAACGCAGTACCGGAACTTGGACCTGGTTTCCAAAACCGTATTCCGCAGCGTCTAGTGCGTCATTCTGAAAGTACTCGTAGGCCGAACCGTGAAACCGATCTGTACCTCCCTTGGTGATTTGATTGATGACTACTCCGCCGATGCCATATTGAGCCGAAAACGACGACTCGGAAACCTGAACCTCCGCGATCGTTTCGAAGATTCCAGGATCGGCGTTCATGCTACCGGGCAAGGTAATTGAGGAGCCATCCGAAAGTTCATTAGTATAGGGTAGATTGCCATTCACAGCGGCGATTGGACCCGGATTGGATGATCCCTGAGGCGCGGAGGCTGCGCCTGACGCTCCGGGGAGCAAAATCATGAAGTTTTCCCAATCCGCCCCAACTTGTGGCAGTTGTGCCATAGTTTGGGATTCAAGCGTAGCCGTCTGGTCACTCGATTCTGTGGTTAGTAGTGCAGCATCGGCGGTTACCGTTACCACCTGGGAGGCCGATCCCACTTGCAGCTGGGCATCCACGCCCGTGACTCCAACCTCAAGCGTAATGGGGCCCCGCACAAACTGTTCAAAACCTTCTTTCTTGAACGTAAACATGTAGTGCCCCGGAGGTATCGAAGATGTATCGTAAAGCCCATCTTGATTGGTGTAATAGTTTTTGGAAATACCAGTATCCACATTCAGCACCATAACGGTTACGCCAGGAACCAAGGCTCCCGTCTGGTCGGTCACGCTACCGCGAAAATCGCCTGAACTGGTGCTCTGTGCCCGGCCTCCGATCGCTAAACTCGCAAAGAGAACTAATACGAGATATTTCGCGGCGTATTTGCTGCCCGCACACAAGACTGGGTTTAATCCGTGCTTTCTCGCACGGGAAGTTATCCGATTCAAAAGCTCGTTGAACATCACGTGGTCCTCCTAAAGAGGTTTCTTTTCGGTTCTGGCAGGTCGGTGCCTGCGCAGCGAAGATCATCCGGTTGACATCGAAATGTGCAATATTCGACTGACGATGACAGACGATAGATCATAGATTATAGAAATGTCAAGGAATTTTTATTAGCTATAGATCAGCTATTTCGGAAGTTCGGACAGCGGGATGAAGTGGAAGGGGAGAGTGTGCAAAGTTGCGGGCTGGGTTAATCTTTCAGGGGATTAAATGGACATTCAAACTGATATGTAAGGCGATCCTAGGCAGCCCCGTCGAACACGAGGTGGGGATGATTGAGCGGGCGGAGGAAATCTCTTCAGCAAAAATGGGCTGCTGGTGCAGCCGACTTATCAGACCAATTTAGAGTCGAGCACGCCGAATCGAGGTAATTTGCAAATCGCCGCTCCGATACCTTCTTCAACAGCTTTCCAAGGCGAACTGCGAATTCGTTATATTTGGATGATCGCCTTCGTCGCTGCGATGGGGGCCTGTGTAGCTCAAATACACTAGATGGTATGCGTCCTTTCGCTCAATGGCACCACGGATCCGCATCCAAGCTTTTATTTGCAAGCTTACGGCAGAGGTTCGATGCCTTCCATCGCAATCGGGTGAATGCCGCCCAAAAGAAAGATGTAGGCGCAAATTCCAATCACCAAGTAGCATCCGGCCACAGCAAAAACGGGTGTGAACGAGTGCCACGCGTGCCACAAGTATCCCGTCACGATAGGCGCGGCGATCCCGGAGATTTGGTTTGACAGGTTCAGGATTCCTCCCACCCTGCCCACACTTCCCCGCGGAGCAATGAGCGCGGGGATGGACCAGCCAACAGGCGATGCTGCCGCGAGTCCACTGTTCGCCAAGCTGATCCAGGTCAGGGCGTGCGCAATACTATGCGACCAGCCCGCGCCCAAAATACCGAGCCCGAACACGGTGCCTCCTACCAGCACTGTCATACGCACGCGGTTCGCGTCCCATCCACGCTTGATGAGGGCATCGACTACCCACCCGCCGATGAACAGCTCGGCAGCGGTAGCCACTAACCAAGGCAAACCCGTGTACACAAAGGAATGCATAAGGTCGATATGAAGCGATTCGGAAAGGTAGGTTGGCAGCCAAGTCAGCAGAAGGTAGAATGTGTAATTGTAGGCGCCGAAGCCCAGTGCAAGCCCCAGCACTTTTCGTTGTCGCAACAAGTAACCGAGGGATGCGCTTTTCTCTGCCGGCCTCTCATCAATGCGACAAGTTTGGGCGCGGATTAAAGTCAACTCGGCCGCGCTCAGATGTGGATCTTCGTCCGGGTCGCGATAGACGAAATAGAACAGCACGAAGTAGAGAAGGCTGATGAGACCGGTTGCCGCAAAGCTCAGTCTCCAACCGACCGAGAGAAGCAAGATGCCGATCAGCGGTACGCCGATTGCGGAAGCGAACTTTGCCGCCGAGTCGAAAAGGCTGGTGGCGAAGCTGCGCTCCTGCGGCGGGAACCACGTCCCGATGGCCTTGGCATTCCCTGGAAACGTTGGAGCTTCTCCGACGCCGAGAAGCAAACGTGCTGAAAAGAACGTTCCGGTTCCTCGAGCCATGGCCGCTGCAAAGGAGGCAACGCTCCAGATCATGGTACTTATCCGGCCGACACGGCGAACACCAAACTTGTCCAGCACCACGCCAACCGGAAGCTGGCAAAGTGCGTAGGTCCAATTGTAAGTCCCTAGCAAATATCCAAACGTGATGTCCGAAATTCCAAATTCGCTGGAAAGCGCGTTATGCGAAACGGAGAGATTCACGCGGTCAAAATAATTGACGAGAACGCCAAGGCCCAGCAACCAGGCAATGCGCCATCGGCGCCCAGGCACCGGAGCAATCGCGTTTGCAAAGTCACCCGTGACCTTCTCCGACGATTGCTGGTCCAATGTTCTTCACCTGCGCGACGCGTGCTCTCGCAAACTTCTTCTGCTGTCTCCGCGTCTTCCGTTTTCACTCCATCCGCACAGTTCCTAGGGCATGCGCCGGGGAGCACGAATCACAACAGACCAGCCGTCCCGAGTCGACTTATCTACACATAAATCGTGACCACTGAAACGGAGTCACTCTGAATATCAACGTCGATATCACTTACCGCCTTGATCTTTTCATGGTGGATTTTAACATTGGTGGGCGAGGAAATATCGTTCACCATTCTAGGAAAAACTGCCAGAACCGATTCGATCTCGCCCTCACTCTGCACCCGCGCTCCAGCTAGGTGCATAGCCACTCAAGTGCTGCCCTCAGATCTCTATTCACTGCCTTGGCCAACATCTTCTTTCCATCGCTCGAACAAGTCACCACCGCATCCAGTGTCGGCTGTTCGGCTAGTGCGCCCACTCCCGATCCGAAAGCCTGTTCTCCGCGGCAAACATCATACTCACTCTGCCGGAATGGCCGCTCAGTATCGAACGAAAGAGCACAGAATCTAATTGACGCTCTTTACACGATTATTTATAATAGATCACATCATGTGGTCTGTTATTCGCAAACAGCGCTCAGGGAGAGCCGGAGTTCGAAGGCCTAATAGGCTGATGTTCTCCAAAATCAATTATTTGCACACCAAAGAACAGCCGGCAGATGCTCATGGATTTTAGGCCGATAGGTTATGGTACAACTGTGGAAATCTCTCTGATTGGGAAAGTCGCTGTAGTCACCGGTGCCTTCTCGGGAATCGGACTTGCGATCACGCGCCGGTTCCTTGATTGCGGAGCGCTGGGAGTGGTGGCCGTTTTCCGACGCGGCGATATTCCCGCTTCCCTCACCGAGTACAAATCCCGCTTTGGTGACAAGCTTCAATTTGTTCACGGGGACGTTGGCGAAGAGTCTACGGCCATCCAATTCACTGAAGCAGCGCTCAAGTGCTTCGGACGGCTTGACGTCCTGGTATCCAACGCTGCAGTTAGCGTGGTGAAGGCAATTCACGAACACACGCCGAAAGAGTGGGACGAAGTCTTCAATACAAATGTGAAGGCCATGTATTGGGCGAGCCGGCACGTCATTCCGGTAATGATCCGTCAGGATGGAGGGCTCATTTTGATAAGTGGCTCCATCTCCGGTGAAGCCGGCATTCCCACGCAAGGTGCATATGGGCCTTCGAAGGGCGCGCTGCATCAGATGACGCGGCAAATGGCCGTGGAATATGCGAGGCACCACATACGCGTGAACACGATTGCCTGCGGGACAGTTGATACGCCAATCGTACACCGGTCCGCTGAAGCATCGGGCGACCCCGAAGCATACTGGGACATGTTGAAGCGCAGTCATCCAATTGGGCGAATTGCCGACGTCGAAGAAGTCGCTTCATTCTATGCCTACATGGCAAGCGACAACGCAAGCTTCTTCACTGGCTCAATTCTGATGATGGATGGCGGGTACACCGCGCAATAGCTTTATCGGAAGGAACAGAACGATGTTAGCTGTTAAATATCTGGGGCCCAATCGTATTCAGGCGATCGACGTGTCAATGCCGGAGGCCTCAGAAGATGAAGCGATCGTTAAAGTGGAGGCTTGCGGATTTTGCGGGTCGGATCTGGGAATCGTCGCCGGTGTGCACCCGCGCGCCAAGGGTCCGCTGACTTTGGGTCACGAATTTTGCGGACGTATTGAGGAGATTCACAGCACAACTTCCGACCTGAAGGTAGGCGATCAAGTTACCGCTTATCCGTTGATTTCTTGTGGCCAATGTTTTGCTTGCCGACACGGCGCCGCCCATGTTTGCCGGAAACTGCGCCTTTTTGGATTCGACGCGGACGGCGCAATGGCCGAGTATGTTCGTCTACCGGTAAACAGCCTCCTGCGCCTTCCCGCAGAAATGTCGCCTTTTGTTGGGGCAGTTGTAGAGCCGCTGGCGGTTGCCGTTCACGGTGTCTCGCTCTCACCCATTGATTCTGCGAAGCATGTGGTGGTGATGGGTGCAGGTCCTATCGGCTTGCTCACCGCATTGGTGGCGCGTTCGCGTGGAGTGCCTTCCGTTTATATCAGCGATATTCTTCCGTCGCGGCTGGCGCTGGCGCATAAACTCGGGCTCCATGGAGTGGCGGCGGGACCGGAACTGAAAAAGCTTGTAGACCAGGAAACCTCACAGGACGGCGTTGATCTGCTTTTTGAATGCACTGGCGCTCCCTCAGCGGCAAAGGAGATGACCCAGCTTGTGCGGAGCCGCGGCACCATCGTCAATCTTGGCGTCTTCAAGAGGCCGGTCGAGGTCGACATGCAGGCCGTAAACTTCAAGGAGATCAATTTGCTTGGTTCGCGCGTTTATACCCGCGATGATTTCCAAGAGGCTGTCCGCCTCGCAACTGTTCTGCCAATCAGGAAGATCGTGACGCATTCCTTCCCGCTGAAGGAAGTGCAGGCTGCCTTTGAGATCTTTCGTCAGGGTACGGATGTTTGCAAAGTGCTCATTATGCCGAACGGATTGCATGAATGAATCACTTTTCGCTAACCGGTAAAACAGCAATGGCGACCGGAGCGAGCCGCGGTATCGGCCTTGCAGCAGCACGCGCACTTGGTGAGAGCGGCGCCAGTCTTATCTTGGTCGCCCGGTCTTCCGAAATGCTCGGGCAGGCAGCGGAAGATCTCAAAAAAGCGAATATTGAAGTGTCGACTTCGCCTTTCGATCTGCTAGATACGAACGGAATCGCGAGCTGGTATGAAGAGTGCACGGCGAAGTTTGGGCAGCCTGACATTCTGGTAAATGCTGCTGGGATGAGCATGCGCGGCGCGGCCACCGATCTGCAGTTATCCGATTGGAACAAGACCCTGTCGCTGAACGTGACCTCGGTGTTTGAACTGAGCCGGTCGTTCGCACGAAGGCTGATTCAAGAGCAGCGCAAGGGAAAGGTGGTCAATATTGCGTCTCTCATGACAGTCGCAACGCGATACGGAACGTCTGCTTATACGGCCTCAAAGGGCGCGGTCGGCCAGCTTACGAAGGCCTTAGCCATCGATTGGGCCGCGAACGGCATCCTCGTGAACGCAATCGCTCCTGGATACGTAGATACCGAATTGACGCAACCACTCGTGACTGACTCCGCGTTCAACGAATGGGTGAAGAAGCGGTGCCCTTTGGGCCGATGGGCCAAGCCGGAAGATATTGCGTGGCCCGTGGTGTTTCTCGCCTCGCCGGCTTCGGACTTCATTACCGGACAGATCATCTATGTCGATGGCGGCTGGCTGGCGACGTTCTAAATCGGGACCCCGTTCAGCAATTAGCCTTTGCTTGTCAATGATCTTCCTATTTTCATTTTCCCAAGGATTGGAGTTGACGTGCTAGAAGATCACAATGTGGCTCAAGAGACTGGATTCCAAGCCGCCCCCGGATGTACCTTACGAGAAATTCTTCAACAACCTACCCTTTGGCCGCTCACGGCAGCGAATGTCTGTTCAGCTGCAAAACGATTGCAATTGCCGGACGAGCTTGGTAAGAATCGTGTGTTGTTGACCGGAGCAGGGACCTCAGCATACGCGGCGAGTGCCGTGGCAGCAGCATGGTCCGGGGCTGTGGCTGTGCCCACCACCGACCTGCTAGTTGATACCGAACGGTATCTACCCGAAGTAGGAACTGTTGTTTCCCTGGCGCGTTCCGGCGATAGTCCTGAGAGTGCCGCGGTCGTCCAGCGTATTCGTGTGCTCCAGCCAAACATTTTGCAGTTAGCAATCCTCTGTAATGAAAACGGGGCATTGTCCCGCTCGGAGATAGATGAACTCATTGTCCTCGACCCTCGGACAAATGACCAGAGTCTTGTAATGACCGGTTCGTTTTCCAACTTGGTTTTAGCCGGTCTTGCAATGGCCCAGTCGGATGCAGTCGATGCCGCAGTAAATGAATTCAGCAAACGTGCAGCCAAATTGCTGCCCGAGATTGATGCAGTCTGTCGCCGCGCATCCACTTCCGTCCGCGATCGAATTGTAATACTGTCTTCATCCCCTTTGCTCGGCTGGGCGCGTGAAGCTGGGCTGAAGGTGCTGGAGATGACGGCTGGCAGATTTCCCGTGACCATCGAGACATATCTAGGGCTTCGCCATGGCCCGATGTCGTTTCTTAGACCCGATACCCTCGTTCTATGCCTGTTGTCCAGCGATCCGGTTCGTCGCTTGTACGAGGTGGACCTGCTTCACGAACTTCGATCGAAGAGAATTGGGCGCCTGATTGGTATCGCAGATCCGGTGGAAACGAAAGACCTATTTGATGAAATCATTCCGGCGGTTGCCCCCCTCGAGGACGACGCTCTGCGAACGCCGTATGAAATCCTAGGCCCTCAGTTGTTCGGATATTATCTGAGCTTGAGAAGCGGCCTAAACCCCGATAGACCCAGCCCGGATGGCGTGATAAACCGCGTGGTTCAGGGTGTGAAGATTCATGGCGCTCCATTTGTCCCCGTTCCTTCTCCTCAATAGCAGGAAACTCGCAGGACGGTCACCTTCGAGACCTGAACTTTCTTTTCCAGGATTCGCGAGCACCAATAAATGAAAAGCATCCTCATGCCCTTCATAAGCAGAAGTCCGATGGAAACTCAACGATGACGCAAAATCAAACTACGGTCGCATCGGCATCATCTGGCAATGGAACAGTCCGACTCCACCGCACGCTTAAGCTTTGGAACCTGATTATCATCGGGTTAGTAATCATTCAGCCAACTGCGCCAATGGGTATTTACGGCGTCATCAGCAATAAGGCCCACGGACATGTCGTCACCACGATTCTAATTGCGATGATCGCGATGCTTTTTACCGCCATCAGCTATGGTAGAATGGCTCGGGTCTACCCCAGCGCCGGCTCGGCTTACACCTATGTAGGCCAAGAGATGCACTCTGGCCTCGGGTATATCGTCGGCTGGGGCATGGTCATGGATTACCTTTTGAATCCTTTGATCTGTACGGCGTTTTGTGCAAAGGCCGCTATGAATATTCTTCCGGGCTTTTCTTACTATATCTGGATCCTGATCTTCGCTGGCTTCTTCACCTGGGCGAATCTACGCGGAATCAAGTCTTCTGCACAGTTGAATGCGGCTCTCTGCGCGGGCATGGCAATTGTCGTCCTTCTGTTTCTCTTTAGTGTAATTCGCTCGCTCTGGCTTGTTCGCCATGACCCGGGATTCTTCATGCATCCGTTCTACCAGACAGGCGACTTCCACGTCGCTAACATCTTTGCCGGAACCTCTGTGGCTGTGCTCACCTACATCGGCTTCGATGCTGTCTCGACGCTATCGGAGGAAGTTGAGAATCCGCGCCGCAACATTTTGCTTGCGACCGTTTTGGTCTGTCTGATCACCGGCCTATTGTCGGGGCTCGAAGTCTATGCAGCCCAACTCGTCTGGGGCTCGAAGCCGTTTCCAAGCGATCAAATCGAATCGGCCTTCGCCATTCTCTCGCGCCAGGCTGGCGGCGCGATTCTCTTCCAGATCATCAATTTCACACTACTGATAGCGAACATGGGGAGCGGCATGGGTACACAGCTAGCCGCCGGACGCCTCTTGTACGGCATGGGTCGCGGAAAGGCATTACCGCAATCGTTCTTCGGCGTCATCGACCCCAGGTATCGGGTACCCCGCAATAACATCCTGGCGGTCGGAGTTTTTGCGCTTGCAGGAGCCGGGATTCTGGAATTCTTTGCTGCACGGCTCGGCGGAGGCGCCTACGAAATCGGTGCGCAGGCCCTCAACTTCGGAGCGTTCATCGCATTCATGGGTGTCAATGCTGCTTGTTTTATCTATCAATGGCGTCATCCAGCAAGCAGGACGGTGGGGAACTTGGGGGTGCCGTTTCTCGGATTTCTGATATGTGGCTTCATCTGGGTACATCTCAGTGGTCCAGCGCTGATTTTGGGAATTGTCTGGATGGCTGCCGGCATTGCATACGGAGCAATTCGTACGCGCGGCTTCCGTGCCGAACTGATCAACTTCGAAATTCCTTCGGAGGCTCCTTAATCGCCCCAAGACGGACCTCTTCACACTGAACAGCGCGGTGCAACCTAGTCGGTCTGTCCCGCCGATACGAGAATCAGGTTGCAACCGATCGCACGCAGTTTCACGTGAATCTCTTTCCAAGACCCGCATCGCTTATGACTGTATCGATCCCCGAAAACGGAGCTATGCGGGACATGCTGCGTTTAGAAAACTTGCTTGCATCGCATACGAGGATGATTTCACGGGAGATGCCCAGCATGGCCCTGTTTACCATCGTTTTTTCAAGATTCGCGCCGCTGACGCCGAAGTCCAGATCGCATCCGGCACCGCCGACAAACATATTATCCGCGGAGAATTGTTCGACCATTTCTTCGGTAAACCGGCCGCTAATTGACGCAGATTCTCCTCACACCGTACCCCTGACAATAAAGACTTCAACTCAGCGGGCGTCCAACAGCTCGGCGGCGATGTTTACCCCATCTGCAGCCCCTGTTTTTTCTTGATCTGGCGTGCGGTCTCAAGCGTGGTCGTGCCCGAGTCGAGGATGATTCCCTCTTATTCGGATGGCTGATAGCGTTTAATTCTCTGTGGGTCAAAGATTGTGGGCATATGGCCAGAGATGCGCACCTGAAAATGATCTTCCCCTCTGAGACCATTGAGGCCAGCCGCCGTCAGGTACACGTCGTATACGCCAGGCTCTGTATAAGCATGGGTTACGCTCTTGCCTTCCAGTATCACGCCATCCCCGAAGTCCCAACGGTACGAAAGCACTGGGTTATTATTTTGGTCGCTGGCGGCAAATGTTAAAGTGCTTCCGGTTTTCCCGACAGAAGAATGATCCGATGTTAAGGCCGGAGCTACTGCTGGAATATTTGAGTCGATAATCTTCAACACACGCACCGAATAGGGCGGCTGAGAGAAGCTCACCGCACCTGCGGTTAAAGAAAGGTGGTTCTGCTTATCAAGGACATCGCTAATTCTATATTTCCCCGATCCCGACAATCCGGCCGCCGAAAGATCGATGGAGCGCTTTCGCTCAATTTCAGTCCAGTTGAAGACTGTAAGTATGCTTTGTCGAGAATCTTCCTTGAGAAAAAAGATACTCGGCTGCTCATCTTCTTTTTCGTAACTCATCAGGTCAAGAGGAACGGATGCCTGCCCCAATCGAACCATATTGATGAGGTCCTGATTCTCAATCAGCGCCAGTCTCTCAGGCTCCTTGGATAACAAGGGAAGATCGTCTCCGATCTCCAGCATCCCGCCGCTAACTGCCGCGAGCGCCATCGAGATTCTGGCGTCATCCAGGCTCGCAGGATAGATTGTCTTGTGCCATGACTGGTCCTCGAGCATTTCCGTTGATACTGTAAAGGCGTCAGGATCGGCCACAAAGAAGTTACGATTCATGTAAAAGCGCGCAGCAATCCCGCTGGCTGCCTCTTTGCTTGCCCCAAACGTGTGCGCCGTGTCCTGAGATATTCGACCATAATCCACATACCCGACGGCGTTCAGCATGGGGCTTCCATCTTTATCTAAGTAACAATCATCTCCCACTGCGTCACGGATGATCTTTAGTCCAATCTGTTGGGCTTCCAACGCCGTCGTATTCGGTTTGAAGTGATAGCCTTCAATGGCACTGTCGTCCATGAAATCCATCTTGATGAAACGAACGCCCCACTCGTTCACAAGGGTGGAGTAGGTCTTGTGAAGATACTCCTGGGCCCCGGGGTTGGTTGTGTCGAGAACAAAGAGAGGATCCTGATCGTCGATTACAGTGCCTGCGTGAATGGGCTGCCCATTTGCATTTCTTACAAGCCAGTCAAGGTGACGTTCATATACCCACGACCGCGCCGAAACTTCAAACGGAGCGGTCCAGATGGCCGGCACGAGCCCCAATCCGTGCAGCTTGTAAAAGACACTGGCCATCCCGTTCGGAAACAAAGTTACATCGGGAGTGCTGTATTCTCCCCGCGCATATTGATAACCCTCGTCGACGTGATAGATGTTATATCCGAGTGACTTGAGATGTTCCGCCTGCCATTGAGCATTGGTCAGTGCTGCTCCTTCGTTCAAGCCAAAATAGAAGGCAGTCCACGACCACCATCCCATCAGCGGGGGCGCCGAGGCTCGCGCGTGATCAATCTGTCGAATCAATGAACCATAGGTTTCCAGTTGCGCCCGATAATCGGTGGACAGACTGAAGAGCAATCGTTCTGACGACAGATCGCCCCCTGGCACAACAAGAAGGCTGAGCTCTACCTGGTCCACTGCAGGGGAATGCTTTAGAGAATTTTCCACCTCAAGTTCGGTTGTTCCCGTGGAGTCAACTTCGTAGGCTGCCAGACTAGGCACACGTCCAGAGGAATCTTCGAGATGGAGCCGCAAAACGGTGAGGAATCGATTTGAAGTAAGCGCACCAAGAAAGAGGCTTTGGTGGCTCTGCCGATTGTAGATAAGCTGACTCCCCACGGCCCGGTGCAAGTGTTGGGGGGCATCAGCAAGGTCGTGAATCGTGATGGCCGGCCTGTCCTCGCTGTAGCTGTCGGAGAGTACTCGATCGTCAGCCGCTGGGCCCCCCAAGTCAAGAACTGGATCTTCAGTTGAATCGACCGAGCGAATTCCCCCAATGTGAATGGCCTTCTCAGTGGTATTTCGAACAGTTACCTGGATGTCTCCGTAGGGTCGCCCCGAGTAGGCCCGCAGATGATAAATCAAATCCGGTTGACCGCTAATTCCGGAGTAGGTCACCTGCCATTCTGACGCTTGCCCGAGATCCCCTTCATCTTGCGAGCGTTCTATACTGTGCCGAGGGTAATCAGCCGCGCGCAGCCAACGGCCATCCACTTCAACCCCTGCTCCGGCCCGCAACGCAACCGCACTGGAACCGGGCATCGCGATGCTGTATCGGCCATCTACCGGATCTACCGAAATTTGCAACGGATGATCGTTTGAGGGAGAATTCTGTGCGGCCAACGAGATTAGGCCGCCTCCTAGTAGAAACGCGACACCGGCTATCGCCCCCGCAAACTCGAGCCTGACTCGCCTCATCCAGCTGCCGATCACTGATTTCTCCGTGCTACAAAAACTTGTGGTCCAGAAAGGTTTGAAGCCGCCAGAAAAGGTTTCGATCGCTACAAACAAGGGAGGTTCGAGGTGATCGGCAAACGAGATTAGAGCTGGCCCCTTTGGGGACCAACTCTAAACTGGAAACTCAATTCACATTGATCGTGATGGTGTTCGATCCTTAAGATGCAGCCCCAGGGCATTTTCATAGTCATCGCGATCTCCTCCTTTGGGTATCCCTCCCAAAGCACTAGACGTGAAAACATAAAGTTATTATATTATAGACTATCGGTGATCACAAGAGAAATGTGAAGACTTCCGGCATGCAGGTACGTTTTTTGAGCCGAAATGAAAATAATTTCCTTGCTTCGCGTGATAGGAATCTGGTTTACGGGCACAATGCGCACTTTCTCGTGCGGCTTTTCTGCCGCTCAGGGCACTGCTTCAATCAGCGGAGCGTAATTGATTTAACCCAGGGCGGGTTGCGCAAGGGAGAGTTAGGTTGACGAACACATCCGCGGGGCCAAACTCGCGCCATTACGAGTTCTGAGCAGGTTACTTTGAATTGAGGTTGTCGTTCTAGCCCGCATTTCTCACAAGCACTGCTTTTGGGCGGTGTTGAGTTGATTGCGTGGAGTACGGCGGTCATTTGTTGTCGGCTGCATGTGTCAGGTGAGGTTTTTGGGGCCGTTCTATGCCCCGGTTCTGTCTTCCCCATGGCTTTTGCGCATGGCTCCGCCGGCCGATGATGCCGGCAGAGGTGGAAGTTCCGGTTTTCCGAGCGATGCGCACCGCTCAGCATCGCAGGGCGTGGAAGGCTCGCGCATAGATGTCTTTCCATGGATAGGTGGAACTCATCTGGAGTAGGATGCGGCGCACGCTGATGTGCACCAGGGCGCCGATTTTAAACAGCCTCAAGCGGATGGTATCGACGCGCGCCTCGGCCCACGCCGTGCCTTTCAACCCCAGCCGGCGCAGCGCCTCGACCAGCGTGTAGTCCAGCGCCGAGAAGTAGAGCCTGAGTTGGTTGGCCTTCATTTCGTCGGTCGACAGCCGGTCGGCGAACAGAAGCATCTGCTCCTTGATGCGGTTCTCCATCTCTCCGCGGGCGCAGTAGAAGTTCTCGTATAAGCCCTGCGCAGCCCACTGGCCGGGCGTCAGCGAAGTGACCACGAAGCGCGGGTTCTCACCCTTGTCGAGATACTCGGCCTTGGCCACCACGCGGCGCGCACGCGACCAGCTTTTCCTGGTTCGATAGTCGAACTGGGCGAAGACGCGGGCCGCTTTGCCAGTGGCAACTGTTACGCTTTTGCAGAACGTTGCTCCCCTAACTGCTAGTAGCCGATGCAATTTGCGGCGGATTGAGCTTTGGCGATCAACAGCTTCACTCCAGCCGCGCCTGTCAGTTGACGCTCTGTTCAAGCCGCAGATCGCGGGATGAAGCACCCACGCTCAAAGTCCGGTTCCCAGTTGCAGTCACCCACTTCTGTTTGGCCGACGACCAGTACTGGAGCTGACGCAAAGTAATGTGCAGTTCCACGATCTTTGATTCGCCGGCAGCGATATACACGCGATCAAAGGCGGTCAATGCACGGACAGGAAACCGCACTCCAGGAGGAATCTCGCTGGGCGCTCCCAAGTAAACTTGCGGCACCTCATCCGCGTCAATTGCTCCTCTGTTTTTGATCGTAAAGCTGATGTTCAGTCCGCCGACGGGGGACTTCTCGACCTTGAGACCCGAATATGCAAAGGTGGTGTAGCTGAGCCCATAGCCGAAGGGGTAAAGCGGGTCGATCTTCTCTTTGTCGAACCAGCGGTACCCGACATTCACTCCTTCGCTATAGATAGTCTTGCCGTCGACACCCTTGGAAGAACGTTCAGGAAATCGGGGATCGCTGGCAGGATAGTCTTCCAGGCGCTTTGCCCAAGTGACCGGCAGGCGCCCTGCGGGGCTGGATTTGCCCAACAACAGCCGAGCAGTAGACCATCCGCCCTCATCGCCCGGCCACCACATTTCCAGGATGGCCTTCACCTTATTGGCCCAGGGTAGAGCTACGGGCTGGCTCGTGTTCAGCACCACAATCGTATTCGGATTCACTGCGGCGACCTCCTCGACAAGCTTGTCCTGCTCGCCGGGAAGGCCAAACACTGGCTGTAAGCGCGTCCATAAGAACACTACCGCGATCTTTGCCTCTTTCGCTGCGGCGATTGCAGCCTGGTGGTCACTGTCACGCTGTTCTGGCGTGTACCAATTGAGGCGCACTTGGACAGGCGCGTGGGACGTGTCAGGGTGTACATGGATTTCGATTTCGTGCGGCCCGGCCGCAAGTTTGACCGAGCAGCGCAGGTTATCCAAGCCGTCGGTGGTCGGAATCGCGTTGTCCTGATTCGCCTGCAGAATATCGCCGTGAATTCCGCCCTGCTCGGCGCCAGTGACTCCCAACAGTTTGCCATCGATCGAGAAGTTCGCATCGGTGCCGAGAGCCTGGAGATAGAGCCAATACTTGCCCCCGTGAGAAACTGTGAGAGTGCCCTTCCAATCGACAGTGGAATCGGGCGGCAGCGCATGGTCGTTTTTTGTAGTGAAATCGATCTGGGCATCGCTCTGCTGCGCCGCGGAATTGGCGCGCAGCAGCCCGGGCTGGCCGTCGTGGCTCAGGGCAGCTGCAGGAACGGATGTCCCTGTCATGTCGTCGTTTACGGCAAAGCGGATATTCGGATTGCCCGAGATCTTCCTCATCGCCTCCAGCGGACCTACCTGCCGCCACGGCAGCCCTACAGACCGCTCCTCATTGATGCCGATAGCATCCACTTGGCCCGCAGTGGGGCCAATGAGTACGACGGAACTCAGATCGGGAGCCTTGAGGGGGAGCGCGCCGCCCTCGTTCTTCAAAAGTACGGCGGCATCTTCGCCTGTCTTTTCGATGATCTTTGCATTCGCATCGATATCCTGCTCGGTAATCGAGTGCTTCTGCATTCCGTCCATGTAGCCGAAACAGATAATCTCCCGAAGTACACGGGCGGCGGCACGATTGATCGTGCTTTCGGAAATTGAGCCGTTCCTGAGAGCTTCTGCCATCGTGATGTGTTCCGGTTCGAGCCCAGGCGCTACGCCGGTCCCCATTCGCTCCGGAGCCGGCTCTTCGGGCATGTGTGGGCTCAGCATCGTGCCGGCGACAGTACCGTCGCCTCCGCTATGTGCTGCCGCTGACGGGTTCGGCGCCGCTTGCAGCCCGAAATAGCGTGGAATGTGGGAATCCGTGGTGCCCGGCATCTCCATATCGAGACCTGCGTTGATGAATTCCGCGCTGTGATTTGCGCCCCAGTCGGATGTTACAAATCCTGCAAAACCGAGCTCATCGCGCAAGATTTTGGTCAATGTAGACGCGTTGCCGCAGGCGTATGGACCGTTCACATGGTTATACGAGCACATGATGGACGAAACCCCCGCCTTGACTGCTGCGTCAAACGGGGCAATATAGACTTCGTGCAAGGCCTGATCATCCACAAACGTGTTGAGATTGTTTGCATCGTACGCCACAAAGTGCTTGACCTGGGCCATCACATGTTGCGATTGAATTCCATTGATTTCTGCCGCGCCGATTTCTCCGGTCAAAAACGGATCTTCACCAAAAGTGTTGTAACTGCGCAAAAAAACGAGATCCCGGTCAATATTCACGAAGGGCTGAAGGGAAACGTCGATTCCCAACGCCCGGTCTTCACGGCCGATCACGACGCCATTGTCCTTTGCGTCCTTCATGCTGAAAGTCGCGGCTACGCCCATCGTTGCCGTTTCGCCCTGTGACGGATCCCGTGTGAGGACCCCGGGCGGACCGTCGGCAAAGCGCAATCCGGGAACTCCCAGCCGCGGAACACCAGCCAAATAACCAGCCTGTCCCTGATAGGCTGCGGGATCCTCGTTCGTGCCCTGGATAAGATAGATCTTTTCCTCCAGCGTCATCTGGCTCAGCAGCTTCTGCACGCGCGCCTCAATCGCACTGGACTTCATATCCGCCGGCTGTGGCGCTGCCGTCTGCAAGCACAGTGCGGCAAATCCCAAAAACAGGGCCTGAGCGATACACTTTGTCATTCCTTTATCCAATTTGCTCATCTTCTTCTCCTCTTGCAACTCTGATCAGCCCGTTCTCGTACTCCAAGAACACTCTGTACTCGCTTGAACGCAATCTACGGATCCCCGTGCCAGAGAAAAAACGAACGCCAGGGTAATGCTACGGAGCAAACGCTTTGATTCCGACAGAAGAGCGTTCCGTTTCCTTTACCCTCGACATCTACTGTATTATAGATTATCTTTAAACGATGAAGCCGCTCGCCTTCGGCGCTCCGCGAATCCTGCGAATCAAGGAGGCAGTCAAGCCAAAAGGTCCACCCTTGCTGGCGGTTAGCAACTTGCCCAAAATGGCCCCGGAGACGAGGGAAATCCTAACGAATTGTCACGTCATCGCGATAGATCAAGATGAACCGGGCCTCGAGGCAAACCGGACTTGCTCCGATGGAGAAACTGCGGTTTGGAGACGCCAACTGGCAGGCGCGCTTGCGGTGGCTGTCCTCAACACTTGGAATACCCGATACTCCACGCACCAATTCCATCTGAGACTCTCACCGCTTAGACTTCACAGCCCTCAAAAGACTGAGAGAACTCTTTCCTTCGCGTTAGAATGGACACTAATCGTATGAATCGACGAGAATTTACAAGGAATTTTGCGTGTGCGCTCCCCGGCCTTGCAGCGCCGACCATTTTGTCATTACCCGCGCAGACCATCTCTAGACCAACGCACCGGACGACCGCCGTATATTATGTCAGCAGTTCTGCGGGGAACGATCAGAATGATGGGCGTTCTCCGCAAACTGCCTGGCAAAGCCTGACACGCGTAAACACTGCCGAATTCCAGCCAGGGGATAGGATTTTGTTAAGGCGAAATGATCTGTGGCGCGGCAGTCTCCGAGCAAAGAGCGGTGTGGAAGGTTGGCCCATAACATATGGTGCCTATGGAGATGGCGCCAAACCTATTCTGCAGGGATCGGTGGCGAAGCACATGCCAACTTCCTGGGTGCGAGCCAGCAGGAACCTATGGACGACATCTCCTGCGCCTCTCCCAAATGCGACGCTCCGTATGAGCCCGCGCAGTTTCAGCGAGGAGATTGGTACCGACGACACCGGCCCCGTGGACATCGGGAACATCATCTTTGATCATGGATCCGAGTGCGGCACCAAGAAATGGCGATGTGAGGACCTGCACCAAAATGGAGATTTCTGGTACGACCCTACTGCATGTCAAGTGTGGCTCTATTGGGACGTACCTCCGTACACAAAACATCGCAGTATCGAACTGGCCTTGGGAAGATACATTATTGATGAAAGTGGTTGCCAATTTGTAAACTATGAAGACCTTCACTTGCGCTTTGGTGCGGCACACGGAATAGGAGGAGGTGACACTCGCCACATAACTGTGCGCCGATGTGACATCTGTTTTATTGGCGGTGGACAGCAGTTTACTGGCCGGCCAGTGAGATTTGGCAATGGTATCGAGTTCTGGGACACAGGGCAAGACAACTTAGTTGAGCAATGTCGGCTTTGGGAAATATATGACGCGGCGTTGACAAACCAAGGTATGAGCCCCAACTCCGAACAGGTGAACATAATCTATCGCAACAATGTCATTTGGAACGCTGAATATTCTTTTGAATACTGGAACAGGCCGGAGATCGCCCGAACAGAGGACATCGTATTCGAAAACAATACCTGCGTAGATTCCGGTCACGGTTGGGGACATTGCCAGCGTCCCGATAAGAACGGACACCACTTGATGTTTTACCAAAATAGTGCGGCTACCACTGGAGTCGTGATCCGCAACAACATCTTTTCCAACGCAACTGAGAGCTGCCTGAGCATGGAAAACGACTGGCGTCTTGGTTTAGCACTTGACCGCAATCTTTGGTTTCAGAGCGATCGGATCCCACTTTTCGACTTTATGGGCCAACAATTTCAGGCAGATCAATTTGATGCATACCGCGCTATCAGCGGATTTGATAGCCACTCGGTAGTCGCTGATCCATGTTTCCGCAACCGTGCCATACACGACTATCGACTCAGACCGGATAGCCCCGCCCTTCATTGGAGCGCGGATGGTAGGTCCTGTGGCGCAACCCGCTGACCAAAATGAGAGTTTAACGTGCCCGGTAGAGCCCGAAATGATCGCTATGGCCGCCTCCAACTCCGGCATCGCAAGATCAGGCCGCCTTTCGTGCAGATAGCTTTGTGCGTTGTGGACGTGTAACCTGAATTGCGCTTGTTTGTCTCCACTAGTTTGCGCCATGCATAGCCCGACGATCGACAGGAGCAGGCAGGCAATATGGGGTTGCCCCCTTGGCTGACACAAACGGTTAAGACTCTGTTCGCCGTTCGCTGTAAAATTCTCGACCGGCAGGATCACTGTAACGCATTCTGAGCCTGGCCGGTGAAGCGGAAACGGGCTCTACGGGAGCGCAACCCGCCAAGGAATAGCCGGCTGGAGACTCATCCGTACCGATGAGCGCCGGGAGTGGCAGTCGATGCCGCTCCCGGTTTTTAGCGCACATCGGGTGGATAGATTTCCCATGCCTTGGAAAACTCATGCAAGAAGCTGCCGCGCAGCGGCTTCCGTATTCTGAACCGCCAGTTGCGCCTCGAACTCCGCGGGCGGCAGATAGCCGAGCGCCGAGTGCAGACGCTTTTGGTTGTAGACTTTTTCGAGGAACTTGACGATCAAGGCGCGGGCCTCGGCCAGGTCGCGGTACTCGTTGCGCAGAACCTCCTCGTACTTTAGCGTTTTCATGAACGACTCGCAGGCCGCGTTGTCCCACGGATTGCCCTTGCGGCTCATGCTGATCTGGATGCCGTTGACCTGGAGCAGGTCCGTGTAGTCGTTGCTGGCGTACTGACTGCCGCGGTCGGAGTGATGCACCAGTCCCGGCAGCACACGGCGACGCTTGAGGGCCATGCGCACCGCGCTCAGCGTCAACTCGTCTTCCATCGTCTGGTCCAGCGCCCAGCCGATCACGCGCCGCGAGAAGGCGTCCAGGATCACGGCCAGGAACACGAATTCCTCGCGCAGCCGGATGTAGGTGATATCGGCTCGCCAGAGCTGATCCACGCCTGTCAGCACCATGCCCGCCGCCAGGTTCGGGTACACGTGCAGGCCGTGGTTGGAGTTGGTGACGACGAACTTGCGCTTGCGCACGCACAGCAGATTGTCCTCGCGCAGCAGCCGGTAAACGCGCTTCGGATTCACCGTCCATCCGCGCCGGCGCAGTTCGGCGGTGGTGCGCGGACGCCCGTAACTGGGCCACTCCAGCGCGATCCGCTGGATAGCATCGCGCAAGTCCATGTCCCGGTCCGGTCCGGTTTCGGGGTTGGCGTTGAATCGGTAGAAGCCGGACCGGCTTACCTGGCCCAGCTCCACCATCCGCTCAATCGTCAGTCTCCGCCCGGCGCTCACTTCTTCGCCGACTTTGCAGTAGACCGCGGATTTCCACTCGATGCCTGCAACATCCGCTGTTCTTCGATGCGCTGCAAGCACCCCTTCAAAAAATCGATCTCCACCGCCTGCTGGCCGATCTTACGCTCCAGCTCCGCTACACGGCCCTCCGACCAGCGCCGCTCACCCTGGCCCGGAAAGGCATTGCCTGGCGCCTGCCGGAACTCACGCCGCCAACGGTGCAACACGTTGGGGTTCACTTCCAGTCCGCGCGATACCTCGGCCAGCGAAACCCCTGATTCCAGCCGCCGTACGGCAGCCAGCTTGAACTCCCTCGTAAACGTCCTGCGTGACAATCCCATGACTCAATTCTCCATTCGCTGAAAATTGAGTCTTAACTGTTTGTCTCAAAAATGGGGGCAAGTCAAATAGCATTTCTCATCCACATCTTCACCAGCCTCCTTAAGACAAATGGGGCAAACTGCCATGGAGCACTGCCAGTCTTCTCAAACTGAGAACTAAGGCATTGTCGCACTCTCAAAGTTCAGCCGGCATTGTCACCTGACTCCGAATTCCTCGCCCTCGGATTGAATCAAACAGCGTAAGGAAGGTGACACTGGTGAAAATGTAACGCACAAGTCTCTTGACAAGCGAATCTCTCAAATGCAAGATTATAGATTATCGTTTAAAGCAGGCCTGCCATGTTCTCCCATTGTGCTGAACCTAATGTGCTGTCTTCCGCCTTGACTTTCAATCCCGCACGCCTCGATGCCCAGAAGTTACGTGTTCGCCAACTAGAGCATAGGGAGATTCGCTTCCTTGCCCCTCCCGATCTCCTGACTGAATGCAATCGCGAAAACCTCTCCTGGGCTCATCGGGCCGCGCGCCTGATCCGGCGCATGTGCGAGGCGGAAGCACCCTTCATCCATGCCGACGAGCACATTGTCTTTACGCGCAGAACTCCTTCGGTCCCTCCCATCTTTAGTCCTACACAGTGGGAAGAGATCACCAGGGAACGCACGGTGCATGAGTTGGGTCCAATCAGCAATATCTGCGCCGATTGGGGCCAGGTTCTCTCGCAAGGATTGCTGGAGCGCCGGCGTGTGGCTTTGGAAACGCGCCAGCGGCTTGCGGGCGATGTGGAAGCCGAAGAGTTCCTCGATTGCGCCATTGAGACCATTAATGCGGTGCTCGACCTGGCCGCCCGCTATGCGCTTGAGGCGCGCAGAATGGGCAAATTGGATGTTGCAGAGGTTCTGGAGCGCGTGCCTGCGTTGCCTCCGCAGAGCTTTCACGAAGCGCTGCAATCGCTTCGCCTGTTGCACGCCGTGGTATGGATGGGCGGACACTACCATGTCGGTCTCGGCAGGCTCGATCAGTACCTTTGGCCCTACCTGGAGCAAGACCTCAGGAGCAAGCGTCTGGACATTGCTGCTGCAGAGGAGTTTCTGGCTGAGTTCTTCATCTCTCTGAATAAGGACAGCGACCTTTATCCTGGCGTTCAGCAGGGCGATAACGGGCAGACAGTCATGTTGGGTGGCTGTACCATGGATGGCCATGACGCCGTCAATGAGCTGACGCGCATGGCGATCCGCGTTGCTCTTTACACCAACATGATCGACCCCAAGATTAATCTGCGCATCAACGGAGATACGGATCTCGCACTGTTGACGCTTGCAACGGAACTTACCCGCAAGGGACTTGGCTTTCCCCAGTACTCCAACGATGATGTGGTGATTCCCGCTCTGATCGCGAATGGCTACGACCCCAAGGACGCGTGGAACTACACGGTGGCCGCGTGCTGGGAGTTCATTCTCCCCGGCAAGGGAATGGAAGTGGTCAATATGGGCGCGGTCTCTATGCCCCTTGCCGCAGATCAGGCGATACGGAACGGTCTGCAGGCCGGGGATTCCTTCGAGGGAATCCTGCAGCGGACCGCAATCCACATAAGGGGACAGGTGCGCGAACTTGCAGAGAGCTACTCGCATCTGCTGCTGCCGCCGGCTCCGTATTATTCCGTACTGATGGATGGCTGTCTCGAGACAGGGCGGGATCTCTCATGCGGACTCAAATACAACAATTTCGGTATCCATGGAGCTGCCTCTTCCAGCGCGGCGGATGCACTGGCGGCCGTGGAGAAGCTCGTATTTCAGGAAAGCCGGGTGGATGCCGAGGAACTTCTCGCCGCCATGCATGCCAATTTCGTTGGGCACAAAGAGCTGCAGGACAAACTTCTGCACGATGCGCCCAAGACCGGCAATGATCCGGAGGCAGATGCTTTGTTGGCAACCCTGTTCGACGCTCTCGCAGATGCGTGCGATACGGTTCAGGACAACGGCCGCGGTGGGCGCATCCGCCCCGGAACCGGCTCCGCCATGTACTATGTCTGGCTGACCCGCGGCAAACCTGGAGATCCCTGCGGGACTCCCATTGGCGCCACCGCCGACGGACGCACCCAAGGTGAATTCTTCAGCGCCAATCTGGCGCCCGCTCCGCAGGCTCAGGTCCGAGGCCCACTCAGCGTACTGCAGGCTTTCAGCGGACTAAATTATCGCCGAATCTGCAATGGCGGCCCCATCACCATGGAGCTCTCCGACTCCGTCTTCGCCGATCCCGAAGCATTGAGCAAGTGCGCCATGTTGGTGAGCACGTTCGCGAAACTCGGATGCCAGCAGTTACAGCTGAATACGGTGAGTCTGAGTACCCTTCTCGATGCGATGGAGCATCCCGATCAACACCGCAATCTGATTGTGCGGGTCTGGGGATGGAGCGGTTATTTCTGCGAACTGGCGCGTGAATATCAGCAACACATCATCACTCGAAATCTCTACGGGGACTGAACGGAGAGATTAAATGCAGTCAGGAACGATCTTCGATATTCGCGAGTTTACAGTTCACGATGGACCTGGTATTCGCACTACAGTATTCCTCAAGGGGTGTCCTTTACGGTGCTCCTGGTGCCACAACCCTGAGGGCATGTCTCCAGCTCCAGAGGTCATTGAGAGCCCGTCCGGCAAACGGAACGTGGGCAAGCTCTATACCGCCGAGCGTCTTTCAACGATCCTGAACCGCCAGGCTTCCATTCTCAAAGCTTGCGGGGGCGGGGTTACATTCTCGGGTGGAGAACCTTTGACTCAGGCGTCATTTCTGGTCGAGGTGATCGCTCAGCTGAACGCCATCCACGTTCTTCTCGATACCTCCGGCTACGCTTCGGAAGACGACTTCCGTCAGATGGCCCAAATGTGCAATCTCGTCTTTTTCGATCTGAAAATCATAGACCGGGCCTTGCACGTTCACCATAGCAATACGTAAGTTGTTGAGCGGCTACA
>CAWEHF010000020.1:0-10481 GCA_963808695.1 uncultured Acidobacteriaceae bacterium
AAAGAAACTCGGGACGCTTACGAATTACCTCAATCTTCGCCCAGCGCCCCGTCACTGGCGTGTCCGACTACGGGCGAGATCCCACTCAACCTATTGGATGGATTTGGTATGCACCTTTCCCCGGCGCATTTCGGCTCGCACGGCTTCGGTCAGGTTGCTCCGAATCTTGGCATCCCAATCGAACACAGTCGGGTTAATCGGAGTACTGTCCGAAAAGCAAGCCATCTCGTCGAATGCTTTCTCGTGCGCGGCCTCGATGATCGGGTATTCCTTTTCGTACACATCGCTGCCGTCGCTGATGCCGCCGTCGAGTTGGCCAAGCAGTAGGCCCTCGTCAATCGAGATAGAGCCGTCAATCGACTGCTCATCGCAGAACTCAGGAGTTATGACACTTCGGGTTTGCATTCATGACCACAATGATTCGGGGATTTCAGTTCTTCCGATCGGTTGCTGCACAAAGAAGTACCGTTTTTTCGAGGAGAATGGTCGAGGATTCGCCTTGATGATCAAGCTCAATTCGGCAACATTTCAGGATCAAGTCTCTGAGCTGTTGGCGGCCACGCTGCACTCGGGACTTCATGCCTGAAACAGTTATGTGGCTGATCCTCTCAAGACACGAGGAAAAGTGTTTCAAGTGAAGCATTGTTCTTTCAGAAGTTTCTAAGGAGAAATAGAAATATATGTAATAGAGAGTATAGACGGGGCTCTATTCCTCTCTTCCTCCACTGGCTGCCCCCTCGGTCGCAGCACGGTTCGCCCGACGCATCGTCGCCGAGGTGAGTGTACGCGGCGATAGTTTTGGCCTTCGCCCATACCAAGTCGCTGCTTCGGAACCATGATCGCGATTCAGCATCCCATGGCGTCTCAAGGCTGACCAACCACGCACTCCAAAGCCTGGATGAATGTGCAGGGGAGCCGCTGAACAACATTTTCGCTATGAAATTTATTTGTAGAGCCGTTGATGCTCGCGGCGCGCAATTAAAAGTGAGGTACCAATATGGAAATGGATGAACAGAATTCAACCGACGATGTGTTTGGTGACGAGCTCCTGCATGCCTGCTCGAAAACTGTGGATGATGCCTATCTCGCCGGCGAGACAGTCGCCGCCTTCGCAAATCGAAGGCATCTCGCTCGGACCATGAACGTATACAAATCAGAGTTAAAGAAGGCCGACGCCGTTCTTGCACCACTTTTGTATAGGATGAAATGCCGCCTTTCACGCGTCGGCCGTAGCGGGCGCTGGCACGCACGGCTCAAACAGAACAAGATTGAGCGTTCGTGCGCTGACCGTCTCGTTCTCGAGTTTGCAGAGTCCATTGGCCGCAGGTACGAGCTGCCCAGCCGGTACATCCCGGAGCCCCTCCAGGGGAACATCAGCCTCGCCGCTCACCGCGCCTGCGAACGTGTCGAGAAGAAGCTGACCTCGCCGTGGTCCCGGATGCAATACATCATGTGCCTCGCCAACCTGCTTGACCTGTCCGTAGAGTGGGATGGCGATTTGGTGCGCTTGGGACCGTCGGCGCCTTGTGCCCTAAGCGATGCTGAGATTTGTAAGGTTCCCAACGTGATTGAGGTACTTGAGGACGGGACAATCAAGCCGATTGATTACGAGCTGCATGATGAAGACAGAGCAAATTCTTTGCCTTGAGTTAGCGGCACGTTCTGCCAAATAATTGGCAAAACCGGTTGGGACCATGTTTCACCTCCGCCCGCGCGGGCATTGCCCCTTTGAAGCCCTGTCTATTTGCTGCCAGTGGTCGCCGAGGGCAATAACCGAAGCCCTCGTTTTGCGAAGAAAACGGCAAAACTCGCCTCGGTGGCTTGCCGATCCGACTTGACCTGTCAGCGAGAGAAGCCACGCCAACTGCTTCCAAGGCTGTTTGAGGGTTCTTGGTTACCAGGTAAGGCTGAGGACTGCTGGATCAGTGCACAACTTAGAAAACAACCTTTTGTACCAGGCGGGCGCCGCTCTCCAGATGAAAGCGCTAATGGGGCTATCAACGGAAGCCGGGGCCGCAATGGAAGTCGACTCTAACCTGACCGAAGACTTCTTGTGGCTGGCACGGCGGTGTGGGTTCAGGCACATTGAGACATTGCGTCTTGCGTTGAGTGCGATTCCGGGAACTCGTGCAGGGTCGCCGTACAAATTTGAGCCGGTCCACGTTTTCGAGAAGGCGTAGTACCTTACCCTGACAGTCTCACAAGTGGCCTGCCCGGTAATTTGTACCAGCGTGAGTGTTAGTGTAGCGCGGCCGTCTATGGTCGTTGCTTCTCAGCATTTTCATCCGACCGAATGGCATCGGGCTGTATCAGCAAATCTTTATACACAACGCGGAGCTTTTCTTTCATCTCCTTGTATTTCTGGTAAAGCTCAACCTCGCGCTTTGCATCCTCGGTACGCCCCAGCCTCTTGTAGAGCGTAGCCAGGCGGTAGTGTGCGGTTGCGTTGGTGGGCTCCAGCTGCACTGAAGCTTCGAGCAGCGGCAGAGCCTGATCAGGCTTATTGAATTCGAGCAGAATCTTCGCAAGTCCCAACTTTGCATTGGCATCGTCAGGTTGCAGCTCAACCGCGGTGGAGTACCACTTTAAGGCGTCGTTCTCGTTACCCTTCGTCATTGCTATTTGGGCTAGCTCGCACACCGCCTTTTGATCGCGGGGATTGTCTGCCAGCGCGGCGCGATATTCCTGCTCCGCCTGCCTCTTGATCGTCGGGTCTTGCGAAGTGTTCAGCAACTCAGCCAGCTCAAAATGGACGCCGGGTAGATGGGCATTAATCTTGATCGCCTTGCGATACTGCGCGATGGCTGCGTTGGTGTTGCCTTCCCTGGTTTCTTCGTGCGCCAGCAGCTGGTCCGTTTGCGCGGAATCTGGCGCAGCCAGCGAGAGCGCGATCATTGATTCACTCGAGAGATCGGCGTAGGTGCGATAAGAGGCGTAAAGCACCTCGGGATTATCGGGTGCGGCCTTTATCAATTGCGCGAGCACGGCTGCGGCAAGCTCAAGGTCGCTGGTTTGGGTGTAGGCGCCCACTAGCTCAAGGCCGGCCTGCACCTTGAATCGCGGATCGTCAATGCGCGGAAACGCGGCTTCGAGATCTTTGCGTCCGTCTGCGAAATCTTCGGTGTGCAGTTCGGCGATTCCCAAGATCCCTTGAATCTTGGCGAGGTCCGGTTGTTTTTCAACGGCAAAGCGCAAATGTGGAATGGCATCGGCCGGCTTGCCAGAGAAAAAAAGCAACACGCCGAGGTTGCCTTGTATCTCAACGTCGTCGGGAGCGAGTTGCACCGCGGCTTCGAACTCGGGGATTGCGAGGTCCGGCCGCTTTTGCTGCAGATAGCTCTGGGCCTTCTGCATGTGCGCTGCGAGCTCGGCGTTTGGATCGACCTCTGTTTGTGCGC
This sequence comes from uncultured Acidobacteriaceae bacterium, assembly GCA_963808695.1. GTDB lineage: Bacteria > Acidobacteriota > Terriglobia > Terriglobales > Acidobacteriaceae > Telmatobacter. Next base: position 3,399 of record CAWEHF010000020.1, read on the forward strand.
CGCTCAGGCTGGTCGCCAATGACACGAAAGCTGCAGCAATCAATCTCGACCGCGGAAACATGAGTTTCATTATAGAAGGAGCATGTCCCGCGCGAAGTTGAAAGTGGCGGGCGGCGGTTAGGTTGATGTTACTACGCCGCTTTCTGGCTGGCGGTCGCAGAGGGGCTGAGGATCGCTTCCGAGGCCCAGAGATCGCGATACCCCATGATGCGTTTTAATCTCTTCTCGGTCCTGATAAAGGCCGAAGCCATCCATCGCCGCACCATCTTGCCGTCCTGCCAGTGAGTCACTCGGCGGGTTAGAATGTCTACCCCGGCGTGCGGACTCTCGATGATGTTGTTGGTCGCCAGGCAGAGGCAGAGCGAGGACGGCACATCCAGCCGGTTGATGGTAAAGCACTCTTCCAGACCTTCAACAAGGCTGGCCGCCGCCGAGGAAAATTGCTGGTTTAGCCATGCGGCAACTTCTTGATGCGCGCGATGCCTTTGTAGGCGTCCAGCTTCCAGGCCGCGCGTATCATGCTCTTGGCCTGTGCCCGCTGCTCTTTGGGCAGATAGTCGAGTACGTTGCGCAGCTTATGGGCACGGCAGCGTTGCACCGGCTGATGAGCGCCGAAAACGGTGTTGATGGCTGCTCTGAGCGCCTTCGGCCATCGATGACGAACAGCATCTGGCGTTTCGCATCGACGCCTTGCGCCACGATGACTTCCAGCAGTTCGGTGATCTCCGTGGAGTTCTCAGTGGCGCCTTTGCGGGTACCGAGCACATGCTTGGTGCCTTCCGTGTCCTCGCTCACCGCGCCGATCATTGTGTAGTCGCCGAAGATCAGTCCATCGATGTAAATGACCAGCAGTTGCAGTTCATCGAAGCGCCGGCTGAGCAGCGCTTTCACCTCGGCCTCCGAGGATTCGATGGCTGCCCGGCTTACCGCCTACCGCGAAACGTCTGCGATTTCGGCTGTCTCTGGAATGACTTCCTTGTAGTTGCGCGTCGCGACCCCGCGCATCATAGCCTCCAGCATCCGCGCGCTCATCGCTGGGCGGTTCTGCATGGCCGCATAGGCGGGAACCTCGACCTCCCGGCTGCGTGGGCCTTTGCTGCGCAAGCGCGGCCCCTCTACTTACAACTTGCGGTCGCTCAGAAATACCTGACCGGACTGACGGCAATAGAAGACCACCTCTGAGCCGCGCGTTTGCCCTGTTGCAGCGGGTCTCCCGCGGCCTCCATCGCAGACAGTTGCAAAACCGCCTGGATAGTAGCTCGCCCAGAGACGTCGATCAGCTCGCTGCAGGCCATCTGGCACTGCTCGATCAAATCCACCATGGCAGAAGAAACTCCCTCGCTTGGCCAGATACCCGGCTAATTGCTTTTCGTTTACTTTTCCCTGCTTACGGATAGTGTGGTAGCTTTTATTCTCGGCGGTTCTCCTTTCAAGGTCTAGCAACCCGATTCTTTCAGAATCAGGCTGAACAGCCGCTCAAATCTCAACTACAGCCGGGATATCCTCGTGTCAAAGGCCTTCGGTGTGTAGCTGGTTGATAATCCCCTATAGAATAAAAATCAGAATTATTTGAAGGAGTATTTTGCCATGGAGAGCCACACACGGAAAGCGAGTTCTGGGCTACTCACGATTCAGTCTGCCCCGCAAGCTGCCGCACAAGCCATCCGCGAGGCCATCATTTCAGGGACGTTGCGCGGCGGGGACCGGATTGTTGAGCTCAAGTGGGCTACGCTGCTTGGGATCGGACAACCGACTCTGCGCGAGGCCCTGCATGAACTGGAACATCAGGGACTTCTGCGCAAGTTCCAGCAGCGCGGCACCTACGTTACTCAGCTGAGTCCTGAGGACTACCGGCTCATCCAAGAGGTTCGTATTCCTCTTGAGGCGATAGCCGTTGGCAAGGCGGCCGAGAACTTGACGCCCGAGGCAGAGAAGGAATTGACAACGATCGTGAACGCCATGGCAGGCCAAGGAATGAACGACCTGGATGTCAAGAACTTTCACGACTGCGATGTCGCATTCCATCGCAAAATCTGGGAGCTTGCGGGAAACGAGTATCTGCGCGATGCGCTAGAGGCCATTACGTTCCGGCTCTTCGTGTTCTCCGTTGTTGGGCGGTGGCCAGACAATCCAAATGCATTGAGCGAACGTATCGCCGCTGTTCAGGAGCACCTTGGAATCCTGGAGGGGCTTCGAACTCGCGACAAAAACCTCGCTCGCCAGGCGTTTGTGAAGCAAACAGTGCAGTATTGGAACATGCAGTACGGGCTGAACCTCGACGAACAGGAGTTGTCTTTTCCTGTACAGCTACGTGTTCCGGTCGATGTGAGCAGGTGATCCCATTGGATGTGGGCACCTGAATCTGTTTGATGTGTTCAGCGATTCCGTTGTGTATGGCATCACTTTTCGGATTACCTTAATCGGTGCCCACATGGACTAGATTCACTCGCATCTGCGGCCTTCTGGTTTTTGCGGGCACGAGCCGCCTAGTTGTTTCCGTCAACATGAAGTCGGGCGTGAAGACGCCCGCTAATACGAGCCGGAGTTGAATCGTTCGTACGGCGATCTGGCAACTCACTCTCGCGTGGGCATCCTGCACACGCGACCATATCGTCCAAGCGAAAAAGCCAAAGCGGAGTCGGAGTACAGATCGTTCAGCGGCGGTGTTTGCCGCGTTGCGCAAGCGTCAGTTCTTCAGTCTGGCGGGGTTTAACATGGCCATACTGGAGTGGGCCAACAAGCCGAACGAACGGCCATGTAGTAGCCCGCGTTTTCGCGTTGTTAATGCGGCGAGGTAGAAGACAGCCGAGGCCAGCGAAATTGTGTTGCCGGGTCATAATAACTGTCGTCGTGTTCGTTCCCAGTAGCGGGAAAGTCACCTTAACTAGTTGTCCATACAGCCAGGAGCCGATGCAATTCTCGACCTCCCGGCGTCGGTCGTTGGTGGGTCGCCACTGAGCAGCTCCCTCGCTGACAGAGCGGAGATAACGCTAGGAGGATAAGAGAAGTGCGACGAAACAAAACCTGAGGGACTATCTCGATTTCAACCAGATTGCCGAAATTGTTGTGTCGTCAACACCTATCTCCGCTCAAATGGACAAAGACACTGGACAACTCATTGAAAACAAATAATCTGTGCCACCAAGTTTGGTTTACGCGGTTGCCCGGGTCGCTCCCGTAGAGATTCCACCATCGACAAGAAGGGTCTGACCCGTGATGTAACTGCTCGCATCAGAAGCCAGGAAGACCACGGCGCCGCTCAGGTCCTCCGGATGGCCGGGACGCTTCAGCGGAATTCGGTCCGTGAGGTAATCGACCCAGGCTTTGTTCTCAAATAGAGCCGTATTCTGCTTGGTGCGAAACCATCCGGGAGCAAGACAGTTCACGGTGACGCCATGTACTCCCCATTCGTCGGCAAGACTCATTGTCAGTTGTTTGATCCCGCCACGGCTGGAGCAATAGGGCGCGATGCCGGCATACCCGAAGACGCTAGTGACCGAACCTATGTTGATGATCCTGCCGTAACCGCGCTCCACCATGCCGCGTGCAAATGCCTGGGCAACGAAGAAAGACCCCCGAAGATTGGTGTCAAGCACAAGGTTCCAGTCTTCCCAAGTAACATCGAGCGAGGGTTTGCGGACATTGCACCCTGCGTTATTGACAAGAATATCGATCTTTCCGTAGTGAGCCGATGCTGCAACAGCAGCGGCCTGGATGCTTCCGGCATCCCGCACGTCGAGTTCAAGAGGAAGTGCCTGACGCCCAAGCGCTTCGATCTCCGTCTGGAATTCACGCAAATCGCCAAGGCAGCGACTGGTGATGACTAGATCGGCACCGGCGCGTGCCAACGCACGCCCCAGGTACTGTCCGAGGCCTCGGCTTGCCCCTGTGACAACCGCAGTTTTACCGCTTAGATCAAAAAGATTCTCGTTCATTTCCTTTCTCCTTCACGGTCGCAAGATTACTTTCATCAGTCCAGGCTCGCGTGCGTACAAACGATCGAACCACGTCGGCCCTTCGCTCAAGGGCGCGCATGCAGAGATCAATGGCATAACGTCGATGGCGCCACTCTGCATGAGTTCAATACACTGTCTGTACTCACCGGCAGAAGCACAGGATCCCAGCAACCGAAGCTGGCGCGTAACGACCGTCTGCAGGGGCAACTCCACCGTGGGGGCCAGATTACCGATAAGCGTGACAGTTCCTCCCCGTCTTGTGCCGTGAATGGCGGTGAGCAGCGATTTTTGCGCTCCTACCGCTTCTACGGCTATATCTGCGCCCTGCCCGCCGGTGACTGCCTGTAGCTTTGCGATGAGATCCGGATCAGAGCCTGAAAAAGTCTCATCCGCCCCGAACTTACGAGCCAGCCGCAGCTTCCCCTCCTCCAGATCGACCGCTATTACCTGACCGCATCCGAAGCCCCGGAAAGCCTGGATGGCAAGCAGACCGATCATTCCGGCACCGATGACAATGACCGAATCACCTGCATGGATACCCGTGATCCGCGCCGCATGTACGGCGACCGAAACAGCCTCGACCATCGCGGCATGCTCAAAGGGAAACGACGGCGGAAGTGTGTATACAATGTGCTCCGGCACGCAGACGTATTTGGCGAAGGCGCCATGGCGGCGGTAATCCGCACAGGAGACACCGACTACCTGACGCTTTTCACAGAGATTCACATCCCCGGCGGCACAGAAGCGGCATTTTCCACACGAGATTGTAGAGTCAAAAGTCACGCGGTCGCCCACACACACTGAATCGACCTTAGCGCCCACATTAGTCACCACGCCGGAGGCCTCATGGCCCATGATGAGAGGGGGGATTCGCCTCCCTGTACTGCCGTCAAAGCCGTGCACATCGCTCCCGCATATACCGCAGGCTTTCACTTCAATGAGCACATCAAGCGGGCTGATTTCAGGTATTTCAACCTCGCGCATTCGGAGATCTCGATAGTTCTCAAGAACCAGAGCTTGCATGAAGATAACGATAATCTATAATCAATCCTGCGTCGAGAGATACTTCCGGCTTTCGAGCAGAGAAACGCCGATTTCGCTGAAAGCGGCGCCCGAGTCGGCCACTTCCGCGCAATAGCCGTTGGCAGTTGACCAAAGCGATTGCAGTCGAACGGGCTTCCCGCTGGATTCAAGTCAACGCCCTCGCGGCCTGGTTATATTGCAACCGATCTGAATCGCAGCTTGATCGCAGACTTCGCATTCGACGGCTGGGTGAAAGGCTGATGTTGGTAGGGACGATGGGGTACCGCGGACGGAATCGACTGGCCATTGGTATACCCTGGGAGTCCCGCAGCTAGCTTCATGACCCGACGGGGTGCGGCTGGTTGGCGACATTCTGAGCTGCGCCTGGTTCGACCTCATTTCACTATCCGTTTGTCAGAGGAACACACCGCATGAACAGGCCCCATGAAAACCGCGTTTTGGCATTTGACTACGATGGTGTACTCGCAGATACGGAGCCGCTGCACTGGAAATCGTGGATAGAGATCATCTCGCCGTTTGCGATTGACCTGAGCTGGAAGGAATATTGTCGGCATTGTCGCGGCGTTGCCGAAATACGAATGCGCGAAGCTTTGATCGGGCTTCATCCGGGCGCAGCCAGGATTCCGGACTTTTCTCCATATCTTCTAGCGAGGAAGAAGAGGGTTCGCGAATGGAGTCTTGAATCTCCCCCGATTTCCTCGCAGACGATTGCCATGTTGCAATCCCTGAGCTCGTTTCGTCTCGCCCTGGTTACCTCTGCCGAACGCAGCGACATCGAGCCCGTACTTCTCCGTGCGCAGGTTTTGGATTGCTTCGAGGTTCTAGTCTTCGGCGATTCTGTCAGCCAACAGAAGCCGGCGCCGGAACCTTATCTCACAGCGGCCGCGCGTATGGGAACCACCGCAGGGATAGCGTTTGAGGATTCCGAATCCGGGATGGCAAGCGCAGGCGCCGCCGGTTTTCACGTCGTGCAGATTAATCACCCGGACGATCTGCCAAGGGCGGTTGTTCGTACCCTTGAAGACTGCGCCTAGCGACGCATCGTCTTTCGTTGAGGGCTTCTTTCAGAAAATGAATCAGCGTACGCGCCGGTATACCCACGGCCGATAGTAGTCCATGACGTGCAACACTGCATCGCTCGCCACCAGGTCGAGGGCTGTACGCAGCATGTTGGGATCGCCGGTATTGTTGATCATCATGTCGTAGTGCGAGGGAATCGCCACGCGGGGGTGAATCGCTTTGACGATGCGTGCCGCCTGTAGGGCATCCAAGTTATGAAACCCTCCGTTGATGCAGATTGCACAGAGATCGACGTTGCGCGGAAGCAAAGGCGCAAGCAGTTCGCAATAGCCTGTGTCGCCGGTGTTGTAGAAGGTGATCCCGTTTGCAAAGCGGATAAGAATGCCCGTGTGGTTGAGGTCGGTATTGTCTGTCGGCAAGGCAAAGGTGCCGGTAAACTCAGTTAGCCCATCAAGGTGAATGGTCTGATTGGGATGAAGTGTCAGACAGGCCGATGCGTGAACGCCACAGCTCATGTACTTTTCTACAACTTCCCACGGTCCGACAAAGCGCGCTTTGCCATTACTGGCAAAACGGCGAATGGTCTCTCCATTAGCGTGGTCTTCATGCGAATGCGTTGAGTAGAAAATATCGATTTCGAGATCTTCGGGCTCGATGAAGACCGGCAACTGGCGATCCAAACGAAATGGAAGGTGTGGAAAAATCTGCGCGCAACTATTGGTCAGATACAGATCGATGCCGATCAAGGGCCCGTCGCCGCCCCTCAGGATAAATCCGTTCTGTCCCAGATACCAGAGGGCAAGACCATCCTCGGGAACGAGAAAGGCGCGGATCGACGCCATATACTCACGGCTGGGAATGAGCGGAGGCAGAACAAATTCGACCGCTGCTTCGTGATCGTAGGGATCATTGCGACTGAAACTATACGATGACATGAGCATCCCGGGCAGCGAGGAAAGTTCCGTGCCAAGCGGCCTTTTCTTACACAGGAGTGTACCTCAGAGACCGAAGCCTCTAAAGTAGGAGGTCTATTTGCCAAGAGTGAAAAGTTGCATGCAGGTCT
>CAWEHF010000021.1:0-548135 GCA_963808695.1 uncultured Acidobacteriaceae bacterium
ATGCATGGCGTCAAAGTAAGCCGTTTATATTCAATTGTTTATAGTGGATTTGATTCTTGGTAAGCCGATTTTGAGTCCGCTGCGTCTGCCAGTTCCGCCATCCCGGCAAAGAGTGGTGGGCCCTCAAAGTATCGCATATCGCCGAGTCATCATTCCACTTTCACTCTCTTCCAAACAAGATGAGCCTGAAGGCAGGAACTGATTCCAATACAAGGTGAGCCTGAAGGGTTAGGCATGCTGGAGATTGAACATCAGCGTGCACCAAGCAGAGAATTTGAGTCCGGCAGCAATTGGCCGGTTCGTTGCGGCCAGCGAAGAGATCCGGTTTGAGGGCCAAAACCGCCATCAGGTCTATGTCTGGTTGGAGCAATTACTGCTCCAGCAGGAGTATTGCCAGCAGGGCAAGGCGGCGCGGGGCCTGATTCGGCGCTACATCGAAAAGATGACCGGGATGAGCCGGGCGCAGGTGACGCGGCTGATCGGCCGCTACGCGGCCAGCGGCCGAGTGCAGCCAACCGTCTACCGGCGGCGCCGTTTCCCTGAGCGCTACACGCGGGCCGGCATCGAGCTGCTGGCCTCGGTCGATGAGGCGCATGAGACCTTGAGTGGTCCAGCCACGCGGCGCATCCTGGAGCGCGAGGTTCAACTCTACGGCAAGCAGGAGTACGCACGGCTGGCGGGGATTTCCGTGGCTCATCTGTACAACCTGCGCAAGAGCCAGCGTTACCGGGAGCGGCGTCTGAACTACATCGAGACGCGACCCACGGCGGTTCAGATCGGCGAACGGCGCAAGCCCGATCCGCAAGGCCAGCCCGGCTATCTGCGCCTGGATACGGTACACCAGGGCGACCAGCCGGACGCCAAGGGCGTCTATCACATCAATGCCGTCGATGAGGTCACGCAATGGCAGGTTGCCGGTTCCGCGCCGCGCATCTCGGAGGCCTATCGGAAGCCTGTTTTAGAAGACATGATGCGCCAGTTCCCGTTTCGCATCCTCGGTTTCCACACCGACAACGGCTCGGAGTTCATCAACCGGACGGTGGCTGAACTGCTGGAAAAACTACGCATCGAGCAGACCAGGAGCCGTCCCCGGCAGAGCGGCGACAACGGCCTGGTGGAGACCAAGAACGGCGCGGTGATCCGCAAACACATCGGCTACGGCTACATCGATGCCGGCCATGCCGACACCATCAACAGCTTCTATCGCCAGTATCTGAACCCGTATCCGAACTACCATCGCCCCTGCGCCCAGGCCGATGTCGAGATCGATGAGAAGGGCCGCAAACGGGTTCGTTACAAACGCTATCAAACTCCGCTGGAGACACTGCTGGCACTCCATAAACCGGCACAATACCTACGCCCGGGGCTCAACGTCAACGCCCTGAAGCGCATCGCTGGCGTGCTTAGCGACACCGACGCGGCGAGACGCATGCAACAAGCAAAAACAAAGCTGTTCGAAAAGCTAAGGCTCACCGCCTAGGACCGAAGGCTGGGGCAGAGGGCCGAGGAAATGGCGGTCCATGGAAAAGCCTACGGGCTTCAACCCCCCCTACGGCTTTTCCAAAGACCTTGGAAATCGAAAAAACCGATTCCCACATTCCCTCGGCCCCGGCTGCGACTGCTAGTCTGACTCAAAATCAAAACCGAAAGGACCTTCCCCACTTCGCCTGACCTTCACTCCCTTCAGGCTCATCCTTCGATTGGAAAAGACTTTGGCCAGCGTTCCAATTCAAGCGGCGCTCCCTCACTCCTTCAGCAGGCGAAAGTAGAGAACCAGAGCCACAAGAGCAACCCCAAAACAAGCTCCCGACCCAATAAGCTGCACCACGTCCACCGCCTGATACGCCGCAAATCGCGGCTGGCTCATCAAGCGAAACAGCCCGGCCATCCCCACAACCAGCGGTACCAGGACCGCTGCAATCAGTAATCTGCGTCGAATCATGGGCGCGATTTTAGCGCCGCTTCGCACCCGTTGTCGATGGAAAATCCGCCACGCCCTTCGTAGCTATACTCTTTTTATGCAGCCCGTCAGTGTCATCGCCACTGAGCTCAACGAGATCGGTGATATCGCCCGGGTCGTACACAGCCTGCTTGCCCAGAAACCTGCAGCCGCTGAGGTTATCATCGTCGACGGCGGTTCAACCGACGGCACCTGGGAGTGGCTGGCCGATGCCGCCTCCCGCGAACCCCGCCTCATTGCCATTCGCGACGAAACCTGTAGCCTCAAGCATTCCAAAGGTCCCGTCTCCCGCGGCCGCAACGTGGCCATTGCCGCCGCCAAATCGTCCGTCATCGCCTGTGCCGACGCTGGCTGCACCTACGCCCCAGACTGGGTTCGCAACCTCACCGCGCGCATCGCCGCCGGCCAAGCCGAATACGCCCTCGGCGGCGCATGCCTTGATCCAGCCGGGCATACCGTGTGGGACGTCGCCTCCGCTCCTTTTTTCTCCGTCCGCCTGTCACCCACTGAGCCCACCAAGTCCTGTACTGCACGCTCCATGGCCTTCACCAAGGACTTCTGGCAGCGGATCGGCGGTTTCCCTGAGCACGTCCTTGTGGGCGAAGACACCCTTTTCGACCTCGAAGCGCGCCGCCAAACCCAACCGGATTTCGTCTTAAACGCCAAAGCACTCTACCGCCCGCTCAACACTTTTCGCTCTGCCTGCCGCCAGATGAAGCGCTATGCCATCAGCGACGGACAGGCGGGTGTCCGCTGGTCGCGGCTCTTCCGCAATTCCGCACGTTGCCTTCTCCAACTCGCTGCCCTCATCGCCGCAGCATGGACGCGCCTCCCGATTCTTTTCGTCTTTCTTCTCGAAGCCTGGTACGCCTTTCATCGCGACTGGCGTTTTCTTCCGCGCTTTGGCTTCAAAGCCGTGCTCGCGCGCTTTGCATTTTCGGCAATTGTCCCCTGGCTCGTCGCCATCAACCAGATCCGCGGCCGCTTCAGCGCCAAGCTTCTCAGCAACTGGCAAAATCAGGGGCAGGGAACGGCGTCGTAGCCGATCTCGCCCCAAACTCAGCCAGCTCGCCCCATTAGATCCCTCCAAGAAATTCGTCCTCCGGCTGCTTGGCTCCGTGCAACCGCTGTCGTCTGAGGTGCGCGTGTCTCCGGCCTTGCACGAACAGCAAAAATCATCGGCCCTTCGGTCCGCTCCGCAAATGGTTCAGGCGGCGCTTGCTTACCAGCGCGTTCTTGCAGCCAATCCCTCGCATCCCCAGGCTCTCATAGGAATGAGCCTCCTCGCTCTCGCAGGTGGGCAGACTGAGAACGCAATCCGAATGGCCTCTGCGGCTCTCGCTGTCAGTCCCGGCATCACCGCCGGGTGGATTGCACTTGGTCAGGCTCTCAAAGCAACTGGCCGGCTGGTTGACGCCGAGCAGGCCTATCATCAGGCTCTTCGTTTCGGGGGAGCCAACCCGTTAGCGCGCATGGGGCTGGGCGAGCTAAAACTCGCTTCCGGCCGACCCGTTGAGGCTATTTCCGAATTCGAAATTGCCCTTCGCCGCCAGCCTTTGCTTGCCTGCGCGCACCTCGGACTCGGCAATGCCCTTGCCATTCTCGGCAACTTCACGCAGGCACTCCATCAATACCGTCACGCTCTCGGCCTTCGCCCGCGCTATGCCGAGGCTGAGTTTGCCACAGGCTTTGCGCTCAATCGCCTAGGCCGAGCGGTCGAAGCTGAGGCCCGCTACCGTCGCGCGATTACTCTCAGACCCAGCTATGCCGCCGCCTGGATCAACCTCGGCAGCCTGCTTCGTGAACAGGGCCGCGATCTGGCAGCCGAAGCCGCTTTGCGCCGTGCCACCCACCTTAGTCCCGACCTCGTTTCCGGCTGGATCAACCTTGCTGCCCTCGAGCGCGAGCGCAAACACTTCTCCGCAGCCCGCGACTGCCTCCGCCGCGCCCTTGCCCTCGATCCCGCCCAGATCGAGACCTTGATCGCATGGTGTCAGCTTCAACTCGCCGCGAGCGACACTTCCGGCGCCCGCGAGTGGGCTAGGTGGGCCCTCGCCGTCGATCCCAATCACGCTGAAGCCGTGAATCAATTCGGAATCGTTCTCCATAACGAGCGCCGATTCGCCGAAGCCGTCGCCGAGTTCGAGCGCGCTGAAGCGCTTGGCAGCAAGGGCGCCGCATCCAATCGCGGCAACTCGCTCCTCGAGATGGGCCGCATCTGCGATGCGCTCCAGGCACACCAGGGAGCCGCCGATCTCGACCCCGAAAGCGCAGGCGCAATATACAACCTCGCGCTTACCCAACTCCGTCTTGGCGAATGGCGCCGCGGCTGGTCCGCCTATGAATCCCGCTGGCATTTCCGCGAAGTTCATCGTGTTCCACGCACCTTTGCCTGCCCTCGCTGGCGCGGCGAGCCGCTCTCCGGCCAGCGTATTCTCCTCCACGCCGAACAGGGGCTTGGCGACACCATTCAGTTCTCCCGATATGCCTGCCTCGTTATCGCACGCGGCGGGTTCCCGGTTCTCGAAGTTCAACCACCGGTTGAGCATCTCCTCCACTCGCTGGCCGTCGTTCGGGCCGGCCTTGCTCAAGTCCGCTTGCTCGCCACGCCACGAATTGACTACGAACTCGAATGTCCTCTCATGAGTCTCCCGGCAGTCTTCTCAACTACCGTCGAAACCGTTCCCTGGCCGGGAGCTTATTTGGGCGCGGAACCAGACGACATTTGCGCGAAGCGCGCGCAGTTCTCCAACCTTGATCCCGTCCCGCGAATCGGCATCGCCTGGGCCGGAAACCCGCGCTACCGCGCCGATGCCCAGCGTTCAGTGCATCTTCGAGCGCTTTTGCGGCTTCTACATTCCATTCGCGCCAACTGGATCTCATTGCAGAAAGGCGATCCAGCCGGCCAGATTGGGACTCTCGGGGTTGCAACTCTCCCACGCGGCGTTCACTTCGCCGACGGATCAAGCCGCGACCGGGACCTTGCTGAAACCGCTGCGTTGGTGGCCACACTCGATCTGGTCATCACCACCGACACATGCATTGCGCATCTCGCGGGCGCCATGGCCAAGCCGGTCTGGATTCTCCTTCCCTGGCTTTCCGATTGGCGCTGGATGCAGCAGCTCGACACCACCCCCTGGTACCCCACCGCCCGCCTCTTCCGTCAATCCTCTCCGGGCGACTGGGCTGGAGTTCTCGATCGCGTGATCGCTGAATCAGGCGCGCTCACCTCCTAATCTTTCCGGAGTTGTTCGCTCCTCCCATTCCGTCCATGCTTCCTCGTTCGTTGTTGACGACAACCCATACACCGCGTCTATCCGGCAACCTCCCGCGATCTCTGTTGCGATAATTCCCTCGCAGAGACCATCGGTGAAGGCGTGTTGCGCCCAGAGGTGACAATGACTGTGCCCAATTCCGCGCGCCTCAAATCCGATGCCGCTGCACCAGGCAACGCAGGCTTCTTTGCTTCAGTCACTCTTGAATCGCGGACCCACACCAACCCATGGGCCATCGGCACTTCCACCGCGATCAACGGCGCGCTGATTGCGCTGCTGCTGCTTCTCGGCCTTAAAACCACGGGCACGCATTTTCCTCGGGCCACGCCGCTGAATCATATTGATCTGAGCGACTTCCCACTCTTCGCGCCGGCTACACCTCAATCCAACAACGGAGGCAGCGGCGCCGGTACCCACGACCTGATCGACCCAACGCGCGGCAACCCGCCCAGGTTCACCGCTATGCCGCTGGCGCCGCCCATTGTCCCCACCATCGTCGATCCCAAGCTGGCGGTTGAGCCGGCAATCGTCAAGCAGACTGTGACCCTCCCCACTGACCCCTCGCTGCCCAATCTCGGCATGCCGCACTCACCCAACGTGACCATACTGTCGAATGGTCCCGGCGGCCCGGTCGGCATCGGCTCGGGAAGAAACGGTTTGTATGGCCCTGGAACTGGCCCCGGCAATGTTCTCGGTCCGGGTGACGGCGTTTACTTGCCAGGCAGTGGAGTCTCCGCTCCAGTGCTCCTCTACGCTCCAATGTCCGAATTCTCTGACGAAGCCCGCCGTAACAAGTACCAGGGAGTCTGCATGATTTCGGTCATCGTCGATGCACAAGGCATTCCTCGCAATCCTGTCGTTGTCCAGCCTCTCGGCGAAGGACTCGACGAAAAGGCCCTCGAAGCCATACCTCACTACAAATTCAAGCCCGGCATGAAGAACGGCCGTCCGGTCGCTACCCGCATCGTTGTCGAAGTTAACTTCCGGCTGTTTTAGCTCTCGATGGCCGTAAATTCACGGTCCAACGCGCCACATCGTAGGGCTACAAACGCGCTAAGTGTATGACATTACAACTCATATCTCAACATCGTCCCGAACTGCATTTCGTTCGCACATTTTCATTGACAAATGAAACTCTATATTATAGAGTACTCTTTATTCTTGGATACTCACCAACCGACCTCAACTGAGAACCCTTATGACTCTCACCCGAACAGTCATCGAATCCGGTTCTACTTCTGCCAGCTCCACAGCGCTCCCGCTCCGCGTGGTCTCCCTCGTCAAGCGCTTCGGCCAGACCACGGCCGTCGACGGAATAAGCCTTGAGGTCAGCGCCGGCGAGTGCGTCGGGCTCCTCGGTCCCAACGGCGCGGGAAAAAGCACACTGATCCGCTCCATCGTGGGCAGAGTCGTCCCCGATTCGGGTAGCATAGAGGTCTTTGGACTCGCAGCCGGCTCAAAGGGCGCACGCATGGCGCTTGGCTGGGTTCCGCAGGAGCTTGCTCTTTACCCCCGGATTACCGCACGCGAAAACCTCGCCTGCTTCGGTCGCTATTACAGCCTTTCCGGCGCCAGGCTCGCCCGAGCAATCGCCTGGTGCCTCCACTGGGCCGCGCTTGAAGACAAAGCCTCCGAGCTCGGAAGAAACCTCTCCGGCGGAATGAAGCGCCGTCTCAACATGGCAGCCGGCCTCATCCATCGTCCCCGCATCGTTCTCATGGACGAGCCCACCGTCGGCGTCGACCCGCAATCGCGCAACCGCATCTTCGAAATGATCGAGTCGCTCCGCGCCGAAGGCACCGCCATCGTTTACACCACGCATTACATGGAAGAGGCCGAGCGCCTTTGTGACCGCATCGCCATCATCGATCACGGCAAGATGATCGCTCACGGCACTAAGGAGAAGCTGGTTCGCGAAGTCTTCGGTCAGCGCAGCCAGGTGCTGGCGCGCTTCTCGGGCCCACTCCCCGGCATCGCTTCATGGACCGGCGCTCGCGGCGGCCGCCTCGTCGACCACACAGCGGAATTCACCATCGAGCAGTCCTCGCAAATCGGCCCACTGCTCGACAGCGCCGCGAATGCCGGCCTGGCCCTCGAGGACGTCTCGATTCGCCGCCCCAATCTTGAATCGGTTTTCCTTCACCTCACCGGAAGGGAGTTGCGCGACTGATGTTCAGCGTTGCCCGTACCTCATTGCTAGCTCTTCGCCGTGACCGCGCGGCATTTGTGCTTAGCTTCATTTTGCCGCTCGCGTTCTTTTCCATCTTCGCTGTCATCTTCGGCGGCCAGCACGACACCACCCCGCGCGTCAAAGTCATTCTTGTCGACGAAGACAAGAGCGAGGCTTCCCGCGACCTGGTCCGCGGCCTCTCGCGTGAAAGCTCGCTTAACATCGCCACCCATCCCGAGCCCAACGGCAAAAACGCACCTGTGCCGCCTGACTACACTGCGGCAACCGCTGAAGCCGCAGTCAAAGGCGGCGACGCTCCGGTTGCGCTCGTTATTCCTCGCGGCTTTGGCGAGCATCCCGTTGGCTTCGGTCCCGATTCCCAGGCGACCCCCATCCAGTTGCTCAACGACTCCAGCGACATGATCGCCCCGCAGGTCGTCATCGGCATGCTGCAGAAGGCCGCGTTCACTTCAATGCCTGCAATCATGGCGCAACAGGGAATGCAATACTCCGAACGCTACATCGGCTCCTACACACCTGCCCAGCGCGCCCAGATGCAATCCTCGCTCGATGAACTCAAGAGACTCCAAAGCAACATGGAGAACTCCTCGTCATCCGGCGCCGGCAGTGCCTTCAGCGCAAGCGTCATCGCTGTCAACACCCGCTCCGTTGTTGGAGACAACAAGCATAATTCGATGATCTCTTTCTACGCCGCCGCAATCGGCGTGATGTTTCTACTATTTACTGCCAGCGGCTCGGCCGGCGCGCTTCTCGATGAAGCAGAGAGCGGTGCTCTCGATCGCGTCCTCAGCTCCCGCATCACCATGACTCGCCTGCTCGCCGGCAAACTCCTTTTCAACACGCTGCTTGCCTTTACGCAGCTCGTCGCGATGTTTCTTTTTGGCTGGGCCGTCTTCAAACTCGATTTCTTCAGTCACCTCGCCGGATTCGCGGTGATGGGCCTGGCCACTGCATTCGCCGTCGCAGCCTTTGGATTGCTCCTTGCGAGCGCCTGCCACACCCGCGCCCAGCTTGGCGCGCTCTCTACGCTGCTTATCCTCATCATGTCTTCGATTGGCGGAAGCATGTTTCCGCGCTACCTTATGCCGGAGGGTATTCAAAAGGCCGGTTTGCTTACCCTCAATGCCTGGGCCATCGATGGATTTACCAAGGTATTTTGGCGCGATCTTCCGATAACGAGCCTCGGCCCTCAGGTCGGCGTGCTCGTCGCCTCGGGCATCGTGCTCTTTCTGGTTGCACGCCGTGTAGCCCGGCGCTGGGAGTATGCCTAAGTTGGCCTCAGCTCGATATATCGCCCCGCACGTAAAGGAGAACTCAAATGAACCCGAATGCCGAAGAGATGGAACTGAGAGAACGCCTCGACCTGATGCAGAAGATGATCGCCGAAGGCCGCCGCAAGCAGGAGAGCTGGGGCTGGACCTACGTCTTATGGGGCATTGCGTATTACGTGGCGTTCTTCTGGGGATGGCTGGGAAAGTTCCCCTACGCATGGCCTATCACCATGACGGCCGCGGCCATTCTCACGTTCAGAGGGTTTACGCGTCCGTCGCACCGGTCTCCTGAAACCACCATCGGCCGCGCCATCGCCTCTATCTGGATCGCAACCGGCGGCTCCATGTTCATCCTCTTCGATGCGATGGGCTTTGGTTTGCACCTGGCCGATGCGCGCGTCTTTTTTGCTGCCGCGTCGGCTATGATCGGACTGGCCAATGCTGCCTGCAGCCTGACGCTCAAGTGGAAGGCGGAGTTCCTTTGCGCAATCGTGTGGTGGGCGGCGGCCGTGATTGCCTGCTTCTGCAACCTGGTTACAACCGTCGTCGCCTTTCTCACCGCCATCTTCCTATGCCAGATTCTCTTCGGCGCATACATGATGGTGCTTGAGTCGCGCCAGCGCCGGCAGGTCGCGAGCCATGCCTGAACTGCCTGAACTCAATCCCGTAATTCACGGCAAACTGCGACTGGCACTGCTCTCGCTTCTCGCCGGGGTTGAAGAAGCGGAGTTCACGTGGCTTCGCGCCAAAACCGGCTCGACCGACGGCAATCTCGGCGCGCAATTGATGAAGCTTGAAGAAGCCGGCTACGTGGCTGTCGAAAAGAAGTTTGTGCAGCGCAGGCCGCAGACCATCTACCGCATGACCGACGCGGGCCGCGAGGCGTTGCAAGAATACGTCCAGGCACTGAAGCAACTGCTGGGCGCGGCGATCTGAATCTGTGAAACTGTGAAGAGAGTTCCGCCAATTGATTGATTCCATTGGAATCACAGTTACACAGCCGAAAAAGAAGGCCCCCTTTTCGGCGTTTCCTGCACTCTTGCAGTTCTTGTCGTTGACGGTGAATTTCTTCATCTTCCAGTCGCAATCCTTCCTATTAAGAGTGTGCGCCGAAGGACCGTAATTGTCTGTAGCGGAAACAGGAGCTAAGTCCTTTTAATCCAACGCGACCGAACCCGCTCCTCTTTACGTCTTTTTGGGGTGCGACGCCGCCAACGTGGGAACACAAGAAGCAGGCGACAACACTGAGAGGTAAAGCTTGCAGGCTCGTGAGAGATGTTGGCTAGAGCATTTTCGGAAATAGTGCAGACCGGACTTTTCCTGGCGTCCCACCCTTTCCGCAGGAAAACGCGGAAAGGATGGGGCACGGAAGTCTACAGTAAAAGCAAGAATGCTTTAACCTTGCGTTTCCGCCGCGAGTTCCCCTCTTACCCGTTCCATGATGCCAAGGTAATACGCCAGATTATGAATCGTGTTCAGCGTGCCTGAGAGCGCTTCGCCGGCCTGCATCAGATGACGCAGATAGGCGCGACTGTACCGTCGGCACACCATGCATTCGCAGTTCGGGTCAGGTGGATTCTGATCTTCGGAATATTGTTTGTTCTTGATGTTCACGCGTCCTTCGCTGGTGAACAGCAGCCCGTGCCGCGCCGCCCGCGTGGGCAAAACGCAATCCATCATGTCCAGGCCCAGCTTTGCGTACTGCTCAATCTCGTCGGGATACCCGACGCCCATCACATAGCGCGGCTTGTCGCGCGGCAGCAGCGGCAGAACCTCGGCGATCATCTCGAGCGTAAGCTCTCGCGGCTCGCCCACGCTCAGCCCGCCGATCGCGTAGCCGTCAAACTCCATCTCCACCAGCCGCTCGGCGCATTCTCGCCTCAGATCCGTATACATTCCGCCCTGCACAATTCCAAACAGGCTCTGCGTGCGGCCCCCAAATTCGTCGCGCCAGACCACGCTATCGCGGTGCGTTTTGAAGTGGTCCAGTGACCGCTTCGCCCAGGCCATCGTCAGCCGCAGGCTCTCTTCCGCGCGTTTGCGATCGGCGGGATATTCAGTGCACTCGTCAAAGGCCATGCAGATATCCGCGCCCAGCGCAACTTGAACATCGATCGAATGCTCAGGGGTAAAGGAGTGTGAACTCCCATCCAGGTGCGATCGAAACTGCACGCCCTCGTCCGTGACTTTGCGCAACTGGCTCAGGCTGAAGACCTGGAAGCCGCCCGAATCGGTAAGCATGGCGCGCGGCCAACTGATGAAGCGATGCAGCCCGCCCATGCGCCGGATGGCTTCGTGGCCGGGTCGCAGATATAGGTGATAAGTGTTGCCGAGAATAATCTGTGCGCCGAGGCTCTCCACCACATCCTGAGCCACGGCCTTGACTGAACCGGCCGTGCCCACCGGCATAAACACCGGCGTTTCGACCACCTGGTGCGGCAAATCAAGCCGCGCGCGCCGCCCGCCGAGGGCGCTTTCTGCAAGGACTTCAAACCTAAGGCTCACCAGAGGATTCTATCGTTCCTGACGATTCGCCACTCATGAAACGCAAGTTTCAGCCAATGCGATCAGCATCACTACTGTTTGCGTGCCGCACCAAGACTCACCTGAAATCCCGCTCTCGCTGTTCTCGGTTGCCCCAACGTGACCGTCGGCGTCTCCGAAACCTGAATTGAACGATCCAGCAGATTCTCTCCCGCTGCAAACACCTCAATCCGGCTCCCGAAGCTGTGCGAACCGAAGGCATCCAGCCTGAAGTATCCATGGAGCAGAAACGCATTTGCATCGTCGTCGTACATGCGCCCGCTCAACCGGCTTTGCAAGCTCAACGTTCCCAGGCGCGGGGCCGTTGCGCGCATATTGAACGTTGCGAGGTCTCTCGCCACCTCTGGAATCCACTTGCCGAAATCCTGCTTGCCTCGCGACACCGCCGCGTGTGCATACTGATAACCACCTTCGACGTTCAACCAGCGCAGTGGCGTAATCTCGTAATCCAGCGAAACGCCGCGACTCTCAATCTGCCCCAGATTCTCGCGCATCAGCAGAATCGGCGACGAATTCGGGTTCGTGGTAAGCGCGGTGATTGGCCGATTCACTTGTGTGAGGAAATAACTCGCCCTGATCGCACCGCACTGTTGGTGCATGGCCAGCCCGGCCTCCCATCCCGTCGCGCGTTCGCTCTTCAGGTGTCCGTTTGCCAGCGTCAACTCGTTTCCAACCTGCGTGGCGCGGTACAGCTCATTCGGAGTGGGCGCGCGAAACGCCCGGAACCCGCTCGCCGAGACAGCCCAATGCTCTGAAATCTTGCGCGAGACGCCGAGACGCGGATCGAAGAGCCTCTCGCCATTCTGCGGAGGCTGCGCAGCGCTCGGCGTCCATCCGGTTCCGTTCCAAGTCAACTGCTGCCCATCGTAGTTCTGGAACCAATCCACCCTTCCCGACGCCGTCACCGTCCACGCGCTGCGCATCCACAGCGCTTCTGCAAATCCGCCGCTGTCGCGCTGATGATCGTGCAGGTTTGTTACCCCCGCCTTCGCTCCGAACGACTGCTCTTCATCCCACACCCGCACATCGCGCACATCGGCGCCGGCCACCAGCAGCAATTTCGACCTGATCGACTGCGTCCAATTCAGCGCCGCGCCCAGTGCGTTATCGGGAACGTGAGAATACTTCGTCGGCGTCTCGCCGCAACGGTAGGTACAAGCCGCATCTCCAAACTCCGGCAGATTCGAAATGCTCGAGAAGGTTTGCCTGTACCGCTCATCGCCGCCGTAAAGCCGCAGCCTGAGCGCGTTGCCCTGATAGTTGGCCCAGTCCGCGCCGGTTGCATATCGCACCAGCCTCGTCCCATTGAACTGGTACAGGGTTCCGTTATGCCGCAGTTCGTTCAATCCGCTCGCCCGCGCAAATAGCCGCAAATCCCCGCTCTTGCGCTCGCCCATCGCCATTGCATTCTGGCTATGCACATTGCTCGGCTGGTCGACGGGGCCGCGTTGATTCGGCGCCTCCTGAACGTATCCGTCTGTCCCAATCAGCCCGCAGGCAACCAACCCGCCCCACTTGCCCCGCTTTGCCGTCGACAGGACGCTTTCATCGTAGGATTCTTCGCCGCCGTAGGTGCTCCGCACCTCCAGCCCTTTGGACGCGGGGCGTGCGGAAATAATGTTCACCACTCCGCCAATGGCGCTCGATCCATACAAATCGCTGGCGCCGCCACGCACCAACTCCACGTCAGCGATTGCCAACTCCGGCGTCTCCTGCCAGTGAATCCAACCACCCAGCGGATCGTTGAGTGGCACGTCGTCCTCGGTCACCAATGTCCTGCTAGCCGAGGTCGAGCCCAGCCCGCGCAGGCTGATTCCCTGCGATGAAGGATTTGCCACCAGCGAGCTCGATCGCCGGAACAGCTCGACTCCCGGCAACTGTCGCATCTCATCGTCCAGTGTGATCGCCGCGGTCGTTCCGAGCGTCTTTTGTGTCAATGTCCTGGTGGTTGCCGGGCTCTCGAGGTCTCCCATCGGCGTCCGATACGCCGTCACCGTCACTTGTTCCGCGATCTGTGTGAGCTCCAGCCGCACCGTCGCTGCCGCTGTCAATACCTGGCTTCGCAGTGCAAATCCCTTGGCCGAGATTCGCACTGAGCAGGGAATCGCGCACTCGATCACTGCCTGGCCCGCCTCATCCGCTCGCCCCAGCACTTTGCCGTTGCTATCGGCGATCACCGCCCCGGCCAGAACTGCTCCACGCGCATCTTCAACTGTGATTTGGATAAGTGACGGCGTCTGCCCGCGCATCATCGCTGCCGGCATCAGCGTGAGCGATGCCAGCGCGCCAACAATCGCTTTCGATTGCCACAACCTCATCTGTTGTTTGATCCGAATGCAGGGAAAGGCCGGCCCGCAACTTCTCTAACAATTCTTTCACCTTTGCGCCCGATCGGGGGTCGCGCGTGTCCGGGGTAATCTCGTTCAGCGGAACCAGCACAAATGCGCGCTCAGCGAGCCGGGGGTGTGGAATCTCAAGTCCTGACTCGCTCACCATCGAATCACCGTAAAAAAGAATGTCCAGGTCCAGAGTGCGCGGCCCATTCACAATAGCGCTGGCGCGGTCCCGTCCAAACGCTCGCTCAATCCCCAGCAGTGAAACCAGCAAATCGCGCGGGCCGAGATGCGTCTCGACTCCCACCACCGCATTCAAGAATCGCGGCTGGTCCGCGTAGCCTACCGGAGCAGTTGAGTAAAGTCTGGAGCAGGCAATCACCTTTCCCAATGAAGCAAGCCGCTCCACTGCAGCGGCAAGGGTTGCCGCCGGCGAACCGGCCGCACCTGGCAGGTTCGCCCCAAGTCCGATGTAGGCAACAGTCATCCTGCATCAAGGTTAGCTGAATTCCCGGGCCGACTCTGCCAGCTAATCCTCGCGCAGTGCCTGCATTGGTTGAATCGACGCCGCCTTCCGCGCCGGAATCAGGGCTGCAACCAGTCCGACCATCGCCAACACGGCTGCTACGCACAGGTAAGTAGAAATGTCTGTGGGTTTCACCTGGTAGAGGAAGCTCTTTACCAGCCTGCCGGCGGCGAACGCCATGATCAATCCCGCTGCGAGTCCCACGCCGATCAGGACCGAACCCTGGCGAAGCACCAGTTGCGCAACGCTGGCCCGGGTTGCACCCAGCGCCATGCGCACGCCAATCTCCCGGCGCCGGTAACTCACCAGCTGGGAAAGCACGCCGTAAAGACCCGCAATTACCATTGCTACTGCCAGCCCGGCAAACGACCCCACGAGATAAAGCCCCAGCCGCTGGCTGAAGGTGTTCTTATCCACAGCATCCTGCATGGTCTGGAAGTTGTCGAGTGCGTATCCCGGCGCAGCATCGTGGAAGACGGTTCGCATCTGCGGCGCGACCGGTATATTGCCATGGGTCTTCACCACAAAGGTGACGATTGTCTTCAAAAGCGCCTGGTAGAAAAGCGATGTTGTTGGTATTTGTTCCTGCGGAATCATGAGGAGCGGCTGGGCAAGCGCGCCGACGTTCCTGTCCACCTGGTCCCCCAGCACCCCAATGATCGAGTAGGGCTGGATCATTCCTGTGTCTTTCCCGCCGAGGTTGATCTGTTTCCCGATCGGATCCTTTCCCGCGAAATACGCCTTTGCAAACGTCTGGTTAACGACCACGACAAACTGCGTCGATGCAGTGTCGCTGTCTTCGATCATCCGTCCGCGAACGAGCGGGGTGTCGAAGGTCCGCGCAAATTCCCCGCTGATTGCCGTCACGTTCGTCTGCCACGGATTTTTCGGGTCCTTCGTTTCGCCGAGAATGTCGAAACTGCTCCCTACGCCCATTCCCCCGAGCGGCGGCGCCGTTGCCAGTGCAGCATCTTCCACCCCGGGCGATTGCCGGATGCGATCGAGAACCGGCCTGTAAACAAGCGATGCAACTGACGCCGGAGCGTTGCCCGTATCCGTTGAAACAGCCATCTCTGAGAAGCCCGCCGCATCGGCGGGCATTGCCGTGAAGGTAGTTAGGTGCGCAGTCTCAAAGCCGAGTTGCGCCTTCTCAAGATTCCATAGAGTCCTGAAAAGCAGTCCCGCGCCTACCAACAGCAACGTAGACAGGGCAACCTCGCCGGCCACGAGGATGCCGGAGATCCTTCCGCCCACCGACCGCGAGCCTAGCCCGCGCGAGGCTGCCTGCAGCGCGGCCTGGGGATTGGAACGCGCTACCAGAAGTCCCGGCAAGAGCGACGAGAGGATGGTCGTTACGCCAGCGATGGCCGCCAGTACCAAGACGATGGTCCAATGGATTGAAATCGCATCGGCGCGGGGAATCGTCCCGTCAGGCAGCTTGTGGACTGCGGCAACGGCGAGCTCAGCCAGAATCACGCCGACCACGCAGCCCATGAAACTGAGCGTGAATCCCTCGGCGAGCAACTGACGCATGAGCCGCGCCGGAGCAGCACCCAGCGCGGACCGTACCGCAAACTCCTGCCGGCGTCCCAGGCAGCGCGCGATCAGCAGATTCGAAACGTTGGCGCAGGCGATCAACAGCACCAGTCCGAGCGCCGCAAAAAGCCCAAACAGGACCGGACGAACGGATCCGGTCAAAAGCTCCTGATACGACCAGCTGTTCAACGTTGTGATCGAATCGTCTTTCGTACGCGGAATGCGCGCGGCGATCGCTTTCAGCTCCTGATTCAGCTGGCCGAGAGTCGCCCCATCGCGAAGCCGGCCGACGATCAAGAAGAAATCGTACCCACGATCTTTGAGCATCTCGCCGGTGGGTTGAAGCGGCAGCCAGAGGCCCTTTTCCATATCCGACCCCATCGATTCGGGAAAGTGAAAAGACGCCGGCATCACGCCCACCACCGTACGTGCCTGCCCGCCGATCCTTACCGTGCGTCCCACAATTCCCGGATCGGCATGATAGGTCCCTCTCCACAGTCCTTCAGAGATGATCACTACCTGCGGCCCGTTTGACTCGCCTTCAGCGGCGGTAAACGTTCGCCCCAGGAGCGGCTGCGCGCCCAGTATCGAAAACAGATTTGCCGTGACGCGAGGCGCCACAACGCTCTGCGACTCATCCGCTGTCTCAACCATGCTCACGTCTTCTGAGTAGCCGGCGGCCGATTCAAGTTGATGCGACTGCGACCGGATGTCGGTGTAATTGAGCCAGGAGGTCGAGGAGAAACCGGGGCCGTTGTTGGGGGGACCGATGAACACCAGCTGTTTCGAGTTCTGGTAGGGCAGCGGCCGCAGCAGCACGCTTTCAACCACGGTAAAAATTGCGGTGTTCGCGCCGATGCCAAGCGCCAGAGTCAGGATCGCCAGCAAAGCCATCCCTGGAGCCTTGCTCAGTAGCCGAAAAGCAAAGCGCAAATCATTGAACAAGGCGCCCATCCGAACCTCCACGACAAAAGAATCCCATTGTCTGGCAGCAATTCCTTCACCACCCAGCCTCCGGTCCCAAACGCCTGATTCTCCACAGGGTTTCAAGGCCTGCGGAGCGAGCGTTGCAGCCCATCCTTGTTCGATTGCGAAACCGTATGTTCAAAAACGAACAGGCGAAGATCCGCCGTCGTTTGCGCGCTTCACCCGCGGCGACCGCTTGCCCCGCCCCGGATGGACGGCCGGCGTTTCTGGTAGCATCTCTCTTCGGAGATTTCTACATATGGACACACTCGGCAGTGCTTCGCTCGGCGCCCGGCGCAATGAAGATATTGCGCTCGACCTTTTGAAATTCGTGGCTGGAACGGTGGGTGTCGGCCGCCCGGCGACCCCATCGACCGGATTCAGCGGATCGGCGCCCGCCAAGCCCGAGGAACACGTTAGCCAGCTCCTCGAGCTCTACGGCCGTTGCCTCAAGGCCGTTCAGGGAGAGTCCCCCGAGGCGCCGAAAGAGAAAGAGGCCGCGCAATAGCCAGGGTAAGTCAGCTGCGCGTTGCCGTTGCCGGCGCGGGCGCATTCGGCCGCAATCATCTACGCGTCTACCGCGAACTGGAATCGGCCGGTGAAGGCGTAGCGCTGGTTGCGGCCGTCGAGCCCGATCCGGCTCGCGCACAGGAAGCTGCGGCACAGTACCAGGTTCCTGTTTTTCCCTCCGTCCAAGAATTCCTCGCCGCCGATCTCAATCTCCACGCCGCCAGCGTCGCCGTGCCGACTGTGCATCACCACGCCGTCGCCACTCAATTCCTCGACGCCGGCATCGACCTGCTTGTCGAAAAGCCCTTGGCCGCAAATCTGGCCCAGGCCGACGACCTCATCGCCCGTTCCGAATCTGCGGGCCGCATCGTTCAGCCCGGACACCTCGAGCGCTTCAATCCGGCAGTCCTCGCCGTTGCCCAGCGCCTCACGAGGCCCATGTTTTTTGAGGCGCATCGCCTCAGCGTCTTCACGCCCCGTTCCCTCGATGTCGATGTCGTCCTCGACCTCATGATCCACGACCTCGACATCGTACTTACCTTTGCTGCTTCGCCCGTGCGCGAAGTCCGCGCCGTCGGCTTGCCCATCCTTTCGCCCAAAGTCGACATCGCCAACGTCCGGGTGGAGTTCGAGTCCGGCTGCGTGGCTAACTTTACTGCTTCCCGCGTCTCCACTGAACGTGTCCGCAAGCTCCGCTTCTTTGAGCCGCGCCAGTACGTCTCCATCGACTACGCCCGCCGCGACGTCCTTGTAATCCGCATCGATGACGCGCCGGCTTCCCCGAGGGATCTGCTTGCCTCTCTGCCCGCCAACGTGCGCTCCATGATCCCGCCAGCCATTGTCGCCGCCCTCGCCGCCGGCAAGCTCGACCTCAGCAAGATCGACCCCGCGATGATCGCGCAATTCGCCGCCATGGCCGGAATCGACCCCGCGACTCTCGCGCAGATTACTGCCCAGCTGAGCTCACCCGCCGGCCCGGCGCCAGGCCTCTCTTTCTCCAAGCCCGAAGTCGCGCCCGGCGAACCTCTTCGCCTTGAAATCCTCTCCTTCCTCGACGCCGTCCGCAATCGCACCCGGCCCCAGGTCACTGCGCGCCAGGGCCGGGCCGCTCTCGCGCTCGCCCTCGAAATTCAATCCGCCATGGCCGCCCACGCGGAGCGCGCAGGCTTGGGCAGCTTTTTCCATCCCGGCGCATAGCGACCGCCGGCCGTCAGCCCCCGGCTCTCAGCTCCTGGGGCCGTTTGGGGACATTCTTCTTGACGTCTGCGGCTTGGGCGGGCTTTTTTTTCCGTTTTTAATGACCCGGGTGTAGAGTGATGAGCAGACAAATTCCCCCCCGACAATTGTGGTGTCACTCGTACGCAAGATCGCGGCCAGGAGCAGAACATGACCCTCAGCGAATTTCTCGGCAAACAATTCATCCGCGTCATCCAGTGGAACGAATCTGAAGATGGCGTGCTGGTTTTCCGCTACCCCATGCAGGACATGGAGATTGAGAACGGCGGCCAGCTCACCGTTCGCGAGACCCAGATGGCGGCCTTCATCAACGAGGGCAAAATCGCCGATGTCTTTGGGCCCGGGTTGCACACGCTCAACACGCGCAACCTGCCCATCCTCACCGACCTGATGAACTGGAGCAAGGACTTCGAGTCCCCCTTCAAGTCCGACGTCTACTTCTTCTCCACGCGCCTTCAGATCGACCAGAAGTGGGGCACCGCGACTCCCGTCACTATTCGCGACAAGGATTTCGGTGTTGTTCGCGTCCGTGCCTTTGGTAACTACGCTTATCGCGTCGCCGACCCGCGCGTCTTCTTTACCCAGGTGAGTGGAACCCGTCAGAGCTATCTCGCCGCCGATCTTGAAAACCAGTTACGCACCATGATTCTCGAGCGCATGGCCGGAGCCTTCGCCACCAGCGACATCGGTTTCCTCGACATGGCCGCCAACCAGGCCGCTCTTGCCGACAAAATCGCCGACGCCATGAAACCCGGCTTCGCCGCTCTCGGCCTCCAGCTCAATCAATTCGTGGTTGAAAGCGTCTCTCTGCCCGACGATCTGCAGAAGGTCCTCGACCAGCGCATCGGCATGGGCATGGTCGGCGATGTCGGCAAGCTTACGCAGTTTGAGACCGCCGAATCCCTCGAGGAAGCCGCGCAGAACACAGGTGGTACAGCCGGAATAGGCGTCGGTCTCGGCGCCGGCGCCGCGATGGCCCAGGCAATGATGGGGCAGCAGCGAATGGCTGCGGCCCCGGCGGCCGCAACTGGCGCCGCAAAGTTCTGCATCGAGTGCGGCAAACCCGTTCCGGCGGGCGCAAAGTTCTGTCCGGAGTGTGGGAAACAGCAATGAACTGCCCATCCTGTGGCGCCCCAATGCGGCTGACCAGCGGCAACGCAAGCTTGCGCTGCGATTACTGCCAGAGTGTGGTCATCGCCCAGGCGGACGACTCCGGAATGCAGTTGCTGGATGAAGTTGCGGAGCTGGTCTGCCCGGTGTGCTCGATCCCGCTGTGGAATGCCACGCTGGCGGGAGTTCGGATTCACGCCTGCAAGCAGTGTCACGGGCAGCTGTTGCAGATTGGCTTCATCGAAGGGCTCATCGATCAGTTGCGCGCCGTCCACCAGGAGATCGCGATTCCCCCGCCAGTGAACCCGGACGATTTGCAGCGCAAAATGGCTTGCCCCCAATGCCACCAACGCATGGACTCGCACTACGATTTCATCGGAGGGCATACAGTAATTTCCGGTTGCGAACGGTGCCAGGTGAATTGGCTGGGCGGCGGCGCCTTAATGCTTATGGTCCGCGCTCCGCGCGAAGACCTTCCCGGATCCTGTTAATCTCTCCCAATTCCTTTGGCCGGGCCGGAAAGCGATCTTCACGCTCCGCAATCCTCAGCGCACCAATCTGGCGCCAGGCCGCCACCGTCTCACCTGTCCGCAATACGCCTCGTATTCCTGCCCAAAGCTCCGCCTCAAAGTCGGTTCTTCATAATTCACCACAAACAGATGTGCGACCAGAAGAAAGATGCAAACGAAAATCGCCAGAGGCATTGCCTTATAGAAGAGTGCGGCTCCGGCCAGCGCCGTTGATGCGCCAATGTACATTGGATTGCGTACCCACCGGTACGGCCCTCGAATCACCAGCCGCCGCGGGGGGTCGAATGGCGCTGGTGTGCCTTTTCCAATCCATGCAAATGCCACCACGCACCACAACGCCACTACAGCGCCCACGCTTCCCACCGTCATCCCCGCAATTTGCGCCCATCCGAGCGTTGCCGGACGCGCAATGCCCGCCCACGCCAGCAGCCGCCCCGGAAGATAGATGAGGACAAATCCGATGAAGAGAGTCGCGTAAGTAAACGCACGGAAGATTGTGAACATGCTTGCCCCCTTCCTGGCTGTTTCCGTCTGCGCTGCCTCGCGAGGACGCAGCTTCTTAATGCCTTCGGCGCTGCTTCACGCAATCCCCAGCACCCGATTCAGGAACCCCACAATGTACTTCCAAACCAGGTAGTAGCCTGCCAGCGCACCGGCAAAACACACAGCGATCCATGAGTAGGGAATGGTGATGGAGTGAAACCATGTGACGCTGCTCGCTCCCAGCTCAATCAGCCCGAGGCAA
The DNA here is from genome assembly GCA_963808695.1 of uncultured Acidobacteriaceae bacterium. Taxonomy (GTDB): domain Bacteria; phylum Acidobacteriota; class Terriglobia; order Terriglobales; family Acidobacteriaceae; genus Telmatobacter. Next base: position 20,734 of record CAWEHF010000021.1, read on the forward strand.
CGCGCCATGGCCGTGCCGGCCGGGAGCAAAAGAAGTGGCAGCACTGCGCCGTGGATTCCAAGCGGTTGATGAATTCTGCCTTGCGTACCCAACCACAACACATTCCAAAATCCCCACAACGCCGGTACCAGAGCCATTGGAAACACCAGCCCCCGCTCGAACGGAAACGGCGCCTGCATCGCAGTCCGCACCACAATGAACGCTGTCAGCAGCAATGGCAGAATCAACGTCGGAATAAAGATCCCCGCCAGATACGCCCTCAAATACGGATGTGTTTTCATAACCCCTCCCTTGCCGTTCAATCCTCAGTCCCTTAGTCCCTCAGTCCCTCAGTCCCTGCTTCTCTCACAGGTAGTAGAGAAACACCGGAATCGCGGTTGGAAATGCTGCCGCCAGCGCGACCAACCCTCCCACCAGAGCCCAGTCAAACCACGGAACCCTGACCGGCTCGCGGTCCATCCGCCGCAGCACACCCGGCCACAGATCCCTCGCCGGCGCCGCATCTTCTGCGATGCGCGGCATGGCTGCCTTCAACAAGTCCTTCATTCGTTCCAATTCGGGCATCCGCTCCGATTCGGGCATCCGCTCCGATTCGTGGTTCAAGTTGGGTTTCATCTCCGTCATGGTCTGATCCCCTGCTGTTCCAGGTCCTTTCTTAGCAATTTCAGCGCGCGAAACACGCGCAACTTCACCGCGGTCACCGTGATTCCCAGAGCCTCTGCCACATCCTTGTGCGGCTGCTCTTCAATCACCGCCAGCACTGCGGCCACTCTCAGCTTGACGGGCAGCCGGGTAAACGCTTCGGCGGTCTTTACGCGAATTTCTGCTTGAACTCCCGGATCGCTCGCCCGTTCCGCCGCCAGCGTTGCCTCAACCGCCGGCGTCATTTCGCTCTCCGGCTTGCGTGCGCGCAGCCAGTCCAGCGCCACGTGGGTCGCTATTTTCCTTGCCCAGGGTTCAAATCCCCGCGCCGCGTCGAATCGGGCATGAGCCCGGTAGATTCTCCAGAACGTCTCAACCGTCAGGTCTTCAGCCGTCCCCGTGTCGCGCACAATCCGCAGAATCCACCGGTACACAGTGGTCTGCTGTTCGCGAAATAACACTTCGAAAGCATCCGCATCGCCCTGCCGGAATCGGTCCAATACGTTCTTCGAACTCTCCGGCATTTCAGGGTCCCTCTCTACCTGCACATTACGGCCCGGCTTTGGGAAGGGTTACATTCTAGTTCGCGTCCCGGCAGTCCTCGCATGTAAAACGATTTTTTGCGGCCAATCTCCAACTTGACAGCCAACTTGCACGTCTCTTAAATTAGCCCGCGGTAGGTGTAAAGGTTTTCTGCCGTTGCATAAGCCTGCGGGCCACAGCGGTTCCAGAATTGCCGTACCCCGGAACCACGACTGCTGAGTGGCATTTTCCTCAAGAAAATGCCACCTTGCACGACTCTCAAAAGCGCAAATGAATACTGGAACCGCTCTAACCATCCGCCACCTTCGAGGGGAATCATGAAAAATCAAACACGCCTGGCTGCGATTGCCGTCGTTGCATTTGGAACTCTCATGAGTGCTTTGGCGCAGGATACGTCGAAACCTGCGTATCTCGATACCAACCTGCCCCCTGAGCAGCGCGCCGCCGACCTCGTCCATCGATTGACACTCGAGGAAAAGGCCAGCCAGCTTGTAAATCAATCGCGGGCCATTCCGCGGCTCAACATACCCGCGTACGACTGGTGGAGCGAAGCCCTTCATGGCGTCGCAGTCCAGGGAGTCACCGAGTTTCCCGAGCCCATCGGCCTCGCGTCCACCTTCGACGCACCCCTAATTCACAACATGGCCACCGTGATCGGCACCGAGGCCCGCATCATCCACGAGCAGGCCGTCCGCTCCGGTGGGCCCACCTTCTTTCACGGTCTCGACTTCTGGGCTCCCAATATCAACATCTTCCGCGATCCCCGCTGGGGCCGCGGCCAGGAGACATACGGCGAAGATCCGTTCCTCACCGGCCGCATGGCGGTCGCCTTCGTCACCGGCATGCAGGGCGACGACCCGAATCATTACCGCGTGATTGCCACTCCCAAGCACTTCGCCGTTCACTCGGGCCCTGAGCCCACCCGCCACATGGCCGACGTGGACGTAAGCAAACACGACGAGCTGGACACCTATCTGCCCGCCTTCCGCGCTGCTATTACCGAAGGCCACGCCGGATCGGTGATGTGCGCATACAACGCCATCAACGGCCAACCGGCCTGCGCCAACGAGTTCACCCTCGTTGATCAACTACGCAACAAATGGGGTTTCCAGGGCTACGTTGTCTCCGACTGCGCCGCTGTCGTAAATATTTTTGAAGGCCATCATTACCGTCCCACCCAGCCCCAGTCCTCGGCCATCTCGCTCATACGCGGCATGGACAATGAGTGCATCGACGGTGGCGAGATCGCGAGGGACGACCATGACTACCACCCGTACATCGATGCCATGCAGCAGGGCTACCTGCCTGAAAGCGCCGTCGATCAGGCCCTCATCCGCCTCTACACCGCGCGCATAAAGCTTGGCATGTTCGATGCACCCGACATGGATCCTTACAGCAAGATCGACGAGAAGGAACTCGCCAGCCCGGAACACCGCGCCCTGGCCCGCAAGGTCGCCGAAGAATCCATGGTGCTGCTCAAGAACGACGGAGTCCTCCCACTCAAGCCGGAGGTAAAGAACATCGCCGTCGTGGGGCCGCTAGCAGACCAGACCCGCGTTCTGCTGGGCAACTACAACGGGATGCCCGACAAAATCGTCAGCTTCATGGATGGGCTCAAAGCCGAGTTCCCCAACGCCAAAATCACCTATGTGCCCGGCACCCAGTTCCTTGCCTCGAGCAACAAACCCATGGCGAAGCTCGACTGGGCCAAGGTTGAGAACGGAGCCTCGCCTGAAGCCGTTGAGGCTGCTCGCAAGGCCGATGTCGTGATCGCAGTCGTGGGCATCACCAGCGAGCTCGAAGGCGAAGAGATGCCCGTCACAGAGCCCGGCTTTCTTGGCGGCGACCGCACCAGCATCGACCTGCCCGCCCCTGAAGAACAGCTCGTCCAGGGCGTCGCGCCCGCCGGCAAGCCCCTTGTGGTCGTCCTCATGAACGGCAGCGCCCTTGCCGTCAACTGGGAGAAGGAACACGCCAACGCCATCCTCGACTCCTGGTACTCCGGCGAAGAGGGAGGCGCCGCCATCGCTGAAACCCTGAGCGGCAAAAACAATCCCGCCGGCCGCCTGCCCGTCACCTTCTACACCGGCATTGACCAGTTGCCCCACTTTGAAGATTACTCGATGGAGAACCGCACGTACCGCTACTTCCGCGGCAAGCCGCTCTTCCCATTCGGCTACGGCCTGAGCTACACAAAGTTCTCCTATAGCGATCTCATGCTGCCATCGGCGCCCATCAATCCAGGCGACTCGCTCGAAGCCGAGGTCACCGTCTCCAACACCGGCTCTCTTGCCGGCGACGAAGTGGCCGAGCTCTACCTCAACTTCCCGAAGGTCGCCGGCGCGCCACGCATCGCATTGCGCGGATTCAACCGTGTTCACCTCGAATCCGGCGCTTCAACGCAGGTGAAGTTCACACTAAAACCGCGCGACCTGAGCATGGTGACCGAGCTTGGTCAACCCATTGTTGCCGGAGGCGCTTACACCGTCTCGATCGGTGGCGGCCAGCCCGACACCGGCGCTCCGACAGTCTCCGGCACTTTCAACGTCAACGGGACGGTGGATATACCTGAGTAACGGTCTGACGAATAACTCCGTCTGTTCAACCGAGCCCCGCAATCAAATGCGGGGCTCTCTTTTACCATTTAATTCGTCGGGTCCGGTTCAGCCGTAATTTCTTTGAACTTCAAATACACCGCATTCGTCCACCCGAATCCAATCGCGTTCTCGGTGTAGCCCGCGCTCACCTTTACCTGCGCGTTGCCCGCGACCACGTTGTACTTTTCGCGAATCGTCCCATCTTCCGCAAATCCCGCATCCACCGTCTCATCAAAGTGCTTTGCAATCCGTGCCGCATCGGCCCTGAATCCGAACGCCTCAAGCCCCGCGACTGCCAGCCAGTTTGTCGGCGCCCACCCGTAGGGTTCATCCCACTGCAATCCCGTGTCGGTGTTGCTCGCCGCCAACCCTCCGGGCCGCTCAAACACATTCAGCTTTGCCTCAATCTGGTTTGCCTCTTCGCGCGTCGCCGCTCCCGCCCACAACGGATAAAGCGATGTGATGAACGCGTAATCCGACCCGCGCGCGCGCGCGCGCGCAAAATCATAATCGGCAAACACGCCTTCCTTCGGCCGCCACAAATACCGCTGCATAGCCGCATAGCGCCGGTTAGCCAGGAGGTCCCAATGTGCCGCATCTTTTGCATTGCCCAGCAGGTGCGCAATGTGCGCCATGTCCCGATCATATCGATAGAGCAGGCTGTTCAGGCACACCGGCGCGTAATGGTGCGTCGCTCCCGAGAACGGCCCAAACCTGTCGCTGGTATCGAATCCCGATTCGCGCATCGCCCGGTCGCCCTGGTAGAAATCACGCGTAAGCCTGTAGCCGCCAAACCACGCGCGCATGCACACCACGCTCGCCTTCACGTCGCAGCTTGTCTGCTTTAATCGCGCAGTCTCGGTCGCATCGGGATACGCCGATCCCTTCACCAGGAACGCGTTTCCCGCCGGCGTGGGATGCTCCACGAGCGCCTTGATTACATTCGCGTAGTACGTGTTTGCATCGGCCATCTCGGGCACCGGGCCCGAGCCGTAATCGTAGTACCGCGCCAGTCCTGTCACGCCGGCCTTATGTTCCGGCCGGGTCCATCTTGAGTGATCTTTCTGGGCTACTTCGTAAGCGTGCGCCAGCCACTCATTCGCCTCGAGGCGGCCCTGCGGCGTCGCCGCAAAGCTGTCCTTGTCCTCATACACGGCGCGAATCATCGACGTAAGAAACGGCGGCTGCGAACGGGTCAGATAATATGTGCGATTCGCATTCAGCACTCCTCCGTAGTGCTCCACCTCGAACAGAAAGTTGTCCACGATTCCCTTGGCCAAAGCCTCGTGATGATCGGATTCCAGTCCAAGGAGAATAAAAAAACTATCCCAGCCATACATCTCGTTGAATCGGCCGCCCGGCACCACATAGGCATTTGGCAGATACAGCAGCCCCTGGGTCGCCAGCTCCTGCGGCGTCAGATCGCCGAGCCTCTCAATTCTTCGCGGCAGGTTCGTCACGCGCGCATGGCACTTCTGTTCAAGCGCCTTTACCTCAGCGGGAATCGCCATCTCTGCCGGAAGGTACATCACCGGCGTCCCGTTCACCTTGGGGTCGGCGAAGGCGCCGCAATCGCTCACCGATCGTGTCAGCGCGTCCCAGCTTGCATGAATGGATTTGAGCGTTGCCGCAGGGTCGGGCGCGTTCGATGGAGGAGCCTGCGCGCTGGATGCAGCAAGGCCGGCGGCAATCAACGCAACGAAGAGTTCCTTAAGCCGATGCATGGTGAGGTTCTGGATCCCCGAGATGGACTGAATTATGCGCGGCGAAGCATTTCGCAACTTTTCTCTTCAGCGCTGGAACAGTTTATCGCGCCATGGTGTCTACATGAGCACAGTGGTTCTGATCGGGATGAGCGGCGGTCCTTGATTACCGCGCCTCGCGCTGAATAACGCGCGGTGCGGCTTCGCGATGCCGCGTCCGCACGCCTCAGTGCTTCCCGTTCGCGCCACTCATGTCACGCATCGGGAGGCACGCCATGTTTGAAGACTCCACGTTCGAATCCACAGGAAAGATCCGCACGCGCAGCCGCAGATGGATGCTCGTAACCTTTGCGCTGAACGCATCCATCCTGCTGGCGCTCATTCTCATTCCCCTCATCTACCCCGAGGCCCTTCCGCGCATGGCCAGCCTCATGCTGATGGAAGCGCCGGCGCCTCAGCCCGAGGCACCCAAGCCAGTTCACATCCCGCCGGGCGCCGTTATGGTGCGTCCCACCTTCGACTCCTACACCTTCTCTGCGCCACGAACCATCCCGAACAGCATCGAGATGGTCACCAGACCCGAGATCGTCGACCGCCCTGGGAACTGGGACGAAATGGCAAACAATGGCAACAGCACAAGCCCCGACAACCCATTCAACAACGATCATCGCGTCCAGGTTGTCGTGACCAAGCCGAAAGGCCCGACCGCGGTCTCGTCAGTCTTGATGGAGGGTCTCCTGCTCCGCAAAGTCATCCCAGTCTATTCCGCGATTGCCAGGGCCACGCGCACTGAGGGCACTGTCATTCTGCAGGCCACTATTTCAAAGACCGGCACGATCGAGAATCTTCACGTAGTCAGCGGGTCGTCCTTGCTCACGCAGTCGGCAATGGATGCAGTTGCCCAGTGGCGCTATCGGCCGTATCTGCTCAACGGCCAGCCCGTCGAGGTTGAAACCACCGTCAATGTGGTCTTCAAACTCGATTGAAACTAAAGGAGGGGGGCGGGCCGTACTCGCCCCTTCCGCGTAGTTTCGCCAAACTCGCGACTGGCGCACCGCTGGCCCCATCGGCGAAAATGATTTTCGCCATGAGAGACCTCTCCCGCCGTGATTTTATGAAGACCGCCTCCGCCGCCACATTTGCTGCAGCTGCTCCGCATCTGATCGCCCAGGAAAATTCCAAGCCCTCGCCGACCCGCGTCTTTGTTGCTTCCGGCGCGCCCGATGGCATCCTCGTCTACGAATGGGATCCGGTTGCGGCCTCGCTCACCTCCTCCGGCGTTGCGGCCAAGGTTCCCAATGTCGATTGGCTCTGCTTCGCTCCCGGCAGGAAACACATTTTCGCCGCCTGCGAGATCGATTCCTTCGAAGGGAAGGCTGCCGGCGAAGTCGCCAGCTTTGAGCTTGACTCGGGCGAACTCAAACCACTCTCAGGGCGTCCCTCTGCCGGCATCGGTACCTGTCATGTGGCCGTTGACTCAACCGGCCGCACGCTCGTAGCCGCAGATTACATGGGGGGCAGCGCCGCCAGCTTCCGCATCTCCGACGGCAAATTGAGCGAGGCCGTGTGGACCGAGCACTACAAGCACCACGGTCCTAACACCGACCGTCAGGAATCTGCTCATGCTCACTTTGCGTCCTTCTCGCCTGACAATCGCTACGCCTACATCAACGACCTCGGCGGCGATTGCATCCACATCTATCGCCTCGACCCGGCGACGTCTGGGCTCGCGCCAACGGGAACCTACTCTGCTGCTCCAGGCTCAGGTCCGCGAACTCTCCACTTCCATCCCAGCGGCCACACTGCCTACTCAGTCAACGAACTCGCCTCCACGGTCGACGTTCTAGAGTGGCGCTCAGCCGGTGGAAGCCTCACTCTGGTCAAGCGCATCGAGCTTTTGCCCGCGGGCTACCACGGCCCCACCCGCGCCTGCGACACAGTCATTACCAAAGACGGCCGCTTCGTCTACTTCGCCAACCGCGACAACAATTTTCTCTACGCCTTCTCCGCCGATCCCAAGTCCGGCGCGCTCACCCCCATCGGCCGCTCCAACTGCGGAGGCAAAACACCGCGCAACTTTACGCTCGATCCCACCGAGCGGTGGATGCTGGTCGCAAATCAGGACTCGAACCTGATCAGCGTTTTTGCCCGCGACCCCGAAACCGGCAAGCTCGCCGACCAGGGCAAGAGCTACAACGCTCTTGCTCCCATGTGCATTTTGTTTGCTTGAGAACTACGGGAATCGGTTGCGGAGATTGCGGGGAAAAGATTGGGCTCAGGGAGTTCCGAATAGACATCCCTCAGGGGCTAAAGCCCCGGACTCTCTTTACGGACCTTATCGGCACGACTGAAGTCGTGCCCTTGTTACAAAGCTTCGCTGGTTTGTGCCTTGACGAGTTTTTTGCGCAGCCGGTAAAGCGTCTCAGGGATGGATTTGATTGAAGTTTGGATTCTACACCCCGGCCAGCACAGGTGCGCCAACCGCGTCGTCCGCGCGCCCTTCCGTTGCCGCTTCGGCCATTGGAATGTGCGCGAACTCCCACGCCGAACGGTCCTTCAGGAGCCGCGCCACAAACGCCGTATGCATTGCGTGTCCGGCGCGTTCCGCTACAACGTGGCCCTCAATCCGCCGGCCCGCAAGCGCCAGGTCCCCGATCAGGTCCAGCACCTTGTGCCGCACATATTCATCCTCGAACCGCAGCGGTCCGTTCTCAGGACCCTGGGCGCCAAGAATAATGGCATTTTCGCTGCTGGCCCCGCGAATCAGGCCCATGTCTTTGAGCTTCTGCTCGTCGGCCTTGTAGCCGAAGGTTCGCGCTGGGGCAATATCCTGACCGTACATTTCTGCAGCCAGGTCCACGCATGTCTTCAGCTTCCCGATTGGCGCTGGGAAATCGATGGCATACGAAATCCGGTACCCCGATCCGGGATAGACGCCGATGAATTTGTTGCCCTCGCGTACCTCAACAGGTTTGAGTACTCGGATTGTCTCGCGCTTCCGTCGCTGCACCCTGATGCCCACGCTCAGAAACGCTTCAACATAGGGCAACGCGCTTCCGTCCAGGATCGGCAGCTCCAGGTTGTCGAGCTCAACAATGACGTTGTCGACGCCCATCCCGATGCATGCCGAAAGCAGGTGCTCGGTGGTCGAAATCAGCACGCCTTGCCGCATCAAGCTGGTTGCGTAGCTCACCTTGGCCACATTTCGGCCCGTGGCGGGAATCTCAAAATTGTCCAGATCTGTTCGCCTGAAGACGATTCCTGAGCCGCCCGGCGCAGGCAGCAAGCGCATCGTGACGGGCGCACCGGAGTGTAGTCCTACGCCCGTAAATTCGAGCGGACCCTCAATGGTCTGCTCCAAGTGTGCCGATTGAGCCAAATACTTCTCCCTGAACCGGTTACAGCAATCTTCGCCCTCCAGCAATGACCGCGAAACGTCTCGCAAACCGGTCCCTGAACTTCGATTGCTGCCGCTGCCGAATTCGTCTGTGCGAATCTCGGGCAGCAAAACAAAAGCCGATGGCCGGCATTCCAAGTCTCCCCCGAAACCCTTCCATCAGGAAAGATTAGACGCAAAACTGATTCTGCGTACTGTGGTATTTTTGCCACACTCTGTACAAATTGCTCTTACTGATACGAGAGATGTAAAAGCCGCAATCGAACCCCGGGGACGACGTTTTTCACCCGCTTCGTCCACACCTTCAACAGGATAGGGAAGGCCGCCGCCCGGCGTAGAATGCCTCTGTTGCATCCACTCCATTCAACTTGCGGAGCGCCGGTGAGCACCGTGCCAGGCAAACTGGAACTAATCGTTGGGCCCATGCGCAGCAACAAGACGGCCGAGCTGCTGCGGCGCATTGAAACCCGGCGGGAATACGCCCATCAGTACGTTATGCTGCTGAAACCGAGCGCCGACACCAAGGCCGCTTCAGGGCTGGTGGAGAGCCGTAGCCGCAATGGTTGCGGCAAGATGCAAGCGGTCGAGTTCTATTCTTCCGACCCTTGGCCGGTGCTGCCGGTCATTGCTGCCACCGAGCAAAAAATCGGCAAGCGCATCGAGTGCATCGCCGTTGATGAGGGCCAGTTCGTCTCTGATCTTTTCCTCTTCACCAAACGGCTGCTCGAAGCCGGCCACGACGTGATGGTTTCAGGCCTCGAACTCGACTTTCGCGGTTTGCCCTTCGGCGAGATGCTCGATCTTTCCTGGCTGGTACGCATGTACGCCGGCAACATTACCGAGCTGGTTGCGTACTGCGCCTGTGGCGCAAGGGCGCTCTACCCGCAACGCCTGGTCGATGGCCAGCCCGCGCCCTACGCAAGCCCCATCATCATGGCCGGCGACTTCTACGAGCCCCGCTGCGCCGAGCACTTTGTACTCCCCGGCCGGCCACACTAAGGTTAAGAACCACGAACCAGTCAACCCGCCAACGTGCGCGCCAGCGCGCGTGCGCTGGTTATTCTTCGGGTGCGCTGGCTGGGGCAGCCGGTTTTGCAATCCAAGTGTCCAGGGTCTCTACGGCTGCAGGGGCATTCGCATCAACGCTCGCAGCCACAGAAGCCGCTCCCGGCTCGTCAATCCACAGGCACACAATCCACCAGACCATGACCGCCAGCACCACCATGCTGTACGCATTCTGCAAGTGAGCTTGCAAGTCAAGCATGTGGTTGTTTCCGTCCGGGGTGCGAGGCGCGTTGTGAGCCATTGTCTCCCAGATCACACGCGCGGCAATCAGCATAGCCGAGCTGGTCGAGATGCCAGCGAGAATCTGCTGCGTGTGACTGCGCCAGCCGGTTTTAAAGCGCCGACCCGCGATGACCACCAGGGCAAACAACTCGACCGCCAGCACTTGGTTGAACAAGTCGCCTTTCTGCGCAATCAATTGCATCAGGCGAAGGTGACCGAGGGTGGAGGGATCGAACGCCATTTTCGCAGGAGGCCATTGGCCCCAAAATGCAATGACAGCCGCAGCGCCGCCCAGCAAAACCAGGCTGCCAACAACCCAGGCCGGCCATTTTGCCGCACTGAAGGCCCGGCGCGCCAGCTCGACCGCCAGCAACAGTGCGATGACGACTCCCAGGTCGGCAAGCACCAGAAAAATCTCAGTAGAGATGAGCGGCGCAAACCGGTTGGCGACCAGTTTTTGGGCAAGCATGTTGAGCCCGATAAGCACAATGCTGCTGGTGAAGATCGGGAATCGGCGAATGCGTTCGCGCCCCAGCAGAACCACGAGCAACACCAGCAAGGCCGCGAAAGTAAGCGTCCATAGAATCTCAGCGGCCGTAAAGTGAAAGTTGAAATGCATTTGCAGGCAATCCTTACGCGCCGCCTCTTTTGTTCGCAGACGCTTTCTCAAGTCTAAACTGCGTCACTTCCGCGTGCTTGTAGGCCGGTGGGGCGCCGCTGCCATAATCTCAATATGCTGGTTCTTGCCTCGGCATCGCCGCGCCGCCGCCAACTGCTCGCTCAGGCGGGATTCACATTCGAAGTGCGGCGGGCTCGCATACCTGAAGACTCCAGGCCCGGCGAGGATCCGATCGTCTACGTTACGCGCCTCGCGCGGGACAAGGCGCAGGTCGTGTTTGACCAGATTGCGGCCGATGCGGCGAGTCAGGCCGTGAATGCTGCCGCGCCAAGCGTGATCGACATCCGGTCCCTCGCGGTGCTGGGAGCCGATACCACAGTGACGCTCGATGGACAGATCCTTGGCAAGCCCGAAGATCGAGAAGACGCGGCACGAATTCTGCGCCAGCTCTCGGGACGCAGCCATCGTGTCATCACCGGGGTTGCGCTGGTGACGCATGAAGCCGTAGAAGTGGCTGCCGAGGTTACGGCAGTTCAATTCCTGACACTCTCAAACGAGGAGATTGCGGCATACATCGCCACCGGCGAGCCGATGGATAAAGCCGGCGCCTACGGAATCCAGGGACTTGCCGCCAGGTGGATTCCGCGCGTGGAAGGCTGCTACTTCAACGTGATGGGTTTGCCGCTGGCGCTGGTGGCGACCATGCTTGAAAGCCGCGGAATAAAAGCATAGGCTGCGGAACGATTCTGCATTCCGCATGTCCTGAGATCCGAAGGCTCAGTAGCCGAGCAGCTTGTTCACCACATTCTCAAGCGGCTGGCCCTTGCAGAAGCGCTCGTATTGCTCAAGAAAAAACTGCATGGCCTCGTTAAGCCAGGTGCTCGTGTGGTCTGCGGTGTGAGGCGAGATGATCACATTGTCGAGCGACCAGATGAGATCGCCTGACGGGATCGGCTCGTACTCAAAGACATCGAGGCCGGCGCCGCGAATCTGCTTGCCGGCGAGCGCGCGAACCAGGGCTGCCTGGTCGATTACGGGACCGCGGCCAACATTGATCACGACGGCCGAGGGCTTCATCGCTGCGAATTCCGCGTCTGAGACCATGTGGCGCGTTTCACTGGTGAGCGGCGCAGCCATTACCACGTAGTCGCAAGGCGCCAGCATTTCCAGGATCTGCGGCGGAGCATAGAACCGGTCGATCAACGGATCGCCTCCTGCGGGAAGCGGATCGCCTTGCGCAGGCGCATGGCGTTTGAGCGCAAGCACCTTCATCCCCATGGCCTTGGCGCGAGTGGCGACGGCGCGGCCGATGTCGCCATAGCCGACAATGCCGACGGTCTGGCCGGCGACCTCATCCACATCGAATTGTTCCCATCGCTGCGACCGCTGATTGCGCAGCATGCGAGGAATGTCCTTGGCGAAATACAGAATCGCTGCAAGAGCAAATTCGCCAAGCGACTGACTGAACACACCGCTGCCATTGGTGAGCGGGATCGGGCTCTGGATCAGTTCGGGGAAGAGAAGATCGTCGAGTCCGGCATTGCGGGAGTGAACCCAGCGAACCTTTGGGCTGGCAAGAAAAACCTTGCGCAGTGTCTCGCGATTGCCGGACCAATGAAGAATCGCTTCTGCATCGTCAACTGCGCCGGCGACGTCTTCGAATGTGGCTCCCGCGACATGACGGATCGCGCTCAACATCGCAAGCTGCGGGTCGCTTTCAGCAGCAAGAACCAGTATCAGCGGCTGATCGCTCATGTGAAGTCGAGACTCCGGTCAGGCGGTGAGGTTGTATATCAATCCATTGGGATCGCGAAGATAACAGCGGGGAAACTCGGGCTCATCTTTCACGATTTCGCAGCCGCGAGCAACCAGGCGTTGGCGCGCTTCGGCAACGTTTGAAACAGTAACTTCAAAGACAGGCCCGAGCGCCGGTCCCTTCTCGATAAACAGATTGATGTGCTTGCCGTGCAGGCTGATCATGGTGGGGTCAGTGCCGGTAATCTCGAAGCCGAGCTGATCGACGTAAAACGCAGCGGCCTGCTCGGGATCAGGCGCCTGGATGAGGATATCGGTGCCGAAACTGTTTGCCATGGTCGCAACCTCCGCCGGGTGAGGCTATCTTGCAAAAACCAGGAGCGGTCGCCTGCTAGCGCTTGCGATCGCCGCGCTGCGGATTGAACTTGCCGCCTGGCCGCGAGCCGGGCTTGCGGGACGCACCCGCGCCAAACTTCCTTCCGGACGAAGTTCCACCTGAGAATTTCGCGCCCGAGGACCGAGCCCCCGGCTTGCCCGCAGGCCTGGCGCCGAATGTTCTGCCTGGCGGTCTCGACGGACGACCTTCAAGATTTCCGCCCGCCTCGCCGCGCCGTTGGAATGGCTGACCCTCGTCGCGTTTGAACGGCGGCCGCTCGCTCCGCTTGAAAGCCGGCTTGGCGCCGCGATCGAAAGTGGGTCGGATCGAGCGATCGAAAGCTGGCTTGCTGCCGCGATCGAAGGCGGGCCTTTCGCTTCTGAACTTCGATTGACCTGCGCGTTTAGACGCGCCCGGACTACCGGGTCTAAAAGCCGGCCGCTCGCTACGCTTGAATTCCGGTTTGCCGCCGGGTTTGAACGCTGGTATCCCGCCTCGCCTGAACTGCGGCTTATCGCCGCGCGGGCCGAACTCGCGCTGCGGAGAGTCCTCGCCAGCAGACTCCTGGTTGCGCTGCTGCGGGCGGAATCCGGTGTTCCTTCCTTCAAATCTCTGGGCGCGCCCCGAATCCAGGTTTTCGCGTCCACGGATTGGTTTCGCCGATCCGCGCCGGGACTCGAATGGCCGGGACTCGCCTCGTTGCTCGCCTTCAGAATTCGTGAACTGCGCCCGCCCTCCAAATCTCTCCGCGCTGCGATTATCGAATCGTGGTTTGAAAGCGGGTTTCGCGCCGCGTTCGGGCCTGCGGCCTTCAAAAGCTGGCCTGGTTTCTGGCCGTTTGCCACGCGGCGGACCGTCGAAAGTTCGGCCCGGCCTGCCGGCGGGTGCTCGCCCCGGCCTGTTCCCGAAGGTTTTACCGCCGCCGCTCCTGACCGTGCGATCGCCAGCCGTGTGGCCGGCATCTTTCGGCACAGTCGGCATTGCTTTCGTCCGCCGAGGTTTCAGCTTACCCTCGGCGGTCAGCTGCAGTGCCTTCACCTCTTCGGCGGTCAGTTCGCGAAACTTACCGGGCTCCACATCTAGCACCAGCGGTCCATAACCCACGCGGCGAATCTTCTCAACAAAGTGTCCGATCTGCTCAAACATCTTGCGCAACTCGCGGTTGCGGCCCTCGATCAGTACCACCTCATACCATGGGTTATCGCCCTGCCGAACCTGCCTGATTGCCGCAGGCGCAGTGCCGACGCGCTCCGAGCCTGGCCCGCCGCGTTCGATCGATACGCCGGAACGCAGGCGGTCGAGTTCTTCCTCGGTCGGCTTGCCTGCCACCTTCACCAGGTAGGTCTTCTCCACTCCCAATGACGCGCGGGTAAGCTGGTTGGCAAGCTCTCCATCGTTGGTCACCAGCAGCAGGCCTTCGCTCAGGTAGTCGAGACGGCCCACCGGGTACAGACGCTGCTGCATCTTCTCGAAGAACTGCATCACCGTGGGCCGGCCTTCGGGATCGCTCACCGTCGTCACGTAGCCGCGCGGCTTATTGAGAACAAAATAACGTTGGCGTTCTGCCCCGGCAATCAGTTTGCCGTCGACACGAATGTGATCGCGAGCGGGATCGGCCTTGGCGCCGAGCTGCGTCACGACCTGGCCGTTCACCATCACGCGGCCCTCAACGATCATCTCTTCGGCGCGGCGCCGGCTCGCAATACCTGCCTGGGCAAGAATCTTCTGCAGCCGTTCGAGCTTTGCCGGCAGAACGGAGTCAGCGACGAAGGCGGCTTGGGGTACATATTCCGATGCTTCGTTCGATTTGATTTCTTCGGCAAGAGCCTCGGCCAGCGCCTCTGATTCACTGGGCTGGGTTGAGCCAGCGGCGTCTTCTGCGGTGCGGGCTGCACCGTCACTCACATATCCAACTGGATTGCTGATTGGCGCGCCGGCGGGAAGGGTCACATTGACTGCCGCTCCAGCTTCGCTTTCGATCGCGACTTTTGCCGCGCGAGCCTTCGTGGAAGCCCGTTTCTTTTTGGCTGGCGGTGCGGCTGGATCGAGAGCGGCCTCGTTTGAAACGGCAGCCGGCTGCGGCGCAGACTCAACCGGGGCCTTTTCGGCGCTCGCGGAAGCCCCTCGAGCGGGGTCAGCTTTCGTGGCGCGCGTTTTCTTAGCCTTCGGCTCCAGTTCAGGAACGGCTTCGATTATGAGTTCGACTTTCGCCGGCTGTTTTTCGCCCGCGGATGCGGTGGCAGCTGCGGCCTTCTTCTCGGTTTTCTTTGGCACGAGCGGCCTCCCTGTCTCATCCTACTCCAGGGCGGTCTGTGGGGCCTCCGCGGGGACCTCTTCGGTTGCGGGTGCGGCTTCCGACATCGTCTCAGTGGCGCCCGGCTCGTCCGCACTCTCGAGCTGATTCTCCAGATCCTTCTCTTCCGCGGCAGCCTCTTCCGGTTCCTCGCCGCCGGTCTCGGTCTCCTCGAATTCACTCGCCGCCATCTTCTCGAATTCCTCCATCGAGGGCAGCTCAGAGAGATCCTTCAACCCGAAACGCAACAGGAATTCCTTTGTGGTCTTGTAAAGAATGGGCCGTCCGACAACCTGCTTGCGGCCCGCCGTGGCAATCAGCTTGCGCGCCAGCAGCGAACCAAAGACACCCGACGACTCGACTCCTCGAATCTCATTCACCTCTGGCGCGGTCACAGGCTGCTTGTAGGCGATGACGGCAAGGGTCTCGAGCGCCGGCAGCGAGAGCTTCATCGCCGGCTTCAGGCTCTTCACAAACGCGCGGACCGCGTCGTGATATTCAGGCTTGGTGGCCATGCGGTAGCCGCCGGCAATTTCGCGTATCTCAATGCCCCTGCCGTCGGCCGCGTAATCCTCAACGAGCTCGTCAAGCAATTCACGGAGACCCAAGCGGACCTCACGGTCGCGCTGCCTCGCCGCCTGTTTTGCTGCTTCTTCAGGGGTCTCGTCAGGGCGCGCGTCACGGTCCGCTTCGGGGGATTCCGAAGCTAGCGGCTCGGCGGCCGCTTCAGCCGGTGGCTCTGCTGCTTCGTTCTCTTCGGTAGCCTGCGCCTGCTCATCCACGCCGTATCCTTCAGCGATGGCTGGTGCGCCGGTTTCGGTCTCGATGGCGGCTTCGGGCGTAGTGGCCTCTTCCGGCTCCGCACCCGGTTCGACACTCGGTTGGGCGCCTTCTTCAACCGGCGCAGACGCTTCAGCGACCTGCTCAAGCTCCAGGTAATCAAAGGCCTCGGTCAACAGGGGCAGAGGTTCAGCCGCAGGGGCACGCCTCAAGGCTTCTGCTTCGGCGGCCTTCTCCTGTTCCTCGCGCCATTCCAGGGCCTCGTCGGCGAACAGGGCCGCTAACTGGTTCAACGTAACCGGTTCCTCGGCCGCGTAGATGACAGCTTCAAGCTTTGCTTTCAGGCTCATTCCTTAAAGACTCACCTCAGAGCCTGTAATTGACTTTGGCGCGTGCGCCAAAGTCAATTACAGGCTCTATGTATGGTACCGGATGGCGAAGGCAAGCAGGATGTGGATGAAAGGGGCGATATAGAGGAAGAAAAAATAGGCGTCCGGGGGTGCCGGACGCCTGCGGAGGAAGCCCGATCACATCGATCGGGCTCCAACCTTAGTGCTGTTAGCTGCTGAACTGCCGGAACAGCCAGAAGAGGCAGCCGGAGAGCAACGCGGCCACGGGCAGGGTAAATACCCACGCCATCGCTATGTTGCGAAGGGTTGAGAATTGCAAACCGCTCTTGTTGGCCGCCATGGTGCCGGCCACGCCCGAGTTCAACACATGTGTTGTCGATACCGGCAGGCCAAAGTTATCCGCGGCCATGATCGTTCCCATCGCCACAAGCTCCGCGCAGGCACCCTGCGCATATGTCAGGTGTTCCTTGCCGATCTTCTCGCCCACCGTCACCACAATGCGCTTCCAGCCCACCATGGTGCCAAGCCCCAGCGCCAGGGCCACGGCCACCTTTACCCACGAAGGAATGAACTTGGTGGCCTTGTCGACGTGCTTTTTGTAGTTGTTCAGAGCCGCCTGTTCCGCCGGGCTGAACTTGGGGTTGTTGCTTTTTGCCATCAGCCGTAGCGCTTCGCTGGTCACGTACATATCGTTGCGGACGTTGGTCTGCTGGCTGGCAGGAACATGTTTGTAGTCGCCGTAGGCCTGCACATTGCCTTCAAGATCGCGGATGTTCTCGCGTAGCGCGGTCATTGTGTCAGGCTGCAGTTGCTTGGTGCGGAGATACTCGGTGAGCTCTGTGCGCGGATCGCCGCCCAGGATGGCCTTGGGGTCAACGTGCGCGCTCACGATGGTCGCTGCCTTGTCGGATGCGGCAATGAAGTCCTGCAGATCCCTCGATGTTACGGCATGGTTCAAGGCGTATGCCGTGGGTACGGTTCCGATGAGGATCAGCATGATGAGGCCCATGCCCTTCTGACCATCGTTCGATCCGTGCGCAAAGCTCACGCCTGAGCACGTGAAGATAAGCAGGATGCGGATCGGCCACGGTGGAGGAGTGGTTCCCTTAGGCGCGGTAAACAGCACCTCGGCATTCTCGATGACTATCTTGGCGAAGACGGCCACGAGGTACCAGCCGGCAATGCCCACCAGGATCATCGTGGCGATGAGACCAGTTGGGGGGGTCCAGGACGTGAATTGACTGACGGGCTGCCATACGGCCATCCCCGGAGTGCCGAAGAGGCCGAAAACCATCGGAGCGACCCACAAAAAGATGTAGACCCCGGGGATTCCTGTAATTGCGATGGTGGGAATCATCCAAAGAGGCTTTTTGTGGTTCGCATCGAAGAGGACGGCGAAGCCCTTGGCCCATTTTGTGACGATAAACAGCTTGGAGAGCAGCAACAGCAGAGCCGCGGCGCTGAAGCCGACGAGCGGTGAGATCAGCAGCACCTGGAAGACCTTCGTGGCCTGGGTCCAGTCGACGCCCGATGTGCCCTGGCCCACATTCATCAACTGATTGGCAACGCCCACGCCGATGATGGACCCGACCATGGTGTGTGAGCTCGAAGCCGGCAGTCCCAGCCACCACGTGCCCAGATTCCACAGAATGGCGGCAATGAGCAGGGCGAACACCATGGCAAAGCCCGCGCCGGAGCTGACCTTGAGTATCAGCTCGACAGGCAGCAGCGTGATGATACTGAAGGCCACAGCTCCCGACGAGACCAGCACGCCGGCGAGATTGCAAAGCCCTGACCAGACCACGGCAATGTTGGGATCGAGCGAATGGGTGTAGATAACCGTCGCAACGGCATTTGCCGTGTCATGGAATCCGTTGACGAATTCAAAGCCGAGCGCGATGACAAGCGCTACGGCCAGCAGTACATACGGCCAGATGCTGACGATGACGATGTTTCCCAGATCGCCGGCCACGTGGACGCCGATGTAGATGAGCCCTCCGAGCAGGGCGCCGAGCACGACGGCGGCGCTTATCCACGCCGGAGATTTCTTCATTTTGCGGTCGAGTAGCGATCCGCCTGAGGGTGCTCCATCGACTGTACTTGCCAGATCGGCCATGCGGGATACTCCAGAGTGGAAGTTCGCCGGGCGACGTGGGGGGGCAATTGTCCGGACCTACAAAGGGATAAACGACTCAGATGAAAGGAGGATGAATTGTGAGGGCGCGTTCGATTGGACACAGAATGGCGTGCGCTCTACCCGAGATGGGTGGACGGGGCGCGGAAAGTATTAGGAAAGTGGGTTTTAGGAAATCGCGTGGAACAGACAGTAAAGCAGGCCTGAGAGCAGCGCGGCAGCCGGGAGTGTAAACACCCAGCCGGCGGCAATATTGCGAACCGTGGCCAGGCGAATACCGCTGCCGTTTGCGGCCATGGTGCCGGCCACGCCGGAGCTGAGGATGTGGGTGGTGGAAACCGGGAGCCCCCATCTGTCGGCCGCGAAAATCGTCGCCATCGCCACCAGTTGGGCGCTCGCGCCCTGGGCGTAGGTAAGATGTTCCTTGCCGATGCGTTCGCCGACGGTCACCACGATACGCTTCCAGCCCACTATGGTTCCAAGGCCCAGCGCCAGCGCCACCGCTACCTTGACCCAGTCGGGGATGTATTTCGTGGAGCGGTCAAGCTTGCCCTGGTAGCTGGCCAGCGCTGATTTTTCAGCGGCAGTAAAACCAGGATTGCCGCTCTTCATCATGTGACGGAGGGTTTCGCTCACCACATACATGTCGTTGCGGACGTTGGCTTGTTCGCGAGCGGGCACTGAGTTGAGCGCCTTGTAAGGGGCAACTTCCTGGTCGAGCTGATCGATCAGTTGGCGCAGCGCCGGCAGGGTCTCAGGCTGCAGTTTGCTGCTGCGGATGTAAGCCAGCAGATCGTTGCGAGGATCGGGCGGGTCGGCAACCGTGGGGCTGACGTAATGGTCAAGGATGTTGCCTGCCTGGGCTGAGGCCGCGATAAAGCTCTGCACCTCGGCCGGGCTTACTGCATGATTCAGCGCATAAGCCGTTGGGACCGTGCCGATCAAAATGAGCATGATGAGCCCCATGCCCTTCTGGCCGTCGTTTGATCCGTGGAAGAAACTGACCCCCGTGCAGGTGAGAATCATTAGCAGGCGAATCGGGAACGGCGGAGGCTCGTTGTTCTTCGGCGCCTGGTAAAGCGCCGGTGCCTGAATCAGCCGCTTTGAAATGTAAATCACCAGCCCCGCTACAACAAATCCAATCAGAGGAGAAAAGAGCAGGGCTTTAAGAACCTTTATCGCCTGCTCCCAGTCCACTCCCGAAGTGCCGAGGTGCGGATTGAGCAACTGGTTGGCGAGCCCCACGCCGATGATGGAACCGACCATGGTGTGCGAGCTCGACGCAGGCAGTCCCAGCCACCATGTGCCCAGGTTCCACAGAATCGCTGCGATGAGCAGGGCAAAGATCATGGCGAAACCGGCGCCCGAGCTCACTTTGAGTATCAGCTCAACCGGCAGCAGCGTGATGACTGCGTAGGCAACGGTCCCCGACGAAAAGAGAACGCCTGCAAGATTGCACAACCCGGACCAGACCACCGCGACAGTGGGCTCAAGAGAGTGCGTGTAAATGACGGTCGCAACAGCATTGGCGGTGTCGTGGAAGCCATTTACGAACTCAAATCCAAGCGCAATTGAAAGGGCCAGCCCCAGCAGAAAAAAAGGCCAGATGCCACTGATGGTTGCGTTATTGAGGTCCTTTGCAACGTGGAATCCGATAAAGGCCATTCCGGCAACGAGGGCGCAGCAAAACAGTACGATGCCGGCCCGGCTCGAAGAATGTATTCGCATGTCATCGAGGCGAGACTTGCCGCGTGGCATTGCTTCAACAGCGGTTGCCATCAGAAATCACCAATGCGTCCGGAAAGATTCCGTGGCCGCTTGGTCCTCCTCAAAAACTTGAAAACCAAATTGAACTGGAAATGCACAGGCTGCCGTGCGGGAGAGGAACGATGAGAGCGGAATGAATTGACTTCCATAAAATCCCAACGGAGAGGAAACGCGTTGGCCGTTAGCATCTTCACAACCAAGCAAATGTGTGATTGAGCTACACCTGATTCTACACTGACTGTTGCAGGAAGATGAATTTGGCGGCCCGCATGGTGGAAAACGCATGCGCAGAAGGGGCTGGAGAAGCAGGCGGATATTCCTGATAAACTATTGATTATATTAATGTTATTTGATGGTACCCTGGGGCTGATTACCGCCAGTCGTCGTGCGCGTTAGCCAGGCCCTGGTTTATCGCCGATTCAAATCCCGAGTGCTTCTTAATGAAGATCTCGCTGAAGTGCCGGTCCTGCCGCAACAAAATCGCCTGCAAACGCACCAGTTCAAGCAGAGCCAGGAACATCGCGATCAGCGTGCGTTCTGAGCGGGTGTGACTGAGCAGCTTGCGCAGAGCCACCGGTTTGTCTTCCATCGTCAACCGGCGCGTGAGGAACTGGATCATCTGGCTCACGGTGACCGAGTCCTCCTGCACGTCAAGCACCGGCCGGTTGCGAGCGCGCTCCAGGATGTCGCGAAAGACGCGGACGAGATCGACAGTGTCAGCCGCGATTTCGGGTTCGGCGGCGGCATCTTCCTTGAAGTCGCGCATGCCGGGGTTGGTCCAGCTTGCAGCTTCAAGCATCTGCTTCTGTTGCAACATCTGCGCCGCGCTCCTGAATCGCTCGTGCTCCAATAACCGCTCCACCAGCTCGCGGCGCGGATCCTCCACTGCATCGTCAGGGCCGGCAGGCGTGCGCGGCAGCAGCATCTTGCTCTTGATATGGATGAGCAGTGACACTGTGTAGATGAATTCACCGGCAACGTCCACGTCGCCGGCCTTCAGGTTCTCAACGTAGGCCAGGAACTGCGCCGTTATTTTTGCGATGGGGATGTCGTAGATATCGATGTCCTGCTTGCGGATCAGATCCAGCAGCAGGTCAAGGGGGCCGTCGTAGACCTGGCTCACAATCACCGAAAAGGGCGACTGCTCGTCCTCTTCGCCGCGGGCCTTGAGTGCAGCAGCTACCTTGCCGGCCGTTCGCTGCTCGCGCGTGAGCTCGGGAACCGGCATCAACGGGAGCTGCTCGGGGGCACTCTCAGCCTTAGTCTGCGGCTTGGGCTGCGACTCGGGCTGGGAATCGCTCGGCTCAGGATTTGTAATGTTTTCGGTCAACTATGTTTCTTCCTTCAACATTTCTCGCGCAGCTTCAATGCCGCTCCCTGCGGCGCAGATTGAATCAAGAGCGGGACGCGACGCCGATCGGCATCTGCATGGCGGCGCGGACTTCAATCATGGTTTGCTCGGCCCGTTTGCCGGCTCGGGCGCTGCCATCCTCAAGAATTGCCCTGACCTCATCTTCGCCGAGACGCGCGCGGCGCTCCTGAATCGGGTTGAGGACCTGAACCAGCGCATCAGCAGCCCAGCTTTTGCATTCGATACATCCGATTCCGGCCGACCGGCAGCCCTCGTAGACCTTGGCCATTGTCTCCGGCGTTGAAAACACCTTGTGCAGATCGCCAACCGGGCACTTGTCGGGATCACCTGGATCGCTGCGCCGGATTCGTGCCGGGTCGGTGACCATGGTCTTCAGCTTCTGGCGCACTTCCGGCTCGGGGTCGCTGAGCAGAATCGTGTTGCCGTAGCTCTTCGACATCTTGCGGCCATCGGTGCCGGGCAGCTTGGGCGATGGTGTGAGCAGAACGTCGGGCTCGGGAAGCACTTCGTCACCCTCCCAATGAGCCGCCATTACTGGGCGGACGTCGGGATCCTTTCCCGCGTCTCTTGCAGGTCGCCCGCCACGCGGGAAGAAAAAATTGAACCGTCGCGCAATCTCCCGCGTGAGCTCAACGTGGGCCTGCTGGTCCTGGCCGACGGGCACGTACTTCGGCTGGTAGAGCAGAATGTCTGAGGCCATCAGCACCGGGTAGCCGAGAAAACCGTAGGTCGTCAGGTCCTTGCTTGAGAGGTTCTCCTGCATCTCCTTGTAGCTGGGCACACGCTCGAGCCAGCCGAGCGGAGTAATCATGCCCAGGTACATGGGCAACTCGAAGTGCTGGGCGACGTGGCTCTGAATAAAAATGGTGCTGCGCTTCGGATCGAGTCCCGCAGCCAGAAAATCGTACGCCACCTCCTTTACATTTTCCGCGAGCTTTGAGGTGTCGGCGTAGTCGGTGGTCAGCGCGTGCACGTCGGCGATAAAGAAGTAGCACTCGTACCGGTCCTGGAGCTTGACCCAGTTGGCCAGCGCGCCCATGTAGTTGCCCAGGTGCAGCTTGCCGGTGGGCCGCATGCCGCTCAGCACGCGCGGCCGTGAACCCCCGGGGCCCGCGGCGAGCGGTTTCTGTTCGCCGGCGTCGAGCGAAGATGTATTTGAATTCTCAGGCATCGTGAAGTTCAGTTCCAGTACAGAAAAAGGGCCGGCCGGCTCCGTACGATTCCGGCAAAAGGC
The DNA here is from genome assembly GCA_963808695.1 of uncultured Acidobacteriaceae bacterium. Taxonomy (GTDB): domain Bacteria; phylum Acidobacteriota; class Terriglobia; order Terriglobales; family Acidobacteriaceae; genus Telmatobacter. The sequence goes on from CAWEHF010000021.1 coordinate 43,583, forward strand.
TCTCCCTATTGTAAAGGCGCTGGAGCGGCGGACTTAGGGTGTATATGCCGGTACACCCTCATGGGTATCAGACGCTCAAAAGGGCCCACGAGGCCCAGCCGATGACGGGGTTGACAAGGATCCCGAGCACGATGCCGCCGAAGACGATCATGAGCACGTAGCTTATCCAGCCGGGGATGCGGTCGTATTGCATCGCTGCGTTGTAAGGCAGCATGTTTCGCAGCAGACGGCTGCCATCGAGCGGTGGGATGGGCAGCAGGTTGAAGAACAGGAGTGTGATGTTGATCTCAATGGCGATGAGTGCGAGCACAACCAGCGCCTGAACCTCAGAAGGGCCGTTGATCATGAGGCCGCCCTGAAGGGTGGAACGCAGCAGCGCCCGGCCGCCGGGAATGGCAATGGAAGTGACGATGAGGCCGAGGAAGGCGGCAAGCGCGAGGATCAGGTTCGAGGCCGGGCCGGCAAGCGTTACCAGGTTCTCATCGCGGACGATTTTTTTGAAGTTGCGGGTGATGACCGGAGTGGGTTTTGCCCAGCCGATGAGCAGAAATGGAAACCTGAGACCGACGAGCGGGCCGAAGATGACCAGGGCGGGAAAGATGAGCGTGCCCAAAGGGTCGATGTGCGGGATGGGATTGAGCGTGACGCGGCCCTGCAGGCGCGCCGTATGGTCGCCCAGGCGCGACGCCGTCCAGGCATGGGCGCACTCGTGAACGCTGAGCGAGAACAGCAGGATCACGAACTCGAATACCTTGACGGCAATGGCGCTTGACGACAATCCGGCTCCTCGCGATTACGGCATTTTAGGAAATAGCGTGAGGTTTTCACCTGCGTGCAAGGTCGTCGCTTCCTGATGGTCGCGCCGACTCTGCTTCATTTACTTCGCCTTGCAGGATTTCCTAAAACGCTATGCGAATCCTCAGGTTAGCACGTTGGGTCGTGAGATAATCCTGGCCGTCGGGAACAAAGCCGGGCCGCGTGCTGTCTAAACAGACAGGCTTCAGAGGGATTCTGCATGTGAAGGGAGCAATTCATGCGGAGGTGGATCGCTGTAGCGGTGATTTGCGTCGCCGTTGCAAGCGCGTGCGCCCAGGACCAGAAGGCGTCTCAGGCCAACGCACTTTTCGTGGCAGGAAAACGGATTGAAGCTCTGCCCTATTACGAGGATCTGGCGAAGGCTTATCCCAACGAGATGCTCTACCAGGAACGGCTGGCCGACTGCCTGGGCGCGGAGGCCGTGCAACTCAGCGACCCGGCCCAGGTGAAGGCAGTCAAGATCCGGGAGCGGGATGCGGCCAAGCAGGCCGTGGCGCTGGGTGACAAGGCCGAGTATGTGCGGCAAATGGCCAATCTCGATCCCGACACGCCGCTCTATGCCGGCATCACGAGCCCGGGCAAGGACCTGCTGGCAGAAGCCGAGAAGGCGTATACCGCGGGAGATTTCGACACGGCGATGACGAAGTATATCGCTGCCGCGGAGGCCGATCCGAAGCTTTACGAGGCGCCGCTCTACGCGGGCGACACAGCCTACGTGCAAAAGGACCTGCCCACCGCGGCCCGGTGGTTTGCGCGTGCCATTGCCGTCGACCCCAACCGCGAGACCGCGTATCGTTACTGGGGCGATGCGATTCTAAAATTCGGCAACGATCCCGACGCCGCGAAGGAGAAGTTCATCACGGCCATCGTCTCTGATCCCTACAAGCGGCTTTCCTGGCAGGGAATTGAGAATTGGGCGCGGATAGAACACGGGGTCGTTCTGGCGCCCAAGATTGAACGGCCGGCAGCGCCGGTGGTCGATCCGAATAAGCCCAACAACATCACCATCAACATCGATCCGGGAAAAACCGACGACAAGAATGATCTCGGGGGGTCTGCGTGGATGATGTATTCAATTCTGCGGGCCTCCTATCGCGGCGACACGTTCAAAAAAGAATTCCCCAATGAGAAGGAGTACCGGCACTCACTCAAGGAAGAAGATGCCGCTCTGAGCGCGGTGGCTTCAACTCTCGAGGAAAGGAAGATCAAGCGCGACTCGCTCGACGAGAGCCTGCGCAATCTTCTTGACTTGTACGATGCGGGAATGCTCGACTGCTGGATTCTGATCAACGGGGCGGACGAGGGGATTGAGCAGGACTATGCGGCCTACCGCGACCAGCATCGCCAGCAGCTGCACGATTAACTCTCGCGGTTTGTGATTCATGGCGGAGGCATCAAGCCGCCGGAATAGAGAATCGCTGAGCGTGCGGCCCTTTGCCCGAATCTTGCAAGAACGAGGCCAGACTTCCGGCGTCTCTATTCCTCATCCGATGGAAAGGTACCCACTTTTTCTCCCGGCGCGACATTCCGCCCGGCGAGCACGATCGCGTGGCTGGCAATGCGCGCCCCGGCGCCGATCGAGGTGGGCCTCAGCGTGACCTTTTCGAAATCGTGTGCGTCGTGAGAGTGGGAGAAGATGCGCGAAAACGATCCGATCACCACGTGATCGCCGATCGTGAGCCCTCCCCGATCGCTTAACAGAGCGCGCTGATGGATGGTGACGCCGTCACCGATGGAAAGATTGTAGCCATACGTCAAATCCACACCGTGATAGATGCGCACACCCGAGCCCATCCTCAGGAAAATATGCCGGCCCAGCATGCAGCGGAAGCGCAGCCCAAGCCAGTGGTTAAGGCCCACGGGCGAGCGGTCGAACATCTGCCAGAACCAGAGCAGAGGCTTACGCTCTGCCACCTTCTGGCGGTCGGCATCAGCGTAATGTTCAGCCTCAATGGTCACGTTTTCCGGATCGAGCGAAAGGCTGACCACATTGCCGGGCAGCTCGGAGGTAAGCGTCAGGTTCAGCTTTCCCCCGTGAGGCCGGCCCAGATAAAGCTGGTAAAGCTGGTCGCGAACGATCTCAGCGCGGCGGGCCGGTGAATGGTGGCGCGTGAACTCCTCGTCGAGGAATGCAATCCAGCGGCGATAGATCTCTTCAGATTCGGGGGCGGGGTGGGGAGCGTTGTGAGCCGGAATACCCATACGCTTTGGACGATACACGAATCCGCCGCGATGCAGCGAATTCAAAGCAAAGCTTTCAGCTCATCAGCCTATCCGTGCGTTGCGCACAGGCCTCTGGCAGGCAAGGCCCGGCTGAAAGCCGATAACTGACAGCCGAGAGCCTGGATCTAGCTACTTCCGTCCCGGCACGCCTAGCCGCTTCCCTGCCCGCCGCGCCGCGATGGCGCGCATCTCCCGGCCCATGCTGGAATAGTTGATGCCCAGTTGCATGGCCAGGTAGAGAAGGTTGCTGGTGCCCCAGTAGATGGCCAGTCCCGACGGATAGTGCCACAGTATGAAGCCGAACATGATCGGCATCATGAACGCCATCATCAGTTGCTGCGAGCGGTCCATCTGCGGCGAAGGTGTGATGAACTGGGTCAGGAACATCGTAATGATGATCAGGATCGGCAAAACGTGCGTGGGATCCGGCTGCGACAGGTCGGTCAGCCAGAACCAATGCGCCTGGCGCAGTTCAACGGCATTTTGCAGCACGCGGAAGTAGGCAAAGAAGAGCGGCATCTGCACCAGCATGGGCAGGCAGGAGCCGTACATGTTGATGCCCTCTTCCTTGTAGAGCGCCATCATCTCCTGGTTCATTTCGGCGCGCCGCGGGTCGGTCGCCTTCAGGTGCTTGAAGCGGGCCTGGATGGCGTCGACCTTGGGTTTGACGCGCATCATTTTGATCTGCGACCGCATCATCATGATGCGCGTGGGCAGCATCAGCAGCGTGAACAACGAAGTGAAGATGATGATAGCCCATCCCCAGTTGGGGATGCCGTGGAACACGATAAAGCGCAGCACCAGGTACAGCGGCTTGGCGATGACGGTCAGCCAACCGAACTGAATCAGCGATTCGAGAGATGGACCATCGGCGCGCCCGCTGGGGCCGACTGCGTGAACCGATGCCAGCACCTCGCTGGCTTTGGGCCCCGCGAAAAAGCGCAAGCGTGTCGTGCCGTCGATGGAGCCCACGCCGACTCCCACCACGTCGGCGGTTTGTTGTTTACTGTTGGGATCGCTCGGGTCGACTGGCAGGTCGATGCTGTTGTGCAGCGTTACAACGGTCGTGTCTTCGGGGGAATCGGGAAGGAAGGCCGCGGCAAAGTAAAGATCCATGACTGCCGCGTACTGGTAGGGAGCATTCAGCGTCGCGTTCCCGCTCACCTTGGCCGCAGCCAGCGAGTCTTGTTTGTTGTCGAGCGACCAGGCGAAGAACGACGGCGTACGCGTCTGCCCGCCGCGCATGCCTACCGAGTGGAACTCTTCCATGTCACCCAGGCCGGCTGGCCACTGGACCAGCGCCCGCACCGGCTGGCCGTATCGTTTCACTTCGGTGCTTATGCTTACCACGTAGCTGGTATCGAAGTGAATGCTCTTCACCACCTCGGTGCCGTTCTGCGCGTAGTGGTAGGCGATAGTTGCCGGCGCAAGCACAAGACTTGAGCCCGAAGCCTGCTCGCCATTCACCGTCGTCTGGTAGAGAGCCTGATTCAACTGGCTCATGGGGACCGGCGAATCGGGATAGGTGAAGAGCGACAACGGAAGGCCGAAGCGGGCCGCTGCCTGGGGCTGAACAAGATCGAGCGGCTTGCCCGAATTGTCGAAGTATTTCTTCAGGTACCAGTGTTTCACCAGCGCGCCGCGATTCGTGAACACGATTTTGTAGAGCTCGTTTTCGACCGTGGTCTCGGATTCACTCGAGGATGTGATCGCCGGCGTTGGGACCGCCTTGACTGCGGGCCCGACTGCGGGGTTGACAGCCTGAGCAGCGGGTGTGGCGCCTTCGACTGCAGCCGGTGTTTGAGGAGCGGCAGTTTGTGCGGTCTGGGTCTGCGTAGCTGCCGGCTGCTCCGGCTTTGGTGGTTTGGCAAAAAAGTACTGGTAGCCAACAATGGCGGTAAAGACCAGCAGCATGAAGAAGATGGTGCCGCGCATGTCGCCGCCGCCCCCGCCGCCGGGGCCCTGCGAGTGAAGATTGGGATTCTGGATTTCTGGCAACGGACGTTTCCTGTCAGCGACGCCTGGAGGCGGCCGCTCTTTCTATGGTAATGGCTCTGGGGGAAGCGGGCTTCCGTTGGAGCAGGCTGGGGACGATGTGTTTACGGGTCGAGCAGAATCTTCACTCTTCTTCGCTGCCGGTGCGGGGTCAAATCCCCCGCGCGTAAACGGGTGGCACCGCAAGAGCCGCCAGGCCGCCAGGGCGCTGCCCCGGAGCGGTCCATGAATGGCGATTGCGACCTGGGCGTATTCAGAGCACGTAGGAACAAATTTGCATCCGCCCGGACTGATGGCGTGGAGCGCCGGCGAAAGCCAGCGGCGATAGGCAGCGAGAAGTGCGAGCAGAATGCGCGTCATGACGGTTGCGCCGGACTAGGCGCGGCTTTGATCTGCAAAGCTGCGCGCGCTGCCTCGGCGATAGCCTGTTCTAGGATACGCACAACCTCGGCTTCGAGTTTCCCGAACTCCATTGTGAGCACCACCCGCCGGGGATGAAGGATGAGGTCGTATCCCGCGGGAATGAGGCCAATGTGGCGGCGCAGAGCCTCGCGCATGCGGCGCTTGATGCGGTTGCGCTCATGGGCCTTCCCCAATACCTTGCCCGCCGTGAGGCCAACACGCGGCCCGGCCGGGCACTCTGGGTCTTTATCCGCCGTTTGCGGAGCCAGGAACCAGCTCATTGAAGCCGATTGCCTTTTGCGAGCTGCCGCATACGCCCGTTGAAAATCGGAGTGCTTGCGCAAGCGCACTCCGGCCATCGAGTGGCGGGCCGTTGAGTTGGACTGGGTGCTCATCGAGGAAGTCGAGAAAGTACCGGGTCCGGGATGTTTTGCGCCTGATCTCCAGACCCTCGGTTGTGGCGGGCAGAATTCGGGCCGAGCGCGCGAATCCGCCTAGTCGCGATAGCCGGCGCTCACTGAGACGCGCTTGCGGCCTGCCGCGCGGCGCCGGCTGAGCACGGCTGCGCCCGACTTGGTCTTCATGCGCGACCGGAACCCGTGCGTCTTGACACGGCGGTTGCGGTTGGGTTGAAATGTGCGCTTCGGCATGGATTTGCGCTCCTGTTTCCTTCAGTAGAATCTTTGCTTTGACAGCATTTTCAAGTATACCTTAGGTCGCACTTCAAATCCAGACTTCACCGGGCATCACCACCAGTCGCGCCTCTGATGCCTGGTCAACCGATTTCCCGGAGTCACAGCAATCCATGGCAGCAATCCATGCTCTCAACTCTTTGCATCCAATGCTTCCATGAGACCACGCAATCGAGCCGGCACCGGTACTTCGGTATCATCACCATATGAACCATGCAGATTCCGATGCGAAAAACAGTTGCCGGCTTGCTCTCGATTACCGGGAACCAAACTCTGGTAATGTGAACGCCAAGTTTCACCAACCTTGGTGCAACCAAAAATTAATGTAAAAAAGTAATTTAAAACAGGGATTGCAACGACTGCCGGATGTGCGCTACTATCGGCAACGTTCAAGTAATTTTCGAACGTCCCACGGGACGGTTTACCCAGACCCCAAGAGCTAATCTTCAGGGGCAGACCAGCGGCACACAGGTATGCGGCGACTTTGAATGGGCGGAGAGCTTGGTGCTTTGCGCTGACAGAGAGCCGCTGACTGAAAAACCGCCGATAAACAGCCGGACGCGTTCAAGCGCGCATCGGCAAGGATTCGTACGATGGCATTTGCAGCTTCGCCAGCTTCGGCACCCAACCCATGGCTCCAGATCCTCGCAGCACTGGAAAAGAAGGTCATCCGGCAATCGTTTGAGACCTGGCTCAAGCCCACGCGGTACAGTCACTTCGCAGGCCGGACGCTGTATGTGCGCGTTCCTTCCCCTGAGTTCCAGCACATTGGCGAGAAATACGGCGACCTGATTCAGGAAGCGATCGATCTGCAGTCTCTCGAGTTCGACGACGTGAGCTTTGTCACCGCTGAGGAAGACCCTTCCATTCCTCCGCAGCGCAAGGACGGCGGGTTTCCGCCGTTGCCTGCGCACGCACCGAGCGCACCTCCACAGGCTCCGCAATCGCGCCTCCCCGAGCAGGCCCGCTTCGACTGGTCCACGGCGGCGCAGCTTAACCAGCGCTACACGTTCGACGCGTTTGTCATCGGCAACGGCAACCAGTTTGCCCGTGCGGCCGCGCTGGCCGTTGCCGAACGGCCCTCCCGCGCCTACAACCCGCTCTTCCTGTATGGCGGCGTGGGAATGGGCAAGACCCACCTGATGCACGCCATCGGCCATGAAGTAAAGCGCCGCCAGCCGACATCGAGCATCTGCTACGTGTCTGCCGAGAAGTTTACCAACGAGATGATCAACTCCATCCGCAACGACCGCATGACCAGCTTCCGCGATCGTTTCCGCACGGTGGATGTGCTGCTCATCGACGACATTCAGTTCATCTCGCAAAAAGAGCGCACGCAGGAAGAATTCTTCCACACCTTCAACGCTCTGCACGAGAGCATGAAGCAGGTGGTGATTGCCTCTGACCGTCCGCCCAAGGAACTGACGGAGATCGAAGAGCGCCTGCGCTCGCGCTTTGAGTGGGGCCTGATCGCCGACATTCAGCCGCCCGATCTTGAGACCAAGGTCGCGATCCTGCAGAAGAAGGCCGAGAGCGAGCAGGTGCAGCTGCCCACTGACGTTGCGCTCTTCATTGCCTCAAACGTTCGCACCAACGTCCGCGAGCTTGAGGGCGCACTGGTGAGGCTCATTGCGTGGTGCCAGCTCAACCGCATGGAGATCACGCTGGTGACAACCCAGCAGTGCCTCAAGCAGTTCATCGACATGCAGGTGCGCAAGATCACCATTGAGGCGATTCAGCGCGCCGTGGCTGAGCAGTTCGGCATGAGGGTGAGCGATCTGAAACAGAAGAACAACTCGCGCAACGTGGTGGTGCCGCGGCAGATCGCCATGTACCTGGCCAAGCAGATGACCGAGGCCAGCCTGCCTGAGATCGGCCGCCAGTTCGGTAACAAGCACCACACGACGGTGATGCATTCGATCGGCAAGATCGACGAGCAGCGCCGCACCGACAAGGACCTGCATCGCATGCTCAACAAGCTGCAGGATCTGCTGAACGCGTAGAGCCGCAAGCCAGCGAGTCAGCGAAAGACAATGAAGGCCGCGCGATGCGCGGCCTTCGCCGTTTATTAGAGCATCTCTCCTTAGGGTGTGAAGAGTGGGTGCCTCACCTGGGGTTCCTCTGGGTACCGCGTCCTTTCTTGCGGCTAGGGTGGGATCGCCCTACAGCAACAGGAGAAATGATCCAAGGCTCTTGCGCTGTCTATGGCGTGGCCTTTGCCGACGTCTGCACCGGCTCCTGAATCGTCAGATCGTCGGCCAGCTTGAAGTGCACCACGCTCTCCGCCGGAATATCCAATGCCCTGTTTCCGGTTGCGCCCGCTGCTGCCGTTCCCGCGCCGCCGCCGATCAGCCCGCCGACAACCAGCCCAACACCGCCCGTGGCCACGCCGCCAACCAGCATTCCCAGGCCGGCGCCTCCGCCGATCATCGCCGCGCTTCGTCGCCCTTTGCCTTTCTTGGTGCGCTCCAGGTCGCTGGTGGTCAGCGGGTAAGTTGTGCCATTCACGACGAGCGACGTGAGACGCAGCTCAAGCACAGAACGGCCCTTGAAATGCCCGCCGCGATGCGACTCGGCCACCACGCCGTTCACGTCTGCGCCTTTCGGCACCAGCGTGCTTCCGTCGCTGGCCATCACCGGCGCCTGCACCTCGCCGGTAAAAGTATCTCCGGCATGGCTCGTCTTTACGCTGATTCGCTGATCGACGCGAATCGCCAGCTCAGTGCCCGCGGGAAGGGTGACGTTCACAGGCTGGGGTGGTGCAGGCGGCGGAGGCACCGCCTCCACCGTCGGTCCCGAGGGCGCCGGAACCGGCTGACCCGGAGTTGGAGGCGTCCGCGTGGTCGCTACTGCCTGGTTCTGCTGCCCGGCCGCCGGCGGTTGAACCACTGCCGTCTCAGTAGTGCCATCTTTTTCAACGGTCACTACTTGTTGAGGCTGACCTGTAGCCGCGGCCTGTTTGCGGGCCTGGTCCAAGGCCTTGTTCTGTTTGGATTCGCAGCCGGAAAGAGCCACTGCCAGAACTGCGAAGATCGTCAAATAACGCGCCGCGCGTGCACATGTGCCTGAAATGCGCATGGCAAATCTCCTTTCAATTGTGTGACGAAGGCAACAAATCCGCGGGTATGCGGGGAAGAACAGCCAGTAGGTTGGATGCGTGCCGGAAGACTTTTGCCGTCCCGGCCGCAGGCCGCATTTGCAAGCCAATTCTATCGCGTCATCAGCGCCACAAACATCTTCTGGAACTTCGGCAAATCGACATCCACCTGCGCATGAACCAGGCGCACTTGAGTCGCTGGCTTCAGCTTTTGAGTCCAGGTGAGCGTATCGCCATAGCTGGGCCCGTGACTCAGATCAATGTCCATGTAAAGCTGCTTTTCCTGGGTGATCAGCGAAGGATCGAGCCACGCGCACGCGGCCAGTTCGTCCCACATGTAATAACGGTTCTGGCTCCAGGCTGCAATGTAGCGCGCGGCCGGCGATTTCGACTTCGAGATTTCGTCCACCATGGCCTGCGTGAAGGGCGCCTTGATCGACACATCGGTGGTGGTCACGTCGATGCGCGGCCACGCGGCGCGAAGCACAATGTGCGCGGCCTCGGGGTCGAACCAGAAATTGAACTCGTGGCGCGGGCTGGTTGCGAACTCGGGATCGTCGGTCTGCGGATTGAGGCTGCCGCCCATCAGCACAATTCCCTTTGTGAGTGCGGCGAATTCGGGATCGATGGAAATAGCGAGCGCAATGTTGGTCAGCGGCCCAGCGGCGTAGATGGTTACTTCATGCGGATGCGCGTGTACCTGCAGGATGAGGAAGTGCGCCGCGTCCTGGTCGATGGGGTTGATGGTAGGCATTCCCTCGGGCAGCGGAGGAATGACGAAAGGTCCGTGCTCCTTGAGATCCGCAAGCATCACCGGCGTGACCGTGCCGTTCTTGTTCTCAACCAGCGTGGCCGATGCCCGGCCCCAGGCGCCCAGCCACCCCACATTGCCGTCGATCGCGGAGGAAAGCCGCGTCTCAAGCTCATCGCGCACCAGGGGAAAAACAGCGCCCTTGGCCACCGGCACATCGGCGTGGCCGGTCAGCTCAAGCATGCGCAGCGTGTGCAGCGTCTCTTCATCGCGCCATGCGTCGCCGGTCACCATGGTGATGCCCAGCACCTTCACGTTCGGCGCCTGCAGCAGAGCAAGCATTGCCATCTGGTCTGAGCCGCCCGGACCGGAGCCGTCCTCGTCGATGAGGACGAGGCGCGGTTGCTGGGCGGAGCAAGTGAGCGCAGTTGCGAGAACGAGCAGGAGGGCAGTGATCTTCATTGAGGGTTATTGTGGCATAGCGACCCTGGCCCGCCAACAGCGATCGAAAATCACGGATGTGGGATCACGGGTGGTGCTCACGAGAATGTTCCACGGGGTCGATCGCCGTGGTTGAAAACGTTGGTTACCTGCGGCGATCCCGGCGATCCCGTCCGCCCCTGTCGCCCCGGTCATATCCTCTGGGCCGCTGTGGCGCAGGCGGCGTCACGGGCAGGTTGGTTTTGCCCTCGGGGTAAACAACCAGGAACCTGTCCTGCCCCTCGCCCATGCTGGCGGTTTCAACGCCCTCAAGCCCGCGGCAAGCCATGTGGAGCAAGCGGCGTTCGCGGCTGTTCATCGGCGGAAAGCTATACGGCACGCCGGTGCGCAGCACCTTCTCAGCGGCAGTTTGTGCAGCCATGCGCAGTTCCTGTGCGCGCAGAGCTTTGAAGTTGCCGGCATCGAAACTGACGAGGTCGTGCTCCCGGTGCTCGAGGCGCAATATCTGTGCGGCAAGGGTCTCCAGCGCCCGCAGCAATTCGCCGTTATGCTGAATCACCAGGGGCACGTCAGGCCCGCCGAGTTCCACGTAAATCTGCCTGCCTTCAAGGCCCTCGGGATCGCGCGCGCCGTCCCCGGCCGTGATGCGGTACTTCAACCGCATTCCGCCAAGCTTATTCAGAGTGTTGATAAAGCCAGCAATCTTCTGTGCAGCCTGCTGCAGGTCGTCGATAGGCATAACAGATAAGTATCGCAGAGCCGGGCCGCCCCGGCGCAGCAGAAGTAAAGAAATAGAGCGTTTGAACCCCGGTGCATCTGGCCGAAGAACGCAGTCCGAGCGATAATAATCCCATGGCAACGCTGCCGAACTCGGAAGAACTCTGGACCGTGAGGGAATACCTCTCCACGACCTGGAGCCCTGACCGCGAGTATGTGGATGGGCGGATTGAGGAGAGGAACTCGGGCGAGAAAGAGCACTCACTCATTCAGAGGTACCTGACGTTTCTTTTCATGCTGAAGCGAACCGAATGGGGCGTCGAAGTTTTTCCGGAGTTACGGACGCAAATCGCCGCCAGAAACTTCAGGGTGCCGGATGTCCTGGTGATACGCGCCGGGGAACCCTTCGATCGCTACCTCACGCATCCACCGCTGATCGCCGTCGAGATTCTCTCGCCTGAGGACCGGCTGACGGCAATGCAGGAAAAGGCAGCGCAGTATCGGGCTTTCGGTATCGAGAACATCTGGATTGTCGATCCCGAGGGCCGCATTGCCTATCGCCACACTGAGTCCGGCCTCGACGAGGAGCTCAGTGGCGAACTGACCGTGAAAGGCACGCCAATACGCGTAGTTCTGAGCGAAATGTTCGCCGAGCTCGACCGGGTCTAGTGCTTTCGTCTGCCAGCAACCCTCTATCGTCTATCATTTTCTGTTCAGCCTTGATTCAAATGGCTGCGCAAGTCACAAGCGCAGCCGGAGATGTGCATGACTTTACGCAATACTCTTGAAACTCAGCGATGGATCGTTCCCGCCCTCAGAACCGTGGGTCTGGCCCTCTTCATTTTGGCTTTTTTTGAGCCGGCGATTCGCGCCGGTGAAACAACCGTGCTTTCGGGCTGGAAATGCGCCACGATTGCCACCACCGAGTCGATGACCCTCTTCGCCAAGCCGGGTCCCGGCCATCACCAGTTCATCGAGTACCTGGTTGCCTTCAGCGGATGGATCAACCCCTTCATCTTGCTTTTGATTCTAGCCAGCCCGGTTCGGGTGTTCCTCATCCTGCGCCGCATATTTGCCGTCGCCGTCGTGCTTTGCATGGCCGGCACGTGGGTGCTCTTCGCGCAGCAGCACATTGTGCCGTTGATCGGGCATTTCATGTGGATCGTGGGCGCCCTACTGGTGATCGCTCCAGAAGCGTTCCCTGGCCGGCCTCGACGCCCAGCCAAGGCGTAAGCTGAACGCGCTTCGCTCTTGCTCTCGCCCCGCGCAACTCAGACTGGTTCCAGGTTAAGATTCGCTTCAGCCTGAAGCTGCTAGTTTTATGAGTGTCATTTCGTTGGCCCGCGTCTGATTCCCGCTGAGGGCACTTGGCAATCCCCATGCGTTTCATGCTTCGAGTTCTCATCTTACTTTTGCCCGTCGCTGTCACAGCCGCGGTTCACGCACAGGGTGGGCCTCCGTTTATCACCGACGATCCGGGCACACCGGGCAATCACCATTGGGAGATCAACTTCGGCTGGAGTGCCAATCATAACCCCGGCCAGTCGTACTACGAGATTCCCGATGTGGACATGAACTACGGATGGGGCAACCGCGTTCAGCTCAAGTACGAATTGCCTTTTGCCGCCGGCACCGATACCACCGGAGGAACCGGTTTCGGGCTGGGTGAATCGCTTATCGGCATAAAAATGCGGCCCTACGAATACCACACGCGCGGTGAGGCGCCCAGCGATGAAAACATGATCTTCTCGCTCGGCTTCTATCCGCAGGCCTCCATCAACAATCCCACCAGTTCAGTCCGCCGGGGTATTGTGGAACCCGGCCCGCAATACTACCTGCCGATGGAAATGACCGCCAAATGGGGCCCGGTGAACTTCAATGGCGAAATCGGCCGGTGGATCGGCAACGCCAACATGCCCGAGCAGTGGGGCCGCGGGCTGATCGCCGGCCACGAGTTCAACGACCGGCTTGAGCTGTACGGCGAGCTCTACGATCTGCAGGCCATCGACAAGGTGCGCGCTCAGCCAAAGCAGCGGTCGCTCACGCTCGACGTTGGCGGCAGAGAGTCGCTCGACCGGCAGAATCACATCCGGCTGCTATTCATGGGTGGCCGCGCCATCCAGAAGGTAACGGCGCAGAACGGAGAGCCAAGCTGGATTGCCTACTTGGGTGTGCAGTTTCTTCTCGGGCTGAAAGACACCGATGCCGATAAGAAGCCCTGAGCCAGGCGAAGAAGGTCAGCAGACCGCGGGATTCGGCCAACTACGCGTTCACTCTCCACTGAGAGCAGCTTTTAACTTCGCTTCCATCGCTTTCAAATCCGTTTCGCCCTGAAACTCTGCCAGCACCTTGCCGTCACGGCCGATAAGGAAGGTCTTAGGCAGTCCAAGAACCTCTCCGTACTGCTCGCCAAGCTTCGCATCGCCCATTGCAACCGGGTAAGAGATTCTCAATTTCTCGACCAGCTTCCGCGCAGTATCTTGATCGTCGTCCATTGAGATGCCGATGACCTGGAATCCCTGGGGACCGTACTCGCGCTGCCACGCAGCGAAGACCGGCATCTCAGTCTGGCAAGGCGCGCACCACGTCGCCCAAAAGTTCAGCAGCACCACTTTGCCGCGAAGGCTGTCCAGGCGGATGCTTTTCCCTGCCAGATCGCGCCGCGTAAACGCTGGCGCCTGCCTTCCAACCAGCGACTGCACGTGTGCCGGTTGCGCGCCGGCCGCCAGGCTCGCGACAATCAGCAAGCACGCGCCCAGGCATCGCGCCAGGCGGGGAAGGTCGTGGCTTGTGGGTCTGGCAACTTTCATGATCGAAACTTCAGCGGGTCAGTTTGCAGCAACTTTCCCTCAGGGGCTAAAGCCCTCAGACATCTTGGTGGAGTTATGTACGGGCTGAAACCCGTACCCTTCAAAGCTGAATCCAATATCCTCCAAAATGGCCGATACCGGAACTTCATTGCGTGTGCTCCACCGGATAGCCCATGTCGACCCAGTTGGCGCCGAAGTTATCGGCCAAGTATAGCACCTTCAGATTCACGAATCCCATACCGCTGAGCAGCTTGTAGGCTGGGCCCACGTTGGGGCAGCGGTTCCACGGGCAGCAGCCGCAGTAAATCACAATGAACGCGCTCCTCGGCAGTGCAGTGACACGATTGCGCAGTGTCTGCAGTCCTTCGTCGTGCGAGCCGGGTCCTGCATATTCCGCACCGGCAATATGCGCCTCGTCGAACATCACGCGCGAGCCCACCTGCAGTATCAGTGGCTTAAGCGCTTGCGGCCTATGGAGCTGTCGGTTCAGCTCTTCGGGCTGCATCAGTTGGGCCGCGGGAATGGTAAGCGCGCTGGCGGGCTGGGCCGCAAATTGCGCGCGACCAGCGATCGGCGCCAGCAAAACAAAAAACAAGGCAAACAATGACAATACCGCCGGACGGTCCTTCAATCGAGTTTTCATGGCGAACTGCTCCGGCAATCAGTTTAATTGGCCGGTTTGGCAGCGACGCTGCGGCGAATGTCACAATAGCCTCATGCCCGTTGAGCAACCGGTTCATCTGACTGCCGAAGAGGCGCGCGTTCTGGGCGCGCTGATTGAAAAAGAAATCACCACTCCCGACTACTATCCCCTTTCGTTGAATGCGCTCGGGAACGCGTGCAATCAGCGCTCGAACCGCGAGCCGGTAATGAATCTCGACGAAGACGATCTGCGGCAGGCGCTCAACGGCCTCGAGCGCAAGCAGCTTGCCGGCCGCGCACGTTCCAGCGATGGGCGGGTAACAAAGTACGAGCACTGGCTGGGCGAGTCCTTCAATTTGAGCCGCGCCGAGACGGCATTGCTGTGTGTCCTGCTTCTGCGGGGCCCGCAAACCCCCGGCGAACTGCGCGGCCGTACGGAACGCCTGCACAGTTTCGAAGAAATCTCTGACGTTCTGGCCGGCCTGCAGAAGCTGATGGAACGCGAGCCGCCGCTCGCCGCCCTGTTACCCCGCCAACCCGGCACCAAGGAGTCTCGCTATGCGCACCTCCTATCCGGCCCGGTAGAGTCGATTACCCAGCCGGCCGTGGCAGGCGGGGCAGATCTCCCAGCTTCAAATCCCGCGCGCGAAGACCGCATCGCGCAGCTCGAAGCCACGGTTGAGGAACTGCGCCAGGAAGTGGCCAGCCTGCGCCAGAAGATCGAGTCGCTTTTCAGCTAAGGCCCTTAAATGGGGCTTAGTTCGCCGCGAACGGATGCGCCGGGATTTACCCGCTGATCAGCTCGCTACCTGCATCCAAGTCCCGGCTGCTCATGCACCCGGCTCGTCCCGCCCGCTCCTTCACTTCTTTTTTGGTTTTTTCAGTGGCATTCGGTGGTAACCCCTGCTACTGTTACAACGCCTCATTTCCCCTGATCCGCGTTGCCGGGTCCGTCAAGCTTTTGGAGCCCGGCCGCTGCGCACCGCCCGCTATGAATTTTGACGGAACGCTGCAATAAGGTGCGCAGACGAAGAGTCAACGCAGCCAACCTGGAGCGGTGATTACGCGCGATCGAAATACTCAGGACCATCCCCCCCACGCGCCAATTGCCCGTAAAACGATGACTCGGATGCTCCGAGGAATCAGGAGAAAACCTATGAAAATCAATGCAGTTGGAAAGCTTGCGCTGGTCGCGGCTTTCTGCTTCTTGTTCACCGCGTGCACGCCAACTTATGAGTGCGGAACCTGGGTCTTTACCGGAACCCCGACGGGAAATTCGTTTCCGTTGTCTTCGGCCTTCACATTCAATCCCAAAGGCTGCGGACAGAACTGCCCGGAGAGCCAGGATGTGATGATCCAGATGACCTGGGTTTACGACGAAGCCACCCACAAGCAACTCTATGCATCTGACCAGCCACAGGGCGGACGGTCCGACGCCGACGGCTGGAACATCGATCGCATCAACGGTGCGGCGTACGGTTATTACGGGCTGCAGAACAATGGCACGTTCGCGTCCTTCTGGAATACTCCCGGCGGCCCGGGTACCGCGAACACCCTTTTCGACGAACCGAGCGGCTGGCCGGCAAACACTTACTTTTATGCTGTCGATGTCGCTGTCTGCTACAACTCCAGCACCTGTAACAACAAGATTCTCGGCTACTACTTCTGGAGCTACATCCTCGACAGCAGCGATGTGGGACAGAAGTTCATCACCGCACCGGCCTGGAAGGACCTCGACACCGAGTTCCAGTCTGCCTTAACCGCCTGGAACAACTGGGCGCCGACGTCGGGAACCGAAGACGACGGCACCGGCACCTTCCCACATGCCAATGCGTTCCCGGCATTGTCTGACCTATAACCCGGAACAGCCTGAGGGTGATGACGATGAAAAATTTTGGATTTGCTTCTACCGCAACGTTGCTGATGTGCGTCGCGCTTGCCGGATGCACCGCGAGCAAAGATAAGAACGTACCATTAACCGCCGACCAGACGAGCGCCAAAACCAAGCTGGAAGCTCAGATGCAAGAGGCGGCGCAAACCACGCAGACCTACCACGCGATGGACAATGCCGAGCTGCTGGCCAAACTGCTGGACGACAGCAAGGCGCAAAACGAGCCCTTCAACTCGCTGGCCTTTCGCGAGCTAAAGGGAAGAACGGATGTGGACTCGAAGGCGCTCACCACGATGGTGAATCAGAACGCGAATGCCGACGGATTGCTTCCGCTGCTCCTACTGAGGAGGCTCGACAACAAATCGTATCTGGCCATCCCGGCCGAGACCCGGGCAAAGATCCTCACCGGCGCGCTCAGCGGGTCGAAGTACTTCAACACCTGGGGACTGCCCAACTTCTACATCGAGGAAGCGTCCCACGCGATGATCGAGTCGGGCAGAGCGGCGATTCCTGCACTCAAGCGCATGCTCTCTGACACGCGCCCGGCTCCGACCTTCGGCAGCCAGGAATACATGGTCTACAAGCAGTACAACTACCGCCTCTGCGACTACGCGCTCTATTTCCTTGAGCAGATCGACGGCAAAACAGGGTTCCGCATGCCGGTCTCGCCCGCCGACAGGGATGCCCTGATTAAAGGAATGAGCAAGTAGTTTCCCCAGGGCAGGGCGGCGCACTTTGGCCCGGTGCGCCGCATCTCTGTACCAGGAGCCACTTTACGAATCCTGGAGAGCCGCCGTAGTATTCCACTGAAAAGCTTTCAGGAGAATACTACCTATGCAATTGTCTCGATCCTGTTTGATCGTTGCTCTCGGCTTGACAACGTTTACCGCGTTTGCCCAGGCCCCGAAGACCGCGCCAACAAAGCCCATCCAAAGGTCTGCCCCACCGCAGGTGGTGGCGCTCACGCCGCCCATGGGCTGGAACAGCTGGAATTACTTCGCCGAAAAGGTCACCGACCAGGACATCCGCAATGCCGCCGACGAGATTGTTGCCAGCGGCATGAAAGATGCCGGCTACGTGTACATCAACATCGACGACACCTGGGAGGGCGATCGCGACGCCGACGGTGTGCTGCACACCAACTCAAAGTTCCCTGACATGAAGGCGCTTGCCGATTACGTGCATTCCAAGGGGCTCAAGCTCGGCATCTATTCTTCGCCGGGCCCCAAGACCTGCGCCGGTTTTGAAGGTTCGCTCAACCATGAGACGCAGGATGCCCAGCTCTACGCATCGTGGGGCATCGACTACCTGAAGTACGACCTCTGCAGCTATATTCCCGAGGTCATGTACAAGCAGGCGCCCAACGACGCAGGCGAGCGCATGAAGCTGATGATCGGCGCCTACGACAAGATGCACAAGGCGCTCGCCTCCACCAGCCGGCCGATCGTCTACTCGCTCTGCCAGTACGGCTGGGACGCGGTGTGGGAGTGGGGTCCGAGCGTGGGAGCCAACCTGTGGCGTGCCACCGACGATATTCAGCCCAATTGGAATAGCGTCTACACGCTCCTCAACGAGCAGCAAGGGCTGGCAAAGTATGCCGCCCCAGGCCATTGGAACGATCCTGACATGCTTGAGGTGGGCAACGGCAGGCTTTCGCTGGCCGAGAACCGCACGCACTTCTCCATGTGGGCCATGCTGGCTGCGCCGCTGCTCGCCGGCAACGACCTGCCGAACATGAAGCCCGAGATCAAGGCCATCCTCACCAACAGCGACGTGATCGCCATCGACCAGGACAAGTTCGGCCGCGAGGCCACGCACATCTACTCCGATGGCGAGGTTGACGTGTGGGCACGGCATCTCTCCAGCGGAGCGATGGCCGTTGCCGTGCTGAACGCGGGCAGCGACCGCAACTCCACGCACCCGTTCCACCTGAACCTAGCCAAACTGGGTCTGCACGGCACGCAGAAGGGCAAGGACCTGTGGACCGGCAAGGATATTGAGCTCACTGAGAACATGCCGCTCGAAATTCGCAGCCACGACATTCTGCTGGTGCGCATCGCGCAACCGAAATAGGCGACGGTGAGCAGCGGGGCCGGTAGTGATATGCTGATCCCCTCTCATAAATCTCAAGCGGGGGATATGCAAGTGATTCCATTCGCAAAGTGTGTCGCGGTTTGTGTGGTGGCATTTTCTGCAATTACCTCCTCGCCGTCACAGGACAATGACGCATTGAAGGCCAAGATCAAGTTGACCAGGGAGTTTCTCATCAACCAACGAGCCGCCCCCGCGTATCGCGACTCAATACAAAAGAGCATCCTCGCGTATGAAGCCGGCCTCGATATCCGATGCAAGGAGGTGGTCGTGGATTTTGCTTCCGCTGACGTGAGAGACAGGATTCTGGCCCTGGTTGAAGTAGACGATAAAGGCGTGGCCATCGCTGGCGCATGGCGGGAAACCCTTCCCGGCACGGCCTGCAACGAACATCGGAGATTCACCGTTCAGGTAGAAGTCGCGGGGCAGGGACTGCGGTTTACAGCCACATTCCCAGGCGAGGCCGATGGAGATCCCGAACTGCAGCGCGACACGCTCAAAAACATCGAAATGGATCTTCAGATCCTGCGGTTCGTAACCAAGAAATCCTGCCATGCTGAGGTGATCGATTCACATTTGGTTGGAGAGCGATCCACATTGCAGGACAATGGGCTCTTGTCACAGTGGAAGGAGTCATGGGACGTGAGGAGTTGCGGGAAGGTGTATGCGGTGCCCATCACTTACATTCCCGACAAATCAGGGACAGCGATCTCGGTCGGCGTCTCTGATATCCACGCGGAATAGGTGAGCCCGCGGATGGCTCATCCCGGACGGCCCCGCGTTTTAGCGCGGAGATTGCTTACGCCGCTCGCCCCAGGCACACCTCAAACCATCCCCGCTCGTCGGTCCAGGTTCCGGCCGAGGCAAACCCCGCCGCGGCCAGCATCGCCTCCGCGTCGCCGGGCCGGTACTTGTAGCTGTTCTCGGTGTGGATGGTTTCACCGGCCCCGAACTCAACCTCCCAATCGAGCGACGCAAAACGCACGCGCTGGTCGGCGCAGCTCTCCAGATGCATCTCCATGCGCGACATCGTGTCGTTCCACGCCGCCCGATGACTGAACCTCTCAAGATCGAAGTCCGCACCCAGCTCCCGGTTCATTCGCACCAGCATGTTCTTGTTGAAGGCCGCGGTCACTCCCGCCGCATCGTCATACGCTGCGATGAGTGTGGCTTCGTCCTTCACCAGGTCCACGCCCAGCAGCAGCCCGTCTCCCGGATCAAGCTGTTTGCGCACCTTGCGCAGAATCCGCGCGGCCTCCTCCGGTTCAAAGTTGCCGATGCTCGAACCGATATAGAGCACAAGCCGCCGTTCGTCCGCTTCACAGGCATCGAGCTCAAATCCGTTGGTGTAGTCCATCTCCAGCAGCGCGGCCCGAACGCCGGGAATCTCGCGCTCGATCCGCGCCTGTGCTACTAGCAGCGCAGTCGCTGAGACGTCGACGGCTTCAAAGACAAGCCCCTCCTGCCGCGCCAGTGCGGCCTTCATCAGTACGCGCGTCTTCTCTGCCGATCCCGCGCCCAACTCTGTAAACCTCAACCTGCTGCCGCGCGCAGCCATTGCAACCATCTCGCTGGCGTGGCGCTCAAGAATGGCTCGCTCCGTGCGTGTCAGATAGTACTCGGGCAGTTCCGTGATCTGCTCAAAAAGCTCCGAACCGGCTTCGTCGTAAAAGAGCCAGGGCGGCAGCGTCCTTGGGCTCGAACCTAACCCTGTCCGCACCGCGCGCGCCAACTGTTCGTCGATTTGAAGAAATGCTGCAGGGGAAGCTGCGAGAGACATATGTCTACCTTCGATGCAGGAACCGCTTCTAGGACGCCAATCTTATTCCGGAGAATTGCCAGCGCGTCTCGGGCGCAAAGAAATTGCGATAGCTTGCCCGGATGTGCCTCTGCGGCGTGACGCACGAGCCGCCGCGCAAAACCATCTGCCCGCTCATGAACTTGCCGTTATATTCGCCCAGCGCGCCCTCCAGCGGCCTGAACCCGGGATAAGCCAGATACGCACTCCCTGTCCACACCCAGCAATCCCCGTAGCACTTCGTGCCATGCTCGTTTTGGTGCTTCGCACCGTGCTCGTCTTGGTGAAGTGCAGAGGCGGGGGTGGGGGTTAGATTCCACGAATCCAGCAGATTGCCCTCAACCGGCTTGCCCTCGGCAGCAACCTCCCATTCCGCCTCGGTGGGCAGCCGGTGCCCGGCCCAACGCGCGAATGCGTCCGCCTCGTAAAAGCTCACGTGGCTCACCGGCGCTTCCAACCTCTGGCTCAGGGGCATGGCGCCACGCAGCGTAAAGACACTCCACTCGCCGTCTTCCGCACTGTCTCCTTTCGACCAGTAAAGCGGGGCCTTCCAGCCCTGCGCCTTCACCGTCGCCCAGCCGGCGGAGAGCCACAACTCCGGCCGCGAGTAGCCGCCATCGTTCATAAACTCCAGGTACTCGCCGCAGGTCGTCAGCCGGTCCGCCAGCCCATACGGTCGCAGCCAAACCTGGTGGCGCTCCAGCTCGTTATCAAAGCAGAATCCGTCACCAGCAAAACCGATCTCGCGCAATCCGCCTTCGAATTGCTCAAAACGCATTGGACTGGCCTCAGTTCCCGCAACAATCTCCCCTTCCGGCAGGTAGGCCGGCCGCAGCGGATTGGTGTAGAAGGCGTGCAGTATGTCGGTGAGCAGCAGTTCCTGGTGTTGCTCCTCGTGATTCACTCCCAACTCGATGCGCTCAAGTGCCGCTTGCGGCGCACCACGCTCCATCAACCGATCCAGGGCCTCATCTACGTGCTCGCGGTAGCGAAGAACCTCTTCCAGCCCGGGCCGCGAAAACGACGAACGCAGTTTCTTTTCAGGAAACGCCGAAAACCCCTCGTAGTAGCTGTTGAAGAGCCATGGAAAATCAGCATTGAAGACCCGGTACCCCGGCGCGAACGGGCTCAGGATGAACGATTCAAAAAACCATGCCGTGTGGGCCAGATGCCACTTCGCCGGCGAGGCCTCGGGGCACGACTGGACCATCATGTCCTCGGGGGTGAGCGGGGCGCAAAGATCCAGGGTGCGCCGCCGCACCTCGCGAAACCTCTCCACGAGGCTCTGTTCCGGAACGGCCACAACAGACTTGCTCGCTTCGTGCTCCATAAAGGCTCTCACCCTCCCGCGTTCAACAAAGTGTAGCGCCTGCAAGTTGATCCGAATTGAATCTCGGGTTTACCAATTCCAATTCGGCCGGCAGCTCGCAGCCGCGCTGACTCCCATTTTGCCTTTTCATTGATTATGAATAGTGCTTTAATTGCATCTGAAGGGCATCCGCACCGTATCCTACGGGCATCCGTATTTTCGATGCGTTCCGCCTGCTTTGCGCACTGGCAAAGCCAGGAGGGATTATGACCGGGTCTTCAGTTTTTTCTGTTCTTCTCGTTTCGGGGCTGATTACCGCCTTCCTGACCGCTCAACAACCGTCGACCGTCCCGACTGCGGCGCATGTTACACCCGCTGATTCCATTCAGGTTCAGGCCATGCCCGCCGCTCAATCGCCGGCGCAGACACCGGCGTCCACCCCCGCTCCGCCTCCTTCTCAGGCTCCGGCTGCTGCCGCAGCGCCACTTGTGAAGGCGCCCCTGCCTCCTCCGACCCCTGAAGACCTGGGGGACTCGCTTACCATGCACCAGCGGTACCAGGCGGCCATTGCCGCCTACCAGAAGGCACCGCAGACCGCGGCTGTCTGGAACAAGATGGGCATCGCCTACCAGATGATGTTCAATGTGCGCGAGGCCACGCGCTGCTATCGTGCGTCGCTCAAGCTCGATCCTCATAACTCGCAGGTTATCAACAACCTGGCCACTATTTACGACTCACAGAAGCAATACTCCGCTGCCGAACATCTTTACCACAAGGCGCTCAAGATCAATCCGCATTCGGCGCTGGTTTACAAGAATCTGGGCACCAACCTGCTGGCCCAGCACAAATACAGCCGCGGGTGGGACGCTTACCAGCAGGCGCTGACAATCGATCCGCAAATCTTCGAAGATCATGGCACCCCGCAGGTGCAGAATCCTGCTTCGATAGCCGAACGCGGCGCAATGAACTACTACATGGCGCTGGGGTGCGTTCGCATGGGGCAGACCGAATGCGCTCTGCAGTATCTCCGCATGGCCCTTGACGAAGGCTTTACCAACCCCAAGAAGGTCGCCTCCGACGTGGCCTTCGCCAGCCTGCGCGACAACCCTGACTTCAAGCAACTGCTGGCTTCTCAAACGAACGCCAAACCCGAGCAAGCCCGGTGATGATACCCACTCGCACTCCGGGCGGTCGTCCTGCGCAGCGGCAATCCCGTCTATTTCAACATGAAGACGCAGACCTGTTTCCGGCTCATTTCAGCGTTGGTGCTGGCGGCTGCAACTGCCGTGGCCGCTTCGGCTCAGAATTCAACCCCTATTCCCCCAGACGGTCAAGACGGTGGGGGCGGTTACGGGCAGCGCGGTGCCAGAGGCGGATTTGGCGGCATGATGGGCGGGGGCCTCTGGGGCACTGTTACTGCAACCGCAGCAGACCAATACACCATCAAGACCGATGCCGGCGATGTGTATACCGTGCATTTCTCCTCCGATACGCGAATTTTGAAAATGCCTGCCTTCGTGCGCCGCGAGGGCGGCCAGGGCAATGGCGGCGGACAGGGAAATGGTGGAGGCCAGAGCGGATGGCAGGGCCGCGGCATAGGCGGCAATCCTCCGCAGCAGCTCAAGCCCACTGACATCAAGGCTGGCGATGTCATCCAGGTGCGCGGCCAGGTGGATGAGGCCGCGAAGACCGTACCGGCTACGGCCATCGTGCAGCTTGACCCCGATCGCGTCGCTCAGATGCGTGAGATGAATGCCAATTTCGGCAAAACATGGCTGATGGGCAGGGTGACCGCCGTCGACGGGGTGAAAGTCACGCTGACGGGAACCCTCGATAATGCACCGCACAGCTTTGTCGCCGACGAGAATACGACCTTCCGCAAGCGCCGCGATCCCATTACTCTGGCCGATATTCAGGTGGGAGACATGGTGCGCGCTGACGGCGCAGTAAAAGACAGCGTTTTTTCTGCAACAGCGGTGAACAGCATGGGCGCGCCCCCGGCCGAAAATCCCGCGGTACCGCGCGTTCCGCCTCCCCCGCCTCCGGCCCAGCCCGCGCCGCAATAGGCCTACTCCAGGCTCTTGATCTCGGTTCCCGCCGGAACGTCGACAACAAACTCGTCGTTGTCGAGCGTTTGGTTTTCGGTGAGCGTGAGCACTGTCAGCACGATCTGGTAAGCCTCGAGCGGCCGCTTGATGGTGATGGTCGACGGATAATCGACGCCGTTAAAGTCGCTGTAATTGCCGTAAAAGACCTGGGTCTCCAGATTGCCGTCCGCATCGTAGATGTCCTGCTGGTAGGGCTTCAGATCAGAGCGATCGAACGTGACTACCCGCACCGGCTTCTGTTGCCTGCTGCCCGGAATCGTACGCACGATGCTCAGCACGTATTCCGATTTTGTGAGCAGATGCTTCTTCTCCGGATCTTCGATGGTCTCGGAGTCGGCTGTTACTGAATACAACTCATCGGGCGAAAGCCCGCGCACCACCATGGCGTCATAGAAGAATGCCGGCCGCATGTTTTCAAATTCGTTGGGCGACTTCTTCGTCAGGGCATTAGGGCCTTTTACCGCTTCATTCTTTGAGGGCACGTACAGCGTAAAGTTCTTGCCGTCGCTGGCCATGTCGAACATCTCGGTTCCAAGCACCGGAACCCGAGCATAAACGCGAAGCATCCCCGGTTTGCCGAGAAGGATGTTTGCAGTAAAGGCGGGCTCGGTTGTCACCGAACCTTCTTTGGGTTTGGTGATGCTCGCCAGGATGTTCACTTTGGCGGTAATGGTATTCAGCCCATCCCAGTTCTTGTTGAGCTGCGCCACCAGTTCCTCGGGCGTTGCATTCTGTATCGTTGCAGGCGCCTTGGGCACCGGGAGCTTTCGCGTGGTGGGCAAAAGCGAGCACCCGGCAAGCAAGACGGGGAGCCCGAGCGAGCAGGTGGTGAATGCGCGGCGCACGCTCATTTTCCACCTGCCTTCTTCACGGCGCGGCGGTAGTTGGCTACTTCGCGATTGTGCTCATCGAGAGTCGCGGCGAAGACCGAGTGCCCCTGTGCGTTGGCTCCGGCTGCCACAAAGTAGAGGTAATTCGTGGTTGCCGGGTTCATAGCTGCGCGCAGCGATGGAATGCCGGGGTTGGCGATGGGGCCCGGAGGCAGCCCCGCGTGAATGTAGGTGTTGTAGGCTGTGTCCCGCTTGAGATCGCTCTGGTAGATCGTCCCGCGCCAGATGCCCTCCAGCTCGAGGCCGTAAATCACGGCCGGATCGGTCATCAGAGGCATGTTTTTGTGCAACCGGTTTTCAAAGACGCTGGCCACCAGCGGGCGCTCTGCGTCGACCGCTGTCTCGCGTTCGACCAGCGACGCGACGGTCACCACCGGGTGGAAATTGTCCTTCAGGCCCAACTGCGCGGCAACCGCGCGAAATCGCCTCACCATTGCGCCGGCAATCTGCTCAGGTTTTACATCGCGCGCAAACCGGTACGTGTCAGGGAAAAGGTAGCCCTCGAGGCTCCTGGCCCCCGGATCGATATCGGAAATCAGGCTTGCTTGATTGACCACCGCATCGAGAAAATCCTGCCGGCTGCCGAAACCGTTCTCTTCAACGCGGGTGGCGATATCGAAAATGTTCGAACCCTCAGGGATGGTCAAGGCACGGGTGTAGATGTCTCCGCGCGCGATCCGCGCGTACACCTCAACCGCCGTTGCCGGACCATCGAACCGATACTCGCCGGCGCGCAGGGCGCCGCGTTTGAACAAGCGCAAAAGATCGAAGGCATACTGGCTCCGTACCACGCCGGCCTTCTCAAGCACTCGGCCGACAGTCTGGGTGGAAGAGCCCGGGTCCAGTTCCACAAAGGTCTCCGTTGAAGGCCCATAGGGCGTAAACGCCAGCCAGGCTGCAGCGCCGACAACGGCAAGCGCGACGACAAGAAGACCAGGAAGGAGTATTGCCCCCGCCCGCCCCGTTTTTCTCTTGTTCTTCGCTCTTCGCCTTGCCATAATGCCAGTCTGAATCCCTTTTTTGGTGTTGATTGAATCTGCCGGCCCGGATTGGGCCGTTAAGACGATTCTTCAATCATTTAGGACGCGAATTGGGCCCCTGAGGACTCTCTATCTTTCATTGTATCGGGTGTCATCCGCTGATCGGTACGGGAGCGTCGCCGGCCCCATAGCCAAAATCGGCCGCACCCACCCCATGCGACCTCGGTTTGCCAGCTGAGAACGCGTGCGTGGAGTTACCTGTCCGTTCGTCTTGAGCTGAATTTGAGGCGATCCTGCTGCCAGTCCATGGCCGGAGCTTTAGGCTAGAAGCTAGGGCCTGCTCACAGTACTGGGATGGTGGCGACGGGAGCCAGTTTTTCGAGTTCTAGGAAGAGAGGAGCGACGCATACCGGGTGTCTGTTAGCGACGAACGACAACGAAATCGGAAAAACTGGCCCCGTCCCTTCGGGTTGCGGCGAAAGTCGCGCCATACTTTGTTCTCGCCCTCGACCTTGGAGCCGCCAAAGCCTTCGGGCTCGGCCTCGTCTGACCGGATTTTCGCTCGCAACGCCATCCATCTCAGTAGTGTGAACAGGCCCTAGGAGCTAGAAGCTGGAAGCTGCCTCCCATCCCCGTTATCTCGCCCTCGACATTGGCAACCGCCGCATCGGTGTAGCCGTCTCAGACGAGCTGGGCCTGACGGCGCAACCGGTAATGACGCTCGAACGAAAACGGAGCCGGCGCGACGATCTGCGTTCTCTGGCGCGACTTGCGCGGCGGTATGCCGTGAGCGCGATTGTGGTCGGCGACCCGCTCCACCTGTCGGGAGAGGCCGGACCTCAAGCGCAAAAGACTCAGGCCTTTGCCGCTGAACTTGGCGAGCTGACCGGGCTGCCGATCCATCTGCGGGACGAACGGCTGACCTCTTACGAGGCCCATCAGATTCTGTACCAGGCAGGCCGCAAACGGCAGGAGCATCGCAAGGTCGTCGACCAGGTAGCCGCTACGCTGATCCTGCAATCGTTTCTCGACGAGAAGCGCGCGGCCTCCCAATAGGAGCCGCTCTCGCCCACTGCCGTATAATTGTCTTTCTAGTGTTGTTGACTCTCGCGGACTGAGCTTCCTCGCCCGCAGCGGACCACGGATGCCCGAACACATCAAGAAAAAACTCCTTGGCGAAATCAAGGCTCTCGAGTACGAGCTTGCTCACGAGTTGCCGGCCGAGATCAAGAAGGCCAGGGCATTGGGAGATTTGTCGGAGAACGCCGAGTACCACATGGCCAAGCAGCGGCAGGAGTTTGTGAATGCCCGCCTGGGCCAGCTCAAGAAGCGCATGGCCGAGCTCTCTCTCGTCAACCTTTCGAACATTCCCAGGGACAAGGCGGGATTCGGTTCGACGGTGGTGGTCTACGACTCAACCAAGGACGAGGAGCTCATCTACCGGCTGGTGACGAGTGAAGAGGCCGACGTCGAGAAAGGGCTGATTTCAACGACCTCGCCGATTGGCCGTGGGATTGTGGGCAAAAAAGTGGGTGACGTAACAGTGATCCACACACCAAACGGCAAACGTGAGCTTGAGATTCTGAAGTTGACTACGATTCACGATGAGGCCGGCGACGAAGGCGAAGAAGGCGAAGCTGCCGCGGCCGGTGCTGCACAGTGAACGGGAAGAGCTGGTTGCCAATCTCTAGCCTGTGGCTTTCAGCTCTTTCACAGTAGGGCGACAATGCTGGCTCTGGCGGCGATAGGCTGGGAGCTAGAGGCTAGAAGCTAGGAGCTGGACGTTTCGATGACCTGGACAAGCGAGTTCGGCCGCGCCTGCGGCTGGCTGCTCGATCGCATCGTGCATGGCCTGGCGCTCACCCGCATCAATCCCAATTTCCTTACCTTCTTCGGGCTGGTCATCAACATTGCCGCCGCGTTTCTCTTCGGCCACGCCAATGAATCCAATGCCGACCGCATGTTTTTCTTTGCCGGCATGGTCATCTTCGGCGCCGGCATCTTCGATATGGTCGACGGCCGCGTGGCGCGCCGCACCAACCAGGTGACGGTATTCGGCTCGTTCTTCGACTCGGTCATCGACCGCTACTCCGATGTAGTGCTTTTCTTCGGCCTGCTGGTCTACTACGGCCGCATCAACCGCTTCCGCTACGTGGTGCTGGTGGCTTTTGTCATGGTCACTTCGCTCATGGTGAGCTACACGCGCGCCCGCGCCGAGGCGCTGATCGGCCAGTGCAAGGTGGGTTTCATGGAGCGCCCGGAACGAATCGTGCTCATCCTTCTCGGCGCGCTGTTCAATCACTGGGGCGTAATGGCCCCGGTGCTGTGGGTGCTTGCCGTGTTCTCGACCATCACGGTGGTTCACCGCATCCAGTACACCTACCGGAACACCAAGCACCTGACGCCGATGGGATAGGTGCGAGAATTCTTTGGGTGCGCTTCTTGGAAACAGCCCCTGGACGCGCTAGACTGCCTCTAACTATGATTCCGTCCCTTCACATCTCGGGATTCAAGCTCTTTCGCGAACTCGATCTTCCCAAGCTTGGCGGATTGAACCTCTTTGTTGGGAAGAACAATACCGGGAAGACATGCTTGCTAGAGGCGGTCGAGCTTTACTCCAGCAGTTCGCCGTGGGATGTTATGCGCGTCGCGTCGCGCAGGGAGTTGGATGCAGTACTGCGAAGGAAATTCGACAAGTTTGATCCGTTCGAGTTGGAGGAATCTCTTCGACCGCTGTTGAACTTGTTTCACCGCGAGCATGGACATCTTTCCAAGCCTTCCATACGACTAACCGCTGGCCATCCCGAGTCCAATCTCCAAATTCGCTGCGAGCCGTTTTTGGATGATCTTCTCGAAATGGAGGCGATGAATGCCGAGTCAGAAAGAACGGAGCCGAACTCTTATCGGCGGCATTTAGGTCACCTCCTGGGAAGAGGATTCGAACTTACCAGAGGCAAGAAGAGGTCTAAACCTCATTTTTTCGAGCGGTTCCTACTAATGCCTCCGCCTCCCGAAGAAATCATGAATGATGAAGGATGGCTGCATCCAGATTCTGCTCCGGCCGCTTCCCTTCCCGCGCGCGGCTTCTCCGCGAGCGATGCAAAACGTCTTTGGGACAAGGCTTCGTTGGCTGACAAGGATGAATTGCTTCTTGATTGGCTCAGATTCGTCGAGCCGGAAGTCCGCGATCTTCGCTATATTAGCGACCCTGAGTCTGGAGCCGATCTCCCCTATCTCAAGATCGATGGTGACCGCGGAAGAACTCCGCTCGCTTCCATGGGCGACGGCTTGACCCATCTTTTCCATATCGGT
Source organism: uncultured Acidobacteriaceae bacterium (assembly GCA_963808695.1). Classification (GTDB taxonomy): domain Bacteria; phylum Acidobacteriota; class Terriglobia; order Terriglobales; family Acidobacteriaceae; genus Telmatobacter. The sequence continues at coordinate 72,548 of CAWEHF010000021.1, forward strand.
CTCGCCATGGCCAATGCATCGGGCGGAATTCTGCTCATTGACGAGTTTGAGAATGGTCTGCACTGGGAAGTGCAAGAACAGCTATGGAAGGCACTCTTCGAGGCCGCGAATCAATTTGGAGTGCAGGTGTTCGCAACGACGCATAGCAACGATTGCATTCAAGCCTTCGTTAACGCGCAAAGGGAGCGCCTAATTCCAAGCGCAAGCTACGTTTACCGGCTCGAACGCAAGGGAGAGAATATTCACGCCCACGAGTTCTCGCCTCAAGGCTTGGAAGCTGCCATCAGGCAGGGCATTGAGGTTCGCTGAGGCATGTCGGCAAGTTCCCAAATCAAAGCGTCGAAGGCAGACCTAGCCCACATGGGGAAGAAGGTATTGCTGGTCGAGGGACCTGATGATTGGCACGCATTCTGTCACTTGGTTCACAAAGCGACGGGAGCATTTCCATCTTATGAGTTAGGCCATTGCATTAACGACGACGGCGTTCTCGACATTCTCACCGGTATGACTGAGGCTAGCCAAAAGACTCAGGCGGTACTTGGCGCTGTTCTTGACGCGGATCAAAGTGAGACAGAATGCACCGGAGACAGTGGAATCCGATCCAGAATCCGCTCGTTACAGGGAAGGCTAGGCAAATTCTACGCAATTCCGGACGAACTGCCGGACCAAGGTCTAATTCTTCCGCCTTCTGCAGAGGCGGACCAGGACCGTCTGCCAACTCTTGGCATCTGGCTAATGCCGGACAATATACGCGACGGAATATTCGAGGACCTGCTTCGGGCTGCGATGGCTCCAAAGTCTGAGAAGTATATATCAGAGGTTGTCAATCAAGCAGAGAAGGATGGGATGACGGGTTTCCGCGAGGTCGAACGGCCAAAAGCCATCGTCAAGACACTTATTGCTTGGCAAGACCCAAACAAGAAAAACCTTGGCGAGGCTATCGAAGCGCATTTTGACAATTTAATCCCTGCCTGTAAGCCATTTCTCGGTTGGCTGGAGCGCCTCTTCGGCGAGCCATCGCAGACGTAGCAGCCCGATCGCCATTACCTACCTAATAGCGCGGTGGTAACTGGCTGGTGACCAGAACACGAAGCACCTGGCCCCGCTGGGATAGCTGCGCCCGCTACTGCTGCCTTTTCTTCCACTCCTCGTACGAGATACGCGGAATGGTGATGAACGCATCGCGCGTGCGCACGTAGTTGCCCAGGCCGTTCATGCGGCCGATGGAGTGCAGCTGGTCCGCGTAGATGTACGGGCCTTCCGGGTCCACGAACCGATCCTCAACATAAATGGAAACTACGCGTCCCAGAATGATGCGCGAGCGGCCGATCTCCATGGTGGTGTATTCGCGGCACTCCAGCGCCGCATGAGCCTCTGCCAGGCGCGGCGGCTTCACCTTGAGTGAGGGCAGGGTTGTGAATCCGGCCAGATCGACCTCGCTCATCTCCGGCGGAAAATCCGTGGCGCAGATGTTCATCTTCTCGGCGATGTCCTCGGTAACCACGTTCACCACAAACTCGCCGGTGCGGCGAATATTGCGGGCCGTGTCTTTGGGAACGAAGCGCTGATCGGGACGATTGGTCACTCCCACGGCGACGATGGGCGGGTCGGTACAGAGATAGTTGTAGGCGCTGAAGGGCGCGGCGTTCAGATGGCCAGCTTCATCCATGCTGGTGATCAGTGCGATGGGCCGCGGCGCAACCAAACCTACGAGCAGCTTGTAGGTCGAACTGGCCGGGATCTTCTCGAGATCGAACTTCATTCTTGCCCTTCAGCAGCTAACCACAACCACCGAGCACGGGCCCTGTCCGGGGCGCCATTGCACCAGGAAGCTCGTCACCGACGAAGATTCCATGCGGCGCATGGCCTCGAACTCGCCCTGCCTCTGGCTGTAGAGCAGCTTGCCGTGCTCGCTCAGAACGGCCAACGCCGGCACGCCCTTGTCGAGCGGAACGCCGTAGCGCTTGGCGATGTCGAGGTTCTCATCCAGGTGGCCGACGTTGATGTGCACCAGCACAAAGTTTGCATTCAGAATCGACAGGTTGCTGGGGTCATGGAAGTAGATGTCGAGCACCTGGCAATCGCCGCACCAGTTGCCGCCAAAGTCGAGCAGAATGCGCTTGTGCTCGGCGGCAGCGGTTTTGAGCGCGGCAGCCAGATCGGCGCTTGCCTGCGCCGGTTCGGGGTAGATAATGCGATCGGCGGAGCGCGCCGGCCCCGCGGCAAAACAAACCAGCAAGGCCATGGCGAGGAACTTGAGGGTTTTCACGGCTTGTGGACCTCCACAACTGTCTTCAGTCTGCCATAAAGCGGTGCCAACGGCCCAGGTCGACGGCCTTACAGGCGATGGGCAAACCGGGTACTCTTTAGGTTGGATGCCACACCCGGCCGATTTGCGTCAGCGTCTTGAATCCACTGCGTTCCCTGACCTGGGCGCCATGATGGAGGGCTATGCTAAAGCCGCGGCCAGCCTGGCTGCCTCAGCGTTCGGGCAAAAGCTCGACTTTTTGGCCGAATCCGTTGACGCGCTCGACGAGGTGCTGATCATGGTGGGTGAGGGCCCGCAATTCGACCTCGAATTCGAGGTCCGCCTGTGGGGCAGCTACCTGGGCGAGGTGGTGCGCGATCTCTACGCCGGGGCTTGGGAGATGTACGTCTACCCCGGCGGCAATTCTGCGGTGCCGGCGGTGAATGTTCGCGGTTCTCGCCTTTTTCCCCTGATGAAGGTCTATCGGCGGTTGACCGAGGGCGACGAAGAGGATCTGCGAACGTTTTTCTCAAAAATCACTGAGCGGCTGGGCAAGCCGGCAAGGGTGAACTGACGCTGTCGCCGAGGCTCCGTTCACATCGGTCGCCTGCACGCCTCTGCCCCGTTGGACTCCCGGCTCATACTTTGCGATGATGGCTCTTCTGGAGTGAGCGAGATCACTCGCCGTGTGGCCGTTCTGTGCGACAATAATCCGGTAGCGAAGTGTGCGCCGCGTCAATGAGCGGCGTGGAGGGAAAAACAATGGGCGATCTACTTCAACCGACTCACCTGTTTATCATTGGCATCCTGCTGCTGATCCTTTTTGGCGCCAAGAGGCTGCCGGAGCTCGGCAAGGGACTGGGTGAGGGCCTCAAAGGCTTCAAGGACGGACTCAAAGGCCCCCAGGACCCGCCGGCGCCGTCCGTTCAACAAAATACGTCGACGACCCCGGTAAGCTCGGCTCCGATCGAGCCTAAGTAGCTGGCGACCTGCGGCTGTCGCGGCTCGGGATTCGTTCGGATGCCAGGGGTGTAACCCCTGAAAAATGAGAGAAACGACACAGGCCTGTGCGAGTTGCACGGGCCTTTCCGCGTTCTGGGGATTCCAGCTCTATACGCTCAGCATCACCACCGCGGCCAGCGCCAGGCCGATTCCAGCCATCTGGCGGCGCGACGGCCGTTCGCGCAACAGAATCGCCGCAAGCAGGATGGTCCCTGCCGGGTAAAGCGAGGAGACCATGGCGGCGATATCGAGCCTGCCCGCCTGCGCGGCAAGCACGTAAAGCAGGTTGCCCAGCGTATCCAGGATTCCTGCGACGATGCCGATCGCAAGGAAGGCTTTCACGCGCGCCTTCGGCCGCAAAACGGCAAGCGCAAGAAGAAGCGCAACCACGCCGGCAATGCGCGTCCAGGTGAGTGACCACAGCACTCCGCCGCTCGAGGCCAATTTGAGCAGAACCAACTGGCACCCGAAGCCGATCCCAGCGAGCGTGCCAAGGAGCAGAGCATTTCCGCTCGGACCGGGCTGGCGATTGGCGGGCAGCGCTTGAGCCTGGTGGGTGATGAACCAGATTGCGGCGCAACCGGTAGCTAGTCCGGCGATATTGACCGGCGCGGGCAGGCCTTCACGGAGAAATGAGAACAGCACAGGGATGAGGGCGGTCAGCAAACCGGTTAGAGCAGCGGTCAGCCCCATCGCGCCGATGGCCAGCGCCCGGTAAAAAATCGCCAGAGACAGCGCCCCCTCAAACCCGCCAATGATGGCCAGAATGGAGTAATGGATTGCGGGCGAGGGAACATGGACGGCGAAGCAGAGGATGACGAGAAACGCCCCGGAAAGAATCTGGCCTGAGGTGACGATCAGCAGCGCGGGAGCGCGGCGCGAACCCCATCCACCGGCGAAGTCAGACCCGCCCCAAAAAGCAGCCGAGCACAGACCCAGGCCGGCTGAGGCTGCTGAACCGGCCACGACTTACTTGTAATCCTGGGCTGAAGGATAGTACCCGGGCTTGGCGATCACGACCAGATCGGGCCGGTCCACACGCACGTCGATCTTGCGGTATTTGGCGTCGTAGATTGACTCGTGGCTCAGGTAGCCGAGCGTGTACTGGTTGCGCGCTTCATCGGCAATTTTGGTGTAGCTCTTTTCAATGCCGTTGGTGCCGCCCTCAGAGTCAAGATCCCCGCCGGTCAACGCCGTGTACTTGTACAGGATGTTCGAGTACATCTCGAAGGGCAGGTGGAAGCGGTCAAGCCAACCCTCGCCCCAGCGCGCTGAATCGCCCACCAGGGTACCGTAAACGGCGATTTTGTTGGTCTGCAGGTAGCGGACAACTTCCTTCCAGGTGGCCTTGCTGCCGTACTCCTTGCCGTCTGAGACCACATAGATAATGCGCCTGCGCTCTTTGGGCCGGCTCGAAAGTTCGCGCGCCGCCTGCAGAATGGCGTCGTTGAGCTGGTGAAGCTCTTTAGGCAGCGCAGTGATGCCGTTCTGGCCGGCGGAGCGGCCTTCCTGAAGATTGGGATCGACGCAGTTGCCGTTCTCGCTCATGCTGCATCCGCCAAAGGGCCCCGACGTGAAAGGAACGGTGGGGTCTGTGCCGGCATTCTCGGCGATTGAAAGCACTGCGGGCAGCCGATTGCCCTGCGCACCGGTAAACGTGGTCCACTCCTTGGTCCCGTGCGCATAGGTGAAGACCGCGACCTCGTCGTACGGCGCCAGCGCGCCCTGCAACGCGCCCAGCGACGTGTTTACCTTGTCCATCACGTTCGAAGGCAGGCTCTGGTCGATTACGAAGGCGATGGAAAGCGGCTGCGGGTCGACGCTGAAAAAGCTGATCGGTTCGCGGGTATCGTTCTCAAAGACTTTGAAATCACGGAAGGTGAGACCGGCGACTGCTTTGCCTTTGGTGTCCTTTACCGTGACCGGAACCTCGACAAAGTTGACGTTGACAACGTATTTCTGGAACGCTGATTCGCTGCCTTCAGGCACCGCATTCTGGAAGTGGTCATCGGCCGGCGGCTGTGTGGACGCTGGAGCCGGCGCAGGCTTGGCAGGAGCCGGTGCAGCCGGTGTTGTGCTGCTCGATGCAGCCGGAACCGGTCCCGTACCCTCACCGGGAGTGATGGGACCCTCAGTACCGGGAAGCGGGGGCGGAGCCTGCGGAGTGGGCGCGTCTGGTACGGGCGTCTGCTGGTTCTGAGCCGGAGCCACCCTGCTGAAACCGAACCCCAACCCCAAGGCCACCACCAGCGCCGCCGATCTTGATAAACCACGCTTCACAGCCGTATCTTCCTCCCCAACCCACCCATCGTTCGATGCCAGGCGCACCCTCGCCGCCACGCTGGGGGCGCACCACCCAGAGTATCAGACGCGCCAGATCCCCGCTGGTTGCCAACTCCCTGCGCAAAGACTTCGAATAATGCTTTCATAGCCGAAGGATTTTCGTCTAAATTCTCAGCATGCGTACTCCCCTCGCGTTTGCCGTGCTCGCAGCCGCCCTGGTGTCTGTTCCGGCCCTGGGACGATGCCAACTTGCGCCCTCGCCCGATGCCCCGCCAGTCAGCACTGCTCCGGCCGCCCCTGCCGACGAAACTTCAGTGGCAACGTTCAAGGTGAACGTGAACCTGGTCGACATCTTCTTCACCGTCAAAGATAAGAACAATGAGTTGGTGCCGCACCTGACCAAGAGCGACTGCGCTGTGCTTGAGGATAAGGCGCCTCAAACGCTGAAGAGTTTCGTGGCTGAGACCAGCCAGCCTCTCACGCTGGGGATTCTGCTCGACACATCGGGCAGCCAGGAGCGAGTACTTCAGCTCGAGCAGGACGCCGGCAGCCAGTTCCTCGAGCGCGTTCTCAGGCAGAAAGACGAAGCGTTCCTCATCTCGTTCGATGTGAACGTCGACCTGCTGCAGGACTTTACCAATAGCGCCCATGAACTTGCCCACGCAATGAGCAAGGCCGAGATCAACACTGCGGGCGGCAACGGAGGGGGCATTCCGGGACTGGGCGGCGGCACGGTTCCAACCCCCGGCGGTCCCAAGGGAACACTGCTCTACGATGCCATCAACCTGGCGGCAAACGAGAAACTCAACCAGGAGACGGGCCGCAAGGCCATGATCATCCTCACCGACGGCGAGGACGAGGGCAGCCGCACCAAGATCGGCGAGGCCATCGCAGCGGCCAATCGCAACAATGTCATCATTTACGTGATCCTCTGCGCCGACCGGGCCATGTATTGGAACGCGGGGATGGGCTACTACGGCTACTCCGCAGCCAAGCGGATCGCCGATGAGACCGGCGGCAGAGTGATTGATGTGGGCAACAACGGCCAGAAGCTGCAGGCCGCGTTTGACCAGATTCAAGACGAGTTGCGTACGCAGTATGTCGCCAGTTATACGCCCAGCAACACCAAGCTCGACGGCACCTTCCGCCATCTCGCCGTGCAATGCGGCGACGGAATGAAGGTGCAGGTGCGCAAAGGCTACTACGCCGCCGCACCGCAGCAGCAGCCGTAACCGCTGGCTCCGGGGGATCGTGCGTTGCCGCGTCCCGCATGTGAGTTCACTTGTTTCTTGAAAACAGGCAACGCAGGAGCCTCAAGGCTTGGGTCGTTGTATCGTTTTCGTACACTCAGTTACGTAAGTTAGGCAACGCCGTAATCTGGCGTACACAGCGGCTCGTCGCTACTATCGGCAGTGAAGAAAGAAACTTGAGTCGCGATGCAAAAAAACGCCGCCTCGGGTAATTCACTCGAACGGAGCCTGCCATGATCGTGAACTGCGCCGTGCACGATGGTTATGAGATCAGCCCTCGCTTTCGCAATTCCATTGAGGAACGAATTGCGAGACTCGAGCGAGACGCCGCGAGCGACGAGACGCAGATCGATCGGCTCGAGGATCCCGATCATATTCGCCGCCAGATGCGGCTGGTGATCGCGCAACGAACCGAAGCCCTTCGCATGAGGCTCTTCCTCGATCGCGCGCGTCCTCGGCTCCCTCGCCCGCTGATTGAGTTGTAGGGCGGTCCAGGCGAAGCGTGGCAGTCAAGTTCCGGCCGGAAACCAAGAAATAAATTAAAGCAAGAAACAAACGAGGCCGCGACCTACCCCCGAGGCGCGGCCTTGCTTGTTTCCATCGCAAAGTTTGGAGCACCGGGCGGGGGTTGAACCCGCGAATACAGGTTTTGCAGACCTGCGCGTTAGCCACTTCGCCACCGGTGCTCGAAAGGCAGGGAACAAGGGAAAAAGGGAAAAGTTTCGCCGAGGTCGATTTGCCGCTTTGACTCGGCGTCGAATTCTTACTCCCTTAGACTATTAGTCCCTGCTTTCTTGTTCCCTTGTTCCCTTGTTCCCTCGGTCCCTTGTTCCCTGTAATTTAAAAACCCACCGCGCCATCAAGCGGGTGGGCTCATGCTTCCTGATCCTTGCTTAAGGAGCTTATCCGAGCGCGCACACCCGCGAAACCCTGCACTGACAGCAGCACGGACGAATCGCGGAGTGGAAATAGCTCGTCATCGGATCCTGGTGCTGCGTCGCGGCGCAGCGGGTATTCGTAGAGTAAAGTGCGTCCGGAGGTATGTCAAGAAACGCGATCGGTAATCGGTCATAATCAAGGTCAAGATGCAAAGCGCGATCGAACTCGAATACCACGTCGTCGACGTCTTCACGAATGCGGCTTTAACAGGCAATCCGCTGGCCGTGGTGATGAACACCTGCGGCCTGGCCACCGAGCGCATGCAGGCCATCGCTCGCGAATTCAATCTTTCCGAGACCACGTTTGTCGAGCGCGGCGACCTCTTGGCCGAGCGCGGTGAAGGCGTGCGTGTACGCATCTTCACTACGCAGGAAGAGCTGAACTTCGCCGGTCATCCCACCTTGGGAACGGCCAGCGTTTTGATGCGCACGGCGCCGGAGTGCGTTGCGAACGATACCGTGAAGCTCAAGCTGAATGTGGGAACAGTCCCAGTGCGTTTTTCAACTGCCGTCCCGACCGGCGGCGCCGTCTACGGAGAGATGACACAGCGCGATCCCGTCTTTGGCGCAGAGCTTGACCGTGACGGCGTTGCGCGGCTGTGCGGACTCGCTCCCGGCGACCTCGATCCAGCGTTGACCCCGCAGGTGGTATCCACCGGCACCGCCTTCGTAATCGTTGTCCTGCGTTCGATTGACGCGCTCGCCCGCCTCAAAGTGGACCACGATGCAGCCCCTCCCTGGCTGCGCGAGAGCGGAGGGCGGTGGTTCTACTGTCTCGCCCCTGCTCTTGTCCAAAACGAGAACGCTGCGAAGCAGTGGAGGGCGCGGATGCAGTTTTACGGCGGCGAAGATCCGGCAACGGGCTCGGCAGCCGGCTGCGCCATCAGCTACCTGGTCGAGCATCGCGCAGTCGCATCCGACACCTCGATCGTCGTTACCCAGGGGGTTGAGATTGGGCGTCCCAGCGAGATTCATCTGGCCGCTCGAAGGCTTGACGCGGGGGTCACAAATGTTCGCGTCGGAGGCAGCACTGTTCCTGTTGCAAATGGGCGGCTTTTCCTGCCGTGATACACACTCTTTCAACAGACTTTAATGCGCGCAAGTAAAAGCAAATCATTGTCGCGGGCAGATTTCCACTTGTTTCACATCCGTTTTCAATCCACTTTTCGCTTCTCATTCCCTCTTCCCATATCGCTCCGCTGATCGTACGCTTCGGATTCATTGAAGGAAATTCGCACCGGACCTTCCGGTTGTCCCCTTCACGCTATAGCGTTTCAGGAAACCTGTGCCAGGGCCTCCGGCCAGGAACGCCCGCGGCCATAAGGAGCTTCGTTGTTACGCGAAGCAAAACTGGTACATGTTTCCTGAGACGCCGTACAAGCACTGATTGACTGACCGCGAACCAGGGCCGGTCTTCGAGCGGATTGTGCGCCAGGGCTGCATGGAGAGCTGCATAAGCACCATGCCCCAGGCCGATCCGGAGAAGGCGGTCTGATTTGCTGCGGTCGCCGGGCCTCGAGAACCACCCGCGAAGCCGCCCATAGAGCGGAAAGGCGAAGTGTTGTTCAAAGACGGCCCCAGAACAATACTCATGAAGGAGCGAAACTGCATCCATGCGGCCGAAGAAAGTGATTCTTTGCGTAGACGATAACGAACAAGAGCTCTCGATTCTCAAGTTCCTGCTTTCAACACACGGGTACAAGGTGGTTTCAGCCGCCACCGGCCAGGAGGCAATTGGAGTTTTTTCGGGTCTGCAGGTCGACCTGGTTCTGGCCAGTTACGGAATGCCGCAAATGAATGGCGGCCAACTGGTTGACCGTCTCAAACGCATTGCGCCTTCTGTCCCCATGATCCTGCTGGGCGATCCCCAGGCCGCGAACCAGATTCACGTGGCCGACGCCATGGTGGCGAGGAAGAACTGCTCTCCGCTTGAACTGCTGGAGCGCATCAAGGTGATGAGTGCGCGCAAGCGGGGTCCGCGCAAGGGCGCCCAAAGGCAGACGCCGGTTACCGAGTTGGCCGCTGCCTCGTAATCTCCCGCCGCAGGCAGATTTCCGCAGGAAGGAAACGGCGTTCAATCGCCGCCTGTTTCGCTTCAACTAAAATCCTCGAGGGTTCGGTGTGCGGGCCAGGCCGGCGTACCCGAACCCTTATCCCCTGTTTTGCTTTCCACTTGACGACCGCAGAGAGCAGTGTTCATACTCGCCAATTGTGTCGGGGCTTGCAGGTTTTTCCTCAGCCCTCGAAAGCAGGCACGTATGGATCTGGTTCTGATACGTCTTTTTTTTGTAGCCCTCTTGGCCGGGGTTTGTTATTACTTCCATCCTTTCGGAGACAAGTCCGACTGGTTGCAGGCGCTGGGCGGAGCCGTTGCGGCAATCGCGGTCATCGTCTTCGAACTGCGGGTGCGCGCCCTTAGCCTTCGCCGGCTTATCGGGGCGGTCGCCGGCAGCGTCCTGGGCATCTTTGGCGCGGCTTTGTTCTGCCTGGTTCTTCGCACGGCGCCACTGGAAAAGGCAACCTCAGCCGTGCTGCAGATTTTTGTCTTGCTGCTGATGACCTACGTCGGCCTGCTGGTGGGCGCCAATAAGGGCGATCTGTTGAATCCGGCCGCGCTCGGCACCCTGTTTACCGGTGACCGCCCCCTCAGGCGTTCGGCCAAGGTCCTCGATACCAGCGTAATTATCGACGGCCGCATTGCCGATATCGCCGAGGCCGGCTTTATCGACGGCATGATCGTTGTGCCCGAGTTCGTGCTGCGCGAACTGCAGGTCGTCGCCGACTCCACCGACGCCTCGAAGCGCCAGCGCGGCCGCCGCGGACTCGATATGCTGCAGCGCATGCAGTCCAACGGCAGCCTGCAGGTGCAGATTGTGCCCGACGACTTCCCCTCGATCCGCGAGGTCGACCTAAAGCTGCTCGAACTGGCCAAAAAATGGGAAGCCAAGGTGGTCACCAACGACTTCAACCTGAACAAAGTGGCCCACCTGCACCACGTCGAAGTGCTCAATATTAACGACCTTGCCAACGCTCTCAAGCCCGTGGTGCTGCCCGGCGAGCACATGAACGTAGTCATCCTGAAAGAAGGCAAGGAATACAACCAGGGCGTGGGCTACCTGGACGACGGGACCATGGTGGTTGTCGACCACGCCCGCAAGATGATCGGCCGCTCGGTCGAGATCTCGGTCACCAGCGTGCTCCAGACCGCCAGCGGCAAAATGATCTTCGGCAAGATGGACGAGAACGGCCGCGTTGCCCCTCAGGAAAGCACCCGGGAAGCGGTTTGACGGCGCATGGCACGCGCGACGCTGAGGGGCGTCTCATGTGGCACAAGCGGGGCAGCCTTCAACCGCTTCAACTCCGGCTATGGCTGCGGCGCGGGAACTCCCCATTTTGCGAATTGATCTGCAATGTTGGGAGTGATCGCCTTCGCGGCGGCAATGTCCGCGTCGGACGCGGCCTTATCGCCCTTCATCCGCTCCGCCAGCCCCCGCCCGTACAGAGATGAGGCCAATTTTGGGGTGACTGACAGCGCGGCGTTGTAATCGGCAATCGCGGCGTCGGGATTCTTCATCTCGAGATACACGAACCCGCGGCTGTCGAGCGTGTCTGCGTCGTTCGGGACCAGTGCCAGCGATTGATTGCAATCCGCAAGAGCAGGCTGGAGCCGCCTGGCGATTGCACGGGACCAGCACCGGTTTTTGAACGCATCCGCGTATTCCGGATTCAGCTCGATCGCCTGGTCATAGTCCTGGATGGCGCGGTTGTAATCGCCCATACTGCGGTAGACGGAGCCCCGGTTGTTGAAGGCCGCGGCATCGCTGGGATTCAGCTTGATCGCCTGATCGTAGTCCTCGATGGCGCGATCGTATTCGCCCTTGTCGTGGTGGGCGAGCGCCCGGTTGTTGAACGCTTCCGCATCGATGGGATTCAGTTTGATCGCCTGGTCATAGTCCAAGATGGCGCGGTCGTAGTCGCCCTTGTGACGGTATGCGTTGCCCCGATCGACGAAAGCATCCGCATCTTTGGGATCGAGCCCGATCGCTTCGGCGTATTCCTCAATCGCGAGGTCGTAGTCCTTCTTGCTGGAGTAGGCATTTCCCCGCGCCACGAATGCATCCACGTAATTGGGGTCCAGCTCGATCGCCTGGTCGTAGTTCTCGATGGCGACGTCGTATTCGCGCTTGTTATCGCGCGCAATTCCCCGGTTGTAGAACGCGCTGGCAAAGCCCGGAATCAACTGGATCGCTTGATCGAATTCTTCAATGGCGCGGTCATATTCTCCCTTGTCGTCGTAAGCGATACCCCGGTTGTTGATCGCGTCCGCATAGTTGGGCTTCAGCTTGATCGCCAGATCGTAGTCCTTGATGGCGCGGTCGTATTCGCCCTTGCCAACGTAGGCGTTGCCCCGATCGTTGATCGCTTGGACAAAACTGGGATTGAGCCGGATCGCCTTATCGAAGTCCTGGATCGCGCGGTCGTATTGCCCCTTGAGGTTGTAGACGTTGCCCCGGTTGTTGAACGCCTCGGCAAAATCGGGATTGAACCGGATCGCCTGCCCGTAGTCATCGATGGCCCGGTCGTATTCCCCTTTGTGACGGTACGCGATTCCCCGCTCGTTGAACGCCGCGGCAAGAACCGCCTCCGTCTCGTTACCGGTGAGGATCAGCAGGGTGCATCCTGTAATGCTCACGTCGGGGTCGCTGCTCATGCAGTGATCGCGGTTCTCGTCCCGCGACTGGCCCGGCATTGTCATGGCGCACGCGCCCAGCAAGGCCGTCATTACGACGATCGGCAGAACGCGCATCGTTTGCTCAACCAAAGAACGGGCCATCGGCCAGACTTCCCGGAGATTATGGGTCATGCAAGAATCCACCTGCAACTATATACGCAAGCGTCAAGATAACTGCCAGGCTGCGTCCGCCCCAAATTGCGCCTCGCCCGAACGGTGTGCGAGATTGGAATTGACGAGACTTATCGGACGGAAAGGGAAGCATGAAGAAGAAACGCCACCAGCTTGATTTCGAGCAGTCCATCAGCCAGCTCAAGGCGCATGGATTCGAAGCGGCGCCCTATGCGCAAATTGCGGGCGCCATGCTGGTCACCAAGCACGGCGCCGGCGCCGTGCTGGTTGCTGCTCCGGGCGCGCCGGCGGCCTTCGCCGTTGGCCCCGGAATCGTGGTGAGAGGCGAGGTGGGCCGTCTGCTTGACCGCGGCTACCAGAAGTTCATTAAGACCTCCCAATACGAGATTCCAGCCACGGCCACGCAGTTGCAGGCCATCCATGCATTCAGCGAAGAGCTGAAGCAGGGCTGCGGCTCGATCAGTCTGTATAACGAGTCGTTAGGGACCACGAGCGACGTGTATCAATACGACCGGCTGCAGGGGCGCGAGGCAGAGCAGCTACCGCCAGGCAGTCCCTGGAAGCTCGCAGAGAGCCACTGACCCCCGGGCCTGCTTTCCGCTTTCACGCCGGCGGGCCATTCATGGACGAAGCTGAAAACCCGATTGGCCTGGCGGCTGATAGGTGCGAGCACCGCGAGATGCCGCGCTGCGCTGTCGATGTGCCGGCCACGCTCGTCGTCCTTTCTCACGGAACCATGATAGTGGGCCGCATGACTGAGCTGAGCCTCAGCGGCTGCCGCGTACTGTTGCCCAGGACCCCGCTCCATGCCCCAAATGTCTTAATCGAATGCACCTTCAGGATTCGCGGAGTTGGTTTCCGGCTGGGCGGCGTCATCGAGTGGGCTGAGAACAACCTTGTGGGAGTGCGATTCAGCGCCATGAGCTCCCGCAGCCGCGACGATCTGATGGAAGTTCTGTGCGAGGTCGAAGTCGAGAACGGCGCGACCGCGCCCCCGGCCGAACTCCTGCAGCGCGTATCCCCTGTACTCAAACCGCCTCGGCCGTCTGTTCCGCTCGCTGTGCCCGGACCGGTTTTCAATCATCCGGCGGCGCGACATAAAGGCCGCGATCGCCGCGCCGCGCATCGCTGCGGTATCGACACCTCGGCAGTCATCGACCTCGTGAAAGTGGGATCGAAACTGAGTGGAAAGATAGTGGACCTGAGCCTGGGTGGATGCCGGATTCGGACCGCCGAGAAGTTCCCGGTGGGGATTTACACGCGCATCGAGGCCGAGTTCCAGCTTCACGGCTTGCCATTCCGGCTGGGCGGGGTGATTCAGGCCATCCACGACCGGAACACGGTTGGCATTCGCTTTCTTGACATGAGTCCGAGGAAGAAGGACCAGGTGGCGGAACTGGTGGCCGAGATGGAGGAGTCGCAGGGCGGGTAACTGGGAATGGACCACAATTTCGCTTATGAACGGTGAAACTGTGAGCGCAGTTCCGCCAATTGATTTCATTGGGGTCACAGTTACACAGCCCCAAAAAAGGGGGGGTGCAGTGCCGAGAGCGGCGATAGAAGATCGAGCTCTGGAAGGTTGCGCATAGGGCGATTATGCGCGAGATGCAGTTAATTAACCGCAATTGGATCGGACCCATCTCATTTCAAGCGCGCCCGCTGGCGCTGCAGCTCACGGTAGAGTTCGCTCTTTGACTGACCGGACTCGCGGGCAAGACGTTTCAGGGCTTCCTTCTCGTCGATTCCGGCCTCAGCCTGAATTCGCGCCAGCCGATCGGAGAGTTTTTCGGTCGCGCCCAGACTTCCAGTCTGCGACGGTTTGAGCGGCGGCTCGACGAGCAGGGTAATTTCGCCGCGCACACGATCGCGCGCATCCAGCTCGCGCCGAACCTCGGCCACGGTTCCGCGCAGGAACTCCTCGTGCACCTTAGTCAGCTCGCGCGCCACAACAATCCTGAGCTCCGGACCCCAGACCGACTCAAGATCGACGAGTGTCTCTCGAATGCGGTGCGGAGCTTCGTAAAAGATCAGCGTGCGCCGCGCAGCGCTCTCCGAGCTTTCAATTGCCGCAGCCAATTCCTCGAGCCGGGTTCTGCGCGCGCCTGACTTTTCCGGCAGGAATCCCAGGAATGCGAACTCCGCGGCCGGCAAACCCGATGCAACAAGCGCAGTCAGGGCCGCATTCGCGCCGGGAATGGGGATGACTGCGATGCCTGCTTCGATCGCCGCCGCGACCAGCCGGCTGCCCGGATCGCTGATGCCCGGCATTCCCGCGTCTGAAACCACCGCAATGCGCGCTCCGCTCTTGAGTGCCTCCACCAGCTCACGGGCACGAGCGTCTTCATTGTGCTCGTGGCAGCTGATGGTGGGCACGTCAATCTGAAAGTGATTGAGCAGCTTCTGTGTCTGGCGCGTGTCTTCGCATGCAATGCGGTCAACGCCGCGCAGTATTTCGAGGGCGCGCAAGGTGATGTCGTTGAGATTGCCGATGGGGGTTGCGACCAGGTAAAGGCCGGGGGTAATCCGGGATTCTTCACCGGAGGACATCGGTGGTTTACTCTCCGGTTTCCATGCGCTCAATGCGGCGCTGCTCGGCGAGCAGAGACATGGAGCTCATGAGGTTCTGGACGCTGACGACGCCCACCACGCGGCCGCTCTCGGTGATTGGGATCAGGCCCAGGCCGTGACCGGCGGTGAGGCGGCGGATGGTGGTGCCCAGCGTGTCCTCAGGGCGGGCAACCTGGAAGGCGCGCGACATGACGGATTGCACGTAGCCATTGCCTTCGTCGCGCAATGCGTCCACGATGCGCTGGCGGCTGACGATGCCCACGAGTTGCGGTCCGCGGACGACCGGAAAATCCTCCTGCAGGGAGTGAACGCAGCGCACCAGCGCGTCAGAGAGCGTATCGGAGGGCGAGAGCGTGGCGAAGTCAGTGAGCATTACTTCGCGCATGCGCACCGTGTCGACCACCGACTGGAAGAAGACGCCCTGGTCCTCAATTTGCGCGCCGACCATGATGAAGAGGCCGGCCAGGAACAGCCATGGGTCTCGCAGCGGCATGTAGGAAAGCATCAGCAGAAATGCGAGCCCTTGTCCGAGGCCGGCGGCGGCGCGGCCGGCCGGGCCGAAACCGTGAGTCCGGGCAAAGATGGAGCGGATGATGCGGCCGCAGTCGAGCGGGTAAGCGGGCAAAAGGTGAAGCAAGCCGAGCAGAGCCTGCATCCACACCATGCTACGCAGCAACGAGGTGGAAGTGAGCAGCGGATAGCGCATCAGGCTGACGGCGCCGCTTGCGCCCTGAATAATGGCGGCGATGACAAGCGCTGAAGCCAGGTTCGCCACCGGGCCCGCGCAGGCAAGTGCGAGCTGGCCTCGGCCGCGGTTGGCATTCTCCTGGCTTTCAGGGTTGGCGTAAGCAAAAAGGCCGCCGATAGGCAGAAGCAGAATGGCCCGCAGGCGAAGATCGAGAATGGCGGCAACCAGAAGCCGGGCGGTTTCGCGGGTAATGATGGCGGCCACGAGCAGCATGAAGAGGACAATGCCTCGCGGCCATTGCTGGGCTCCGCTGATGCCCATGAAGACGAAGACCAGCAGGGGGAAGAAGACGTGGACGCGCAATTCGACGCCCATCCAGCGTCCCAGCGGGATTGACCAGCCTCGCATAGTTCGATTGTAGAAGGTGGGGCGGGAACCGAGAGAGTAAAAGAGTGAAGAAAGTGAAAGAGTGAAACCGGAGTGCGAGTGCATTATGCTGGGTGACGATGCGGATCATTGCCGGACAGTACCGATCGCGAGCACTGGCCGCGCCGGCGGGCATGGCGACGCGGCCAACCAGCGACCGGCTGCGCGAGACGCTGTTTAATGTGCTGGCGCCAACGATCGCGGGAGCCCGGTTTCTCGATCTCTACGCGGGTTCGGGCGCAGTGGGGATTGAGGCATTGAGCCGCGGAGCCGCGCATGTGGTTTTTGTGGAGCGCGCGCCGGCAGCGGTGAAAATTTTGCGCCAGAACCTCGAACGGTTGGGGATCACGGCAGGGTTTGAAATTTACGCGGGCAGCGTGGCGGGGTATCTCCGTTCAGCCTCTTCGGCCAGTCCAAGATCAGAAAAAAACGAATTAGTGTTTATGGATCCGCCGTATGAGGCGGTGGAGGAGTATGAGGCGACGCTGGGGCTCCTAGGTGAGGGAAAATGGCCTCCCAGGTCACCAAACGCGAGTGACCCGGGGCACCCACCTGCGGGGCTCCTGGCGGCCGGTGCGGTCGTCATCGCCGAGCATCGACGCAAGCAGCGCCTGGAAGACCGCTATGGAGCGCTTGGGAGAACTCGATTGCTCGAGCAGGGAGACGCGGCGCTGAGTTTTTTTGCGAAGTCAGAGCAAAGATAAACGGACGGCATGAATGCATGGGCCTAGAATGTTTCGGATGAGAGTTCGAATCGTTTGGCTAGTGTCTACCTTGCTGCTACTCGCAGTTGCGCCCAGGACTTTTTGCGGACAGGCTGCTCCGGCTTGGCCCCAGCTCATCATCCTCGATACCGACATTGGCGACGATATCGACGACGCCTTTGCGCTGGGGCTGGTGCTGAAGAGCCCGGAGCTAAGGCTGCTTGGGGTGACGACCGAGTTTGGCGATACTGAGCTGCGCGCGCGATTGGTTGACCGGTACCTGAAGGCGATTGGGCGCGGCGAAATTCCCGTGATGGCTGGAGTTGCGACGCCGGCGAAGGGTCAGCTTTCGCAAGCGGCCTACGCAGAGGGTGGTCCCGACAGGAAACATGCCGATGCGGTGACGTTCATCCTGCAACAGATCCGCGTCCACCCCGGCCAGATCACGTTGATCTGCATCGGTCCGCTGTTCAACGTGCAGGCGGCGATCGCGCGCGATCCGGCGACATTCAAGAAGCTGAAACGGGCCGTGCTGATGGGCGGCAGCGTCTATCGCGGGTATGGAGGACCGAACGCGCCTCCCGCGCCGGAGTGGAACATCCTGAACGATCCGGATGGGTTGAAGGCGCTGCTTGGCTCGGGCGTGCCGGTGGTCATGATGCCCTTGGACTCGACGCAGGTTCCTCTCGATCAGAAGGCGCAGGCGGCGATCTTCAGCCACGGCTCCCCGCTCACCGATCAACTGACGCTGCTTTACCACGAGTGGTCGGGGACGGGAGAGTGGAAGACGCCGACACTCTTCGACCCGGTGGCCGTTACCTATGCGATACGCCCCGATCTTTGCCCGGCGACGCCGATGCGGATTGAAGTGGACGCAAAGGGGCAGACGCGCCCGGTTCAGGGTGTCGCGAACGCGCAGGTCTGCCTGAAATCGGATGAACAGGGCTTTCTGAAGCTGCTTGTCGACCGGCTCCTGAAATAGAGGCAGCGATCATCCATCGAGGTAAGACCTGTAATATCAAGTGCTTTGACCAGGTCGAAGCGCGGTATTGGCTTATCATATCGGTGGGTGAGCCCGGTCACATCCAACATCATTGACAGCGGATGACAGTAAGAGGAAAAATTGCGGGTCCTTTGGAAATGGGACTAGCTATTAAGTGCAGGGAGGGGGACTGTGAAAAAGGCGGCGAAGATCCTTGGAATCCTGGCTATTTTGACTGCCGGAGCTTTTATCAGCGGCTGCAAATCCGCGCCACCGCTAACGCAGGCTGATGCGCAGGCAATGATCCAGGCGAAGTATGACCAGACGCCACCGCAGCCGTTCACTATCGTGTTGAACGACTTGGGGATGCGGCAGGGCATAAGCGACAAGTACTGGGAGGGAGTGAAGAAGTACCCGAACGGATATTGGGGCGACTTCAAGCTGACCGATTTAGGCAAGAATCAGGTGAAGCTGTCTGATGGCAGCGACGTAATCAAGTGGCGTCCAGATGGGCCGAACGACCTGAGATACGCGTACAGCATGTCGACTGTTGCCTTGAACCACCTGAAGGCACGGAGCTTAGGCGAAGTTCAGGACGTTGGACCGACCAAGGTTGTGTCGTATTACGAGGACGTGATCCTGGCCGGAGTGCCCGATGCGCTTTTGACAATTGCGCACAACCCAGGCAATGAGCTGAGCACCCATCGGCAGGCAACCTTCGTGCTCGACAACGGGGCTTGGAAGCTGCAATCGATCGAATAATTCTGCGAGTAATTCTGATTGATGCGGGTTACGGCGGCTGCTGCCGGCTGCCGGCCCGGCTGTATCTGGAGCGCGCGAGCCTGGTTTTACTCGCGCGCTCGGCTTTTTGTGGCCTTCCGGGGTTTCCAAAGGCGGTTTTACTGTTGACCCGTCCGGTGTTTCTTGTTATCTTGGAAAGGTTCGCAAGAACGCAGCTGTACGTGTGCCTGTAGTGTGAGTTGGCGGTGCGGCGCGATTGGGACACCCGGACCCCGCAAGGGTGCGAGTGAGCCCGGGTCAGGCCGAAGCGCCTGCCCACGAAATCCCGGATTGGCTCTCATCTTGCGGAGGGCAGGGATGATATCGCATCGGCGCCCGCGCGTTTCTCCACCTTGGAGGGCTATGCGGGCCGGGATCAGCGAAACGGAGCTGGCTTTTCCAGCAGGAGAGCGCTCGGCCACCGTCCTGGTTCTCGTCTGAGATCGGAATGAAGACAGACGCGAAGCACGAATAGGCGCGTTTTCGTGTGTTTGGCTGCGATCATAAGCCAACCAAATCGAGGACCGCACGAAGTGTCGCGGCTGAAATTGAGGTTGGCTGTTCAGTAGCAAGGAGTTTGGTTTGCCTACGTTTAACCAGTTGGTTCGCAAGGGGCGTACGGCCCCCCGTTACAAGACGGCCTCACCGGCGCTGCAGGCTTCGCCGCAGCGGCGCGGCGTTTGCACCCGCGTGTACACGCAAACCCCCAAGAAGCCGAACTCGGCGCTGCGTAAGGTTGCCCGCGTCCGGCTCACCAACGGAATTGAGGTGACCACCTACATTCCGGGCATCGGCCACAACCTGCAGGAGCACTCGATTGTGCTTATCCGCGGCGGCCGTGTGAAAGATCTGCCCGGCGTGAGGTATCACGTGGTCCGCGGAACGCTGGACTCGGTGGGCGTGGTAAACCGCTCGCAGAGCCGTTCGAAGTACGGGGCCAAGCGCGCCAAGGGCGGCGCGGCGAAGAAATAAAGCAGTTGTCAGTGGTCAGTTGTCAGTGGTCAGCAAAGGCCTGATAACTGATGACTGAGAACTGAGAGCTGACAACTGAGAACTGTTTTTGAGGGATTATGCCGAGAAAAGGGCACATTTCGAAGCGGGAAGTAGCGCCGGACCCGGTTTACGGGTCGACGCTGGTCACCAAGTTTGTGAACTCGATGATGTGGGGCGGCAAGAAGTCGACCGCCCAGGGCATCTTCTACCAGGCGATGAAGAACCTGGAGGAAAAGGGTGGCGGCGATGACGCGCTCAAGCTGTTCAAGAAGGCGGTGGAGAACTGCAAGCCGCTGCTTGAGGTGAAGACGCGGCGTGTGGGCGGCGCCAACTACCAGGTGCCGATCGAAGTCAACCCCGATCGCAGGACATCGCTGGCGATCCGCTGGCTGATTACCTACGGGCGCGCCCGTGGCGAAAAAGGCATGACCGACAAGCTGGGCAACGAGCTGCTCGATGCGGCCAACGGTCGCGGCGCGGCCATGAAGAAGAAGGAAGACGTCCACCGCATGGCCGAAGCCAACCGGGCGTTCGCGCACTACAGGTGGTAGAGAAGCAGGGACTAGGGAATAGGGACTAGGGACTAGAACCTGACTCCCAGGAGTTTTCAAGAGATTAAGCCGGCCAGCTAGAGGCGTCCGGCACGGCAGGGTTGAGTAAGCTGACCTGCCTGAAATTGAAGTAGCGTCGGGCTCAGCGCCCGAAAGGATATTGATTGTGGCTCGCACCGTACCTCTGAATCGTTGCCGGAACATCGGCATCATGGCGCACATCGACGCCGGAAAGACGACAGCGACAGAGCGCATCCTGTTTTATACCGGCATCACTCACCGGATCGGTGAAGTGCATGAAGGCACGGCGACCATGGATTACATGGAGCAGGAGCAGGAGCGCGGCATTACGATCACGTCGGCCGCAACCACATGCAGTTGGCGCGATGTCCGCATCAATATTATTGATACCCCTGGCCACGTGGACTTTACCGCCGAGGTGGAGCGCTCGCTGCGCGTCCTCGACGGCGCCGTCGCGGTGTTTGACTCGGTGAGCGGCGTCCAGCCCCAGACCGAAACCGTGTGGCGGCAGGGCGACAAGTACAAGGTTCCCCGGATCTGCTTCGTTAACAAGATGGACAAGAACGGCGCGGACTTCGAGCACGTGCTCGAGACTATCCGCAAGCGCCTGGGCGCGCGGCCCGTGGCTCTGCAGATTCCTATTGGCGCCGAAGCCAACTTCAAGGGCGTCGTCGATCTCATCGAGATGAAAGCTATCATCTGGCACGACGAAACCTTGGGCGCCGAGTACTCTGAAGAGCCGATTCCGGCCGAGCTCGTCAAGAAGGCCGAAGCCTTCAGAATGCAGCTGATCGAGATCATTGCAGAGACTGACGATGTGCTGTTGGAGAAATTCCTCGAAGGCGAAACCCCGACGGTCGAAGAGTTGAAGGCCGGCATACGCCAGGCCACTATCGACCTCAAGGTCTTCCCGGTGATCTGCGGCAGCGCCTTCAAGAACAAGGGCGTGCAGACACTGCTCGACGCAGTCGTCGACTATTTGCCGAGCCCGCTCGACAAGCCCCCCGTAGAGGGCATTGACCCCGCACATCACGACAAGATCGTGGTGCGCAAGCCGGACGATAATGAACCTCTTTCGGCTCTGGCCTTCAAGATCATCAACGATCCCTTCGGCAAACTCTGCTTCGTCCGCGTCTACTCGGGCTCGCTGAAGACCGGCGACACCGTTCTGAATCCCCGCACAGGCAAGACCGACCGCATCGGCCGTCTTGTGAAGATGCACGCCAACAAGCGCGAGGATGTGACCGAGATTCTGGCCGGCGACATCTGCGCCTGCGTGGGACTGAAGGAACTGAAGACCGGCGACACGCTGTGCGCGCCGCATCATGCGATTGCGCTCGGCGCGATCACCTTCCCGGAGACGGTGATCTCGGTGGCCATCGAGCCCAAGACCAAGGCCGACCAGGAAAAGATGGGCATTGCGCTGGCGCGGCTGGCTGACGAGGATCCCACCTTCAAGGTACGAACCGACGAGGATTCGGGCCAGACCATCATCAGCGGCATGGGCGAGTTGCATTTGGAGATTCTGGTCGACCGCATGAAGCGGGAGTACAAGGTCGAGGCCAATGTAGGCGAGCCCAAGGTGGCATTCCGCGAGACCATCCGCAAGAAGGCCGATGCCGAAGGCAAATACATTCGCCAGACCGGCGGCTCGGGCCACTACGGGCATTGCAAGCTGCGCGTCGAGCCGAACGTGCCGGGCGCGGGCTACGAGTTCATCAGCGAAATCAAGAGCGGCTCGGTGCCCAAGGAATTCATCAAGCCCATCGACCAGGGCGTGCAAGGCGCGATCGAACTGGGCATTCTGGCCGGCTACCCGATTGTGGACGTGAAGGTGACGCTCTACGACGGAAGCTACCACGAAGTGGACTCGGACGAGATGGCCTTCAAGATTGCCGGCTCAATGGCCTTCAAGGAGGCTGCCCGCAAGGCATCGCCGGTGCTGCTTGAGCCGGTGATGGCTGTCGAAGTCACCGTCCCCGAGGAGCACATGGGGACAATTATTGGCGACATCAACTCGCGCCGTGGGCGCATCGAGCACGTAGATCGCATCGGCGGCTCGCAGGTAATCAAGGCGATTGTGCCGCTCAAGGAAATGTTCGGCTACGTGAACGACATTCGTTCGTCCACGCAGGGCCGGGCGTCGTATTCAATGCAGTTTGCGCGCTACGAAGAGGCGCCGCGCATGATTGCCGATGAGATTATCGGCAGGGCGCAGGGCAAGTAGGTTTTTGGGGCTGGAGCCGGAATGCCGGCGCCCTGAGTTGGAAACAGGCAGTACAAGCGATGAAAGGGATTCAGGACTTTTATGGCGAAGGAAAAATTTGATCGTTCGAAGCCGCACGTGAACGTGGGAACGATCGGGCACATCGATCACGGCAAGACGACGTTGACGGCAGCCATTACCAAGGTGTTGCAGAAGCATAACCCGAAGATTGTGTTCCGGTCGTTCGATTCGATTGATAATGCGCCGGAAGAGCGGGAGCGGGGCATCACGATCGCCACGGCGCACGTGGAGTACGAGACGGCCAACCGTCACTACGCGCACGTGGACTGCCCGGGCCACGCCGACTACATCAAGAACATGATCACGGGCGCGGCGCAGATGGACGGGGCGATCCTGGTGGTTGCGGCCACCGACGGCCCGATGCCGCAGACCAAGGAGCACGTGCTGCTGGCGCGCCAGGTGGGCGTGCCCTGCGTTTTGGTGTTCCTGAACAAGTGCGACGCGGTGGAGGACGAGGAACTGATCGAGTTGGTCGAGATGGAAGTGCGCGAGCTACTGGGCAAGTACCAGTTTCCGGAAGACGCGCCGGTGATTCGCGGCTCGGCGCTGGGTGCCTTGAACGGCGAGGCCAAGTGGGAAGCCAAGATCGACGAGCTGATGGATGCGGTGGACAAGTACGTTCCGCGGCCCGACCGCGCCGTCGACCTGCCTTTCCTGATGCCGATTGAAGATATTTTCTCGATCTCGGGCCGTGGAACGGTTGTCACGGGCAGGATCGAGCGCGGCAAGGTGAAGGTGGGCGAGAACGTCGAGATCGTGGGCTTCCGCGAGACGCGCACCACGGTTTGCACGGGCGTGGAGATGTTCAAGAAGCAGCTGGACGAGGGTCTGGCCGGGGACAACGCGGGCATTCTGCTGCGTGGCACTCCGAAGGAAGACGTGGAGCGCGGCATGGTTCTGGCCAAGCCGGGATCGATCACGCCGCACACCACCTTCAAGGGCTCGGTGTACGTGCTGTCGAAGGAAGAAGGTGGCCGTCATACGCCGTTCTTCAAGGGCTATCGTCCGCAGTTCTACTTCCGCACGACCGACGTTACGGGCGTGGCGGAGCTGCCGGCGGGCACCGAGATGGTGATGCCCGGCGACAACGTGGAGCTGACGATCGAGCTGATCACGCCGGTGGCGATGGAAAAGGGACTGCGCTTTGCGATCCGCGAAGGCGGACGTACGGTGGGCGCGGGTGCGATCTCGGAGATTATCAAGTAGCAGGGACTGAGGGACCAGGGACTCAGAAGATTTGGTCGCTGGTTCCTGAAACCTGAGAGGAAACCAATGGTAGGACAGAGAATTCGAATCCGGTTGAAGGCGTACGACTATCGCGTGCTCGACACGTCGACAGGCGAGATTGTGGATACGGCCAAGCGCACCGGCGCAACCGTTGCGGGGCCGATTCCATTGCCGACGATCAAGAACAAGTACTGCGTGCTGCGTTCGCCGCACGTGGACAAGAAGTCGCGCGAGGAGTTCGAGATTCGCACACACAAGCGGCTGATCGACATCCTCGAGCCCACGCAGCAGACGGTGGACGCGCTGATGAAGCTCGATCTGCCGGCAGGTGTGGACGTCGAGATCAAGGCGTTCGAAAAGTAGGCACCTGCGGTGCGGCAGGCGCGCCTTGCGGCGCAGAAGCTCACCGGCAGGATGAAACAGAAGGTTCGCAGCCCGCGCAGGGCCCGGCAGTGCGATGAATTCAACATCGCATGATGAGGCGAGGAACGAGATGGCGATTACAGGGATTCTGGGCAAGAAGATCGGAATGACGCAGGTGTTTGACGAGAAGGGCGACGTGCACCCGATTACGGTGCTGCAGGCCGGCCCCTGCGTAATTACGCAGTTGAAGACGGCGGCCAGGGACGGCTACGACGCGGCGCAGATCGGGCTGGTGGAGTTTGTGAAGAGCTCGCGCATGACCAAGCCGCAGACCGGCCACCTGGCGAAGACCGAAGCTCCTCCGGTGAAGGTCATCAAGGAAGTGGACGTGGAAGCGGCTACCGATGGCGCCGAAGAGACCAAGGCCGGCGATCGCGTACTGGTCGATATCTTCACCGATGCGAAATTCGTTGACGTGATCGGCACCTCGAAGGGGCGCGGATTTGCGGGCGTGGTGAAGCGTCACAAGTTTGGCGGCGGTCCCAAGTCGCACGGCCACATGTTCCAGGTGCAGGGTTCGATCGGCGCTTCGAGCTTTCCGTCGCGCGTGTTTCCGGGGCAGCGCATGCCGGGCCACATGGGAACCGACCAGGTGACGGTGCGCAATTTGCGCATTCGCGGCATCGATCTCGACGAGAACCTGCTCATGGTTGAGGGAGCTGTGCCGGGACCGCGCGAGGGATACGTTTTGATTTCGAAGGCCAAGGCGCCGCCGCGCGAGCGCCGCGGATTTGCCGGCTCGACTACGGTCGACCCGTTGAAGGCTTCGAAGAAGGCGACGGCGAAGCGGAAATAAGCCTCTAGCTGCTAGCTTCTAGCCTCTAGCTTGATCGAGGCGAAACCGGCAGCGGTGATGAAACGAAGTTTTCTAAGTGGAATGAGTTGATGGCTTAGTCCTGGCAGGTGAGAGCTAGTAGCTAGAAGCTAGCGGCTAGAAGCTGATTGGAAGAAGACGATGGCAAACGTAGACGTAGTAAATCTGAACGGGGAGAAGGTGGGCTCGGTTGAGCTGGCCGACGCGGTGTTCGCGCCGGAGCAGGTGAACGAGGCTCTGCTGTGGGAGGCGGTGAAGCACTACCGCGCCTCGCTGCGCCAGGGCACGCACGCCACCAAGAACCGCAAGCTGGTTGCCGGATCGGGCAAGAAGCTGTGGAAGCAGAAGGGCACGGGCCGCGCGCGTATCGGTTCGGTGCGTTCGCCGCTGTGGCGGCATGGCGGCACGGTGCACGGACCCCAGCCGCGCAGCTATGAATATGCCTTCCCGCGCAAGAAGCTGCTGGGCGCGCTGCGCTCGGCGTTGGCGGCGAAATTGGCCGACGGTAATCTGACCGTGGTGGATTCGCTGGAGATCAAAGAAGCCAAGACCAAGCTCTACGCCGGCGCGCTCTCGAAGCTGGGCGTAAAGCGCACGGCTCTGCTGGTTGAGAACGGCAAAACGCTTTCGCAGGCGCTGATCCTGGGCGCGCGCAACATCAAGGGTGTTGAGCTGGTGCTGAACAACGAGGTTCACCCCTACGACCTGCTGCGCTACGAGCGGGCGATCTTTTCCAAGGCGGCCATTGAGCAACTGACCGAGTCGCTGGTGAAGTCGGCCTCAAAGCGCAGGGTCCATGAAAAGGAGGCAGCGTAATGCCTACCACATACACAACGATTCGCCGCCCGCTGATCACCGAAAAGGGACTGGCCAAGAAGGAAACGGAAGAGACGCTGGTGTTCGATGTAGCGCCCGAGGCGACCAAGACCGAAGTGAAGCAGGCCGTGGAGGCTCTCTTCAAGGTGAAGGTGGCCGCGGTTCGCACCTCGAACGTGCTGGGCAAGGAACGCCGCCGCGGACGGTACGCGGGTTTCAAGCCGGATTGGAAGAAGGCGTACGTTCGCCTCAAGCCCGGCCAGAAGCTGCCCGAGTACGTGAGCAATCTGTAAGGCCAGGGACTGAGGGACTAGGGACTAAGGGACTCAGAAACTCAGGTAAAACGAGCCGCGGAAGAAATGAATATCGGAGCTGGCAATACTGAATAGCTCCGGAGAAGTGAAGAAAGTGAAGGAGTGAGAGCTCCGGAACTTCAGGAAAAACGACGATGGCAATCAAGACATACAGACCGGTAACGCCGACGCTCAGGTTTCAGACCTCGCTGACAACAGAGGATCTGACCACGTCGACGCCGCACAAGCCGCTGCTCACGACGCGCAAGCGTACGGGCGGGCGCCGCAACTCGGGCGATCTGACGATCCGTCATCAGGGCGGTGGGCACAAGCAGAAAATCCGCCTCATCGATTTCAAGCGCGAGAAGTATGGCGTGCCCGGCAAGGTGGCGACGATCGAGTACGATCCCAACCGCTCGGCGCGCATCGCGCTGGTGCACTACGCCGACGGCGAGAAGCGCTACATTCTGCAGCCGGTGGGGCTAAAGGTGGGCGCCACGGTCAGTTCGGGACCCGAGGCCGACATCCTGGTGGGCAACGCTCTGCCGCTCAAGAACATTCCCGCGGGCACCACGGTGCACGCGATTGAGCTGAAGCCGGGCAAGGGCGCGCAGATGGCGCGTTCGGCCGGCGCGCAGGCACAGCTGGTCGCCAAGGAAGGCGATTACGCGCTGCTGAAGCTGCCTTCCGGAGAGACGCGCAAGGTTCTGGCTGAGTGCATGGCGACCGTAGGCCAGGTGGGCAACACCGATCACGAGAATCTGTCGATCGGCAAGGCCGGCCGCAAGCGCTGGATGGGCATCAGGCCGACCAATCGCGGCGTGGCCATGAATCCTGTGGATCACCCGCACGGCGGCGGCGAAGGCAAGACCTCGGGCGGTCGTCACCCGGTGACGCCGTGGGGCCAGCCGACGCGTGGATACAAGACGCGCAACAACAAGCGGACCGACACGTACATTGTGAGCCGCAGGGCGAAGTAGTAAAGGCAGCCGTTAGCTTCTAGCTTCTAGCTACTAGCTCACTGCGGCAGATGAAGAATTCAGGCAATGGCTGGGCAGTTAGCTTGAGCACAGAAGAGCTAGAGGCTAGCAGCTAGAAGCTAGGAGCTAAGTTTTATGGCACGTTCGACGAAAAAGGGTCCGTTTGTGGATGCGCACCTGAGCGTAAAGATTGAGGCGCTCAACCGGGCCAACGACAAGAAGGTTGTGAAGAGCTGGTCGCGTCGCTCCACGATCTTTCCTGAGTTTGTTGGTCACACCATTGCGGTGCACAACGGCAAGAAATTTGTTCCGGTGTACGTGACCGAGAACATGGTGGGTCACAAGCTGGGTGAGTTTGCGCCCACGCGCACGTTCAAGGGGCATACGGGCGGTTCCAAGGCAGCCGAGACCGCGGCGAAACCCGCACCGGCGCGGTAAGTGAAAGGCAGCTTCTAGCTGCTAGCTTCTAGCCTCTAGCTTGATTGAGGGAGAGCGAGCGGTAGAGGTGAGAGCTGAACGAAGGTTGGCTTCAATCAAGGAAGCGGCCTAAGGCGAAAAAGAGCTAGAAGCTGGCAGCTTGAAGCTAGCAGCTGAGGGAAAAGCAATGGCAGTCGCAACAAAAGAGTATCGGGCCGAGGCAAGGTTCCAGCGCGTTTCGCCGCAGAAGGCGCGGCTGGTGCTGGACCTGATCAAGGGGCGCGGCGTTGAAGAGGCGCTGAACACGGCAGCGTTCACCAAGAAGCGGATTGCTCCGGTGATTCACAAGCTGCTGACGTCGGCGGTTGACAACGCCAAGTACGTGGCCGGCGAAGAAGGCATCGACCTGGACGTGGACAATCTCTACGTCAAGCAGGCCCTGGCCAACGACGGGCCGCGCATGAAGCGCGTCCGCCCCGCGCCGATGGGCCGCGCCTACCGCTACCAGCGCAGGCTCACGCACATCGTGCTGTCGGTAGCGGAGCGCGAGGGAAGCGAAAACCTGGTGACCAAGGTGGAAGAGCCCGCCGCGGCGCCCGCAAAGCCGGCGAAGAAGTCTGTCAAGAAGGCCGCCAAGTAGGCCTGGAGAGTTTGAGGTAAAAGCATGGGACAGAAAGTCCATCCTTACGGATTCCGGCTGGGAGTGAACAAGCCGTGGCGCTCACGTTGGTTCAGCGAGCGGGAGTACGACAAGCTGCTGGTCGAGGACGTGAAGCTGAAGAAAGAGTTGCGCGAAAAGCTGAAGGCCGCCGGCGTGAGCTCGGTTGAGATTGAGCGTCCGGGCAACAAGCTGCGCTTCCTCATCCGCACTGCGCGTCCGGGCATCGTAATCGGCCGCAAGGGCGCCGAGATCGAGAAGCTCAAGACGGAACTGGGCAAGCGCACCAACCGCGACGTGTTCATCGACATCATCGAGGTGAACAAGCCGGAACTCGATGCGCAACTGGTCAGCGAAAACATCGCGCTGCAGCTCGAAAAGCGCGTCAGCTTCCGCCGCGCCATGCGCAAGAGCGTTGACTCGGCGCTGCGCTTCGGCTGCAAGGGAATCAAGGTTCGCGTCTCGGGCCGGTTGAACGGCAACGAAATCGCGCGCTCGGAGTGGTACCTGCAGGGGCGTTTGCCGCTGCACACGCTGCGCGCCGACATCGACTACGGTTTCACCGAGGCCAACACGACCTACGGCGTGATCGGCGTCAAGGTTTGGATCTATCGCGGCGATATCTACGAGCAGAAGCGCCGCCAGGCTCCGGCGGCAACGTCGAGCGGAGTGTTTTAGAAGCAAGGAACAGGGATCAGGGGTCAGGGATCAGAAAGACCCGGATTGTTGGTTCCGATAGGGTTGTTCTTCAGGATTTGCGGTTATCGCCTCGGAAATGGGCGGGATTGAGGATCGGAAACTGATCCCTGATCCCTGATCCCTGATCCCTGGTTTTGAGGGTTTTCGATATGTTGATGCCAAAGAAGGTGAAATACCGGAAGCAGCAGAAGGGCAAGCGGCGCGGGAAGGCGTGGCGCGGTTCGACGCTGTCGTTCGGCGAATACGGGCTGAAAGTGATGGAGTGCGGTTACATTACCGACCGGCAGATCGAGGCCAGCCGTATCGCCATGACGCGATTTATCAAGCGCGGCGGCAAGATCTGGCTGCGGCTGTTCCCGGACAAGCCGATTACCAAGAAGCCGGCCGAAGTTCGTATGGGATCGGGCAAGGGCGCGCTGGACCACTGGGTCGCAGTGGTGCGGCCGGGCAAGATCCTGTTCGAGATGGAGGGCGTTGCGCCCGAGGTTGCCGCAGAGGCGATGCGCCTGGCTTCGCACAAGCTGCCGCTCAGGACCAAATTCGTGCAGCGGCCCGGCGTGGAGAAAGTTGCGGCCAAGGCCGAGTAGTAGGACAGCCAGTAGCCAGTAGCCAGTAGCTTCCAGTGCATCACGCCAGACCAGAAGAGTCCGGCTCGAACTGAATGAAGCTACGGGCTACGAGCTACAGGCCAGGAGCTAAGGAAAAGATGGAACTCCAGAAGATTCGCAATTTGAGCAACGAAGAGCTCGCGCACCAGCAGAAGACGACTGCGGAGCAGCTTTTCAGGCTGCGCTTCCAGGTGGCCCTTGGCCAGAACGATGGCGTGAAGAAGATCCGCTTGCTTCGCAAGGAGATTGCGCAGATCAAGACCGTGGCCCGGGAACGTGAACTGGGCATCCGCGGCGAGGCGAACGACGCAGCGCAGGCGGAAACCAAGAAGGGAGCCCGTTAAATGACGGCTACCAAAGAAGCAACGCAAGCGCCCAACGCGGCGCGGCGCAATGAGAAGGTCGGGCAGGTGGTTTCGACCAAGATGCAGAAGACCATTGTGGTTGCGGTCGAGATGCGCAAGGCCCACCCCAAGTACAAGAGGATCGTGCGTTCGACCAAGAAGTTCTACGCGCACGACGAGCAGAGCTCGGCGCGTTTGGGCGACGTGGTACGCATCCGCGAGACGCGGCCGCTGAGTAAATTGAAGCGGTGGTCGCTCGAAGAGATTGTGCGGCGCTCGTCGCTCGCGCAGATTGAAGACACGGCCCACGAGCCCGTCAACTAGCCCCGGCGAGAGGAGAACAAACCATGGCTGTGCAAATGAGAACCATGCTGGCGGTGGCCGATAACTCCGGCGCGCGCAAGCTGCAGGTGATTCTGCCGCTGGGCGGCAGCCTGGGCGCAAAGGCCGGCCTAGGCGACATCGTTACCGCCGCGGTAAAGGAAGCTTCGCCCGACGGTACGGTGAAGAAGGGCAAGGTTGTGAAGGCAGTGATCGTGCGCACGCGCAAGGAGCACCGCCGTCGCGACGGCACCTACATTCGTTTTGATGAGAACGCGGCTGTGGTGATCGGCGACGATCACGAGCCGGTGGGAACGCGCGTGTTCGGGCCGGTTGCCCGCGAACTCCGCGAGAAGAAGTTTTTGAAGATTGCGTCGCTGGCGCCGGAAGTGGTGTAACGACAGCCGGGTGCCAGTAGCTTGTAGCCGGTAGCTACAGGCTGCGAGCTACGGGCTACAAGCTGGTTTGGAGATTTTGATGCCGAGTTTGGATATTCATCGCAACGATACGGTCAAGGTGCTGACGGGCGCCGACCGGGGCAAGACGGGACGGGTGCTGCGCGTGTTTCCCGACAAGGGCACGGTGCTGGTGGAGCACGTGCGCGTAGTGAAGAAGACGGTTTCGTCGAAGACCGGCAAGCGCACCAAGGGCGGCATCGCGGAACACGAATCGCCGATCGATGTGTCGAACGTGGTGCTGATTTGCCCCAATTGCGGGCCGGCGCGCGTGGGCCACAAGACGGAAGGCGAGACGCGGATGCGGATTTGCAAGAAGTGCGGGCAGGAGCTGCCCACGAAGAAGTAGGAAGACAGTTGTCAGTGATCGGTTGTCAGTGGTCGGTTAACTCGTGCTGCTTTGACAATATGGCTCGATTGGAAAGAACTGACAACTGACAACTGACAACTGGTTTTATCCTTCCGAAACGGTAAACGGGCCGCGGGGTCCAATCCGAGACCGGAAGAAAGAGAGCGGAGAGATGGCGGCAAGGCTGAAAGAGAAGTACAACAAGGAAATCAAGCAGGCGCTCCAGAAGGAACTCGGAATCAAGAACGCCATGGCGGTGCCGAAGCTGGAGAAGATTGTGGTCAACATGGGCCTGGGCGAGGCCACGCAGAACACCAAGCTGCTTGACCCACTGGTGGCCGATTTGACGCAAATCGTCGGCCAAAAGCCGGTGACCACCAAGGCCAAGAAGTCGATTGCGGCCTTCAAGGTTCGCGCCGGCATGTCGATCGGGGCGATGGTAACGTTGCGCTCCGACAAGGCCTACGAGTTCCTTGACCGGCTGATCTCGATTGCGCTGCCGCGCGTGAGGGACTTTCGCGGCGTGTCAACAAAAAGCTTCGATGGGCGCGGCAACTACACGCTCGGCCTGCGCGACCAGCTGATCTTCCCGGAGATCGACTACGCGAAGGTGGAAAAGCTGAAGGGGATGAACATCACGATCGTGACCACGGCCAAGGACGATAACGGAGCGCGAGCGCTGCTCAAGCACTTCGGAATGCCGTTCCGGCAGGGGGCGTAAAGGCAGCTATTGGCTATTAGCTTTTAGCTATTAGCCGTGGTGGCAGATAAACAGGCCGCCGGGGCGAAACGAAATTAGGCGCTTGCTCGGCACGTTGGTTGAGCACGAGACAAGTAACAGCTAAAAGCTAAGAGCTGATAGCTGCAGTGAAGAGGATCTATGGCAACAACTGCAAAGAGAGTGAAAGACGCGCGCAAGCCCAAGTTCAGCAGCCGGAAGCACAATCGCTGCCAGCTGTGCGGGCGGCCGCGCGGTTTTCTGCGTAAGTTCGGCGTCTGCCGCCTTTGCTTCAGGGCTCTGGCCCTGAAGGGCGAGATTCCGGGCGTCATCAAGTCGAGCTGGTAGCAAGACAGGGGTCAGAGATCAGAGGTCAGGGGTCAGTTGCTCGTGCAGCAATTTACCGCTGAGGCAAAGCTGAGTGGCAATTGCCGACCACTGGTCCCGGAACACTGATCACTGGGGCGCAAGCCCCAAAACCATTCCCGCTGGTTTCCGCCGCGGCGGACGAACGGGGAATGAAGGAGAAGGAATGAGTCTGACCGACCCAGTAGCAGATTTTCTGGCGCGGATCCGGAATGCGATCCGGGCGCGTCATCAGAAGCTGGATGTGCCGGCTTCGAAGCTGAAGGCCGAGATTGCCCGCATCCTCAAGGAAGAGGGCTACATCTCGAACTACAAGGTTCAGGAAGAGGAAGGCAAGCTGGTGCTGCGCGTGTACCTCAAGTACGGCGGCACCGATGCGGCCATTCGCGACCTGGCGCGGGTTTCGCGTCCCGGCTGCCGCGTCTACGTCGGCCGCGACGAGATCAAGCGCGTGCAGGGCGGCCTTGGCATCTCGATTTTGACCACGCCCAAGGGCGTGATGACCGGCCGCCAGGCCCGCCGCGAAGGCGTGGGTGGCGAGCTGTTGTGCGAAGTGTGGTAGGAACAGTGAACAGTTGTCAGCGATCAGTGGTCAGTTTGTGCGTGCCGCGATCAGCGGTTGAGGCAAAGACGAACTGATAACTGACAACTGAAAACTGATCACTCCCGGGCCTGAAGGCCCGGCCGGCTGCAGTGGAACGAAGGCGCGTTGAAACTGATCGCTGAAGACTGATCACTGACAACTGCTTTTTCGGGACTCGCAAGCCAACAAGGATTTTGAAAAATGTCGCGTATTGGAAAGAAGCCGATTCCGCTCCCCTCGGGCGTGAAGTACAAGGTTGAAGGGAACACCGTCCTTGTCGAGGGTCCCAAGGGCAAAGTGACAGCGCTGGTTGCCGACGGCATCTCGCTGAAGACCGTTGACGGTCATCTGCAGCTCGAGCGCTCGGGCGACGACAAGGCCGCTGTGCACGGTTTAACGCGCGCGCTGGTGGCGAACGCGGTCGACGGAGTGACCAAGGGCTGGACCAGGGAACTGGACATCGTCGGCATCGGATACCGCGCCGAACTGAAAGGCAAGGGCACGGTGGTGTTTACGCTGGGCTACTCGCACCAGATTGAGTTCCCGCTGCCCACGGGCATCGAGGTCGCGATCGACCCCAAGCAGACGCATCTGACCATTACCGGCATCGACCGGCAGAAGGTGGGCCAGGTGGCGGCCGATATGCGCGAACTGCGCAAGCCCGACCCGTACAAGAACAAGGGCGTGCGCTACTCGAACGAGAAGCTGAAGAAGAAGGCCGGAAAGACCGGGGCAAAATAAGCTCCTAGCTTCTAGCCTCCAGCTTCTAGCTTTTTCGTGCTGGAACGAGGACCGAGGCAGTGGCGAGATGGAGCTAGAGGCTAGCAGCTAGAAGCTAGTGGCTGCATTTTGAATCCGAACGGAACCGCGGGGTGGTTCCGCTGATAGGTGAGAGAAGACACATGATTACGCAGACCAAGAGAAACGAAATCCGCGAGCGCATTCACGCGCGCATCCGCCAAAAGCTTTCGGGCACGGCAGAGCGGCCGCGGCTGAACGTTTACCGCTCGCTGAACCACATTTATGCGCAGGTTATCGATGACCAGAAGGGCGAGACCCTGGTCTCGGCCTCGACCATCGCGCTCAAGCTCAAGACCGGCGGCAACGTGGCGGCGGCCAAGGAGATCGGCAAGGCCGTGGCTGAGAAGGCTGTGGCCAAGGGCATCAAGCAGGTGGTTTTCGACCGCGGCGGTTTTCTTTATCATGGCCGCATCAAGGCCCTGGCCGATGCAGCGCGCGAGGCGGGACTGGAATTCTAACGCTCCGCGCCGTAGCGTTTTGGTGGAGTGTATCGAAAGGTTTTCCGAGGGTGCGCGCTCGGTGAGCCGCACGAAGAGACGAGAGAACAAATGACAATGCTGAAGAAAAAACTCGATGCCAACCAGTACAACCTGAAGGATCAGGTGGTGGCGATCAACCGCGTGACCAAGGTGGTGAAGGGCGGCAAGAACATGTCGTTTGCCGCGCTGGTCGTTGTAGGCGACGCCGGTTCGGGCGTGGTGGGCTATGGATCGGGCAAGGCGAAGGAGGTTCCCCAGGCCATTCGCAAGGGAATCGAGAGCGCCAAGAAAAACCTGGTCAAGGTCAACCTGACACAGACTACGATTCCGCACCAGGTGCTGGGCCGCTTCGGTTCAGGCCAGGTGCTGCTCAAGCCGGCGCCTGAAGGAACGGGCGTGATCGCCGGCGGCGCGGTGCGCGCGGTGATGACCTCGGTCGGGGTGCAGAACGTGCTCACCAAGAGCCTCGGCTCGCCCAACCCGCATAACGTCATCAAGGCGACCTTCGATGCCCTGGTACAGCTGCGCGACCGCTCAGAGGTCGCAACGGCCCGCGGCAAACAGGTGGAGGAACTCTAATGGCGGCGACCAAGAAGATTCGCATTCAGTACTTCCGCTCGGCCATCGCCACGCCCACCAAGCACAAGCTGGTGATCAAGGGCCTTGGCTTTACGCGCCTCAACCAGATCGTGGAGCGCGAGGATACAGAGTCGGTGCGGGGCATGGTGAAGGCCGTTCCGCATCTGGTTCGCATTCTTGAGAAGTAGGCTTCGGGGGCTTCCAGCTCCTAGCCTCTAGCTTCTAGCATTTCGTGCAAAGTCTATGGCGACGGCGAGAGCGAGATGGGCTAGGAGCTAGCAGCTAGAAGCTGATTAAGTAACGCGAGTCGCGAGCACTCCAATGCCCGTGGCGCTATAGCGAGGAAAACATGGCAAAGAATCTTTCAAATCTGCGCGCGCCCAGGAAGGCTAACACCGGGCGCAAGCGCGTGGGCCGGGGCATGGGATCCGGCATGGGCAAAACTTCGACCCGCGGCCACAAGGGCCAGGGTTCGCGTTCGGGCTCCAGCCTGATGCGCGGTTTTGAAGGCGGCCAGATGCCGCTGCACCGCCGCCTGCCCAAGCGCGGCTTCACCAACATCTTCAGGACCGAGTACACCGTAGTGAATCTCGACCGCATTGCTGACCTCGATGTGAACGAGATCGGGCTCGACGACTACCGCAAGCTGGGCCTGGCTTCGAGCCGCAAGGCGCTGATCAAAATCCTGGGCGCGGGCGAGCTAACCAAGGCCATTACCATCCACGCGCACAAGTTTTCAAAATCCGCGGCCGAGAAGATTGCCAAGGCCGGCGGCAAGGCCGTGGTGGCCGGCGGCGAGGCCCCGGCGGCGGCGTAGGAAGACAGGGGTCAGAGATCAGAGATCAGGGGTCAGTCTCATTCGGGCTTGACAAGGACCATTCATTGAGCGCGACAGAGTTGAAAACTGACAACTGATAACTGACAACGCATGGCTGACCACTGAACTTATGTGATGTATCTCATAGGCCCTTCGCTCCCCGGTCCGGTAGCCTGAACGGACAATGGGAATTGCCGTAAGATGAAGTAGCACACAGGCGGGTTGTTTTTGCCCGCGACGGATTACACAACATGCTTGAGAAGTTCCTCAATATCTTCCGGATTCCCGACCTGCGCAAGCGGGTGCTCTTCATGCTGGGCATTCTGGCCGTGTACCGCCTGGGCGCGTTCATCCCCACGCCCGGCGTGAACTACCACCAGCTTGAGGCTCTATTCAACTCGCAGAGCGGGTCGGCGCTGGGCCTGATGGACCTCTTCGGCGGGGGAAACCTGCGCCGCATGACGATCTTCGCCCTGGGCATCATGCCCTACATCACGGCGTCCATCATCTTTCAACTTTTGACCGTGGTGTATGAGCCTCTGGCTCGCATCCAGAAGGAAGGCGAACTGGGCCGGCGCAAGATTACGCAGTGGACCCGCTACGTGACCGTCATCCTGGGCGCACTGCAGTCCATCGGCATTGCTTTCATGCTCACCAAGGGCGGCCTGGTGCTTCACCCCGGCGCCGGCTTCCTGCTGATGACAGTTCTGACGCTTACCACCGGAACGGCGTTCATCATGTGGTTGGGCGAGCAGATTACCGACCGCGGCATCGGCAACGGCATGAGCCTGTTGATCTTTGCCGGCATTGTGGCCGGCCTTCCCCGCGGCGTGGGCGACCTGATTCAGAAGGTCCAGACCGACGCCTGGGGTTCGTTGAGCTTGATCGTGGTGCTGTTCCTGGTCGCCGGCATGGCGGCCGTCGTGGGATTCATTGTCTTTGTGGAACGCAGCGAGCGCCGCATCCCGATCCAGAGCGCACGGCGTATTATCGGACGCCGCATGATGGGCGGCCAGTCGAGCCATCTGCCTTTGCGGGTGAATTCGGGCGGCGTCATGCCCATCATCTTCGCCAGCTCCATTCTTTCGGCTCCGCTGCTCTTCCGCCAGATCCCCTGGGTGCAGAACAGCAAGCTGCTGGCGCCGATTCTGGATGCGCTCACTCCCGGCTACCCCTGGTACGAGCTGCTCAACATCCTGGGCATTATCTTCTTTGCTTACTTCTACGTGTCGATCGTGATGCGTCCCGATGACATTGCCGATAATTTCCGCAAGTCGGGCTCATTCATTCCCGGAATCAGGCCCGGCAAGCGCACCTCGGACTTCATCAACGACATTCTGACCCGCATCACGCTGGTCGGCGCGCTTTACCTGATTCTGGTGCAAATGGTGCCCACCTTCCTCATTTCGGGCATCCGTTTCGACAAGATATGGCTCATTGGCAGGGCGTTTGAGAACCTGCCCAACTGGGCGATTCACGGTATGGGGGTCAATTTCTACTTTGGCGGCACTTCACTGCTGATTGTGGTGGGTGTGGCCATGGATACGATCAACCAGATCGAATCGCAGCTCGTCATGCGTCACTATGACGGCTTTTCCCCGCGCTCCGGTCGCATTAGGGGAAGGAAAACCTGGTAATGCCATTGACAGCAATCGAAGCCGAACAGGGCCGGGCGAACAGTCGAAAGACCCTGCCCGGCCCAATCCTTTTGATGGGCGCGCCCGGCGTGGGGAAGGGAACCCAGGCCAAAGAGTTGGTAAAACTGTGGGGAATCCCGCAGATTTCGACCGGCGACCTGTTGCGCGCCAACGTGGCCCAGGACACGCCGCTGGGTCGTACGGCCAAGGAGATCATGGGGCGGGGTGAGCTTGTGCCCGACTCCCTGGTGAACCAGATGGTGGCCGTGAGGCTTCAGCAGCCGGACACGGTGGGCGGCTACATTCTCGACGGCTTTCCGCGGACGCTGGGACAGGCCAACTGGATCGACGGCCGGATCTCGCAGCAGGCGGGGGCGCTTCCGGTGATTGCCGTAAGCATCCAAGTGAACTATAATCAGTTATTGCGCCGGATTACCGGGCGCAGGATTTGCCCTGTCTGTCAGAGCATCTACAACATCTACGTCAACCCTCCTAAAATGGACGGGATTTGTGACTTAGAGGGTGCGGCGCTAACCCAGCGAGCCGATGACACGGAAGAGGTTTTCAAAGAGCGCATGCGCGCTTACTCGGCTCTTACCGCGCCTGTTGTGGAGCATTACCGGGAGCAGGGAAGATTCGCTGAAGTAGATGGAGACCGGCCGATCGCCGAGATCGCAGCCGGAATTGTGGCCGCCGTGGAGCGATTGCGCCAGGAAGCGTAATCGACATGGCGGGTTTGTGCGTTGAGAACGAGGGATCAGGTTTCAGAGATCAGTGATCAGTTGAATCGCGCTTGCATGAGCAGCACCGACTGACCCCTGACCCCTGACCCTTGGGATTGAACATTGGCTGTTGTAATCAAGTCGTCGCAGGAGATCGAGAAGATGCGCCGCGCGGGCCAGGTGGTTCGCGAGGTGCTGGAACTGGTGCGGAGCAAAGTGAAGCCCGGCGCCACCACTCTGGATCTCGAGAAAGCTGCCGCCGCGCGGCTCAAGGAACTGGGCGTGAAGGCGGCCTTCAAGGGTTACCATGGTTATCCCTGTGTGCTGTGCACCTCGGTGAACAGCGAGGTGGTGCACGGGATTCCTTCGCCGAAGCGGGTGCTGAAAGAGGGCGACATTGTTTCGGTTGATTTTGGCGTGGTGATCGACGGCTATTATGGCGATGCCGCCATCACCGTGCCAGTGGGTTCGATCGCGCCTGAGGCGCAGAGGCTTTTGAAGGTGACCGAAGAGTCGCTGAAGGCTGGAATCGCCGCGGTTCGTCCCGGCGCCACGCTGGGCGATGTCGGCGCGGCGGTGCAGGGAGTGGTGGAGGGCCAGGGGTTTTCGGTGGTTCGCGATTTTGTGGGCCACGGCATCGGGTCCAACATGCATGAGGATCCGCAGGTGCCGAACTTTGGCGAAGCGGGCCGGGGCATGAAGCTCAAGGCGGGAATGGTGATCGCCATTGAGCCGATGGTGAACGCCGGCAGGCCGGATGTGAAGGTGCTCGACGACGGCTGGACCGCCGTGGCGAGCGATGGAAGCATGAGTGCTCATTTTGAGCACACGGTTGCAGTAACGGCGACCGGAGCAAGGATTTTGACCGAGTAAGGCAGCGATTAGCTGCCAGCTTCTGGCTGCTTGCTTTTTGGTGCTGGGTTTGCAGATTTCATGCCGGCACAATGGGCGGGGAACTGGAAGTTGAATGGGAAGTTGATCTTTGCCGGGTAAACGCCTGGCGCAACAGCCGGAAAGCAAGTGAGCCGGCGGAACTGGATGCAGTTTGTCGAAGGAAGACGCGATTGAGGTAATGGCGACGGTGCTTGAAACGCTGCCCAACGCCATGTTCAAGGTAAAACTCGAGAATAATCACGAGGTGCTGGCCCATGTGTCGGGGAGAATGCGCAAGAACTTCATCCGCATTCTGCCCGGCGACCGCGTAGCGGTGGAGCTGAGCCCATACGATCTGAATCGCGGACGGATTGTGTACAGATACAAATAGCTCCTAGCTCCTAGCTGCTAGCTTCTAGCTTTTTCGTGCTTAGTCGATCGACTCGGTTCAAGCACGACGAGGCTAGAAGCCAGAGGCTAGAAGCTAGATGCTGAAATGAGTTTCCGCGCCAAAGCTTCTAGCGCGCAGAAGGGCAGTAAGCAATGAAGGTTCGGGCATCGGTAAAGAAGATTTGCGTCAAGTGCAAGGTCATTACGCGCCGCGGTGTGGTGCGTGTGATCTGCGAGAACGCAAAGCACAAGCAGCGCCAGGGATAAGCAAGGCCTGGCACGAAGGGAAACTTCCATGAAGGCAGGGGATGGGGAAAAGGGAGTAGGAAGCAGCTCGATTGAGTCAGCTGCATCGACTATTCCCTACTGGCTACTCCCTGCTCCCTGCAGTCAAGAGGCTAGTTAGCTTGAGTCAAGGCTTGCGATGAACCTCTGGAAGCGATCCCGATAACCCGTGCGGACCGGCGCTAGGCCGGAGGGCACACAACCTGAAGCAAAGGAATTCGAATGGCACGTATTGCTGGCGTCGATCTGCCCCGTAACAAGCAGGCAAGGATCGCGCTCACTTACATCTTCGGAATCGGGAATCCCCGCGCGCTGAAGATTCTGGAGAAGGCAAATGTCGACGCCTTCAAGAAGGTCCAGGATCTGGGCGAGGAAGAGGTGAACCGCATCCGCCAGGTCATTGAGGACGAGGGCGACGTCGAGGGCGATCTGCGTAAAGACGTCACGATGCACATCAAGCGCCTCATTGACATCCAGAGCTACCGCGGCACCCGCCATCGGCGGTCGCTGCCGGTGCGCGGCCAGCGCACCCACACCAATGCCCGCACTCGCAAGGGCCCGCGCAAGGGCACGATTGCCGGCAAGAAGAAAGCGACGGCGAAGACCTAATGGCAAAACCAGAGCAGAAAGCCGGCGCCGGAAAGGCTGGCAAGAACAAGAAGTTCAAGAAGCGCGAGCGCAAGAATGTGCCGTACGGCATTGCGCACATTCAGGCCTCGTTCAACAACACCATCGTGACCATCACCGACCAGGTGGGCAACACGCTGAGCTGGAAGAGTTCGGGCTCGCTGGGCTTCAGGGGTTCGCGCAAGGGCACGCCGTTCGCGGCGCAGCAGGCGGCGTCGAACGCTGCCAATATGGCCCGCGATCACGGCCTGCGCACAGTCGATGTCCGCGTCGCCGGTCCGGGATCGGGCCGCGAGTCGGCCATCCGCGCCCTGGCTGCCGCCGGCATCGAGGTCAAGACCATTCGCGACGTTACGCCGGTACCGCACAACGGGTGCAGGCCGCCGAAGAGACGCCGCGTGTAAGTACAGTTGTCAGTTTTCAGTGGTCAGTTGTTCGTGCCTAAAACGCAGTTTCAACCTCTACTGATTGCTGAGATGACAACAACAAGTGTTCTGAAGCCAGAACCAGCTGAAGTGCTCATTGCGGCACGAAAGAACTGATCACTGACAACTGATCACTGACAACTGCAACAAGGGCCGGGACGACCTGCGCACCGTCGCACGTAAACCGGCCGACATCCGAAGTCAGGAGAAGAAATGGCACGTTATACCGGAGCAGTATGCCGCCTTTGCCGCCGCGAAGGCACCAAACTTTTTTTAAAGGGCACCAAGTGCACTTCGGACCGTTGCCCGCTTGAGAAGCGCAACTTCCCGCCGGGGCAGCACGGAAAAGACCGCAAAGCCAAGATCGTGGGCTATGGCCTGCAACTGCATGAGAAGCAGAAGGCCAAGCGCATGTACTTCACCCTCGAGGGCCAGTTCCGCGAGTACTACGAGAAGGCCAACCGCGCCCAGGGCGTAACCGGCGAACTGCTGATCCAGCAGCTCGAACGGCGGCTCGACAACGTGGCGTTCCGGCTGGGTTTTGCCATCTCGCGGCGCCAGGCGCGCCAGGTGGTTCGCCACGGGCATGTGACGGTGAACGGCAAGAAGGTGAACATTCCCTCCTACCAGGTGAACGCCGGCGACGAGATCGCCATTCGCGACGCCGCAAAGAAGCTAGTGATTGTTGAACAGGCTTCGCAGTACGCCGCGCAGAATCCCGTGCCCACCTGGCTCGAGGCCAACTTTGAAAATATGTCGGGACGCGTCCTGCATCTGCCCAAGCGTGCCGATGTGAATTTGCCGATCAACGAACAGCTGATCGTCGAACTGTACTCGAAGTAACAGCCATTAGCTCGTAGCCGGTAGCCTGTAGCTCGCAATTTCAGCTACCGGCTGCAAGCTACGGGCCACCGGCTGCAATCCAACCAAAGGAGCCCTCGCGCGGCCGCCGCAAAATGCATCGCGACGTACATGCCGCGCTAGAAACGAGAGATGACTATGTTGTG
Organism: uncultured Acidobacteriaceae bacterium; assembly: GCA_963808695.1. Taxonomy (GTDB): domain Bacteria; phylum Acidobacteriota; class Terriglobia; order Terriglobales; family Acidobacteriaceae; genus Telmatobacter. The sequence continues at coordinate 113,846 of CAWEHF010000021.1, forward strand.
GAGAGGATTTCAGAAACCGAAGCGGCTTGCAGTTGAAGCCGAAACACTCAGCGACACCTACGGCAAGTTCAGCGCCCAGCCATTCGAGCGGGGCTTTGGCACCACCATCGGCAACGCCCTGCGCCGCACGCTGCTCAGTTCCATCGAGGGCGCGGCAGTCACCGCCGTCCGCATTGAGGGCGTGCTGCACGAGTTCCAGTCAATCACCGGCGTGGTTGAAGACGCGACCGACATCATCCTCAACCTGAAACAGGTTCCCTTCAAGCTGGCGGGCGAAGGTCCCAAGGCGCTGTATCTGCGCGCCGACCACCCCGGCGTTGTAACCTCGGGCATGATCGAGGCCGATGGCGACGTTGAGATCCTGGACAAGGATATCTACATCGCCACGCTCTCTGAGGGCGGCAAGCTGGATATGGAGATGCGCCTCAAGCGCGGCCGCGGATATGTTTCGGCCGACAAGAACTTCGACGCCGATCTTGGCCTGGGCTTCATTCCCGTCGATTCGGTTCACTCGCCTGTGCGCCGCGTCAACTACGTGGTCGACGCCGCCCGGCTGGGCCAGATAACCGACTACGACAAGCTGACGCTAGAAGTGTGGACCAACGGCGCAGTGATGCCCGCCGACGCTGTGGGACTGGCAGCCAAGCTGCTCAAGGACCACATGAACATCTTCATCAACTTTGAGGAAGAGATTGAAGCTGAAGCGCGTGGCGAAGAAGGCCGCGTGCTGCTGCGCAACGACAATCTCAACCGCTCGGTTGAAGAGCTTGAGCTTTCGGTGCGCAGCTACAACTGCCTGAAGAACGCCAACATTCAGACCATTGGCGAGCTGGTGCAGAAGACTGAAGCCGAGATGCTGAAGACCAAGAACTTCGGTCGCAAGAGCCTGAACGAAATCAAGGAAATCCTCGCACAGATGGGTCTCTCGCTGGGCATGAAGATCGACGAGCAGGGCAACGCGGTGCCTGGACCGACCAGCATTCCGCCGGCCACTGCTCTGGCAGCCAGCTACGGACGTTACGACGAAGAGGACGAGCCACTCGACTCGGTGGATCTGCAACTACCCACCGAAACCGAGAACTTCTAAAGTTGTCAGTCGTCAGTTGTCAGTTCTCAGTGATGAACCCGAGAAACTGACAACTGAAAACTGATAACTGACAGCTTATTTCGAAAGAGAGTAGTAACATGCGCCATCGCAATGCAGGATTCAAGCTCGGACGCAATACCAGCCACCGCCGCGCGCTTTTGCGCAACCTGGTCACGTCCGTCATTGTTGAAGACCGGGTCGAGACGACCGTGGCCAAGGCCAAGGCCGTCCGGCCCCACATCGAAAAAATGATCACCCTGGGCAAGAAGGGCGATCTGCACTCCCGCCGCCAGGCGCTCAGCTTCCTCCAGACCGATGCGGCTGTCACCCGCCTCTTCGGTGAAGTCGCCAAGCGCTACAGCGACCGCCAGGGAGGCTATCTGCGCATCGTGCGTACGGGCTTCCAGCAGGGCGACGGCGCCGACAAGGCATTCATCGAACTGCTCGGCGCCGAGAAGCAGCTTGAAGTGAAGCGCCAGAAGCGCGTCGACCTGAAGTCAAAAAAGCGCGCCGAGCTCGAGAAGCAACTCGAGGAGCAGCAGAAGCAGGCTGAGACCGAGGGCAAGGGCGGCGAAGAGGCTGCCTAATCGCCTTCTGCGCGCATCGTCTGACTTGAACCTTTCTTATCGCTTCGCGCAGGCGTCTCTTCCAGGCGTCTGCGCTTTCTATTGCCCATGATTGACGGCGCGCGAAAAACCCGCGTTATCGATCATCGTCGGAAGATTGGGTCGGCCTGCGTGATTCCCTCTCGAGAAAACGGAGCTGAAGATTCAGCTCCTGGAAGCGGCGCGCGACAGCGTGCAGCACCAGGCCCACAACACCCATGATGATTCCGGAAAGCACCAGGCCCACGGCGAGAACCGCCGATGGCAGCCGGGGTACGAGGCCGGTCCGTGCAAATTCCAGGATCACCACTATGCCCGGAATGAAACCGAGTGCGACCAGAAACAAGCCGACGCTTCCAAATATGGTGAACGGCTTGTAGTCCCGCGCCAGCGAAAAGATGGTGCCCATGATCAGCATCCCGTCCTGCAGGTGGCGGATCTTCGAGTGGCTTCCTTCCGGCCTCTTTGCGAGGTTAACGGGGAGTTCGATAATCCGGTAGCCCCGCTCAAGCGCTTTGATGGTGAGTTCAGTCTCAATCTCAAAACCGGCTGAAACAAGCGGAAGCTGCTTCACGATCTCGCGATTGAAAACGCGGTATCCCGAGAGCATGTCGTTGATCCGCGTGTTGAACAAGCTCCGGGTAATAAAGAGAAATAGCTGATTCCCGAGCCTGTTGAGCGGCCTGAACTGGCTTTGACTCGACGGATTCAGGCGCGAGCCTACCACCATATCGGCATCGTTGTTGAGGACTGGTTCCAGCAGCATCTTCACTTGCGATGCGGGATATGTGCCGTCGCCATCAACCATGATGTAGATGTCGGCATCGATCTCGCGGAACATGCTTTGTACAACGAAACCTTTTCCCTGGCGCCGCTCGCGAAAGATCTTTGCGCCGCTTTGACGCGCGAATTCCACGGTGCGATCAGTCGAGTTGTTATCGAAGACGCAGATCTGCGCGCCGGGCAACTCCGCCTGAAAGCCGGCGATCACCTCGGCGATCGTAAGTTCCTCGTTAAAGCACGGAATCAGAACAGCGATGGTGGGTCGAATGCTGCCGGTCGTCTCATTGGCCAAGGCGTCACCCCCCCACGATTCTGTCTTTTCTACCATACGTGCCTCAATGATCCGGGCGAAATCTTCAAGTGGGCGCTCATCGAGCGATGGATAGCGTTTCCAATTCTAGAGCCTGAATCATGGCGTGGAAAGTAACCGCTGCGGTGCCCACGCACTGGGGGCTCGCGCAGGAGAAGATTTGCGGCGAGTTCCAGGCTGGTTGGCCGGCCGCATATCGTAAGTACGCCCGCGTTTGGTCCCTGTAGAATTGCCGTATGTCTTCGGCCTATCAGAAAATCCAGGTCGCTGAGTTTCTGCGTTCGCCGTTGAGGTCGCTGCCAATATCGCTTCATTGGGTCTTTGTCCTGTTCGCGGCTCCTCTTGTCATTTTCCTCGCCGTCCGCACTCCCGCGTTTCAAAGCCCTGACGAGAACAATCACTTCTACCGCTCCTGGCAGATAGCGCACGGCGGTTTGTTTGCGCGCGGCGGCGGATACGTTGACGGCGGGATCGAGCAGCTTTACGCCTGCGTTGCAAAGCTGCCCTTCAACTCGCACGCTCACATCACGGGTGCCGACGTCGCCTGTGCGCGCGCTGTGCCATGGTCTGGCCAGTTGATTTATCGGCCATTTCCGAACACCGCTGCTTATTTCCCCGCCGGTTACATCTCTCAGGCGCTGGCGATACTTATCGGTCAGGCGATTGGCATCGGCGTTCTCAACACTCTCATTCTGGCGCGCGTGCTGAACGGTGCGGCTGCGATCATTCTCTGTACTTATGCCCTCGCAGTGTGTGGGCGCGGCAAGGTGGCGATGTTTGCCTTGCTGTTGCTGCCCATGACGCTCTCGTTGTTTGCGTCGTCGAGCCAGGATGCAACGCTCATTGCGCTCGCCTGCCTGGCCTCCAGCCTCATCTCAAGGCAGCTCGACGCAGCTCTGCCGATGACCAGGACAACAGTTGCTATGGTCTTCGGCGCGATTCTCCTCATCGCAATCGGCCGTCCGCCTTACGCCGCGCTGGCGCTTGCGTTCTTCATTCCCGGCCTGTTGTCCTCCAGGAGCAAGAAGCAGGAATTGCTCAAGGCCTTTGTGCTCACCTGCGTCACGGTCACCATCACACTGGCATGGTGGATTGCGGTCATTCTAGCGACGCGAGGCATCTCGCAGCCGTATGAAGCGGGCGGCAACGTCGATCCCAAAATGCAGCTCATCTACATGCTGCATCATCCTCACGTTGTCGTCCCGCTGCTGGGCTACATTGTGCACCAGGCTGCATATTACATTGCCGGCGTCGTCGGCATTCTTGGATGGCTCGATACGCTAATGCCCGCACCGTATTACCTCGCCATGCTGCTGGTACTGGTGGCAGCGATTGTGGCTGAACTCGCGCGCGGCTCAACGAATCCCCGCCGCGGCGATGTGCTCATCCCCTTCGCGGCGTTGGTGGGCGTGGCAGGAGTTTTCTTTATCCAGTACCTTGTTTTCACGCCAGTGGGCGGTACGGGATTTTACGGCGTGCAGGGGCGGCATCTTATTCCGCTGCTGGTTGTTGCTGCAGCGGGCACGCCATGCCTGGGCAACTCACCAAAGACCTACGAACGGGCCACAGCGATTGTGGTTCTGGCCCAACTGCTGACGGTTGCGGTTCTGCCCCACATCATCACGGCGCGGTATTACGGAAGTTGAGCCGGCGCGGACCGCGCCTCATTCGTGCCCGGCCGCTACGCTCGTTACCACCAGTTTGCCGTGCTTGACCCCGCGCAGGGTGAGGATACCGTTGGCCAGCTCGTGGACGCTTTCGCTTCGCCCGTGCATGATAAGCACTTCAAGGCAGTTGTGGTGGTCGAGGTGAACGTGGGTCGTGGCCAGCACGCGGCTGCCGGCGCGGTGCTGGGCGGCGATCAGCTTTTCTGACAGTCCGGCCTGGTGATGGTCGTACATGATGGTGAGCGTGCCGAAGACTTCCTTGTTGGATTCAACCTCTTCATTTACAAGGTGATCGCGGATCAGGTCGCGCACCGCCTCAGAGCGGTTTTGATAACCCTTCGCGGCAATCACCTCGTCAAATCGCGCCAACAATCCCTCTTCCAACGAAATCCCTGTCCGTACCAGCTCGCCCATCTGTTTCTCCGCCTTCCAAAGCCTTCCAGATCATCCTAATCCGTATTTTGCACGATGGCGCTTCTGGCTGGGACCTAAGCCGGTGCGATCTGCCGGGTCTATACCCGTTTGACACCCGCGCGGTTTATACCATGATACGTGGGGTATACCCCCCCCTATCTCTGTAAATAAGTATCTTATTTTTCATTGGGTTAGCGAAAAGTAGCGTCTCCAAATATAACAAAACAATAGGGTTGCTGTCAGGGATTTGGAAACAAAGGACTTACAGGGAGAGTCATGCTACCTCTTGAGGTAGCTGGTCTTCGGAGCGATTCCTCTCACGTTCCTAACTTAGTGCAAGGAGGGGAAATTGAATGCAAAAGGCGGGGAACAAGGGAACGAGGGAACAAGGGAACAAGGGAACAAGGGAACCGGGGTCAGGGAAACAGTTGAGTAGTTGAACAGCTGAGCAGCCTCGCGTAACATGATTTTTCAGGTCGTGTTACTCTATTTTTGTTCGCTTCTGTGCGTCATTCCCCGCGCGAGGAGAACGGATGGTTGAGTCTTCATGCGTGCTTCGCGGTTGAATTCGGGGAATGGACGATTTCAGGGGAGCGATGGGCCGGGCGTCGCCTTGGCGCCTCAAGCCGGAAGCACGTCTTCTGGAAGCACGGCAGCAAATCCCACGCAAAAATCCAGCTCGACTGTCCAGCGGGTCGCCGGCGTTTACGCGTTTCTTGCGGCGTTCAATGTTGGCGTGTGGCTATGGGCGCTGATTGCTTTCCACCGCTTTCCCGTTCTGCTCGGCACAGCATTTCTAGCGTACAGTTTCGGGCTGCGCCACGCTGTGGATGCCGACCATATTGCAGCCATCGACAATGTAACCCGAAAGCTTATGCAGCAGGGCCAACGGCCGGCGGGCGTGGGACTGATGTTTTCATTGGGGCACTCCACGGTGGTTGTGGTGGGATCCATTGCCATTGCCGTTGCCGCGCTCAAGCTGCAGAGTCTCGCGTTCGTCAAGAGCGCCGGAGCTGTCGCCGGTACCCTGGTCTCGTCCTTCTTCCTGCTGGCCATCGCCGCCGTCAACATCGTCATTCTGCGCTCGGTGTTTCGCACCTTTCAGAGCGTGCGGCGCGGCGAGCCCTATGTTGAAGAAGACCTGAATCTGCTTCTTGCGAATCGCGGCTTTCTGTCGCGCATCTTCCGCCGCATCTTCAGCCTGGTGAACACGAGCTGGCACATGTATCCGCTGGGCCTGCTTTTCGGTCTTGGATTCGACACGGCAACCGAGATTGGCCTGCTCGGCATCTCTGCGGCGGAAGCTTCGCGCGGGCTGCCGATTCTCTCCATCTTGGTGTTTCCGGCGCTGTTCGCGGCCGGCATGTCGCTCGTCGACACCACTGACAATGTGCTGATGCTGGGCGCGTACGGATGGGCCTACGTCAAGCCGATTCGCAAGCTCTACTACAACATGACAATCACGTTTGTCTCGGTTGTTGTTGCGGTCATTGTCGGCGGAGTCGAGGCGCTCGGCCTGATCGGCGGCCAGGCCGGCCTGCAGGGCGGCTTTTGGGATTTCGTGGCGCGGCTCAACGACAACTTCGGCATGCTGGGCTACTGCATTATCGTTATCTTCGCGTTGAGCTGGATTGCTTCGATTGCGGTTTACAAGCTGCAGGGATTCGACGAGATCGAATTGCAGGTGGAACCGGAAGGCATTTCGCAGCAGTAGGCGGCCTCGCTAAGCGGCCACCGCACATTGTCCGGAGCGCGGTCCCCGCAAACATTTCTGCGAGGCTAAAGCCCCGACGCTATTCCCGCTCAATTCAGAGGCCTGAAGGCCTCTGCTCCCTCCGCGTTTCAGGGGTTTGAAGCGCGTCCCGCCGATTCGCGCCGCCCCTACAGGGCTGACCTTCCTTTGTTTTGCGTAGCCAGGACTGCGTTCGCTCACGCGACCTTGTCCTGGGCTAAATCCTCTGCCCCCCTACGGGAGGCGGTGTGCTGGCACGAGTAACGATTATCCCGATCATGAACGGGTGAAAAAGCGGTTCTTAATCTTTTACGCCCGTTTCAGCTCTACTACTCTGAACGCTTGTCCATACGCGAACACCATCAGGATCGCCGCGACTGCGCCGCAGCAATCGAGCAGTACATCCCATGGAGTTCCGGTTCTGTTCGGCAAAAAGGTCTGGTGCCATTCGTCGCAGCTTGCCACCAGCGTTGTGCCCGCCAGCCCCAGCACTGCACATCTCCAAAACGCAAAAGTGCGGAGCACCATCCACCAGGCGCGAAGCCAGGTGAGGGCAAGGAGTCCATAGCCGACGAAGTGGCCGCACTTGCGGATGAAGTGATGGATTGGCGGCCATTGCGCGTCGCTGACGGGGCCGAAGAGGAATTCGTAGATGCGGCGGAGCGGAGTCGACGTATAATCGGCGCCGAACCAGACTGTGGATTCGAGCGCAATCAGGCCGATGCCGATAGCGACGGGCAGCCAGACGCTGATCCAAAATCTGGCGCCGCGCCCGCTATTCGACATGATAGTTGGGCGCTTCGCGCGTGATGATCACGTCGTGGACGTGGCTCTCGCGCAGGCCCGCGCCGGAGATGCGCACAAAGCGAGCGTTCTCCTGCAGCTCCCCGATGGTTCCGCAGCCGAGGTAACCCATGCCGGAGCGCAGGCCGCCTACCAGCTGAAAGACCATCGACTCGAGCGGTCCGCGGTAAGGGACGCGGCCCTCAATGCCCTCGGGGACGAACTTGGCCAGCCGGTTGCCCCCGCTGCGCTCGCGCTGGACCACGCCTTCCACCGATTCGCTCTCCGCCAGATCGTCGCTTCCCTGGAAGTAGCGCTCGCCTGAGCCCTGGCTCATGGCGCTCAGCGAACCCATGCCGCGATAGGTCTTGAAGCTGCGCCCCTGATAAAGAATCGTCTCGCCGGGGCTCTCGTCGACGCCGGCAAAGAGCGAGCCGATCATGACCGTGCTGGCGCCGGCCGCGATGGCCTTGGTAATCTCGCCCGAATACTTGATACCGCCATCGGCAACTACGGGAATGTCGCGTTCGCGCGCGGCGCGCCATGCTTCGGCGATGGCCGTGATCTGCGGCATTCCCGCACCGGTGACCATGCGCGTGGTGCAGATGGATCCTGGACCGATGCCCACCTTGATTGCATCGGCGCCCGCGTCAATGAGCGCCAATGCGCCCTCGTAAGTGGCTACGTTGCCGGCAAGCAGGGCAACCCCGGGGAATCTCTTTTTTACTTCGCGCACCGCGTCGAGCACGCGCGACGAGTGACCGTGCGCCGAATCCACGGCCAGCACGTCGGCCCGCGCCTTTACCAGTTCCGCCGCGCGCTCAAGAAAGTCGCCGGTTGCGCCAATGGCGCCGCCTACGCGCAGACGGCCCTGAGAGTCTTTGCTGGCGTTCGGGTACTTGAGTTTCTTCTGGATGTCCTTGACGGTGATGAGGCCCTTGAGCTCGTAGTCCTTGTTGACAACGAGGAGCTTTTCAACGCGGTGCTGGTGCAGAATCTGCTCGGCCTCTTCGAGCGTTGTTCCAACTGGCACGGTGATGAGATTCTCTTTGGTCATCACGTCGCCGATGGGAATATCGGTGCGAGTTTCGAAGCGAAGGTCGCGGTTGGTGAGGATGCCCACCAGCCGCTTGCCCTGCGTGACGGGCACACCGGAGATTTTGTAGCGGCGCATCACCTCAAGCGCGTCTGAGATCAACTGGTCGGGCCCGATGGTCACCGGATCCACAATCATGCCGCTCTCTGACCGCTTTACTTTGTCGATCTCGCCGGCCTGGTCGGGAATCTGCAGATTGCGGTGCACAATGCCGATGCCGCCCTGCTGCGCCATGGCAATCGCCATCCTCGACTCGGTCACGGTGTCCATGGCTGAGGAGATGAGCGGCGTATTCAGGACGATTTCGCGGGTAAGCTGGGTTTGCGTGCTTACCTGCACCGGCACAACATCGCTGTAGGCCGGCACCAGCAGCACGTCGTCGAACGTAAGTGCTTCAGTCAAGTTTTGAGACAGCATAATGGTATGATGCGCCCGCAAATCCAGCGATTGAAGCCGCTGGGTGCCGGGCGCTTCATTTTATTGTAGCGGAGGGCGCTAAGGCGGAATTCCGGCGCTTTGAGGCCCGGGCCTGAAGGCCAGATCCCCTGAGCGCCTGTTTCAGAGGCCTGAAGGCCTCTGCTCCCTCCGAGAGGTCAGTATTCGATCTTGTCAGGGAAGTCGAGCCAGGCCTGAAAGCTGGCCCAGGCCTCGTCGCCAAGCAACTGCATTGAAGGGAGTTGGCGTTGGCGAGCGTCTTTGCGGAACTCCCCGTAGAGAAACGCGTCGTCAAAGCCGGCGCGCGCGGCATCGGCGGCACTGGCGCCGTAGTACACCGCGTCGAGTCGAGCCCAGTAGGCGGCTGAGAGGCACATGGGGCAAGGCTCGCAACTGGTGTAGAGTTCGCAGCCGGCCAGGGTGAATGTTCCTAGGGATTTGGCGGCGGCGCGGATGGCGTTCACTTCGCCGTGGGCGGTGGGATCGTTGGTCGCCGTGACGGTGTTCACGCCCTCGCCGACAATCTTGCCATCGCGCACAATGACCGCGGCGAACGGGCCGCCGGCCCCGGAAACCACGTTCGCAGTAGCCAGAGCGATGGCACGGCGCAGGAATTCGGGATTGGGCGCGCTGGGCATAAGGGGAATTGCCACCGAAGCAGCAGAGGCAGGTCCAGTATTTCACAAGCACTATACGCGGAACGTGCCGATTGCCGCGCACGTATACTGCGGGGAAGCCATTGGAGGTTGCCGCAGATGACTCTGGGAAGGTTATGGGAGTTCCTGCTTTGGGGATGGGTGGGACTAGAGGCCGTGATCGCGATTGCGACGCGGACGCGGCGGAGCCAGGGAACCTTGCACGACCGCGGTTCGCAGTTGCTGATCTGGGCGGTGATTGTGTTCTCGTTTTTTGCGGCCGGATGGGCGGCTGCGCCCGCTGCGGAGATGCCGTTCAGGCATCACCTGCTGCGCGTCGCGGCGGTGGTGCTCATCGTGCTGGGGCTGGTGGTTCGCGTGATTGCGATTGCGACGCTGGGCAAGGCCTTCAGCGCAAATGTGGCGATCCGCTCGACGCAGACGCTGCAACGGAGCGGGCTTTACAGCGTAGTGCGTCACCCCTCGTACCTGGGGATGGAGATCATCTTTCTGGCGGTTGGAGTCTGGGGCCACAATTGGGGTTCATTGGCCGTCATGATTGCGCTGCCGACGACGGCAGTGCTCTACCGCATTCATGTGGAGGAGATCGCTTTGAGGAGCGCGTTCGGGACGGAGTACGACGATTATGCGAAGACGACGAAGCGGCTGATTCCGTGGGTGTATTAATACGGCGGCTTGACCAGCACGATCATGTAGACGGCGTTGCCCCGCCCGTCGGGCGCGACGCGAGCCGAGACGTGCCGGCGTCCTCGGGGCCGTCGCATCCGTCTTTAGCTTTAGTGCCCCGGAAACGCTGGATAAACCAACTGCGGATCGTCGCCATCCGCCGCGGCGGAAGCCTTCGGCCTCGATTTCGGATGCTGGTCAACTGCGAGCGTCCGCGATTAGGATGAGAGATGGTGTAGATTTTTGCCTGCGTGTTTGCGCAGAGTGGTGGATGGTAAACTCAGGGGTTTGGGGGAACGGATGAAAAGACTGTTTCAATTGGCGGGACTGGTTATATTGATGGCCGCGCTGCCGGCTGCACGGGCTGCGGACGTGAATGGTAATTGGAAGGGCTCCTTCGATTTCGAGGGAACGAGCGTCCAACTGACATTTCATTTTGTCGTGGACGGGAATGCGCTGAAGGGGAGCGTGGAGGGATTGCCGACGACGCCGGCGGACATCCACGACGGCAAGATCGACGGGAACAACATCACGTTCTGGCTGAACACCGACTACGAGGGAACGCAGTACATGCTGATTTATCGCGGGACGGTGTCGGAGGACGGGAGCTCGATTGCGTTCACGCTGGGAACCGAGGCGGGCGACTGGAGCACGGAACTTACGGCGACGCGGTAGCGCTTTACCATCCGGCCTCCGCATGTGAACGCGCCGCTGAGCAACATCAAGCGCTATCCGGGACGGCGATGGACGGCGAGCAGTGTTACTGCGACGGGATGCTTTACCTGATAAGCATGATGCACGCGAGCGGGAACTTCAGGATTTACTAAAGGCAGGGAACAGGGATCAGGGAAAAAGGCCCGGGGCGGACGCTTCGGGTTTTTCTTTTGCCGCGAGGGTACGGATCTTTCGTCCGCCAAGTCGGGCTTGCAGAGGATTTGCATTATTGAGGCGTTGGGACACCCGGGTACTGAATATGCGCTGGCGCAAATGGGTCCTTCGTGGGCTGTGGTACATTGTGCTTACGGCTGATCCGTCATCATTCCCCGATTCTTATTGCTGAAAACTCCGATCCGAACGAGGTGAGCGCCGATGGCTGCTGGCGAATCCGCGCATGAGTTGTGTGCGCCTACCGGAGTGCCGGCCAATGAAGAGGCGCTGCTAAAGCGGATTGGCGAATCGGCGCTGCGCAAGGCCGGCCTGCGGCTGCTTCCGGTGATTGGCGTGGGCTATGGGCTGGCCTACATGGACCGCATCAACATCAGCTTTGCCTCGCTCGAGATGAACCGGGATCTGCACTTTAGCGCGTCGGTGTACGGCTTTGGCGCGGGCCTTTTCTTCATCGGCTATGCGTTGTGCGAGGTGCCGTCGAACCTGCTGCTGCTGCGGTTCGGCGCCAGAGGCTGGCTGACGCGCATCATGCTGACCTGGGGATTGCTGGCAGCGGCGATGATGTTTGTGCGGACTCCAGTCGAATTCAATGTGCTGCGGTTTCTGCTGGGCATGGCCGAAGCCGGCTTCTATCCCGGCGTGATTTATTACCTTACGCTGTGGTTCCCGCTGGAGATGCGTGCGCGGGCGGTAAGCCGGTTCTATATTGCTCTGCCGCTGAGCTCGGTCGCGATGGGCATGGTGGCAGGATGGCTGCTGGGGCTGGGCGGAAAGCTAGGGCTAGCCGGCTGGCAATGGCTCTTTCTGCTGGAGGGATTGCCCGCGGCGGCGTTCAGCTTGGTGATCTGGAAGATGCTGCCGGATAATCCCGGAAAAGCGGCGTGGCTGACGGCGGAAGAAAAGGCATGGCTCGAGCGAAAGCTGAAGGCTGACAGCGAAAAGGCGCACCTGGGGCACAGCGCCGGAGTGACGCAGGCACTGCTTTCGCCGAAGGTGTGGATGATCGGCGCATACTTCTTCTGCGCGCTTACGGCTAACTACGCGTACGGCTTTTCTGCGCCCGCAATTCTGCAGGGAGCGACCGGCTGGAGCACGACGCATGTTGGCTACCTTGTCGCGTTTATTGGATTGGCGGGCGCGGCGGCGATGCTCTTGAACAGCGCGCACTCCGATCGCCAGGGCGAGCGCTCGCTGCATTGCATTGTTCCGTGCGTGGTAATGGCTGTCGGTTATCTGATCGCGAGTTATGCGAGTGCGCCGTGGCTTGTGGTAGTTGCGCTGGCGGCAACGTACGTGGCCTTTACGGCGATGCTGGCGCCGGCCAATGCGGTTCCGATGCAGTTTCTTGCCGGGCGCGCCGCTGCGGCGGGTCTTGCGGCCATGAATACCATCACCATGTTCAGCGGCTTTGTGGGGCCCTATTGGATGGGCGTGATGAAGGACTACACGGGAAGCTATCAGGCCGGGCTGAGGGGATTGGTGCTCCCGTCAATGCTTGCGGCCGCGGCCATGTTTGTGTTGACGCGGAATTTGGCGCAGAGGCCAGCGATTACGCCCGCGAACCTGGCGCAAGAAACGGTGTGAAGCGTGTCACAAGCAGTCTCCCGCGAGGGGACGACCGAAAACAGTGTCCCAACGAGAAGTCAGCCCGCTAGAGCCTCGACCGGAACAAACGCGGCCCAAGAGTCGAGTTGTTTTGTCCTTCTGGTGCGGTTTGGTCGAATCACCGGAGGAAAATCGCTGTAGGTCCTTCCATCTAGCACTCTGCCGGCTGCTGCCTTCCGAGTACCGCCCCATTGCTTGAAAAAGAACGGGACCTTTTGGCGGCCACACTGCTTCTTAATCGACCGCACCCATTCCGCGCGCATCGGACGTGCGCCCGGGCCGCTTTCACCGCCGACAATTGCCCAAGCGATCCCGGTCAGATCGATTTCACCCAGGTCTTCGAGTAGAGGTTCAATCGACAAGAAACGAACCGCGATTGGTGTATCCTGCAACTTCCGCAGCCTTGGGAGGCCGTGCTTTCTGTTTTCGACGCTGACGCCCCACCAAATGTGCGGCTCCTTAGCAAAATCACGTAGTGGCCCAGAGAGTAGCCTGCACATACGATCATGACGCTTTGTCAAGATCTGGAAGATATGCCAATTTGCCTCTTTCATCACTTGAGCGACCTGAAGGATGTAGCTGTCGGGGACGGATTCGTGGAATAGGTCACTCATCGAATTAACGAATATCTTCTTGGGACTTTTCCAACGGAGTGGATCCTGGAGTTTTTCAGGAACGAGGCGCACATCGAATCCCTGCTCAAATGGATGGCCCGGAACGCCGCGGAATCGCTCCGCGAATCGTTCTGCGTAGCAATTCTTGCAGCCCGGGCTGATCTTCGAGCAGCCGCGCACAGGATTCCAGGTTGCGTCAGTCCATTCGATCGACGTGCCAAGCGACATGTTGACCTCCTTCTAAAACGGTAGGGAGCGTTGCGGAGTCGACGAGACGAGGCCTTTCTTCCACAAGTCGTAGGCTCTTGGATGCTTTGAGAACATCGCGATGTAGTACAAGGGAACATTCTTGTCGTGAGTCCTAACTTCTTTCATCAGGTGTAATGGTGTTTCCAGATAACCGACCTCGGACATGCTCCTTGCGAATTCCACTGCAAGAAACTTTGCAAAATCTTCGTGAATATCCGCCCTGCTGTTCCATCGCTCGCGCCACGTTGTATTCCCGATCATTCTGTCGATCTTGCTGTCAGGCTGAAGATAGCGCTCGACGTTGCGTTTTGCATCCATCTGTAGGGCTAATAGACAGAGGAAATCAACTCCATGTGCGGATATCGATATGGCCTTAAGAGCATCAATGTTGAAATCGCAATCAAAAGGGTCGACAAAACATAGGGCCAAGGATCTTGCTGGAATCCGCGAACAAATCTCATCGATGTGCTCTTCAAATTTTCCGGGAATCAATTTTGTGTTGAAGTGCGAATAACTCTTCTCAACACGGGCCTTTAATGCAGAGAAGCGCTCGGGGTCGCTTTCGCAAAATATATAGCTATCGAAGGGGGCGTCAACGGATAACGCAATGAGCGGCGATCCGAGAAGAACCTGCCTACGACCTTCGATTCGGCACAGTCCGGAACCTGCGTAGAGGTCCACATAAACCCTCATCCATTTGTTCTTCATTGCGGATGAGAAAATCTGGCAATAATTGCGAATCAGATCAAACTTGTCTTCAGTCCACGGGCCTAAATCGTCAGGGATGAATAACCCATCGTCTTCACCCAAAAGTGTCTTGTTCTCCATGGGCGCAATAATACTCTCGTGAAAAGCAAATAAAAAGCGAAAATAAAGCAGGGTTGCCCCGAAAGTACCTGCTGCATGCTTGTGGGATTATCTCTTTTGACACTAAAGGCTTACCGCGGCCGACAGGATGTCTTCGACGTCGACCCACTGCGTTGGGTACTGGCCGGTGTAGCAGGCGGTGCAGTAGCCGGTCTTCTTCTCGTCCGCAACGCACGCGAGCAGCCCGTCGAGAGACAGATAGGCAAGCGAATCGGCCTCGATATAGCGGCGAATCTCTTCCACGGAGTTGTTGGCGGCGATGAGGTCGCGCTTCGAAGGCGTGTCGACACCGTAGAAGCAGGGCGAGATGGTGGGCGGGCAACTGATGCGGAGGTGCACTTCTTTTGCGCCCGCGCCGCGCACCATGCGCACGATCTTGCGCGAAGTGGTGCCGCGAATGATGGAGTCGTCGATGAGGATGACGCGCTTGCCCTCGAGAAGATTGCGCACCGGGTTGAGCTTGAGGCGGACGCCGAAGTCGCGGACGCGCTGCTCAGGCTCAATAAAGGTGCGGCCGACATAGTGGTTGCGGATGAGGCCGAAGCGGAACGGCAAGCCCACTTGTTCGGCGTATCCAAGGGCCGCGGTGACGCCGGAATCGGGAACCGGGACAACGACGTCGGCGGGAACGTGAGATTCGCGCGCGAGCTGGCGGCCCATCTGGTCACGCGACTCTTGTACCCAGCGGCCGAAGATTTTGCTGTCGGGGCGCGCAAAGTAAACTTGCTCAAAGATGCAACTCGATTGCGGGATACCGGTGGAGTACTGGCGGCTGGTCAAGCCGTCGCCGGTGACCATGACCAGCTCGCCGGGAAGAACGTCGCGGACGAATTCGGCGCGGAGCAGATCGAAGGCGCAGGATTCAGAAGCGAAGATGATGGTGTCGGGCGCGCCATGGTTGCGGATGCGGCCGATGGAAAGCGGGCGGAAGCCGCGCGGATCGCGCGCGGCGAAGATGCGATCGCGCGTGAGCATGACGATGGAGAATGCGCCTTCAAGCTGGGCGAGCGAGTCGGCAATGGCATCGACGAGCGTTGAGGCCTGCGAATGGGCGATGAGCTGGACGATGATCTCGGAGTCGGATGTGGTTTGGAAGTAGGCGCCGGCGCGCTCCAGACTCATTCTCAAGTTGCCGAGATTGACCAGGTTGCCGTTGTGGGCAATGGCGATGAGGCCCTTGGTAGATTCGACGCGAATGGGCTGGGCGTTAAGCAGGGCCGAGTCGCCGGTGGTGGAGTAGCGCGTGTGGCCGATGGCCATGGGGCCGGGAAGCTTGCGCAGCACGTCGTCGGTGAAGATTTCAGAAACCAGGCCCATGCCCTTGATGTTGGCCAGATGCAAGCCGTCGGCGGTGGCAATGCCGGCCGACTCCTGGCCGCGATGCTGCAGGGCGTAGAGGCCGAGGTAAGCCTGTCGGGCAGCGTCGGCATGGCCATGAATCGCGACGACGCCGCACTCTTCGTGGAGCTTGTCGCCGGAGGCGACAAGCTCCGGGGACTGAGGGACTAAGGGACTGAGGGACTCAGGGAAGGCAAATGCAGGTCCTTCGACTCGCTCCCGCTTCGCGTCCGGTCGCTCAGGATGACCACCATTTGGGGTTGCGCGCAGAGATGCGGAAAGGTCGGCGACGCCGGGAACGCCCTGAAAAAGCAACCGCGTCATGCAGGTACCTCTTCATGAATGTTGGCTTCGAGGGACGAGGACCAGATCTTGCGCAGTTGGGCGATGGGCGCGGAGAGGAGCTTCTCGCGGTCGACGGAGATTTCGAGGCGCGGGCCGCCGGTGACGCCGATGCGTGCGGCGAGAAAACCACGCTTTGAGGCGAGGTTGTCGATCTCGTCCAGGTCGTCGGGCGCGGCGGTAAGGAGCATGGTGGAAGCCGGCTCAGCAAACAGGCCGAAGAGCGGATGCGCCAGCAGCGACTGATCCTGCTCGACAGTAGCGCCGATGGAGAGCGGAAAGGCAGCCTGGGCAAGGGCTACGGCAATGCCGCCGTCGGAGATGTCGCGCGCCGAATGAACGAGACCGCGCTCGGCAAAGAGCACGAGCAGCTTGTGCAGGCGGGCTTCAGCGTCGAGATCGAGAGGCGGCGGCTGGCCCCAGATGCCGCCGAGAACCACTTTTGCGAATTCAGACGAGCCGAAGCTGCTGAGATTCCTGGCAGCGTCGGCGTCGGACGCGTCGGGTTCATCTTTCGGAACTGATTGATCTTCGAATGCAGGGAGCGGGTACATGCTGATGGGTAGCGGCTTGATGGGGACGGCCAGGTTCGGATCGGGAGCCTGATCGCGCGGAACGGGCCAGAGGAGGATGATAGCGTCGCCGGCGCGCTGGAAGTGTGCGGGGACGGCGATGGTGACGTCGTCGAGGATGCCGACAATGCCAAGTACCGGCGTGGGATAGATGCCTTCGCCGCGAGTCTCGTTATAGAGCGAGACGTTGCCGCCGGTAATGGGCGTACCGAGCGCCGTGCAGGCTTCGGCGATGCCGTCGATGGCGGCGGAAAGCTGCGCCATAATCTCGGGCTTCTCAGGATTGCCGAAGTTGAGGCAGTTGGTGGCGGCGACGGGGACCGCGCCGGAAGATGCGACTTTGCGAGCGCATTCGGCCACGGCGTGCATTGCGCCGAGTTTGGGATCGAGCCAGCACCAGCGACCATTACCGTCGAGCGCCATGGCCAGCCCGCGCTCTTGGTTCCCTTGTTCTCCGCCGCGGCGGATTCCCTTGGTCCCTGTACCTTTAATTCGCATCACGCCGGCTTCGCCGCCGGGGCCGATCACGGTGTTGGTCTGGACCATGGAGTCGTACTGCTCGTGAATCCAGCGCTTGGAGCAGACGTTGGAGGACGCGAGGAGTTGCTTGAGATCCGCAGTGAAGTCGCGCTGGGATTCGAGCTCGGCTTCGATGAAGTCGGGTGGGTCGAGCGGGACGGGAGCTTTCCACTCGCCGATGGGACGATGGTAAAGCGGAGCATCGTCTGTAAGAGACTGATTGGGAATGTCGGCGACCAGCTGGCCGTGATGGCGGATGCGGAGGCGAGGCTCGGGTTGAACCGTACCGATGATGACGGCGTCGAGGCCCCATTTTGAGAAGACACGCAGGACTTCGTCTTCGCGGCCTTTTTCGGCGACCAAAAGCATGCGCTCCTGACTTTCGGAAAGCATGATCTCGTAGGCGGTCATGCCTGTTTCGCGCTGGGGCACAAGGTCGAGCTCAACATCGAGACCGACGCCGCCGCGTGCGCCCATCTCGCAGGTGGAGCAGGTGAGACCGGCCGCGCCCATGTCCTGAATGCCGACGATGGCCCCAGTCTTCATGGCTTCGAGACAGGCCTCGAGAAGCAACTTTTCCATGAAGGGGTCGCCAACCTGCACGTTGGGGCGCTTGGCCTCGGTGCCCTCGTGGAACTCCTCGCTGGCCATGGTTGCGCCGTGGATGCCGTCGCGGCCGGTCTTGGCGCCTACATATATGACCGGGTTGCCGGCGCCGCTGGCCTTGGCATAAAAGATTTCATCTTTTCGGACGAGGCCAAGCGCGAAGGCGTTCACGAGGGGGTTGCCGCTGTAACAGAGGTCGAACTTTGTTTCTCCGCCCAGGTTGGGTACGCCGAAGCAGTTGCCATAGCCGGCGATGCCGCCCACGACGCCTTCGAGGATGGAGTGGTTCTTGTGGATGGTTTGACGCTTCTCGGCATCGCTTCCCACCCTTTCCGCAGAAGACGCGGAAAGGATGGGGCACCCCTCATTTGAGATGGTGCCGAAGCGGAGCGAGTCCATGACGGCGAGGGGACGCGCGCCCATGGTGAAGATGTCGCGCAGGATGCCGCCGACGCCGGTGGCCGCGCCCTGGTAGGGCTCGATGTAGCTGGGGTGATTGTGCGACTCGATCTTGAAGGCACATGCCCATCCGTCGCCGACGTCGATGATACCGGCGTTTTCGCCGGGCCCCTGGACAACGCGCTCGCTTTTGGTGGGCAAACGCTTGAGATGGACGCGGCTGGACTTGTAAGAGCAGTGCTCGCTCCACATGACGCTGTAAATGCCCAGCTCAGTGAGAGATGGGGTGCGACCCAGCGCAGTCAGGATGCGCTCGTATTCGTCTGAAGTGATGCTGTGTTGAGCCAGCACTTCAGGTGTTACCGTCGCCGGCTCGGGTGCGGATGCGGAAGGGGCAGTTGTCATCGCGATCACCTTCATTGTCGCACGGCTGTAAAGATGGCTTGCGGCGCTGAAAGAGTCTTTTCCAATCGAAGGATGAGCCTGAAGGGAGTGAAGGTCAGGCGAAGTGGGGAAGGTCCTTTCGGGTTTTGATTTTGAGTCAGACTAGCAGTCGCAGCCGGGGCCGAGGGAATGTGGGAATCGGTTTTTTCGATTTCCAAGGTCTTTGGAAAAGCCGTAGGGGGGGTTGAAGCCCGTAGGCTTTTCCATGGACCGCCATTTCCTCGGCCCTCTGCCCCAGCCTTCGGTCCTAGGCGGTGAGCCTTAGCTTTTCGAACAGCTTTGTTTTTGCTTGTTGCATGCGTCTCGCCGCTTCGGTGTCGCTGCGGGCTGCGACGATGCGCTTCAGGGCGTTGACGCTGAGCCCCGGGCGTAGGTATTGTGCCGGTTTATGGAGTGCCAGCAGTGTCTCCAGCGGAGTTTGATAGCGTTTGTAACGAACCCGTTTGCGGCCCTTCTCATCGATCTCGACATCGGCCTGGGCGCAGGGGCGATGGTAGTTCGGATACGGGTTCAGATACTGGCGATAGAAGCTGTTGATGGTGTCGGCATGGCCGGCATCGATGTAGCCGTAGCCGATGTGTTTGCGGATCACCGCGCCGTTCTTGGTCTCCACCAGGCCGTTGTCGCCGCTCTGCCGGGGACGGCTCCTGGTCTGCTCGATGCGTAGTTTTTCCAGCAGTTCGGCCACCGTCCGGTTGATGAACTCCGAGCCGTTGTCGGTGTGGAAACCGAGGATGCGAAACGGGAACTGGCGCATCATGTCTTCTAAAACAGGCTTCCGATAGGCCTCCGAGATGCGCGGCGCGGAACCGGCAACCTGCCATTGCGTGACCTCATCGACGGCATTGATGTGATAGACGCCCTTGGCGTCCGGCTGGTCGCCCTGGTGTACCGTATCCAGGCGCAGATAGCCGGGCTGGCCTTGCGGATCGGGCTTGCGCCGTTCGCCGATCTGAACCGCCGTGGGTCGCGTCTTGATGTAGTTCAGACGCCGCTCCCGGTAACGCTGGCTCTTGCGCAGGTTGTACAGATGAGCCACGGAAATCCCCGCCAGCCGTGCGTACTCCTGCTTGCCGTAGAGTTGAACCTCGCGCTCCAGGATGCGCCGCGTGGCTGGACCACTCAAGGTCTCATGCGCCTCATCGACCGAGGCCAGCAGCTCGATGCCGGCCCGCGTGTAGCGCTCAGGGAAACGGCGCCGCCGGTAGACGGTTGGCTGCACTCGGCCGCTGGCCGCGTAGCGGCCGATCAGCCGCGTCACCTGCGCCCGGCTCATCCCGGTCATCTTTTCGATGTAGCGCCGAATCAGGCCCCGCGCCGCCTTGCCCTGCTGGCAATACTCCTGCTGGAGCAGTAATTGCTCCAACCAGACATAGACCTGATGGCGGTTTTGGCCCTCAAACCGGATCTCTTCGCTGGCCGCAACGAACCGGCCAATTGCTGCCGGACTCAAATTCTCTGCTTGGTGCACGCTGATGTTCAATCTCCAGCATGCCTAACCCTTCAGGCTCATCTTGTATTGGAATCAGTTCCTGCCTTCAGGCTCATCTTGTATTGGAAGAGAGTGCCAATTGACCCCCGAATCTGATCTTGTTAGACTGGATATGCGGGGTGGAGCAGCCCGGTAGCTCGTTGGGCTCATAACCCAAAGGTCGCTGGTTCAAATCCAGCCCCCGCAACCAATCCAAATCAATCAGTTACAGGCGTTCTGAGTTTGTAAGCGAGGGTCCAATAAGGGTCCAATAAGAATTTCGCCCCACTGATGGTGCAAAAAAGGCTGCCTTGCGCAGCCTTTTTTCAGCTCTGAGCGCAGCAATCAAGCCACGTCTTTCTTCTGCGGATCCGATCGAAGCGCCATCTACCGAGAACTCCGCCGGTGCGGTCTTTCTCGAGCGCATCGCGGAGATCCGCGTTGGCCTGGTCGAGACATTTCCGGTGACGTCGGCAGTCGCCCAAGGCCTCTCCGGCCAGGAAGCCGAAGCCGGCCCACAACAGCATCCATATAGGTAGGAACGTGGCGGAGTGCTCGATCATGCGGCGTTCTCCTGTGGGTTCTGTTCGTGGACGACGCGGTGACAGAGATGTCGGCCACTTTCGTGGCCCGCGTGGTCGAGCCCATGTCAGCCGTGCCCAGCCCGTTCGAGCCCCGGAGCGGCATCGGCGGCACTGCCATCTCCAACTAAGCTTCTTCCCCTTTCCCGCTCTCCTGGGCAGTTTCTGGCTTTGGCTCATTGACCAGGGCTTTCTTTCCGTCCTGCCTGTTCGCCACCTTTAGAACCCGCTACGGAAAGAGAGACCGCACCATGGCCGATATCCCTGACAGGCATCCCCTTGGCTCCGCTATATCAGTGGCGATTCCTCTTCCATGTTTCCCAATTCCCTGGCTCCCTCTTCTCCGCCCGGAAAACTGCGCCACCTGGAGTGCTCCCTGGTATCTGTTCCATGTGTCTGAGCGAACAAGACTAGCTGGCGGGTTTGACGTTGAATGCGAGAGTCGAACTTTACTTTGCACTTCGATTATGGCGCTCATGATGAGCAGCCGTGGCGAGCCCGCCAGGCCACCAGTTCCAATCGCCCGCAATGCGAAGGAGCGCAGGACCGATCACAATTCGAACCAGTGTGGCGTCAATCAGTACGGCTACCGCCAGCGTGAATCCGATCATCTTGACAACCAGGAAATCTCCGAACGTGAAGGCCGCGAACACCACGATCATGATGGCGGCAGCGCTGGTAATCAGGCCCGCAGTTCGCGCCATCCCCTCCGGGATTGCGTCCATTTCACTCAATCCGCTCCTACGCGCTTCAAGAACGCGCGCCACCAAGAACACTTCGTAATCCATGCTGAGCCCGAAGACGATGGCAAAGGCGACGATAGGAACCAGGGGAAACACGCTCCCCGTTCCTCCGGGAACGCCCAGCAACGCGCTTCCGTGACCATCCTGGAAGACCAGGACCAATGCTCCGAATGAAGCGGCAACCGAGAGCAGGTTCAGTGCAATGGCCTTCACCGCGGCAAAGAGCGATCGAAATCCGCCCATTAACGCCAGTAACGTTCCCACCACCACCAGCGACATCGCCGGCACAAAGCGATGGGCGACAATCGTCTGATAATCGGCGTTCAGCGCCGGAATGCCGCCAACGAGTAGCGTAGCGCCGGTCTCCCCTGTAAGAGCGAGCGCGCCGGTCTTCCTGAGCTCCCTTACCCAATTAACTTGTCCGCGTAGGGTAACCGAAGTCTTCGGTAACACCTCAATCAGAGCGGCTCGTCCGTCGCTGCTCAAAAACGTTCGGCGAGTTTCCCGCGAGAGGTCGACTAAGTCAGACCGGTTGCCCGCTGCGATGGACGTGATTGAAATTACGCGGTCGCAACGGGGGTCGCTCGCAAGCCGCTTGGAGAGACGATCGATGGCATTCCACCCAGCGTCGGTTTCCGAAATGGAATCCGAGGGCAGTTCGACAACGATGCGCAACGATTCAACAACGCCGTTCCGGCCCATTTGTCCCAGGGTGTCAAGCGCATGCACCGATTCCGCGGCCTGCGGAAGCCAATTCCCTCGAGGGAGACTGGTATCGAGCCGCGTGGCCTGCCATGCGAGCAGTAGCAAGGGGGCGCCTGCCAGAAACAGGGCACGCCAGGGGTGGGCAACAATGACCGTTCCCCATCGCCTCCATCGATCTCCCGTGCGTGCGGCCCATTGCGCATCCAATCGCGCAGTAAAGGGCAGCCGGCCGGCGTCGATGCGGTGTCCGAGCAATGACAGCACAGCCGGTACGAGGGTATTGGCCAGCAGCACACACATTCCCGCCACCAGGAATCCCGCCACACCGATGGAACGAATCTCGCTGATGGGAACCGTGAGGAGAGCGAGAAATCCGATGGCTACCGTCGAGGCCGAAATCAAGAGAGTGTGTCCTGCCTGACGCGCCGCGATCTTTGAGGCCGCAGGTCCGTCGTTTCCGGCGCAGAGCGCCTCCCTGAATCGGCTCACCATGAGGAGCGCATAGTCGATCCCCAGGCCCAACCCGAGCATGGTGGCCAGATTCTGCACCAGAATCGACAGGTGAAAGCGCGAAGCCAGGATGCCGGTAATGGCCAGGGTGGCAGCGATGGCGAGCTCGCCAACGGCCAATGGAATGAGGGCTGCAATGACGCTTCCGAATGCCAGCAGCAAGAGCGCGAGGGTTGCGGGAATCGCCAGACTCTCGCTGCGTTGCACCTCGTCGGCGCTGGCTTTCCGAATGTCGAAATTCAGCGGAATCTCGCCCGTCAGTTCGAGTTTTACGGCGGGATAACGGCTCCGCAATTGATCTTCAAGAGAGTTTGTCCGTTCGTGAAGCTCGGGAACGAGCGATTCCACCGGCCCGTCGGCGGACGCGAGCCCGATCAGAACAAACGTTCCACCGCCCTTGCCCAGGAAAACCGGATCGCGCAAGTCGAGCCAGGAAACAATGCCCGACACGCCCGGCTCGTCTTTCAGTCCCGCCACAATGGTGGCTAACGCTTGCCCGCCTTGTTCCGAATCCGCCGCTGGCAGTCCCTCAACCACCAGAACCACCCGGTCAACAAAGGGCGAATGAAAACGGCTGCTCAGCTCCTGGCTGACAGTTTCCGCTTCGCTCCCTTCCACGCGGGTTGCCGTCTCAAGATGGCGTTCGGCGTGAAATGAGAATGGCAGAAGCGCAACGACGGCGATAAGGACGATCCCGGCCACCCAGAAACGGCGCACATGCATGAGACCCATGATTTCAGACGAGATCGCCAACCGTTAAGAATTATTCGCTTTCTTTGACGGCATTAGAGTTTTCCGGTGCCCCATCAGGCGCCCGGCGCGCAAACAGTTCGTATAGTAATTAAGGATGTACCTTCGGAGCTCTCAGCAACCCGCTCTATGCGATTTGCCGGGATTTGCTGCGTTTGGCCGGTGAGGAGGACCTATTCGTAGATTCGTCATGCTCGCATTGCTTTTCGCCGTTCCAGTGTGGGCGGCTGACCCTCGCATGGGCTCCTGGAAGCTCATCTCTGCGCAGTGCACCCTCGATCCCGCGAACAAACTCTCCATTACCGATCTTCATGACGTTGTGCATGTCGTCATGTCCGGCGATAAGCGAATGGATTTCACGGCGGGCGGGAACGGGCACGAAACGGCGGTTCCAGGCAACCCGGCATTCGATCAGGTCGAGCTGCACAGGATCGACAGGAGGCATGCCGAGGTGAAGGAGAAGAAGGACGGAGCGGTGGTGGCAACGGTTCGCGAACAACTCTCGGCCGATGGGAGCGAACTGACGATCACGACTGCGAGCGTTGGCCATGCCGACCAGATCACTGTGTGGACGCGAAGCGGAGGTGCGAAGGCCGCCCATGATCTGTTCGCCGGCGAATGGACGCAGGATCTCAGCAAGACTCGTATGCGGCAGGGGTTGCCGCTCAAGATCGAGGCCGACGGAAGCGATGGGGCCCGTTTTTCGGGCGAATTCAGCTACACTGCCCGCTTCGACGGTAAGCAGTACGACCTCAGGAACTCCCGCAACGACACCGTGACGCTGCAACTTGTCGATGCGCATACGGTGGATTCAATTTACCGGCGAGACGATCAAGTGACGCAAAACGACAGGTGGGTGGTTTCAGCCGATGGGCAGCAGATGACGCTGACCACCTCCGGCACGTACGAAACCGGCCAGCACATAACCGAGAAGCTGGTCTTCAAAAAGCAGTAACAGGTTGCGCTTCCGCTTTACGCGCCCGACTTACGCGTCTGACCAGGCCAATCGACCACTGGCCGCCGGTGCCGGCGCAGGGGCAGCTTTAGTCTCCCGAGCCTCGACTGAAATGATGCCCTTGCGGTGCATGAATTTCAGAATACCGTTGACCGTATCTTCGAGCGACGGATCGGCTTTGCCCCACTCCGACGCGTCCCGCGCCTTTTGATACGTGGAACTGTCGTAACGTTTGAACTCCATCGCCGTGATGTTGTCCACCGATCCCACCAGAAAATCCAGCAGCGGAAAGAGAAGATCTTCCTTCCGGCATCTGCGGATCAACTCGGGAACAAAATCGGTGACGCTGAAGATTTCGAATTGCCGACCGGTCGCCTTAGTGATGAGCCCGGTAATATCCATCATGTTCGCGTAGTCGTCGCGCACAACGTGGTAAGTTTTATTCTCCGTTCCGGGAGTGGTGGAGATGGCGACAATGTTGTTTGCTGCAATGTCGGCGGGCACAAAACTCACCTGGTTCAGAGCGTCCACTCCAATGCCGTGATTCACCATGAACGCAACCAGGCGAACGGCGATATCAAAGTTGTTGCCGCCGCCCGTAACGGAAGGGCTCACCAGCGCGGGCCGGAAGATCCTGACGGAAAGCCCCTTGCTGCGCGCATCATCCACGACCTGTTCCGCTACCCACTTTGACTGGCTGTATCCGAAATCGAGAAGCTCCATATCCTGGTTCTGATCGGTCTCATACAGGACGCTTTTCACGGCCCAGCCAAACACGAATGTCGTCGAGACGTAATTCAGATTCTTGGGCCGTCCTTCGAAAGCCAGTCTCAAGACCTCGTTTGTTCCCAGCACGTTGGCTTCCCGCATGCGGTCGTAGTTGAACAGATAGTTGACGGTCGCGCCGTTGTGGAACACCGTGTCCATTTCATTGGCGAGGAAATCCCAGACATCCTGCGTCAGGCCCAGATTCTGCTGTCCGAGATCGCCGCAAATGGGAATCACGCGAGCCTCAAACATTTGCATCAGCCCGGCGGGGCAAGAGCCCATCGATTCCATCGCCGCCCTCAATCTTTGCCTGCCCTGCCCTTCGTCCGATGCCCTGACCAGAACATAGATCTTCGCCCGCGTCTGTTCCAGCAGGCTTTTCATCAGGAACGGCCCGATGAAACCGGTGCCGCCCGTAAGCAACACATGATTCAGAGTCGGTATCGCGGGCACGGGCGCAGGCGCCGGGGGCGCAAAGATGAGCTTCCTGTCGTTGCTCATCATCTGCTTTTCTGCCGCGCGCTGCTCTTCACGGAAAACCGCCAGGGAATGACGCAACAACATCAGCGCCTCTTCGGGAGCACGCTCTAACTGTTCGGCCAGTTGAAACAGTTCGGCCACGCTCACGCGCTGAATCACGCCGATGTCTACCTGCCTGGCCAGCATATCGGCGCCTTTATCTTTCAAAAGCTCCTTGAGCTCATGCATGAACACGACAAGGTCCAGCGAATCCAGCCCGGCTTCGACGAGGTTGTACGATTCCTGGCCGGTCAGGTTGTACCTGGCTTTCAGCGCGTCAAAAGAGGTCTGGATTTGAGAACAGGACTCCGCGGTCCCGGCGTCCTTCTCCCGCGAAAACTCTGATAGAACGTTGAACTCACCTGCCAGCCACATTTGCTTGGCCTTGTGGCGCATGATCTTGCCCGAACTGGTTCTCGGAATCGCACGAGGCGCTATGAACGAAATCAACGCCGTTTCAACGTTGAGATAATTCCGGACCGCGGCGGCAATCTTGCGCGCATCCGGAAGCACTTTTGGATTCTTCACTTCGGCCACGATTGCCAGCGCCGGCTCGCTGTCTTCGTTAATCTGGAATGCGGCGACGCAATTGCCCCGGATCAGCCCCGATGCTCTCTCCACAACGTTCTCGATATCCTGCGGGTAATAGTTTTGCCCGCGGAGAATAATCATGTCCTTGATGCGGCCGCAAACGTAGAGCTCGCCGTTGTGGAAGAAGCCCATGTCGCCGGTACGCAGGTAGCCATCGTCATACGGGCTGTCATCTACCAGCCGCGCACGAAACTGCTTCAGCGTCATTTCCGGATTTTTCCAGTAGCCCAGGCACTTGCCATATCCGGCGACCCAGATTTCGCCGATGAGGCCTTCCTTGAGAGCGACGTGCCGCTCCGGATCGGCGATCTTGACATCGAGACCGGGAAGCGGAATTCCGCAACTGACAATCTGTGTGGATGCGTCGATCTCTGAGACCTCGGTCGTCATGCGGGCCTTGCCCAGCGCGAGGGCTCGCTTGTTGACAGAAACGATATTGCGGCCGCCGAGTGAAACCGCCAGCGTATTTTCGGCCAGCCCGTAAGCCGCGTAATAGCTTTCCGCCCTAAGTCCGTAGGGCTGAAACGTCTCAAGAAACCGCGTGTAAGTATCCGGTTTTACGGGCTCTGCCGCCACCATCAACACTTCGAGCGAACTCAGGTCGCAATCTACCAGGCTTTCCTTTGAAAGCCTTCCGGCGCGCAGGCAATAGTCAAAAGCGAAGTTGGGAGCGGCTGTGGCTGTCGCCCGATAGGTTTTGATTGCGTCAAACCAAAGGGCCGGCCGCTGAATGAAATCCATGGAAGCGAAGCCGTAGGTCGTCCCACCCTTCAGCGCGGGATAGAGGTAGCACCCGATCAGCCCCATATCGTGATACTGCGGAAGCCAGGAAACCACGACCGGCTCGGGATGGTCGATCACCAGCGGGTAGGTATCCAGGATGTTTTCGTGCGTCACGATCACACCCTTGGGCTCCATCGTCGACCCTGAAGTGTACTGGAGAAACAGAAT
Source organism: uncultured Acidobacteriaceae bacterium (assembly GCA_963808695.1). Taxonomy (GTDB): domain Bacteria; phylum Acidobacteriota; class Terriglobia; order Terriglobales; family Acidobacteriaceae; genus Telmatobacter. The sequence continues at coordinate 141,067 of CAWEHF010000021.1, forward strand.
CTTCGAAGTTTCAAAAACGGGTTCGTCCGGGATCGTATCCACAAAGTTTTCGGTGACAATCCAGGGGAGATTGGAGATGTAGTCAACGTCTACGCCGGATGTAGTAACTCCGCTTCGGGTCAGATTCGTTTTCAAAGATGCGCGGTAGTCACTGCTGGTTAAGATCCCGGCTGCCTGGCAATCCTTTGCGATGTGGACCATCTTGTACAGGGCGCTCTGGAAACCGCGGGAGCCGGGAGGATACACAGGCACGGGGATCAATCCGGCGCGCACGCAACCAAAAAACGCGCAGATCATCTCCAGGCCCGGCGGGTAGGCGAGCAAGAGCCGGTCTCCCGACGCGAAACCATGTTCCTCCCGCAAGTGCCCGGCGATCGCCTTCGTCCGGTGGAGAAACGACGCGTAGGAGTAGCACTCGATTGGATTTCCGTTCAGGTCAAGGTACGCGTAGAGGAGTTTACTTGGGTGCTCATCCCCGAGCCTATCCAGTTGGTCCAATATCGACGCCATATTCGATCAGGAATACCCTTCAAAGTGGATTGGAGAACTCAGCGCGTGGGAAACACTTATACTCTTGCTGTTGTGCGGGCCAAGATGCTGCGAAGTGCGACTGAGCCACGGGGTGCGGAGCTTCAGTCCAGGCCAACATTCAGAACAACGGCAATTACCGCTCTTTGCCAATGTGCCGCTCGGTCCGGTCGGGGCAAATCTCTATGACGGCCGGGCTCAGGCGGCGGGGAAGACTTCCAGGGACTGCCGGGCCTCAATTGACCATTCAACGTATTTTCATACAGTCTGTCGGTCCATGGTATCAGAGCCAGCAGGCAATGCAACGCATTCTCTCTGCTAAAATCGCCGCCCTGCGCCGGTCCGTCCTAACCGAATTCCCTTGATTCCTAATGGACTTTCGCGCTAAGATTCAGGCTTCGAAGCTGGCGGTGACGTGTGATTAAAAGCGCCTGCTACCCCTGGGCCGCCAATGCCGCCGGCCGGCGCGTGCCGGATCGGCTTAACATGATAAATAGTGGAGGCGCTGGTGACGTCCGGGATCGAAGCGGTAATCACTTTAAGGCCGGATGTGGATGATCTCGTACCCTCCGAGGCTTCGCCGTCACAGTCTATCGGCGACCCGCCAATTGCGCCTTCCTTTCCGAAAGTCTTGCGCCTCCGCCTCGAAAATTTCTTCGCCGACCAGAAGATCTCACCCAAAGCCGACGGCTCAATGTGGCTCAAAGTTGCCGTGGGTCTTGCAGCGCTGCTGGGCAGCTGGATTGCCATCTACACGCTCAAGCCGGATTCATGGAGGTTTGTCGCTCTCTACCTCCTGGGCGGCCTGGCCCAGACATTCCTTTTGCTCAACATCGCCCACGACAGCAACCATAACGCCATCTCAACCGTGCCGTTCGTCAACAAACTTCTGAATTATGTCTTCGACGTTTGCGGGATCAGCTCATACATGTGGCGGATTCTCCACCATCGCGGCCACCACTCCTGCATCAATCTCCAGGGCGAAGACGATGCGCTTACCGGACGAGGCATCTTTCGGTTTACGCCCCATGAACCGCGCACGCGCATGCACCGCTTCCAGCACATCTACGCGCTGTTCTTTTACGCACTGTTCTCTCTCGACTATGTTTTCCTCAGGGACTTTGAAGCCTTTTTCTTCCCATCCCACGATTATTTGAAGCGCACCAAACATCCGGCGCGAGAGTACTCAATCTTATTTGCGGGCAAGGGACTCTACATCACCTACATGCTGGTTTTGCCGGTAGTGGTGCTGGGCAAACCGCTTCTGCTGGTCGCTCTGGCGTTCTTGCTGGTCCATTTGATCATCGGTTTGACCGTATCGCTGGTGTTCCAGACAACACACACTGTCGACAGCACTTACTTCCCTTCGGACCGCAGCGAGTTCGAAAATGGCGTATACCACATCTTTGCCACCACGGCCGATTATGCGACCGAAAAACCGCTCGTGGCCTGGCTCACCGGCGGGCTGAACCACCACATCACCCATCATCTGTGCCCCTACGTGTGCCACACTCACTACGCGCCGCTGACCCGGATTGTGAAGCAGACCGCCGAGGAATTTGGGGTGCCCTATCGGCAACATCCCACCATGACGAGGGCAATTCGGCATCATCTGATACTTTTGAAGCAGCTGGGAAACGAAGACTGATGCAGAGTGCGCCACACTATTCCCGGACCCACCAACTTTCCTCGATTCCCCAACCGCTTCAGGCAGAACCCATGAGATTCTCCACCTTTCAAAGCACGCATCAGGGTGAGGTATAACGTTGCCCACGCCGATTCCCGTTGTTTCCCGAATTCGTTCTTTTGCCGACTCGCGTGCGATGGTTCGCAATCCCGTGCAGGTCCTGTCGAAGTACACCGAGCTCTACGGCGATACATTCAAGTTCTATATAGGTGGTCTTAAAGAAGCCATCGTTACTACCAATCCTGACGTGATTCAGCACGTGCTGAAGACCAACTGGGAGAACTACCAGAAGTCTGACATTCAAGTAAAGCGGATGGGCCATTTTCTGGGCAAAGGCCTTCTCACCACCCACGGAGAAGCCTGGCGCACGCAGCGGCGTCTGATCCAGAAGGGCTTCGATCGAAAACAACTTGAGGCTCTGTCTTCCATCATGCAAGACTCGCTCGCCGAGTCGATGAAAGGTTTCGAAAGAGAAGTCCGCACAGGCTCGGTTGATATTTACCCGCACCTGATGAAGATGACCTTCTCCATGGTTGCTCGATCGCTCTTCGGCGCAAAGTTGAAAGACGAAGACATCGACCTGGTCAGCCACACCATCTGCACCGTCCAGGAGTTCATCGTTCGGCAAACCCTTCAGCCTTATATGAATCCCTGGTTTGCGGTCTCGGGCGACCTGCGCAAGCACGAAGAGATGCGCGTCCGTGCCGACAGCATCCTGATGGCCTACATCAAGCAACGCCGCCACCAGGAGCCAGGCCACGATCTGCTGCAGGCGTTGATGGATGCGCGTTACAGCGACGGCGAAGGCATGAGCGATGAGCTGGTTCTGAGCGAGAGCATGCAACTGCTGGTTGCCGGCCATGAAACATCGTCGAACGCACTATCATGGATATTCTATCTATTAAGCTCGCATTCGGATTGCCTCGAAAAGCTGCGCCAGGAATTCGATTCCGTGCTGGGCGATGCGCCTTTGAGTTACAACGACGTTCCCCGGTTTGAGTTTACCGCCCAGGTCATTCAGGAGGCGCTCCGCCTCTACCCGCCGTTTTGGATGATCGACCGAATGGCTGTTGCGGGCGACCGCGCGGGGGATGTCACCATACCTCGAGGATCGACGGTGATCGTGTTCGTGTACGGCGCGCACCATGCGCCCAAGTACTGGCCGAGCCCGGAGAGTTTCGATCCCGAGCGCTTCACCAAAGAAAACGAAAAGCTGCAACCGCCCTTCACTTACCTGCCCTTCGGCGGCGGACCGCGCGGCTGTATCGGCGGTAATTTTGCGATGCTGCAGATCCTCATGATCCTCAGCACTCTGCTCAGGCGATACGATTTTCAACTCGCTCCCGGCCAGACCATCGAGGCACGCCCCATGGTCATCCTGCGCCCCAAACACGGAATCCGCATGAACTTCACCGAGGCAAACGCACGTGACCGTCACGCAATCGTGCAGGAATAGAGCCATCCAATTCATTTGTGGCTTAGAAGTCGACAGCCTTCCCATTTCTCATTCGCGCTTCCCTTTCGCTATAGAAGCAGTTCGCTAAGGGATACGTTTGCGGGGCAAGGTCACATGGTCTCAAACGTCCCACGTTTTCGGGGGTCCAATTGGGGTCCAATTAGAATTTCCAGTGGTTACTAAGCGTGCTTTTCGATGCTATCCGGGTCGTCTAACTTGTTGAAAATACTGAGATCCTCACTCTCATAACCCAAAGGTCGCTGGTTCAAATCCAGCCCCCGCAACCAAAAATCTCAAGAAAACACAGAATTTAGGATGGGGCCGCAGAAGCGGCCCCTTTCCATTTTCGACGACTGTCCGTGAAATGTCCGTGTTTTCGGTAATTGTTAGGTTTTCGGAATAGCATGCCACATACCAAGAAGAACTCTGACGTTGCCCACAAGCCGGTTTTCGGCCCCTTGAGGAGCCAACGGTCTCGAACTTACTGCCCCCCTTCATCGATTCTTTTTCTCGGAAGTTGCGATTGCTTCCACCGGGTCGTATCCGGATCGGCAACAATCCAACCCGAACTGAACAGCGGTCCGTGGCTCAGTTGGATGAGTGGCTCAGGGTGTTAGGAGACAGCTAAGGTTATCTGTTGCCGCTCTCCTACCGTCGGTGTAAGCTTGATCAACTCAGGTGCTCTAGGGTCCATGCAATCCATCGATGGACATTGCCTGCGGACAGACCACCTCGAGTCCCCGGAGGTTGGTATGAGAGAACTTCGTGTCCAACGGGTGTTGGTCTGCCTGGTTGGCGGCCTGATTGCATGCGCGATTCCGGCGTACGCGCAGTCGCCGATCACCTTTGTTTCTGCAACGGGAACCGATAGCGGCACATGCCCCCAAACCAAACCCTGCGCCTCATTTCAGTATGCAGTCAACGAAACTTCGGCCGGAGGGGAGGTGGATGCGTTGACTGCGGGAAACTTCGCCGGTTCGTCGGGTCTCGTCATCAACAACTCGGTCACCATCGACGGGAAGGGAATGGCCAGCGTCAACCTCAACAACGGCCAGGCCATCGCCGTAAACGAGTATGCCACCTCCGATGCGGTTGTCCTGCGGGGTCTGACGATCAGTGGAGACGGCGCCGGCGTGGAAGGCATCTATTACCCGGGAGGCGGCAGCCTGGTAGTCGATAACTGCATCATCACCGGGTTTGTCTATGACTCGATCGTCAACGTCACCAACGGCAACTCGTTCCTCCTTGTGAAAAACACCACGATGAACGGCGCCGCTACCGGAGTCTACATTAACGAGGACGGCGGGACCACGATCCTGGACCATGTAACCATCAGCGGAACGAGTTCGTATGGAGTCGAGGTGCTGAACAGCCCGGGAACGCTTGAAATGAACGATTCGACGATTTCCAGCGGCGGCCTCGGCGCCTATGGTGTGGATATCCAAAGTTCCGCCTACTATGGCACCAGCCTCTTTAACGCCATGCTGGAGAGAGATACCATCACCGGAACCACCACGGCAGCATTCTACGTGGGGGTTGGAGCTTCGGCGGCGGATCAAACTACGTTTTTCGCCAACACGGGCGTTGGCATGAATGCGACGGGAAGCGGAACGACCATAAACGCGTCGAACAACAACTTCTACACAAATGGGGTTGCCATTCAATGCGTCAGCGGCGGGTCGATCAGCAGCACGGACAACAGGGGTCAGAGCACAACGGGCACCTCCTGTGGCACATTCAGCCCTCCACCGCGCAACGCAGCACCGAGAAACCCAGCCCCCAAATAATCGCTACCTGCTCGCCTCGCCCAGCCGGATCATGATTCCCGCGCGCGCCACGCGCGGCATTCCCAGCGTGGTCGTCGGCGTTTTGGCTACTTCGATGGTGCGGTCGAAGAGGTTTTCGCCGACGGCGAAGATCTGAAAAATGAGGGCCTAAGTCGTTGCTGGCCCGGGCGTCGAGGCGGAAGTAGCTGCGTAGGAGATCGGTGTTGGCGTCGTAGTCCCACTGACGGCAGCTGAGCCTGGACTGGAGCGCCAGCTCACCCCAGCGCGGTCGTGACTCGCGCAGATTGGGCGCGGCCATGTTCCGCACTGCTTCCGGAACCCAGTTGCCCAGGTCCTGCGTGCCGCGGGTTAGGGTGGCATGCGCGAACTGGTAGGCTATCGTGGTTTTGGCGTCGAGATGGCCGAGCCGTTCCTGCCGGACGGCAATCGGAGCATCAAGTACATCGGATTTTAGACGAATAAGATTCGCGCGGTTATCTCTTGCGATAGAAGATGAGCGTCGAGCTTGGAGCGTCGGTTAACTGAACCTGGAGATGAGCCAGTTCGCTTCCCTTCATCTGCCGGACGGGAGCGCGCTCATAGGTGGTGCGAATTTCGACGTCGTATGTGGCGGCGGGATCAAGGTGCTTTGGGCGTACTTCAATCGAGGGAAAGGGACTCAAAGGGCGTCGCAGCAACATTACCAGCCCGTCTTTCCTTTCCGGGCGATCCCATTGCCATGCCGTCCAGGACTCGGCGTCGCGGCTGTAGGGCAGCAACGGATAGAAATCGCCAAATATATAAGGTTGTACCTCGCGATATTCGGCCAAACCCTGTTTGATCCACGACACCCATTCTTCGTTGTTTACACCTGCTGCGCCGGGTCCAACGCCAAAGCCTGCGCTGTAGCCAAGGCGCATGAGATACAAACTCTCCGGCGTGGAATATGGGCCTGGATGAGTCCACGGGGCGCTATGCCCTTCGAAATCCATCGAGTAAGTCTCGAATCCCATGTTCTCAGGAACCCAGTATGCGAGTGCCTGTGTTTGCGCCTGTTCGGCGAGCGTATCAGTGAATCCATAATCGGTTCGCCAAACAGCGAAGCTCCGAGACATCATCTCGATATCCAGACGCCGTCCGCCGCTGGCACAGTTATCGATGCGCAATCCGGGATGCCTTGCCAGCAGCTCATCCCACATTTCGTAGAGGCCTTCAATGTGTCCGATCTCAGCAATACCTATACGATCGGGCTTGTCTGCCGCCTTCCAATAGTTCTCCGGGCTGTGATTGAAATCCTGGCGATACCATGTCATCCCAAAATCGGTGATGAAATCGGAAACCATGTTCGTAAGTCCCTGGCGGGCAGCGGGATTTCCAAGGTCAGCCTGCAACTCGTCATGAGTCATCCCCGGCTCTCTTGGCCGACCGATAAACCAGTCGGGATGATCCCGGGCAATCTTTTTGCCGGGAATGGATGTCTCGGGCTCGATCCAGAGTGAGAAACCGATTCCCGCTGCTTTGAGAGCGTCGCCAAGTGGCTTGATGCCTTGCGGATAATAGAGCGGGCTTGGAAACCAGTCGCCGCGATTCTTCCACCAGGGATTGGTAGGGTCCATCTCAGCACCAACGGAGTCCCCATACCATCCCGCATCCACGGCAAAAACATCGACAGGTATTTTGTTGTCGTGCACCCACTGGATGTAGGCGAGTTTGTCTGCGATGGGCTCAGAACCCCAGCTGCCAAAGAGGACAGGACCGCGCATGGGCTTGCCATTATCGTGCGGCGTGTAATGCGCAAACAGAAGCCGGCGCCAGCGATTTTGCGATTGCTGCCAGTCGCCTCCAGTCCACCTCATAAGCACGATCCGCGGCGACCTGACCTCTTCGCCGGGATGCAGCAGGAAGTGAGTAAGCTTCATGCCGCTGGCCAACCTAATCGCTTTGCCTTCCTTGTCAAAGGAGAAGCCGGCTCTCCAATTGCCCGACCAGCCGATTGCTTCAATGAATCCATGATCGCCCGTCTGCAGATTGAAGAATGGGAGCGTCATGCCGCTGGAAGACCTACCGTATTCGGGTTCAAAATGCTGGTCTTTGCCAGGCTCCAGGCTCTCCATCATGGGCATGAAATCGTCTGCTTTGGCGTCGCTGCCTTTGGCGTGGCGGATGAGGAGATTACCCGGTGAGGCTGGAATCGCCGAATCGAGCGGCAGGATGTCTTCGAGGATAGGAGTATCGGATGGCCCATTGTTGCGAAAGCGGAGAACCCAATCGACGACTCCGGGGAACTCTGCATAGTGCCGGACTTCAGCAGTTACTTTGAGGTGAGTTACGGGGTCGGTGTAGGAAAAGAGCTGCACCTGAGCGGCAATTCCCGCTGCGGTCACGCTTTCTGTCTGCCATGTTTTCAGAAGTTCGGCGGAGTCTTTGCCGGCGTATTTGAAGGAGAACGGAACATGATCCGGGCTCCAAAGGGCGGGAGAAGCAAGATCGTCTGCCAGCGTCTGACTCAGCGCGCAGGGGTAACTGCCTGCAAGAAGGAGAAAAACCAAGCCAATTTTCATCGAATGTCCTCGTCCGGCCGACGCCTCTCTGATGCTCTACGCTGCGAGCGTCTGGCCAGGTTATTCCATTTTGGAAGGAGGTCGCGGCAGGTTCCGCTCGTATCGTTACCATTCGATCTTGACAACACAATAAGATCGCACGTCTGGGAGTGTGAAGGTTGTATAAGCGCCGCTCCTGGCGAAGTCGATTGGGTGCGCGGGTTTCGTTCCGGGAGCGTGAACTGTAACCCTGAGTGGCTGCCGATTCTCCGGCATCAGAACACCAACCTCAATCGGTTTGGAAATTGTGGCGTTCGAGCGATTATAGTTCACCACATGAATGAAAACCCGCTGCCTCAAGGGCTGGCTTGTGTAATTAACTACAATTCCCCTGGGCGCATTCAGACGGATGAGCACCTGATCCTCAGATGCCCAATTCACCAACTCGACAAGTTCCTTCCAGTTCTTCGGCCGCTTCCAGAACTCCTCCCCGATTGCAAAGTATGGTTGCAGAGGCGGAAGCGTGCCATCGAACTCCATCGTCGGAAGGTACGCCACTCGGCCTAGGCCGAATTTCATCCTGGTCGCAATCCCCGCTGGCTCCGCACGAGAATCTACTTCCTGCTGGTACTCCTTTGCGCCTTCCTGCGGGCCTACCATCCCCGCCAGGCCGGGCGTAGTCCGAACGCGTCTCCACTCGTCGTAGAGCCCAGTGTGACCGATCGCAACCAGCCCACCGCCGCCTTCAACGTAACCGCGAATTAGCGATAACTGGGTATCGGAAAGACATTCGGAACTGGGGAGAATCAGAGCCTTGTATTTCGAAAGATCCCGGAGCCCCTCGTCGAAGACCAGGTCGAACGGAACGCCAGTCTCGATCAGAGCTTGCTCCGCGAGTACCGTCGAAAGCTGCACTGTTGCGTTGTTATAAGTCAATGACGCATACGAACGCAGCAGGCCGACATTGGCCATGTCCTGGCTGTCGACGTACATTTCCCTGTTCTTCCGATAGAAGTCTATATACTCCCCCGTCACTGGCGAAATGGGAGAAACTCCCACACATCCGAGCGTTTGATTAAATGCAAGAGCTTCTGAAAGCGCCATCGCGTTGTCCTGAAGGTAGGCCAATAAAACATTCGAGTAGGCCCTGGCCAGCTTGCAGGTACGAATTCTCGTCACTAACCGGCCGTCGGAGTGATAGCCAATCACCTCATCCTCTTCGCTCCAGAACGCCTTTGTGAATTTCAAAAGTCTCGCGTGATCGACTCCCGATTCCCATGCGCGGTTGTTGCCGGTTATCCCGCCCGGATTGATTTCCAAGGCAACTTCAGGGTTCAGCGACATGGCATAATCATGCATCTGCTCAAGCGCATCTGCCATTGTTTGGCAGCGATAGTCGATCCACTCCTGGAATGCAGGATCGAAGATGATCTGCATCCCGCCAGGCATGTTATCCCGATTCCATTGAGGAGGATTCACAAAATCTACTCGCTCAAAGCCAAACCTATCACGGAGTTGCGCACTGCTGTACCTGGCCCTGAGGCGGTTTTTGAATCCTTCTTTACATGCCGGGCAGTGGCACGAATCCGGCTCAGCGTTGAGATCGAAGTTGTCGAAGTGGATAAAGTCTGTTTTCACATCGACAATTGCGTATCTGATTACTTTCTTCAGGTAATTCAGGTAGTCCTGATTGCTGAAGCACGGTCGATATCGGAATGACTGCTGGTATCCATAGGCGAGAAGGATGGGTAGGCCGGAAATGTCGCGCTGAATCCAGTCCACAGCTTTTGGTTCTTCTGCGAAGAAAGTTTCATACATCATGCTGTTCCACTGAATATAGGTATCGGCCTTCATGCCCAACCGATGCGCAACCGCGACTGCCTTGCGCGCCTCTTCCATTTCTTCCTGTTCGGCCTCCATGCCGAAACCCTTGTACAGATGCGTATGAAACACTTCCACGCCTGCGTCGTGGAGCCGGCGAATCAGCTCTTCGCTCTGCTGGTAATCACACACTTGCCGCGCGTCAGTGCGCTGTCCTCCGCGGCGGACGATGAACAGATAAGGTTCGTGGGAACCACCCGCATCAATCAGTCCGCGCTTCATCCAGTCATGTTCCGGAGCGGCAGAATCCGAAACTCCAATCGGCATGCCATTCGCAAGTCGTGAAGCTGCTGCCATGGCAATCGCTCCGCCAATGAAGTTCCGCCGATTTATGGTCATAATCTCGATCCGCCTTGATGGATTCGCGGCCCTGATTGTAGGCTCTTGCGCCGCTTCAGCAAGAGAAACCGGCGCTAGAGCGCTCAGGCCGATTGTCCTGGGGGCAATCGGCCTGAGTGTTTTTCAGTTCAATGCCGGTTCAGCTAAAACTGGTAAACGGCGGAAAGCTGGATCTTCCGTGGCGCGGAGGCCGTACCGCCGATCACACCCCAAGCCGTTGCCGCATTGCTGCCAATGTAGCTGTTGGGCATCCCGTAACTGGCAATGTTGAATGCGTTGAAGGCGTCGACGCGGACCTTGAGGCTCTCTTCCCTGATGGTCGCGAAGTCTTTTGAAAGCGCCAGGTCGTAGTTCTGGAATCCCGGGCCTCGCTCCGTACCAACATGAGTAGTGCCGTAGTCCTGGTTAGTGCGGCCATAGGCGCAATTCGGGTTAGATGCTGAGGGCACCGTATTATGCGAAGTGCACGGTTGTGCCGAAGGATCGTAGCCAAACCACCTGAATATGCCGTCTGAGCCCTTTCCCCGATTGACGATCTTCAATGGGCCGTAGTGGTTGGCAAATTCAAAATAATCCTGGCTCAGATTCTGCGAGCAATTGTTGTTGCAAACGTAATCGGCGCCTTGATGCATCGTCATTGGGTAGCCGGAATTGAGCTGCGCATTTAATGAAAACTTCCATCCGCCCAATGCTTCATCGGTCGCCCGGTTCCAGGATGCGCCAAACTGTTTCCCGCGGCCGAATGGCAGTTCGTAAGCCATGGTTCCCGACACCACTTGTCGCGCGTCAAAGGTGGAAGGACCGTAGTCTACCCTCGGGTTATTGATATCTTGCCAGTAGGAGTCGTCATCGTTGTAACCGTCGGTGCCGAAATATCCGGGGTTATTGGTGAGCGACTTGCCGAATGTGTAATTGACCAGAAACTCCAGGCCCTTGGATTGGCGATGTTGTAGCGTGGCCTGGAGAGAATGATAGTTTGAAATGCCGCGAGATACTGTCTCTTTGAGTACGTCACTACCCGGATTGTCGGGGCTGTTCGGGTTACCAACAAGCGCGAAGTATGGCTCAATCGTCTGATAGCAACTATCGATCGCCGCTGCGGATCCAAGGCCCCCGCATGTGTCGTCGGTAGTGTACTGATTGGCCCACACGGGAACAGCCAAATGTTGGCCGGTCTGGCCAACATAGCCCGCCTGAACCGCAGTGTGATCGTTAATCTGGTACTGCACGCCCAAGTTGAACTGCTGGATCACCGCCGGCCGCATATTCGGATCCCAGGCATAATACTGGGCGCCGGCGCCGGAGGCTGCGGCTGGGGTTCCCACAAGACCACTACTCAGTTGGTAGGTATTGCCCTGCGTTGTTCCAGTGGGCCCCGACGAGTTATTTGTAACCGCGGGCTGGAATTGCACATTCTGCGTCATGCGCAGCGACGAGCCCGTGGATTCCAACTCGTGGGTGCTTCCGTATCCGCCGCGAACCACCAGTTTCGGCATCACTGTATAGGCAAAGCCGAAACGCGGCATAAAGCCTAGACGATAAGGGTTGATAAGCGCCCGGCTGTTCATTTTGCCTGTGATTGGATTGAGTTGCCCCGCGAACTCCAACATGGAACTAAGCGGGGTGCCCACCGGCTTTCCCTTGGCATAGGCCAGATTCACATTGACCATCTTGTTGTTGACTTCATAATTGGGCTGTTCATAGGAGTAGCGCAGACCCAGGTTCACGGTCAGTTTCGGAAGGATCTTCCAGTCATCCTGGGCGTAGATCGCATCGCGCCACTGGCGCTGGCCGAACGGACCATGAACATCGGAAATTTGAGCTTTGGAAGCCGTGTCGAGTAAGAATTCCGCAAACCCGTAACCCTCGTCGCAGATAGTAACGCAGCTCCAGTTAGCCGTATCGTTGCCGTTGTAGCCGAAGTATCCATCCGCGCCACCGGTATCGCTCGAACTATAGTAATTCTGCTGGTAACGCAGGAATTCAACTCCAAACTTCGTAATGTGCTTTCCGTGCTCCCAGTTAAGGACATCGTTGTAATCGAAGTTGTTGTCGACGGCGAAGCCTTGAATCGGGGGTTCGGAGCCAAAATTACCCATATCCCAACCTTCGGCACTGCTTACATCCATGTAGGCAAAACCGGCGCTTGTCTGGGTAAAGGTCGATGGGATGCCGATGCCGGCTTTGCTGTTCCCGTCCGTCCCAAAGAGCCCCGATAGGTCCTTGGGGACGCTGGCATTGAGAGAGATGCGGGTGAAACCAGCGCGAGCGTTGTTGACTATCGTCGGGGAGACAATGCGCGTCCATGCGACTGCGAAGTTGGTGAAAGGGTAGTCATCGGTAAACGGGACTACCGCCATGACCGGAACCTGTTGGGGCTGGTCCCATGCGTCGCCGTAGCTGAATTTGGCCATCAGGGTATCTTTTGAATTGACCGTATAGTCCAGACGAATATCGCCCTGGTCGTTATGCGTGGTGGTGGAACTGATGCCTTGATAGTTCCCACCAAGCAGGGCTCCGGGTGAAGGCGCATGGTCGGGCAGGGGATAGATGTTGTGATTGCTCATCAGAAACGAGAACAGTTTATTATTTGGGTTGATCGGTATGCAGACGCCCGCAGGGTCTGAACCCTGGGCAGGATACAGGGTTTCGTTGTTGTATCCGCTGGTGGTGTTCCACAAGCCGGTCAATCCGTAATATGCCACTGCCGCGGTAAAGTCGCCATAGCCGGCCGGGCAGGTCGAAGCTGTGTCGTAAGGCCCTGAGGCGGTTGAGAGGCCGCGCATAGCCGAGGTCGGGACGCTCGCTGAACCTACGCCGGTTGAGTTATTGCGGAACCCTTCATAGTTACCGAAGAAGAACAACTTGTTTTTGAAGATAGGGCCGCCGGCCGCCGCGCCAAACTGATTTTGCGTATAACTTGCCCGGCCGGCGCCGACATTCTTGTTTGCCCAGGTATTGGCGGTAAGTCCGCCGCCGTCGTGATATCCAAAGATGCTGCCATGGAACTGATTGGTTCCATTCTTCGTGACCATCACAACTTCGCCGCCGTTCACGTTTCCAAACTCGGCATCCGCGTTCCCCGTGATGACGTGAACTTCCTGTATGGAGAAAGGCGAAGGATTGTAACCGAGCGCGTTTTGCAGGGTCTCATTGATATCGACGCCGTCAAGAAGGTAACTGTTCGACTGCTGGCGATTGCCGTTGAACGAAGGCTGCACATCGGACGGCGCGCCCTCGTGCACTGTGTAGGCATCGCGCTCCGTGCCCTGGGTTCCACCCATCAGAGCAGAGTTCGGATTGACCGATCCCGGCACATACAGGGTCGCGGTTTGAACATTCAGACCATCCAAAGGCATGTTTTCCAGGGTGCTTGCGCTGATCGAGGTGCTCACGGTGGAGTTTTCAGCATCCAGGAGCAAGGCCTGGCTCGCTGACACATTGATCGTCGTCGAGGTTTTTCCCACCTGCAGCCTGGCATCGGCCGTTACGATCTGGTCGACCTGCACAATGAACGGCCCCACCGAAGCGGTTTCGAATCCAGGCGCCGTTGCGGTAACCGTGTAATCGCCAAGCACCAGGAATCCGACACTGTACAGCCCGCTTTTGTCGGTGACGGTCTGCGTGGTAACGCCTGTACCTGTATTTGTGACGGCAACCTTTGCTCCGGGTACTGCCGCGCCGCTGGGATCGGTTACTGTTCCACGCACCGAACCGGTGATTGTCTGTGCCGCTGCTAGCGCTCCACTCAGGAAAAGAGCTAGAGCTGCAGAACTCAGCCACGCCACTTTGATCATGTTCTTTCTCATGAAAACCCTTCCTTGACCTGCGGCAGTTGATTCTCAAAGACGCACGGCCGCGGATCCCTTGCGGCCTGACGCTGCCTGCTCCTCGAATTCAAGCGAGGCCGGGATTGCGCGCAATGCGCGAGACTGCGGACTGGTGATATTCGAAACACCATAGCGCCGAGATATTCTCAATGTCAAGCAAAATTTCTCGTTAATGAGAAAAGATGGTGTAAAACAGAAGCTGATCCATTGGCCATCCTCCGGTCTGCTTGCCTCACGAAGGGCAACTGGCCGACGTACGGGGCCTGAAATCGGCTATTTCCTGTTTAGTCTGATGCGGTATAGTCTATTGGTATTGCTTGCGTGAAAAATTTCTCAAATCCGTTCCAGTGGATACGGCATGAAAAAGTCACCTTCCCACGGTAGTAAAGTCGGCCTGAAACAGATCGCGGCAGAGGCCAAGGTCAGTATTGCTACGGTGTCGAGAGTTCTGAACGGAAACAACCGAGTCGATCCGGCCATTCAAGCGGCGGTTCTTGATGCGGCTGCGAAGTTCGATTTCGATCTGCTGCAGCGCAGCAAGGCCAAGGCGCTGGCCTTTCTTCTCAGCAATCGTGTCATGCTGCATCCCTTCCATTCCAGGATCCTGAGCGGCGCTGAGGGCTACTGCGCCGTGCAAGGCTGGGACACTGTCTTCCTCTCATTCAACTACCCTCTCAATGCGCACTGGGACAGGCTTCACCTTCCCAAGATCCTTGAACGCCGCGATGTGATCCGCGCTGTCATCGTTGCCGGCACAAACTCGGGGAGTCTGATGGAGTTGCTCGAACACGAGGGATTGCCTTTTGTCGCGCTCGGTAATAACATCTTCAACCTCCGGCCAATGACCAAAGGGGACCTGGTTTACTCCGATGAAACGCGTGGGGCCAGCGATATGACCCGCTATCTCCTTGGCCTGGGCCATCGGGATATATGGTTCGTGGGAAATACCCGTCTTCCATGGTTTGCGCGATGTTTTGCCGGTTATGGACATGCGATGGACGATGCCGGGCTGCCCCCTCACCACCTGAGCGTGAACTCGGAGGACGACGCCGAAGTCGGATACATCGCAACCAAATCCCTGGTAGCCCGTGGAGAACGCGTAACTGCGATCTTTGCCGGCAATGATGCCACGGCACATGGAGTGTATAAAGGGCTCCGGGATTGTGGATTGAGAATTCCCGATGACATCAGCGTGGCCGGCTGCGACGACACCGTGGGCGAGTGGCTTTATCCAGGTCTGACCACCATTCGCGAATTTCCCGAGCATTTAGGCAAGCAGATGGCCGAGCTGATGCTCAGCCGACTTTCCAAACCCGGACTCGAGTTCCGGGAAATCTCAGTCCCCACCGAATTGATCAAACGAGAGTCATGCCAGCCGATCGCAGTCACCGGCAATCCGGCCCTTGAGAACGGACCGTTAAGTGACCAGGCGGGCTAACCAAGGCGCCTTTCTGAAACCACAAGAGACACTCATCTCGACAGCCGGCGGGAGCTTCGGGGAGGTCCTCCTGCGCGGCTTCAGGCTGGAGCTTGCCTCGATCCGAAAGCCTTTCTCTGGATCCATAGTGAGCCGCCACGTGTTTACGGCATTTTCAGAGTTACTGTGTCCTTTCTGGCCTGATTCGAAGGTCGGCGCTCCCTGATGCTCCCACCCCAGCGAGCACAAATCGCTCGCCGGGGGCCCCGGATGGTCGCGCCGACTAGGCCTCGAGGCTTCGGGATACATCAACTCTGAAAATGCGATAGCCTATCGATCATGAATCTCTGCGATGATAAGGTGCGATTAATTTCACATATTTGTGCAAATTTTCTTGACACGAAGATTCGAACTCGTTAAGGTTTTCAATATTTGCACCACGAGGGCGCTAATCCAATCTCGCGCCATACGGTGACCGGGCATCCTGTTTCATGGCAAGGGCGGAGTCAGTGCATCACTTTAGGAGAAAAAATGAGTGCAGTCGATGAAAAAGTGCGATGTTTCCGGGTGGAGAATCTGTCGGTCGAGGTGCACCCTAGCCGAAAATCGCTGGGTGCTGCGGCAGCACTCGCTGCGGCCGAGGCCATGAAACAACTGGGCGCCAGTTTGGAATCATTCGGAGTCATTTTTGCTACAGGCGTCTCACAACTGGATACTCTCGAAGCTCTCACACGCATGGAAGGCATTCCCTGGGATCGAGTGCGAGGCTTCCACCTGGACGAATATGTAGGATTGCCGATCGAGCACCGCGCCTCTTTCCGCCGCTATCTCAGAGAAAACCTGACGCAGAAAGTAGATATGAAGGCGTTTGACGAAGTCGATGGCACGACGGCAGATCCCGATCAATTTTGCCGCCTGTATGCTGAGAAGCTTGCGACAGCCAAACCAAAACTCTGCCTGCTGGGTATCGGCGAGAACGGGCACCTCGCGTTCATGGATCCCGCTGTTGCCGACTTCAAAGATCCGCGGGACGTGAAGGTTATCAGGTTGGACGCGGCCTGCCGCGCACAGCAAGTGGCGGAGGGCTGGTTCGACAACTTCGAGGAGGTTCCCGAGTGCGCGATCAGCGTTACCATCCCGGCAATACTCCGAGTCCCGAAACTCATCGTCTCTGTTCCGGGAAGCCGAAAAGCAGCGATCGTGCGGCGCACGCTTGAGGAAACGATCTCAACCAACTGTCCCGCTTCGATTCTCCGCACTCATCCTGACGTCACGGTCTATCTCGACCAGGAGTCAGCCTCTGAACTCAATGGATTCGCACTTCCGGGCTGACCTCCGCTTGCCTCACGTGAACCTGTTAAGACAGATGGATTCGCTGCTTCAACGGGAATCGGTTGCGAAGTTTCTGAGTTGCGGCAGACAAGTTCTCCGGTGAGTAAGCAGCTATTGGGGCAGGAGCGGCTCAAAAATGAGTAAGAGACTGAGCACCGAGGCCTACGGCAGGTTTGTTCTTCTCGTAGCCGGCCTCGGCGGTCTGCTTTACGGAGTCGATCTCGGCATCATTGCCGCAGCATTGTTATACCTTGACAAGACCATTAGTTTAACTGTCGCCCAGACTTCCCTGCTAGTTGCGGCCGTACTTGGCGGCAGCATGGTGTCTTCGCTTATAGCCGGGTTGCTGGCCGACTGGCTGGGACGAAGAACGATGATGTTCGTCAGCGGCCTGATGTTCGTTGCCAGCGTGTGCCTGATTGTCATTTCGCAAGGCTTCGCGACACTGCTGGCGGGGCGGCTCCTGCAAGGGATGAGCGGTGGGGTCATTGCGGTCGTGGTTCCACTTTATCTGGCGGAATCACTGCGTCCTGAAACCAGGGGCAAAGGCACCGCGATCTTTCAACTGATGGTCACCTTCGGAGTCTTAGTGGCTGCAACAGCGGGCTGGTTCTACACCCAGCATGCAGAAGCCGCAATTATCGCCGCTCATGGCAGTCCTGTGCTCATCAGAGCTGCGGAGAACCACGCATGGCGCAGCATGTTCCTCGCAATGGTTTACCCCGGCATTGTCTTTTTCGCTGGTACGTTACCGCTGGCTGAATCGCCTCGCTGGCTGTTTCGCAAAGCAAGGAAATCCGATGCCATGACTTCGCTCCTCAGGCTCTGCTCGCCGGAGGAAGCGGCAATGCAACTGGGCGAGATGGAATCGCTGGCGGCCGTAAGAACCACGACTTCGACGCACGCAAGCGATTCACTTTTGCAAAGAAAATACATAGTCCCGTTCATCCTCGCCTGCGTGATTCTGGCATGCACTCAGGCAACCGGCATCAACTCGATCCTGGGATTCCTCGTGGTAATTCTCAAGCAGGCGGGAATGAGTCCTACCCATGCGACTCTGGGCGATTTCGGGGTGAAGCTGATTCACTTTCTGATAACTTTCGTGGCTGCGGCATTGATTGATCGCAAGGGGCGTACATTCCTCTTGAAACTAGGTACTGGCGGAATTATTTGCTCATTGCTGGCCGGCGCCTTCCTTTTTTATTCCTTTGAGTCGAAGCGCATCGATGTGCACGAGGAGATCCAGCGAGCCCAGCAGGGAAACTCCCTCATCGTTCCGGTTAGCGCCTCGATGTTCGATCACAAACCGGGAACCCGACCTATGGCTCTTACGGTGCTCTATTCCTATGGCAATGGGGAGAGAGTTGCTACCGCAGTCAGTTCGGATCAACCGGCTGTCCTCAAGGTCGCGCCCCAAGGGAAAGATGTTGGCAAACCCCTTACCATCAAGCGCGCTTCCTACGGACCAATCGCCACGGAAACGACTGGCTGGCTGATTACGCTGTGCCTTGGGCTGTTCGTTTCCTTCTATTCGCTGGGGCCGGGTGTTGTGGTTTGGCTGGCCCTGTCAGAGCTGATGCCGACTCGAATCCGATCAACGGGCATGGGTATCGCTCTGGTATTGAACCAGGGCGTATCCACTCTGATTGCCTCGCTTTTTCTTCCGGTCGTGGGAAACTACGGTTTCTATGCGATGTTTCTGTTTTGGTCGGGGTGCACGACCCTGTACTTTCTCACCAGCGTATTCTTCTTGCCTGAAACAAAAGGCAGAACACTGGAGGAGATTGAAGAAATATTCGATATTGACCGGCGGCGCGGACTGCATAAAGAATCCCAAGTTACGACAACGGAAGTCGAACTACGGCAGGCGCCTGAGATCGAGTCATGACCACTCCTTGCCCTTAACGAGAACCCTCTCGATGCGCAGGCCAGTTGCTCCATCCTCAATGCTGAACCGGACGAGGTCGGCCGGCATGCCGACCTGCAGGATTCCCGCCACGCCGGCGAACCGGCCTGGATTCGCTGTAGCCATCTGGACACTTTCGCCGAGTGAAATCTCCGCCATTGCCATGGCACGCGCAATTCCATCCTTCAATGGCAGAACCGCACCGGCGAGATACGCTGTTCCTGCCAGACTCAGGCGACCATCGGAATGAAGCTCTACCTGGCCCCCAATCGGTTGGTCATATACTCCTGCCGGCAAACCTCCCAAAGCCACCGAGTCGGAAACTAAAATGCAGCGGCCTATCCCCTTGGCCCGGACCATCGCTTTGAGGGTATCGGCGGGAAGATGATGGCCGTCCGCAATCAGGGTCGCAGTTAAGCGATCCTCAGACATCTGTGTCCAAATGCAATTGGGGTGCCTTGGAATCATGTTTGGAACGCCATTGCCCAGATGCGTTGAGAGCAACGCGCCGGCGTCCACCGCCTTGCGGATTACTACAGCAGAAGCATGAGTATGACCAATAGAAACATGTACCCCGCGAGCCGCCAGTGCTGAAATGTAAGTGTCAGATCCTTCAAAATGCGGTGAAAGCGTGACCATGCCAACAAGTCCGTCAGAGGCTTGCTGCCATCGCGCAAACTCAGCCAGGTCCGGCGGTCGAATATGTTCAGCCGGATGTGCGCCGCGAAACCCTTCCAATGAGCTGATATGGGGGCCTTCAACATGAATACAAGGGACGCACCCAGCCACCAGCTTGCTGCTTTGTCGAGCCTTTTTGACGGCACACAGAGCGGCTGTGATCTTTCGTTCGGATGCGGTAATGATCGTGGGAAGATAGGTGGTTACGCCTAAGGCAATCATCTTCGCAGTCAGCGAAACGATTGCTTGAGGGTCCGGCTCGACCGAATTCACATCTTCCCCGCCAAAGCCATTGACCTGCAAATCAACAAAGCCACTCGAAAGCCACCGATCGTCCTCATGCCGGCTAACATCGATCGCATGAATGATTCCATCACTCACGGTGATTTCGATCGGCTTCCCATCATGCGGATTGAGTCCGGTCAGTGTGTACACGCCAGTAGCGCCTTCCTGCCAGACATCGCGCGCCAAGTGAAGATTGCAAAGTTGTCAATTACGCAGGCACTCAGCGAATAAAAATCGGAAACCTGCGGCGGTTTGGGCAATCCGGGGCTGCCCTCGGTGTGCATTGCCATGCGGCTCATGGGAATCCTATGGAACCAGTCTACCGCTCAAAGAGCGCCCGAACGCGCCGGCACACTTCCGTCCTGTGACGGGAACACGAGGTGGGACCCGATGATGGTGCTGTCCGTCAGACCCAGAGTGGCGAGACGAGCATCCCGCAGCCTCAGCATCACACTGCGAAGCTCGCGCGACTTATCTACTGCTACTAATCCGCTCGGACCTGGATGTCGCGGGCCAAACCTGAGCTGGATGAGCGTCTTCATTGTTCCCGATCCGGTTCATGTGGCCACCAGCGGCACGAGTTATCGAGGCTATCACGAGTCCGGAGGGGCAATTCCCAGTTCTCTTCAGCATGAGCGATGGTTCCTGATGCCAGTATCGAAGGCTCGTGTCTGTCACAAGAGAAGGCTGCATTGTGCGCCGTCATTAGTTTGCAATCAATATGAGGACTGGCGTAGGATAACTACCAAATTACTTCTTCAGCCGTAGCTGATTACCGAGGGCCCCCCCGCTCGCGGATCTTGCCTGCATGGAACGTTTAAGGCAATCCGACCTGCAATCTATTCTCGCCTTCGCCCGCGAGTGTTATACGGCGAGTGATCCCGAGCCATTTGAAAGCTTCATCGCGCGCCTGGTGGACGCCCTTGCCCGTCTCATCCCGGCCGCGCACGTGACCTACAACGAAATGTACCCGGAAAAATCGGAGTCGTACAACTGTGTCAACACCCCGGAACTTGCCAGCCCCATAGCGAACCGCTTGTGGGAGCTGCACATGAACGAACATCCGGTGCTTGTGCACGCGTTGCACGCAGATCGTCCCTTCGCCCTTCGCATTTCGGATTTCTGGAGTGAACTGCGGCTTCACAACAGCGGGTTGCACAATGACTTTTACCGGCACTATGGAATCGAAGACGCCCTCTGCATCAGCATTGGCTGCTTGTTACCCAGAGTCATCGGAGTGGGCTGGCATGACGGCCGGCGTTTTACCGATCGCGAGCGAATGATCGCGGATCTTGCCCGCCCCCACATCAACCGGGCGTTGCAGACCGCACGAATGGTCAGCCGGCAGCGGGATCAGTTAGAGATGCTTCAGCATGGCATGGATACCCTGGGCGCAGGAGTGATTCTGTGCGGCCCGCAAGGGCGGGTACGTTTTATCAGCGCCAAGGCAAGACAGTACCTGGCGGAGTTTTTCGGCGCGACGCGGCAAACCGATCGCCGCCTGCCGGCGGATCTTCTGCTTTGGGTGCGGCAGCAGGATGCGCAGTTATCGATGAGCGACGATGCGCCGCCGGCTCGATCTCCGCTGGTGTATGAGAAAGATCACAAGCGCCTGGTCGTACGCCTGCTCTCGCAGCCCGGAGCGAACCTGATTCTGATGGAAGAGGAACGGACTCTCCCGAATGCGCACATCAGCGCGATTTTGGGGCTGACGGTTCGCGAATCCGAGGTCCTGAACTGGATTGCCCGCGGCAAGACGAATCGTGAAATTGGCGCCATTCTGGGGCTGCACACGGCGACAGTGAAGAAGCACGTCGAGCATATTTTCACGAAGCTCGGCGTGGAGAACCGCACTGCAGCGGCCTCGCTCGCGCGGGCGCGGGAGTCCTAACCCTCCGTGGAATAAACGGGCGCGGACAGTAATACGCCGAAAAGCGTATTGCCATACTAGTCGTCCCGGCCAAAGAATCAATCCGCCAGTCTGAATGGGCTACGCGAAGCGGTGCTACGCGACATGCGGAAATTGTCTCGTGCGAGCGAGCCCGAACCAACCATGGGGTTGAAGCTGCGGCCGGCAAGGAGATTGCGTACGAAAAAGGCCACTACTATTTCCGCTTTCAGGAGACTCGGCCTCACGCGCCGAGAGGCGGACGTTCTTCTGTGGATCGCTCGCGGACAGTCCAACGCAGAGATTGGCGCCAGTCTGCGCATTAGCCCGCGCACCGTAAAGAAGCACCTGGAGCACATCTTCGGCAAGCTCGGCGTGAAGACCCGGCTGGCCGCGGCAGTGAGGGCGGGCGCGGCATGTTCCGCGAAACCGCCGCTTCAGTGCAGGCCATCCGCGAGCGGGCTCAGGCAAAGTCAAATCCTATATCCCTAATCCCGCCGCGCGAGTGCGGAGATTCTCCCGACGTGATTCAAATCACGCCATTGACCAATGAGTAATACGCCGGAAGTCGTATTGCGCGCCGCGAATCGCTCGCGAAGAATGGTTCCGCTAATCCAAAAGTGCCGAAGTGAGGGCCAAGTCTCGAGAAAAACGGGCCTTCTTGCCGTGTGTCCGAGCCCCACGATCCCTCACATAGAGCGGCGCTGTTGGAATGGGGGATCTCCGATGCGGAGCGGGACCGTCATCCCTTGGTTCAGGCCACTGGGCCAGATTTGCCGTGAAACACATCCGCTTCGGCTGCCCCCTCACTTCCGGTCAATTGCAAAGACCGATTCAGACCAGCACAACATTCACAGCCGCCGCACCGTGAAGGTGCACAAGGAAGGAACTATGTTTCAGCGCAAGTTTTTCTGCTCCTTAGTCATCCCTGCTCTGTTCGTTGTTGTCATGGCGGCTGCGTTGACCGGTTGCGGCGGTCACTCAAACCCGATAAGTATCGCTGTCACGGCAGCCGCGAGCACTGTAGATGGCGCCGACACGACCACTTTGACCGCAACCGTAACCAACGATAAAAACGCCGCCGGCGTAACCTGGAGTGTGAGCGGCGCAGGGACCCTGACGAACACGACTACCACGTCAGCGACCTACACGGCGCCGGCGCCGATCAGCAGTTCGCAAACTGCAACGATCACGGCGACATCGATAGCCGACTCGACCAAGACCGGTACCGCGACCATTACGATTCCTGCGATGCCATCGGTAACGTCGACCGATGCAAGCCTTGCGGGCGCGGTGGGAAGCACTTACTCGATCACTCTGCAGGCCAGCGGAGGCATCGCTCCTTACACATGGGCCCTCGCGGACGGTTCGCTGCCGTCGTGCCTCACTCTGAGCACCTCCGGCGTTATCACCACGACATCGGGAACGGCGCCCACGGCATCCTGCGCCGGTACTTTCAGCAACATCACCTTCAAGGTCACCGATTCGGGCACACCGACGCCGCTTACTGAAACCTCGGCGGCCATGACCATCACCATCACTGCGGCCTCGGCCATTACATTTACCGGCGCCATGCCGGCCGCAGCAACGTGGAACCAGCCCTATACGGGCAGCGCGGCGGCCACGGGCGGCGCGGGCACGCTCACGTACACCATGGCGACGGGCTCAGGGCCATTGCCGACCGGGTTAGCCCTGGCTGCAAGCTCGGGTGCGGTGACGGGAACGCCGACCGCGGCGGGCAAATTCCCATTCACGATCCAAGCGGCCGACGGCTTTGGAGACTCGGCGACGCAAGCCTACACGATCACTGTGAGCTATCCCACGCTGACGGTCACGCCGGCGACCCTGCCGACGGGCTATGTGGGAGGCGCATATCCATCGACGACGCTGGCGGCGACGGGCGGATCAGGAACGGGGTATACGTGGGCGCTGGCCAGCGGATCGTCGCTGCCGGCGGGATTGAGCCTGTCGAGCGCCGGAGTAATCACTGGCCAGCCCTCAGGGGCGCCCGCCACCACCAACTTCTCAGTAGTGGTGACGGACTCGGCCAAGAACACCGGAACCGGGTCGTTTTCGATCACTGTCGACGCAGGGCTGGCGATCACAACGACATCGCCGCTGCCTTCCGGCTACGGTGGAACTGCGTATTCACAGACGCTGACCATTTCAGGCGGCACCGGCACGGGGTTGACCTGGACAGTGACTTCAGGCAGCAGTCAGTTGACTGCGGTCGGGTTGAGTTTGTCGAGCGCGGGCGTACTGTCCGGCTCCTCGCCGGTAGCGGGCAGCGCCAGCTTTGCGGTCAAAGTGACCGATTCGGCGAACAACGCGGCCACGGCGAACTTGTCAGTCACCATCAAGGCCGGGTTGGCGATCACGACTGGCGCGACGTTGCCGGAGGGGTATGCCGGAACCGCGTATTCGCAGACGCTGGCAACCTCGGGCGGAACGGGAACGGGACTGACCTGGTCAGTGACCTCGGGCAGCAGCAGCCTGACGGCAGTGGGCCTGAGCGTGTCTGCGGCCGGCGTGGTTTCAGGCACGACGCCCGTGGCGGGAAGTGCGAGCTTCACCGTGAAGGTGACGGATTCAAACGGGAATGCCGCCACACAAACGTTCTCAGTAACCATTGGCGCGGGGTTGGCGATCACCACCCCCAGCCCGCTGCCGGAAGGGTACGTGGGGACGGCATATTCTGAGACCCTTGCGACCTCGGGCGGAACAGGCACGGGACTGACCTGGACGCTGACGGCCGGCTCGGCGAGCCTGACGGCGGTGGGGCTGAGCGAGTCAGGCGGGGTTGTCTCAGGGCCAACGCCGATTTTGGGCAGCGCAAGCTTTAGCGTAAAGGTGACGGATTCGTACGGCAACACGGCCAGCCAGACGTTCTCGGTGACCATCGGGGCGGGATTGACCATCACTACGACATCGCCGCTGCCGGTGGGATACGGCGGGACGGCGTACTCGGAGACGCTGGCAACCTCAGGCGGAACGGGGATGGGACTGACCTGGTCAGTGACCTCGGGGAGCAGCAGCCTGACGGCGGTGGGACTGAGCGTATCTTCGTCCGGTGTGATTTCCGGTTCGACGCCTGTAGCGGGCACGGCGAGCTTCGGGGTTAAGGTGACCGATTCAGCCAACAACACGGCCACGGGCAACTTCTCTGTGACCATCGACACTGGCCTGAGCATCACTACGAGCACAACGCTGCCGGCCGGGTACGCCGGGACCGCATATTCGCAGGCCCTGGCTACCTCGGGCGGAACGGGCTCGGGATTGACCTGGACCATAACCTCAGGCGGCAGCAGCCTGACGGCGGTGGGACTGAGCGTATCTTCGTCCGGTGTGATTTCCGGTTCGACGCCTGTAGCGGGCACGGCAAGCTTCACCGTCAAGGTGACGGATTCGTACGGAAACTCGGCCACGCAGACATTCTCGGTGACCATCGAGGCCAAGCTGGCGATCGCCACCACCAGCCCATTGCCGGCCGGCGTAGTGGCAACTCCCTATTCGCAAACACTGGTTGCGACCGGCGGCTCGGGCGGATATAGCTGGGCGACCAACACAGCGGGAACCACGAGCCTGACGGGAGTGGGTCTGACCTTCTCTACGTCCGGAGTGGTCTCCGGCTCGAGTCCCATACTGGGCAGCGCCACTTTCACGGCTACCGTGACCGATTCAGCGAGCCACACGGCAAGTCTGGCATTCACGGTGCAGATCACGAATGCACTGACCATCACCACAACGAGCGCCAGTTTGCCGCCGGCGTACACCAATGTAGCCTATTCCCAGACGCTGGCGGCGGCGGGCGGCACGGGCAGCGGTTTTACCTGGTCGACGACCGGAACCAGCAACCTGGCGACCTTCAATCTGACGCTGTCGGGCACGGGCTTGCTCAGCGGCACTCCCACAACGACGGGCACTGCGAGCTTTACGGCCAAGGTGACCGATTCGGGTGGCCATACGGCCACACAGGCCCTGTCGATTCCGGTGTACGCCCAGCTGGCGCTGCCGGCGGCCAATCCCGCCTCACTGGGGCCGGCGACTACGAACCAGCTTTACAGCGGAACGATTACCGCGACGGGCGGCAGCGGATCAGGATATGTGTTTACAGTTACGGGACTGCCGTCCGACAGCCTGTCGAATGCGGCCAACAACGGAAGCGCGACGCTGACCATCGGCGGAACGCCCACGTTGAGCCAGACGGCCTCGTTCCAGGTCTCAGTGAAGGACGGCCTGGGGAACACGGCCGGCCCGGTCACGTACACCATTAAAGTCAATCCGCCGACGCCTCTGACGCTGCAGGCAGGCGGCTCTTTGCCCGCGGCCACAACCAATGTGGCCTATAACGGGTCAGTCAATGCCTCGGGCGGCAGCGGCTCGGGCTATGTGTTCACGGTGAACGGCACACAGATTCCCACCACGGGAGTTGCAGTACTCATTGCGGACAGCATCTCAGTGTCCAGCACCGGGACGGCCACGCTGAGCATCAGCGGAACGCCCACTCTGACGCAAGAGGTGACGCTGACCAGCGTTAAGGTAAAGGACGGCGCAGGCGACACGGCCGGCCCTGACACCTATACCATCGCGGTCAATCCGCCGACGCCGCTGACGCTGCCCACGTCCGGCGCTCTGAATAGCGCCACCACCGGGGAGAATTATGGCTGCGCCAATTGTGTCAACGCCTCAGGCGGCAGCGGATCGGGCTACACCTTTACGGTGAACGTCAACGGCGTCCCCACCACTGTTCCCTACACTGGAAACCCGTTGATCGTCGCGGACGGCATCGGTGTCACCAGCAACGGCAACCAGTTGATCATCGGCGGAACGCCCACCACGGTGACCACAGTCGACCTCGTCGTCTCGGTGAAGGATGGAGCCGGCGATGCCGCAGGTCCGGACACGTATACCATCGCCGTGAACGCCCCCGGCTCGCAGGTGAGCGGGCAGATTATGCTCCTCAACAACTGCAACAACAACGGCCAGACACTGCCCACATACACCGTGAGCATCAATACCAACCCGGTTCAGACTGCAACCACCGACGGCACCGGGACCTACTCGTTTGCTTCGATTCCCAACGGGACATACACCGTCACTCCGTCGATGACGGGATCGAACTTACCGGAGTACGAGTTCTATCCCGGCACCTTGACGAACGTGGTGGTGGATAACAATGGCCTCTCCGGAGAAAACTTCGTCGTGAGCCTCGGGTACACCTTCTCCGGAACGCTGACCTATGGCGGGACGACGACCGGGCCGATCTATCTACAGTTGAATAACGACAGTTGCGGCCCGTCGAACGGAACCACCATCTCTGCGCCGGGATCGTTCACCATCCGCGGCGTGGCGCCGGGCACGTACAACCTGAATTCCTGGAGAGACAACCTCGGCTACGGACAACAAAACGCGTCCAACCCGGCGGGAAGTCTGTCCAACATTACGGTTTCCACCGCCAACCTGACGGGTCAGTCAATCACCATCACCGATCCGGGCGCGGTGACGCTCTCCACTGCGCCGACCCTGGGAACGATCGACGGCTTCGCCGACGGCGCGTTTATCAATTACACCCCGCTCGCGACCGGCAACCAGGTGGAGACTGCGACCTCGTACACGGTGGAGTGGAGCACCACCACAACCTTTGCCACGCCCAGCAGCAGCAACAGCCACAGCTTTGCGGCCACGGGTGCAAATAACACCGACGTATGGATTCTGAATGCGGCCAATGTGACCGGGCTGTCAGCCGGCGGCGCCTACTACTTCCGAGCCCAGGGCGTGAATGCCAGTTCAACGAGCCCCTGGTCGTCGACCGTGGGTCCAATAACACTCACCGCACCTTCGGCGGCCAACACGGTTACGGGCCAAATAACCTGGACTGGGGCGGCGACAGGGCCGCTGTACGTGGTCTTCTATGAAAATAGTACGGGACAGGGCTGGATAACACAGGTGGGCAGCAAGACAGCGGTTCCCACAAGCCCGGCAACGTACACGGTCGAGGTCCCCGACGGCACCTACGGCTTCGCTGTGATCATCGACCAGAACAACGACGGCCTGATCGATGCGGGCGACATCACCGACGTCAACAGCAACAATAACAATGGCGGCGGTCCGCCGAATGTGACCATCTCCGGCAGCGCTACAGAGAACGCGACGCTGCCCAGCACCAACAGCAACGTGTCCGTGAGGACTCAGTTCTCGCAGTTCCCAAATGGCAGCGGCGGCACCTCGACCAATTACGGCCTCAATCTCGAAGTGCGGCAGGGAATCAAGCTGCCCATAGCGGTAACGCTGGCTTCAGGACCCAATCTGATCAATCCCGTGGATATGGCATCCTCCTGCTCGGGCTGCTCATCGTTCCAGTACAACGCCGGTATCGGCCCCAATGTGCCCAATGTGGGCGATACCTATACCTTCAATGTGACCTACAGCGATGGTACAACCGGGACGGTGAGCGGGGCGGTAACCGGAGTGCTGACCTCGAGCGCGCTTCCCACGCTCATTTCTCCAACGGGCAGCGACATCGGCGACACGCCCAGCTTCGACTGGACCTACCCCGCAAATCCCGGTAATTACGTATATCAGTTCGGTGTGTGCTGCAGCTCGAACGGGACCATTTGGGCGGTTCCGGCCAACCACTCTAATTCCAACGGCTTCACGAGCTCTCAGATTACGCCGCCGCTGGTATGGGGCGTGGATCCAACGAACTCGGGCAATCTTCCATCGCCCTCCAGCTTGAGCGCAGGCACCTACTACAGCTGGGCAATTCGATCCGAGGACGCGAACGGCAATGAAGCGCAGGCGCAGTTGAACTTCGAGACTACGCCAGGGCCGGTATCACTGCCTGCGGCCAGCAGCAATCCGCTGCCCTCGGGCGTGGTGAGCGTGCCGTACTCAGGCACCATCAATGCGTCGGGAGGCGCGGGGGGCCAAAACTATTACTTTGTAGTGAACGGCGCCACCATTCCCACCAACATGGACTATGTCACGGTCACCAACAGCGACGGGCTGACCTTCGCCAACAACGGCTTCAACGGGCTGTTTGTCGGCGGCACGCCAACCACAGCCGAATCGGTTTCGCTGACGGTCGAGGTGGTCGACACCACCAACTCCAGCGACACGGCTACGGTCACCTATACCGTGGTCATCAACAACGAGACTCCGGTGTCGCTGCCGGCGGCCAGCAGCAATCCTTTGGGACCGCCGCTGGTCGGCTATCCTTACTCGGGGAATCTCAACGCGTCAGGCGGGCCGGGCGGTGGCAACTACTCGTTCACAGTGAATGGCACCGCCATTCCGACCAACAACACGGCCACCGCGGCGGCGAATAGCGACGGCCTGACGTTTACCAACTCGGGCGGCAATACGCTGTTTGTGGGCGGGACACCGGCCGCCGCGGAAACCTTCTCGCTCGAAGTGACCGTGACCGACACCACCAACTCCAGCGACACGGCTACGGTCACCTATTCGATAACCGCAACCACCGGGCCAAACGGCGCAAATAACGGCAACCTGAAGGGAACCTACGTTTGCAAAACGAATGGCTACAAAGACAGTAACGGCTCAGCCTGGGCCAGTCTTAGCAGCGTAATCGCCAACGGCAGCGGAGGCCTGAGCAGCGGCATCTGGGACCAGAATGGCCAAAACGATACGACATCGGTATCGGGCACGGTGACCGGGACCTACTCGATCGGCGCGGACAACAACGGCATGATGACCACCACCTCCGTTGCGACCTCTGGAGGCACCGGATCGATCTCTCAAACCTGGGCGGTCGCTCTCACTAACGCCACGTCGCCGGCGCAGGAGTTCCGTATGATCGAAACCGACGACGTTGGGTCGTCGCCTTCTGGGCAGCACAGCACCGGCGATTGCTACCTGGCCACCACCAGCGCATTCGCCCTCAGCACCTTCAACGGCGGCTTTGTCTTCAGCTATAACGGCGCGAATGGCGCCGGCACTCCGGCCGCGAGCCTGGCTGTCATGAGCCTCTCCGACGGAACCCTGAACTCCGGTTACTCCGACAACCTGACAGCCGGCAGCACCACGGATCAGATCATCACTTTCATCAGCGGCAGCATCAGCACGCCGGATACAACCTACGGCCGCGCCACGTTCAGTGGCACAGCATCCCAGGGCACCGGGACCTCCGCCGTATACATCATCGACGCCAACCGCATGTTCATCCTGATGACGGGCGCCGTCGAGAAGGCGCAGTCCGGCGATATGCGCAAGCAGCAGCAATCCCCGTACTCCGATGCAAACTTGAGCGGCCCGGCCGTTCTCTACAGTCAGGCATACTTCTGGGGCAGCAACGGCCTCTCGGGCTACAAGTCCGGGATAGATCAGGTGACCTGGAACAGTGCCGGCACTTTCACCGTCAACCAGAACTACGACGACAACGAGGGCACCTATCAGGTAGGCACCGACAGTGGCGGCTCGGCCACCATCACCTTCGACACTTCCAACCCCGGACGGGCTACGGTTGCATTTGGAACCAGTGAAACGTCCTACTTTTATTTCTTCGCCGACAACTCTGCCCTCTACATAGATGAGACTTCCACCGGCGATTACCTGGCAACGGGCTGGATAGAGCCGCAGAGTCAAACCACCTTCACCGATGCGGCCGTTGCCGGCAACTACCTGCTCGGCCAATTGCCACAGCTAGAACCGGGCTCCAACGGCAACGTGGGCGAATTCGACATGCTGAGCAACGGCAATATCACAGAGGGCATCTCGACTGCCGGCGTTGGGGATTTCACCTGGGATGATCCCATCAGCATGACCTACGCCTGGGATACGACTGCTACAGGCACAGGCTCATTCCTGATCGGAAGCGGCAGCAAAGGGGCCAGTTGCATGGTCATCAGTTCAACCAGGGCCGCCTGCATCTTCAACGGCGACGACTCGCCAAGCGTGATGATCCTGCAGCAGTAAGCAAACCCCACCTCCAACGGCCCGGGGCTCCATTCCTGAAAGGATTGGGGCCCCGAGCTTTTTGCGAGTGAATCAACCCTGCTCTCCCGCGAGATCTCTGTGGAATTTCCATCATGGCGGTTGCCGGGCGAAAGAAGGAACGACCCACATTCCCGCCACGCCGAAGCTTGCATGAAAAGCATCGCACGCGGTTAGAGCGGTTCCACAGCACATATACCCATTTCCGGCGATTATCCGAGGTGGCCTTTTCTTGATGAAAAAGCCACTTAGCGTCCCGGCTTCGGGGTACAGCAACTGTGGAACCGCTGTAGTCGCTTGCAGAAAGGCGACGGGCCACCTATTTACTGTGCCATTTACTGTGCCACGCCCCCCGCTCGCAAGGTGTTTTGCAGTCAATCCCAGCTGCGGCGCTTATACCTCGATCCAGCGTCGCGAGCGATGGCTCTCCAAAACCGCCTTGAGGATGGTCATTTGCCGTAATCCATCGATGAACTGCGGATACTCGGGACTTAGATGCGGTGCGCCAACGACCGCATAATAACGGCGGAACATCTGTTTTCCGGCATCGTCGTAGCCCTCGGAATGGCCGCCGGGGAGGTCGGCAAAGCTGCGCGCGCCGGGCCCCAGCAATGCCGGGTCTTTCAACAGAAGCTGGTTGGCTTTGTCGCGATGGCCGATCCAAAGCTCGTTGGGTCGCTCCCCATCCCACGCTGCCGAGGCTTTCGATCCGCAGACCTCGATGGCGAGCCGGTTTTTCCGTCCGGCCGATACCTGGTTGGCAATCACGCTGCCACGCGCCCGATCTCCCATGCGAAAGATGACAGCGCCAAAGTCTTCGGTATCCACCTGCCTTTCAATGTAGTCTCCGGGTCCGAGAAGCTTATTGGCGAAGGATTCAATTGCATGGACCGGCTCCTTGCGCGTGGCATGAAAGGTGTGAAGATCGGCGCAGAGCGAGCTGACCCGCAGGCCGGTGACATGCTCGGCCATATCAAACCAGTGCGATCCAATGTCGGCCATACAACGCGAAGCGCCGCCAGCCCTGGAATCGATGCGCCAGTTCCAGTCAGTATCGTAAAGCAGCCAGTCCTGCGAATAGGTTCCGTGGACAGCGAGAATCTCGCCCAGTTCCCCAGCCTCGCGCATCGAGCGCAACTGTTGCACCATGGGGTAATAACGCAAGTTGTGGCAAACGCAGTTGCGCAATCCTGTTTGTGCCGCCAAGGCCACCAGCTCCGCGGCGTCATCGGCATTCGTCGCCAGCGGTTTCTCGCAAGCCTCGTGCTTCCCCGCCTGGAGCGCTTCCTTGACCATCAGGAAATGCTGTGCGTTGGGGGTGCAAACATGCACGGCGTCAATGGAAGGATCGTCCAGTATCTTCCGGTAGTCCGCCGTGACGGTGGGGATATTGAAGCTGTTTCCGAGGCGCTGCACCATATCGAGATTCACATCGGAAAGCGCAGCAACCTCGACCCCTTCCAACCGCCGCACTGCGTCAAGATGAACGCGGCCAATGAATCCTGTTCCAAAGATTGCGGTCCTGATCTGCTTCGCCATTCTCTCCATTCTGAGATTTGTTATTGAACTACCGCGGCGGGTTAATGGGTTGGGACAGATTGCATCTCATTCCAGGCGCGCTCGAGAGCCTGGATCTTCTCCGCACCGCGAAAGGCCGAAGTGCCTCCGGGCGAGCCGGTGGACCATCCGCCGACGAAATTGCCGTAAGCGAGCGCCTGCTGGATGGGCCAATCGCGCAGCCAGGCATGAATGAAACCCGCATTGAAGCTGTCGCCCGCGCCCACTGCATCGACCACATCGACAGGCCGCGAAGGGACATGCCAAGAGCGGGTCGCGGTGTGCGCGGAAGCGCCCGCGGCCCCGCGTTTGACCACCAGCAGCGGGACCAATTGCGTGAGCATGGCGATGGCCCGGTTCAGGTCCGCTTCTTTGGCGAGCTGGCAGACCTCGCGCTCGTTGGGCATCAGAATATCGACATAGCGAAGCGCCTCGAGGACGCCGCGATCGCAGGTTTGATCGGGGTCGTCATTGGAATCGAGCGAGATGGTGAGGCCGGCCTTTTTGAGTTCGGCGAAGAGCTCCGAGATGCGCGGCGTGAGCGATCTCTGCAGATAATAGGAGGCCATGTGAAAATGGCGCGCGTCGGCGAGATAGCCCAGATCGAGGCGTTCGAAGCCCAGGTGGAAGGTGCCGCCGGGATAGGTCAGCATGCGGCGAAAATCGCGGTTCTGCAGCAGCACGGTGACGCCGGTCCGGGTTCCTTCCAGGGGAACACAGGCGGAGAGATCGACACCACTGCGGCGCAGTTCCGCATGGCATAGATTGCCGAATTGGTCTCCGGTCGTGGCGGTGATCAGGCCCGTGGCGTTGCCCAGCGCGGCCAGATTGTGCGCGGTAATGGCAGCCGATCCGCCGAGATGAATCTGCATGTCGCTGGCCAGCAGTTCGAGTTCCGGCGTGAGTTCCTCGGGCAACCCATAGAGGATAAGGTCCAGGTTGGCGTCGCCGACAAGCGTGACATCAAAGCGACGCGGCCCGCGGCCAGCGGGGTGGTTTGCCGATCGTTTCAATCTTCCACTCCCTGGAAGAGGGTGCAGGACCATCTCTCAGGCCACATCCGAAGGAACCTCGAAGGTGACCAGTTCGGCGCGGAAACCGCGGGTGCGAATGGCCCCGTAGGTGACACCTGCAGCCATCCACACAAAGCCCAGCACCTTTGCCGGAGTGCTGAGATTGAGCCAGATGAAGGCACAGATGAGAAAGCCCAGGGCAGGCGAGAGCAGTCCGCTGATCAGCTGGCCCTTTTCATGCCGCAAATGATGGAGGAAAGCGGCGGCATTCACGCCCATGAAGGCGATAAAGGCTCCGAAGTTGAGGCACTGTGCGCCGATCTCATAGGCGCCTCCGCCCAGGCGGTTGGCAAAGAACTCAAGCAGGCCGGCGCCAACCAGCGCAAACGCTCCCACAGCGAGAATGTTGTTGCGGGGGATGCGGCGTTTGGGTTCGATGGCGCCGAAGAATGACTTGGGAAGCGCATTGCCGCGTCCCATGCCGTAGAGCAGGCGTCCGGCAGCCATCTGGGAGCCCATTCCGGATCCCATGTTGGCGATGAGCAGGGTAAAATTGACGATCTGGAAGAGCACCATGCCGCCGGCCTTGCCGCTGACCAAGGCAAAGGCCGACTCCACGCTGTCGCTGGCGAAAGGCTTCGAGCCCCAGATGAGCTGCGCCGCATAAACCTCCAACCCGGAGAGCAGGCCGGTTATGAGGCAGACCAGCACCGTGGCCAGCAGGATGTTGCGGCGAGGATTCCGAACCTCTTCGGAAAAGGTGGAGATGGCGTCGAATCCGATGTAGGTGAGCACGGCCACCGAAGTGCCGGCAAAGATGCTGGAGGAATGAAAAGTGGCCGGGTCATAGAACGGGTGCGTAAAGAAGCCGGGATCGTAGTGAACATGCCAAAGCGTGCGCACCACGCAGCCCAGAAAGAGCAGGACCACCACGACCATGCCGGCGCACAGGGCCTCGTTCAATTGTGCCGAGGTCTTGATGCCGCGCAGGTTCAGCCAGGAGAAGAAGGCGGCGAAGAAAAGAATCCAGACGTAAAAAGAGAGACCGGGCAGGATATTCATCGCCGCCTTGGCGCAGAAGGCCGTGCAGATGAGGGGATTGATCAGATAATCCATCACCATGCCCCAGCCGACCACATAGCCGAGAGCGGAGTGCATCTCCTGGCCGACGTAGGTGTATGCCGACCCGGCGCTGGGATAGACCCTGGCCATGCGGCCATAGCTTATCGCCGTAAACAGCATGGCGATCATGGCGATGAAGATCGTGGTGACGACGTGGCCATGGGCCTTGTTGCTGATGACGCCGTAGATCCCCATCGGCGCGGTCGGTTGAATAATGACCATGCCGATGATGATGAGGTTCCACAGGCCAAGCGCACGATAGAGGCCGACGTTCCCCGATTTCTGATTTTCTGCGGCAGTAGCCATGTAGAGTCCTTAGTTTCCTTGTGCCGCCGCGGTGGGCGGGTGGTTGATGGAGGCGATCTTCCCGCTTTGGAGCTGCGACCCCGGCACAGCCGCAACGCCTGCGGGAAGAAGCCAAGTCAGGGCTTCATGGTAACGGACCGGAAGGCCGGGTTCAGGGAGCCGGGACACGCACCGTGTTTGAAGTCGCAGATTCCCCACCATCGTTGACCGCGCGCACCCTGTAGGATACCGGTTGCCCCTTCTTGATCTGCGAGTCGGCATAGTCCACTGCAGTGAATGGCAACTCCGCAATACGCTGCCAGGAGCCTCGACCGCTTGCCGGGTCGTCGCGGCGCTCCACAACGATATGTTGCGGGTTACCGCCATGCACTTGCCAGGAAAGCTTTACCGTGTTGCCCGCGAGCGCTGCGTTCAGCGAACTGGGAGCTTCAGGCAAGACCGGCCAGTCAAAGTAGTCGGCGTCGGCAATGGCCATGATGCTGTCGGTGACCGGGAGCGCTTCCAAAGTATCGGTAGTGCCTTTCTTCCACCCCAGTGGGCGAATATCTCCCGACACAACGTCGATCAGCACGGGATGTTTAATGCCCGTCCCCTTGAGCGTAAAGGTGGAATAGAACGTCGGGAAGGAATCTCCCGGCAGGCTGTGCGCCGCCAGCCAGTAGGCCACGATGGCCTTGCCGCTCTTGGCGCGGAATCCATAGCTCATAAATGGGAAGTCGCTCCTGCGGCGCAGAGCCGGCACGTCCGCTCCGGAAATCTCGATGACTGGGTCGAATTTTGTGTCCGCGAACAATGCGTTGGTGTTCTGGAGAGCGTAAAACACCGGGCGCGGCGTGAAGTCGTAGTTGTGGTTGGTGAGGCCATGGATGATGCCGAAGTCGTCGTATTCGTTCCCGTCCGTGCCGGACGTGAGCAGCCAGACGAAGGTCTTCACGCCCGCGGCGTGATTGTAGATCAGTCCGCGCGTCACGTACTTTGCCTGCACGGATTCATCGGATCCAATCCACGAGGGAATGGAGTTGAATTCATCGTCGAAGAACCGAATGTCCGGTTTTGTGCCCGGATAATTCTTCACCAGCTCGCGCAGCGCCCGCGGAGACTCGTTCAGATAAGCGCCGTAATCCATGGTCTCAGGGTTCATGTTCTGCCCGTATCCGGGATAGGTGTGATACGAAAAGACGTCAATGCCTGAGGCGCACTTGCAGGCGTCCAAAGCGGTCCTGGCGAATTCACGGATGGGATCAGCCTGGCCGCCATAGAGGACTTTGGCGCCCGGCGTTTTGTGGACCGTCTCAACGAATGAAGTCAGCAGGTGGCCGTACTGCTCTGGATTGCCCCACGGGTTCCAGTAGCCGATGTCCTGCTCGTTCCACAGTGCCCAGTAGTGAATGCGGTCCTTGAAATGGTCCACCATCCATGCCACATATTTGTTGAACGCCGCCGTCTGGTCAGGCGTGGTCGGGGGCCAGAACACCGAGAAGGTGCTGCGGTCGTCATTGTGAAATGTACCCGGCTCCGGCACGCTCACATCGGGTAGTTTGCCGCTGTTCGCCGTGTACATCTGGTTGCCGTAGAGCAGTTGCACCTGGATATTGATTCCGTTGTCGACCAGCGAATCAACCGCGTCTTCCAACTCCGGCGATGAAGAGTAAACGCCGCGCTTCTGTTCGATCCAGTCCCAGCTAGTGCGGTCGGAGCTGTTCTCATATTGGCCGATGCGGATCCACTTGAACCCGGCATCGAACATGCGCGTCCACCACCACTGGTTCCAGGGAAGATAGGGATCCCGCGGCAGATCCGAATTGATGCCGAATCCGTCCTGAATCTGTGAGCTTCTCTTGGGTGGAACTTTCTCTGGAAGCTTGTGCGCGACCTGGGCGGCCAGCGGCCCTGCAAAAAACAGCAGGGCGGCGGCAAAGACGAAAACAGCGGGCAGCCAGCGACGCCAGCCGGTAAGGTTCATGCGTATCATGCTCTCTCCTCCAACGTGAGTCTCCATGGGAGACTCGGGCAAACAAAACAATCCTCTCCGGGGGCTGCCGGAGATTTGATGACAGGCCCTAGACCAGGCTCATCGGCGAGGCCAACGGCATCAAGGTCGAGCGCGCCCAGGCGTCGTCGTTGCCGGCCGGGACGTCGCGAAAAAGCTCCCAGGTTTCCGTGTGGCTTCCGCTTTCCCCCGGCTCCAACTTCACAATTGGGCTCAGCGTCTCCAACTCAAGAAACTCGGGGTTTGTAAAGATCTCGAAGTTGCATCCGAAGTCCGGATAGCGGGCGTTGGCCAAAGGCATCGCGTGCTTGATCATCAACGTGCCCTCAGCATAGTACGCTCCCCAGCCGGCGGGGTTGAAGATCCCCGTCATCTGTTCTGAGAACCGTCCCCGAGGGCGGCTCGCCTGCGATAACTGAATGAATTCCGTGCCGAAGGCCCAGCGCGGGTCCGCGAGGTCGGTGAAACTCCACAGCGTCATGGGGCCCACCGACTGAAAGTGGTCAGCATCCATCGCGGCGCGCGGCGGAAGCGGTAGAATGGCGCGCCCTCCCGGACGCATCATCGTGGGACACCAGAGGGCAAGTTCCGTCGCATCCATGCTTCGATTCGCGATGGTATGAGTAATGTGCACCTGCGTGCCTCCGGCGTCCAGCGCAACCGCGAATTCTTTCTCCAGGCGCGTTCCCGGCACGCCCTCTTCGACGGGAGCTCGAAAGCGGACGCAATCCGCTTCCTGACTGACAATGACTGCATGGTTGTCTGGGAAGTAGGTTCGCGCCACCTCTGGCCAAACCCACAACCGATGCCCGCCGTAGAGGCGAAATTCATCTCCTCCGGTGAGCCCCCGGTCGCTTGCGGCTTCGTAAAGGACGTTCTCGCGGCCGCAAAAGCCGTAGTGCACGATCCGCGGCCCGACGTCGGCCAGCACGATCAGCTCGACCGTGCCGTTCGACAATCGCCATGCGTTTTTCCAGCCGTGATAGGGTATTTTCTCGATCATCGACTCGTCAGCGTGCGATGCGCTCCTCGACGGCTCGCGAGGCATTGGCAGCAATCTCTGCCGCATTGCGTTGAATCTTGCCGATGGCGCCCGCGATTTCGTGCATGTCTTCCTCGTCTCCAAGCAGGGCAAACTGAGGAAGCCACACGGTCTCCCACGCTCCCCGCAGGGTGTTCGGAAACTCTTGCAGGAGGAAGGCGTGCGTTTGCTCGGCCTGTACGCCACTCAGGCGCTTACGATACGCGCCGCTGCGGAAGCAATCCATGGAGTTGAGGGGCGGATAGCTGGCTTGCGTTGGAACTCCCTCGGCATTCAACGCGGCGATGAAGTTTCCCGTGGAGATGCCGGCGAAGTGACTGGTATCCATGTGGAAGATGTACGCGTACTGTCCGTTGCGCGAGCAGCGCGGATCGCACGTTTGCGGTGTGATGCCTGGGATCTGGGCAAGCAACTTGTCCAGCAGGCGACCATTGAGGTGCCGGTGCCGAGTCTGCTTCTCAAGCCGCTTCAATTGAACCCCGAGCACAGCGCCCTGCCATTCGCTCAGACGGTAATTCGAACCGTAGTTGAAGTGGCTGTAAAACCACTCGCCGGGCAGGCGTCCGCAATCGTGCACCGAACGGGCTTGGCGCTCAAAGTCGTCATCGTTTGACAGGATGGCTCCGCCCTCGCCCGCCGTCATCAGTTTGCTTGCCTGGAAGCTGAACGTCGACGCCGTGCCGAAGGTACCGATCTTGTGCCCGCGCCACTCGCTGCCATGCGCGTGCGCAGCATCTTCAATGAGGGCTATGCCGTGGCGTTTCGCGACTTCTTGAAGCCGGTCGAGATCGGCCGGATGCCCGCCCATGTGCACAGCGATGATGGCTTTTGTCCGGGGTGTAATCGCCGCCTCGGCCAATGCCGGATCAAGGCAATAGCTCTCCCGGTCAACATCCACCAGCACCGGCAACGCATTGACGAAGAGAACCGCGCTGGCGGTGGCGATGAACGTGAAATTCGGAACGATCACCTCGTCGCCGTGGCCCACGCCCAAAGCCGCCAGGGTTACCTCCAGAGCCGCCGTGCCGTTGGTCACGGCGATGCCGTGGCGCGCGCCATGATACGCTGCGAAATCTTTCTCGAACGCCAGTGTCTTGGTTCCCGGAGTGCGCCACCAAATGCGGCTCTCAAGAACCTCTTGCAGCGCGCGCCGCTCATCGTCGTTATAGTGCGGCCACAGCGGGAATGGCTTGCCTTTTGCCTTTTTGCCGCCGAGGAATGCCAGTACAGACATGTTTCGCTCCTTGTTTTCCGGTTGTTCAGCGTGTCAGAACAGCAGTTTTAAAGCCATCTGCATGATGCGCGGATCTCTTGCAGCGGTTACATAGCCAAAGCCGTTTAGTCCGGGATTGTTGAAGTTTCCCGATGGGTTTTCAAATTGCGCATGATTGAAGACGTTGAAAGCCTCCGCGCGGAACTGGAGTTCCCTGGCCTCCTCGATCTTGGTGCTCTTCAGCAGCGCGAAATTGAAGTTGTTGATGCCGGGCCCGACAAAGAACCTGCGCATCGCATCTCCGATCTGCCCAAG
The DNA here is from genome assembly GCA_963808695.1 of uncultured Acidobacteriaceae bacterium. Lineage (GTDB taxonomy): Bacteria > Acidobacteriota > Terriglobia > Terriglobales > Acidobacteriaceae > Telmatobacter. The sequence goes on from CAWEHF010000021.1 coordinate 180,110, forward strand.
CGGCTCCTGCACAAAGTAGTTCGGGTTGAAGTAGGGTTGCCCGTGCCGTGGATTCCGGTCCACATACAACTTGCTTCCATTGGCGGCGTAGCTAGGCGCGTCCACCGGGGCCAGGAAGGTCCCGCTCAGCGAGTTGTCGTCGTTTTCGGTGAGCTGAATCGGCTGTCCGCTGGCCAGGGTGGCGATGCCCGTCAGCGCCCAGCCGCCGGCTAAACGCGATGCTATCGCGCCATTTCCGGCCCAGCGGTCAAAGGGCAGTTGCACCGTGTAATTGGCCACGATGGCCTGCGGTACATCGAAGATAGAGAGCGCCCGGCTTTGCTGCGGGTTGTATGGGTTTGTGGCGTCCAGCGTTCCCGATCCATTATCCATGGATTTCCCCCAGGTATAGGCCAGCATGAACTGCACATATTTTTCGCTGTGTTGCAGGCTTGCCTGGAAGGAGTTGTAGCTGGAATTCGCCATCGACTTCATGTAGGCGTTGCTGCCGAAGTTGGGGCCGAACGGAGCGCGGGTGCTGTTGACCTGGGTCCCGTTTGCCAGCGTATAGACTCCGTTTTCCCCAAACGGCCCGCACGTGGGCGAACCCGCTTGCACGTTGGCTGGATTGCTGAGTTGGAGGCACAGCGCCTGGTCGCCGGGATTCGACTCCACAAAGGTGAGCAGCTTGTGGCCCGCGGTGCCAACGTAGCTGAGGCTGGCGACGGTTGCGCGGCCGAGTTGCCGCTGCAGCGATAACTCGTAGTCCTCAGAGTATGGCAGCAGATTCTTGTTGTAGAAGTAATTTCCGCCGCTGATCGGCTCGACCAGTCCCCAGGGAAAACTTGTGTCCGGATTCGATTTGGACACGTTCGCGGGAGGAAATGCGAAGGGAAAATCGTTGGGCTGGAGATTCCCGGTGGTCCGATCGATAAACGGCGAGGAGAGCTCCGGCGGAGTAGCGTTCTGGTAGAAGAAGCCGTAGGGTGCGTCTCCAATCTCCTGTTCGGTATCCGCCTGCTGGATTGATTGATAGAAGAGCCCGTAGCCGGCCCGGATGCTGGTGGTTCCAGCCCCGCCCAGAATTTTATGCAACAGCCCCCCGGATGCGTTCGGCGAGTAGGCCAGCCCGAATCGGGGCGCAAAGTTCGTGTACCTGGTGGGCGCAAGCGTTCGGGCAACGCCCGGATCGCCGGGAAGCACCAGGCCCGCGGGCGCGCCGGGGAACACCTGCGACTGTTCGCCGGCAATCAGGGTTTCAATCATGTTTCGCGTGTCGTACCACGGCGTGCTGGCTTCCCAGCGCAGGCCGTAGTTCAGCGTCAGGGTCGGGCGGGCGTGCCAGCTGTCCTGCACGTAGAGCCCGTAATACTTGCTGCGCGTGTGCTCGATGTCGGGGCTGCCCTGAATGAAGCTGGATGGCGCACCGATAAGAAAGTCAGCGAAATCGATGCCCGTCTCAGCGCCGGTAAAGGTGAACTGCCCGTTCTCGGCCGTGTAGCCGTTCAGGTTGATCTGGTCGTAATGAACGTCGCCGCCGAACTGCACGGTGTGCGTGCCTTCGACCCGGGTGACGTTGTCGATCACCTGGTAGGTATTGTTGCGCTGGTCAAAGGTGGTGAAAGGCACCCCAAAGGTGTAGTTATTGAAGACCATGCTCGGAACTCCCGCCAGGCTGGCGGAGACGTTACCGATGCCGCCCGTCGAACCCCAGGGCGTATTGAATCCCAACGAGGCAAGAGAGACTCCCGTGCCTCCCTGTGGATTGTCGATGGCGTTGGTATTGCGCAAGTAAACCACGCGGATGTCGTTCACGGTGGCGTTGCTGATGGTTGTGGTGAGCCCCAGGTTGATCATCTGAGCCCGGCCATACGTGGTCGCTGTGAACCCCGGCACGTTACCGGCCGCATAGGGGTTGGCCACATTGTAGTCGTCGGAGAAGTAATAAGCGAACAGCTGGTTCTTGCCCAGGCTCGCGTCCAGCCGCATACCGCCTTTGTTGTCGGTCAAGTTCTGGTTGAAGGCGGAAGTGGAAAATGTGGACGCGCTGCCTCCATTGGGAGAGGGAATGTATTTCAGCATTCCGGCCGCGGCCGGATCCCACGCCGACTGCGGAATGACTGCATTGGGGAAGACGCACCCGCTTACCGGATCGTTGCTTGTGCAACTGGTGGTGTATGTAGTCTCCGCTCCGGTATTGGGGTTGATGGTCACCATGCCGGGGGCGTAGTAATAAGGCTCATTGAGATTTACCGCATATCCCAGCCGTTGCCCTAGAACGTTCGCGGCCCAATAGGTGGAAGTGACTGTGTTGGCAATGGGGTTCCCGTTCTGGTCGGTCGCGGTAGCAAAGGAACTTGCCTGATCCGACAGGTTGCCCGAGCGGTCTGGCACGGATGGCACGGGGAAGTACTGCGTGGCCCCCAGAATCTGCCTGGTTCCCTGGTAATCGGAGAAAAAGAAAAGCTTGTTCTTCTTGAGCGGTCCGCCAAAGACTCCGCCAAACTGGTTCTGCTTGAAGTCACCGCGGCCGGAGTAGTAATTCGCGGCATCCAGATCCGTGTTGCGTAGAAACTCGAACGCATCGCCGTGGTACTCGTTGTTGCCGGACTTGGTAACAACGTTGATTTGGCCGCCGCTGTAGTTTCCGTACTCGGCGTTGAAGTTGTTGGTGATGATACGGAACTCGGAAATGGAATCGAGGTTGGGCACCACTGCGGCGCCGTTGTGGATTCCCTCTTCGGCATCGGCGCCATTCACCATGAACCCGTTGGCTTCAGGCCGGCCGCCGTTGATCGATTGCGTCCCGTTACTCAGGCTTCCGGAGATCGGCGCCGCTACGGTTCCGCCGGCGGTGTCATCGCCGCTATAGGGTGAGACGCCGGGCTGAAGTGCGAGCAGATCAATGTACGACCGGCCATTGAGCGGCACGGACGTAATCGTCTTTTCTTCGATCACATCGCCCATCTGCGTGCTTTGCGTCTCCACCTGCACCGGATTGCTTTCGACGGTGACCGTATCGGTCGTCTGGCCCAGCTGCATCTGGATATCGATCTGAATGTCGGAGTTGGCGTCGATCTTGACTCCGCTCTCGAGAAAAGGCCTGAATCCGGATTGGTTGACGGCCACAGCGTAGGTGTCAACGTTGAGGGCGGGAAAGCGATAGAACCCCTTGGCGTCGGTCACGGCTTTGCTCTCGATGCCCGTGGATACGCTGGTGACCGTCACCTTGACGCCAACCAGCACCGCACCGCTGGGATCGGTCACGGTTCCCGAGATCGATCCGGTAATGCTGGCGTTGGCAGGCAGCGCGGTCAAAAAGACGGCTGCGGCTGCAATTAGACCCAAAACCGACTTCCTGTGCAAAATCACGAGAGAAACCCTCCTGCGCTTGAATCATGCTGAATTACACCGGAATCCGGAATGGCTTGACGGAGTTCGTCCTAACTCAACCCAGCCATGTATCGTTTTAATAAACCGGTGTAATGATCCGTTACAATGGTTTATCATTGGCTGGAGAAACTTGTCAAGGCGGAGGCAGGCACGATGGTCACAATTCGAGAAGTGGCAAAGGAATGCGGCCTTTCGCCGACCACCGTGTCCATGGTGCTCAACCAGGCCCCCCTGGCCCAGTTCATTCCTGAAGCCACCAAGCAGCGCGTCATTGAGATTGCCCAGGGCATGGGCTATCAGCCCAACCCCTTCGCCCAGGCGCTGCGCAGCCGTCATAGCCATACGATTGGCGTCATGGTGCCCGATATCGCAGACCCTTACTGCGCGCAGATTCTGCGTGGCATTGAAAAGAGCTTCTCGCGATCCGACTACTTGCCTTTCCTGGTCGACATCCAGAACGACAGCTCACGCTTCAAGAAGTACCTGAACGTGCTGCTGGGGCGACGGGTTGAGGGGCTCATCATTCTCGCCAATTCGCTCTCCTTTGAGCAGGAGCTTCTCAGCTCTTTGGAAGCGCTGAAAATCCCCTCGGTAATCCTGGGGCGCGAGCCCGGCAGCAAGGCACTGAACTGGGTTGCCACCGACAATGAGCTGGGCGCCCGGCAGGCTCTGGAACACCTACACCAGCTCGGCCACAGCAAGATCGCCTTTGTGCGCGGGCCGGAGATGATCATCGACAGCCATCACCAATGGGACGGAGTCCGCGCCTTCGCGGGCACTGCCGGCCTCGATTTGGATCCCCAGTTAGTGGTCACGCTGAGCGATCCGTTCTCCAGTTACGATGGGGGATTCGATGGCACCCAACAGTTGCTCGCCCGCAACATCCCGTTTACGGCGCTGTTGGCCTTCGACGACATGACCGCCTTTGGCTGCATCCGGGCGCTCATCAACGCCGGCTTGAGGGTGCCCCAGGACTGTTCGGTGATTGGATTCGACGACATCCCCGCGGCGGCCTTCTACAATCCTTCCCTCACCAGCGTCCGCGAGCACCTGGAACAGCTGGCCTCAATGGGGGCGGAGATTCTTATGGATGCGATGCGAGCCGTCCGCAAGGACCAGGCCGCGGGCGCCGTCCATCGCAAGATTAAACCGGAATTGATCGTCAGGGAGTCAACCGCGCCGCCGCCTGAGAGCAGGGCACGCAAAATCAAGGCATGAACAGGAAACCGGAAGCGTTGATCTTCGATTTCGATGGCGTGCTGGCCGACACGGAGCCGCTCTATTGGAAGGCCTGGGCCACCATCCTGGCCATGCACGGGATTGAATTCAGCTGGGAACACTACTGCCGGGTGGGAAGAGGCGTTGAAGACGAGATCATGCTTCAAGCTATCCCGCCGCTCGCCTCCAATCCGGCCCTGCTTGAGCGACTGCGCCTGGAAAAGCCGGCCCGCAGAGCCATGGTAGAGGGATTGTGGCGCGCGAAGCTGCCTATCGCCGGAGCGACGATTGAGCTTCTGCGCTCATTGAGTGGGTACCCCCTGGGGCTGGTGACGACTTCACGCCGCGCTGCCGTAGTGCCGATGCTTGAAGCAGCCGGCATCGCCGATTGCTTTAGAGCAGCCGTCTTTGGAGAGGACACGAAATCCCGTAAGCCCGACCCCGCGCCGTACCTCCTCATCCGGCAAAGTCTCGCGGTTTTCAGCGGTGTTGTCTTCGAGGACTCGGATGCAGGCCTTGAAAGCGCCGCCCAGGCAGGCTTCGAGGTTCTCCGCGTTCCCGCGCCGGAAGCTCTTCCCGAAATTGTGAGCAAGCGCCTGAGCCTGACGGGTTAGCGTGGACAGGAAAGAGGGTGGTGGTAACGGCCAAGCCCAAAGCAACCCATTGAGGGCCCGGGGGCAGATGGCGCCTGTTTCGTTTTTGGGCTTCACGCCAATAGCCAAGAGAATTCAGGAGGATAGGGCGGTTAATATTGCTAGACTTGGGCAATGGCGCCGGCTCAGCAGGATTCCCCGCGCAACCAAATGATGCAGTTGGGTGCGCTTTTACTCTTTGCCGGGTCGGGGTTGTGCAATTCCATCCGCAAGTTGACTTGATGCGTTCGAGCGAAATCCTACCCTTGGCGGGGAAGAACCCCGCCACACATGCATGTGGTTTGTTTTGATCCGGCAGATCGACGGGCGCGAGCCCGGAGGCGATGCCCCACGGGAGAAGGACTGTGAAATACTTCGCTGCGTTGGCGGCTGCGGGCGTGCTCGTCGCAGCCAGTTGCTTTGGTCAGGATGTCGACACCCAGGGGCTGCAAACGCTGCACTGGCGGCTGATCGGCTCGTTTCGCGGCGGACGCGTGAGCGCGGTAGCAGGCGTGCCGGGTGATCCCAACATCTACTACTTCGGCACACCGGGGGGCGGGATATGGGAATCGACTGACGCAGGGCGGGTTTGGGAGCCCATCTTCGACAAGGCGCGGGTCGCATCCATTGGTGCGCTTGCCGTGGCGCCTTCGGATTCCAAGATCATCTACGCGGGAACGGGAGAGCAGACACCGGGCAATGGCGTCTACAAATCCACCGATGCAGGCAAGACCTGGACCCACGCAGGACTTGACCAAACGCGGTTCATCCAGGCCGTGATCGTCGATCCGCATAACCCCGACATTTTGATCGCGGGCTCCAACTCCATCGGCGTGTATGTCTTTTCGCACCCCTATCCGAAGTACGACCTTTCCACTCCGCGAGGCGTCTTCAAATCCGCTGACGGCGGCAAGACATGGAAGCAGACGCTTGATAAAGCAGACTCCGCAGGGGTGTTCGATATGGAAGTGGACCCCGATGACCCGCACGTCCTCTACGCTTCGATGCTGATTCCCGCGCCGGAGCCGAGCGAGTCCGCTGTGAAGAATACGAGCGCCGCCTCGACAGAGAAAGAACCGGAAGATACATCGGTGATTTACAAATCCACCGACGAGGGCTCGACGTGGACTCCGCTGGCCGTGAAAGGGCTGCCGGAGACGGGCCGCGGACGGCTGGGACTTGCGGTTGCGCCGCGGACCGGGGGTAAGCGGCTCTATGGCGTGATGAACCAGGGCTTCTATCGCTCGGACGACGGTGGCGCGACGTGGACCAAGTCAACCAATGACCCGCGCATTATTGGCAACGCTTATTTCAGCCGGCTATTTGTCGACACCAAAAACCCCGACATTCTCTACATGGCGCAGACCTCGCTCTATCGCTCGACCGATGGAGGCCATACCTTTGAGGCGTTTGTCGGCGCGCCATCGGGCGACGACTTTCACGTGCTCTGGATCGATCCAACCAACCCCCACCGCATGCTTCTTGGCGTGGACCAGGGAGCAATCCTGAGCGTGGATGCGGGCAAGACATGGAGCACCTGGTACAACCAGCCGACCGGCCAGTACTATCACATCACGACCGACGACCAGTTTCCCTATCGCACTTACGCTGCGCAGCAGGACAGCGGCACTCAGTCAGTGCCCAGCCGCAGCGATAACGGAGAGATTACCGGGCACGATGACACCTCGGTGGGCGGATTTGAGTATTGCTATATTGCGCCCGACCCGCTGCATCCGCAATGGATCTATTCGGGCGGCTGGTTCGGGTCGGTTGTCCGCTACGACAGCAGGACTGGGCAGATTGCGACTGTTTTCGAGAAGGGGAACAAATATCGCGCATCGCAAATGCCGCCGCTGCTTTTCTCGCCGCACGATCCGCATACGCTCTACTTCGCAACGCAGTATGTGATGAAGACGACGGACGAAGGCAAAACCTGGGAAGCGATCAGCCCGGACCTGACGGAGTGGAAGGCTCCGGATGGAGCGAAGCCGGTTCCGGGTGCGCCGCGGCCGCCGGCGATTGAGGCCCTGGCAATTTCGCCCGTCGACGCGGGCGAGATGTGGGCGTCGACCAGCAACCGGCTGGTGCAACTCACACGCGATGGCGGCGCACATTGGCAAAAGGTGACGCCGGCCGGCATCACCGAACCGTCACAGATCCTCTACGTTGAGCCGTCGCACTTCGATGCCGGCGAGGCGTTTTTGACGGTGGGAACAAGCCGGCAGACTGTGCCCGCGCGGTTTCTGCGCACGCGCGACTTTGGCGCCACGTGGCAATCGATCGTGACGGGACTGCCCGCGGAGGAAAGCGTTCTTGTGGTGCGCGAAGACCCGGCGCGCAAGGGACTTCTCTACGCAGGAACACTCTCGACTGTTTATGTATCATTTGACGACGGCGACCACTGGCATCCGCTTACCTTGAACCTGCCGGCATCTCAGGTGACGGACATCGATGTACATGGAGACGACCTCGCGATTTCCACTTATGGGCGCGGGCTTTGGATCCTCGATGACATCGCGCCGATTCGCGATCTAACGCCGGATTTGCTCGCCCAACCGGCAAGCCTGTTGCCACCTGTGGCTGCGATGCGGGTACGCTGGGATAACTGGGAAGACACGCCGCTCCCGATTGAGACGCCGAGCGCGAAGAATCCGCCGGATGGAGTTTTGATTGACTACTACTTGAAGACGGCGCATCCCGGCGCAGTGGAGATCACCATTCGCGATGCGAACGGGAACGTGGTGCGCAGGTATACGGGAAGCATGAGCGAACCCAAGCTGACGCTGCCGAATGTGCCCGAATACTGGTTCGGCACGACCAAATCAGTTGACGGAAGCGCGGGGCTGCACCGATTTGTGTGGGATTTGCGTTACGACTCGCCGAAGGCGCTGCCGGCTTCATATTATGGGCCGATTTTGCAGTACACCGAATACACGCTGGCCGACCATGCTATTCCGCATGAGACGCCAAGGCAGCAGCCGCAAGGGCCATTGGTGGTGCCGGGAAACTATACCGTCGAGCTTTCAGTGGATGGCGAGACCTATCGGCAACCGCTCACCGTCAAGCTCGACCCCCGTGTGCACGCGCTGGAGGAAGACCTGGAGGTTCAAGGAGCGCTGGCGCGTCGGATCGTAACCGGAATGAATGTCTCCTACGGCGAATACAAGAAGCTGGAAGCACTGACGGCAGCGCTTGACGAACTCAAGAAGCAGGGAAAGCCGGAGGCGGAGACCGCCGATCTGGAGAAGCAAATCAAGGCGGTTGCGGAGGGTACGCATGCGTTGCCTGGACTGGGCCCTGTGAATCGCGACCTTGGACGCCTGTTGTTCGGCATCGAGTCAGCCGATCAGCGGCCCTCGGCCCCGCAGTTGCAGGCAGTGGAAGAACAGTGCAGTGCGCTGACCAATGTACTGGCTCTCTGGAAGCATCTGAACGACGGACTCGCGAAACAGAATCCGCTGAATCTGCCGGTGGATAGGGAGGTTCCGTCTACCGGTTGCACTCAATGGCGAGCTGATCGGCTTTGAGTCGCAGTCGAAGCGCTCACATGCAGAAGGGTGACGGGCACGGCTTCGCTCGTTACCTTTTATATTCAACCCGATTCCGGAGGTTCACGTTTACCCTCCGCGCACATCCCCACAATCAGGACAACTATGAAGAGCCGCGTATTTCTCATCGCCGTATCGGTTTTGACCGTCGCAGTTTCCGCTTACGCACAGGTTGATCCCAACTCATATTCCGATATGCACTGGCGCGAGATCGGCCCCTTGCGCGCCGGTCGTACACGCGCTTTGGCGGGTGTGCCGAGCGAGCCAGCCACGTTTTATCTGGGCGCGGTGAACGGTGGAGTCTGGAAGACGACCGATGCGGGCGCGACCTGGCACAGCGTCTGGGATGACCAGCCCAGCGGCTCCATCGGGGCCATCGCGGTATCGCTCAGCAACCCCGACATTGTGTATGTGGGCAGCGGCGAAGGCCTGCAGCGACCCGACCTCTCCACCGGCGACGGCGTCTACAAGTCTACGGACGCGGGCAAAACGTGGACGCACCTCGAAGGTCTGCGCGATGGTCAACAGATCGGCCAGCTCGCCATCGACCCCAAAGATCCCAATCGCGTGTTCGTCGCTGTTGAAGGACATCCATTCGGGCCGAACGAAGAACGCGGCCTCTATCGCACACTCGATGGCGGAAAGACATTTCAGCGCGTTCTTTATACGAACGATCGCACGGGCGCGTCCGAGATCCAGATCGATCCCCAGCATCCCAATATCGTCTTCGCCGGAATGTGGCAACGGCAGGAAGCGCCATGGGAAAACGGATCGTTCGGCGGTGCGGATGGCGGGCTTTATCGCTCGACGGATGGCGGCGACACGTGGACCAAGCTCAGCGGCAACGGTTTGCCCGATGACATCATGCAGGTGAATTTGACCATATCCCCAAGCGACCCGCGCCGCATCTACGGCGCCATTGCGCCGGTGCATGGCACAGCCGGCCTCTACCGGTCCGATGATGGAGGCGACCACTGGGTGCATGCGCCGGTCGACGATTCGCGGCCCGAAGAACGCATCGGCGGCGGCGATGTTCCTGTCCCGCTGGTCGACCCCAAAGACCCCGACACGATCTATGTGGCAAGCATCGTGACGTGGAAGTCGACCGATGCCGGTAAAACGTGGACCGCGTTTCGCGGCTCACCCGGCGGAGACGACTACCAGAACGTTTTCGTGAATCCCAACAACACAAGAGTCATCGCCCTGGCCAGCGATCAGGGAGTGATTATTTCAGAGAACGGCGGCGAAACGTGGACGCAGTGGTTTAACCAGGCCACTGCGCAGATGTATCACGCGACCGCGGACAATGCGTTTCCCTATCGCGTTTGCGGCGGGCAGCAGGACTCCGGTTCGGCGTGCGTCCAGAGCCGCAGCGACGATGGCCGCATCACCTTCCACGACTGGCATCCCGCGGGCATTGAGGAGTACGGCTACGCTGCGCCCGATCCGCTCGATCCCGACATCGTCTACGGAGGCAAGGTAACGCGCTACGATCGCCGCACCGGCCAGATTCAGGACGTCGAGCCAAAGCCATTGCGCAGCTATCGCGCGCTGCGCACTGAGCCGCTCGAGTTCTCGCCCGTCGATCCACATAGACTTTATTTCGCCACCAACACGCTCTGGCTCACTGAGGACGGCGGCAACCAATGGAAAGAGGTGAGTCCCGACCTCACTCGCGAAACCTGTGACCTGCCCTCGGTCGTCGAGCCGTATAAAGACTCGCCTGCCGCGAAGGTCACGCGCCGGGGCGTCATCTATGCGCTCGGCCTTTCGCCGCTTGACGGCAACCGTATCTGGGCCGGAACTGACGACGGCCTCATCTGGACAACCACCGATGCCGGCGGGCACTGGAACAACGTGACACCGCCGGAGCTGAAGCCCTTCTGGAAGGTCTTCAACATGGACGCCGGCCACTTTGATGCGCAGACCGCTTACGCGGCCGTAAACACAATGCGTCTCGACGATATGCGTCCACACCTGTTCCGCACGCACGATGGCGGCAAAACGTGGACCGAGATCGACAACGGCATTCCCGGCGGCGTCGCAACCAGTGCTATTCGCGAAGATCCCAAGCGCAAGGGACTGCTCTATGCGGGCTCTGAGACGCAAGTTTATGTCTCGTTCGACGACGGCGATCATTGGCAATCGCTTCGCCTTAACATGCCCGCAAGCTCCGTCCGCGATCTCGAAGTGAAAGGCGACGACCTGATTGCCGCGACTCATGGGCGCGGTTTTCTGATCCTCGATGACGTTACGCCGCTGCGCCAGATCGCAGCGGCCACTACATCGGAGACTGCTCACCTGTATGCGCCCCAGACCGCCCTGCGCATCCGCAACGGCATGAATCCGCCCACGCCCTGGCCTCCCGACATGGCCACCGGCGGCAATCCGCCCGACGGCGCCATCATCGATTACTACCTCGGCTCGGGCATCTCCGGTGTGGTCTCACTTGAAATCGCCGATGGCAAAGGCCAGGTCGTGGCCCACTTCAACAGCAACGATCCCGTGCCGACCCTCGATCCGCGCTACTCCGTTCCCACGCTATGGGCGCGCCCACCGCGTGTGCTTTCAGCCGCGCCCGGTCATCACCGATTCCTGTGGGATATGCAATATCCACAAGTCGCGGGCATGACCACCGAACCCGACGCGGATATGGCCACGCCCTACGATACGCCGTCTGTTTCCACCGCGCCGTGGGTGCTGCCGGGAACCTACACCGTGCGGCTGATCGCCGGCGGCAAAACATTCTCTGCGCCGCTCAAGGTCGCTATGGATCCGCGGGTGAAGAGCCCCCAAGCGGATCTCGAGCAGCAGTTCAAGCTGGCGAAATCAATCTACGACGAATTGATCCAGACGACAGCCGTTCTGCACGAGATCAAAGTACTGCGTGAGCAACTCAAGGCGCGCTCGGCGCAGCCTCCCGTGGCAGGCGCCGAGCCGTCTATCGAATCCAAGCTGGATGCGATCGCCGGCCCTGAAGGCGGAATGCGCGGATTCGGCCGCGGCCCGACCTCTCCGCCAACCCTTGGGCTGGTGCGCATGCTGCTGGCGCGCCTCGAACACTCAATCGAAAGCGCCGACGCCGCTCCCACCGCCGCACAGGTTGAGGCCTTTCAGACCGCCGCAAAGCCACTCCCCGGCCTCATCGAACAGTGGCAGCAGCTCAAGAAGACCGATCTCAAGGCCCTGAACGAGCAGCTTGAGCGCCAGCATCTTGCTCTGCTCGATCTCGACTCGAGCAAGAGCGACCACAACCTGAAGGATCAAATCGAGATCGGCGACGAGGAATGATTTACAATCCTGTTCAATCGCGAGCAGTTTGATCCTCCCGCCGTCCTACAAAATCTCACATGCATCGGAGCCTTTGCATGGCCGCCTTCCGCCCTCTTCTTGCCGCAACTCTTTGCGTTGCAGTCGCGCTTCCGGTTGCCGCCCAGCAGTATCCTGCCGAATTGCTCTCCGGCCTTCAGTGGCGCGATGTAGGCCCCATGCGCGGCGGCCGCACCTATGCGGTTTCAGGAAATGCGACGCAGCCTGACACTTTCTATATGGGCTCGGTCGGCGGCGGCGTGTGGAAGACCGAAAACTCCGGCCGCACCTGGTACCCCATCGCCGACGATCCGGTGACCGGGATCCCGATCGGTTCCATCGGCGCAATCGCCGTGGCTCCTTCCGATCCCAATGTCGTTTACGTGGGCACCGGCGAGCCTGACATTCGCAGCCAGCACTCGTATGGCATCGGCGTTTTCAAATCTACCGATGCGGGCAAAACGTGGCATTCGACCGGCCTCTCCGAGACACGCCAGATCGGCAAAATTGTTGTCGACCCCGCCGATCCGAACCTTGTCTACGTGGCTGCGCTGGGCCACGCCTACAAGGCCAACCCCGAACGCGGAGTGTATCGATCCACCGACGGCGGCGCGCATTGGACGAAGATTCTCTGGAGCGCGAAGGACCCCGACGATGTAGGCGCCGTCGATCTTGCGCTCGATCCTCAACATCCACGCACGCTCTACGCTTCGCTCTGGGCAACGCGCCGACCGCCATGGGCTGTCTATGCGCCGTCGAACATGCCCGGCGGAGGCCTGTACAAATCTACTGACGGGGGCGACATCTGGCATCAACTCAGCGGCGGCCTGCCCACAGATGATTTCGTCGGCAAGATCGGTATTGCCGTCGCGCCCAGCAATCCGAATCGGCTCTACGCGGTGGTCGACGATCTCGGCGTAGCGATTGCGCGCTCTTGGCGCGTCCCCGCTCCCACGGGCTCCGACGCGCCCAAACCCTCCGGCGGCATTTATCTCTCAGACGATGCCGGCGCAACGTGGCGTCTGGTGAACGGCGAGCAGCGCCTGTGGGGCCGCGGATGGTACTTCGAACAGATCGCGGTCGACCCCGCCAACCCCGATCGAGCGTATGACGTCAACACCACGACCTACATGACACTCGACGCGGGCAAAACATGGGCGCCAGTCAAAGGCGCGCCCGGCGGAGATGACTATCACCAGCTTTGGATCAATCCCAGAGACGGCAATCGCATAGTGCTCTCGAGCGATCAGGGAACGGTGGTCTCAGTCGATGGCGCAAAGACGTGGAGCACCTGGTACAACCAGCCCACCGCGCAGATTTACCACGTCGCCGCCGACAACCGCTTCCCCTACTCGCTTTACGGCGCACAGCAGGACTCAGGCGCGGTGAGTGTGAGCACGTGGTCGCGCATGGGCACCCTCAGCTTCGGCAACTGGCTGCCGATCTGCGAGGCGGGCGAGAGCAATACCGTAGTGCCCGACCCCAAAGACCCTGATCTGCTCTATGGCAACGGCGATCAGCGCTGCGATCAGGCGCTCAATCTCTCTGCGCCTGAGGGCGGCGAACTGCCGAAAGAGGATGCCAGCGATGCCTACCGCCGGACCTGGACGTTGCCGGAGGTTTTTTCCCCGGCAGACGATGCGCTCTATTATTCGAATCAATTCGTCTTCCGCACTCGCGACCGCGGCAAGACTTGGGACCGGATCAGCCCGGATCTGACGCGCCTGCATCCTGAGGCGCCGAAGACGCTCGATCCCGTCACGGCGAAAGATATCGACGAGCCCATGACGGACCGCTTCGGGGTGGTGTATACCATCAGCCCGTCTCCGCTCGATGCCAAGACCGTGTGGGTGGGCACCGACGATGGCCTGATTCACGTGACACGCGACGATGGCGCGCACTGGAGCAATGTAACGCCGCCTGAAATGACCGCGTGGAGCAAGGTATCGCAGATCGAGGCCGGGCACTTCGATGTGGAGACAGCGTACGCCTCGGTCGATCGCCATCGCCTGGCCGACGATCGCGCCTACATCTATCGCACACATGACGGCGGAAAGACCTGGAAGAATGTGGCCGATGGAATTCCTGAAGGCGCATTCGTGAACTCGGTCAAGGAAGACACGCAGCAAAAGGGACTGCTCTATGCCGCAACCGAGCTGCGCGTCTATGTTTCCTTTAACGACGGAGATGACTGGCAGCCGCTGGAACTCAACATGCCCGTGACGTCGGTTCGCGATATCGTGGTGCACGGCGACGATCTCGCTATTGCCACCTTCGGCCGCGGATTCTGGGTTCTCGATCAAATGGCGGCGCTGCGCCAGATTGCTGTCCAGGGCAAACAGATTGAGGCTTCAAATGCGTATTTGTTTGCGCCGGGCGAGACGCTGGCCATTCACCAGGGGGGCCAGGATGGCACGCCGCTGCCGCACGAGGAACCGCAGGAGTTGAACCCGCCGGCGGGCGTGGTGGCTTATTACTGGCTGAAGTCCGCACCCGGCGGCCCGGTCAAGCTTGAACTGGTTGACAAAGCCGGCAAAGTAGCTGCGTGCGCGGCCAGTGACACGCCGGTCAAGCCCGTCGACACCGAAGCCATCAACGTACAGGCCTACTGGGAAGAACCCGCTCCGCCGCCCTCGGCTGCGCCTGGCATGCACCGCTTCGCGCTCAATGTCGAGGCGCCGCGAGGCTTCGGATTTGGCCGCCGCCCACCGCCGCCGCCCGTAGACGCCTGCCATCCAGCCGGAGCGCCAGCGGCTCAGCCCGATGCTGCGCCGGCGCGACCCGGACGCGGATTTGGAGGTTTGCAGCCAGGCGAGTATACCGTTCGTCTTACGGTGGACGACCAGACTTTGACGCAGCCAGTCACAGTCAAGCCCGATCCACGCAAACTGCCCAATGGCGCTGCCACCCCGCCCGATGACGACGACGATGAATAAGCGGCTCGGCTCAATCGGATCGAATCTGCCGATGGACCAGAATTAAGTTACTCGGCGTTTTGTAACAAGGGCACGACTTCAGTCGGGCCGATAGTGCCTTTGGAAAGATCGGGGCTTTACGGCGGATTAGGAAATACTGTGTCCGCAAAGGATTGAGCAGGGTCACCTCTCCCTGATGGTCGCGTTGACTTTGGGCGAGTGCCGCTCGGATACGCCATTTCCTAATCCGCGATAGCCCCTGAGGGATCTTCATTCGGACATCCCGTTTCGCCGAGGGAGTTTTTCCGCAGCCTGATTAGCCCCTCAGGGACCCAATTACATGGTGCAAGATTAATTATGAGATTGCTTCTATGGTGCATCTGCACATGAAGATTCCGGCGGTGCTCGCGGCAATACTTCTCACAGCCTCTGTGTCGGGCGCGCAGACCTCCAGCGGATCGCTGCGAGGGATGGTCGATGATGGCCGAGGGGATCACATCGCTTCGGCTGCAATTTCTGTTCGCCTGCATGCGTCGTCGGTGGTTCGCACCGTCTCCAGCGACGCACAGGGAAACTTCCGCATGGACGACCTGGCGCCTGGAATCTACAAGGTGAGCGTGACTGCGCATGGATTTGGCGACGCCACTGCGGAAGTCTCCATTCAAGTGAGCTCCATCCGCGACATCGCCGTTACCATGAATCCGCCGGTTGTAGTCGAGACCGTTGGCGTCCACGCGCAAAGTTCTTCCATCACCACACAGCCCTTGGATGTCTCGAGCCAGGTGCACCAGAGCGTGGTGACAAGCCAGGACCTTGAGGGTCTGCCGCTTCCGGCCCGCAGCTTTGCCAACATCGCATATCTTGCTCCGGGAACCGAGCCGGTCGAGCCTTCCGATCCGACAAAGGCGCGCATTACCGCGGTTTCAACGGGCGGAAGTTCAGGCCTGAACAACGAGCTCTCCGTGGATGGAGGCGATAACTCCGACGATTACATTGGCGGCTTTCTGCAGAATTTCTCGCCCGATTCCATTCAGGAGTTTGCCGTCCGCACCTCGCAGGAAGACGCCGATACGGGAGGAACGACCGCCGGCTCAGTGATGCTGACGACAAAGAGCGGCACAAACGAGTGGCACGGAGACGCGGCGTTTTACGAGCGGGCCGCCGCACTCAACGCCCGTTTCCCCATCGAGAATCCAGCGCCTAATCCCAAGCAGCCTTTTTCGCGCCAGAACTACGTTGGCACTCTTGGCGGTCCTGTCAAGAAGGACAAGCTGTGGTTTTTTACGGCGTTTGAAGGAGTGCACGAAGATGCCAGCATTGCTTACAGCCCGGCGAGCCTAACGCAATTTGATGCCCTGGCAACGCTGGCTTCAGAGGGATTGATTCGCGGGGTCGCTTCGATCGATGTGCCGCAAGATGTGCCTATACCCTTTCGGGATTACTTCGGCTCTTCGCGCCTCGACTGGGCCCAGTCGAATCAGTCGCAATGGTATCTCCGCAGTTCAGTCGACAGTTACACAACCCACAACGACCTGGTGCAGCAGGGAACGCTGCCCTCAACCGGACTGTTAACGCACAACAATTACTTGAGCCTGGTGATCGGCAATCATTACGAATTTTCTCCCACGCTGCTGGGAACGGCGCTCTTCAATGCCAGCGGTCTGCACCTGACTCAAACCCGCAACTCCGATCTGGGCTTCGCGCTGGCGTTCCCATTCAGCTCCACGTCGTTGACGGTATCCGGCTTTGAGACCTTCGGGGACAATCAATTTGCAACGCCGATCACCTTTTTCCCCTCGGAGCGCAACCAGGAGAAGTATCAATTGCGCTACGACCTGAGCAACGATCGTGGCAGCCATGCGCTGAAATTCGGCGTGAACTTCATTCATGAACCGGTGCTCAGCGGGGCATTCCCGGCGAACAACGAGACCCTGTATCAGTTTCCGCAAAATCCGACCTATTACCTCGATAATCCGGCGCAGTTTACTGCCGATATGAACGCAGGAGCCTCGACCTCAAATCTTGGCGGGGGATTCTCCCAGAACGTTCAGCGGCTGGCATTTTACGGGCAGGATTCCTGGCGCATCACTCACGGGCTGACCTTCAATTACGGGTTGCGATATTCGACGACGTTTGGGCTGTTCACCGGCTCCGGCCGCAGCCAGACCCTGAATCCCGGTTACATTACGCTGGCCGCGCTTGGAATACCTCTTGTGAACGGCGCACCGCAGGACGATCACAAGCAGTTTGCCCCGCGAATCGGCTTTGCCTGGTCACCCGGGGGCCAAGGCACAACCGTTCTTCGCGGGGGATTTGGGCTGTATTTCAACGACCTGGCGCAGAATGGATGGGCAACCGCATTCCAGGCGGTCAATTCGCCGCCGGGTTCCTGCGTTCACCCGCTCGCGAATCCGAATGGCGCTGAGAATGCCGGTTGCGTTCCCGGCCACTCCTCCGGCGGAATGGCCAATCTGATTGATCCCGGGTACAGAACCCCGTACGCGATTCACATCTCTGGCGGAGTGCAACATGCTTTCAGCGGAAATTGGTCGCTGAGCGCCGATTATGTCCACGAGCAGGGCGACCACGCGTATCGCGCCTATAGCTACCTTGGCGGCGTCAACCTGTTTACTCCACAGCTTGCGCTCTCGAGCCCCGCGCAAGCCGCGGTGGTTCCGGATGTGAATGTCTTTCACTCTGACAATCGATCCAGCTACAACGGATTGCTTGTCCATCTGCAAGGCAACGTTTCTCGCCGGCTGAATCTGGTGGCGAACTACACGCTGTCGAAGGCGCAGACCTGGGGCTGCGTTCTCGGTGAGCTCTTCGATTACGTCAATGGTGTCTGCAATCCGCTTGATGCCTTCGGGCCGGGCGACTACGGCCCCTCCGGCGAAGATGTTCGTCAGCGCGCCGTGCTCGCCGGCGCCTGGCATGCGCCGGCAGGCTTTGAAGTGAGCGGGTTATCGCAGGCAGAGAGTGCGCGTCCCTTCACCATCACGACTGCCGACAATCGCGAACGGATAGCAATTGATGGCATTCCGACTGCATTGGACCAGTTCCGCGGAACTCCCTACATACAAACCGACCTGCGCGTGAGCCGGCCAGTCAGGTTTGGCGAGAAGTGGACCGCGACGCCATTCATCGAGTTCTTCAATCTGTTCAACCGCAACAATCCCGGCGCAAATTACGTAACCAACATCGCGACGCTTCCGGTACCTGCCGCAGAGGCGGCCGCGGGGAATGTCACCGACATCTGCACCAACGCAGCCTGCACCACGACGGCGCCGATCGGCAGCCCAAATCAGCTGCGCCTGGCCGGCGGCGCGTTGGGAGACTTCTTTGGCCCCGGCACTACGGTTGGGATTCCCTTTGCAGCCCAACTAGGCGCGCGCGTGACGTTCTAGAACCGGCCTCATCAACCAAGCTCGTCAATCGGCGAGCGGTATGGGACCCGCTTGGTTGCCGGGTAACGGGTATGAATTACCTGGCCATCAATTTGACTCGAATGGAAAAAGGGTCGCTACCCCAACCGGGTGCAGCGAGAACTTCCCGAAAACATCCAGTATTATGTTTCACGGTGAGAATATGATTGCTACGCTGCTTTCTGGGCTGGTGGGCGCTTACGAGTGGTAGAAGCAGAATGGCGGTAAGACGATGCAGCCAAAATGGGCTATGAAGAGAAGAAGAGTCGCGCGTTTGTTGAGTTGCACGGTTTTTGCAGCCGGAGTATTGCTCGCTGCGCGGATGCATGGGGCACCTGCCGGCGGCGCCGGCGCATTGAGTGCGTGGCCTGACCTGGGTCCGAACGTTCTGGTGTTCGATCCCTCGATGCCGGCGGCCGAAATACAGGCAAAGATCGACAAGATCTACCAGGCAGAACAGCACAGCGAGTTTGGGTCAGAGCGATACGCGCTTTTGTTCCTGCCGGGCAAATACAAAGTAGATATTCCCATCGGCTTCTACACCGAAGTGGCGGGGCTCGGGGCTTCGCCAGATGCAGTTGAGATCGACGGCAACGTGCACGCGGACGCGAGCCTGCCTCGCAACAATGCCACTTGCACCTTCTGGCGCGCACTTGAGGGAATGTCGGTAGTTCCTGAGGGCGGCACCGTGCAATGGGCTGTTTCGCAGGCGGCGCCGTTCAGGCGGATGCATGTACGCGGAGATATCGTGCTTAACCAGAAGCACGGCTGGGCAAGCGGAGGCTGGATTGCAGACAGTTTGATCGACGGAAAAGTCGATTCGGGATCGCAGCAGCAATGGATCTCGCGCAACAGCGAATGGGGCAGCTGGACCGGCTCCAACTGGAACATGGTGTTTGTGGGCGTAAGGAATCTTCCCGCGGGAGACTGGCCGGACCCGCCGTACACCAAGGTGGAACGCACACCGGTGGTGAAGGAGAAGCCATTCCTTGAAGTCGATGCGCAGGGCCGTTGGTTTGTGCGCGTGCCGGCACTCACGAAAGATAGCGAGGGAATCACCTGGCACTCGGGAGAGACGCCGGGGCATTCGATTCCTTTGAGCAGGTTTTATATTGCGCGGGCCGGCACGGACACTGCGGCGAGCATCAATGAAAAACTGGCGAAAGGCAGGAACGTGTTGTTCAGGCCAGGGATATATGCGCTCGACGAGCCAATCCGCGTGACAAGAGCCGACACGATTCTGATGGGGCTGGGTTTTGCGACACTCAAGCCCGTAAGCGGCCAAGCTGCAATCGAGACCGCGGATGAGGACGGAATCGAGATTGCAGGACTGCTGATCGATGCGGGGCCGGTGAAGTCGCCGGTGCTTGTGAAGATTGGGCCCGATCAGAGCAAGAGGCGGCACGAGGAGAATCCGATCTGCCTGCACGATGTATTTTTCCGCGTGGGTGGCGCGGGCGTTGGCAGCGCGGGGGTGAATTTGATGATCAATAGCTCAGACACGATCATTGACCACACCTGGATCTGGCGGGCCGACCATGGTTCTGGCGTGGGCTGGCAGAGCAACACCAGCGAGAATGGGCTGGTGGTGATCGGCGATCATGTGACCGCTTACGGACTGTTCGTGGAGCACCACCAGGAGTTCCAGGTGCTGTGGAATGGCGAGGACGGACGTACCTATTTCTACCAGTCGGAGATTCCATACGATCCGCCCAACCAGCCGAGCTATACCAGCGCGAAGGGCGTTGACGGCTGGGCTTCCTACAAGGTGAGCGACAATGTAAAGCGGCATCAGGCCTGGGGTCTCGGCATTTACAGCGTCTTCCTGAAGCCGGACGTTCAATTGAGCCGGGCGATTGAAGTGCCGCAAACGCCGGGCGTGCGATTCCACCACATGATCACGGTGGCGCTTGGCAATCTAGGCGAGATATCGAACGTGATCGACAACGCGGGAGGCCCGACGGAAATTCATCCTCTAGTGACGCCCAAGGTGGCAGAGTTTCCAGCAAACTGACGCCCGATGGGTTTCGAGCGGCACGGCGGATTCCTGCCGTCGCGTCTTTTCTCCCCGATCTCTTCACCAACGGGACATCAGGCCCATTCAAGAGTCACGGCTGAGTTCTGCGGCATGGTGAAGGTAGTTGACTTCGCTTGAAAGCTGCAGGTGACATTGCGCTCGGCGCCTTGATTGGCGAGCACCAATACGAAGCCGCCGCCGGGATTCATAAAGGCAACGTGCTCTACTTGGGACTGTGGCGCAGTTGTCGCAATCACGCGCGCGCCGCGACGCACGTTCTTTGCGTAGTGAGCCAGTGCCCAATACAGGCCGCTGCGCGTCAGTTCCTGCGTCTTCGAGTTGACAGTGATCACTCCGCCGCATGTAAAGGGGCCGAGATTGGGGCCGCCTTTTTCATTCAAAACAATGTTCCAGGCCACTGCGCAGCGCGACCAGTTCTTGAAGAGCTGCGCGTATGTTGCGGACCACTTCGCCCAGTTCGTATCAAAGTCGGCGTCGGTCACAAACGATCCGCCTTCGGTCCAGTACGCGTTCTTTTCGGGAAACGCATTATGGACCGTGGTCATTGCATCCGGCTGGCCGACGTAGCCGTGCCATGCAACCCCGTCCACGTACCGATAAACCTCAGGATCGGAAAGCATATCCAATGCCCGGCCCCAAAGATTGAAGTTGTGGTCGAGAAGCCGGATCTTCGTATCGAGCGAAGCGTTGCGGAGCGCGGGCCCAAGGGAACCCTTAATAAACCCCATTTCGTACTCCTGGCCCCACAGTGCGGCGGGCATCGTGCCGTCCTGATCGGTGTCTACCTCGTTCTGCACAGTTATGGCGCTCACCTTCACGCCGGCGGCCGCATAGGCCTCAAGGAACTTCACAAAGTACTCCGCGTAAGACTCGAAGTACTGCTTGCGCATGTTGCCGCCAAACAGCGAATCGCCGGCCTTCATCCACGCCGGCGGAGACCACGGGGTAGCGAAGAGAAACAAATCGGGCCGCAATTCGAAGGCTTCGCGCAGCACCGGAAGGATATAGGCACGATCGTGACCGATGGTGAACAGTTTCATGTCCGGGTCGGGCGCCGGCGTGTCGTCAAGGGTGTAGGTGTTCAGCGAGTAGTCGCTCGACCCGATGCAAGTGCGGCCCATCGAGAGGCGCAGGCCGTTGTCTCCGAATAGCTCCTCGATCAGGCCTCGGCGCGCCGAGGGCTCCATTTGGCCGAGCAGGTAGCAGGAAGAATCCGTGAATGCTCCCCCGAAGCCAAGCACGCTCTGAAACTGCCTGGAGGGGTCGATCTCAACGGCGCCGGTGGCCGGGGAGGGCGAATCCTGCCAGGGCGGGATTGCCAGCCGAGCGTATTTGCGGTCGCTCGACGTAATCCAGGCGCGCGGAGCCGGGGCACTCGAGCCGGCCTGTCCAAAAGACCGGAAAGAATCTACGCAAACCACTGCTGGGATTGAGGTAGCCAGCCATTGCAGAAAGGAGCGTCGCGATGCAGGGTTCATTGCAGGTTCCACGCTTTCTTAAGTTCAGTAAATCGATTTTGAACAAACGTTTGTTTAATCTGAAATTCGCCCAAACCCCCGGCCCGGCAAGGACTTACCGGCAGCGGCGCGGTGCGGCCTCGGCTGGTCCAAGTCGCTGACAATACTACTCAATCAATCGATTGTCTACAACTAAGAATGGACTTGACAGTCATTCTTTTGGTGTGGTCTAATCGCCTCCGCGCTTGAAAATCAAGACGAAATCTCTAAACACAACCGTTTGTCTTAAGACGTTTCGAGCAGTTTCGACTTTCCAAATCAAGCGCCTCCGGCACGGCACCGGAGATGTTTGGAGGCCGCCGCGAGCCGAAAACGGCGGGGATGAATGCATTTGAGGAGGCTGTACATGAGAATTATGTCGCGATGGACTCTGTCTCTCGTTTTATTGGTCAGCCTGGTGCTGGCCGGTGGAACGAAGGTGGCGTTTGCACAGAACACAAACTCAGGCGACCTGCGCGGCACGGCGACGGACAAGACCGGCGCAGTCATCCAAGGCGTGACGGTTGCCGTCACGGACATTGATCGAGGCGTGACACGCACCTATGTAACGAACGGCGCGGGACTGTACGATACAGGCCCAATTCCCGAGAGCCATTATCAGCTGACATTCACGCGGAGTGGATTCGAGACCTATGTTCGCGGGCCGATCACAGTATTTCTCGGAATTCAAACCGTGAACGCGGAGATGCAAGTCGGGCAGGTTACGCAACAGGTGACGGTGACCACCGACATTCCCATGCTCGACACCGAAAGCGGTGCGCAGGAGGGGACTCTTGAAGCGTCTTACATGGATGAGTTGCCTCAGGTAGGCGGCCTGAATGGCGGCGGAGCCGATTGGGAGAACTTCATCATCATGATGCCCGGCTCGTCTGGCGCTCCTGAGAACGCTTCCAACAACCTCACTGCAGGCATGGCATCTTCCATCAACGGCAATCTCCCCTTTGCCAGCATGCTGCAGGATGGCGCTACCACCACGCTGCCGATGAGCCAGAACTCCGACGTGACCATTTTTGAGACCACAGCAGAAGTCAAGATCAGCGCGACTGCGTTTTCGGCGCAATACGGAGTCGGCGACGTCGTCTACAACCAGATCACCAAGAGCGGAACCGACAAGTTCCACGGCGCCGTGTACGAATTCAACCAGAACGATTTCTTCGATGCCACGAATTACGCCTTCGGCAGCAAGGCCGGTGTTCCCAGGCTCCGCTTCAACAACTTCGGCGGCGCCGTCGGCGGGCCAGTTCTGCCTAAGCATATCTTCCACAAGTCGTTCTTCTATTTTGACTACGACCGGACGGTCCAGGGCAGCACCGGGGGCATCGGGTTCTTTTCATTGCCCAGCACCGCCGAGATGGGCGGCGATTTCACCCAATCCGGTCTGGCCACCATCTATGACCCCACCACGCAAACAATTGTGACCTCGGGCAACTGCACCTATACAGGCGCGGAATTTCCGGGCGGCACGTACTCTACGCCCGCTCCATGCGTGCAGCGCAAGAGCTTTACCGAGGAGTATGGCAGCAACAAGATCCCGACAGGCATGATCAGCCCGGCCGCACAGGCAATCCAGAAGGCTGAGCTGGCCTCGGCCGGTTACCCGAGCTCGGTACCCAGCTACTCCGTAAACAACTTCTCACTTCTCGGCCCCTCGAGCAACTATCCTTTTATCAAGTGGTTTGGACGCTGGGACACCGATTTGTCGGCCAACAACCGGCTCACCGTATCGGAAACGAAAAGCGACAGCCCGGAGAAATACCTGAACCAGTTCTGCCCATTCTATTGCCAGAACGGCGACGTGAGCCGCGACAACGGCGAGATCTCCGATGTGTGGACGATAAGTTCGCACCTGATCAACGAGGCGCGCATCGGCTTCACCGATCAGTTGAACTTCTTTACGCCGTACACGCTGGGCGACTCGTCGACGCTGGGAATGCCTTTGCTCAAAGCCGACATCTTCCCGAATATCAGCATTGCCAATAATTATTATGGCCCGGGAAGCGCGTCAAACTCTGTGTACAAGGAGATGGTCTTCGACCCGTCCGACGTAGTTACGATGATCAAGGGCCGCCATGTGCTGCACTTCGGCGGTGAATTTCTGATTAACCGTGCCGATTCCACGGCGTGGGGAAACATCAACTCCGGCAGCTTCAACTTTGCGGGCTATTACACATCAGCCGGCGGCAACCCCACCGCCTCCTTCGACGGCATCTCCTACGCGGACTTCCTGCTCGGCCAGTCGCAGAGCTGGGGCGCCGGAGTGACGCCTGAATTCGGTGGACGCTGGAAGACCCCGCAGATGTTCATTCAGGACGACTTCAAGATGCGGCCAAATCTGACCGTGAACCTGGGTGTGCGGTATGAGATCGAGACCGGCTGGCGCGAAGTGAAGGGCAATGAGGCAGTCTGGGATCCTTCGGTTCAGAACTTCAATGTTTCCAGCCAGCCCATCAACGGGATTGCCCCCGGCGCGCCGGTTCTCGGCGGCATGTGGTACGGATTCGTCGGGCAAAACGGACGCAATTCGCTCCAGGCGCCCAAGTACGATATCGTTCTGCCGCGGGTGGGATTCAGTTGGCAGATGTTCCCCAATACCGTCATTCGGGGAGGCATTGGCATGTACGCGTCCACCTGGAGCGAGGATACCTACGGCGCGGGCATGGGCAACGCCTTTGGCAGCCACGGCAACTATGGGGATACTACCAACGGCATCTGCCCGGCGACCCAGCTTGACGGAGATGGAAGCGCTCCGGATACTGTGGACGCCGGCTGCGGCGTCGGCACCTACAACGCCGTCACTATCAACTCACAATACCTGAACGCTCCGACCACTCCGTGGGCATCGAACAACTCAGGCGTGTCGTACAACCAGTACCACTCGCCTGTGCCTACCAACTACCAATGGAATCTGGCCGTGGAACGGCAGTTCCTCAAGGACTTCGTGGGCTCGGTCTCCTATGTCGGCAATCACGGAGACAAGCTTAACTTCCCGGTGGACATCAACCAGGTTCCGGTGGGAGCGCTTGGCCCCAACGATATCGGTAACGAGCCTTACCCGCTCTTCCAGGGAATCGGCGGAAGCACCAACAACGCCATTTCCAACTACCACTCACTGCAAGCCGTGCTCACGAAGCGCATGAGTTACGGACTGCAGTTCAGCACGAACTACACGTGGTCCCACTTCCTCGACGATCAGGACTCTTCGGGATGGGGGAGCCGCATGGGCTGGCAGAACTGGCAGAACGCCTATGTGCCATCGCAAAACTACAGCCAGTCGAACTTTGACATCCGGCAGATGTTCAAGGGCGAGGTGGTCTACCAACTGCCATTCGGCAAGGGCAAGATGTTCATGAACACCAACCTGATTGCGGACGAAGTGCTGGGCGGTTGGGAATTGTCATCCACCTTCATCGCGCAGAGCGGCAACCCGATGGGAATCACGACGGGAGGCTACAACAATTCAAACAACCAGTCGGGGAGCTACACGCAATATGCGAACCTGGTCGGCAACTACAAGTCGAACGATACCGGCCCCGATGCCACAGGTGGAGGCCAGGTCCACACCTTAAACGAGTGGTATAACTTGGATGCCTTCGCCCTTCCGGCTCAGTACACCTACGGTACCTTCCTCAGGAACATCGTCACGGGTCCGGATCTGACAAATGTCAACTTCCAGTTCGGCAAAAGCTTCGATCTATGGCCGGAGCGGAATGTTCAATTCCAGATTCGCGCCAGCGCGTCCAACGTCCTGAATCACCCCAGCTTCGGACAACCTGGCGGCGTTGTTGGTGGGCCTTCGGATCAGGAGCAAAACCAAGCCAATATCCGGAGCACGACCGTCGGCGGCAGAACCTGGCAGATGTCCGGACGCCTATCGTTCTAAGCTCAACACAAATTCAACCCGGAGAGACGGCGATTCGTCGCCGTCTCTTTTCTTATGCGCACACTCTTTGCTTGTCGCGACTTCTATAATGAAACCCATGTTTCCGCGGTCGATATTGATTGCTGCAGCCCTCGTGTTATTCCCGGCCGGTATTTGCGACGCACAAACACCGGTCGATCCAAAGGCCGAGCTCGCGGCGCACATGCAGAAAGCTCAGAGCTACCTCCAGCAAAAGCGGCCGGACCTCGCAATCCCCGAGCTGCAGGCTGCGGCCGAACTTGCTCCGGACAACTTTGAGATACAGGGCAACCTGGGCGTCCTGCTCTTTTTCTCAGGCAAGCCGGCCGACGCCATCCCTCACTTGCGCTTTGCCGTTGAAAAACAGCCCAACCTCGCCAAGATTCAGGGAATTTTGGGAATCGCAGAGCTGCACGCTGAAGATTTCGCGGACGGACGCAAAGACCTCGAAGCCGCATTTCCGCGCATTGAAGATCCACGATTCAAGGTGCAGGCCGGCCTTGAGCTGGTGGGCGCCTACACCCAAATCAGCGACCTTGAGTCTGCCGCAGCCACACTTGCGCAGTTGAAGAAGGTCGCACCCGACAATCCCGAAGTGCTTTATGCCTCTTACCGAACCTACGCCGATCTTTCCGGCGAGGCGATGCTTGCCCTCTCGCTGGCTGCGCCCGAGTCTGCGCAAATGCACCAACTGCTGGCGCACGAAGATACCAGGGAAGGCAACACCAACGGAGCCATCGCGCAATATCGCAAAGCGATCGAAATCAATCCGCATCTGCCCGGCGTCCATTTTGAGCTGGCTGAGTTGCTGAACACTTCGCAGGACCCCACGATCAAGAAGCAGGCCGAGCAGGAATATCGCGCCGCGCTGGCAGACAATCCCCGCGACGAAAAGGCAGAGTGCGAGCTTGCCGAAATAGCAATGACGAAGGGCGACGAAAGCGACGCCTTAATGAGATACTCCACAGCGGTTGAGCTGCAACCTGACGATGCCAATGCCAAGTTGGGACTCGCGAAGGTGCTGCTGGAAATGAATAAGCCTGACCAGGCTCTGCCGCTGCTCGAAGCTTCAGTGCAACTGGAGCCCACAAACGCCACCGCGCACTACCGCCTGGCTACTCTCTACAAAAAGCTGGGGCGTACCGAGGATGCAAAGCGCGAGGTTGAGCTTTACCAGAAGTACAAAGAGATGAAAGAGAAGCTCCGCGTTGTATATAAGGATCTGTTAATCCAGCCCGATACCATCCGCTCGGATGAGAACGCTGAGAAATAATGGCCGCAGATGGCGCGAGGGTTGCAAAGGAATGATTAGTCGCAGTCGAACCTTAAGAGCATTGCTCGTGATCCTGCTTCTGCATCCCCTGAAGCCGCTCCTGGGTCAGATGGGCACGCCGACGCCATTGTCGCCCGAGGAACGAAAGAAGGCTGAGGCCGAGCGCGCAGCCACGGGGCCGCTTGAGAATTATCCCCAGCTCGTGGATATTACCAGCTCAACGGGAATCCACTTCGATCATAAGTCGGATCCCGAGGCGAAGTTCATCGCCGAGTCGATGAGCGGCGGTGTTGCTCTGATTGATTATGACGGCGACGGCTGGCCGGATATCTACTTGACGAATGCGCAGAGCGTAGAGATGGCGCAGCATGGCGTCAAGTCGCGCAGCGCGCTTTACCACAACAATCACGACGGCACTTTTACCGATGTAACCGACAAAGCCGGCGTAGGTTACCCTTGCTGGGCGATGGGCGTGGCAGTCGGCGACTATAACAATGACGGCCGGCCCGACTTACTGGTAACTTGTCTCAACGGCGTGGTGCTCTATCGCAACAACGGCGATGGGACGTTTACCGATGTCACCAAAGAGGCTGGCCTGGCTGGCGACACTGGATGGGCCTCCGGCGCCGCGTTCGGCGACTATGACAACGACGGATTCGCCGATCTTTTTGTTTCGCACTACGTCGATTTTCATCTCGACAATCTGCCTGTGTTCGGAACGACCAAAGCCTGCAAGTATCTCGGCCTGGTAGTGCAGTGCGGCCCGCGCGGGCTGAAGGGTCTGCCGGACAAGCTCTACCACAACAACGGCAACGGCACATTTACCGAGGTGTCAAGGCAGGCCGGAGTGGATGACGCTGAGGGGCGCTACGGACTCACGTCAATCTGGTCAGACTTCAACAACGATGGAAAACTCGATTTGTTTGTTACCAACGACGGCGAAGCAAACTACCTTTACGAGGGAGACGGCGCCGGCAAGTTTGAAGATACTGCGCTGATGGCAGGCGTGGCCGCAAACGAAGATGGCGTTGAACAGGCCAACATGGGCCTCGCATTCGGCGACTATATGCACACCGGCCGATTGTCGCTGGCCATCTCGCATTTTGACGTTGAGTACACGGCTCTCTACACCAACGATGGTGGAATGAGCTTTACTGACAACTCCATCGCCTCGGGAATTGCGCGCGCCACGCAGGGATACGTGGGATGGGGCGATGCATTCGTCGATTTCGCCAATAGCGGCTGGCAGGATTTCTTCGAGGTAACTGGACATGTCTATCCACAGGTAGATGAAGCGCACGCCGCCACGCGCTTCCTTGAGCCGGCCGTGCTGCTTTTGAATCAGCATGACGGCACGTTCAAGAACGTCAGCCGTCGCGCTGGGCCCGCCATCCAAACACCGCGAGTAAGCCGCGGCCTTGCAATCGGCGATCTGTTCAATGACGGGCGCCTTGAGGCGGTAATTGAGAACCTTGTCGGCGAACCCACGATACTGCGTCCCGAGCACGGTCCCGCGAATCACTGGGTCAGCTTTTCGCTCGAAGGAACCGCGTGCAACCGTCTCGCTTTGAACGCACATGTCAAGGTGACTGCCGGCGATTTGATTCAGACCAATGAGGTCATCAGCGGAGGCAGTTACCTGTCGCAAAGCGATCTGCGACTGCACTTCGGGTTGGGGATCCACGACTCGATTGACCAAGCCGAAGTTATGTGGCCCGACGGCAAGAGAGAGACTTTGACTCACTTGGAGGCGGACAGGTTTTATATTGTGCGCGAAGGGCAGGGAATCGTCGAAACGCGATTGCCGGCGCATACGACGAATCTGCCTTAGACCGACCGGGACACAAAGCCCAAACCACGAATCAAGTAATGAGAGTGAAATGAAGGAAGGATGGCCCAGGAAATCGAGACGCATAGCGCGGTAGGCTCGTCTTGCCACCGCATTGCCGTTGGCCGCCGTCTTCACGCTCAGTTCGCATTTCGTTGCCAGCGCACGAAGCGCCGCCAGCGTATTTGCTCACTTCAAGCCGCAACATCAAGCCCGACTTTGAAAGCACAGCAGGAACATACTCGCCAAACTGCTGCGGCGCATGCAATCCGCCCGCGTGCAACGATCTGGAGGCTATAATTCGGTTGCGCTCCAGTGCAGCCGCATGCCTTTCAACCTCACCTCTGCTACCGGATCTTCATCGCCGCGCCGCGCACTTTCAACTGCGGTGCTGAGCGTGGGATTTGCACTCACCGGCACAGGAACGGTGTTGCTTGGTGTGCTTCTGCCCGTGTTTTCCGAAAAGTGGGGTCTGCGTGATGACGGCGCCGGATTGCTACTGTTTCTCCAGTTCAGCGGTTCGTCGCTGGGGGCAATCTTTTCCGGGCTCAACCGCATTCGTTCAATGGCCGTGGGGTATGGGCTGCTGGCGGCTAGTTCCATGGACCTGATCTTCGCCCATTCACGCGCACCATTCGCGGTGTTCTTCTTTTTCGGGCTCGGCCTGGGAATGGCCATGACCTCAACCAGCCTTCTCTTCTCAGACCGATGGGGCGACGAGCGCGCGGCTAAGCTGGAGTGGCTCAACTTTGTGTGGTCACTTGGCGCAACTACCTGCCCGTTGGCCGCGCTGCCTTTGGTCCGCCATGACGACACACACTGGGTGTTTCTGCTGTTTTTCGTCCTTTTCGTTTTGCTGCTCGGGTGGGTTGCCGCAATCGAGCGCCAGGAAAAGCCCGTGGTCGCGCATGTTGCATCGGGGACTGAACGCCGATCCCTGGGCCTTGTCTTCATTCTGCTCGTCATCTGGGCAATGTGTGTAGTCGGTGTCGAGTCGGCACTCAGCGGCTGGCTCACCACCTACTCGCACCGAACCGGTATGCGCAGTCTGGCCGGTTCTGCACTGGCCACTTCAGTTTTCTGGTTGGGCGAAATGCTCAGCCGGCTTGCATTCTCCACACCTTTGCTCAAGAAGATCGGCCGACAAGCGGTGCTGATATGGGGAGTCTGGGGCGTGACAGCGTCCACGGTCATTCTGATCGCAGCATCGCACCCTTGGATGATCGTTCTTGCCGCGGGCCTGGCCGGCATATTTACCGGACCACTCTATCCTGTGCTGCTCTCATTCCTGCTTGAGCGCTCGGCGCGGGGGTGGTATTTCGGCGTGGCAGGTGTAGGTTCAGCCATCTTTCCGTGGTTCACCGGCCTCATCTCAGCCCACCTTGACTCTTTGCGATTCGGACTTCTGGTTCCCTGCGCAGGGGGACTTGCGATGCTTGTTCTGGGCGGACTTGTATTCAAGCCGGCCCTGAGCACTGCCGGGTAACGCCGCCCTCTCAGTTTTGCGATGCCCGCCAGCGCCCCCGGCGCCGCTGCGCTCCAGCCCGCATTTCTCACAACCCCTGATTCTGTGAGCAGTTGGGTTCGTGGTGGACTCTCGATTGGCTGTTTTGATGGCGGCACTGTCGGGCGGAACCTTTTTACGCCCTTGCTGCGGTCTGGTTTCGATTCCCGGCGTGGATTTTCAGCACGGCTCCGCCTGGCCGATCGGTTCAGCGGCCGAGAGGAGTGGGTTTTCTGGGCGATGCGTGACGGTCAGCATCGCAGAGCGCGGAAAGCCGCGGCATAGAAGCGCTTCCACGGATAGGCCGAGCTCATTTCCAGCAGGATGCGGCGCACACTCACGCGCACGATGGCGCCGACCTTGAACAGCTTGCGGCGGATGGTATCGACCTGAGCCTGAGCCCACTCGGTACCCATCAGAGCCAGCCGGCGCAGGGCCTCGACCAGCGTGTAGGCCAGTGCGGAGAAGTAGAGCCTGAGCTGATTGCCTTTCATTTCATCGGTCGAGAGCCGGTCGGCGAACAGGCACATCTGTTCCTTGATGCGGTTCTCCATCTCTCCGCGAGCACAGTAGAACTTCTCGTATAAGTTCTGTGCAGCCCATTGCTCGGAGGTTAACGAAGTGACCACGAAGCGTGGGTTCTCGCCCTTGTCGAGGAACTCTGCCTTGGCCACCACGCGGCGCGAGCAGGACCAACTCTTGTGGGTCTGGTACTGGAACTCGGCGAAGACACGCGCCGCCTTGCCGGCGGCTTGGTGTTCCAGTTGCGCCTGCTGCATCTGCTTGCCGATGATCCGGCGCAGCCGCTGATTGCGGGCCAGGCCGAACAGATATTCAACCTTGTTGACCTCGCACCAGCCCATCAGTTCTTCCCGGCAGAAGCCGGAGTCGGCGCGCAGCACGATCTTGACCTCGGGCCAGCGCTGGCGCAACTGCTCGACGATGCGCGCCACTTCTTCGACCGAACCTGCAGCCGCATCCTGATTGGCCGGCCTGAGCCGCGCGCACAACAGTTGATCGCCAGCGAAGATGTACAGCGGCAGGTAGCAGTAGTTGTCGTAGTAGCCGTGGAAGAACCGCTCCGGCTGATGGCCGTAGAGCGGGATGTCGGTCGCATCCAGGTCGAGCACGATCTCGGTGGGCGCAGTTGCGTGTGACTCGATGTAGAGTTCAACCAGCAGCCGGTCGATCAACTCAGCCGAGTAGCCTATCTTGTGGTAGCGCTCGGTGCGGCCACACAGTTCCAGCCGGTTCAGCGTGCTCTTGCCCGCCAGCGGTTCCTCCAGCTTGCGCTTGCCGCTCAGCAGCCCGAACAACGGATCGGCACGCAACTGCTCGTGGTCGCAAAGATCCTCGTAACCCAGCGCCAGACCATAGATGCGCTGTGCCAGCATCTCGGCAACCGTGTGCTCCACCTGGTCCTGGTTGCGCTTGTCACAGAAGCAGGAGGCCAGCCGACCCAGAAGGTTGATCTTGCGGTCCACCTGACGCAGCAGCAAAGCCCCGCCGTCGCTCGAAACCCGACCCGCCGTGAAACCGGCTTCCACGCGGCGCGAAAAATGGGCTGTAAATGTGAACGTTTCTTGGCTACACTCTGTCATCAGAAAGGCCGCCTCCGCACGGCAAAACTACGCTTCGACAACGCAGTTATGCCATGAAAAGACGGCCTTTCCAAGTCCTTTCCTAAATCCCATCTCACCGAAACACATCTTGCCTGTGAAAAATGCGGGCTAGTCGGTTTTACACGTTGTCGGCGCTGAAAAATCAACAAAGACAATCGAATGTTTTATTCTATTCAACGCAAACCACTTACGCGAAGCCAGGAGGGATCGACGAACCCACTGGCTCTGCTCAATGGTTCTAAGTAATTCAAATAAAACTGGATATATTGCAATTCGGCATTGACAAAGGTTCAGTTTTGAGATTCTAATTCTCTTCTGTACATAAGGATCTGTACAGAAATGTTTTAGATAAACGTTTGTCTTAATGCTGGAGGACGGTTTTTGGCGCGACAATTCAAAACGGTTCCGGAATGTCCATCATGAGCGGAGAAATGGTAACGGCGCGAAAACTTGCTCCTCTAATCCTGGTGGCTGGCGCGATCTTTACCGGATGCGGCGGCGGAACATCAGGAGGGTCGAACCCTCCCCAATCGGCAAGCACCCCCACCTTCAGCCCGTCGCCCGGCACCTATACTTCGGCGCAAACCGTCACACTTGCGGATGCGACGCCCGGTGCGTCCATCTACTACACCACCGACGGCAGTTCGCCAACCACTTCGTCCACGCTCTTTTCTTCCTCGAGCCCGATTGCCATAAGCACCACGACCACAATTGAAGCCGTGGCGGTTGCATCCGAGTACTCGCAAAGCGCGGTTGCCACCGGCGCCTACACATTCACGGCCTCCGGACCATCGATTTCAGTCGTCGAGAGCACGAACGACGAGACTATGTTGATGGCGGCACAGCCAAGCGTCAACTTTACAACCAGCACGGGAGACGCGGGCACCAACACGGTGGTGGTGGATGCGACGCAGCAATATCAGACCATCGACGGATTCGGCGCAGCGTTTACTGACTCAGCCGCCTATCTGCTGAATGAGGTCGCGCAACCGAGCCAACTCTCGACCGCAATGAGCAACCTGTTTACGCGTAATGGAACTGGCATCGGCCTTAGTTTTATGCGCAACCCCATGGGCGCCAGTGACATTGCCCGCTCGGTGTACTCGTTCGACGATCAGCCGGCCGGGGCCACCGATCTAACGCTGGCCGGCTTCTCAATCCAGCACGACCAGGCCGACATCATACCCATCATTCTCCAGGCCAAAACACTCAACCCGCAGTTGAAGATCATGGCAAACCCGTGGAGCCCGCCGGGATGGATGAAAGACCCGAGCTCAATGAGCCCGGTGTCGATGCTGGGCGGCACGCTGCTGATAACGAATGGGAATGAGACCGCCTTTGCCAATTACTTTGTGAAGTACATCCAGGCATACCAGGCTGCCGGAATCAACATCGACTACATCTCACTGCAAAACGAGCCGCTTAACATTACCACGGCTTATCCCAGCATGGGCATGAGCGACTCAACTCAGCTCGCCCTGTTGCAGGGTTACGTTTTGCCGGCGCTGGCATCAAACAATCTCACCACAAAAGCTTTTGTCTACGACCACAACTGGGACACTCCCTCTTATCCCGAGTATGTTTTGGGCAGCCTGACCAGCGCGCAGCTTGCGCAGGTGGCCGGCACCGCATGGCATGGATATGGCGGCACACCGGGAGCGCAACAGACGGTCGAAAACATGTTTCCAACTCTCGGCACCTGGATGACCGAGCACTCCGGCGGGACGTGGGTCGGCGACCAGTTCACATCGGATTTTCTTGAGATCACCCAGGTATTGCGTAACTCAGGAAAAGCCTACGTCAAGTGGAGCCTTGCGCTCGACCAGAACCTGGGCCCGAACCTTACCCAGAATGCAGGCCTCGGCGGCTGCAATACCTGCACGCCGATCGTAACGGTCAACAGCTCCACCGGCGACATTACTTACGACATTGAGTACTACACGCTTGGACAGTACAGCAAATATGTTCTTCCAGGCGCGGTGCGCATTTACTCCAGCAACACGACGGCAATAGCAACCGCTGCGTTTCTCAATCCTGACGGCTCGACGGCGTTGATCGCATACAACAGCACAACGCAAAGCCAGACCTTCAATGTGCAGTGGGGCAGCGGGCTCGGTTTCTCGTACACTCTTCCGTCGCTTTCTGCGGCGACATTTACCTGGACCGGCGCCCAGAGCGGCGCTCCAATCACCGCGGCAACTGCGCAGATCCAGGGTTCGAGTTACTCAAACCAAAGCGGGCTTGAGACCGAGAATACCGGCGACGCCACCGGCGAATACGATCTTGGTTATCTCACCTCCGGCTCCTGGGTCCTCTATAACAACGTCGACTTTGGCAGTTCGAGCTCAATCAGCACCGTCAATGTGCGCACGGCAAGCGCGGGCAACGGCGGTACGGCAACTTTTTACCTTGACAGCATGACGTCAACTCCAATCGCCACCGTGACGTTGCCGGTTACGGGCGGCTGGCAAACCTGGCAAACAGTAAGCGGGACAGTAACTGGCGCTTCAGGCGTCCATAACCTGTATGCAGTGTTCACCGGAGGCGGGACGACCGACAGCATCTCGAATGTCAATTGGTTCCAATTCAACTAGCCGCGAGCGGGTTTGCGGCTCTGTGCCGAGCCCGCGAGTGGTAAATCGCATTATTAAAGGGATTTTCGGATGCATTCGGTGAGAAGCGTTATACAATCAACTGGAAATTAGCTGACTCAAAGGATTTTAGGAATTCATGAAAGATTCCGGAAGCAATGCGGGACCGGAGACGAGGCCGAAGGCGAGGCCGCACCAGACTCCAAGTCTGAAGCAGCTGGCCGAGCATCTCGGGCTCAATCCGGCCACGGTCTCAGTGGTGCTCAACGAGGTGCCGGGCAGATCGATTCCTCAGTCGACGCGAGATCGCATCAAAGCCGCTGCCAAGGCAATGAACTACCAGCCCAATTTGCTGGCACGCTCTTTGCGCAGCCGGCGCACGCTTACTATCGGAATCCTCGTGCCCGAGCTTGGCGACGGCTACCACACGCAAGTGATGAGCGGCATCGGCGACCATCTCATCAAAGCCGGATACTTCTACTTCACGGCGCACCACAGACATAAGCCGAACCTCATCGAAGAGTATACGCGGATGTTGATTGGCCGCGGTGCGCAGGGCCTGATTGCAATCGACACACTTCTCGATCATCCGGTCAGCATTCCAGTGGTTGCGGTTGCAGGACACAAGCACATCGAAGGTGTCACCAACGTTGTGCTCGATCACTATCGCGCCGCCGAGCTCGCTCTCAATCATCTTTATGGTCTTGGGCACCGGAAGATCGCATTCATGCACGGCCAGCCATTCAGTTCGGACTCCGATGCGCGCTGGAAGGGCCTCGTTGCTGTTGCCGAGCGGCTGGGTCTTGAGATCAAACCTGAATTAGTAGTGAAGCTCGATCGCGATATGTCGTCGCCTGAGCTTGGCTATCCTGTGGTGCAGCAGTTGATGGCGGCAAAGCAACCCTTTACCGCAATTGTGGCCTTCAACGATATCTCGGCCATCGGCGCCATTCGCGCGTTGAAAGATTTCAATCTTCGCGTGCCCGAGGATGTTTCGGTGATCGGATTCGACGATATCAAGGCTGCGGCATTTACGCTGCCGAGACTGACCACGATCAACCAGCCGCTCGAAGAGATCGGCCGCATCGCCACGCAGAGCCTCTTGAACCGCATCCACAACACGGTACCCCCGCGCGACGAAATCAAAGTGGACCCTGCGCTGATGGTTCGCGAATCGACA
Organism: uncultured Acidobacteriaceae bacterium; assembly: GCA_963808695.1. Taxonomy (GTDB): domain Bacteria; phylum Acidobacteriota; class Terriglobia; order Terriglobales; family Acidobacteriaceae; genus Telmatobacter. The sequence continues at coordinate 215,980 of CAWEHF010000021.1, forward strand.
GGGCGCGTAGCGAGTTAAGGACGTTTCACAGCCACTGTGTGGCGACTTGATTCACTGCGAGAGAGAGATTTGTCAGGGGGCAGATGAAAGTCGGACAGGAATGCAGGGGGCATCGAGCGCAACTTGCATGAATGCCAGGCTTTGACCTTTCAAGAAAAAGGCCCGCAAAACTTCTCCCCGGCGCGATCGCCGCTTTAAACCCGCTCCATATTCCCCCCCTCACGGATACTTGAACCCAAATCCCACGCAAAACCGACCCACCGGAGAGACTCTCGCAACTTTCTGACGATTATCCAGGCCCATCTTCTGTGACCCACCGCGCCTGTTGACTCGTGAAAAAAGGCTGGTTTAAGAATTCACAACCCAACGGTCACTGGCTCAAATCCAGCCCCGGCAACCAAATCAACCGCCAGTTTGTTTTTAAAGAACACCTTGCGAGACGCAGTTTGTCTTCAGTGGGATTTCGTGCCTTTGGAATGGCTCCGATCAAGAATGCTATTGATTTTAAAGGGCGTAATTTCGCCTTTGTAGAAAAAGCTACGCTAAATGGGCGTTACTTCGCCTGAAATGAATAGCCGGTTCTGAATCCAGCTGTACCCAGGTCCTCCGCCGTACGCAGGAACCGCGGCTCAGCTGCAAATCGCCCTCGGGCAATCGAAGTCCTCTCCACATTCATCATTTGCCTGTTGCAGGAAGTGCATAGGACCGGGTTATAATGCTGTTCACTTAGTCATTCATGCCCCATTATTCCCATACACCAAGCTGAAGATTCAGGATTCACCGCAAGCGAAACAATCTCGAAGCCGCTCATCGGGCATTCGCGAGAATCGGCAGCCGTGTTTTCGACGCGATATTCGTCAGGCTGTCCGCTCAGAGTTCATTACTTTAGCTTTTTAAGGGCAACCTGCATCTGGCCAGGGATGAGGGGCCGGCGCGGCCCGCAGTGAAGCCCCAAAAGAGGGAATAACACCCCCGCAATCACACTATAGATTTCTCTCGAATCCAATAAGGATACAACCGGATCGGAAGGGGCATGGTAATGAAGCTTCCTCTTCGCTCTCTTGCTGTTTTCGCATCGGCAATCGTGTGCTTCGGATCGCTGTTTTCAGTTGCTGCGCCACGAACAGGCGCTTCGGGCGCTAATCGCCCGGCGGACGGGCCGGCGGGGTCATCGGCCCAGGCGCAGGAAACGGCCGTCATTCCGGGCCCGCTCCGTTCGTTTCTGCGTATGGCTGGCATCAGCCAGCAGGTGAGTAGCGAAGATGTGCTGCCCATGCTGGCTCGCAACCTGACGCTATGGGGGCGGGAGGGAAACCGGGAGACCGAGTATCTGTTTTTGTTGACGCGCTACGTGGAGTTTGCGCGCGCGGTGCGCGCCCTGACCGGCCCCGATGGCGCCGTCCACGTTTCGGATTGCGCCGATGCGTCGCAGCTGATTGCGGTGATGGGCTATCGTTTCGAACACACCTGCGGCCAGCAGAACGCGTTTCTGGTCACGTCGAACCCCGATCGCGCCTTTCTGACGGTGGATTCGGGATTCCCGCTGGCGAGACTCGAAGAGTCGCTGGTGCAACACACGCCGTTCAGCTTCGAATTCCCGGTAACGCAGGCGCCGGTGATGCTGACGCAGAAGGAGTGGACCGAAGCCAGCCCGTGGGGGAAAAACGGATCTCCCGATCTGCTCGACGTTCTGCTGCACGATCCGCAGATGGACCGGCTGTACACAGCATTTGCGCACTGCGACCCCGAAACCAGGAATGCGTTGGCGCAATCGCCGGGATTGAGGAGACTGCTGCCGGTGGCGCCGCTGCTTGATTTCTACGGAACTAGGTTCAGCATTCGCTCCGGCCAGGTGGCTGTGCCGGGAGGCGCGAACAACGAATGGCAGGAGCTGGCAGGAGCAAGCCCCAAGGCGCCGGGCGAGTTTGTACTCAACCTGTTGAGCAAAGACCGCGGCTGGCTGGCCGCGTACTTCGATGCGGTTGCGCGAGTTGACCGGGAGCAGCAGGCGCATCTGACGCATGGGGACCGGTTGAAGCGGCTGTACGCCGCATACAGGTCCTTTGCCAGCTCCGGCTCGGCATCGGACGGGGTCTTTGCCAGAAACTCGAACCTGCTGCTGCTGTTGACGCGGGTTGAGTGGGACGCGCAAGGACAGCCAAAGGTACCCGGCGACCTGGCCGTATGGAAGGAGATCCTGGAGAAGGACTCAGGCCTGAGCAGCCACCTCGCATGGACCAGGCACGCGCATAGCGTGGAGAATCCCGACCGGCTGCTTGAAGATTTGGCGGCTTTCTCAAACATTGAGACTGATATTGGTCCGCTGCAGATCTACCTGATGCTGAGCGCGATCAATGCGAAGCGGGCGCCGGATCCCGGGATCTCAGAAGACGCGGCGCGGCTGCTGGCCGGTCGATTTGCGCGATATGGCAACTGGTACTCCATCTTTGTCGAATTCCCCAAGCTGGACGACAAGTCAATCAAGCAATTCATCACTATCGCCGACGGCGTCGACAAGTTGCCGAACGCGGGCTACCGCTCCAATGCCCTGGGAGCGTTTCAGGCTGATATCGGCGTGTGGGAGATCCTTGCCAGGCAAGGGCAGATCGAGAAGGCGAAGCTCGATGAATCGTGGCAGAGCGCGCTTGAGCCATACGCCACGATCGGTACCCCGCAGCAGCTGTTTGACGCGGCCCGCGGCTCGCTGAACGCTGTGATTGTGGCGGCGGGAGGGAAAGCCGGCGCCACGCAGGATGAAATTGTGGACCTGCTTGCGGGCCCGGCTCAGACCACTCCGCAAGGGCGGCGCGTGCACGAGGAGCTGGCGCGCCGAATGCGGTCGGTGCTGGAAGATCAGCGGCTGGTGTCGCTCGATACGCTGTACGGTCTTTACGACGGATTGAACGCCATGGCTCACGGGGGCGCGCCAGCGGACAATCTGCTGGAGCTGGCCGGGAACCTGCGCGAGTTTGAGCTGCCGCGACCGATATTTACCGGCAGCGAAAAGGCCTCGTGGTCGCCGGCGATCTACACCAGCCGGCACGCCGAGTTGCAGGTGCGCACCGACCTGAAGACCGTGATCAGCAACCCTGGAACGCCGGCGCAGCTTGAAGCGGCGCGGGGCAAACTGACCCCGTTCCTGCGCGATACGCTGGTGGGCCTGAACTACGCCTACTACGAGCCGCCCGGCGCGCAGGTGCTGCATAACAATCCGCTTTTTGTGCGCTCGCACGATTTCTCAACCTTTTCAGTGCTGGGCGTTCAACGCATCTGGGGCGCGCCTGAGCTGGTGGGCATTGGTGTAACGGCAGGAGGCGGCGCTTACCTGATGGGATCGCTTGCCGATCTGCCCTATGCGCTTGCCCAGGTGGAGGAGGACTTTATTGCGCCGGCCAACGTGCAGGCGCTGGTGTGGAGAGAGACGGCGCCGCAGTTGCTGGTGAGCGGGGTGGTGCCGCGCTGGTGGAGCGTGAACAGCGACGAACTACACGCGGCAGCTCTCTATCAGCACGCGGGCGAAGAGCTGCTGGACGCTGCGGGCGGAAATCCTCAATTGCGCGCGGAACTGACCGGCATTTTTGCGGGGTATATGCCAGCAGGCCGCCTGGCCAGGATTGAATCTGCGCTCAGCGAGCAGGGAGGGGCGCAGAAGTGGGCGAGAGAAATCGCGCCCTCAGACTGCTTCTACCTGGCAGCCGATTACCGCAAAGAATATCCGTCGGAGGCCGGCAATTGGGGAAAGGCACTCAAAGAGCTGGATGAACTGGCGCACAAAGATCCGCAGGCTGCCGATCCCGAACGCATCTCGGCAGATTTCGGAGCTCCGCATCCTGTAATGGAACAGAGCGACGCCCCCACGCTGGTTGAGACCGGAGTGTTTCCGGTTTCAGGCGGCTACACCAACAGGCTATTCGGCGAGTCCTGGGAGTCATCGAATCTTTACTGGGCGCGCCTTGCAGACGACAAGGGTTATTCCCCGGTGATGCTGAATCTTCTTGTGCCCGAGTTGACCCGGCAAATGGTTACCAGGATTTTTGCAACCAACGTCGACGACTGGCCGGCGATCCTGCGCGCCATGGAGCAAACGGGCGAGGAGTTTGAGCAGGGCAAGATCGCGGTTTCTGCCGTCAGCGCAGTTTCGGGGCAGTAGAGCCAGCGAATCACTTTGGCGTGCGCCGAGGTTGGTTACAGGCTTGGAATACGGTAATTGGGAGTAGGACTCGGGATGAAGACGAAAAACGGAATCAACGCCTGCCTTGGAATTCTAACGGGGCTGCTCTTGTTAGCCGGAACGGAGCCGCGGCCTGCCGCGCAAAACGATGCGTCGAACCTCAGGGTCAACGTGGTGCTGGTGCAGCTGAACGTGGCCGTGACCGACCGCGCAGGGAATTACGTTTCGGGTCTGCGCCCTGAGGATTTCGCGATCAGCGAAGACAAAATCCCTGAGAAGATCTCGACATTCGAAGAGGGCAACCAGATGATTCGCGAAGCTGCAGCTCCCGAACCAAGCGCGAATGCCGCCAGCGCGCCGACCGGCGCGAAGAGCGCTGAAAGTGCAAACCCCGCGAGCCTGCAGCTGGGAAAAATCGCGGGGTCGAGCGTCTTTATTCTCTTCGATACCAGCAACTACATGTATCGCGGCTTTGTCTTTGCGCAGGACGCTATTACCGAATTCGTGCGGTCGCTGGATGAGGCTACCAAAGTGGCGTTCTACTCTTACAGCAGGAATCTGTCGCGCGCCGCTACGCTCACCGGCGACCGGTTCCGCATCGAGAATGGCGTGCGCAGCACGGTGGCCGGCGACGATGCTGCGCTCTACAACTCCCTGTTGATGACGGTTGAAGATGCGGCCCAGCTGAAGGGGCGCAAGGCGATCGTCGTGTTTTCCAACGGCCCCGACAACGCCAGCTCGGTTCCGCCTGAGGATGTGGCCGATCTCGCGGAGTCGACCGGAACCATTATTTACATCATCAGCACGCGCCAGGCGCAGAGCGATCCGGTATCGACTGCGGCCTTTGAGCGCATGAGCAAGACTACGGGCGGCAAGGCTTATTTCGCCGGCAACTGGCGGCAGGAGCAGCAGGCCTTCACTTCAATTCGCGAAGACCTGGCCCACCTTTACACCATCAGCTACTATCCGCAGCCGAACGAGAACCACGGCTGGCGCAACATCCAGGTAAAACTCACGGGCAAGGATATGCAGAAGTACCACATCCGCACGCGTGATGGATACAGGCTGTTGCAGCCGTCGGCGCCTTCGGCTCAGCCACCGGCAACGACACAAGCTTTGGCTGGAGGCATGCAGTAGGGCCGGGTACAACGCTGATGCGTGCGCTATTTTGGTTGCCAGGCGACGCCGTCGGCGCTCGTCCAGCGAACGCCCTTGTCGGTGACAATCTCGAAGAGCGGCGCTGGAGCTGGTCTCGCTTTGGCCATTGGAACGGTCTTCGGCTCGACCGTGGCCTGCGCAGCGTTAACAGTGACTGACTCAGCCATGGCTCCTACACGCAGGGTGAAATTCGTAACATTCTCTTTTGAAGGATCCACGGCAACGTTGCTCAGATGGCTGCTCATGAATCCCTGCGCGGTTGCATCGAGGTTGTAGCTGCCCGAGTCGAGGCCCGCGGCAACGTAGCGGCCATTCGCGTCGGTGGTAATGGAGCGCGCTAGGCGGGTTCGCGGGTCGGTGACGGTGACCGTTGCGCCCGGCACTACCGCGCCAGACTGGTCGGTGATCGTACCGGTGAGGATTGTCCCGGCCGTTGTTGCGGCCATTGCGCCCTGCGGCATGGCTGCCAATGTACCCATGGTTGCGCCCGGCTCCGGAAGCGCAAGCATCCTGACCGGCACGGCGGCTTCGACCATCACCGCCCGGCCTTTCCAAACTGCCTGCACCGTCTTCCAGTGCTGGCCTGAGTCGTTGCTCACGAAAACTGAGTGATGCGTGTCAATGGCCAGCACGATTGGCCCCCGCGCGGCGGTTGACAGAACCGCGAGGCGGCTGGGCAGAGGCTGCTGCGTAAAGCTGAGGTTTGAAGTGGCTCGGCCGGCGATCAAGGTGCTGACCTCGGCCGATTCTGTCGCGACCGGAGCCGGCGCCTCGGCTTGGACTTGCACGGTCTGAGACGCAGTCTGCCGAAGACCGCTTTGCTGCCGTCTATTCTGCGCATTCGCCTCAGCCTGCTGCAAGGTGTTGTTCGACTGAAGCGTTCCGCTGATCGCTCCACCATGGAAAACATTTTGCCTCGCGCTGGCCTGCTGCGCTGGTTGATTCTGGCTGGAGACGGAGTTGTTGGATGCCGATGCAAACGAGTTGGCCGCGTATTGCGTTGGCATCGATTGAACGGACCGGTTTTCAACCGCTGCGACCTGCGGAGCGGTCGGCTGGTTGGCGATCGGCTGGACGGCGGCGGGCTGGATTGCGCCTGCTGAGCCGGGCACACCGGCCGAGCCGATTGAGGCATTCGCGGTCTCTACCTGACGTTTGGGTGCGGGCGAAGGGGCCGGTGTTGCGATCTCGGCTTGCGGCGAGGGCGATGCGGTTTTAAGTTGTGCCGGCGGACTGGATTGCAGTTGCGGCGGAGCGCCTGCTGAGGCCGGAGCAGGTATCATCTGCGCCTGTTGCTGCGGAGCCGGACCCTGATGATGGACGAAAAAGACGAAAGCTGCGAGCGCGGCGACGGCCGCCGCAGCGGGGAGAAAGACCTTCCAATTCGAGAACCACGGGCCTGAAAACCATGAGCGCCGCGGTTCGGGAGCGGGCAGTGCAGCCGGTTCTTCGGGCAATGCAAGCGCAACTACAGCCCGGCATTCGGCGCACGCGGCCAGATGGGCCAGCACGCCGTCGCGCTCGTGCGCAGGCAAAGCCTGCTCAATAAACGCGCTGAGCTGGTCGGCGTCGGGGTGTTGGCCGGGTTTGAAGGTGATCGTCATACCGTATTTGCCGAGTGTTGGGAGCTCTGGCATCCCTCTTCGTTGAACGCTCCAGTTTGCGAAGTTTGCAACAGAGCGCGCAGGTTTATTTCGATGTCGCGCGGGTCGGTTCCGAGGGCCTCTCGAGCGGCTGCTTTGCTCAAGCCCCCCGCGCAAAGGTTCTTGAGCAGCCGGATGCGCAGGCCTTCGAGCAAACGCTTGAGCCGGCGGCTGATGGTGGCCTCGTGCACGTTGATGGCGCGCGCGATCTGCAGCAATGTCTGCCGGTCAAGATAATACGCCGCCAGCAGAAAGCGGTCCTCAGCATCGAGCTCAGCGAGCGTGCTAGCGACAGCCGCAGTGAGCGCATTCGCCTCGACCGGAATGGGCGGCGCGGGCGCGGGGGACGGCGCGTCGAATTCTTCGAGCGGCGCCTCGCGATGGGTGCGGCGGTGGTGGTCGGTGAATCGCTGAGCGAGAGTGGTGCGGAGCCAGCCCAGCAGCGAGCCGCGGCCGGTGAACGAGGTCAGTGGGGATTTGCGCTGGCCCTCAACTTCGCGGAGGCCGTAAAGCTCGGCGTAGAGAGAATCAGCCAGGTCTTCGCCCAGGGAAGCCGAACCGGTAATGCCCTGCGCAGCGCGGACTAACGGGCTCCGGTAAAGACTCAGGAACCGCTTCCAGGCCGGCTCTCGGCCGAGGGCGCAGGCGTGGGCGAGGGCCAGGTCGGGGAGATGGAGGCTGCGGAAGAAGGTCGCCTTTTGGCCGGACGAGGGGGTCGTACCCGGGGGCAGGCCGTGGTTGGTCCTGGCGCCGACGGCGGCGAGAATCTGACCGAATTCGGGCTGGGTGAGGCCCAGGGGTTCGGCTTCGGCTTTCTGCCAAAGCTCCTCGAGCAGGGCCGGTGGGAAATCAGCAAAAGCAAGGGCGGGTGTGGATGGCTCACCGGCAGAGACGGAAATGTTGAGATCGCCGGAATTGGAAGCGGAATCCACGCTCAAAGACTAATTGATTGACGCGCGGAGGGTGACAAATGAGAGCGTGGCGCCCGTTGATCCAGCTCTTCTTCTTCCTTTTCGAGGGGCGCCTGACTTCGGGATTCTTGGCCTCCCACCCTTTTCCGCAAACAACGCGAAAAAGGATGGGGCACGGAACGATTCAGACGGGCGTTACTAGTTCTCCGGCGTTACCGGCAGGCTGATAAACGAGGCGTCGCCGGGCGTGTGCCAGACGCGCTGGGTGGCCTTCTGGTAGTCGCCGGGCTTGGCGTCGAAGATGTTGTCGACGTAAGTCTGCGGGTTGCGGTCATAGAGCGGGAAGAGTGTGGACTGCACCTGAACCATAATGCGATGGCCGGGCTTGAAAACGTGGTTCACCATGGGCAGGCCAAAGTTGTAGAGCAGCGGCTGGTTGGGCACGATGGGCTGCGGATGCTCGAAGCTGGTGCGGTAACGGCCGCGGAAGATGTCGGTAGCAATAGGCAGCTCGTAGCCGCCCATTGCGGCATCGTAGGAGTCGGCGCCGGGGTAGACGTCGATAACCTTCACCACCCAGTCGCTGTCAGTGCCGCTGGTTGAGGCGTAAAGGTTCACTATCGGTCGGCCGGCCAGGTGAACCGGGTCAGTCAGCGTGTCTGACACGAAGGTGAGCACGTCGGGCCTTCCGTCGACAAAGCGTTGATCGTGAACCAGCCAGGTGCTCCAGGCGTCCCCTTCACTCCCGGGGTAGGGCCTGGGCGAAAACGGCACGGGCTTGGCCGGGTCTGAGGCGTACTCAGTGAACTTGGCGTCGCCGGCCGAGGGAGCGTCGAACGAGAGCTTGCCGCCCGCCTCGAGGTAAATGGGCTTCGACTTGTCGGGACAGCCGGAGTCGCAGCTCAACGGCCACTGGTTATAGCGGTCCCAGTGATTGAGGCCGGTGTTGTAGACCCATACCGGCGGGGTGTCAGCCTTGGGCGCATCCGGGACCAGGTATTGCCTGAAGAACGGGAGCAGAATTTCCTCGCGAAACTGGCGTGCGGTGTCGCCCTTCCACTTGAGAGGCCCCAGATTCCAACCTGTGCGATTAATCTGGCTATGGAACCACGGGCCCATGACCAGGAAGTTCATGTCGTTGTGGGTGTCCTTGGGCTCTTCAACGGCATAGGAGTGGTTGGCGCCCCACATGTCTTCCTGATCCCACAGGCCCTGCTCCCAGAGGACCGGAACGGTAAGCGGGACCTTGGCAATCAATTTGTCGAGAGCCTGACCCTGCCAGAACTCGTCGTATGCGGGGTGCTGCTCGATCTTGCGCCAGAAGGGAAGTTGATCGAGGCCGCCGTAGCGGGCAAAGTCGCCGGCCGAGCCCTGCTCGAGGAAATTGGTGTAATCGTCGTAGCTGAGGCGCGGAATGCCACCGCCTTCGCTGCGTCCCGTGGTCTGGAAGGTGAAGTAGTCGAGGTTCGGCTGGCGGAAGGCGCCGTAATGGAACCAGTCGTCGCCCATCCAGCCGTCTACCATGGGGCTCTCAGGCGCGGCTACCTTGAGCGCCGGGTGAGGATTCAGGAGGGCCATCACCACGGTGAATCCCTCATAAGACGAACCGATCATGCCTACGCGGCCATTGCACTCGGGAACATTCTTGACCAGCCAATCGATGGTGTCCCAGGCGTCGGTCGTGTCGTTAGGGCCGCTGGGGTTGAGCGGGCCCGTGGGCGGCGGAGTCATCACGTAGTCGCCTTCGGAGCCGTACTTGCCTCGCACATCCTGAAAAACGCGAATGTAGCCGGCCTCGACCCAGACGTCATCGCCGACCACGACCTGCTGGGCGAGATAGGGCGACTCCATCTCTCTCATGCGGCCGGCGGCATTGTAGGGAGTGCGGGTGAGCACGATGGGCGCCCTGGTGGCACCCTTGGGAATGGCGATGACCGTGTAAAGCTTGACGCCGTCGCGCATGGGGATCATGACGACGCGCTTTTCAAAGTCGTACCCGTTGCGCGGAGGGGTGAACTTTGCCGGGATGTCGGGTGTCATGGGCGAAAGGGGCGGGTTGGATTGAGCTTGCAGCGAGAAGGTAACGGCGAGAAACGCAAGGGTAACTGCACGAGATGGAATCATTATTCTGAGGTCCATTTGGAGGAGGTTCCCGGCGAGTTTGATCCGGGCGAGTTTATCCGCAGCAGTGATTCCTAAGCCGGTTATGGCCCATCGGCAGTGAATCGCGGTGCGCTCTAAACCAATCATATAAAGAGAATACAATTTTACTGAGGTTGCAAGATCCGCGCTTATAGCGTTATGGTGCGGAAACAGGTCAAATTTGACGATGCGCCCTTCTGACTTCCCCAGAGAGGACGCGCCCCACGTGTCTGAAAGCCGGCAGCCCGGGTTTGCGCAAGCAACCATTGAGCATCTGTTTGAGTTTTCGCCGGATGGAATCCTCGTCACTGACGGTCAGGGAATCATTCGCGAAGTCAACCCTCGCGTTGAAGAGCTGTTTGGATACGGGAAGGACGAGCTGATCGGGCAGCCGATCGAGATCCTGGTGCCGCCGCGGTTTCGCGGCCGTCATCCTCAGCACAGGGAGAATTACTCGGCGCACCCGCGCGCCCGGCAGATGGGCGCTGCCATGAATCTTTGGGGGCTTCGCAAGGACGGTACCGAGTTCCCGGTCGACATCATGCTCAAGCCCATCGCCGCCGAGGAGGACTCGGCAGTGCTGAGCTTTATTCGCGACGCAACCGAGCAGCGCAATGCGCAGGAGCAGTTGCGCGCCACCGACGCACGCCTGCGCTCGATTGTGGAGAGCGTGAGCGAATACGCGATTTACCTGCTCGATGCCGAGGGCCACGTCATGACCTGTACTGGGCTGGAGCGACGAGGCTCCGCAGCAGGAGACCGGCGCGCGCTGCCGGGTTTCACTCACGCACGAGCAGATCGGCGAATTCATCGGCGCCTCGCGCGAGACCGTTACCCGCACGCTCTCGATCTTCAAGAACCGCCGGCTGGTTGCCCAGCACGGCTGCACCATCACGATTCCCAGCCGCATGGCGCTTGAGCACTACGCCCGCGGATAGAACAGAGCTTGGTCCTGACTTTCGCTTGAGATCGGCGCTGCGAAGGTCAGGAACAGGAAGAAGGTCTCCTCCAAAGCTGCCTCTCTTTGAATTGGCCGTTTGCAGGCGAAGCGAGATGTGGAAGGCATCTCTCATCGCAAGCGGGCGGCCTTCTTTTTTGGCGCAGATGGCGCGCCGGCGTGCTTACAGCGACATCCGCCCCATATCCGCGGCCATCTCGGCGCCGACGCCGTTGAAGGCCGCAGTAATCTCGCGGGCTCGCGCCAATGCCGACTGAATGTGCGGCAGAATGTTCTCCCGGCCGAAGTGCTCTACAAACTCCGAACCGGCGAGCAGTTCCGCCGGTTGCTGGCGCGCTCCGCACAACAGCAGCGTACGGCCCGATTTATGGAGGCGGCCGGCGAGGGTCTCAATAGCGTGCAGGCCGGTGGCGTCGAGCGCAGTCATATTGCGCAGCCTTACAATCACTACCGAAGGAAAGGTCCGCAGATCGCGCGTAGCCTCGTCCAGTTTTTCAGTGGCGCCGAAGAGGAACGGCCCGTGTATGCGCAGGATGGCGACGTTGGGCGGGATCTCCTTGTCGTGCAAAATGTGCGGCCGGCCGCTGCGCAGATACTCGTCGGTCACCGGCGCCACGGTTGTTGTCTCCGCGATGCGGTAGATGTAGAGCAGTGCGGCGAGCGCCATTCCCACTCCGACGGCGACGGTCAGGTCGGCTACAACCGTGAGCGTGAAGGTGACAAGCCATACGGCGATGTCGGTCTTTGCGAGCCGCAGAACGGAACCGATCTCGCGCCACTCGCCCATATTCCACGCAACCACGAACAGAACCGCGGCCAAAGTAGCCAACGGCACAAAACGCGCCAGGGGCGCAGCCGCCAGCAGAATCGCCAGCAAAGTTACAGCGTGGATCATGCCTGACACCGGGGTGCGCGCGCCCGAGCGGATATTGGTGGCCGTTCGCGCGATCGCTCCCGTGGCCGGAATGCCGCCGAAAAGCGGTGACACCAGGTTCGCGATGCCCTGCGCTACCAGCTCGACGTTGGAGTTGTGCTTGTCTCCACTCATGCCATCGGCCACGACGGCAGAGAGCAGGCTTTCAACTGCAGCCAGCATGGCAACCGTGAAGGCCTCGGGCAGCAGCGGCAGAATATGCTCCGCGTGCAGTTGCGGCAGCGTGAATGGCGGAAAGCCCTGCGGAATCCCACCAAAGCGGCTGCCCACTGTCTCGACGGGAAGATGAAGCAGCGGGACGGCAATGGTTGCGGCAAACAACGCCACAATCGAGCCGGGAATCCGCTTGTTCCATCGCGGCCACAGCAGAATAATGGCCAGCGAAACGCAGGCGAGTACGGCCGCTTGCCATTGCGTGGTTGCCAGGTGCGCGGCAAGCACCGCCATGCGCTTGAGGAACTCGCTCGGAACGGGCGGAGTCCGCAACCCTAGAAAATCCTTGATTTGCGTGGATGCGATGAGCAGAGCGATGCCGTTGGTGAAACCGATGATAACTGGCCGGGGAATGAATTTGACCGCCGCGCCAAGGCCGGTGACGCCCATGATGACCAGCAACACGCCGGCCATGACAGTGACCAGCGCAAGTCCCGGCATGCCGAACCGGGCCACGATTCCAGCCACAATCACGACAAATGCGCCGGTAGGTCCACCGATCTGCGTGCGCGACCCGCCCAGCGCCGAAATCACGAATCCGGCCACGACGGCGGTGTATAAACCGGCCTGCGGCGTGACCCCCGAGGCAATGCCAAAAGCCATCGCCAGGGGCAATGCAACCAGGCCAACGGTAAGACCGGAGACAAGATCGTGGGTGAACTGCTGTGGCGTGTAGCTGCGCAGGCATTCGATCGAGCGCGGCAGCCACTCTTGTTTAATCTTCATTTCGAGGTTTCGACCTCCTCAAGCATGGTGATCACCTCGCTCAGGTGTTTGTGAAAGTACCTCCGCATAAGGTCGAGCACCTCAACGATGAGCGGATCGCGGACCGAATAGAAGACCTGGTTGCCGGCCTTGCGGTTCACCACGATGAGCTTGGCTCTTAGAACCGCGAGATGTTGCGATACATTCGCCTGCTCCATTCCCAGCCGTTCAATAATGGTCCCGGCGGCCAGCTCGCCGTCGCGAAGCTGCTCGAGAATGGCGATGCGAGTGGGGTGCGCAAGGGCGTGAAACAGTTCGGCCTTGAACTGACGCAAGGTATCAGGCATGGATGTAGTTTAGCATATTCGAATGTTAATATATATATATTCTCGACCCTCCTTGCGCGAGGCCCGCAGCCGTGTCGCTGCTCAAACGCTGTGAAAGTCGTGACGCGGTTTTCCAATAGCGCTTTAACGTCGCGCCAGCGACGCTGACTTTCTGCTCTCAGCTCCTGTGAAACTGTGAAGAGTATCCGAACTGCTTCGTTTCAGGTGCCTGCGCAAACGGCAAGTCAAAACGTGTAATGTGCGCTGAGCCTCACTAACGCTGGCGCGCCGAGCCAGACGAATGTGTCGCCGTAGCTGGCGCCGGTGTCGGACCAGTACTTCTTATCGGTAATGTTGGCCGCGTAAATTCTGAAGCTCATGCGGCCCTTTTCGCCGCCGGGCGTGTAGCGCAGGCCCAGGTTGAAAAGGTTGTAGCCGGGCACGCTTACTATGTCGTCGCGCGTGGCTTCTTTGCTGCTGGAGTAGCTCCATCCGGGCATGACGTACAATCCGCGCGCGTGAGGCACGGTGACGTCGGCGAAGAGGCTGGTGTGTATGCGCGGCACGTTGATGACCTGCTGGTTGTTGTAGCTGGGCGCGCCGGTGTTTTGCGAGACGGCATGGATGCCCGCGAGCGATGCATTGAGGCGCAGCCAGCGCGATGCGCGGCCCTCGGCGTTGAGCTCGACGCCGTTGTGGGTTTCGCGGCCCTCGGCCTCAAAGCAGAAATCGCCCGCTGAACCGCTGGGGCAGGTGGTGTCAGGCCCGGCGATCATTTTGGGATAGAAGAACGGGGCGCGCATGTGGAAGTAATCGCCGCTGATCAGGATGCGCGAGCCGGGCTCGTACTTTGCTCCGAACTCAAACTGGCGCGTGTTGTAGGGCGCGAGGAACTGGCTACCGTTATCCACCCACCACGGCGCCTGCGGCCCAAGCGAGAGCAGCACGCCATAGTTCGCGTACAGGGTGAGGCTCGTGGCCGGGCTGTATGTTGCCGCGAACTGCGGCAGCCAGACGGGCTTGTCGGCGAACTGCGGTTCACAGGGCTTTTGGAATGGCGGTGTCGGGGCGGCGGTGAAATCGGTGCACGAGGCGTAGAGCGAGTAGTTGTGGTCGCGCAGCGCGTCGTAGCGGCCGCCGGCGATGACTTGAATGCGGCGTGGGAGTTCGATGCGGTCCTCGAAAACCGCCGATGACTTGTGGCTGTCTTCCCACAGGCGGCGCGGGCCGGCTGACTCGACCGGGCTCTCGATTGGATAGGCCACAAGCGGCTGGTAGATGTTCTCTGCGCCGAGGTAGGTGTAGACCGCGCCGTCCTGCACAACGCCGCTGGGGTCGTATGGATTGGCGACCGTGTAGAAGCCGGGCTGCCGCACGCTGCGCAAAAAGAGCTCGCCGCCGGCAGCGATATTGTGCGCAAGAACGCCGGTCTTTACGCGGCCCACCAGCATGCCTTCGGCAGCGGCATCGATGCGCAGCTCGCCGGGGTCGCGGTAGTCGTAGATGCCGTAGGTGCCGTCGGGGCAGAAGAAGTACTCCGGCGCGCCGGGCGCGTTGGGGCAATTGGGCAGATAAGTGTTGGGGTCGATCGACGAGCCGTAGGCGTAGATCACGTTGTCCTGAATAAGCGAGTGGCTGAGGCTCGCAGCGGCAAACGCCGACCATTGGCCGGGAAAATGGTAGTCGAATCGCGCGTTGGTATTGAAGACGTCGTAGGTGTCGGGCGGGGCCCACGACTGCTCGCCGAGCATCGTCGAGCGATAAAGGCGGTTGACGTCGGGCAGAGTTGTTCCGCCGAGAAGCTGATAGCCGCTGCCGTCGCGCTCCGTCTTGTGCTGGTATTCGAAGTCGCCTTTGAGAAACGCGCGTGGAGAGATCTTCCAATCGGCTGCGCCTGCGCCCATCGCGCGCCATCCCGCGGTTCCGTTCATGTAGGTCTGAATGCTCTCGCCGGCGAGGTTAAGCCGCGCACCTACCTGCTGATGACCGCCAAAGACGCGGCCAAGGTCTGTTGCTCCCAGCACCGAGCCGTACTGATCGGTGGCGAAGTCGAGAGCCTTGACCTGCGCGGGGCGCTTGGTGACGTAGTTGATGAGGCCGCCGCCGGAGGACACGCCGCTTTCAACGCCCGCCAGGCCGTGCATAAACTCGACGCGCTCCTTGTTTTCGAGCGGCACGTCTTGCTCGCCCGCGATGGTGAGGCCGTCGATTTCGAGGCCGGTCGCAAGGTCGATGGGAAATCCGCGAATCTGGTAGTCGCCGTAATAGCCCACGGGCACATAGTCGTCTTCAACCGAGGCATCGTTCTGGACGACGTCAGAGAGCAGCCGCGCAACCTGATCGTTCAACAGGTCGCGAGTAACGGCGGTGGCTGAGAGCGGCGCATTCTTGATGGGAAGACCGGTGAGATTGCCGACGGTGACCGATTCGGGAAGATAGTCACCATCAATGTCGCCGTGAACTACGACGGTGGTGGTAACAGGAGTGATCGTCTGCTGAGCGGCCGTCGATTGATTGCCGGATTGCGCGGACGCGGCTGACTGCTGCTGCGCGCCGGACTGCTGGCTTTGGGCGGCAGCTTCACCAGACGGCTGAGCCTGCGCCCGCAAAATGTGCGGAGCGCTCGCGATCAAGACAACGAACGCCAGCAAGGCCCGAAAGCAAGAAGATGGTGACACGAAATGCATGGACTCCCAGGCTCGTTTTTCCGATGAAACATGGGAGCTTGCCCTGGTTGAGGAGGATTGCCGCTCGGAGTAAAGAAAACTTCCCACGCCGGTATTACCCGGATCGGGTTCGAGGGTATTTCTCAGCCCCACGCACGGCATTTTCTTTTGAACCTCAATGAAAATACCGGGGAGCACCCCTGTTTCAATTAATTCGATTGAAACACTTGAGCGAGGGAATTGCAAGGCGGCGGGGGCGCAATCACCGTGACATCACGATATGGAAGGATCCGTCTCTCAAAGAGAACTTGGCTCGAATGATTGCTGTTCCAGCAGAGCCAATTGTGACTCCGCGGCGAGATTGGCAATTGTGGCCGCGCCCAAAACCTGCAGCATGGCGCGCTGTGCATCTGCCCAAATCGGGTGGGCAGGGCAGGAGTGTTTCCGATTGCAGGACTTTCCGGCGATCAGGCAGGTGTTGAGGCAGATTTTACCGTCGATGGCTTCGATGACATCGAGCATGGATGCCGCGCTGCCACGGCTCGAAATGCTGAAGCCGCCCGACTGTCCTCGCCGCGACGAGATCAAGCCCGCGCGCGAAAGCGCCTGCAGAACCTTGGAGAGAAAGCTATCGGGAGCATTGGTTGCGGCAGCGAGATCGACGAGCGAAACCCGCGTGTCAGCGCCTGGCCCCGCCAGGAAGATCATCACCCGGACCCCGTAGTCGGCGGCGCGCGTCAGTTGCATCGACGAATTGGTTTTTTTCACTTTTCTATCTCGCCCCACCGTCGGCTTGAATGGCGTGCAGCAACTCCGATGCGCGAGATTTGCCAGGCGCCGTTCCGGGGGTTGCACGCGGTCGGAGGTTAGGGTGTATCGACATATACAGGTGGGCAGCGTTGCGAGCTAAAATCGCGCCAGACGAGGCGGAGCCCGATGGCTTTGGTGGCTCCAAGGTCGAGGGCGACAACAAAGTGTGGCGCGATTTCCGCCGCAACCCGAAGGGACGGGGCCATTTTTTCCCATCTCGTTGTCGCTCGTCGCTAACAGACGTCCAGTCTGCGTCCCTCCTCGCTCCTAGAGCTGAGAAAAAATGGCTCCCGTCGCTGTCCACCTGTATATGTCGATAGACCCTAGGGCAGCGTATTTGAAATCGTCACCGGCTTATGTATCGTCGGTCACAGACCGCTGGTTATCTACCGATATAGGTTGAGCTTTCCAATCCAAATTGGAGAGAAATAGTCCAGAATGCTCCCGCAACCTGCCCCCCGCCCGGTGGAAGCAGAGAGGACTTTGCGAAATTTATGAACCCTTTTCCAGCTGTTGATCCAATTCCCTTGCCTGCTCCCATCTGGCTATTCAAGCTGCTGCACATCGTCACGCTGTCGCTGCACTTTGTGGCGGTTGAGATGTTGTTGGGCGGCCTTTTGCTGGCGGTGGGGCTGAGCCTGTTCAACCAATCGGCCGCCGCAACCACCACGGCACGCGCGCTGGCGCGCAGGTTGACGGTGGTGATGACCTACGTGATCAACCTCGGCGTGCCGCCGCTATTGTTTGCGCAGGTTCTCTATGGGCGGGCACTTTATACCTCGAGCGTGCTCATCGGCGTCTACTGGATCGCGATTATCCCTATGTTGATGCTCTGCTACTGGCTGCTCTACCAGTTTTCAGCGCGGCTCGACAAGGGCAAGTCGGCGTGGTGGATTGGCCTGATCGCGTGGCTGACTGCGGGCAGTATCGCGCGGCTGCTCTCGACCAATATGACGCTGATGCTGCGGCCCGAGGTATGGCGCGACATGTATTCGGCTTCGGCGGCCGGGCGGTTTCTGCCCCCGAGCGATCCCACGCTGGAGCCGCGCTGGCTGATGATGCTGGCCGGCGGATTGTTCATCGCCGGGCTCTGGCTTGTGTACCTAGCCGGCCGCTCCACCTTCGAAGCCGAGCAAAAGAAGTACATGGCCGCGCAGGGCGGCAAGGTCGCCGTTGTGTTCGGCGTGTTTTATCTGCTGGCCGGCGTTTGGGCAGCCAGCGTACAGCCAGAGGCCGTGAAAGTCGGCCTGGCAAACGGGTTCCCTGGTCACGCGCTTTACAGATTCGCCGGACTCGCCGGCTACGGATGGCTGCTGCTTGTGGTGGTGGCAATGCTGTTGGGCGCCCTGGCTGCCTTTGGAAAGATCGCCTCTGCCTGGCTGGGATGGGCCGGAGTTCTCGTTACGGTGTTGCTTGAGATCATGCTTACCGTCTACCGCGACGGCGTGCGCGACGTGACGCTGCTCAACAAGGGCTACGACGTTTGGGATCGCGTGGTGGTGACGAACTGGGGCGTGGTTGGTTTGTTCCTGGTGCTGTTCGTTGCCGGGCTGGGCGTGGTCGGTTGGCTGGCGTGGGTTGTGGCGCACGCGCAAAAGCAAATGGAGCGCGCGGCCTGAACGCGCAGGAGACGGCGATGAGCGATCTGAGAAGTTCGACCCTAATTCTGGAAGAGAATGCCGTAGAGAATGGCGATCGCAACACGCGGAGAGCGTTTCTGGCGGCGGCGGGCGCGGCCGGCATTTGTTATACGGCGGCGCTGGCATATCCGGTCTACCGCTATCTGGCTTCGCCGAATGAAATGGCTCTGAGCGAGACGGCGGTTACCGAGGTGACGCTGAAAGACGCACAGAAGCTGCCGCTGGGCTCGGTGCTCATGTTCAAGTTCGGCACCCGGCCGGCATTGCTGATTCACCACGAGGACGGACGCTGGATTTCAATGACCGCGGTTTGCACGCACCTGGGCTGCACGGTGCAATACGAACCGCAGGCTGACCGGATTCATTGCGCTTGTCATGGCGGCGTTTACAACCCCTACACCGGCGCCAACGTGAGCGGCCCTCCCCCCAAGCCCCTCACACTTTACAAAGTTGCGGTGAATCAGGACGGCATAGTGGTTTCGCGAGCGTAAGAACAAGGACTCATAGCGATGACTTCGAAGAGCATTTCAAGTTCGTTGTACGACTGGGTGGATGAGCGCCTGGGATTGTCGGAACTGGCTGCATTCGCGCGGCACAAGACGGTTCCCGTGCATGCGCAATCGTTCTGGTACTACTGGGGCGGCATTTCGCTGTTCCTTTTTCTGGTGCAGTGCTTCACCGGCGTTCTGCTGCTGGTGTATTACCGGCCCGGCGCAGAGGCATACGAGTCGGTCCGCCAGATCACCTTTGTGATGAACTTCGGATGGCTGATCCGCTCGGCGCACTCGTGGTCGGCCAACCTGATGATGTTCTCAATCCTGGTGCACATGTTCTCTGTGTACTTTATGAAGGCCTACCGCAAGCCGCGCGAGTTCGGCTGGCTGAGCGGCATGGCGCTGCTGGGACTGGCATCGGTGTTTGGCTTCTCGGGCTATCTGCTGCCCATGGATGAGCTGAGCTACTTTGCCACCAAGGTGGGCCTGCAGATTCCCGTAGCCGTTCCGGGGATTGGTCCGGCGATCGCCACCATGTTGCGCGGCGGCCCCGATGTAACCGAGTTCACAGTGCAGCGATTCTTTGCCTTGCACGTGGTGGTGCTGCCGGCGCTGTTCATTCCCCTGCTCGCGTTCCACCTGTGGCTGGTGCAGCGGCACGGTAACGCGGTTCCGCCGAGCGAAGAGGCCAAGCCCGCATCCGAGCGCAAGAGCATTCCTTTCATGCCCAGCTTTCTGCGCAAGGACCTGGCCATGTGGATCATCACGCTCAACGTAATTGCGCTGCTGGCTTCGGTGTTTCCGTGGGCGCTGGGCAAACAATATGACGCGCTGGCCCCCGCACCCGCCGGCATCCATCCCGAGTGGTATTTCATGAGCCCGTTCGAGATGCTCAAGATTCTGGGGTCGTTCCTTCCCGGCGAAGCGGGCGAGATCGCGGGCATTTTGCTGTTCACGCTGGGAATTGTGTTGTGGATCATGATTCCCTTCTACGACAAAAGCAAGGAATCGGGGCGCAGGGCGCGCATGGCTCACTATTTTGGCCTGCTGGCGATTTTCGCGTTGTTGGCGACAACGGTGATTGGGTATTGGACGATTCGGTGAGAAAGCTGCTAGCCGCTAGCTTCTAGCTGCTAGCTTCGATTTGCTGGTGCGAACACTCCAGCCGAAGCACAAAGAGCTAGAAGCTAGGAGCTAGAAGCTAGGAGCTACCTTTTTATGAACTATCCTTTCTGGGACATTCCTTATCTCGGCTCGGGCTGGGTGATTGGCATCATCGCCATCTTCCACGTGATGATTTCGCAGTTTGCCGTGGGTGGCGGACTTTACCTGCCGATGGCCGAGCGGAAGGCGCTGCGCGAGGGCCGCACCGACTGGCTGCAGGAGCTGGTCGGTTACTCGAAATTCTTCCTGGTGCTGACCGGCGTCTTCGGCACCGTCTCGGGCGTCGGCATCTGGTTCGCCATCGGCCTCACGCACCCTGAGGCCACCAGCACGCTGATTCACAACTTCGTCTTCGGCTGGGCTATCGAGTGGGCTTTCTTTATGGTCGAGCTCACCACCGCGGCCGTCTACTACTACACGTGGAATCGCATTGATTCAAAACTGCACCTGGCCGTGGGCTGGGTTTATGCGGGCGCGTCGATCTTTACGCTGGTGATCATCAACGGCATTCTCACCTTTATGCTGACGCCGGGCAACACATGGCTCTCAGTCGCCGGTACCGGCAATGAAGCCAGCAAGTTCTGGAATGCATTCTTCAATCCCACCTACTGGCCGAGCCTGTTTCTGCGCGCCTGCGTGTGCTGCTCGCTGGCCGGCATCTGGGCGCTCATCAGCTCAAGCCGCATCGACGGCCATACGCTGCCGGGTTTGAAAAGCTCGCTGGTGAAGTGGAGCGTAAAGTGGCTTGTGCCTTCGTTCGTGGCCATGCCCTTCCTGTTTGGATGGTACCTGTACATGGTTCCAAAAGCTCAGCGCGCATTGCTCACGCTGGGCATTGACACCATCGGCTCGGGCACGTTCTCGACCGTCACGCGCATTGCGCTCATCATCGTGATTACGTCGGCCACCATTATTGGCGTAGCCTATTACCTGGCGTATCGCAACCCGGTCGACTTTAACGCCGCTCACGCAGTAGCCATTCTGCTGCTGGCGCTGATGGCCACCGGCGCGGGCGAATACTCGCGCGAGATGCTGCGCAAGCCCTACGTGATCGGGCGATGGATGTATTCAAACGGCGTGCGCGTCCCGTATGCGATCAAGATCGACAACAACCCGCAGGGGTATCTGGCGCATTCGAACTGGGTGTGGAACGGCGCAGACTCGAGCTACTCGCGCGGCGAAGCGATCTTCCGCGGCGAGTGCGGAAGTTGCCACACGCTCAATGGCTATCGGCCGCTGGCGAAGCTGCTCGCCGGACGCGACCGCGCCAACATCGAGAGCTTTATCACCATGCTGCACGAATACAAGCCCGACTCACCCTACCATCGCTTTATGCCGCCGATGGTGGGATCGAGGCAGGATGTCGGGGACCTGGCAAATTATCTGAATGCTCACGTGAATCCGCCGGCGGCTGGCGGACAGAAATCGATTCAAACGGCGCAGAGGTAGATCGAAAACAAGAAGAAACGGCGAGTCTGGCGAGCGAAGGGAGCGCAATTATGGCCGTCGCGCAAAAACTCATCGTGATCGGATGGCTCCTACTCGCGGTGCTGGCATCGGGGCTGGGAATGCGCTGGCTGGGTCAGCCTTTGAGCGTGGCCTTCTCGATTGTGCACAAACTCGCGGCTCTTCTGATATTGATTTTCATCGCCATCCGCATTGTGCCGGCGTTCAGGGGCTTTGCGGGCCGCCCAACTCTCAGCATTGCGGCCGCCATCTTCGTGCTTTCGGTTGCAGCGGCTTTTACCACCGGCGTTCTGGAAAGCATTCCGACGCAGGCCGGCGCACTGTGGCTCAATCTGCATCGCATTTCGGCGGTCGCGGCCGCGATTGCCGCCGCGCTGGCGATGCGCCTGCTGTTTCTGGCGGCATCGTAGCCATTGCGCATCGCCGCATGACAGGATTTCGGGGCGCAGGCTGACGGGGCTTACTCGTAATAGGTGGCCGTGGTGGTGTCGGTCTCCCAGATGGTGCATTCCTTCACGCGCACGCGGCCGCCGGTCATGCTCTCGAGCTGCTGATTGGTCGCGTCGTAGAAATACTTGACGATGTTTTCGGCCGAGGGATTGAGCACCGTGAAGGGCTCGAGCTCGTTCAGCATCTGGTGATCGATGCGATCGATCACCGGGCGCATCACCTGCTTTAGCAGCTTGAAATCGAGCAGCAGGCCGGCCTGGTCGAGCTCGGCGCCGGCCAGCGTGACCCGGACCTTGTAGTTGTGGCCGTGCGGATTCTCGCACTTGCCGCGGTAGTTGCGCAGATAGTGGCCTGACGAGAACCCGGCCTCTACGGTGACTTCATACATTTCGTGTCGCTCGATCCTGTTGCAAATGTGGCTTTCTGCGGTTCAGAGGCGCCTGGGGCCGATCGCGCAGTTTTTCGATGCAATCGATACCCATGAATTGCCGATGCGCCGCCTCTGAGCCGGCGTGCTTTCGAAAAAACAACTCCCCTCTATTTTAGCGGAGTGCGGAATCAGCTCGATTGGAGTGTCGATTCAGCGCTCTCCGCGGCGATTTTTGCGTGCCAGCCGCCGCGCTTCCTCACTGCGGCGGTCAACCTGCTCAAACAGGTGGCTCATGACGCCGATCAGCCCGGAAACCAGCCCCGCGAGCAACAGGATGAGCGCCACCGTGCGCCAGAGCGAGCCGTTGGCCGGCAGACCGGGCTGAAAGCTGGACGGAACGAGCGCCATCCCGGCTGAGATGAGCGCGAAAAGCACCAGCGTGGCGGCGAGGATATAGAAGTTGCGCGACATGCGAGAGGCGATCGGCGCCTGAACTGATTCTAGGCCCTAAGTTGCAATCCCCAAATCGGCGCCAGGGATCACCGTGACTCCTGCGGCGGCAAACTCTGCTTCGATGCCGGCGAGCGAGCGATTCAGATCGATGGCGCGGCAGGCGTCGCGGAGGACGAAGGCCTGGAGACCGAGGCGCCGGGCGTCGAGCGCCGAGTATCCGACGCAAAAATCGTAGGCCAGGCCTGCGAAGAAGATGCGCGTAAGGCCGCGCTCGCCCAGGTAGCCTGCCAGACCGGTCGGCGTGGTGCGGTCATTTTCAAAAAAAGCCGAGTAGGAGTCGGTCTGAGGCCGAAAGCCCTTGCGCAGAATGAGCTCGGCCTGTGTCAGTTTCAGATCTGGATGGAATTCGGCGCCCTGCGTTCCCTGCACACAATGGGGCGGCCAGAGGGTCTGTGGTCCGTAGGCAAGCTGAATCGTTTCAAAGGGTTGAGATCCAGGATGGGAGCGCGCGAACGAGGAGTGATCGGCCGGATGCCAGTCCTGCGTGAGGACGATGTGCGAGAAAAAGGGTGCGACGCGATGGATGGGCCCCACGACCGCATCGCCCTCGGCAATGGCAAGCGCGCCGCCGGGACAAAAGTCGTTTTGGACGTCGATGACTACGAGAACGTCAGTGGGGTTGACTTCAACCAAGCGGGCTCCTGGACGGGACAGGAATAGATTACGGCAGCCGGCAGGGGTGCGGGGCTGGTAGTGCGGGATGCTTGTAAGACAGCGGAAAATTAACGGTTAATTGCTTGCCGAGCGGTGTAAGACGGCCCAGACGGCCCCTGTAAGACAGCCGTAGGACAAGCTCAGTCGCGGCGTAAGGCCTGTCTTACGCGGTGTGACCAGAGCCCGGTGCCTGTAAGACGGCGTAAGACAGGCATTGGCCGCCCTGCTAAGCCCGGATTCGAACTGCCCGAAGGAGTAAATCGACACATCCAACAAGACCTGCAGTGATATTTTAGAACTTATAACAATAGTTGTTGCAACAAATATTATTCTCCCCGCATCCTATCCAAATGAATGGAGCGCCGGCATTCACGGCCTGACTCCAATCTTGAAGGAGCATACACATGACCAGTACCGCAGTTTCCACCCCCGCTATCACCGCCGCCACCACGATCTGGAACATCGACCCCGCCCACTCCGCGGCCGAGTTCAAGGTAAAACACATGATGATTTCGAACGTTAAGGGCAGTTTCTCGGGCCTTTCCGGCGTGCTGACCGAGCACACCGGCGATTCCACCCTGTCAACCATCGAGGCATCCGTCCCGGTCGCCACCGTCTCAACCGGCGACGCCCAGCGCGACGGACACCTGAAGAGCGCCGACTTCTTCGACGCCGAGACGTATCCGACGCTTAACTTCAAGTCCACCAAGGTGGTGCGCAGGGACGAGGCCGAGTACGAAGTGACCGGCGACCTGACCATCCACGGCGCGACCAAGCCCGTGACCTTTGCCGTTGAAGGCCCCAGCGCGCCCGGCAAAGATCCCTGGGGAAATACCCGCATTGGCCTCTCCGCCACCGCCAGGATCAACCGCAGGGACTTTGGGCTGGTTTGGAACGCTGCCCTCGAGACCGGCGGTTTCCTGGTGGGCGAAGAGGTGCAGATCACGCTCGATGTGCAGTTCATCAAGGCGCAGTGAACAGTCGTCGGGGATCAGCGGTCAGACCGCCGGTCCCTGACAATACCTGTTGCAACGAATATCTTGCTCGCGCATCTATAAGAAGTGCGATTCAACCGCTTCCCCGGTTCTACTCGGGCCGATTCTATTCGGGATTGAAACGATGCGGGAGTCGCCGGAGGTGTTCCCATGTCGCTCAGAGCCGTGAAAGAGATTTACCAGACCAAACCCACCATTGAAGGAGCCGGAGTGAAGCTGCAGCGGGCCTTCGGGTTCGGCAAGACCCACCAGTTCGACCCGTTCCTGTTGCTCGACGACTTTCGCAATGAGAACCCGGACGATTACCTGGCCGGCTTCCCCTGGCACCCGCACCGCGGCATTGAAACCATCACTTACGTGCTGGCCGGCGAGGTTGCGCACGGCGACAGCTTAGGCAACAAGGGCCGCATGACCGCGGGCGACGTGCAGTGGATGACCGCAGGCAGCGGCATTCTGCACCAGGAGATGCCCAAGGGCGACGAGCGCGGGCGCATGCACGGCTTCCAGTTGTGGGCCAACCTGCCCGCGGCGCTCAAAATGACGGACCCGCGCTACCAGGACATTCCGTCTGCCGCTATCCCCGAGGTGACCGAGGACGACGGCACCCGGGTGCGCATCATCTGCGGCGAGTTCTGGGGCAAAACCGGGCCGGTGGAGGGCGTGGCCGCCGATCCGCGGTACGTGGACATTTCCGTTCCGCCATTCAAGCGCAAACGGATCAAGGTTGAGACCACGCGCAACGCCTTTGCCTACGTCTTTGCCGGAGCGGGAACGTTCAGGGATGCTTCGGCTCCGCAGGCCGTGCTGACTGAGTCGCCCGTCGACGCCAATGCGCAGCCCGTTTATGACGCAAAGAACCACTCGCTGGTGCTCTTCGATCGCGGCGACGAGATCGTGGTGCAGGCCGGGCCCGAGGGCATTCGCTTCCTGCTGGTCTCCGGCAAACCGCTCGAAGAGCCGGTGGCGTGGTATGGCCCAATCGTGATGAACACGCAGGCCGAACTGCAAACCGCGATGCGCGAACTGCAGACGGGCAAGTTCATCAAGCACGGGTAATGAGCAAATGCGACCAGGGGCGCGGCTCATCAGGGCCGCGCTTATTCATCTGTGGAGCGACTCCATGTTCAGCACTTCTTCCGGTGTCATCCCCCGCTCGCGCAGCGCGCGAATGCTGAACGCGTCGTGGCGCTTGGCGAGGCGTTTGCCGCTCGAGTCGGTCACAAGCCGGCAATGGAACCACGCAGGATTGGCGTAGCCCAGCGCGCGATTCAGCAGGATCTGGCGGGCAGTGGATTTGAGCAGGTCTGCGCCGCGCACCACCTCGGTGATCTGCATTGCTGCATCGTCAACAACGCAGGCCAGCTGATAACTTGGTTCGCCATCGCGCCGCCACACAAGAAAATCTCCAAAATCGACGCCAGCAAGGAAGCGCTGCGGACCGAGATTGCCGTCGATGAATTCGATCGCTTCGCCGTCGGGCACACGAAAACGCCAGTTCATTGGGCCGGGCGAATCCGCGCCGGCCAATAAGGCTTCAGAAGTCGCTTCATGCAATGGTGGACGGCAGGTTCCTGGCCGACAAGTGCCAGGATAGATTGGCTCGTCGTCAAGCGGTTCGTCGGTGGGCCCCTCGTCGCTGGCGCCCGGCACGCGCTCGTGCGGCGCGGTCAAGGCGGAGGCCAGATCTTTGCGCGAGCAGCGGCAGGGATAGATGAACCCGCCGGCGAACAAGCGGCGCCAGGCGGACCGATAGAAATCGCCGCGCCGGCTTTGCTGATACGGCGCGAACGGCCCATCAACATCAGGGCCTTCCTGCCAGGCCATGCCCAGCCAGCGCAGGTCTTCATATGCCGCGTCGGCATAAACCGCGCGGCTGCGCTCGGTGTCAAGATCCTCCATGCGCATCACCAGCGTGCCGTGCGCGTCGCGGGCGCGCAGCCACGCGGCGTGGAACGTGAGTGCGTGGCCGATATGGAGATAGCCGGTGGGAGATGGAGCGAGCCGGCCGCGATAGTGCGGGGCCGGCGCATGTGCAGCAGTAGTCATGCTGCATCAAGTGTAGAGGGCGCGATGCAGGTCTGCACCAGCAGCAAATCAGGGCGCGAGATCAACCTTCGAAGCTAATCGGAGTCGGCGTCGGCGCCGGAGTCGCGATCGGAGGAACCGTCGTCGCCGTCATGATGCTTGTATTTGCCGATACTCTGGCTCAGGTGGTCGGGATCCACGGAGATTTGCACCACGTCCATCTCGTGTCCATCGAGATCGACGATGAAGAGGCCCATGCGGTTGCCCTCGGGTCGCGTAAAGATGAGCGTTTGCTCGGCGCCATGTCTGCTGGTATCGCGAATCATGCGCTGCCAGCCCGCGCCGAGTTTTTCCGCGACGATGTTGTTCAAGTCGTCGCCGTCGACCTGCGCGTTGAAGTCGTCGAACTCAGCTACATGCAACCCGCTCACGCCGCCGCTGGTGGCCTTGTGCGCTACCAGGCTCACCAGACCGAGGAACGGAATCCGCGTGGCGCGCGCGTGGTAACGATGCTCGAGCGTGGTCACCACGCCGTCAAAGCCGCTGCCGCCGCCGGCCAGCACGGCCACTGGCACTATCAGCACGATTGCGCAGATTGCAACCCACGCCAGAACTCTCATTCGCCACCGCCTTTAGTTGTAGCCTTGGTTGCATTCCCGTTACCACCCTTGGTTGAGGCCTTATCACCTTTGCTTACGACACTGCCGATGTTGCCCAGTTCGCCCAGACCGCCGATGCCTCCCAGTTCGCCGAGCTGATCCATTTTGATGGGTCCGAGGATGAGCACGATGGTCAATTCCTTGGGCTCGGCGGAGAGGATGAACATTCCGCGCGACTCGCCGTTGACCATCTTCGCCATCACGTCAGTCGACTCGCCCGTTTTCTTTTCGTGCACGTGCACCATGGGCACCCACTCGCCACCCGCAAACTGCTTGCGCAGATTTTCAACGTCATCGAGCGAGTACTGGCCTTCCTTGTCGAACTCGTAGTCGCGCACGTAGATGCCGTCGAGCCCATTGATGAGCTGCTTGGCGTTGGCTTCGTTGCTGTCCTTTTTGTCGAGGAACTTCGACGCAAAGCTAAGCATGCTTTTGTCGAGCGTCACCTCGGTCACGTTTGAGGCCTTGGCCTCGAGTTCCTTCTCAACGGCCGAAGGCAACGGCAGGCCTGTAGTTTGCGCCAACACCGGCAAGGCAAGCGCCGGCCCCATAAAAACAACTGCAACACCTGCCAACAGAATTGCAACAATTGAACTCTTCATCGATCTTCCTTTCCTATTTCCTACTTGCCATCGTTGTGTTCCGCCAGTTGCGCATTCATCTGGTCGAGCGCGTGGCCGGCAATGCGGAGGGCCATCATCACCTGCTCGCGCGCAGCCTCGCCTTTGCGCCGTTCCTGAATGTTGTGCCAGGTCACTGCGCTGCCCACTGCGCCGCACAACACAATGCTCGCCGCCAGGCGCTCCCAGAAGACCACGCGCCGGTGCGTTCTTTCCGCGTCGCGGGACTGTTTGCGCGCCATGATCTTGCGCTTCAGCCCCGGAGGCGCCGGCAGCCGCAACATTCCCTGCTGCAGCTCGCGTTCAAGATCTTTCATTGGCTCAAGTCCCACGCATGTACTCCTTCAAATGGCTCTCGGCCTTGGCCCGCAGCAGCTTCAAACCCCGCTGCAGGTTGCTTTTCACCGTGGCCAGCGGCGAGTCCAGAGTAGCCGCGATCTCATCGGGCGTCAGCCCCTCCTGATAGCGCAGCACCAATGCCGCGCGCTGCGGAGAGGGCAATGTCGCCAGCAGACCTTCAAGCCTGGCGCCGAGCGGAGACGATCGCGGTTCATGCTGCGCACCGTGATTCTCATCCATCTCCACCCACAGATCCATGCCGCGCACCCGCTGGCGTCGCAATGCGTCGGCCGAGCGGCTCATCACCACGCGGCGCAGCCAGTTGAGCGCGTGCTCGGGGCCTTCAATCCTGCCCAGGTTCCGGTCAAGCTCGAGGAAAACATCCTGGGCAATCTCTTCAGCGAGTCCGCGGTCGCCGGTCATGCGAAAAGCCAGCGAGAAGACCATCGACTGGTGCTCGTCAACGAGTTTTTCGAAGTCCGGCTGCCAGTCATGGCTCATAAATCGCTGCTATCTCCTAATCCGCAAAGGACGGAGGTTTGGGATGCAAAGATTTACGTTTTGACGGAAAGAAAAGTTCAAGGTGTGCAGACTTGCCAGACAAGAGTACCGCCGGTCTCCTGACCGGCTGTATTGGCGGCGTCCTCGCCGCCAGCGGCAATGCGCGGGTCTGGAGACCCACGCGACAGCCAATCTATCACCCCAACGAGTACAAATCATTCGTTGGGGACCCCGATCTGGAGATCGGCGCTACTCGTGGCCTACACTGTTCGGTATGCGTTGCCGCGATTGGATTGTTGCGTTTGCCGTTTGCGCTGTTGGTTTTGCAGGTGCGCCGCTCCGCGCGCAATGGCAGATATTGAACTCGGGGACGACGGCCGATTTACGGGGAATCGACAACGTGGGCGGCGGAGTGGCCTGGGCCAGCGGCACGAATGGAACTGTGCTGCGGACAGAGGACGGTGGCTATCAATGGCAGCCGTGCGCGATTCCTCCGGGCGCGGAGAAGCTGGATTTTCGCGGCGTTCAGGCGTTTGACGCGAATACGGCGATTGTGATGTCGAGCGGAACGGGCGATCTGTCGCGGCTGTATAAGACGACGGATGGATGCCAGACGTGGAAGCTCGTAGCGAAGAACCCAGATCCAACGGGATTCTGGGACGCGGTTCAAGCAGAGGACAGCAAGAGCGCACTAATTCTTGGCGATTCGGTGCGAAGTAAATGCCGAATGTGGCGCTGGGACGCGGATGGTCTCAACCCAAACAATCGGGGGAAGTGTGACCGAGGTGAAGGGTCATTTGCAGCTAGTAACTCGGTGCTACAAATCGTCAAGACACCGCAAGTCGACCCCGTCTGGAAATACACGCTTCGATTTGCTTCGGGAACGGCAAAGCGATCCTATTTCACCGTCTTCCGTGAGGAACGCACATCGACATGCGAACCTTGCAGAGGCGACATCTCTCGTACCGGTTTCTTCTTTGGGAGCAGCAAGAGCTCGGGAATCTTCTCGTTTGCATTCCGAGACGATCTAATCGGCGTAATCGTAGGGGGAGATTTCAAAAGGCCGGATGAATCCAACAAACTGGTTGGCTACACCGAAGATGGGGGCATTTCGTGGCATCCATCCGTAACTCCCCTTCATGGTTATCGCTCCGCCGTTGCTTACGATGAGGCATCCAAAACCTGGATCACGGTTGGGCCGAATGGGACGGATGTTTCTACTGACGACGGGCGCAACTGGAGAGCGGTGCATCCCGATGTGGCGCCACATAAAGCTGCTGACGCCGACCGCAACTGGAATGCGCTGTCGCTGCCGTATGTTGTTGGTCCGCATGGGCGGATCGGAAAACTGGATAGAAGCAGCTTTTAGCTTTCAGCTTTCAGCTTGTGTTTGCTGAGGCAGGCTTATGCGAAACTTCACAGTTTCAAAGCCGGACTGTGAAACGGTGGAAGGGGGGACCACTAAGCGGTTGATTCCATTGCAGCCGCAGTTCCACAGTTTCACACCCCTGCATTCTTTTTTTGAATTGTCGACCCACCCTGGCTGAGGAGGGAGAGCCAGGGTGGGGTGCCCGATGGCGCGCCGCCAAGCGCGCAACGGGCAATGGTTATTCGGGTTCGCGGCCGCCGATGCCGACGTCGATGCCGTTTTCGGCGGGCTCTCCGTCTGCATGGTTCTCTGCGTTCAGAAGGCTCTTCCAGTCGAAGCCGGGATCGACGAAATCGAGAACTCTCAAGCCCTCTTCGGAGCTGCGGTCAGCCGTATCCGGATCGGACTTGAGTTGTTCGAGCGCGTCGAATAGGACCTTGGCTCCGCCCGGCTTGCCTTGACTGATACCAACCATCAAACCCGTGATGATTTCTGGGAATCGTTTTGCGATTGCTTCCCGCATTCTCCCGTAAAGATCAAGGTTTGACTCTGCAGACTGGCATTCCGACTCGCTCGATTCCGAGGCCTCGTTCGCCTGTGGGTTTTCTTTCGTCTCTTGCGCAGCAGTCACAGGCTCTGGCGCCTTGATTGCTTTGCCTTTTCGCGCAGGCTTGTTGACCTTTGTTGTTGACCTGTCAATTCGCTTGTTTTGTGTATTTGCAGTTGCTTTGGCCATCTCTTCCGCCATTCCCGGCCACCGCTCCGCGGCCACGCGCGGGGGGACAAGGACCTCAGGCCGGCTTCGCCGTGAAGCTGCCGCGAGGAGGCTATCGAGAGTCGATTCAGTTGTTCTCCGATTGGTGTGTGCCTAAGTTGTCGCTCCAGTCTTTCTCGCGAATGTTGTTGCCGCGCGAATCCGCGGGGATGGCCGCAAGTGAGATCGGCGAGCCGCTCAGGGCGCGCC
Organism: uncultured Acidobacteriaceae bacterium; assembly: GCA_963808695.1. GTDB lineage: Bacteria > Acidobacteriota > Terriglobia > Terriglobales > Acidobacteriaceae > Telmatobacter. The sequence goes on from CAWEHF010000021.1 coordinate 246,841, forward strand.
GTTATTCATGGTTCGTATTGCTGCATGACTGAATTAAGCGTAGCGGAAGGCGGGGAAATTACATGCAAGAGAACCGGTGACGAGGGTCACGGGTGTTTGGGGGGGTAGAAATTGGGGGCCGTGCCTGGTTGAGATGGGTTGGTTGGGGTTCGTGCTGTCCCTGGTCCCCAAATGCGAGGGACCAGGGGCACCCGGCGTCCGCTTCGCGGACACGGCAAGTTGGCGGGGTCAGTTCTCACGCGAATACTAAAGCCCATTTTCTTGCTCGATCAAGATGGGTTGGTTGATATTCGTGCGCTGCCTGCTTTCCACGGCTTCCACATCGCCAGATTTTTTGGGAGGGCTATGCTTGATGCTGGACCCCCTTCGTGATCGACTTTGCCCAGAACGTGAAGCAGCAGGCCGACATCGTGAAGATTGTCGAGGGGTACATCCGCCTGCGCAAGGCCGGGGCGACGAATTACGTGGGACTGTGCCCGTTCCACAAAGAGAAGACGGGGTCGTTTAACGTGCACGCGGTGAGGCAGTTTTTTCACTGCTTCGGGTGCGGGGTTTCGGGCGACGTGTTCACGTTTGTGGGCAAGATTGAGAACGTCACGTTTCCCGAAGCGGTGCGGACGGTGGCGCAGAAGTGCGGCATTCCGCTGCCGAAGCAGGAGTTCTCATCGCCGGAGCAGGCGGCCGAGGCGCGGCTGAGGGGCAAGCTGCTGGAGTTGCATGAGGCGGCGACGGCGTGGTTCGAAGAGCAGCTACGCGGGCCTGAGGGCGCGCTGGCGCGTGAATACCTTGCAGGCCGCGGACTTTTGGACGAGGGCATCAGGAAGTTTAGAATCGGCTACGCGCCGGAGAGCTTCAACGGATTACGCGACCGGCTGAAGAGCCTGGCCGACGACGAGACTCTGCGCGCCAGCGGCCTCTTCAATTCGAAGGAGCAGGACGACGGCTCGCGTGGGCCGATCTACGACCGTTTCCGCAAGCGGATCACGTTCCCAATAGCCAACGAGGGCGGCAGGGTGATTGCGTTTACCGGGCGCACGGTGGGATCGGATGAGAAGGCCGGACCGAAGTATTTCAATTCGCCCGAGACTCCGCTCTATAGCAAGAGCCATGTGCTGTTCAACCTTGACAAGGCCAAGAGCGTGATTCGCCAGGCGGGGTTTGCGCTGCTGGTTGAGGGGCAGATGGATTGCATCAGCGTGTTTCTGCGCGGGGTGCAGAACGTGATTGCCACCAGCGGCACCGCGTTTACCGAGCAGCAGGTGGCGATTTTGCGCCGGCACACGCAGAACGTGGTGGTGAACTTCGATCCCGATGCGGCGGGGGCGAACGCAGCGGAGAAATCGATCGCGCTGCTGACCGAGGAGGGGTTCACGATCAGGATCGTGACGCTGGAAGGCGGGCTCGATCCGGACCGCTATGTGCGCGAGCGGGGCGTGGAGGAGTATACAAAAGCGATTCGCGAGGCGCGGCCGCAGGCTGACTACCTGATCGAGCGGGCGCGGGCGGCCTTCCCGGGCGCTAGCGCGGACCAGAAGCTGAAGGCGATGAATTTTCTGCTGCCGCACATCCGGCGCATGCCTGAGAAGCTGGCGCGGGGCCAGTTTGCCGCGGACGCGGCGCAGAAGCTGGGGATTGATTCGGCGGTTATGCGCGAGGAGTTGCGGCAGGCGGCGCTGAAGCGGCGCGACCGGGTTGAGGCGCGGCCGACGTCGCTGACCGAAGTGGAGCGGGTGCTGCTGCGCGCGCTGGCGGTTGCCGATCCCGAGTTTGGGGCGGGGCGGAGGCTTGCGGCCGAGGCTGTGACCGCCCAGGCGAGTTACTTCGAGCACCTTGCGGCTTACCCGGCCCTGCGTGCGCTCGCCGGACGAGGAGCGCGCGATCCGATGGAAGTGGTGGAGGACGAGGCGCAGCGCGCTCTGCTGGCTGAGGTGCTGCTGGGCGAGGCCAAACCGCCTGAGGAGCGCGAAGTGCGCAGCGCGATCCAGGAAGTGGAGGAGCGCGCGCTTGAAAACCGGCAGCGCGAATTGCGCGGGCTGATTGCCGAGGCCGAGCGGCGCGGCGATCACGCGGAGTTGGCGATAGTGACGCAGAAGAAGCTGGAGATCGACCAGGCGTTGAGGCGGATGAGGCGACGCGGCGAGGAAGAGGAGCAGCAGCGGTTGTAGAGGGCCGCGTACACCGGGCCATCAAGGTCCGGATCGAATGAGCGAGAAGCTTAATTCTCCGCCAGGCAAGACCTTTGCATCCAGCAAGTGGAACTCTTTGGGCGAGAGGGCGACCGGAATCAATCCAGATCCGCTATCGACGCGGAATGAGGCATTCAGTGTCCCGCTGTATCGGTCGTAAACGGAGATCGCGAACCGTTTCAGCTCCGTGACTTCCTCGGTCTTTTGCCCTTTGTCCAGGATGGCTTCATAGAGATAGAGGCTGCTATGGGAGACGTACATTTGCAAAGGCAGGGTGCTTTCGCCCTCGGGAAATGGAGGGGGGAGGGCAATCTCGGTTGATTGTCCACTGGGTTGGATGCGGATCACTTTTCGTCCGAAGGACGGGTTGTAGAGGTACACGGCGTTGTCATCCCCGCTTACGAGCTGGATGAGGCTTGCCTCGCGGATCGACTGGTCGCTGGGCTGCCCGGCTTGCCCGGGTGCTTTATTCCCGGAAGCAACTTCCGCGTCTCCGTAAGGGAGCACCTGCGGAATCACCATTGTCCCACGACTGTTGACAAGGGCCACATGGACCTTGCTGTGTTCGTCGTATCCGGTCACCAGGAAATCGCCCGCGGAACTGAATTCCGCCACGTGTGTCGGAATAAATGCGGCGTCAAGCCAGAGCAGCGAGCTGAAGTCGCCATGCTCGTCGAAGCGCAGGACTCCGGCCCGTTGCGCTTTCGGCGTTTCATTCCACCAGACCACAGCGATAACCCCTCCACGCGGCGCCTGCGCCAGATCGACTACAAACAGATCCTGGGGATTCATCGAATCGGTGGCTGGAACCTTCGATATGTCGAGCGCGACGTGAGTCTCTCCTTCCAAATCAACGGCGGTGTATTTTCCGAGGCCGGTTTGAACATAAAACTCTCCGTCTCCGGCAACCGCACGCAGCCCCATGGAACTCACTTGAAGGGTGGGGATCGGGGTCTCTTCGAGGATACGCAGAGGCGTGAGCTGGGGGCCTGTCTGCCCAAAACAAGCAGGTACCACGAGGACGACGACCGCAAGGAAGCGAGATGGCTTAACCGGCTGGTACAATCGAAGCCCTCCTCTCCCTGAGTTCCAAGCCTTCAGGGCGCCCTGTCCGAAGTGCCCAAAGGATGGATCCGTTGCAGCCATGAAATAGCATCGGCCTCGATTGATACTTCTGCGCATATTCCTCACTCACAAATTTCTGGGCGGCTGCCACAGGCGGGCATGATCCGCCCGTTTGCCAAACGCAGCCACAAGGAGCCGCTTCCGGTTTCCACGACTCTGACCCCGGACCCTTGTTAGGGTGGACCTGCGCTCCAAAACACTCTGTGCATTGGGGCGAACAGCACAGCAATTGGCCGGTCATCCCAGTGCCGAAGATACACTGCTGTGCGTGTAATACGTCGCCACAAATCATCATTAGGACGCTTAAAGCTAGGAAATGTAATGCCCTGTGCGTAGGAAGGAACGTCCTGGCTGGTTCGCCTGATTGCCCTATGAAAAGTACTTTAGGCGCTAATTTGGGGTCGGCACGCTGCAACAGCTGATCGCTGGAGCTTGCATTCAATTTCATGACCCACCTCCGAGCGGAGGGTTTCCCACCGACAGGCATCTCCGCCATTTGAATTCAAGTTACCGCAACAGTATCCCTCGTCTTGGTTGGGGGGCAAGATCACGTAGGTCGCTGTCCGATAGTGATGTGCGGTCCTCGGGCGCTCCTGCATCCGGAATCTGGAGTCGAAACGCCGCCAGGACGCGTCTAATTAACAATAGGAGCGGGACTGGGCGGCAGACCGGTAAAACGGCTAAGCCCGATCCGCGACAGTCTGTCGGGAATACGTTGGGGCCGCAGATGAGGCTCATTTTTCGCTTTTTCAGCGAGATAGGCTGTGTTATTCTTGAAGTCTCTGTAGGGATGCGCGCCCCCTTTGCCCCACACATGAGCTGCGGCTCGCGGGCTACCAGGCGAAACCTGAAGGCGCAAGCATCCTGTTCCGAGCACAAGACATGAAACGAACGGGGACGTGTCTCTACTGGGCCTGACTTTGATTCTGGAGCCCAAGGGAAAGGTTCCCGGCGCCGAAAAGCAACTCGGCGAAAGAAACTTTGCGCAGCTGCGAGACCTTTTTCGGGCATAGGCCCGGCTCGCGGCATCAAAGTTCTTGCGGTTAGCTAGACCGGATTGGGAAATTATGTGAGGGGTCTGGAATTGTGCAGGGCGCCGTTTTCTTGAGGAAAACGGCTCTTGAGAGAATCAACCCCCCGAACACCAATTCCTAATCCGGTGGCCGGGCGAGCGCAGGGCAAGAATTCGATCGGTCCGGTGCGAGCGGAGGGCTCCGCGGCAGGGCTGAAAAAGGTGGAGAAACTTGGCGATTGACGACAAATTTGAAAACGACATTGAGAAACTGATCGACGCAGGCAAGGAGAAGGGCTACCTGACCTACGGCGACGTGAACGACATGATCCCCGATGAGATCGGCACGGCGGATGACATGGACGATCTGTTGACCACGATCGGCAGCCAGGGCATCGACCTGCGGGAAGGCCCCGAGTTCCCCGGCGACAAGGAATTCGAACTCGAAGAGGGCGAAGACGTTGAACTTGACCTGACGCCAGGCACGCTGGAGAAGACCAACGACCCGGTGCGCATGTATCTGCGCGAGATGGGCACGGTGCCGCTGCTTACGCGCGAGGGCGAAGTTGAGATCGCCAAGCGGATTGAACGCGGCCAGATGCGCGTAATGAAGGCGATTTCGCGTTCGCCGATTGTGATTCGCGAGATTGCGGCGCTGGGCGAAGACCTGAAGCGCGGCGTGCGCAACGTGAAAGAAGTTGTGGTTTTTGACGAGGAAGAGCTGACCGAAGAAGTGGTGCAGGCTCGCGTAAAGGCCACCGTGGCGCGGACCGACGCGCTGGTGAAGCACCAGAAGAGAATTGCTCAGCTTGACGAGAAGCTGGCTTTGCCTGCCACCAAGGCCAAGGTGAAGGAGTCGCGCCGGCTGCGCTGGGCGATTGCGCGCGAAAAGGTGTACATCTCGCGGATTGTTCGCGAGCTCAAGTACACGCCCATGGAGCGCAAGCGGCTGCTGGACAAGGTCAACAAGACCGTTGACACCATGCGCACGCTGGAGCGGCAGATTCGTTCGCTCGAGCAGAAGTGGGAAGCCTCAAAGAGCGAGGAGTTGAAGAAAGAGTACCGCAGGCAGCAGAAGAATTGCCGGACGGACCTCGAGAAAATCGAGGGCGACGCGGGCGTGCTGATTGGCGAGCTGAAGCGCACGCAGCGCGAGATGATCCAGGGCGACATGGACGCCGAGCAGGCCAAGAGGGAGCTGATCGAGGCCAATCTTCGACTCGTCGTGTCGATCGCCAAGAAGTACACCAACCGCGGACTGCAGTTCCTCGACCTGATTCAGGAAGGCAACATCGGCCTGATGAAGGCGGTGGACAAGTTCGAGTACCGCCGCGGCTACAAGTTCTCGACCTATGCAACGTGGTGGATCCGGCAGGCGATTACCCGCGCCATTGCCGACCAGGCAAGGACAATCCGTATCCCGGTGCACATGATCGAGACCATCAACAAGCTCATCCGCACCAGCCGCCAGCTTGTACAGGAACTGGGCCGCGAGCCGTCGAGCGAAGAGATTGCGCGGCGCATGGATATTCCGGTGGCCAAGGTGCGCAAGGTGCTGAAGATCGCGCAGGAGCCCATCTCGCTGGAAACGCCGATCGGCGAAGAAGAAGATTCGCACCTGGGCGACTTTATTGAGGATCGCCAGGCAGTTTCGCCGAGCGAAGCCGTGATCAGCGTGAACCTGAAGGAGTACACATCGCAGGTGCTGCGCACGCTTACGCCACGCGAGGAGCGGGTGATCAAGATGCGGTTTGGGCTGGAAGATGGCTCGGAGCACACGCTGGAAGAGGTCGGCCAAAGCTTCCAGGTAACGCGTGAGCGCATCCGGCAGATTGAAGCCAAGGCGCTGCGCAAGCTGCGCCATCCCAGCCGCAGCCGCAAGCTGAAGGCGTTTGTCGAGGGCGTAAGGGAAATGTAATTTCCGGCTGACTGGTTCAGCCGCTCAATGGGCCGCAGCCGAAAGGCTGCGGCTTTTTCGTTTAGTGCTCAGAAGCCGTAGTTCTTTTTGCGCAGCGCGTTTTTGTAGGCGTCGCGCGCCTTCTTGGCTTCCGACTCCGCGTCGTGGAGCTTGAATCCGGCGTCGTCCCAGTGCTCCATCGCGACCATTGAGTGGTCGGCTGTCGCAAGAGATTCTTCGGCGCGGATTGCGTCAACCCAGCGATCCACGGCCGCCCTGTAGTCCTTGAGAAGTTGATCGAAGTCCAGATTGTCCATGGAAGTGAAGGTAGACGGGACGGAAAACAGCGTCAATGGGGCGGCGCCAATAATTTACGAGAGATTAACGGCACAGGAAGAGGGGGTTCGCAGGCGGAAGGCTCTGGCCGGGCACACGATAAAGCAGGCGGCGGCCGCAGCCTGCGTGCTACACTTTGCCTACTTAAAATTGGGCCTCCCGGAGGTTTGCGATGCATTTTGTTTTTTGCGCGCCCGCGCGGCGCGGATGGGCCTATTTGTTTGCTTTGGTTGCGGCGGTTGCGCTGCCTGGTTCGGCGGCATGTAAACAGGCTTTGGCGCAGGCCAGCGCGCCGGCTGCAAGAACGCTCATCCGCGCAAGCCATCTGCTCGATGTGCACACCGGCAAGACGCTCGACGCGCAGACGATCGTGGTGAGCGGCGACCGCATCGCTGCCATCGCGCCGACGAGCGCAACGCCCGCGCAGCCGGGCGACAAAGTGATCGACCTGGGCGGAATGACGGTGCTGCCCGGCCTCATCGACGTGCACACGCACCTGACGATGAACACCATATTCGATCCCTACTTGGAGCTGACCCAGACCAGCGCGAAGGAGGCCATCAACGGCGTGGTGAACGCGCGCGCCACGCTGATGGCCGGGTTCACCACGGTGCGCAACGTGGGCGCCAGCGGGTTTGTGGACGTGGATCTGCGCGACGCCATCAATGCGGGCCAGGTTCCGGGGCCGCACATGCAGGTGAGCGGGCCGCTTATCGGCATTACCGGCGGGCATTGCGACGACAACCTGCTGCCCATCGAGTACCACACGGTGGGCGACGGCGTAGCCGACGGCATCGCCGCCGTGCAGCACAAGGTGCGCGAGAACATCAAGTACGGCGCCGACCTGATCAAGATTTGCGCCACGGGCGGGGTGCTGTCGAAGGGCGACGATCCGCAGGCTTCGCAGTTCACGCTTGAAGAGATGCAGGCGATGGTGGCCGACGCGCACCGGTTGGGGCGCAAGGTGGCAGCGCACGCGCACGGCGCGCAGGGAATACTGTGGGCCAGCGAGGCGGGCGTGGATTCGATTGAGCACGGCAGCTACATTAACGACGCCGCGATTGCCGTGATGAAGAAGAACGGCACCTACCTGGTACCTACTCTGTATCTCGAAGACTGGGTACTCCAGTACGGCCATCTGCCGCCGTTTTCGCAGCAGAAGATGCGCGACGTGAGCGCGGTTGCCAAGAAAAACATCAAGCACGCGTACGAGTCGGGCGTGAAGATCGCGCTGGGCACCGATGCGGCCGTGTATCCGCACGGGCTGAACGCGCACGAGGTCGAGGTTTATGTGCGCGACCTGGGGATGACCCCGATCGAGGCAATCCAGACGGCGACGGTGAATGCAGCCGACCTGATGGGCTGGACCGACCGCGCCGGCTCGCTCGACGCAGGCAAATGGGCCGATGTGATTGCCGTGGATGGCGACCCGCTGAAGGACGTAAAGCTGCTGCAGGACGTGAAGTTTGTGATGAAAGCGGGTGTGGTGTACAAGGGCCAGGGCGCGGAGTGAGGAAAAGCGATTTGCAGAGTCATTTGCTCTGGTTTCACCGGGTCTGATACAAACTTTTATTTGGGAGCGATGCCCATAAAATTCCCAACTGAAAGGGGCCCCCGCGATGAAAGACCTTACCCGGCGTCAATTTGGCCAGACCGTGGCAGCCGCAGCCGCGCTTGCCGGAACCTCAGTACCCGGATTCGCATTCGGCCAGGCCGGCAGTGAGGCCGATCACGATTCAGGCCGCAAGTTTCCTGAAGGGTTTTTGTGGGGATGCGCAACAGCCTCCTACCAGATTGAAGGTGGAGCAAAGGAAGGCGGACGCGGGCCGTCGGTATGGGACGTCTATAGCCACACGCCGGGCAAGACGCATAACGGCGACACGGGCGACGTAGCCGACGACTCCTACCACCTGTACAAGACCGACGTGCAGTTGCTCAAGAATCTGGGCGTGCAAACCTATCGCATGTCCATCTCGTGGCCGCGGATATTTCCCGAGGGCAAAGGCCAGCCGAACCCCGCGGGCCTGGACTACTACAACCGCGTGATCGACGAACTGCTGGCCAACAACATCACCCCCTACGTCACGCTCTTCCACTGGGATCTGCCCGCCGCGCTCGAGGGCGGATGGCAGTCGCGCGCCACGTCATTGGCTTATGGAGACTACGCGGCCTATATTGCGCTGCATCTCTCCGACCGCGTGAAGCACTACATGACCACGAATGAGCTCTCGTGTTTCACCGACCTGGCTTACAAGGATGGGAGTTTTGCGCCGGGGTTGAAGCTGCCGCTCAAGGATGCTTACCAGATCAGGCATCACGGAATCCTGGCACATGGACTGGGAGTGCAGGCCATCAGGGCCAACGCCAAGGGGCCGGTGCAGGTGGGTCTGGCTGAAAACGCGCAGGTGTTTGTGCCGGTGATGGAAACCGAGGAACATATTGACGCCGCGCAACGGGCCACGCGGCTGTTGAATGCGCCCTTTCTGACGGCGCTGATGGAAGGGAAATACATCGACGAGTACCTGGCTCAAATTGGACCGAATGCACCCAAGATTGAGCCGGGCGATTTTGCGGCGATCGGCAGCCCGCTCGATTTTGTGGGCCACAACGTGTACACGTGCAGCTACGTCTCCGCAGCCAACGCGCAGAGCGGGTTCAAGATCGAGCCGCTGCCCAGTTCGTATCCGCGGATGTACTCGCGGTGGATTACGGTCAGCCCCGAATGCACCTACTGGGCAATTCGCAACGTGTGCGACCTGTGGCATCCCAAGGCTATGTTCATTACTGAGAACGGCACCCCATCAGCCGATGTACTGACGGCGGACGGCCACGTTGCCGACCTCGACCGCGTGATGTACCTGCGCAACCACATCGCCAATGTACACCGGGCCGCGGCCGAGGGCTACCCCATCAAGGGCTACTTCCTGTGGAGCCTGATGGACAACTTCGAGTGGAACGATGGGTATTCGACGCGGTGCGGCATTCACTACGTGGACTATAAGACTCTGAAGCGCTACCCCAAGCTGAGCGCCGAGTGGTACCGCGAGTTGATTCGCAGGAATGAGGTCGTGTAGGGCAGCCCGAAGGGAAAAGGGGCAGGAAATAGGGCCAGGGCGCGGAACGGGCAAATTCGATTTACCTAGGCATTTGCCCGCATCTCGGTGGGTCTGATACAACCTTTCACTTGGGAGAGATAACACAATCATTCCCATGTGAAAGGGGCCCCCGCGATGAAAGACCTTACCCGCCGTCAATTTGGGCAGACCGTGGCAGCCGCAGCAGCGCTTGCCGGAACCTCAGTACCCGGATTCGCATTCGGCCAGGCAGGCCCGGCCGACCACGACGCAGACTACGATGCAATTCACGATTCAGGCCGCAAGTTTCCCGAGGGATTCATGTGGGGATGCGCCACGGCCTCCTACCAGATTGAAGGCGGAGCAAAGGAAGGCGGACGCGGGCCGTCGGTGTGGGACATCTTCAGCCACACGCCGGGTAAGACGCATGAGGGCGAAACCGGCGACGTGGCCGACGATTCGTATCACCTTTACAAGACCGACGTGCAGTTGCTGAAGAATCTTGGCGTACAGAATTACCGCATGTCGATCTCGTGGCCGCGGATATTTCCCGAGGGCAAAGGCCAGCCGAACCCCGCGGGCCTGGACTACTACAACCGCGTGATCGACGAATTGCTGGCCAACAACATCACTCCCTACGTCACGCTCTTCCACTGGGACCTGCCGGCGGCGCTCGAGGGCGGATGGCGGTCGCGCGATACTTCGCTGGCCTATGCGGACTATGCAGCCTATGTCACAAGGCAGCTGTCAGACCGCGTCAGGCATTTTATGACGACCAACGAGTTTGAGTGCTTTACCGACCTCGGTTACCAGAATGGGCGGTTTGCGCCGGGGCTCAAGTTGTCCGACGCCCAGGCAAACCAGATACGGCATTACGGAATCCTGGCCCACGGATTGGGCGTGCAGGCCATCAGGGCCAACGCCAAGGGTCCGGTTGAGGTTGGACTCGCCGAGAACGCAATTGTTTGCGTGCCGGTAATGGAAACCGAGGAGCATATTCACGCAGCCCAGCGGGCCACGCGGCTGATGAATGCGCCCTTTCTGACGGCGCTGATGGAAGGGAAATACATCGACGAGTACCTGGCTCAAATTGGACCGAATGCACCCAAGGTTGAGCCGGGCGATTTTGCGGCGATCGGCAGCCCGCTCGATTTTGTGGGCGTGAATATCTACACGCCAACCTACATCCGCGCCAGCGATTCGCGGTTTGGCTACGCCGTCGAGAAATTACCGGCATCGTATCCGCACATGGCTTCGTCGTGGATCACCATCGGGCCCGAGTGCATTTACTGGGGCGTCCGCAACGTGTGCGACCTGTGGAAGCCGAAGGCGATGTATGTGACCGAGAACGGCTGCTCGTCGGCCGACGTGCTCACGCCCGCGGGGCGCGTTGAAGATACCGACCGCGTGATGTATCTGCGCAACCACCTCACAAATCTGCGCCGCGCCGCGGCCGAGGGTTATCCCATCAAGGGCTACTTCCTGTGGAGCCTGATGGACAACTACGAGTGGGCCGATGGGTATTCGAAGCGGTTTGGCATTCACTACGTGGACTACAAGACGCTGAAGCGCTATCCCAAGCTGAGCGCGGAGTGGTACCGCGAGGTGATCAAGCGGAACGAAGTTGTTTAGGGCAGGGAATAGGGAGTTGGGAATAGGGTGGTGGGCGCGGCGATGGGGCGTGTTTGCACGCCGCATCGCCGGCCGTTGGTAGTGTTTCTATGAGGGCGGCAGGACCAGGAGCCCGGTATCGAGGAGTTTCTGCGTGAGCCGGTCGAGGGCCTCCGGGAACTTGTACGAGACGGTTCTCGTGCTCATTCCCAGCAGGACCGCGGCTTCAGGCTGCGTGTATTCCTGGAGGACGATGCGGCTGATCAACTGCCGGTCGAGTTCCCCCAACTGGTCGAGGCATTTTTCAATGTCGAGGACAAAGATGACCGCGTCCTCGAAGGTTCGAACGGGCCGGCTCGACGCCCAGCCGCGAGCGATGGGCTCGCTGAGGATGGAGGGGGCCCTGCCCACCTGCATTGAAGCGTACAGATAGCGGCGCAACATGCTCTCGGTATGCTTGCGGTAAAACGCCAGACTTATCGGTAGTTCTGCTTCGCTGGCCTCTTTGCTTTTGACGTTGTCGAGTGCAGCAGCCGTGGACGGCTTGCCGTGTTGTTCACGCCATGCTGCCTGCTTGAATCCGGCCCTGAAGAATCCGGGCAACTGGAGCGCTGCGCTCATCGAGCACCCCCTGCGGCTTCAGCCACCGCCCAAACCCTCACCAGGGATTTTCGGCTTGGCCGGCCCCTGCGTTTGCGGCTTTCGGGGGTTGGAAAGTCCCTCAGTTTTACCTCACAACCTCGGCAATAAACACTTCCTTGAGTTTGGGCGCGGTAAAAAAGGCTGCCGCATCCCTCGCAAATTTTCAATTGCACGCGCACTTCCATGACTTGTTCTCCATCGTTCGTAGTGCGCCCGTCGGTAGATTGTTGTTTTGCTGTTTCCGCGGGGAGAAGAGAGCCAGGCAAGGCAAATCGGGCTTCTTGCGTCCCGATGGGGGATTGCTGCCTGCGTTCCCTTGTTGATTGTCATGACGTTAGTACGCAGATACTGGAAAGTCTCGCAAGCCCATGGTGCGGAGGGGGTTTGTCGAATTGGGTTGCCAAATTCAGGCAATATATGTTCATCCGTTGCCAATGAGAGCACGCCTCCGCCCGCGCTTCGCCTTTGTGAGACGAGCGCTGAAGAGGGTTATCCCATGCGCTAATGCGAGTTGAAGTAAAGCCAATGTAGAAATTGTTTCCTTTCCAGTCAACGTCTGCGGCAGGCTTTAGGTGCTAACGCTTTCGATCAATGGTGCAAACGCCGAAAATGTAAGCCAATTAAGACAGATGGCTTTTCCATGAGAAAACAGGGCTTATGGTGTCTCATGGCTGGTGGCGAACGATCCACAAATGAATCTCACCCAGATGCACGAACGGCTCCGTCTGGAACTCCTGCGCAGGATAGAGAGGGGCACGCTCAGCGTGAGTCTGCTGGCCAGGCAGACCGGTTTCGGACAGTCGCATCTGTCGAATTTCCTGCGCAAGCGGCGGAAGCTCTCGCTGGAGGCGATGGACACCATTCTGACCTCGCAGCGGCTGACCGCGGCCGACCTTTTGCCGGCTCTGGCGCGCAGCAGCGCAGCCCCGCCCAGTGAGGAATTCGGCATGGTGCCCCTGGTGTCACATTCAGTCGCGCTCTTTGAGCCGGTCATCCGGCCTTCGGCCATCCTGTCGATGCTGCACTTTCCGGTTCAGGCGTTGGCCTCGATCCATCCGCGTGCCTCGAATATCCGGCGGGCATGGCAACGGTTTGTGGCTGTCCGCATCCCGGGGCAGGATGCCATGGCGATGGACCCGCTGGTTCTGCCTGAGGCGATCGTACTCGTCGACCGGCACTACAATTCGCTCGCCCCGTACCGGCCGAATCGGCCCAATGTGTACGCCGTGCGGCAACACGCACATCTGGCGCTGCGCTACGTGGACTTTACTTCAAACCGGCTGGTGCTGCGGCCGCACAGCGCGGCGTTTCCCGTGGAGCTGCTCGAGGTGGCTCCCGGCGACACGCCCGCGGACCTGCTGGTGGGCCGCGTGGCGCTGATCCTGAATGAGGCGTGAGGGGGCGCCAGTCTTCCAGGTCGCGAATAATCCGTGGTTATACCTCTCCCGGCGGGCGGTTTTCGAATCGAGTGAACTGCTTGATAAAGTTCACAAATGCGATGTCGGTCGGGCCATTGCGTTGCTTCGCGATAATGATCTCCGACTTGGCCTTCTCTGAGTCTGTAAGCTCCTCAGTCCTGTTGTAGTAGGACTCGCGGTGGATGAAGCAGACCACATCGGCGTCCTGCTCGATTGAACCCGATTCGCGGAGGTCGCTGAGCATGGGGCGCTTGTCTTCGCGGCGTTCGCTGTTACGGGAAAGCTGCGAAAGCGCCACGACGGGCACCTCGAGCTCCTTGGCCAGAGCCTTTAGGCCGCGCGTGATGGCAGAAACTTCCTGCGTGCGGTTTTCGTAGCCGCCGCGCTTGCTGCCCGAAGGCAGCGAAACCGACATGAGCTGCAGGTAATCCACCACCACCAAGTCGAGGCCTTTGGCCGTCTGCTTGAGGCGGCGGGCCTTGGCGCGCATCTCGGCCAGGGAGATGCCGGCCGAGTCGTCGATGAAGATGCGCGACTCGAGAAGCTGGTTGAGAGCGCTCTGCAGCTTGCTGCGATCTTCGCGTGGGATGAAGCCCGTTCGGAGATTGGTCTGATCGACCCATGCCTGCGATGCCAGCATGCGGCGCAGCAGCGATTCGCGGCTCATTTCAAGGCTGAAGACAGCCACGATGGCGTTGTGGTTGATAGCAGCATTCTGGGCCATGTTGATGGCCAGGGCAGTTTTGCCCATGGAGGGGCGGGCGGCAATGACGATCAGCTCGCTCTTCTGCAGGCCGCTGGTCAACCGGTCAAACTCGGTAAGGTCGGTCGGCAGACCGGTGATTTCGCGGCTGTTCTTGTAGAGGTTGTCGATGGTGCCGAAGGAGTGCTCGACGATCTGGTCGAGGGGAACAAGGCCGTTGGTGACGCCTTTTTCGCTGACTTCAAGCAGACGCTGTTCGGCGTCGCCAAGCACATCGAGGGCGGTATCGCTTTGCTCGGCGGCACGGGCAATTGCGGCCGAGCAAATGAGCATGAGCTTGCGCAGCAGGCTCTTGTCCTTGACGATGCGGATGTATTCTTCGATGACCGGCCGGCGCGGCAAACCCTCGGTGAGCGAGGCCAGATAGGCTACGCCGCCAACGGACTCAACCTCTTTGTAGCGGGCCAGCTCATTGGCCAGCGTGACGATATCAACCGCCCGCTCAGAGTTGATTAACTCGCCCATTCTCTGATAGATACGGCGATGCGAGTCGAGCGAAAAGTCTTCCGGTTCGAGGCGGGCCGAGGCCTCGGCATGGGCCGCATTATCCAGCAGGATGGCGCCCAGGATGGTTTTTTCGGCGTCGACGTTCGCGGGCAGGCCTGCGTCTATGGCGATGTCGGGAATGGTGGCCATTACTAGGAAAGTGTGACGCCTGCGGAGGCGGAGGGCAAGCTATGGAAAACGAGGACGTATCTGAATAATCAGGAAAAACGGAGGTCCCGAACAAGAGCGAGGCTAAGTCCTTTGGAATAGTCGCCCTCCGCATTTCATTCGCGGATCTTACTCGGAAATCTTTCAAAAGAAAGGCTGCAAGATTCGAGGTCCCGGAGCGTTCCCAATGCAGGGGGCAAGTATGAGAGTACTTTTGCCGGTTTCAGGTTCGCGGCACGGCCACGCTCGACTCGCAGCATTGTGGGCAGTCGTAGCCTTGGCCATTGCGTCGTCTTCCACTCAGGCCGAATCGGTGTTGGTTGTCGCAGACCTGAGCCCGATCCCCTATGTAACGCCCGGAGCGGAGGTCACAGTGCTGTTCGACGGAAAGCCGATGCCGGGCGCCAAGGTACGCGTTTGGCGACACTTCAGCGCAGACGTGTATCTACTGGCTACCGATGAAGCCGGAAGAGTGAAATTGCCGGAACTGCCTGCGGGCTCCTTCAGCATCTCCGCATCAATTGACGGCAATACGTCGCAGGGTCAGTTCGTGGAAGTGTGCATGATTTCGTGCCGTGAGAACGTGTTTGAAGTAACCGAGCTGGCCTTCGACAGTTTGCGGGGGCCGATTTACGCAATCGACCGGAGCGCGCTTGGCATGAGCGAGATTTCTGTCGAAATAGCGCCGGACAGAACCCCGGGATTCATGGATGCAGTCGCGAAGGCCGAGCAAGAACCAGCATCATTCACACTGTGCGAATTCGGCGGCGTGGTGATGGATCAGACTGGAGCGGTGATTCCCGGAGCCTCGGTTGCAGTCGTCGGCGAACGAAATCAGAAAAAGCAACTGGTGTCGGCTCTTATCACCGACGGCGCCGGAAGATTCGCAGCCCAACTTGATCGGGGAGACTACTACGTCCTCGTCGCCGCGCAGGGCTTTATGTCGCGAGTATTCCATGTTGTGATTACGCCGCAGGGCAGCCCTGTCAAGGCGCGGATCACGCTGATTGTGGGAAGCACATAGACAGTAACGGTTAGTGAATATCGGCCATGGATGAGTTCAGGCCGTTGAAGATGGCGTCGAATTTGCCGCTTTCAGCGGCGAAGCGGAGCGGCTTGACGTTTTCAACGCAGATTTCTGGCGGCGTGGGTTGCTGTTTGAGGATCGCCATGACTTCGGCGATGAACTTGTCGAGGGGCATGGCGCGGGGATCGCTGGCGCCGCCCATCAGATGTGTGGCGACATAGGGCGGAATGAGCTCCAAAACCTCGATTTGAGTGGCCCTGAGCTGGTATCGGAGCGAAAGCGTGTAGGAGTGGATGGCGGCCTTGGTGGCGCAGTAGGTGGGCGTGAGGGCAAGAGGCAGAAAGGCCAGGCCTGAAGAGACGTTCATGATGGCGGCGCGGGGCTGGCTTTGAAGGAGGGGCAGCAGCGCGGCGGTAAGGCGGATGGGGCCGAGGAGATTGGTTGCTACGATGGCCTCGGCGTCAGCCAGGCCGGGCTGCTGGGCAAGCAGTTTTTCGGCGCGCATGATGCCGGCACAGCTGATGAGCACGTTGAGCGAGGGAAACTCGCCCGCGACCTGCGCGGCAAAGGAGCGGATGGCGTCGGGGCGCTCGATATCGAGCGTCAGGGACTTCATTCCGGGGTTCGCGGCGGTAGTTTCATCAAGGGCGCCCTGGCGGCGGCCGGCAATAACAACCTGGTTTCCGAGTGCATGGAAGGCCTCAGCAATTCCACGGCCGATGCCCGAACCGCCGCCGGTAATAAGAATGGTGTTGCCGGAAAGATTCATATGCGCCTCCTCGTTCCCATTTGCATCATAAGTACTTTGGCTGAATTCCGTCTCCACAGGCTGTGTTAAACCTGAGAAGATAGGAAGAACGCCTGTACGACAATCCTCAATCCTGTGCAGGGCTGCTTGAGGTGATAACCCCGGAATGCGTCGTGTTGCTCTGATCTACAACCCGGCTTCAGGCCAGTACTCGGCCCGTCGAAAGGCGGCGATAGAAGAAGTGCTGGGTGTGTTGCGCGGCGCCGGAGTTGAAGCCGATGCGTTTGTGAGCGAGACGGTGGGCAGCGCCGAGGAGTATGCAAAGCAGGCGGTGCGCGATGGGCGCGACGCGATTTTTGCATGCGGCGGCGACGGCACGGTGCATGCCGTGCTGCAGAGCGTGGTGGGAACAGAGACCGCCCTGGGCGTGATTCCGCTTGGGACTGCGAACGCGCTGGCCTCGAACCTGGGCCTGATTGGAAGCCCGGCCCAGGCGGCGCGCAAACTGGTGGACGCGGCGCCAACACGGATTCCGGTGGGGCGGATTCACTTCCAGAACGGCGCCGGGCCCGATTCAAGGTATTTTCTGGTGGCCGCCGGCGTGGGGGCTGACGCGCTGCTGATGTCGCGCATGGACGCAGCGCTGAAGCGCAAGCTGGGTTACGCGCTTTATCTGATCGAGGGCTTCAAAATCTGGGCGACTCATCCGTTTCCAATGTTTGAAGCGGCTTTTGCCTCGAATGGACATGGACCCGACCGCGTGACACAGGTTTCGCAACTGCTGGCGGTGCGGGTGCGTTCGTTTGGCGGAATGCTGAACCAATTCGCTCCCGGCGCCACGCTGCACAGCGATGCGCTGCACCTGATCGCGTTTGCCACGCGCAGCCGGCTGCATTATTTCAGGTTTCTGCTGGCGGCGATCGCCGGGCGGCATAGTTTTGCAAAAAACATTGAGCTGGTAGAAACCGCGACCGTGGATTGCCGGGCCATCAACGGCGACACGCTGTATGTTGAGGCCGACGGCGAGGTCCTCGGCCACCTGCCCGCGCGGATGGAGACCGTTCCCGACGCAGTGATGCTGCTGGTGCCGCGGGGCGCGGAGCCGTAGGGCCATGTCATCGATGCCTAATCTTCGAGAGACGGTACAGGCGCGCGTGCGGAATGACGAGGAGTTTCGCCGGGGCCTGCTGCGCGACGCCATCGAAGCTCTGCTGGCGGGTGAGGCGGCGCTGGGACGCGAAATTCTGCACGACTTCATCAACGCGACGGTGGGCTTTCCCGCGCTGGCCGGGAAGACCGGCATTCATGCGAAGACGCTGCACCAGATGTTCGGCCCCAAGGGCAATCCGACGGCGGCGAATCTGTTCAGCATCATTGCAGCTTTGCAGGAAGAAGAAGAGGTAAAGCTAAGGGTGGTGGCGTAGGATGATGTGCTCTCCCAGGTCTCAAAATCGAGACATGGGGCGCCGAACTCCGGGAATTTCTCTTGTTATCAGGCTTCCCATTTGTGCCGGATTTTCGCGGCGGAAACGGCCATCAGGACCAATGCCACGAGAGCAACCAAGTTCAGTGTAAGCCCGATCCGATCTAAAGCGGCAAAACCATGAGATATCCAGATCCTAAGTACGACGGCCACTAATATTCCGACGAATACCCAAAGCTCTGTCTGGAGTTCAAGCCACCTCAAAGGCCGCGTTCGCGGTCGTAGCTTCTGTTCATAGAGCCAAAAGTCAGGTGTGGGCATCAGGTTCTGAACACGCAGTCGGAGATCTTTCTCCACATAAAGCACTATCTTGTACTGCTCACAAACCAAAAAGGTCCAAATCAGCAAAGCTACCTGTACCCCCAACCCGCCTCCCCACACCATAAGTGGAACACCATAGTCTGCTGACTCTGCTTTGGAGAGCGTTTGCCAAACTGTCACGAGAAAAGTTAGGTATAAAAAGATGAGCGGCCATATAGCTGTGCTCATTACTACGTAGTAAGTAGCTCGGGTCGTCAGTGCCTGATATTCGTTCAGATGAGCGTCGAGCAAGAACCGATTTGAGGTGTCGAGGGTTGTTCTCAGATCGTTTTTCCTGGCGTCAGTCATACAAGCCCCCTCACAATAGTCAGCGTAAGCCACTTCATCCCCGCCGTTCTCCGCCGCTCATCTTTTCAGCGGCTTCCTCGCAAAGTAGAAGAGCGAATACGCCAGGGCTGCGAAGGCGATGACGCTGATCCAGTCGTGCTGGAGGGCGCCGATGTGGAAGCCGATGTAGTTGGGCCAGCTGAACTTCATTTGCAGGTAGGCGTTGATGACGCCGATGAGGCCCATGATGCCGCCGGCGGCAATGAGGCCGGAAGCGAAGAGAGAGCCGGAAGAGGTGTCCCCTTCTTCGGCGCCGCCTGCCTTTTTGGCGGCGGAGTCGACGAGGAAGCGGACGATGCCGCCGGCGAAGATGGCCAGGGTAGTTCCGATGGAGAGATAGGCGCCGACGGCGAAGGTAAGCGAGCGGATGCCGAGCAACTCAACGCCGATGACTAGAAATACGCCGACCAGGACGAGGCCCCAGGGAAGCTTGCGGGTGAGGATGCCGTTGATGACTGTGGCCATGAGGCGGGCCTGCGGCGCAGCGGCTTTTTCGCTGCCGATGCCGGGGATCCACTGAACTTCAATGCGGCCGGTCTGGGGCGAGTAGAGGTATTTGCCGTCGGCCAACTCGGACGAGCCGAGGGCGTTGAGGACAATGTACTCACTCTTGCTGTGCTCGGTGGCGACGCCGTTGGGGGCCTTGACGGGGAAGCGGTCCATGAGACCGTGGGGGTTCGCGAGGACGGCGACGCCTTCGTGGGTCGCGCTCATGTCCCAGGCGTGCGGCGCTTCGCGGAACTCCTGCATGCCGGTGTTCATGATGTTGAGCGTTCCGCCGATGGCGACGGTGGAAACGGCGATGCCGATGAGGAAGGCGTAGCGCTGCTTGAGGGGCGTGGCGCCTACAAGGAAGCCCGTCTTCAGATCTTGCGAGGTGTCGCCGGCCTCGGCGCTTGCGATGCAGACCACGCCGCCGATGGTGATGGCGAGAGCGGCAAAGGCCGGGGTCGTCCAGCCGCTGACGAGAAATATGGCCGAAGTGGCCATGAGCGTGGCGATGGTCATGCCGGAGATTGGGTTAGCCGAGCTGCCGATTAAACCCACGATTCGCGAGCTGACGGTAACAAACAGAAAACCGAAGATGACGACGAGGATGGCTGCGCCGAGGTTGGCCAGCAGTCCGACCTGCGCTCCAGGCACTGGCTTGAGCCAAAGAAAAATGAACATGAGGACGATGAGCCCGATGGCGCCGAGGACGGCGGTGCCCATTGAGAGATCGTGCTCGGTGCGGAGGGGAGCGGGGGCTCCGGCGGCGGCGCCTCCACGCATGTTTTTGAAGCCGGAGCGGAGGGCCCCGATGATGGTGGGCAGGGTTTTGAAGAGGGTGATGAGTCCGGCGGCGGCGACAGCTCCCGCGCCCATGGGCTTGATATAGGTTGCCCACAAGTCGCTGGGCGTCATCTGAGCGATGGGGACGGTGCCGGGGTAGACGGGATTGGGGAGATTCTTGCCGAAGAAGTAAAGCAGCGGCATGATGACGAGCCAGGAGACGACGCCGCCGGCGAACATGATGCCAGCAGTGCGGGCGCCGATGATGTAGCCCACGCCGAGGTATTCGGCGGTAGCGTCGGCCTTGATCGACGCGCCCTTCATCACGTGGTCGGGGCCGAGATCGGGGCGGTACTCGGGCGTGCCCGGCCACGCGCCAAGCAGGTTTCCGTTCTGGAAGGCGGCGTAGAGCGCACCGAGGCCGAGGCCGAAGAAGACGCGGGAGGCGGTGGATCCGCCAGTGGCGCCGGCCTTGATGACGTCGGCGCAGGCTGTGCCTTCAGGGTATTGCAGGACGCCGTGTTCCTCGACGATGAGCGGGCGGCGAAGCGGCACCATGAAGAGCACGCCGAGGTAACCGCCGATGAGCGCCAGCATGAAGATGCGGAAGTACTCGAGATCGAAGCCGAGAAAGATGAGCGCAGGTAAGGTGAAGATGACTCCGGCTGCGATGGACTGGCCGGCATTACCGCATGTCTGGACGATGATGGTCTCGAGGACCGACGGCTTGCCTTTGTATCGAAGCGTACTGATAGTGATGACGGCGATGGGGATGGAGGCGGCCACCGTGAGGCCTGCGCGCAGGCCTACGTAGACGGTGACGGCGCCAAAGACAAGGCCGAAGAGCGAGCCCAGCAGCACGGCGCGGAGGGTGAATTCGGGTGGATTTTCGTTGGCGGGAACGAAGGGCTGAAATTCAGGCACAGGCAGCCTCCATCAGGCAAAGTAGTCAGTAAATCCCTGAATGGGAGAGTTTAGCAGCGCAGGGGCCAGGGTGTAAGCGGGAAACCGGCCCGGGCGGCTGAAATTGCTCCCGAAATACCCTGCCGTGTGGCAAGCTGGCGGGTGGGAGGATAGAAACCATGATCTTTGGCGCGCATGTTGTGCTGTACAGCAAGAACGCGGAGGCCGATCGCGATTTTCTTCGCGATGTGCTCGGGCTTGCGCATGTGGACGCGGGACACGGGTGGCTGATCTTTGCGCTGCCCCCGGCGGAAGCCGCGGTTCATCCGGCTGAAGAGAACGGCCGGCACGAACTCTACCTGATGTGCGACGACCTGAAGGCCGAGATCGCGGCTTTGGGGGCGAAGGGCGTTCGCTGTTCCGAAGTGCACAATGAAAGATGGGGGTCGATCACGCGGATTCAACTCCCAGGCGGGGGCGGGCTCGGCCTCTACGAGCCGAAGCATCCAATGGCAATCGCCCGGGGGTAACGCTGACCTCCGCATGAGACGGACGCCGGGATGGAGTCCTCATGCACTGTGCGGCAGTTGGTATGCTTAGAGCGGTTCCAGAGTTCCCGTGCCCCATTCGGATTTGCAAAAGGTGGCGTTTACTTCCACCCCACGGACTAAGACCTGTCCGTGGGGGCCCCGGTTCAGGAAAACGCCACGCGCGGGAGTGGTTCCTGGGTGTAGCAACTCTGGAACCGCTGGATGCGCGGGCAAAAAACCTTTGGCGGCTCAGGAGGCTGAGCGCGTAGGGTTAAGTGCACAGCCGGGCTAAGTGGGAGCGCAGAACGGAATGAGCAAATCATCGGTCATCGGCATGCCGTCGCCAGAGGAGCGGGCGGGCAAAGGAACAAAAAAACAATCGCAGCGTTTGCTTTCGCTCGACATTCTGCGCGGTGCCACCATCGCGTTCATGATCATGGTGAACAACAACGGCGGCGACGGCGCCTGGGCACAGATGCACCATGCCGCGTGGAACGGAATGACGGCCACTGACCTGGTGTTTCCCACGTTTCTATTCGTGGTGGGCGTCTCGATTGTGTTCTCAGTGCAGGCGCGGCTGGCGCGGGGCGAGTCGACGACGAAGCTCGCGTGGCATACGGTGCGGCGCACGGCGATCCTGATTCTTTTCGGGATTGTGGTCAACAGCTTTCCGTACTTTCATCTCGATCACATGCGGTTTTATGGGGTATTGCAGAGGATCGCGATCTGCTACCTGGTTGTTGAGCTCTTCTACCTGTTTGACCGGCGCGTGTGGACGAAGGTGGCGCTGCTGGTCGCGGTGCTGGCTGGCTATTGGGCCCTCGTCAGCTGGGTTCCGGTGCCGGGCGCGGGCGTTCCGGGCAAGGATATTCCCTTCCTCGACAAGGATCAGAACATTGTGGCCTGGGTCGACCGGCAACTGATGCCGGGGCATCTGTATGAAGACTGGACGACGCACAACACGCGCGATCCTGAGGGGCTGCTGAGCGATATTCCCGCAATCGGCACGGCGCTGCTGGGGCTGTTGACGGGTTTGTGGCTGCGCGGCCCAAAGAGCGTGAAGCAGAGAGCCGCGGGGCTGGCCGCCGGCGCTGCATTCTGCCTGGCGGCAGGATTCTTCTGGTCCACCTGGTTCCCGCTCAACAAGAAGATGTGGACGAGCTCGTATGTGCTGGCCGCGGCAGGGTGGTCACTGGTGGCCTTTGCGCTTATCTACTGGGCCGTGGAGGTGCGTGGCTGGGGCAAGTCGGGCGTGGGCAAGGCGCTGGCCTGGCCGTGGATCGTCTTCGGATCGAACGCGATTGCCGCCTACATGATCAGCGAGCTTATGGATGGGTGCGTCGAGCTGACCCACCTGAAGATCACCTACCTGGGCAAGGCGATCGATCCTATCTGGTACTGGAACCTGAAGGTACTGGCGTGGATTCCGTATCCCGGCTGGGGAGCGTTCACTTATTCGGTGTCGTACGCGCTGGTGTGCTTCATTCCGGTGTGGCTGTTATACCGAAAGAAGATCTTCCTCAAGGTGTAGCGGATTTAGAGCATTTTCGGAAATAGTGTAGACCGGACTTTTTCTGGCGTCCCACCCTTTCCGCAGGAAAACGCGGAAAGGATGGGGCACGGAAGTCTACAGTAGAAGCAAAAATGCTTTAGCGCGGCAGTTGGCCAAGCAGCCATTCGATGGCGCGGTCCTCGCCTTCAATCTCGATGCGCAGGCCGGCGGTTTCGAGCGGCAGACTCGCGGGAATCGAAGACAGAAGCGACGTGAGGCGAACGCGGTCCTTTTCAGTCGTGATGAGAGCGGCGGCGCGGGCTGTACGCGCAGCCTCAAGAATGCAGTCGATGTCGTGCCGGTCGTAGCGTTGGTGATCGGCGAAGGCAATGCGGCTGGCCACGTGGAGGCCAGCGTCCTCAAGTCCGGCAAAGAATTGGCCAGGGCGCGCAATGCCGCAGAAGGCGACAACGGGGCCTTCGATCGGTGGGACCATCATGCGGCGACGAAGGCGCCAGACCGGGCCTTGCCAAAGGCCGCGGCTACGGAGCGACTGCTCCATACTCGGCGCACCTGGGCTCGGCGCACCGGGGATCGGCGCTTCAGGCATGGTGAGAGCAACCACCGTCGCACGCCCGATTGCATCGAGCGGTTCGCGCAGATTGCCGGCCGGCAATAAGCGATCCTGGAGATCGGCGCCGGCCACCAGCAGAATGTCAACGTCGCGATGGAGCTGGCGGTGCTGAAATCCATCATCGAGGAGATGGAGGCGGGGATCGGAAGCGGCGTCTTGCTCGGCCAGCAGTCCGGCCTGGTAGCGTTGAGCGGCAACGTAGACCGGAATCCCGGCTTCGCGGGCAATCACCAGCGGTTCGTCGCCAAAGTCCTCTGCTGTTCCATTCGGATCGACACGCGCGGGAGCCTTGGCGGTGCGGCCGTAGCCGCGCGAGAGCACATCCACATGCAGTCCGCGCTCCGCAAGCGCCCGCGCCAGCGCAATGGCGAGCGGGGTTTTTCCGGCGCCTCCGGTGGAGAGATTGCCGATGCTGACGACCGGTGCTCCAAGCCGGCGAACCGGCTCAAGCCCGGAGCGAAACGCGAGGCCGCGCAGCGCAATCCCGAGGCGATAGAGGGTGGTGAGCGGCGCAAGCCAGGGGCGCGCTGCCTGGGTCATGCACCGTGCTCCTTAAGCACCCCGTGCAGCGCCCTGATGGTGCGGCCCGTAGCGCCTGCCTGGCGATTGAAGACCTCCCAGCCGCGCTTGCCCATCGCGGCGGAGTCTGCGGGGTCGGTAAAGAGCCCGATGATCGCCGACGCAAATTCGGAGCGTTTGGCGATGCAAATTGCCTTGTGCTGAATGAGATCGTCGACGATGGTGCGGAAATTCTCATAATAGGGGCCCATGACGATGGGAACCCCGAACTGGGCCGGCTCAAGGGGGTTATGGCCGCCCGAGGGGACAAGGCTGCCGCCGACAAAGGCGACCGACGCGACCGAGTACATTGAAGCGAGTTCGCCGATGGTGTCGAGGAGCACAATCTCCCCTGGGCGGACAGGCGTGCGGAGGACTTCCGCCTCGATATCCCACTGGCTGCGGCGAACCCAGCGGAACCCCGAACGGTCGAGGCGTTCGGCGACGAAGTGAAAGCGATCGGGATGGCGCGGCGCAATCACCATAACCAGGTCGGGATTGACCGCCGTAAGCTGCGGCCAGGCCTCGAGCAGCATGGCTTCTTCGCCCTCGAGCGTGCTGCCGGCAACCAGAAATCTGCACTTCGGCGCCAACTCCTTGATGAGGGCGGTAGCGTTGGATTCGGAAGCCGCGCGGATGTCGAATTTGAGGTTGCCGGTAACCAGGATTTTCTCGGGATTGCAGCCAATATTCTTCAATCGCTCGGCATCCTCGGGACTTTGCGCCAGCAGGCAGGAAAGCTGGGAAAGGATGGGCTCCCAGATTGCGCGGAAGAGCCGGTAGCGCGGGTACGAATGGTCAGAGATGCGCGCGTTGATCACTGCTACGGGAATTTTGCGCTCAAAACACCCGGCCAGCAGGTTGGGCCAGAACTCTGTCTCGACCAGCGCCAGCAGGCGCGGATTCAGCGCATTCAGATAGGCGCTTGTCGCCCAGGGAACGTCAATCGGACAATAAAAAACGCGGTCGGAGCCGAAGCGTTCCCGAGCCAGCGCGTTGCCGGTTTCGGTAGTGGTGGAGATGAGCAAGCGATAGCCGGGGAAGGCCCAGTCGAAGTCGCTGACGAGGTGGCTGAGGGCCAGCACCTCGCCGACTGAGACAGCATGGAGCCAGATAACGGGCAGACTGCGGTCGGCCCGGCGGATGGCGAGATCGTGCGGGACGCGCCCAAGGCGCTCAAACAACCCTGCCTTTTTTCTGTCGGCGGCGGATTTCCGCCATAGCCAGAGGGGAGAAGTAGCTGCAAGCACCAACAGGAAGGCCAGGTTGTAGAACAGCAGAATCAACGTATAGCGGGTTTCTGCTGCCAAACGTCTAACCCAATTTGTCTTCATGATGTCTAACCCTACGATGATACAGTCGAGGACGGTGAGAATTTCGCGGCCCATTCCTCTGTTTGCATTTTGGCTGGCTTTGCCGGTTCTGGCCAGCGATCATACGCCGCCGCCGGTACAGCCCGCCACATCATTTGCAGCAGTCGAGGTCCACGAGAAAGAACAGGTGGCCATCGCCGCCGAGCCCTACGACACCAAAAAGAAGGCTTCGATCTTCAAGGTAGATTACCTGAGCCACGGGGTGATGCCGGTGCGCCTGATTGTAACGAACATGGGCGACCGCCCGATTTCGCTGCGCGACGCGAGGATTCTCTTCGAGACCGCATCCGGCGACCGCATCCAGGCGGCCGAGCCGGAGGACGTGGTGCGGCTGATGACGCGCAAGGACCGCGAGGGAGGCAAGATTCCGATGCCGGGACCGATTCCCGACATCAAGCTGAAAGCGAAGGGCAGCATCAAGGAGATTGAGGACGACTTTGACACCTTCGAGTACCAGGCGCTGGCCGTGGAACCGCACACCACGCGGGCCGGCTTCCTTTTCTACGACGTCTCCGACCTTACCCACCCGCTGCGGGGCGCAAAGCTCTACCTCAAGATGCTGCGCAATGCCGACGGCGACGAGCTCTTCTATTTCGAGATTCCCTTCGACAAATACCTGCAGTCGAAATCAAGCGAGATGGACTAAGAGTCCAGCACCGTCTCTTCGGCGTCGATCTGCGCACGCAGCGATTCGGCGGTTAGCTCGTTGGCCTTGCGCAGGCCGGGAAAGGCCGTGGACCAGATGCCGGCAATGGCCAGCGAACCGAGGCCGCCGATGACCGTGGCGCGGACTGCGCCCCACCATTGCGCGGTAAGTCCGCTTTCGAATTCACCGAGTTCGTTTGACCCGCCGATGAAGAGCGAGTTGACCGCGCTGACGCGGCCGCGCATGGCAGGCGGCGTCGCCAGCTGCAGAATGGAGCCGCGGATGATGACGCTGATGGTGTCGGCAGCGCCCGCGATGGCGAGCGAGATCACTGACAGCCACAGCGAGCGCGAGAGGCCGAAGACGATGGTGGCCGCGTCGAAGATGGTGACGCTAACGAAGAGCCAGCGTCCGGCGCGACGGCGCATGGGGAAGCGAGCCATTACCAGCGACATGGTGATGGCGCCCATGGCGGGCGCGGCGCGCAGCAGTCCCAGTCCGCGCGGGCCCTGGTGAAGAATGTCATGGGCAAAGATGGGCATGAGCGCCGTGGCGCCGCCCAGCAGGACAACAAAGAGGTCGAGCGAGAAGGAACCCAGCAGCATTGAAGCCCGCCGCACGTATTGGAAGCCGGCCAGCATCACCTCGAGCGAAAGGGCGCGATGCTCCATGCGACCGGGACGAGCGTGGAGGGTGCTGACAAGGGTGACAAACCACGCCAGCGTGAACAGCGTGAACAGATAGACGATGCCTGCGCCCTCAAGCCCGGCGCCGCGCAAGCGCGCCCCGAGTGGAAGCGTGAAGAGCAGGCCTCCGAGCGCGGGGCCGGTAATGTTGGCGAGCTGAAAAATGGCTCCGCCCCAGGTGACGGCGTTGACGAAGTGCTCCTCGGGAACAAGGTGCGGAATGAGTGCGGAGCTGGCCGGCCCGGAGAATGCGCGGCCCGTCCCAATCACAAAGAGCACCGCATAAATGGCAAGGATACTCTCAGAGCCTCGGCACGCCAGCAGCACCAGAGTGAGGCTGCAGAGCATCTGCAGCGAGTAGCAGATAAGAATGACGTGGCGCCGGTCGAAGCGATCGGCGGCGTGGCCCGCAGGCAGCAGAAAGATGAGTCCCGGCAAAAACAGCGCGAGACCGGTGTAGCCGAGGTCGATGGCCCGGTGGGTGATTGAGTAGATCTGCCAGGCGACGGCGACGGATTGGGCCTCAGCGCCAAGGATGGCCATGACTCGCGCAAGCTGGTAGCGGCGGAAGTCGCGCGAACGAAATGCCTCAATGCCTCTGCGAGTGTTTTGTGGGGAAGAAGATGACATGCTTCATATACAAGCCTAAATTGACGGACGAGACATGGCAAAAGACGCACGTTGGGTGCGATTTTTTTGTTGCATGAAAACGAATGCGCGATCGCGCAACTTAAGCACGCAACCTGTGTTCATAAACTGGCTTGAACGATGCGGCAAAGGCAAAAGAGCTGTAACCTGATCGACCGCATGGTTCATCTAACAAAGCAAAGGTGAGGCGATTTTAGCCGCTGGGCAAGAGGAAACGGCGAGCCGCCTCGGAGGTGAGACAAATATGAAAAACGCAGCATTTCGAGTAGCAGTATGTGCAGTAGCCGGTTGCATGGTTGCAGCCGTACCGGCTTTTGCATCGAGCGAGAATCAGCTTGGGCAGGGACAGGCGGTAATTACCGTTCTGCCCGCGAAGAACGCGGCCCCGTTGGCCGTTAACCCGCAGGATTTGAGCCTGAAGGTGAACGGCAAAACCACAAACATTACGAACCTTGAACCCCTGCAGGGCGCAAACAGCAAAGTTGAACTCGTAGTGTTGATTGACGACTCGGCGGGTAGCGGCCTGGGCAATCAAATGAACGATGTTGCCAACTTCATCAAGACCCTGCCCCCGAATGCGGCGGTAACGGTTGGCTACATGGTAAACGGCCGCGCGGCGCTTGCCGGTCCTTTCACCATGAATCGCGACCAGGCAGTGAAGGGATTGCATATTCCCATCAGCGTGCCTCAAGTCAACGCAAGCCCTTACTTCAGCCTGGATGATCTGGCGAAGAACTGGCCGTCCAACAATCCTGATGCGCGTCGCGAAGTGGTGATGGTAACCGATGGCGTGGATAACTACGATCGCCGCTACGATCCCTACGACCCGTACGTTCAGACTGCCATCAATGACGCAGTCAAAGCGCACCTGATCGTCTACTCCATTTACTGGCAGGATGCCGGCCGCTTCAACCGCGGCCTGTACGCGACCGACGCCGGCCAGAACCTGCTGCTGCAGGTGACCGACGCCACGGGCGGGAACAGCTACTGGATAGGCTTGGGCAATCCGGTATCGCTTATTCCGTACCTCGACGACGTCAAGCAGCGGCTCGACAACCAGTATGAGCTGAGCTTTGTGGCGCCCTCCAACGGCCGCCTCGAGCTTGCCAACTTCAAGCTGAAGGTGAACAACGGAGCCAAGGTGGATGCGCCCGGGCAGGTGGTAGTAACCGCGGGCACCACAGGCGGCGAGTAGTAAACAAACGAGCGTATGGTGCGGAATTGAACTGGGGCCGGTTCTCCAAAAAGAGCCGGCCCTTTTCTTGCGATCGGTTGCTTCGATCAGTTCATCTTCTGTTTTGCTGTAGAGCAATCCCACCCCAGCGACAAAAGCAAACACGTCGTACCCAGGGGGTCCCGAGGTGGGGCACCCACTCCTTCGCTTCATTTGCCGTTGCCAGGCTCCTGTTATAACAATCGTGATGACTCCGGCCATCGACTCCACCGCGCTTACACGGCGTTTCGGCGACTTCACCGCCGTGGACGAAGTGAACCTGACCGTGGCTGCGGGGCAGTTCTTCGGGTTCCTGGGGCCGAATGGGGCGGGCAAATCCACCACCATCAAAATGCTCACCGGGTTGCTCGCGCCCACATCGGGCAGCATCCGCATTCTGGGCGAGGATCTGGCAGAGAAGTCGGCCGAGATCAAGCGGCAGATCGGCGTAGTGCCCGAGGGCATGGCGCTGTTTACCCGTCTCACGGCGAATGAATACCTGCGCTTTGTGGGGCGGATGTACGGCCTTGACAAGGCGACCACGCTCGAACGAACCCGGGAACTGCTGGAGTTCATGCACCTGGCTGAGGAACCAAAGAAATTGATTGCAGACTTTTCTCACGGGATGCAGAAGAAGCTGGCGTTGGCCGCGGCGGTGATTCACGGGCCGAAGGTGCTGTTTCTCGATGAGCCGTTTGAGGGGGTTGACGCGGTGGCGGCGGGCACCCTGAAGACGATGTTGCAGCGCATGATCGCGCGCGGCGCAACGGTGTTCCTGACGTCGCATGTGCTTGAGATTGTGGAGCGGCTCTGCACGCACGTGGCGATTATTCACAAGGGCAAGCTGGTGGCCCAGGGTTCGCTTGAAGAATTGCGCGCCGGCGCGGGCCGGTTGAGCGCGGCCTCGCAGGCAGCCAGCAGCACGCTGCATGCGGAACCGGGCAAGCAGAGCCTGGAAGAGATCTTCCTTGAAATCGTGGGCGCGAGCGGCGAAACGCCTCCCGAGCAGGAGCTTTCATGGCTGAGCTGAGCGGCGGCTTGGGAGCAGCGGCGGCGATGCCGCCGATTCCCGCGCGCGTGCAACTGATGGCTGTGGCGTGGCTGCGCTGGCGCTTGTTTGTGAATGCATTTTTGCGCCGCCGGCCGAAAGGAACGCGCCAGGTATTGGGGCTGGCCTTCGCGATCCTTCTGCGCATCCTGGTTTGGCCCGCCCTCACGGTCATGGTGCTGGGCCCGGTGGTATTCAGCGGCTTTCTGGCCTGGGAACTGATCCATGAAAACCACCTTCAGGAGTTGGCGCCGGTTCTTGCCGGACTTATGATCTTCTGGCAGTTCGTCAGCATCAACGGAATCAACATTGCAACCAGTACGAAGACCTTCGATCCGTCAACTCTGACGCGATTCCCGATTCCGTTTCCGCGTTACCTGGTGCTGCGCACGCTCATCGGGCTGCTTACCCCAAGCACGATTGTGGGCTGTATGGCGTCACTGGCCGTAGCCGCGGGGATAGGGATTGCCCGGCAGTCACTCTTCATTCCCGCGCTGATTGTGATGGGCGCGTACGCGTTGATGAACGTCTTCTTCACCCGCATGCTGGGCGCATGGTTTGAGCGCTGGCTGGCGAACAGGCGCTTTCGCGAGATCTTCAGCGTGCTCATGGCAACGTTCTTTGTCGGTATTCAGCTCGCAGTTCCGACGCGGCAATCGATGCACGCGCATCGCGCCATGATGCCCTGGTACATGCGCGTTGCACACAACTCGGCCGTGACGCTCGGCTGGATGCCTCCGGGCCTGGCGGCGCACGCGATTGTCTCCGGCGGAGACGTGCTGGCGGCGGCGCTGCGGCTCGCCGGCCTGCTGGCGTATACGACGCTGTTCCTGGGGATCTTCGCCGTGCGGTTGCACAAGCAGTTTCTGGGCGAGTTGCTGGTTGATTCCCCTTCGGTCGCAGGCAAAGCGCCGGGGAAGCGTGCAGAGCGAATCGGCAAAACGACAGCCGCGAGAACCGGCGCCGCGGCCTCCAAACCCGATCACAGCCTGATTTCGCCGGTGATTGCGGCCTGCCTGCGCAAGGAGTTCCTGATTCTGAAGGCCAACACTCAGGCGTTGGTTGGACTATTCACGCCACTACTCTTCGTCTTTATCCTCGGGCGGGGAAGGCCGGCCGAGCACCCTGAATACTTTTTGCCCACCGCGTTGGGCTATGTGCTGCTGGGACTGGTGGGCAGCTTTTACAACATCTTTGGAGCCGACGGCGCGGGCGTTCAGTTCTACCTGATGGCGCCGGTGCGAATGAGCAGCGTGATTGTGGCCAAGAACATGACGCAACTGGCGCTGGTGGCGGTGGAGGCCACGGCGGCATGGGGGCTGGTGATGCTGCAGGCGAAGGGTCCCACACCGCTGCCGGTCCAGGTTGCCGCAGGGCTGTGGTTGATTTTCTTTGTTGCCACGAATCTCGCCTTCGGCACGCTGCGATCGGTCCAGGCGCCGCGACGATACATCCCCGGCCAGTCGCGGCAGTTGAAACAAACCACTCCGACCAACCGGACGAGCGGCCTTCTGGTATTGGCAGTCCTGCTTGGCGGGCTGGTTTTGCAGGCTCCGATTGCGTTTGCGGCGCATCATTTTCACTTGCCGTGGCCGGGAGCCGCGGTCTTTTCGGTGCTGGCTGCGGCGGCGGTCGGGTGCTATGTTCTGTTGCTTCGCTCGGCAGAAAACCTCATCCTGAAATACCGCGACAGTCTTACCGAAGAGCTTTGCAAAACGGGTTGATGAAGCGAATTCAGCCAAAACCATCCTTCAGGGGCTAAAGCGCCGAACTCATTGTTGGAGCCTTATCGGCCCGAGTAAACTCGTGCCCTTTTACAAAACTCACGTCAGTCGGCAATTTCCGCAAGCTCTGAAGCCGTGCTCTTTCAAAGCAGCCGCATCAACCGAGTTTTTCCGCAGCGGGAGACCCTCGAATCCCTGAACCCAAAGCCGTGCTGTGCGAATCTATTGGTATGAGCCCGGCTGCCATGCAAGTGCAGCGGGGCAGCTTTAATTCATAGCAGTCAACAACTTCCCCGGCCCACAAAAAGCAAAGCCGAAAGCGGAAACAATTGAGGAGAGCCCTTTGCCGGAGAGCGCAGCAACCTTACCGTCTGCAGCAGCCGCGCAGACGGTGACGGTGACCAACCCGAACATCGACGTGCACGCCAACTGGAAGCCGAGGGTGAACCCATGGCTGATTGCAGCCACCGTGGCGCTGGCCGCGTTTATGGAGGTGCTGGACACCTCGATTGCCAACGTGGCGCTGCAACACATTGCCGGCACGCTTGGCGCCAGCCCCGACGAAGCCACATGGGTGCTCACCAGCTACCTGGTCTCAAACGCAATCGTGCTGCCATTGGGCGGCTGGATCTCAAGCCTGATGGGGCGCCGGAACTTCTTTGTCATGTGCATCGTGATCTTTACGATCGCGAGCTTTTTGTGCGGCGCGGCGCCTACGCTTGGCACGCTGCTCGTCTTCCGCGTCATCCAGGGTGCGGGCGGGGGCGGCATGCAGCCCATGGCCCAGGCCATAATGGCCGACAGCTTTGAGCCGCAGCAGCGCGGCCAGGCCTTTGCGCTGTATGGGCTGGTGGCCGTGCTGGCGCCGTCGATCGGGCCCACGCTTGGCGGCTGGATTACCGACAACTTCTCGTGGCGCTGGATCTTCTTTATCAACATTCCCGTCGGCATTGTGGCGTTCTATCTCGTTACGCGCCTGGTGGAAGATCCGCCGTGGATCAAGGCTGACCGTTCGCGGCTCAAGAACATGGATTACATGGGCCTCGCCTTCCTCACCATCTCAATGGGCGGAATGCAGATCATGCTCGATAAAGGCGAGGAAAACGACTGGTTCTCGTCAGGCTTTATCCGGTTCTTCGCGGTCCTGTTTATTGGCGGGCTTATCGCACTTGTGCTGTGGGAGTGGCGGCAGAAGAACCCGCTCATCAACCTGCGGCTGTTCCGGTTCAAGAACTTTGCCATCTGTTGCTTCCTGATGATGCTGGTGGGCGGCGTGCTGAACGCGAACACCGTGCTGCAGCCGGAGTTTACGCAGCAACTGCTGGGGTATAACGCCACCACTGCAGGACTGGCCCTGACGGCAGGCGGAATTGCGCTGGTAATCATGATGCCGTTGGCCGGGTACGCGACCGGCAAAGTATCGGCGCGCACGCTGGCGGTGTGTGGATTCACCCTGTTTGTCATCACCTTCCGCTACGCAGCCGCGATGACCAACATGGATATGAGCTTTGCCCAGGCGTCGTGGCTGCGCGTGGTGCAGATGCTGCCTCTGCCATTCTGTTTCATCTCCATTACCAACGCGGCCTACGTGGGAATGCCCAAGGAGCAGAGCAACCAGGTGGCCGGCCTCATCAACTTTGTGCGCAACCTGGGCGGCAGCATTCTGATTGCCATTACCAACGCGCAGGTAACCTCGCGGACTACCTGGCATGAGCAGCATTTGCAGCAGGCGATGCAGCAAAGTTCGATCGCCTACCAGCAGCATGTGGCCACCATGACCGGCTTCTTCGCATCGAAGTTCGGCGCCGGAAACGGGGGCGGGCTTGGGCTGGCGTCAATTTACAACCAGCTTGAGATGCAGGCGCGAACCCAGGGCTTTCAGGATGTGTACATGGAACTTGCCTACATGTCGATCTGCCTCATCCTCCTTTCGTTCCTGCTGAGCAAGAACCGTCCTGGCGAGAGCGCGGGCGGCGGCGGGGCGATGCACTAAAGACAGCGTACAGAGAAACAGTTGAACAGCGGTCAGCGGCGCGGATTGCGCCTGCCAAATCGGTTCACTCTGCAGCTGCTCAAGCGCCCATCTGTTCAACTGTTTAACTGCTCAACTATTCCCCTATGGCGGTCGTCATGGACCCCGGTTGACAGACGGGCCTATAATGCGGGGCAGATTTCTAAAACAGAGATGCCGTACTTTTGACATCCCTTCCAGGAGGCTGTCTTGAAGTCGTATCTGCTACTTTTTGCAGGAAGTTTGCTGGTTGTTGCCGTTGCTGCGGGGAATGCAGGGCGAATCGCAGCTCAGACACAAACACCTGCGCCTGCGCCCGCGGCCGCGCCCGCGCAAACGCCGGCCCCGGCGATGGCGCCTACTCCGGTTGCTGCACCCGCCCAGCCGGTCACTTATTCCAGGAACCCGGTCAAGCCTACACCTGAGTCCCAAGCCAAGGCGAAGAGTGTTTACACCATCGACTGCGCCATGTGCCACGGCGATAACGGGAACGGAAAGACCGATCTGGCCCAGAGCATGAGCCTGACCATGGCCGACTGGACCGACCCAAAATCCCTCGAAAACCATCCAGATGGCGAGATCTTCAACGTCATCAGGAACGGCAAGGGCGACAAGATGCCACCCGAGCAAGAGGGCCGCGCCAAGGATGAGGTGGTCTGGAACCTGGTCATTTACATCCGGAGCTTCTCAAAGGGACAGCCTGCGGCAACGGCTCCGGCGGCAACAGAGAGTCACTGAAGCCGCGTACCGTCATTCAATCCGTCGTGAACACAGGAAGCCTGAGCAGGGGTCCGTCTTCATAGGCCGGACCCCAAACCCTCAGGGATCGCTCCGGGGTTGGCGTCCGGGCAGTCCTGCCCCTCCCCGCCGGTTTCCAGGGCGTGTGCTACCATCCCTGCAAGCGATCACGGCACATATTCCAATCAAGAACTGGTTTTGTACCAGGCCGGCGCCAGAGCACCGGACGGCGCGCAGGCCTGGCGTCCCACCCTTTCCGCAGGAAAACGCGGAAAGGATGGGGCACGGAAGTCTACAGTAAAAGCAAAAGTGCTTTAGTCAACGGGGGATGTGATGACCACCCAGCTTCGCCCGCTGAACCTCGGTGAGATCCTCGACCGCACGGCCGAGCTCTACCGCAACAACTTCCTTCTGTTTGCGGGTACTTCAGCAATCTTCGCCTGCGTAATGCTGCTGGCGCAGATGCTCGATCTGGGCGCGCTGCAGTTGATGGGTTATCCCAATGTGCGCGGCAATCTGCAGTGGGCCGTGGCCACCTCGTCAGTGCTGGAGATGGTGGTGATTCTGCTGGCAGCGGGGCTCTCCATCGCCGCCTTCAACCGTATGGTTGCCTGGGTCTACCTGGGCGAACCGGCCACCATTCGGGCGGCTGTTTCGAGCGCATTTCCGCGCCTTCGCACCTACCTGTGGCTGATGATCAATGCCGGGACGAGGGCCTACGGACCGATTTGGGCGCTTTACATAATCTTCTTCGCCATGATGTTCGCGGTGATGCCCTCGGGCTGGCTCACCAATCCCTCGGTGATGCAGCAGCCGCACGCCATAGAGCCGGCAAAGATGCTTGAATTGGGAGCGGCCTTCCTGGTGCTTTTTCCGCTGATTCTTGCGGCAGGGGTTTACGCCGTCCTGATGTCGCTGCGCTACTCGCTGGCCATGCCAGTCTGCGTCGTCGAAGGCGTGGCAGCCGGGCCTGCAATCAAGCGGAGCACCCAGCTGAGCAAGGGAGCGCGAGGCCGCATCTTCGTGTTGGGACTGCTGGTTTATGCGATCCGGTTGATTCTGGCCACGCTGCTCGGATTTCCATTGTTCATCTTCGCCGCCAAGCATCTTGGGCAGCCGCTTCCCATCGGGTTGATGGCGATCACCCAGGTTGCAGGCTTCCTGGTCAATACCTTTATCGGGCCCATCTACTCCACCGGGCTCACGCTCTTCTACTACGACCAGCGCGTGCGCAAAGAGGGCTTCGACATCCTGTGGATGATGCAGGCGACGGGCCTTGCGCCGCATGCAGAGCTGCCTGGAGCTGCCGTTGCGGAGAACGAGTTCCCTCAAATCTGAACTGCTGTTCCGATGAATTGCCATGGACGATAAACTGCGACCCCTGACGCTCGGCGAGATTCTCGATCGCACCTCGCAACTTTATCGCCACAACTTCTGGACATTTGCAGGGGTTTCGGCCTTGCCGGTTGTAGCCATGTTTGCGGTCTTTGTGCCTGTCGGCGTAGCCATGGGGCTCACGGGCGCCTTCAACGCCAAACCGACGGTGACGAATACAAGCGCATTCATCGGAATCTTTGCGATAGCGCTGGTAATTGGGCTTCCGGTGCTGCTGGTTGCGAGCGTGGTGTCGCAGGCATCGCTGACGAGAACGGCCATCGACACTCAAATGGGCCAAAAGATCAAGGTGCGCGAGGCAATCAAGAGCGTGTGGCCGCGTTTCTGGCGCTATCTGTGGCTGATCGTGCTGCTGGTCCTGCTGGTGGTAATCATTCCGGCCCTAGCAGCGGGCGGACTTTTTGCCCCTCTTGTGGGTTTGGGCGTCGTTGGCGGCACCAACGCCAGTGTTGTCGCCGTGCTTCTTTCGTTTTTGGTGGTTTTCGCCGCATTCGCCTACATCGCCTGGCGCTGGCTCTGTTACTCGATGGCCATGGCCGCCTGCATTGTGGAGGAGAAGACCGCATGGCAATCGATCAAGCGCGCAAATTTGCTGAGCAAGGGGGCGCGCGGGCGGATCTTTGTCATGTATCTGCTGGTGGGGGCTCTCTCGATGGTGATTGCGATAATCGCCGACGTCTTCATGTTGATTGGCATCGCGATTGCAACCGCGCTGGGCGGTTCAAAGTTCGGCCCTGTCGTAGCAGTTGTGGGCTTGATTCTGGGTTTTCTGGCCAGGCTCCTTCTGCAAGTTCTCATTACGCCGATCCCGGTGATCGCGCTGGTGTTGTTCTATTTTGACCAGCGCGTGCGGACCGAGGGTTACGACATCGAGCTGATGATGGAACAGGCCGGCCTGACGGCTCCGCCAGTAACGCCCGCGCCGCCGGTAGAACTTGAGCCGGCGGCAGCACCTGAATTAACGCCCGTCCCTGAGAGCCCATTGGCGCCGTCTTTCGAGCCGGGGCCGGGCACTGATACCGTGAAGGAACAATGATCTCCCGCGCGGGCTCAAGAATCTGGATCAGGAATGCGTTGCTTGCTGCGGCGCTCATAGCGGCAGTCGCGGCCCGGCAGGCGCGAGCCGATTGGAAGGACGTTGGCCCGGCAGACCTGAAGCAGCAC
This sequence comes from uncultured Acidobacteriaceae bacterium, assembly GCA_963808695.1. Classification (GTDB taxonomy): domain Bacteria; phylum Acidobacteriota; class Terriglobia; order Terriglobales; family Acidobacteriaceae; genus Telmatobacter. The sequence goes on from CAWEHF010000021.1 coordinate 283,500, forward strand.
CTCAACAGTCTTGAATCCGTAGTGCAGGCCTGCCGCACGGCGCGGAATACGACGGCATGCGATCAGTCGCTGGTTGGGCCGGATGACAGGCTGCAGTGGACCGCGGGCGCGGTAAAAGAGAGCCGCGAAATCCGCTACGACTGGCTGCGCGATCTGCTCGACCGCGCGGGCAAAAAGGAGACCGCGGCGCCGGCGTCAACCGCGATATTGCCGCACGTGGAAGTGATCCAGCGGAAACCGGCCACGGTGGACGAGTTGCTGGGCGCGGCCATCGACCGGCTGAAAGATGAAGAACAGCAAGTTGACACACTCGCCGCAGGCTCGCAGGCCGCGAACGACTTTACCGGCGAGCACAAGAGACTCGCAGAAATCCTGTCGCGGCGAGCTTACCAGAGCGTGAACCGGAACCCGGTGAGAAATCGGTTCTGGGAGTGGCTCGATAATGTCGTCAACCGCCTGGTGGGCAAGCTGGCGGGCTTTGGCGGCAAGGCTCGGTGGCTGCCCAATCTTCTGCTGGGACTTTTGATCGGCGGGGTGTTGATCGGGCTGGTCTGGTCGCTGATTCAGATCGAGCGGCGTTCGCGCATTCGTCTGATTCCCGAAACCACCGGGATGGGCGGCGCGCCCTCGGCCCGCGAGTGGCAACTGTGGCTCAAAGACGCGCAGGATGCGGCGGCCAAAGGACTCTGGCGCGAAGCAATTCATTTCCTTTACTGGGCCGCAATATCACGGCTTGAAGCGAGGCGGCTGTGGCCTGCCGACCGCGCGCGCACGCCACGCGAGTATCTGTTATTGCTGCCCAAGACCGATCCCCGCCGCGACAACCTGACCACCCTGACACGGAGCTTCGAACGCACCTGGTATGGAGGGCGCGAGGCAGCCTTGACGGATTACGAAGCGGCGCGCACGCTGGCCGCGGGGCTGGGGGTGGAATGAAACTCTTTGCCTCGCTCGACGCAAAAGACCGCAAACTGCTGCTCATCTGCATGGGGGTGGTGGTGGTTTTGGCGGTCATCACCGCGGTATTTGCGCGCAACCAGAACAGCGACGACAATCCGCTGCCGAGCAGCTACCTGACCGGCAGGCACGGAGCGCACGCTGCCTGCGATTTGCTGGTTGAAAGCGGCTACAAGGTGGAGCGCTGGGAGCAGCCGCTGGGTGAGCTGGCCGCCAGGACCAACCATGAAACTGTGGTGATCCTGGTGGATCCCTACCTGACGTCGACACATGACTTCAAAGCGGTGGATCAGATTCTTGAGCGCGGCGGCCGAATCCTGGTGACAGGAATGGCGGGCGGCGCGCTGGCTCCCAATAGCGCAGCCCAGCCCACTACGCAACTGAACGGGGCAGCCTGCAAACTTACTCCGCAGGGCCTGGGGAACCTGGCCGATTCGGGCGAGGTTTGGATGCAGCCCCAGGCAACCTGGAAGATGAACAACCCCAGGTACCACGTGGACTACAACTGTGCGGGCGAACCCGCGGTGGTGGAATACGACGAGCACGCGGGGCACGTGGTGTGGTGGGCGGGATCGACGCCCATCGAGAACGGATCGATTGCGCGGGCCGACAACCTTGACCTTTTTCTGAACGCGATCGGGAGCCCCGAGGGCCATCGTTTCTACTGGGATGAGTCGCTGCATGGCGAGACGAAGTCAGAGTGGTACTACGCTCGCGGCCCGGCGCTCACCATGCTGATTTACGGTGCAATCGGACTGGTGCTGCTGACCGTCCTGAGCTCCAGCCGGCGCCGCGGTCCGGTGCGCGACGTTCCGCTGCCGGCGCGATCCACTCCAGTGGAGTTTATTGAGGCGCTGGGCTCTCTTTATGGCAAGGCAGGCGCCTCAGCTACCGCGGTGCAACTCGCCTATGACCGGTTCAGGCGCGCGATGGGCGCTCTGTGCGGCGTCAAGGGAATGCAGATGGACGCGCGCGCTGTTGCCGATGCGCTGCGGCGGCGTTTTCCTGCGGCTGGAGCCGAGCTGGAAACGGATCTGGCCGAGTGCGAAAGCGCCTGTAACGACGATTTGCTGGCGCCGAAGAAGGCGCTTGCGCTGGTGCAAAAGCTGAGCCGCTGGGGCGAATTCTTTGCGCAACAGGCTGCGGCTGGCGCAAAGCACCTGACGGAGCCGCGAAGAAAGGCGGGATTGGCTTTGTAAAAGGGCAGGAGTTTACTCGGGCCGCAAAGCCGCCGAATAATGATTGGGGCTTTAGCCCCTGTGTGACATTGGCGCCCTATTCACAGCTTTTCTAACATGGAAGCGGGGAGACACGAATGAGCGAAGAGACTCCTATGAAACCGGTAGTGGAGACGCAGACTGAGCCGGCCGCGGCGCTGGCGGCCACCAGGCAACTGGTCACGCAGGCGCGCGCAGAGCTGGCGCGGGTAATTGCAGGGCAGGACGAGGCAATTGGCGAAGTGCTGGTTGCGGTGCTCACACAAGGCCACGCACTGCTCGAGGGCGTGCCGGGAATTGCCAAGACGCTGATGGTGAAGGCCGTGGGACGGCTGCTGGGTCTCGGCTTCCAGCGCGTGCAGGCCACGCCCGACTTGATGCCCGCCGACATTCTTGGAACCACGATTTTCAGTCCCGGCACGGACGCCTTCACCTTCCACACCGGCCCGGTTTTTACCGATCTTCTGCTGGTGGACGAGATCAACCGCATGCCGCCGCGCACGCAGGCGGCGCTGCTGGAATGCATGGAAGAGCGGCAGGTGACGAGCGATGGAGTGCGCCGGCCGCTGCCGGCGTGGTTCACTGTCTTCGCCACGCAGAACCCGATCGACTTTGAGGGCACCTATCCGCTGCCCGAGGCGCAGCTCGATCGATTCCTGCTCAAGATCAAGGTGACGTATCCATCGCAAAGCGAGGAGCGGGCGATGCTCGAGCGGCACCGCTCGTCGAGTGCGGCTGGATTGCTGGAGGACGCGAAGATCGAGCCCATCGACGCCGATCTGCTGACGCGGGCACGCGACGAGATTCGCGCCATCCGCGTGGAGGGCGACCTTTACGAGTACATTCTCGAGCTGATTCGGCGCACGCGCGAGTGGCCGATGCTGGCGCTGGGCGCAAGCCCCCGCGCAGCCATCTGCCTGCTGCGTGTGGCGCAAGCGTTCGCGGCGTTCGAGGATCGCGATTACCTGGTTCCCGACGACGTGAAACGCGCCGTGCTGCCGGTGCTGCGGCATCGCATCATGCTCAAGCCCGAGGCCGAACTGGAGGGCTTCGACGCCGATCGCGTGCTGGGCGATGTGGTAGCCGCGGTTGCCGTGCCAAGGAGATAAAGGTGGTATAATGGTAGTATGAAGCAGAAGACTTCCATCACACTTTCATCGGAAATCCTCACCGAAGTAGATCGCAACGCCGGTTCCAGAGCTTCGCGTTCGGCTTTTATCGAGGATGTCCTCCGCGAATACTTCAAAGCCAGAGTGCGCGAAGCTATCAATGCTCGCGATGCCGAGCTCATCAATGCCCATGCTGATTACCTGAATCGCGAAATGGAAGATGTGCTGCGCTACCAGGCCCCGATCAAATACACAACTGAAAGTTAGGTTTTCATGCGCCGGGGAGAACTGTATCGCCTGCAAAATCCGCCCAACGATACCAAGCGATTTCGTATCTTCGTGATCGTCAGCCGCCAATCAATCGTAGATACTCGTTTCTCCACCTTAGTCTGTGCTCCTATCTTCTCTGAGGGCCAGGGGCTCTCCACCCAGGTTCGAGTTGGCATCGATGAAGGACTGAAACACGAGAGCTGGATTCACTGCGACGGTCTCACCAGCATTCCAAAATCCGAACTTAGAAACTTCGTCGGCTGTCTCACCCGCGGCAAGCTTGCTGAGTTGGACATCGCTCTGCGGATGGCGCTCGATCTGGCCTAGTAACCATAAATGGTTTCTCCCTCGCTCCATCCCGAGCCCATTCGCGCGCAGGCGGTGCCGCGCGGCCGCTTTGCGTTTGGACTGACCCAGCGGACCATCTGGCTGCTGGCCGCGGGCCTGTTGCTGGCGTTGCCGGGGTTCTTCGACGCGCGGCTGGGCTACGCGATGCTGGTGTGGGATGGGGTTGTGCTGCTGGCCGCGTTTGCCGACGGTCTGCGTCTGCCGCCGCCACGCGCCATCACGGTTGAGCGCTCGTGGAGCAATGCGCCTGCCCTCGACAGTGAGACGGAGATCGAGCTGGCGGTCGAGTCCCTCGCGCCGGAGCGGGGCGGAACGATTCTTGAGTGCAGCCTGACCGACGATTTGCCGACCGCGTTGGTGGCCACGCCGGCGACGCACAAGCTGCGCGCCTACCAGGGAATTCGTGCTTCGCTGCGCTACAAGGTTGAACCGCGGGAACGCGGCGACGTGCAGGCAGGCGCGGTCTTTGTGCGTTACGCGTCGGGCTTGGGGCTGGTGGAGCGCTGGGCAATGGCGCCGCTCGAGCAAACGGTGAGGGTGTATCCGGCGCTGCGGCGGGGCGAGGACCAGCAGATTTTTCTGGCGCGCGGACGCCAGATCGACCTGCAACTGCGCCAGGTGCGTCAGCGCGGCCTGGGCCGCGATTTCGAGAGCCTGCGCGAGTATCTCGAGGGCGACGATCTGCGCGACGTGTGCTGGACGGCGACAGCGCGGCGCGGCGACCTGATCACCCGCCGCTACCAGACCGAGCGCAGCCAGGCGGTGTGGATCGTTCTCGACGCAGGAAGGCTGTTGCAGGCCAAAAGTGGCGGCGAAGGCGCGGACGGCGAGCGGCACTCCAAACTCGACCACGCTTGTTCTACTGCCGTTGCGCTGGCGCAGCTTGCTCTCAACTCCGGTGACCGGGTCGGCCTGCTGGTTTACGGGCAGCATATCCAGCAGCGCGTTCTGCCGGGGCGAGGCTCTGCGCACCTGCGGCAGATTGTCGAAGCGCTGGCTCTGGCCAAGGCTGAACCGAGCGAGGCCGATCATCTGCGGGCCACGGCGACGCTGAACCGCTATCAGCCGCGGCGGGCCCTCATCTTGTGGATCACCGACCTGGCCGAGACAGCCATGCGGCCCGAAGTCATCGACGGCGCCATGCAGCTTCTGCGCCGGCATGTGCTGCTGTTTGTCGCCATGGCCCAGCCCGAGGTTGAAGCCCTCGCAACAAACCGGCCAAAGAATATCGAACAGATGTTCCGCGCCTCGGCCGCGCAGGAGCTCACCAGCCGCCGCGAGCTGCTTCTGGCGCGGCTCCGCGAGCAGGGCGCGCTGACGCTCGATCTCGATCCCTCCCGGCTCACTTCGGCGGTGTTGAACCAGTACCTGCGCGTGAAGGAACGGGCGATGCTGTAGAGTGCGCTGCCTGCCAATTAGAATCGAATCATCTGCTCAGCGGGCGCGCTCTGAATGCTATAGTGGTTTCTCTCTTCATCACGTCAACTTGCGGTCGAACGTGCCGGGGAATTTGAAAGGGCAACGTGTCTATTAGCGCAGCGGTTCCGGCCAATCTGTCGAAGGGCCTGCCGGGACGCAAGTATGACCGGCAGTTCTTCTTTGCGATGACCCTCCTCCTGGCGGCAGTCGTAGCGATCGGTTTTGCACCCACGTACTACCTGGCGGGCGGTTTCCTAGCTCCGTTGCCTTCGCGGATTGTACACATCCACGCAGCGGTATTCAGTGCCTGGATGATTCTGCTGATTGTGCAGGCGGGCCTCATTTCAGCCAAGCGGGTTGGTTGGCACCGCAAGCTCGGCATGGCGGGGTTCGTGCTTGCTGTTGCGATGGTGGTGATGGTGGTCCTGACTGCCGCGGGCCTTGCCGCGCGGGTGAAGGGCGCTCCTTCAATGGAACTGGTGCTCGGTCTTCTCTCCGTCACGTTTACAGACGCGTTTGACTTTGCTGTGCTTGCCGGGTTTGCATACGCGCTGCGGAGGGATGCGGCAGCGCACAAGCGGCTCATCATCATCGCAACCGTCTGTCTCACACGGGCCGCCTTCTTTCGCTGGCACGTCCCGATTCTGTTCCGTCAGGTGTACCCGGCCTATGCCGCCACGTATGTTCTTCTTCTCTTGCTGGCCGGATATGACTTGTGGTCCACGCGCAAGATTCATCGCGCGACCATGTGGGGGAGCTTGTTCCTGATCGTTATGGGGCAGTTCACCCGCATTATCGGACCAAGCGCGCCCTGGCATGCGTTTGCACACTGGGTGCAGAGTTGGGGAGTATGACGGAGAGCGGCTCCCTCGCTACGCTGCGCTCAGGAGGAGCGCCCGGCTGAATCAGAACCTGCGGGTGAGAGAGCGGGCAATGCTGCAGGCCGGCCGCCGATAAGGGTGCATCGAGTGACAGGGGACAAACCATGCCTGCTTACCTTATTTCGATCTGCAGAAGCGTTACCGACCGCCGGCGCCTTGAGGATTACTGGGAAAATGTTGCGCCGTCATTTGAAGGTTATAGCGCCAAGCCGCTCGCGGCATACACGCCGTTCGAAGTGCTCGAAGGTGAGGTCGTGGTTAAGGGAGTGGTCCTATTTGAGTTTCCCTCGATGGAGGTCGCAAAGCGCTGGTACAGCAGCCCTGCGTACCAGGGGGTAAGGCAGCGCCGCCTCGGCGCTGCTGAGTTCGAACTGATTCTCGTCGATGGCGGATGGAAGCCGGCTTCAGAACGCATGCCGGATACCAAGGCTTAATCGGCACGATTTCGTTGCCTATGGCGCTTGGCGTATCGAGGCCGAAGACGTGTCCGGGCGCGTGTGACCGGATTGGCGTACACTCCAAGAGTAAATCGATTTTTATCGTCACATTCGCTCTGGTTCGGGGTGATGGGGCCGTGCTAAGATTCCTTCGTTCCGGAAAAGACAGCGCCACGCTGCGCCATCCTTCTGGTAAAGAAAGAGCTCCCGATGAAAAGTGCCCCGGTCGCCGCGAAGACCAAGGAAACAACTCCCGCCTACAAGAACCCCAAGCTGCCCAGTAGAAAGCGCGTTGACGACCTGCTGAAGCGGATGACGCTTGAAGAAAAGGCCGCGCAGATGCTGTGCATCTGGCAGGGGAAAGCTCAGACGATGGTGGACGAAAAGGGGGACTTTGACCTGGCCAAGGCGAAGAAGTCGTTCCGCGACGGCCGCGGATTGGGACAGGTGGGCCGGCCCAGCGACGCGGGCGGCGGCAAAAAGGCCCGCGCCATGGCGGAGCTGACCAACGCGATTCAGAAGTTCTTTCTTGAGAACAGCCGCCTGGGCATTCCGGTGATCTTTCACGAAGAGTGCCTGCACGGGCACGCTGCGCCCGATGGCACCAGCTTTCCGCAGCCCATCGCGCTGGGCGCAACCTTCAACCCTGAGCTGGTTGAAAGGCTGTTTACGATGACGGCGCTCGAAGCGCGGCTGCGCGGCGCGCATCACGCGCTTACGCCGGTGGTTGACGTGGCGCGCGAACCCCGCTGGGGACGCGTGGAAGAGACCTACGGCGAAGATCCGTACCTGGTTTCACGGCTGGGAATCGCCGCAGTAAAAGGCTTCCAGGGCCACCGCAAATTCCGCGACAAACGCCACGTGCTGGCGACGCTCAAGCATTTTGTGGGCCACGGGCAGCCGGAGTCAGGAATGAACTGCGCCCCGGCCAACGTATCGATGCGCGTGCTGCAAGAGACCTTCCTCTACACCTTCAAGGAGGCGCTGCGCGAAGCCGGAGCCGTTACCTTGATGGCCTCATACAACGAGATCGACGGCGTTCCTTCGCATGCCAACAAGTGGCTGCTTCGCGACCTGCTGCGCAAGGAGTGGGGCTTCAAGGGGTTCATCGTTTCTGACTACTACGCCATCTGGGAACTGGGTTACCGGCCCGACACGCACGGCCACTTTGTGGCCAAGGATAAGAAGGATTCGTGCCGGCTTGCGGTGGAAGCGGGCGTGAACATTGAGCTTCCCGACCCGGATTGCTATCTGCACCTGGTGAAGCTGGTGAATGAGGGCGTGCTGAAAGAGAAGCAGCTCGACGAACTGGTTGCGCCCATGCTGTATTGGAAGTTCGAGCTGGGGCTGTTCGACGATCCTTATGTCGATCCCGATGAGGCGGACCGTGTGGTTGCCTGCGACGAGCATACCGAGCTGGCGTTGAATGCCGCGCACGAATCCATCACGCTGCTCAAGAACGAGAACAATCTTGCGCCGCTCGACCTCACAAAGATCAAGACCATTGCCGTGATTGGGCCGAACGCGGACCGCAGCTTGCTGGGCGGTTACAGCGGAGTGCCCAAGCGCGATATCTCGGTGCTCGAAGGCATCAAGAAGAAGGCCGGCAAGCAGGTAAAGTTGCTCTACAGCGAAGGCTGCAAGATCACCATCGGCGGTTCGTGGAACCAGGATGCGGTGGTTGCGAGCGACCCCGAACAGGATCGCCGGCAGATTGCCGAAGCCGTAAAGGTGGCGAAGAAGGCCGACGTGATTGTGCTGGCCATCGGCGGCAACGAGCAGACCTCGCGCGAGGCGTGGAGCCTGCAGCACATGGGCGATCGCACCAGCCTTGGCCTCGTCGGCAGCCAGGAAGAGCTGGTGAAGTCCATGCTCGCGCTGGGCAAGCCGGTCATCGCATTTCTGTTCAATGGACGGCCGCTCTCGGTCAACTTCCTTGAGCAGCAGGTTCCGGTCATCTACGAGTGCTTCTACCTGGGGCAGGAGACGGGGCGCGCGGTTGCCGACGTGCTGTTTGGCGACTGCAATCCCGGCGGCAAGCTGCCCATCTCGGTGCCGCGGTCGGCGGGACACGTGCCGGTCTTTTACAACTACAAACCTTCGGCGCGACGCGGCTACCTGTTTGACGATGTGTCGCCGCTCTACGCCTTTGGCTACGGACTGAGCTACACAACGTTCAAGCTCGAGAATGCGCGGCTGACCAAGAAGCGAATCGCGCGCAATGGCTCAACGCAGGCGCTGGTCGAGGTTACAAACACCGGTAAGCGCGAAGGCTCTGAGGTGGTGCAGCTTTACATTCGCGACGTGGTGAGCACCGTAACGCGGCCGGTAAAGGAGCTGAAGGGCTTCAAGAAGGTATGGCTCAAGCCCGGCGAAACCGCGACAGTCGCGATCGACATCACGCCCGCATCGCTCAAATTCTGGGACGTGAACATGAAGTACGTTGTGGAGCCGGGCGATTTCGAGATCATGGTCGGCACATCGTCGCGCGACAAGGACCTGACCAAACTGAATCTGGTAGTGACGAAATAATTTTGCACGCCGTCGAAAAAATGAGGCGCTTATGAGCCAGACGCTTACATTCGGAGAGAAATTTGGATACAGCCTGGGTGACCTGGCGGCGAACTTCGTCTTCCAGGCCATGCTGGCCTTGCAACTGGATTTCTATACGCACACCTTCGGGCTGACCGCCGCGCAGGCCGGTACGCTGTTCCTGGTTGTCGGACTCGGCGTGGCATTCCTCAACCCGGTCATGGGCGTCATCGCCGACCGCACCAGCTCCAGGTGGGGCAAGTTCAGGCCATGGCTGCTGTGGACCGCGCTGCCATTCGGCGTCATCTGCGTACTCACCTTTACTACGCCCAGCATCAGCCCGGGGGCCAAACTCGTCTACGCGTGGGTCATGTACATCCTGCTGCGCGTCGTCTACACCGTGAACAACGTGCCGTATGCGTCGCTCAACGCCGTCATGACCTCCGATCCCGACGAGCGGACCAGCATCTCGACGTACCGGCAGATCGCGGCCAACTCCGCGGGCTTTATTATCGCCAGCCTGGCCATCCCCATGGTGCGGTTCTTCGGCCATGGGAATGACGCGCTCGGCTATCAGCTCACCATGGGCCTGCTCTCGGTGCTGAGCATCATCTTTTTCATTGTTGCGTTCGTTACCACCAAAGAGCGCATCCAGCCCAGCCCGCAACAGCAATCCTCGCTCAGCCAGGATCTCAAGGATCTGTTCAGCAACGGTCCGTGGATTGTGCTGTTCCTGGCCACGCTCTTCTATTTCGCCGCCATCGTGGTGCGCGGCAGCGTGATGCTACCCTATTTCCGCTTTGTATCCGGCAACGTCGACCTCTTTTCGTGGTTCAACGGCTTTGGCCTGGCTTCGCTTCTGGTCGGCGTTGCCTGCTCCACTGCAGTCACCAAGCGTATGGGCAAGCGGTTTCTGTTTATCGCCAGCATGACGCTGGCTGGCCTCTTCAGCGCGGCGTTGTTCATCATTCCGCCGCACGCCACATTCACGATCATCGCGGTGGAAGTGTTGCGGCAGTTCGCATTCGGGCTCTCTGGCCCGCTCATCTGGGCCATGATGGGCGATGTGGCCGATTACGGCGAGTGGAAGACCGGACGCCGCGCCAGCGGCACGGTAACATCCGCGGTCGTCTTTGCGCTGTGGGCCGGCCTGGCGCTGGGCGGATGGATTGCAGGAATGTTGTTCTCGGCGTATGGGTTCGTCTCGACCGCAACGATACAAACACCGCAAGCGCAGTCAGGCATCCTGCTCACCGCAAGCCTCTACGCGGGACTGGCCTTCATCGCATCGGCAGTAAGCATGTTCTTCTATCCCATCAGCCGCGAGAAGAACCGGCAGATCGCCGACGAGTTGACGGCACGGCGGACCAAGTTTGAGTCGTAGCCAGCCTCCAACCGGTGGCTTTGAGAAACCTGCGCGCGTCGGAGTTTGCCCGGAGTTTACATTGACTGGCAGGTAGAAGGGGTGTAGTCTAAAAACTACAGTTCGCCGATGCTCGAACTCAGGCAGACTGAAACTTTCCGCAAGTGGCGCTTGAAGCTTAACGACGAGCGGGCCCGGGCGTTGATTGCTTCGCGGCTCGATCGTCTCGGCTTTGGAAACGCGGGAGATGTAAGGCCCGTCGGCGAAGGCGTAAGCGAATTGCGGATCGATTATGGTCCCGGCTATCGAATCTACTTCAAGCAGCGAGGGAACTGGCTTGTCATCCTCTTATGCGGCGGCGACAAACGGACGCAAGACCGGGACATCAAGCGGGCAAAGCAACTCGCGGCGGAGTGGAAAGATGCGCAAGACCGACAAGCTCACCAGTTACGACCCCGCCGAGGATCTTGACTCCCACAAAGCAGTCAGAGTTTTTGTTAAGGAAGCGTTCAAAACTGGCGATTCGGCCTACATCGCGCATGCCCTCGGTGTTGTTGCGCGTTCCCGGGGAATGGCGGAGGTTGCGAACAAGACCGGGCTTTCGCGAGAGCAGCTTTATCGCTCGTTCAGCAGTCGGGGGAACCCTACTCTGAAAACTACGCTGGCTGTAATGAACGCCCTTGGGATCAGGCTTGTCGCGAAGGCCCCAAAGGCGGCTTGAGATCTCCAAGCGGCCTGAACAGCCACAGGTTCAGCAGCGTGAACAGCATTACTCCCACTGTGAACTTGAGCCAGACGGGCGCGCTCGAAGGCGAGAAAAACCCCTCCAGAGTGCCCGCAATCACCAGCAGCGGAATAATGCCCGCCACCAGGCGCGAAGCCTCGGCGCCGGCAAGCGCAATGGAATCGCGCCAGCGGTAGATGCCCGGAAAGACAACTCCGTGCGCCAGACGCAACCCGGCAGCCCCGGCAAAAATAATGGACGGCAGTTCGAGCGAGCCGTGCGGGGCGACAAAACTCCACAGGTCGAGCGCCATGCCATGCTGCTGGCAGGCGACGCCGATCACCCCCAGCAGTAGCCCGTTAAAGAAAAGAGACCAGAGCGTGAGCCCACCGAAGGTGATGCCGCCGGCAAAGGCGACAAATGAAACCGAGAGGTTGTTGGTCATGATCCATGCGCTGGCCGCGGGCTTGACCGCAACCACCGAATGGGTCCACATTTCGTGGCGCTCGATGGTGGCCACCATCTCAGGCCCCAGCATGGTGCGCATGAACTGCGGCCGCGCCAGAGTAAGCACCGAACCCAGCGCTCCGCCGGCCAGCGTAATGATCAGTGCGACAATCACGTAACGCAGATTCCGCTGGAATACGGCCGGGTAACCGTCGCGCATGTAGCGCAGCAGTCCCAGAAAACTGGTCCGGCGGGTGGAATAAATGATATGGTGGGCGCGAGCCAATAACTGATTGACGTGCTCGGCGTAGGCGCGCGCGGTTGCATCCTGGCGCAGCGTGGAAAGGTCGCCGGCCACCTGGCGGTAGAGCAGCGCCGTCTCCTGCAGTTCAGCGCGCGTAAGCTGGCCGAGGCCGCCGGAGCCGGCCTGAGCAAGAAGTTTCGAAAGCCGCTCCCAGTAAGGGCGCCGCTTTTCGAGCCAGCGATTTGAAAGAATTTGAGCCATGGACCCGATTGCCAACCAGCTTAACATCGATACGCCGGAGCTAGTTTCCATCGAGATGCCGATCGCCGGAATCGGCAGCCGCTTTATCGCCATTATGGTGGACTACCTGATTCTGATGGTGGGCGGCTTTGTCTTCGGCCTGATTCTGGTCGTCGTGCTTGCCGCAGTGGACGCTTTCGCCTACTGGTCTGAGAATTGGGTCATTGCCTTCGTCTTGATCCTCATCTTCCTTGCCGTCTGGGGCTACTTCGCGCTGTTTGAGGCCTTCTGGAACGGCAAAACTCCCGGCAAGCGCGTGGCAAAGATCCGCGTGATTCACCGCTCGGGCCGGGCAATCAGCTTTCTCGAGTCGCTGGCACGGAACCTGGTGCGGTACATCGATTACCTGCCCGGGTTTTACGCAGTGGGCGTTGTCGCAATTTTTCTCAGCAAGCAGAACCAGCGGTTGGGCGATATGGTGGCCGGTACGCTGGTGGTGCACGACCGCGAGTTGGACACGCCGCACTGGGGCGAGATGGGCAACCGCATATTGACAGCCGCGACGTTTGCGCCACCGGCGCCGGCGAACTCTCCGATGGCTCCGCCGCACCTTCGCGTGGTGCTGCCCACCCCGTCTCTCGCCAAACTCAGCGGGAGCGACCTGCAGGTGCTGGAAGGCTTTTTCGCGCGCCGGCTCGATATGGAACTGGCAGTGCGGGCCGCGCTGGCCCAGAGAATCGCGGCGGCACTGTGCGCCAAGAGCGGTCTTTCAATTCCACTCGATACCAGCGTGGAGACTTTCCTTGAAGCCGTTGCCCACCAGCTTAGAGAAGTGGCGAGGATGGGGTAAGGTCAGTTGGAACCGTGGCCCTCGAGAGAGCCTCCGCGCGTTTGCACCGAATAAAACCCGCCGTGTATTCTCCCCCTTGTTCTGTCAGCTACGCCGGAAAGGACTTGCTTTGATCCTTGATCGATTTAACCTCGACGGTAAAACAGCGCTCGTCACCGGGTCGTCGCGCGGGCTTGGCGCCGGAATCGCGATGGCGCTGGCTGAAGCCGGAGCGAACGTGGCCGTGCATGGCTCCAGCCGCTTGCCCGAAGAGACTCTTCAGCAGCTCGCGGCGCTTGGCGTTCCGACTCTCGGCCTGGTTGGCGATGTTGGCGACGTCCAGGTCTGCGCGATGCTGGTGGAAGAGACCGTGGCCCGCTTCGGCGCCATCGACATTCTTGTCAACAACGCCGGCACCATTCGCCGAGCCCCGGCCGTGGACCACCCCGAAGAAGACTGGGAGACGGTGATTGCGGTCAATTTATCGAGCGTCTTTCGCCTGATGCAGCACGCCGGCCGGCACATGCTCGCCCAGGGTCACGGAAAAATCATCAACATCGCCTCGATGCTCACTTTCCAGGGCGGCATCAACGTGCCCTCGTACGCCGCTGCCAAGGGTGGCGTGGGCCAGCTCACCAAGGCCTTTGCCAACGAGTGGGCTGGCAAGGGAGTGAACGTGAATGCCATCGCGCCGGGTTACATGGCCACTGACAATACGGCCGTGCTCCAGAAAGATCCCGTGCGTTCAGGGCAGATTCTGGAGCGGATTCCCGCGGGCCGCTGGGGAATGCCCGAAGACCTGGCCGGCGCCGCGGTCTTCCTTGCCTCCAGCGCCAGCGACTACATCCACGGGCACATCCTGGTAGTCGACGGCGGCTGGCTGAGTAGGTGAAAAAGACAGGGAACAGGGAATAGGGAACAGGGAATAGGGAATAGGGAAAGGCCGGAAGTCGCATCAAAGCATAAGGAAGCGTGCGAGGTGCGGTATGAATAGAATGGGATGGCTTAAATTGGCGGCCGGCGCATTTCTTTTGGCGAGTGCTTTGAGCGCGCAGGCCCAGCCGCCTGCGCCCAGCGAAGGCATCATTGGCATTGCGCACATTGCGCTGCGGGTGAGCGACATCGACAAGGAAGTTGCCTTTCTCGGCAAGCTCGGGTTCGAGGAGGCCTTTTCTTCGACGCTCGGCGCGAACGGGCTCGAAGTCTTTATCAAGGTCAACGACCGCCAGTTCATCGAGGTCTATTCGCGAACCGGCCCATCCCAGCCGCTCGGCTGGATGCACGTCTGCTACGAAGCCGGCGACCTGAATTCCCTTCAGAAGTTCTACGCCTCTACCGGCCTTGCCCCTACGCCGGTAAAAAAAGCCAGCGCCGGGAACCTGCTCTCGACCGTGAAAGATCCGGCTGGCCAGGTGACGGAGTTTATCCAATACATGCCGGAATCGCGGCACACGCTCGACCGCGGGCAGCACCTGGGCCCGGATCGCATTTCAAACGCGATCATCGGGTTTGTGATGCCGGTCAGCGAACTGGCAGTGATGAAGGACTTCTATACGAGGCTGGGATTTGAGGCTGAAGACGCCGACGGCGCCGTCCACTTGACCATCCCCGGAGCGCCGGACCTGCGCGTGGAGATTAGCCAGGCTGTCAGCGGCAGCCAGCCGCAGATCCTTTTGCCCGTGCCCGACGCCCGCAAAGCAGCAGACCAGCTGCGTCACCTGGGCGTCGACGCAGTTCGGCAGGACAAGATTGTGTTTGTGCGCGACGAAGACGGAAATTCCTTCGTTTTGCTCGAAACCGGATCCAAAGAGTAGCGCCTGCCATCCAGCTTTGCGCAGGCTCCAGTAGAGCGTTCAGTTCCGCAGCGCGTGTACTGCGTGTGCGTTCTGCTGCGCGAGCAATTGGGCCAGCACTTTCTCAGGGCAAAAGTGATGGGCTTCGATCAGGTCCAGCTCTTGCTCGGATTCAACCGCGGAGGCAATGGTAAGGAAGCAGTCGAGGCAGCGGGTGTTGTAGCTGCCGTTGTCGTTCTGTGTGCGGCTGTACATAGGGTTCGCCTGTAACGAATGTTTATTGACTCTAGTCCTGCTCTTAATATCAGGTGCGTGATTTGTGTCACTGCCGGTTGTGATGTGCGAACGCAGGTCCGCTCCAGCCGGCGATCAGAAGTGCGCGGTGACGCCGTCTACAGGTTCTCCCACTGGTCCGGATTGCGGCGCAAATGCCAGCAGGGGTCGTTTCCGCCCTGGGGAAAGAGCGAGCGGGAGCACGGCACGGTGAAAGTGCCGAGGTAGTCGTACTCCTCTTTCTGGCCCTTGAGCGGAACCCCCATGTAGCGACTGACGGAGACGGTTGACGAGGGCCTGCCGCGCAGCTGGAAGAGGGTCCAATCGCCCACCCACGCCGCCACAAAGCACACGGCGAACGCGAGGATGATGCGCAGCAGCCATTGGCCCAGCAATCGGTACACAGTTCAACCTTCTTTGAGAGAATGCGTCTGCGGTTTGAGTCCCACTCCGGTAAGGCGCAGCCGGCGCGCCAGCCCCAGAATAGCGCTCAGTTGCGCGGCGGCCTGCGCATAGCTCAATCCCTCTGCGCGAATGTTTGAGATGCAATTGCGCTCGGCGTCGGTGCGGCCCGGGCGCGGCTCCCACGTAATGTAGACGCCGAGCGAGTCGGGCGAGCTTAGCCCCGGTCGCTCGCCGATGAGAATGACGGCGATTTGCGCGCAAAGCAGCGCGCCGATCTGGTCGCCGATGGCCACGCGGCCCTGCTCGACCACCGACATCGGGGCCAGGCGCCAGCCCGCGACCATGGGCAGAAATGCTTCGATCAACGGCGCGGCGTGGCGCTCGACTGCCAGCGCGCTGAGACCATCGGCAACAATCAGCGCGAGGTCGAAGGTACCGTCCGCGGATTCCGCAAGCAGCTTTTCGCTGGTCTTATCGAGCTTGCGGCCCAGGTCGGGCCGTTGGAGGTAAGTTGCCCGGTCGGGCGCGGCCGAGTGAAGGCAAAGAACTTCGAGCCCGGTGGAATTACGAAGGGTGTTGCCAAGCGCCGCCGTTTCGAGCCGCGCATGAACGGCGTCCCGCGCCAGCGCGTGGCAGCGGTCGAAGTCGAGACGCGCATGCGTGGGCAGGCTAACGCCAGTTCGGCCGAGGGCAACGCGGGCAGGCGTGAGCACGCGCAGGCGGTTTGCGGCGGGCAGCGCCGCCGCCGGGGCCAGGTCGGGTTCATTCTCGCTCATGCCGTCAGCAGCCTTTCAGGATTGCGGGCTTCGAGCGCGAGGCGCGCAAAGCCGTCGCCCTCCATCCACGCCTCAAACTCGGGCGCGGGACGCAGACCCAGAATCCGCCGCAGATACAGCGCGTCATGAAAGCTGGTGCTCTGGTAGTTCAGCATCACGTCGTCGGCGCCGGGTACGCCCATGATGTAATTCACGCCCGCCGCGCCCAGCAGCGTCAACAGCGTGTCCATGTCGTCCTGGTCGGCCTCGGCGTGGTTGGTGTAGCAAACGTCGCATCCCATGGGCAGACCCAGCAATTTGCCGCAGAAATGATCTTCGAGCCCTGCGCGGACGATCTGTTTTCCGTCGTAAAGGTATTCGGGCCCGATGAAACCCACCACCGTGTTCACCAGCATGGGGTTGAAGTGCCGCGCCACGGCGTAGGCGCGAGCCTCGAGGGTCTGCTGGTCGACTCCATGATGGGCGCCGGCCGAAAGCGCCGAACCCTGCCCGGTCTCAAAGTACATGATGTTCCGGCCAACGCTGTCATCGGCACAAACCGCGCCGCGATGCAATGCTTGTCCAGCGTCATGCGCTTCTCCAAGAAGCGAAAGATTCACTCCGAAGCTGCGATTCGCGGCCTCGGTGCCGGCGATCGATTGGAAGAGCAGATCGACAGGTGCGCCGCGCTCGAGGGCTGCCATCTGGGTGGTGATGTGGGCCAGCACGCAGCTCTGCATGGGAATGCCGAACCGCTGCCGCAGCGCATCGATCATGCGAAGCAAGCCGGTTGTACCCTCAACCGTATCTGCCGCGGGATTCACGCCCACCACCGCGTCGCCCGAGCCCATCAGCAGCCCATCGAGAATCGACGCGGCGATTCCTAAAGGTGAGTCAGTGGGGTGGTTGGGCTGCAGGCGTGCGCTCAGCCTTCCGGGTAGCCCCACCATAGTGCGAAACCGCGTGACCACGCGAATCTTGCGCGCCGCGGCAATCAGGTCCTGCACCCGCATCAACTTGCTCACGGCTGCAGCCATCTCCGGCGTAAGCCCGGGCGAGAGCGCCGCAATCCGCTCGCCCGTTGCCTCGTCACTCAGCAGCCAGTCGCGCAGCTCGCCAACCGTAAACGACCGCACCGGCGCGAAGGCCTCGGCGTCGTGGGTTTCTACGATGAGACGCGTTACTTCGTCATCTTCATAGGGAACGACAGCCTCATCGCAAAAGCGCGCAAGCGGGAGGTCGGCCAGGGCGAATTGCGCGGCGATGCGTTCCTCGGCAGTGGCAGCGGCAACGCCGGCCAGAACGTCTCCGCTGCGCAAAGGAGTAGCCTTGGCCAGCAGCTCGCGCAGGCTGGCAAAGGTGTACCGCCGGGCGCCAATGGAGTGAGAGAAGCTCATACGATCGCAACCTCAGGATACGGCGGCATTTGCGCAGTTGTGCAATGTGCACTGGTAAAATTCACCTTCGCGTGAGGAAGGGTGGAATATCCCCATGAAAATCGGCCGCAATGCAGTCACCGTATTCACAGTGTTCGCCTCGTCGCTCATCGCGACAATCCCTGGTCTTGTTCACGCTCAATCTTCCGGCTCCGAAGCCGGCTCACCGGTCGTCACCACCACGGCCGGCCAGCTTCGCGGCATGGCGCGCGCCAATGGCGGCGCGCAGTTTTTCGGCATCCCCTACGCCGAGCCGCCGGTAGGCGACCGGCGCTGGCGCGAGCCGGTGCCGGCCAAACCGTGGCAGGGCGTGCGCGACGCCACGTGGTATGGCTCGCCATGCGCGCAGCCGGTACTCGGCGACTGGAACAAGCTCGACGCCTTTTTCGGCAGCGAGAATTGCCTTTACCTGAATGTGGTCACGCCCGACTGGCCGGTGAAACGGCTCCTGCCGGTCATGTTCTGGATCCACGGTGGCGCCAACATCGGCGGATCGGGAGGGGGCTCGCTCTACAACGACGGCACCCTGGCCGCTCACGGCGTGGTCACCGTCACCATCAACTACCGGATGGGCGTCTTCGGCTTCTTGGCGCACCCTGAGCTGACGCGCGAGTCGGTGCATCAGGCCTCGGGCAACTACGGGTTGATGGACCAGATTCTGGCGCTGCACTGGGTAATCGACAACATTGCAAAGTTCGGTGGCGACCCCCACAACATCACGGTCTTTGGCCAGTCGGCCGGCGCCATGGATACGGGAATGCTGATGACCTCGCCGCTTGCAATCGGGCTTTTCCAGAAGGCAATCCCCGAGAGCGGCGCGCCGTTCTATCCGCCCACGGCGACGTTCGTTGAGGCAGAGCAGAGCGGAGTTGAGGCGATTGCTGCGCTGAATCTACCCACGGGAGAAGAGGGAATTGCCGCGGCCCGGAAGATTGGCGCGAAGGAACTGATGGAAAAGCTGGGCCATCGCGCTTCGCAATGGCCCGGCGTCGGTCCCGACGTCGACGGATGGGTGCTTCGCGAGCGGCCGGCGAAAGTGTTTGCCGCCGGCCAGGAGGCAAAGATTCCGCTGCTCATCGGCACCACGTCGAGAGAGTTCGGCGACCAGATGCCCGCCGATCAATTACTGAAGGCCATTGACCGCCAAGCAGGCGACCTGGCGCCGAAGGTGAAGGCCATCTACGGGCTCAATCCCGATGCGCAAGGTGAGGTGAATCCGCCCTCCGATCCGTTGTACGGCACTGCCAGCCAACAATGGACAGCCGACGTCAGTTTCCACTGCCCCATCTCAAGCGAGGCGCTGTGGCACAGCGCGGCGGGCAACCCGACATACGAATACGAGCTCGATCACGCGATTCCAGGGCAGGAGGCGCAAGGCGCGGTTCATTCTTCCGATCTGCCCTACGTGTGGGGATATTTTCCAAAGACAGGCAACATCTCAGGCGCCTTTGACGCGGTCGACACAAAACTAGCCGATCTGATGGAAGACTATTGGACCAACTTTGCGCGCACCGGCAATCCCAACGGCGACTCGCTGCCGGTGTGGCCGGACCTGCGGACGGCCCAGACCTACATGCAGTTCACCGAGAATGGCGAAGGCGTGATGAGCGCCAGGCCCCTGCGCGCCGCGCAGTGCGAAGTCTATCGGGAGTTTGCAGCCGAAAAATTGAAGGCAGCCAAGTGAGGCCGTAAAGATTTACGCGAGGCAGCCATCCCAGTCTGCGCGAACGCCTCATTGCATTTTTACGTTGACAAATAGTACGGCGCGTACTATAGTACGAATCGTACTATGAAAACCAAGTCCACCCTCGAATACGCGCTGGCCGGCCTGCTAAGGCCGAAGGCCCAATCCGGCTACGACCTGCGCAAGACCTTTACCACCACGGGGATGCGCCATTACAGCGACAGCCCCGGGTCGATTTACCCGGCGCTCAAGCGGCTCGAGAAGCGTGGCTGGATTGAGGCTGTTCCCAGGCGGGAGGAAGAGGATGACCCGCGCAAGCGCCAGTTATTTGCAATTACCGAGGCTGGAAAAGAAGCGCTTGTCGTGTGGCTCCGTCAGCCGGTAACGCGTGATTACGCGATTTATCGCGTGAGCGAGCTGATGCTCCGCTTCGCCTTCATGGACGGCAATGTGCCGCGGACGGCGACGGTTCAGTTCCTTTTGGACTTCGAGCGCGAGATGGCCGTCTACGCCGCAGAGTCGCGCGGCAAGCTCGAAGAGATGCGCTCAAAATTCCCCGTGCACACAGGTGTTCTCGCCTACGAGGCAGGGATCGAGGGCATGGAAGCACAAGTGAACTGGGCGCGGCGGTCGCGCGAGCGGCTCGAGCAGGCCCAGAGTGAACCTGCGTCACCCGCCAAGAGCTGATGACGCCAAATCCAACCCGGAAGCCAAAGAACGGAGAATGTACGATGAAAGACCTCTTCAAACTCGCTATTTGCTGGATCGCCTTCATCGCAGCGATCATCGCTTCCGGAATCATTGGCCGGATTTTTCACCTCGCTTCCATAACCTTGCCCGGCGGGACGACGGTGCAATCGATGTTCCTTTTGCAACTTGTTGGCGGCGTGGTGCTGGTAGTGGGGCTGTATCCCCTGGCGCGCGGACTGGCCGCGCGCGGCATGGTGAGAGCCGCGGCAATCGGCGGATTTCTGCTGCTTGCTTTCGGATTGAACGGCCTCATCGAAACAAAGGTCTTTACGCATTTTCTGGATGGCGGAATTGGCGGCGCCGTCGCCTTCTACACGACGCTGGCGGTGGTTCTCGGAGCTGCGATCGGATTCTCATTCGGCAGCCAGGGGCAACCAGCGGGATTCGTCCGCAGAACCCTGCCGGTATGGTTCTGGAGAGGAGCAGTTGCGTGGCTGGGCTGGCCGGTCACGTATTTCTTTTTCGGTATGTGCATCGCGCCCATTGTCACGCCGTATTACCGGGCCGGAATCGCAGGGCTGCAATTGCCGAATTCCATTTTGGTTCTTTTCGGCGTCCAGCTTATCCGCAGCGTGTTCTTCCTGGCGACATCGCTGCCGTTTGTGGCGCTTTGGAAAGGCTCGCGGCGCAGCTTGTGGCTCACGCTGGGCTTGGCCCATGCATTCACCATTGGAATCTTCGGACTCGTGGGCGCAGCGTGGCTCCCCATGATCCTTCGCATCGTGCATTCCGTGGAGATGACCGGCGACTCGTTTGCATACGCGGGGCTATTAGTGCTGCTGTTCGCGGCTGTGCCGGAGAAGTCCAATGCTAGCCAGACAGCGCAGATTAGCGGGCTTGACCTGCAAGCAACCAAGTGAGACCGTTCCGCGGCTGCCAGCGAAACTCTAAAACAGGAAAGGCAGAATGACATGCTGAAGAAAGTCGCCTCGCTCGCTTTGATCTTTTGCGCCGCACCAGCATGGCTTGGTGCGCAGGCACCGGCCGCGCCCGCTGCGTCCCCGCTGCCCGCAAATCCGCTACATCGCCAGTATCCAGAGGGTGAGACGCTGGCCTACAAGATGACCGGCATAAACGAGAACTGGCACTACTCGCTGCGCGCCGAGGGCGTGGTGAGGAAAGATGGCGCCGGCAGCTTCTATGAGGAATACCGCTGGACCGATATGACGTCAGACGGCAAGCCGTACACCATGGCGCCAGGGATGGCCGATTTTCGTCAGAAACTGTCGCTTGACACCAACGCCACGCCCTCCATCCCCGATCTCACCAAGGTCGATCCCAAAATGATCGGCCCCATCACCGACTTGATGACTTTTTACGTCGACCTGTGGCTGCCCGCAAAGATGGGAGTGGTGAAGAAACCGGGAGATCACTTCTACTTCAAATTCGGCATGCCCAGCTCTTGGGCCGATGGAACGCATGTGCTGACCGGCGTGAGCTCGATCGACTTCGATTTCACGTTGAAATCGGTTGACGCGGCCGCAGGGACCGCAACGCTTGAAGTGAAGCACGTCCCGCCCGAGAAGCCGCAGATTCCCCTGCCGGGCCCATGGATGCAAACGCCCGTTGCCGATACCGCGAACAATTGGGTTGAAGTTGTGAAGCAACCGGATGGCAAATTCGGCGCGGGCGTGGGTCAGGAGATGTTCACGGTGGACCTGACGGTGAGCCTGGCCGATGGAAAGATTCTGGCCGGAACAATGGACAACGTGGTGAAGACCATCGAGCGCACTTGCGACGACCAGGCGCTGACGCAGTGCGGCGCGTCTGTGCCGCACCAGATCGAGAGAAAGATCGAGATCGCGCTGGAGCCTGCGAAACCGTGACCACGAATACCCTCCGGCCTTGCCGGAGGGTATTCACTGTTCGCGCCGTAATACGCGGTGGGGTAGGCAACCGGCAACTTTTTGCTGTTAGAGATTAACCGTCATTGAGTCGTCGAATGGAAGGGTCAACGTGCGTTCCGCTTCGATATCTTCTTGTTTCCTTTTCCTTGAACCGCTTTTGCGATCACGCTTGCCGATTGATATCGGCACGTCGAAATAGGCAGCAGCTTCCGACATCCCCATTCGCAGTAACTTCGAGTCTCCCAGCCGGATAGCGTTTATTGGGCGTCGTGGTGCATGACGGAGAGATCTAGTAATTTGCAGCGCTACCGCCCTGGCAAGCGGCGGGGGGACTGCGTTGCCAATCTGTCTTGCGCCATGCCACTTTGTTTGGTGAAAGCGGAACCAGTCGGGAAAGCCATGAAGTCTGGCCATTTCACGGACTGTTATGCAGCGGGGATGTGCGTAGTGTATCGGCCTTGGGCTCGTGAAAGCCCCCCGGGATGAGTCTGTTCCTGCTCTCAACGTGTTGCTAAGTCCAT
This sequence comes from uncultured Acidobacteriaceae bacterium, assembly GCA_963808695.1. GTDB lineage: Bacteria > Acidobacteriota > Terriglobia > Terriglobales > Acidobacteriaceae > Telmatobacter. Next base: position 305,981 of record CAWEHF010000021.1, read on the forward strand.
CGGTCGGAAGCTTGTAAAAACGAGAAATTGGCTCTACCTCTCCTGGCGGTGTGGCGTCGAATCGACGTCTCGAAATTAACGTGTGATCGGTTCGCAGGCTCGACGTGAGTAAGCGGCGATCCCATTTGCGAACATAGCCAAAATGCCAGGAAGCACTGCCGATACAGCGCATCTCCCTGCCGTACCGGGTGGCGTGCCCCCATTCGGTCGTCGAGGCTTCGTCGCTTCGCATCAGTTCCTCGATTTGTTCAGCGTCCGGCAAATCGCCCAGAGCGTCTCGACACGTCGGCCCCTTGGCGAGCAAACCTCGCTTCTCGGCATCAGCTGGCCGGAAGGCCGGTGCGGGGTACTCTGGCAATGGGAGGCCTTTCCGTGCGCCCATCAGGATCAATCGTTCGCGATGCTGAGGTATGCCGAACTCGGCAGCATCCAAGACTTGCCACGGGAGCCGCGTGCGGTATCCAAGGCGGCGGAATTCCTCGATCAGTTCTTCGAGAACACGTCGATGCTCTCCGACCGTTAGGCCTTTTACGTTCTCGAAAACAAAGTAGGAAGCCTTTAGCTCGGCTACGATCCGGGCGAATTCGCGGACAAGGCTATTCCTCGGGTCGTCCAGCGCTCGGTGGCCAATTAAAGAAAACCCCTGACACGGAGCGCCTCCAAACACGACATCGATGCGGCGACGGCCGATTCCTGCCCGCCGCCTGATTTCATCTCCGGTGAGGCCAACAACTGACTCGGGAAAGATGGTGCAGCGGGGAAAATTGTATTCATGGATTGCGCAATGGATGGGATCGATTTCAACGGCGGCGACGATGTCGAAGCCGGCCTGCTCGAAGCCCAGACCAAGGCCTCCGGCTCCGGCGAATAAGTCGATTCCAATTGGTCGTGGCAAGGGCAGTCACCAGCCTTCAAATATGAGCTTACGCGGTTTGGGGTCAGTTGTCGATCGGATTTTTTCCGGGCGGTCCCAGAAAAGAACGAAGCTGCGCCGCGAGGCGATCCTGGGATTTTGTTTGACATTGCCAGAGCGTCAGGACGCCCCATCCAAGGTTGCGCAAAGCCCGTCTATTGCGCGCGTCCTTTGAGCGATTTCTTTCCAGTTTTGGGAGCCAAAACTCTTGTCGGGATTTTGGAGGACGACCAATGCGGCACCCGTGCGCATGCCAAAAGCAGCCGTTTACGAAGATTACCCTTTTGCGCGACGGAAGGACGATATCGGGAGTTCCCGGGAGGTCCCGGCGATGCAATCGAAACCTGTACCCGAGTGCGAAAAGGAGACGACGCACAATCAGTTCCGGCGCGGTATCCTTTCCGCCGATCCGGGACATCAACGCACTTCGGCTTTCCGCCGAGCGATTGTCCACCATGGTACAAATCCCTTAGTCCAATCGATCCTGAAGGCTCCAAAGTGCATTATTATCCTTGCAGCAACAGGGAGGACATTTTGGCTGAGGAAAAGGAGAACAGATATAGGCGGCTCTTGGAGCATATCTTCTTCGACAAGAAGTTCGGCGCCTTCAGGAAGGGCGTCACGACAATAGAATTCGAACGCGAGGATCTTGAACGTGCGGCGAACGTCCTGAAAATCAAACTCCCGAAGAATCAGGGCGATGTCATCTATTCTTTTCGCTATCGAGCATCGCTACCAAAAACGATTCTTGCAACTCAGCCCAAGGGGATGGAGTGGATTATCGATGGCGCCGGTCGGGCCCGCTACAAGTTTTCCCTGGTTCCGTCAAATCGAATCCTCCCCAATCCGGCACTGAGAGCGATCAAGATTCCAGATGCTACGCCAGAGATAATAAACGCCTACGCTCTCAACGACGAGCAAGCCCTCTTGGCGAAGGTCCGATACAATCGTCTCATCGATGTCTTCCTCGGGGTGACAGCCTACTCCCTCCAGAATCACATGCGAACTACGGTCAAGGGAATCGGTCAGATTGAGATCGACGAAGTTTATGTCGCGTTAGACCGGCAGGGTGTTCAGTATGTGATTCCGGTGCAAGCAAAAGGTGGGAAGGATCAGCTTGCGGTGGTGCAGACTAAACAAGATCTGGCATGTTGCGCGGAGAAGTTTCCTGCGCTGGTCTGCCGATCGGTGTCGGCGCAATTCATCATGGCAGACGAGGTCGAGAAAATTGCGATGTTTGAGTTGTCGGTTGAGAACGGGAGCGTGGTCATTGTCGAGGAGAAGCATTATCGGCTTGTGCCTTCTGCCGAAATCAGCGCCGTGGAACTAGCGGGCTACAAGAAAAGGTAGGAATTCGATGAGGAAGTTTCTCGCCTATTGGCAGCAGGATGACAATGATCGGCATAGGGAGAGAAGTCACCTGCTCTCTCTATGCCGATCACCAACTCCGCTTAGAACTTGACCGACGCAGCTCGCGGTGAAACTCCGCTCAGCTCTGCCGCGCGAGCCTCAGCGTATGCAGCGGCGCCGATGAGCGCCGTGCGGCTTTCGAGAATCACGCGCACCGGCATGTGGACGAGAAGCTGGCTCAGGCGGCCCTTGTCGGTAAATGCCTTCATGAAAGTGCCGTCCTTCATCTTCTCAATAATGCGGGGAGCGATGCCGCCGCCCACATAGAGCCCGCCCACCGAGAGAATCTTGAGCGCGAGATTGCCGGCCTCGGCGCCGTAGGCCGAGACGAACATATCGAGAGCCTTCTCGCAGATCTCGCTCTTGGCTTTGAGGGCCAACTCGGTGATCACCGCGTTGGGATCTTCGGCGGCCATGCGCTCGGCCAGCCATGCCGGCTCTTCGATTCCACGCACTTCGCGCAAGAAGTTGTAGCAGTTGGTAAGGCCCATGCCGCTCACCACGCGTTCCTGGCTGATGCGGCCGTTGTACTTCTGCTGCAGAAAGCGGAGCAGGTCGATCTCATCGTCGTTGCGCGGGCCAAAATCGGTGTGGCCGCCCTCTGATGGGTAGGGCGTGTAATGGCGGCCGTCCCACACCAGAAAACCCTCGCCCAGCCCGGTGCCGGCAGAGATGAGTGCACGGTTGCCGATCTGGCTGGCGTCGCCTTCGCTCAGCGTGCAGATCTGCTCAGAGGTGAGCTCGGCAATACCGTAGCCATTGGCCTGCAAATCGTTGATCAAGAATACGAAGTCGATGTCGAGATCCTTCGCCAGTTCGCGGCTGTCGAGGGTCCAGGGCAGATTGGTAAGCCGCAAACGTCCGTCGCGCACCGGTCCGGGCACGCCGAAGCATGCCGAGGTCACCTTCTCGCTGACAATAAACTCTTTAACGATCTCTTCGAGGCCGGAGTACTCTTTGGCCGGGAATTGCTGATCGCGGATGTGCTTCAGGTTGCCGTCAATAAATTCGTAAAGTGCAAGATGAACTTTGGTGCCGCCTACATCGCCCGCCAGAATCATTCTTTCCTCTCAAAAACGCCGCGCCCAGTCCCGCCAACAGCGGGCAGAAGCGCGGCCGAAGCCTTATCAAGAATCAGAGTAAGTATACCGCTCGCCGGGCGGATAAGCTGGCTGGGCAACCGGTCAGTATCGCGCGGCCCGGTAAAGACTTCGCTCAGAACCTGCGCCTTGTCGGCCCCGCCAATGAGGAAGAAAACGCTGGCGCCCTGGTTGATGACCGGCCACGTAAGGGTGATACGCCAGGCGTCCTTGTTCTGGACGTGATTGGCGACCACCAGCCGTCCGATTTCTTCAAGCGCGGCGGTGTGCGGAAACAGCGATGCGGTGTGGCCGTCGGGGCCCATGCCGAGGGCGATCAGGTCGAAGCGCGGCGTCTCGGCGCCTTCGAGGCGAAACGCATTGCGCAACAGCGATTCGTAGCGCGCCGCGGCCGCATCGGGCTCCAGCTCCCCCTCCATGCGATGCACCTGTTCGGGCGCAAGCGGCACGTGGTCAAGCATGGCCTCGCGGGTCATGCGGTAGTTTGAGTCGGGATGGTCGGGCGGGACGCAGCGCTCATCAACCCAGAAGAGCTCCAGCTTTTGCCACGGCATGCGCGCGCGCCAGGGCTGCGCGGTGTCGGCGAGCAGTTTGAACGCGGCTTTGGGCGTCGAGCCGCCGCTGATGGCAATGCGGGCGCGGCCGCGGGCGGCAACGGCAGCCTCGGCGCCTTCAACAAATTGCTGCGCGGCGAGCGCTGCCAGCGAATCGGAGTCGGAGGCAACGATGTATTCGTATCTGAGAGTTTGCGGCATGGGGAAGGGTCCTCCGGACCTTTGATGCCCCTCTCGGAAGCAGGAATCGGCGTCACCGGCATCAAATCTTACGTTACACGGAGGGGGCGAAACCAAAATGAAAATCACTTCTTTGTGCGAACAATACTCCCATCAGTATTGACTACGAAGACGCGCTTTCCTGCCCCGATATACTCCGGCACGAGTGGCCTTCGGTTCAGCACATAGAAGACGTCAGTATCTTCCGGTACGTCGCTCAACACATGCGTGTGGTAGCCGCTCACGGCATGCTTACCTGGATCGAATTCCAGGTCGAGTATGTCGTGATGCAGTTGCCGCGTCTCCAGGATCTGTTTCCCGTCTGCCGAGATCGTGTAGCGTACATCTCCACCCAGCGGCCATACGGTTTCTTTAGTCTGTGCCGGGTAAAGATAAACGTAGAGAGCGCCGTTCTCCGCCGGTAAGATCGCCGCATTATATGGCCGGTTCGGGTGCGTGAATGTAACCAATGCGAGCTCCAATGCCCGCTCTTTCGGAATCAGGTCGTCGGGGCCCTCCCGGGGCGGATTGTACGCGCGGGCCTCGTAGTGGTCCGGCCCACCGGACTCCAAAGCCTCGTACGCCACAAGCAATCGGTCGTGAGTTTCATTCCACTTGGGAAAAACCTCCTCCCAGCCCGTCGGTGTTTTGATGCAGATGTAATGGGTCAGGCCATCAGTGTTGGGATGCAACGCAAAGAACGCATCCGTCCCATGCCAAGCCGCTTGATCGTAGGCATAGAGAGCACGGCCGCGCTCAGTGACTCCGGCGAGATAAGCATTCAGGTCTTTGTCTTTGACTTGAGCTGTGAGCGGGAGAATTGCAGTCAGTAGAAAAAGGGCTGCCGAAAAGTTTGACCTTCCGTGCATGAGACTTCCATTCTGTCGCTTTTGACCACGAACGCAGCTTAGCGATCACTTTGAGTCTGGATAAAGGAATCAAGAGTGGTCGCAGGAATCATACATCGGGTGAAGAAATTGTGAACCTACGGCACGATGGCGAGCACACCCAGCGCTTGTGCCGCGCTCTTCAATGCGTTATCCCGAGTCCACAGCATGATTCCCGGCGTCAGAAGGCACGAGGCAATCAGATGCGCATCCGTCAGGCCGATGCCCTTTGCATACAATGAGTACGCTTCAATCATGCGGCGTATCTCGCCAAGTCGCGCCACCCGCACTTGCCGAAGCGCATCCAGCTCGGTGAGTGTTCTTCCGCGATCGCGCAACGAGCCGAGAGCCAGCTCGGCAGCTACCATCGGATGCATGAGGATCTGCCCATTGCCCAATAATTTCTGCATCGATTGGTCGATGGCGCGAAAATGATCGATCCAGACGGAGGTGTCGGCCAGGATCACAACTCATCCACCCTCAACCGTCGAACATACTCCAGGTCCGGCATCGTTCCTCCAAGTGCCGCAAGTCTACGCGAAGCCTCCTGGTGGATCAACGCCTCCAAGGCCACTCGCAGCAGCGCGGTCCGCTCCGTCACTCCCGAAAACTCCTGGGCTGTCTTCACCAGATCGTCATCCAGTGACACTGTTGCTCTCATGGGGTTCTCCTTTCACCAAGTGTATCACCATTTGGTGATATTTGTGGTGACAATCCACAAGACCAGAGATGCCACTGGCTATCAAACCTCGGTGATTCTGCTATTTGCCCAGATACTGCCGGTACTGCTGCTCCAGTACCCCGCAGGATCGCGCCAGCGCCAGCTTCGACAGGTTGTACTGGTAGAGGCTCTCGACAAGGTTGGTCTGGGCTGTGGCCAGCGAGGCCTGCGCCTCGACGAGCGGCAGATTGTCGTCCACGCCGGCCTTCACGCGGTCGGTTTCGTCGCTCAGCGCCTGCGTGGCCAGGTCGACGTTCGAGCGCGCCACGTCAACCAGTTTCTTGTTGGCGGCAACGTCAAGCAGCGCCGAACGAACCTGCTGGTCGATGTGACCGTGCAGATCGGCGAATTGGTTATTCACCGCCTGCATCTGCGCCAGCGAGGCGTCTTCGTTGCCCCGCAATCCGGCCTCGCGGAAGATAGGCAGCTTGATGGTGCCGAAGGCCATAAAGTTGCCGCGCGTGCCGGCGCCGTCTACCGCGGTCTCGGCGTAGTAGCTGTTAAAGCTGAGCGTGGGCAGGCGCTGGGCGCGATAGGCGGAGTGCACAGCCTTGAACTCGATGGCCTGGTTTTTGAGGTTCTGGTAGTCCTGGCGGTCCTCGTAGGCAATCGCCATCACCTCTTCAGGCGTTTGCTCGGCCAACTCGCTGTAGGGGGCCTGGTCGGTGAGTTCAATGCTCTGTCCCGGCTCGATGCCGATCTCGCGCTTGAGCTGGATGAGGTCCTTGGCAAGCTGGTTCTCAGCGGCGATCTGCGACTGCTGTTGCGCCTGCAACTCTACGTGCGCGCGCAGTTCATCGAGATTAGCCACCGTTCCGGCAACGTGCTCCTCGTGAGCGTGGTCGTACAGCACCTGCGCCTCGGCAACCTGGGCCTTGGCGTTGTCCACTTCGCTCTGGTCGGCAATCGAGCGCAAGTAAATGGTGGCAACCTGTTGCACTACCTCGCCACGCGCCGACATCATTGCGTAATACGACGAGCGCTCAGCCGCGCCGGCGGCGCGCCAGCCGGCAATCACCGGTCCCGAAAAAATCATCCAGTCAAAGTGCGCCACGCCCTCGGTCAGGTTATCGCGGGTGATAGCCGAGAACTTGATCGACGAGCCGCCCGGCAAAATCGAGAGGAACTCCTTGACGACGCCGGGGCTGAAGCCCTCAGCGACGAGATTGTTCTGGGCATACTTCGTATCACCGGAGACTGTAATGGTGGGTAGGAACTCCTGGAGCGCCTGGTTGCGCTCGCCGTGCAGCACTTTCTGATTGTCCTGGGCTTCTCTCAAGCCAAGATTGTTCTGGAGGCCGCGCTTGACAGCGTCGTCGAGCGAAAGCTTGAGCGTCTCGCCGGTCACCGGCTGCGCCGTGACGCTGCCCCAGTAAGGGTTGGCGGCGGAGGAAGCATTTCCAGACTGCGCGCGGACCGCAAACGGGCCGCAGGCCAGCGCGACAAAGGCGCCGAGAGCAAAGAGCGGCGCACGCCGCGCCAATGATTGAAGGTTCAAGCTCACTGTCACTATTTTCTCAGATGTGGCGGGACGGTGATGGGGTTCATGGAAGGATGAATGGGCCACGGAAAAACTGTCGCCCTTCAATCTTCGAGCGGCCTTTGCACCGAGGCGCTATGCTTGTACCGGTCTCGAAGCTGCGATCTGCTCCGTACTCTGTGGCGCACCAGGGCTTTTTCACAGTACTCAAATTGTGGCGACGGGAAAGAGATACAACGCCTGAGGTCCGACTCTATGCATGCTTTAATCTGCCGCCGGTTCTTGAGCCTTGCGCTCACGCTTTTGGGCACGATCATTTCCGCGTCGGCGCTGTGCGCGCAGTCCGCCACGCTCGGCATCTTCGACGGCCAGCAGGACGTGGGGACGATTCTGCATCCAGGATCGGCAGTGTACGACGCTTTGACCGGAACGTACACGCTCACCGGCAGCGGCGATAACATCTGGTGGGCCGAGGACGATTTCCATTACGTGTGGAGGAAAGTCTCAGGAGATTTCACGTTGAGCGCCGACATTGCGCTGCCGGGAACGGGCGGCGAACCGCATCGCAAGGCCGTATTGATGATTCGGCAGACGCTCGATCAGGACTCGGCCGCTGTAATCCTTGCCGTGCATGGCGACGGGCTTACCTCGCTGCAATGGCGGCTCGCCAAGGGCGACAACATGCACGAGGTGCAGGCCAATGTGAAGGCGCCTACGACTGTTCGTCTAGAAAAGCATGGCGATTATTTTTCAGCGTTCGTGACCGGCGCCGACGGCAAGGTTGGCCCCTCGGGAGCCGCAACAAAGGTCATTTTCACTGGTCCGTTCTATGTTGGCATCGGCGTCTGCGCGCATAACAAAGACGCCATTCAGCGCGCGATCTTCTCGAATGTGAAGTTCTTGCCGCTCGAGCCCGCAGGCGGCGAGCAAGTGCTGGTAAGCGCGCTTGAGACCATCCCGATTGCCTCGACCGATCGCCACGTAGAGTATGTGGCTGCCGCGCATTTTGAGGCCCCGAACTGGACGCGCGATGGATCGGCATTGATCTTCAATCAGGATGGCAAGCTATGGCGCCTCGCGCTTGGCGAGAGCGAGCCAACCACGATCGACACCGCGCCTGAAACGCATTTGAACAACGATCACGGCATCTCACCCGATGGAACGATGCTGGCCTTCAGCGACACGTCTAACGCCGACCACATTTCGCGCGTGTACGTGGCGCCCATCGGCGGCGGCACACCACGGCAGATCACGCCGGATAGTCCGTCATACTGGCACGGATGGTCGCCGGACGGCAAGACGCTGGCGTTTACCGGCTTGCGCAACGGCAATGCTGACATCTACTCCGTGCCTGCAGCCGGGGGAGCAGAGACGCGGCTCACCACGGCGGAGGGTCTTGACGATGGGCCGGAGTATTCGCCCGACGGCGAGTGGATCTACTTCAACTCGGAGCGCACCGGGCACATGCAGATCTGGCGGATGAAGCCCGACGGCAGCGGCCAGGAGCAAGTAATTTCAGGCGAAACGAACGACTGGTTTCCGCATATCTCGCCGGATGGGCAATGGATGGTGTTTCTGGCCTACGCGGCGGATGTGAAGGGGCATCCGGCAGAGAAGGATGTGGCGCTGATGCTGATGTCGATGGCCGACAGGAAAGTCCACGTGCTCACAAGACTGTTCGGGGGCCAGGGAACGATCAATGTTCCGTCGTGGTCGCCCGATAGCAAACGGCTGGCATTTGTGAGCTACGAATTGTTGCCGGCGTCGAGCCTGAGCGCGCAATAGCTGGAGCCTGCCAGGCGCGGGTAAAGCTTACGCCGCGCTCAACGCCGCTTCGGCCCACACCACGGCCTCACCATAGCAATGCAGCAGCTTGAGCTGGTCAAGACCGCGCTCGTCGGCGATCTTGTCGCAATCGTCCCACTGGCCGTGCTCGTGGCAGACGAGCCACTCCAGCAGCATGCGTTCCGGAACCGCGGCGCCCATCAGAGCAACGCAGATCTCCTCGCGCAACGGCAGTGCGGGCGTTAGTTGGTGCATGGGCACGCGCAGCATGGCGGGCAAAAGGCTGAGCAGGCCAACAAGGTATTGCTCCGTGGCGTCAAGGCTGCATTGTACGGCGGCCAGCTCGCAAAAGCGTCCGCGCACGAATGCCATGCGGAGAAGTTCAGAAGACTGACCTGAGTTGAGCTCGCTGGCGATGGCCAGCATGGCGATGCGGCGGAATCCATCTTCACCCACGGCAATGAGCGCGGATTTGATCGAGCGCACCTCCTGCCGCACCGCGCATGCCGGCGAGTTGAGCAGACGCAGCAGACGGTAGGTAAGCGAAGCGTCGCGCTTGACGAGGTTGGAGAGTTTCTCAAAGTTCAGGTCTTGTTCGCGCAGAAGGCGCAGAATCTCAATCTGCGTGAGCTTGTTGGCGGGAACCTTGCGGTTTTCGATCAACTCGGGCCGGCAGAAGTAGTAGCCCTGGATCAGCGTAAAGCCTTCTTCCCTCGCCTGGTGGAACTCCTGCTGCGTTTCAATCTTCTCGGCGGTGAGCGCGACGGCGCGGCTACCAAGACGCTGGCGGATTCTACAGCGCTCTTCGAATTTGCTGAGCGTAAAGTCGACTTTGATATAGTCCGCCAGCTCAACCAATGGCTCACAACCTGTTTTCCAGCGGAAGTCGTCGAGCGCAAGCCGGAAGCCGGCGCTCTTCAGCCGGCAGCAGGCGCTGATCAGCTCCGGCGTCGGCTCGATATTCTCCAGAATCTCGAGCACAAACATGCTGGGCGGCAGCACGTCGACCAGCTTGTCGGTCAGGGCCTCGTGGGTGCAATTCACAAAAGCCGGCAGGCCGCCGGTCAGCTTTTCAAGGCCAAAGATCACCATGTTGTCGAGGATCGTCCTCGTGGCCAGGTCGCCGTCGGCACTGAAATGAAGCTGTTGCGGCCCATCGCGGAAGAGCAGTTCATAGCCGTGGACGCGGCCCCGCAAATCCAGAATCGGCTGCCGGGCAACGTACCGAAAGCCGCCCCCCTGATCGGCGGAGGCTGCGAGTGGATTCTGGACAGATGAAGACTGAGAGGCCATGCGTACACCCCAGCAGTCTTATCGGCATGCGACGGCGAAACTTGACGGGAATGACGGTGCGGCGCGGCGAACGCGTCAAAGGTTGCCCGGCCGGCAATGTCAGCCCATGAACATGCCGCCGTTCACGTCGAGCACGTGTCCGGTGATGTACGCGGCTGCATCCGACGCCAGAAATACAACCGATTGAGCCACTTCCAGGTCGGTCCCCGGCCGTCCCAAGGGGATGGACGCGATCATCGACGTACGCAATTCCTGGCTCAGAGCCGCGGTCATCGGCGTCTCAATGTACCCCGGAGCCACGGCGTTCACGGTAATGCCTCGCGAGGCTACCTCGCGGGCAATCGAGCGCGTCATGCCGATCATGCCCGCTTTTGAAGCCGCATAATTCACCTGGCCCGCCTGCCCGGTCCGCCCCACCACGCTCGCGATGTTAATGATGCGTCCCCAGCGGTTCCTCAACATCGGGCCCAGCACCGCCTGCGTCAGCAAAAATGCCCCGGTGAGATTGGTATCGAGCACATCATCCCAATCGGCTCGCTTCATACGCAGCATCAGCGTGTCGCGCGTAATGCCCGCGCAGTTCACCAGGATCTCAACTTTGCCAAAGCGCTCGATGACTGCCTTCGCCGCCGTTTTGATCGACTCTTCGCTGGCGATGTCGAGCGTAAAGGCTGCGGCCTTGCCCCCGGCGGCCTCGATTTCAGCCACGGCTTCAGACAGTTTGCTTTCGTTCCGCGCAGCCAAAGCCACCGTTGCCCCGGTCCTGGCCAGTTCAAGCGCGCAGGCCCGCCCGATTCCCTGTGAAGCGCCGGTCACCAGCGCGATGCGTCCGTCAAGAGTTGTCATGCAGTCTCAAAGAATTCCGCGCAAGTTCGGCGCGCCCTTCCGTTCCTCATTATAGGTTGGCAAAACCCGGGGTCCCCAGCGGCGGGTGGCTCGAAGAGCCGGGGTCGCTGGGGCGGGAATCCGGGGCCCGATTGCCTGCGGGATGTGCCAATCCTCGGTAACCAAACTTTAAAAAAGGAGTACGCCGTGAATCTCTCCCGTTGCTTTGCAGCAGTGTTTTTCGCCGCATCGGTTTCGGCCGCCCAGCAGCCCGCCGGGCCCGAACCGCCGGCCACCGCACTCACCATCTACAACCAGGACTTTGCCGTGGCCCGCACCACGCTCAATCTCGATCTGCACGCCGGCATCAACAGCGTTGAAACCAACCAGGTGACGAATCAGCTCGAGCCCGATTCAGTGATACTGCGCGGCCTGGGTCCGGCCCGCGATTCGGCGAAACCCTCCTTCCGCATCCTGGAGCAAAACTACGAAGCCGCCGTTGTCACCCAGGACTTCCTGCTCCAGAAGTACGAAGGCAAGACCATCGAGTTCGAAATCTCTCCGGGCACAATCGTCGAAGGCAAGATCATCCGCGCGCCATCGATGCATCAGAACCAGTACGGCGGTTTCGAGCAAACTCCGGCGCTGATTGATGTGAAGGGCCAGATGCAGTTTCAACTGCCGGGAATGCCGCTGTTTCCCGCCTCCACCGACGGTCTGCTGCTGAAGCCGGCGCTGCGCTGGCAAATTGAGTCGGAGAAGCCGCAGGAGGTTGACGCCGAGCTTGCCTACATTACCAATGGCCTGAACTGGGAGGCAACTTATAACGTGGTTGCGCAAAGCGGAGGAGCAGCCTCGCAAGGCGCGGAAAAAGCCAACCTGGTGGGATGGGTCACAATCAAGAACGACTCGGGCGCCGATTTCCCCATGGCCAACATCAAGCTGATGGCAGGCGACGTCGCCAGGATCCAGCCCAGGCAATTTGGCGGGATGGTGACCGTCGGAGCGGTGAGCGAGATGGTGGCGGTCGACAACGCGGTGACGCAGAAACCGTTTGACGATTTCCATCTTTACGATCTTCACCGAACCGTATCGCTCGCGGACGGCGAGACCAAACAGATCCAGTTTCTCGATGCAGCAGGAATCGCGGTCGAGCGCAGCTATATCTACGACGGCTCGGCAGGCGATCCGCAGAACGACTACAACAATAGCGGGGTCAACATGGACCAGAACTTCCACGTTGGCGATGCGAGCCATAAAGTTGAAGTTGTTGAAGAGATCGGGAACACCGAGGCGAATCATCTCGGCATTCCTCTACCCGCGGGCCGGTTGCGCTTTTACCGGCGCGATGCCGACGGGCAGGTGGAGTTTGTGGGCGAAAGCATCATCAACCACATTCCTGCCGAGGGCACCGTCAAGGTGACGACAGGCAGCGCATTCGACATAAAAGGCTCGCGGCGGCAGACGGATTTCGCTATCGATAATTCGCGCCGGACGATGGATGAGGGTTTTGAGATCAAGCTCACCAACCAGAAGGTTGAAGCGGTAAGTGTGAAGGTTTTGGAGCATCTCTACCGCGGCAATAACTGGGAGGTCGAGCAGAAATCGGCGGACTTCAGCAGGCTCGACAGCCACACCATCGAGTTTCCAGTGCAGGTTCCCGCCAAAGGCAGCACAACGCTGAACTACAAGGTGAGATACACGTGGTAAACCGGAATGCCCCAGCGATCTACGACGAAGGCGCAGCCACGACTGTGACCGGGCGGCCGGCCATGGCAGGCCGTACCAGCTCCGCGGGCCACACATAAACAGCCAGGCGGCGGGAGTAGTGGAGGACCGGCTGGATATCGGGCAGATCGATGCCGATGGTCGCGGCCAGGTCATTGCGCTCGATCTCAGCCTCAGCCTCTTCAAGCGGCCAGGGCACGTGGTGCAAGTGGGCGCGAATGGGCTGGCCGGCGCGGTTCGCGCTGAACAGGTGCGAACGCTCTGAGAAGAAGTACTCGAATGATCCGGCAGAGTGTTCGACGGTTTTGCGTGTTGGGCCCAGCCCACGGTAGCGCGCGTTGAAGATCACCTTGCCCCTGGCAAATCGGCGGCTGCTTGAAAACGCAAACTCCCGCTCCGAGCGCTGCTCGAACCGCATGTCGGCCCAGTAGTAGGGGAGATGGTAGAGCGTGCGCGCGACGGCGATGGCTAAGATATTGCTCGCGTCGAACGAGAAGCAATAAACGCCGGCAGTTCCGGTGTACTGGTCGCGGACATAGGTTCGCAGGTTGAGGTCGGGAAAGTTCCTGAAACCGGGCAGCGGCGGAACGCCGCGAATCCTGATGCGGTCGAGCCAGAAGGGCACAACTCCCAGCCACGCCGAGCCCTGGTAGGTATCGGGTTCCAGCCATTCGGGAAGGAGCCTGGCCAAGTCTCGCCCGGCACCGGCCAATGGGCAAACAGCAGATCGTTCCAGCGCTGCGTAATTGCCCAGCGGCCTGGCGGCAAAGGCCGGGGCTTATGCGACGTTCGAACCAGAAATTCCCGCATGGGCCCACTCCAAGTTGACCGGGCGCCAAAGGCCTGCAATAAGACTACAACCGGTGATGAGTCGAACGCCCGTTAAAACGGCTATTCGCGTCCTGGAATCTTCTTCCAGGTTTGCCTCACTTTACCACGATATGGACCTGTGGTGGTACATGGGACTGTTGCCCAGCCGAATTCTGCCCGGAGACGCCGGGGAAGCATGCGGAAAACTGTCGCCTCCGTACAACCGGTCTCATAAAAATGCCTGTTCGGCCGGCTGCGCAAGTATGGAACCCAACAACAAGGCGGGTTCCATGAAGCTGGCAATTTGATGCATCCGGTTTATGAGACCGGTTCTGGTGCCGTATCCTGTTCGCGAGACCTCAAAAATGTCCAGCGACTCCTTTCCCTCTCCCGGCGCCCGGAACCAGACCGATGTTTTCGCAGTTCACGGGGCCGACCCGGAGATTCTGGCCTATGCAATGGCCAAGTACTCGCGCTCGGCGCTCTCCATGCGTGAGTCGCTCACCGAGATCAGCTCGCAGCGGGCCGAGCAGTTCCTCAATACCTTTTATTTTCAATACGGCCACCGGTCCATCGCCGACCTGGCGCACATCGCCTTTGCCGTGGAGCGGTTGAGCCTGCTTGCGGCCATCGTTCTCGTCGATGAGCAACGCTGGGACGGTCAGGAGCGTTCCACACGCTACCAGAACTTTATGAAGTCGGGCTGGTTTCTTCCTGATTTTGGAGGAGATTCGAGGTCGGGCGAGCTGTATATCGAGACCGTCGACAGCCTCTTCAGCGCCTACCAGAAAACCACGCCGGCGGTGCTCGACGTGCTGCGCCGCAGAGTGGAACGGCCGGAGTCTCTGAAGCAGGAAAGCTACGAGCGCACGCTGAAGGCGCGGGCCTTTGACGTGGCGCGCTACCTGCTTCCGCTAGCTACCAACACCTCGCTCGGCCAGATCGTAAGCGCGCGAACCCTCGAGACCCAGGTCTCGCGGCTCGTCTCGCATCCTTTTGCCGAAGTACGCGAACTGGGCAACAAGCTGCGCGACGCCGCCACCGGCCCGGCGTGGAATGTCAACGCGCCGGCAGCGGCTGCGTTCATCGAAAAGCTGAAAGCGGCCGAAGCCGCCGCAGCTTTGAAGGGGCACGGCTTTAGCCCTGCCATAAACGGCGAAACAAATGAAGGGGCTTTAGCCCCCGAGGGAAGCCTTGCCGCCGAAGCCGAACAGCTTTTTACGCGCGAGGTGCGCACCGCGCCCACGCTGGTAAAGTACGCGCAGCCCAATGCCTACCTGATGGAGACCCGGGCGGAGCTTGAACAGGCCGCTGCGGAGATCCTCAGCAACCTGTCCGTCGCCCCGGCTCCGCTCGTCGATCTTGTTGAGCGCACCGAATCGCTCGAGGTTGAGCTGGCCGCCACACTACTCTACTGGGGCAGCCACCACCCCTACCGCCAGATTCGCGACCTGGTCTCGGGGCTCGAAGCCTCCCGCGTTTCAGAGATCATCGAGCTTGGATTGAAGCACCGCGGCCGTCATGACGAAGCTTTGCGCGCGTTCCATGCCGGCGCGGCGTTGCGCTTCGACATCCTGATGGACATCGGCGGCTTCCGCGACATGCATCGGCATCGCCGCTGCACGCAGATCAGGCAGGGATTCACCTCGCGCCACGGCTACGAGACGCCCGGCGGAGCCGACCTGGGCGATGACGTTGACATCCTGGCTGAGGCGGGAATCCTGGGCGAGTACCAGTCGGCGATCGAATCGGCCTACAATTCAAGCGCGCAGATCGCAGCCGGTGGCGCGCCCGAAGCAACGTCCTCGGCGCTCTACCTGCTGCCGCTGGCCACGCGCGTGCGCTGCCTGTTCAAGATGGACTGGGCCGAAGCGCAATATATCTCGGAACTGCGCTCGGGCCCGGCCGGCCATTTCAGCTACCGCCGCGTGGCGTGGGAGATGTACAAGGCAATCGAACGCCAGCATCCCGCTCTGGGCAAACACATCCGCGTGACAGACTTTACCCAGCCCATCGATATGCTGCAGCGGTGAGCGCGGAGGGTACGCCGCGTGGCATCCCGGGCCTCGAAAGTGAAGCCTGGGGCACCTAGGCACGGCCAGCCAGCCGGCGATGCGCTCATTGTGCGGCGCATGCGGGTATTCCGATCTCAAGAGGGAACGGGGCGTGTCATTCCGCGGTCCGCCGCTTGCTCGCTGACGGTTTCCTCACTGCGTCGATTCCAATTACCTGAATCGCAAGCGACTTCCTTGCGATCGCCTCCTTCAGGGCCTTTATATGCTTGTCGTCATCTGAGACACGAATAACAAGCAGTATCAAGCTCTTGATCCCCTCGGCTCTGCCGTAGGCCGGAAGCTGCTCGTAGTACCCGTCCTTCAGTCGCTCATGAGTTGAAAGCTTCGTCTCAACGAGCAGCCGGTCTTTGTCTCCCACGCTGAAACGGAAGTCAACGGGACCCGGTCCAGAGTTGCTTTCTCGAGCCACATCCACATTGCAGAGTTTGCCGAAAATCTTTGCGATTGCAAAAATGACGCGCTGCGCAATTAGCTCCTTGCGCGGCTTTCCCTGGTCATCGTAGAGGACGTCAGAAAGCCGGTTATCTTCGATGCTTTGCCGGAGATGAGAAATTGTCTCCGTCACGCAACGGCGAACTCTTCCCCACGCGTCCAGACCGCTAAGGTCGACTTTCGGTGCTCCAACTATCTCAGCAGCAATCGGATCAAAATCCGAAACCTTCCTTGGGTCAAGGTCAAAGTCGTACGGAATGGCTCGTGCCCGCTTGTACCCCTCCAAAATCTCTTTGTAAATCGTTGGCCGGGAAACGATGAATGACCGAAGTTCGTTTGTTGTGGGCGCAGCAGCACCACGTTCGCGGGCATCGGCGAACATCTTATTGGCCGCTTGACGGGTATGGTCATTTAGGTCCGCATTATCTAGCGCTTCGCCTAAATCCGCCGCAATTGGCAGTGGCCTAAGGAGCGACCGCGGCACAAGGATAATCGGTTTCTCCCCTTTCTTTGCTTGCGGGAAAATGTAGGTCTTTCCGTTAAATTGAGCCTTCACCGTTTGTTGAATCTGAAGTTCCGTAGTAACGCGTGATGTATAGGCAAGAAAGCGGGGTTTCAGAATGGCAACCACCATGTCGCTGATTCGGTCGCATCCCAAACCCTCAGTAAAGACCCCGATCAGCTCAAGTACTTCGGGTTGATAATCCACGTGAGGAAGAACTTGGCGCGCTCGTGAGATGATTCGAGACGCAAGTATCTTTCCGATAGCGTTTCCCTCCGTACCGTCTTCAGCGCACCCAAGGCCGGTGTTTGATGTCTCTTTGAACTGCATACTGTTCCGGGCAGCAACCCAAAAAAGATCGGTGTCCCTCTCGACTTTGATTTGCTTAATTAACGCAATGACAGTCGAGAAATACTTCAAAATGTCGTTTCTTGCTCCCGCAAACTCTTCGGTAGCGTCCTCAAGCAGCTTCGGATCAACAAACATCTTGCTGTCTGTCCCAATTTCGCGATTGAAGACCCCCAGCTTACGCATCCTAATTGCGCTAATACGGAAGAGTTGATTGAAATACATAGGTCCTCCGAGCGGCGGAGCCTTGCCACAGAAATCACGGCCCAATTGCCTCTGGAAATCGACATGATGCTAGCACGCACTTTGGGTGAGGGGCCGACTTTATTTCCATGGACGGCTGGCCCAGCTTTCGAAGACGCGAGCCGGCCACTAATGGAGGGTGCTCCGTGGCCTGTCCTAAGCGAAGCCGAAGGGTCCCGATTTTGAGACCTAGGAAACCTCCATTCTCAACCCACTGCCTTTGCGCCTAATTACGCCATCCCGTCCTAAACTACCTTCAGAGGCAACAAAAAGCGACGCCCCTCGGGACGCCGCTTTTCTCTGCCTGGAGTTTGCGCCTCAAAAGACGCCTCTGACCCATTTAATTTCATATCTCTGACGGCAAGTCGCTGATTCTTAACCCGATTAACGCCGCAACTGTGCGCTAACCCCATGGAGACAATCGGCTTCTTTACAGAGATACCGGGGGGTGCACCCACCCTCCGCCTTCGTTTCACTGCCCCACGTGCGCCTTGATCAGGTCGTCAAGATAATCCGGCTTTGAGTCGTCGCGCTTGAGGTGCGGATAGCGCAGGCCGCCTTGGTAATCGACGTTGGCCGTGAAGTAGTATTCGTCGTTCAGCACCAGGAGCGAGATCGGCGCACCGGAACTCTGCGCGGCCTTGATCGCGTCTTCGAGCAGATCGTGGTTGTACAGGCGTCCGTTCACGCCCGCCACCTTCATCCCCGAAGAGATACCCGCCTTGAAGGCCGGGCCGCCAACGATGGCATCGCCAACCTGGCCCTCTTCGCCAAGCTGCAACCCAATCGAATATGCATCGCTTGGGGCCCCCCGGCGACCTGGCATGTGCGGCTGCTGATCGGTGAAGTCGACCTTCCATCCGCCGTTCTCGAGGCCGGCCTCGGGCATATCGGGCGATGTGGAATCGAGATGCTGACGCAGGAACGCAGCCCAGTCGTACGGCGCCACCTGGTTAAGTGCGGCCACAACATCGTCGAAGGTGTAAGGCTTCAACTCGGGGCCATTGTTCGCCCCGCCGTGGAAGAGATGGCAGAAGTCGTCAATCGACTTCTGTCCGTTGGTTACCTGGTGGATGATAGTGGCCACTTCGAGCCACAGCAGGTCGCCCTCCGGGTAGTAGTCGGACGAGCGGCGCCAGTTGGTCCATCCGCCGCGAAACCCGCCCATTCCGAAGCCGGCGATGGCGGTTGCCGTGTCCTGCAGCGGCCGCCAGGTGCGCCCCGGCCGTCCCGGGCCAAGCGAGGCGGCGTCGGAGGCCAGCATCTCGCGATACTGCTCGGGCGTCATCAGGCCGCTGCGCGCGCCAAGCATCGGACCCAGGTATTCGGTCAGCCCCTCGTACACCCACAACAGATCGTCCTGCATCGGCTTCTCGAAATCGGGTGTGGACAAATCGGCCGGGCGGCGGAATTTGCCGTTCCACGAATGCACATACTCGTGCGGCAGCAGCGTGCCCACCATCATGCCGGCGCCGGGCCCGATCAGCGCGCGCTCGGGCAGGCGGCTGTCGTTGGACTCATGATGCTCCAGCCCGAAGTGGGCCACATGGTCGCTGAGCGTGAGCAGGAAGTGATAGTCGCGATAGTGCCGCGTGCCAAACAGCTTGCCCGCCTCGGCCACCAGGTTCACCATGCCCTTTTGTACCTCCGGGCTGATGGCGAGCGCGGCCTCGCTGTCGGCCACCATGTCAAGCTCGTGGTGGACCAGCTCGCCCGGCGGCGTGATGTCGATGGCGCGATAATATTGGCCGGCAATCACCGGCGAATCGACCAGAAGCTCGAGCGAGATGGGCTTGAACGAAATTCTGTTTCCCTTTTCGCCGGCCACCGGCAGCGCGGTTCCGTACTTCCAGCCCTCAGGCACGATAAGCGTGGGCTCGAACGTGATCTCGGACGAAGGAGCGCCTGCCGGATAGAGCAGCGCGTCGTTCCATTCCAGGACAAACAGCTTGTCGGTCGCTGAGAAACCGTCGGGCTCAATGACGTCGAACGACGCCTCGAGCTGGCTTGCGCCCGCCGGCACGTCCAGGTGGAAGGTAAAAGCGTCGAGCGTGTCCCGCGTCCACGGGATGACTTTGCCCCCGGCCTCGAACTTGAGCCCAGCGACGCTCTCAATCGGGCCGTCGGGACCATGTTCGCCCGGAATCCACTTGGGGTAGTAGAGGGTGACCGGACCTGGCGCAACCGGTATCGCTTCGTGTACACGCAGCAGCTTCTCCGCGTTATCGGTGCCGTCGACGGTGAGCGAGATTGCTCCCGATTGTGCAAGAGCGAAGGTTGAAGCAAGCAAGGCAGTGAGAATGGTGAGGAAAAGTGTTCGAAGGCTGGGACGGGACATTCGGGGTGCTCCTTTGGGGAGAAGTCGTTGATGTTTAGGAATGATACCGGCTAAGGCCCGGGACAGGTCAGGATTCCATTTGAACCGGCAGGCTTTGCCACCGCTGCCTGTGCGAAAATTGAAGTTTGCGCACACAAACAAAGTTCCGGTTGCTGGTGGTGCGGCTTGGCGCCATGGGCGACATTCTGCACGCTCTGCCGGCAGTGACGGCGCTGCGGCAGGCCCACCCCAGTTGGGAGATCGGCTGGGTGGTTGAACCGCGCTGGCGGGGTCTGCTGGCCGCGCCGGGCGCCCAGGTCCGCGGTCCCGGAATGCCTGTTGCCGACCGGCTCCATTTTGCTGCGACCCGCGCCTGGGCCAGTCAGCCCATCCACCCCAAAACCGCAGCTGCCATAGGGTCGCTGCGCAAAGAGCTGCTCGCAGAGGGCTACGACGCCGTGCTCGACCTTCAGGGGTCCATTCGCTCGGCCGCCATTGCCCGCATGGCCAAGATCCGGCGGGTCATCGGCGAAGCTGAACCGCGCGAAAAACCGGCGCGCTGGCTGTTTACTGAGCGCATCGTCACCCGCGGCGCTCACGTCATCGAACAGGACATCGAGCTGGCCGCGGCCATCGCGGGCGACGAGCTCGCTTTTGTCCAGGCCCAACTGCCTGTCGACCCGGCTGCAGCGGCGTGGTGCGACGAACTTCTTGCGTCGAGCGGGACAAGGCCGGTGGCGCTCATCAATCCAGGCGCAGGCTGGGGCGCAAAGCGTTGGCCGGTGGAGCGTTATGCCAAGGTCGCGCGCGGGCTGATGGAGCGTGGTTTCCGCATCCTGGTAAATGCCGGGCCCAGCGAAGAACCGATGGCCGACGTGATTGTGAAAGAAACGTCAGGCGCGGCGATCCCGCTGGCCACTTCACTCGACCAGCTCATCGCCATCAGCCGGCGCATCGCCTTGTGCGTTGCCGGCGATACCGGCCCACTGCACCTGGCCTGCGCCCTTGGCCGCCCGGTTGTGGGCATCTACGGACCCACCGATCCCAGCCGCAACGGACCGTTCGGCACGCAGTTCAGGGTGCTGCGCAACCCCGAGAGCCGCCGCGACCACAGCCGCCGTGAGGAGCCCGAGGCCGGCCTGTTGAGCATTACGCCTGAAGATGTGCTGCAAGCCGCAGCCGAGCTGGTGGCCGCCGAGCCGCTGCAGCGGGAAGAAGAAGACATTGCGGAGGCAGAGGGATGACGGAGCGCGCAGCCGCCTCGGTAAGCCAGACCGCTCCGCGATGGGAGCGATGGAAGCGGGTAAGCCGTCGCATCCGCGTGCCGCTTGGCTTTATTGCTGCTGCGATCTATCTCTTCGAGCTCTGGCGCCGCGCCCCTCAATCGTCAGCCGTCGCCTGGAGTTTCGCGCTCGTACTGCCCGGCCTTTGGCTGCGCGCCTACGCCTCAGGCTACGTGAAGAAAAACCGCGAACTCACCGTGACCGGCCCCTACGCGCACACCCGCAATCCGCTTTACCTGGGCTCGATGCTGATTGCCGCAGGCTTCGCCGTGGCGCTGATGAGCTGGCCCATGGCGCTGGTGCTGGCCTGTGGATTCGCCCTCATCTACATCCCGGTGATCGCCTCTGAAGAACAGTTCCTGCACAGCACCTTTGCCGGCTTCGACGACTATTGCCGGCAGGTCCCGCGACTTATTCCCCGGCTTACCCCGGCTCGGGTGGCGCGTCCACAAGAAGACACTTCGGGCGCCGGGCAGCCGGATGCTGGATCGAAAACCGGCTTCTCGCTCCAGCTCTACCTCAGGCACCGCGAGTACAATGCTGCCATAGGGGCCGCACTGCTTTACCTCAGCCTGCTGTTTCTGCGTCCGGTGTTGGCTGCCATCTTTCACCAGAGCCGATAAACGTTTACTAAGGCCGAACTGCGAATCAATTAGTTCCAAGGAGCCAAGCCCGACGTTGAAGATCTGCGCCGTTGCCCGAACACTCGTTTGCGCCGTTGCGCTCGCGGCCATGGCTTACAGCCAGCAACAGCCATTTACCCTCACTCCGCCCCGGGCCGGATTCGCCTTCCCGCAAAAGCAAACCCTCACTTACTCCGTCGACTGGCGTGTCTTTCCTGCCGGAACCGCAGTCATCCACTTTGAGAGCGACGGCGATCGCGAGAAGATCTCGGCCACTGCCGACACCATTGGCGCCATCAACCTGCTTTTCCGCGTTACCGACAAGTTCCAGTCCACCTTTGACCGTGAGAAGGGCTGCACCTACGAGTTCGACAAGCAAACCGCCGAAGGGCGGCGTCAGATTGACCAAACCTTGCGCGTGGACTACGACCAGAAGAAGTCGTACCTTGACCAGAAGAACCTGGTGAACGGGCAGACCAAGCACGTTGAGACGCCAGTGAATGGCTGCCTGACCGATCTGCTTACCGGAGTCTTCTATGCGGCGTCGCAGCCCTTGGAATTCGGGCATAACTTCGTTATCCCGATGGCCGATCCCCAGAGCATCGTACCTGTAACCATGAAGGTTGAGGGCCGCGAAGAGATCAAAACCAGCCTGGGGACCTTCAAGACGCTGCGCGTGCAGCCTACCGCCGATGCGGGCGTGGTGAAAAATCGCGGCAACATCTGGATCTGGTACACAGACGACGACCGTCATTTGCCGGTGCAGATGCGCGCACGGCTCTTCTGGGGAACCATCACCTTCCGCCTGACAGGAAATGAAGGTAAGTAAAATGCGGCGGGGTTAGCGGTGTTAGCGGGGCTAGCGGAGTTACCGGCGCCGGCGGAGCTAGCAGAGCTGGCGCGGCTGATAAATCCGCACTTAGGGGAAATCTGAGCTTGAAAGGTGTTCTTTGGCCGAACCGATAAGGCTGCGGCTGCGGTGCGGCCTGGAATATTGCCGCCAAAAATACGAAAACGCCGGGGACCGCGGTCCCCGGCGCCTCATATCTTGGTGACCTAACAGGTCGATCGAACGCCGTCCTCCGGCTGGGCTCGCGATGGACTTGCCAGCTTGCGCCGGTTGTGCTCATCACTCACCTGTACTGGCGACCTGCGTCGGGCTTGCGCCCTTCGCCGCCTCTCCAGCCGCGCCGTCTGCATTTCCTGCGGCTTGCGCCGCCTGTCCTGCATCCGACTCGCCGCCGATATAACCCTCCGGCTTGCGCCTTCCTGTTATATCCTCCAGTCTTCCTGCCCGGTGAATCTAAAGCTTTCGCTGCAAATTGCTCCGGTCAGTTTAGCCAGCGCCTCGACTTCCGGCTTGCGCCTTCCGCTGCGCTCTCTGGCCGTGCTTCCAACGGGCTTGCGCCCATCTTCGGCCCGGACTGGCGACCAGCTTCAACTCTCATCGCGTGCCGCAACCTAGCTCGCCCGCAATGTAGCTCACGGCTTGCGCCGCAGGCCACATGCTTGTGGCAACGCCGACGACTCAACCCCTGGCTTGCGCCTGTTGTTGCATCCTTCGGCAAAGCTGGCGACCAGTTCCCGGACTTCGGTTGGCTGCCGCATCTCCGGCTTGCGCCGACTGCCTGCCTCCCGCCTACTTCCGTTCCCTGAGTCCTTCAGCCGAGTCTTGGTTGGTCTTCCGGCTTGCGCCGGACCCCAGCTCCCTCACTCTGCTGTCGTGCGACCCGGAATCTCGTCGCACGCTGGTTCTTTGGGCTTGCGGTTTGAACCCCTCGGCTTGCGCCGCTGGATCCCTCTCACAGGCTTGTGGTGAACTTTCGACTTCAACCGGACCTTGCATCGTCAGCTGAGCCGCCGATGAGTATCCCGCATCCGCCGTCCATTGCACCTCCGGATCACCAGTGGCTGACTTTCTGGCTCTCGCCTTCGGTCTCATCCACCGGCTCTGCCAGCTTCGACGCGCTCCAACTCACGTTGGCTCGTGCTACCCTGGCTCGGCTTACGATCAGTGCGCCGGCTTTCGCCTGCGTCTTAATCTTCTCGCCTGGCTGGCTGCTTGCCTCCGGCTTTCACCGGCTGCCTGCTGCCGACCATCCGGCAACCAACATCCGACTCCCTACTGAGTCATCAGTTGAATGAGACGTTAAGACTGCTGAATCTGTGGATGCAAGTGCAAAAAACAAGTAAATCTGTGGATATCACCAGTTATGGTGCAAAGTGCCGCGTTTGTTGGCTCTGCGAGCAGTCTTTGTCACTTATTCCTGTGCTAAGTAGCCCTAAGTAGAGGACCAAGTGCCGCTAACTACGCACCGAAGTTAGTGCAATAGGGTTGGAAGGTTTCTTGCAGGCGCTGCGGAGTTGGCGCTGCGCAGATCATTTCATGGGCTGCGAGTTGGCGGCGGTTAGAGTGATGGAGTTGGAGCCGGCGTGAAGGGTAACGGGCTGGCCCCAGACGACGGGCTGGCCATTGAGCTGGGCCGAGATCATGAGGTAGTAAGTGCCGGGCGGAACGCCGGGCATGGTTCCGTTGCCGCTTGCGTCGGCGCGAACGGCGGAGGCGGCGCTGGAGTTGATGGCGGCGAGAATGTTCTGGCAGGCGGCGGTTCGTGGCTGCGGCGCGCAGGTTTGGCCGACAAACAGATATGGCGAAACGCCGGAAGGAACGCTGACCCCGCCCTTGGCAAGAGCGTTTGCGTAGCTGTCTCGCAATAAAACCAATGGCCGGTTAGCGAGCGGGTTGGGCGAGCCGGTGAATCCTGAGACCACCGAGAGCGTGGCGTTGCCGAGGACATGGTCGGGCGTGGAAAGGCCGGGAGAAGCGACCGCAAGCGCGGCATTGCCCCCGACGGAGGGAATCTCTTTTGCCGCGGTCAGCACGGCCAGGTTGCAGGTGCGCTCCATCGGTGCAAAGGTGAAGTCATCGTTCTGGTCCTGGCCGGTGACAATGCGGCCGTGAACCTGGTAGGGACTGGTGGCGCCGGGGTCGAGGGAGCCGTCTGCGCGGAAGGCGAGCGTAAGAGGGTGGTCGGGCGCGGCGATGGTGACGACTGACTTTGTGCCATCGGCGACCACGGTGTAGGGATAGGCGCGAGCGGCGTCGGGCCCGCATCCGAGGATGGCCGACTCAGGAAAAAACTGCACGCTAAAGCCGGTTGACGGCGCGGCGAAGATGCCGTGCATGCGAATGCCAACGGGCGTGGGCGCGCCGGTGTCGCCGCCGAAGGCGTTCTTGAGGAGATTGGTCTCCATGGTTTCAATGCCTACGCCGGATCCCTTTGAAGTGAGGTTGATGGCGGGGCAGGTGGCGCGACGGCCGGAGAAGGTTGAGTGGCCGGCAACGGCGTACGCGTTGCCGGTCACGGGATGGCCGCCCGAGTCGAATACCTGCTGGTTGCTGTTCTGCGCTTCCTGAGGGGTGAGCTGCTTGCCGTACGCGTCGTGCAGACCGCTGTCGTAGCCAGACGCAATGACGCCATCGATGGTGACAGGGCCGGGCGGGCCGGTAATGGTGCCGTCCATGTTGACCCTGAGGACGAGGGGCTTGGGCGTGGTATGAACGGTAAGAGTGGCGCGGTTGTTGGCGAGGCTGAGCGAATAGGTTTCCTCGTTGGGCGAGAGGAATGCGCAGTTGACCAGAACACCGTCGCTGGTGAAGTCGAGGCGCCAATGATCGGCACCCTGAAAGACTCCGGCCATGTTGGGGCCTGCATTGGGTCCGGTGTCGGCGGGCTTGTCGCCGGTGAGGCTGGAAAGGGTGGAAGTGATCATGCCGGTAAACATGCCCATGAGCGAGTTGCCGGTGCAGGTAGACGGCAGGCGGCCAGAGGAGACGCAGCGGCGCATGGCGCGCTCCTCAGGATCTTTGGGAGGGGGTATAGCGCCGTAAGAGCCGCCGCCCGATTGAGCAGGCGCGGCTGCGGGCGGAGGGTTTGCCTTCTGGGTCTGCGCGTCGATGATCGCCTGCTGCTTTTTCACGAAAGCGTCGTGCGCGGCGAGTTGCTGCGCGCTGGGTTGCTGGCAGGTGGGCAGCAGTTTTTTGAGCGCGCCGCGGGTCTGGTACGTGTAAGTGTTCATCCCGTTGGCATTCAGGTGGTCGGGATGCGCGACCATGCAGTTTGAGGTGTCAGAAGTGTCGCGGATGTTGCAGTTCTCAATGTAGATGTGTTCGCCGCTGCAGACATAGGTAACGCCAATCTTGATGTCTTGCGCGGAAGCGAGGAAAGCCGCGAGAGCCAATGGGGAAAGAGCGAGGGCGTAACGGAGACGCATGGCGAGCTCCTGAAGGGAAGTTGGCCCGGTCGTGCGCAGAGAAGACTTTGATGATTGGGGAAAGCCGGGTGCGGGGGGAAGGTCGCCGGCGCTCAATACCCTGCGGCAGACAGTGTAACGCAGGGATGTGTGCGTGCAGAAGGGCGAAGTTTGGTGATCCGCGCGGAGGTGCCTGATGCGAATGCCCTGATCCGCGGTGTAAGTCGGGCGAGGGTGTTTCACGGATGGTTCAGTTCTTAATCGAAAGTTTGGGTGAAGCCTTAGGGCCGAGCTCCTTTCTCAGCCTGCGAGTGAGTGAAGGCATGTTGTTTAACTCACACTCCCAAACGACGATAGGCCTCCAGCCAGCTTCCTTCAGAGCAGATAAAGAAGCAGCGTCCCGTTCGGAGTTCCTTTGGCGCTTCCGACGCCAATAGTCGGAGTTAGTCTTCGGTTCTCTTTGGGCGCGTGGACAGCTATGGCCGTGGAAAAAGCATCCATGAACGAAAAGAACTGTTTGGTGCTTAGGAAGCACGATATCTGGCTTTCCGGGAAGGTCCGCACGATGAAGCCGGAAGCGAAAACCAAGGAGATGGAGAAGCGAACGGACCTTCAGTTCTGGCCCGGTATTCTTCGAACGGACCATGCGCATTATGCGGCTTCTGGTTTCGGCGTCAAATGTATCAGTCATTAGCGCGAGGCGCGTTTCAATTCAGTCCAGTCGGACTCGGCTACTATTTTGCCGTCTCGCTTCAGCGTTATTCAGCGCTCTGCGCCCGCTCCAGCTCCTCCAGGTCCACCCTTGAGCATTCCCCGTCTTCCGAATATACGTCCATGATCGGCTCCTCGGCCGACGGGTCCTTCTGGCGGGCACGTGCTCTGCGTGCGGC
Source organism: uncultured Acidobacteriaceae bacterium (assembly GCA_963808695.1). Classification (GTDB taxonomy): domain Bacteria; phylum Acidobacteriota; class Terriglobia; order Terriglobales; family Acidobacteriaceae; genus Telmatobacter. Next base: position 332,673 of record CAWEHF010000021.1, read on the forward strand.
TTCTTCGGGAGTGGCCGCGTTGTGGATTTCCATTTCCCAGACCACTACGTAGTCCATGTTTTCCTCGGCTTGCTGCCGGCTTGCCGGCGCGGTTACACGCGAGTTAGCCAGGAGACCTGTATCAACACGCGCTCTGTCTTTGTAAATCGGAGATCTCCGGCGAGCGGATTAGGAAAGATCTCGTGATATGGGGATTTCTGGAAATTCTTAACTACGAAGAGGAAGAAGCGGTTTTGCAGTTCAGTTGCGACCTCATATTCCCTCGGTGTAAGCGAGATGCTTCCGGCTGGCTCTCGCAAGCCTTTTACCTCGACCGCAAGAAAGTCCTTGCTCGCACTTCTTGACAGCCTGAAGTCGTAGCCACAGCCCAGTTGGGTCGTATTCTCAATCGCAAATCCGCGAAATTCCGGGACCGTCGCGTGGACCGACTCAAAATAACGCTCTGCAGCCAAGCCTGTGATGAGCCTTTTTGCGAAGCCCGATCCGCGCTCTTCTTGTCCTCCCCCTGTTTCGATTGTGCTCCATGCGTTTTCGCTGTAACCCGCGAATGACTTAATCAACCCGCTGAACGAATCGAAGTCCAAACCTTGGTAATCGTCGAGGACCTTCTTGCAATACCCGCGAATCTCGCGCTTGTGCCAGCCCTTTCTCGCGTTTGGAAAGATAGGGTCGAATTCATCGCGATAGTTCTTGATGGAGGATGGCCGCGAGCCGAGTGCGTAACCGACGACGTTATAGGCTTCCGCAAACGTCCGGAATCCAAGGCGCTTTAGGCCGACCGATCCATATTTGGAGAGGTAAATGCCCGTGAGTATCAGCTTCTCACGAGTTGCGATCTGCGCCGGATTGAGAATCATCCCGCCGAGGCCTCATGGGCGCCGCCACCGGCAAAGAACTCGTAGTATTCCATGCGTCTTTTTCTAGTCGATCGCACAAGCTCCGCCAACCCGCTTCCACGTAATCATAGGCCTAGAAATCTCGTTTTGGAACGGGTGGAAAACCTTCCCGAAACTGGCCTGTCCAATCTCAGCCAACACAGGGGCGCGGGTACGCCGTCCGCGAGCCGCAATAGGTGGGGGCGAGTACCCTAGCTCATAACCACGCTCTTCACCAGCATCTGCCTGATCCCCCGCAACGCCTGGCGGGTGCGTTCCTCGTTCTCGATCAGCGCGAAGCGGACGTGGTTGTCGCCGTAGTCGCCGAAGCCTATGCCGGGGCTGACGGCTACCTTGGCTTCGGTCAGCAGCAGCTTGGAAAACTCCAAAGAGTGAAGGCCGTGGAACGGCTCGGGGATTTGCGCCCAGACGAACATGGTTGCCTTGGGCGAGGCGACCTGCCAGCCGGCCTTGTTGAGCCCTTCAACCAGCACATCGCGGCGGCGGCGGTAAGTGTCACAGATTTCGGCGACGCACTCCTGAGGGCCTTCAAGGGCGGCGATGGACGCGACCTGGATGGGCGTAAAGGTGCCGTAATCGAAGTAGCTCTTGAGGCGGGCGAGCGCGGAGACGAGTACCGGGTTGCCGACCATGAATCCCACGCGCCAGCCGGGCATGTTGTAGGACTTCGAGAGGGTGAAGAACTCGACGGCGACGTCTTTTGCGCCCGGCACTTCGAGCACGCTGGGGGGCTTGTAGCCGTCAAAGGCGATGTCGGCGTAGGCCAGGTCGTGGATGAGGTGGAAACCGTACTGGCGGGCCAGTTCAACGAGGCGCGCGAGGAAGGGCAGGTCGACGGTCTCGGTGGTGGGGTTCGACGGGAAGTTGACGATGAGGGCCTTGGGGCGCGGAGTCATGCGCGGGATGAGGTCCTCAAGCTGCTGGAGAAACTGCTCCTGGTTGTGGATGGGGACGCTGACCACGTGAGCTCCGGCGATGACCGGGCCGTAGATGTGGATGGGGTAGCTGGGGTTGGGGACGAGCACGGTGTCGCGCGAATCGAGGATGGCAAGGCAGAGGTGGGCGATGCCCTCCTTGGAGCCGATGGTGACAATGGCCTCGTTGTCGGGGTCGAGATCGACGTTGTAGCGGGTCTTGTACCAGGCGCAGATGGACTTGCGCAGGCGCGGCAGGCCGCGGGAGACCGAGTAGCGATGCGTGGTGGGCTTGAGCACCGCTTCAATGAGCTTGTCGACGATGTGCTTGGGCGTGGCGCCGTCAGGGTTGCCCATGCCGAAATCGATGATGTCTTCGCCGCGGCGGCGGGCAGAGGACTTCATCTCGCCGGTGATATTGAAGACGTAAGCCGGCAGACGCTGAATGCGAGAAAACTCTTCCATGATGACTCCAGAATACAGCCACCCCATCGACAAGGACCCGTCGATGGGGACCCCGGCACAGGGACCGAGGGACCAAGGGACCAAGCGAGCGTGGGTCGTGGACCGTGGTCAGTGAACGAGTGAAGAAGTGAAACAGTTGAGCAGAAGCCGCGATTCGCCGGGGCGCACTGATCACTGACAACTGATCACTGACAACTGTTTTTCGGGATGAGGTGAGGCGGAGTTTAGGCGGCCGCAGCCGCCGCAGCAGCCGCGGCCGCGCGGGCGATGGCGAAGGCGGGATGGCGGGCGAGGTGGTGCATGAGGTGATTATAGCTTGAAAGACAGTGGTCAGTGGTCAGAGATCAGTGGTCAGCTTCCAGCGTCTAGCATGCGGCTCCGGTCGTCTGCCATGAAGGGCGACCGGAGCCAGGATGCCAGTACAGAAGTGGGGATTGTGGTATCCCGCCCGGCATCTCGCCACGCGGAATTTATACTCGAAGACGAGATGAGCACGTTTCTATCTGTTGATGAACAACTGGACCTGCTCGAGAAGGGCGCGGCGGAGATTATCCGCGTCGCCGATCTGCGCGAGCGCCTTGAAGAGAGCCGCAAGACCGGCCGGCCGCTGCGCATCAAGGCCGGCTTTGATCCCACCGCGCCCGACCTGCACCTGGGCCACACGGTGCTGATGCGCAAGCTGCGCCACTTTCAACAGCTCGGCCACACGGTGATTTTTCTGGTGGGCGATTTCACTTCGCTCATCGGCGACCCCACGGGGCGCAACGTGACGCGCAAGCCGCTCACGCGGGCCGAGATCGACAGAAACGCCGAGACTTACAAGCAACAGGTCTTCAAGATTCTCGACGAGCAGGCCACTGAGGTCCGCTACAACTCTGAGTGGCTGGGCAAGCTGGGCTACGAGGAGACGATCCGGCTGACGGCGCACTTTACGGTGAGCCAGATGCTGGAGCGCGACGAGTTTCACAAGCGGTTCCAGGAAGAGCAGCCGATCAGCCTGCACGAGTTGTTGTACCCGGTGATGCAGGGGTACGACTCCGTGTGCCTGGAGTGCGACGTTGAGCTGGGCGGGACGGACCAGAAATTCAACCTCCTGTGCGGGCGCGAGCTGCAGCGCCACTACGGGCAAAAGCCGCAGATCGTGTTGATGACGCCGATTCTCGAGGGGTTGGACGGCAACCAGAAGATGTCGAAATCGCTGAACAATGCGATCGGGATCAATGAGCCGCCGGGCGAGATGTACGGCAAGCTCATGAGCATCTCGGACGACTTGATGTGGAAGTATTTTTTCTTGTTGACCGATCTTCGCGGCTCCGAGGTTGAAGCGTTGAAGGCCGACGTGGCCGCGGGACGCGCGCACCCGATGGAGATGAAGAAGCGGCTGGCGCGAACCATTGTGGCTGGATTCCAAGGCGAGGAACCATCGAGGGTTGCGGATGAGAACTGGGCGCGCATGTTCCAGCAGAAAGAGACGGCCGAGGACCTGGAAGAGGTTGCGGTGGCGTTCGCTTCAGTCGCAGGAGCAGAGCCGAAGCAAATCCGTTTGCCGAAGCTGCTGGTGGCAATGGGGCTGGCGGCGAGCGGCGCGGAAGCAAACCGCAAAATCGCAGAGAAGGCGGTGCGCGTCGACGGCGAGGTGGTCGAGAGCCTGGTGATCGGCGTGAGCGCGCCGCCGGCGCGGATCGTGGTGCGGCTAGGCAAGCGGGCGAAGGTGGCGGTGATCTCGTAGCCAGGTTAAGCGCGGCTCACTGCTGTTCGGCAAGCAGGCGCTCAAATTCGGGCGTCTGCCGCAGGGCTTCGAAGTCATTGTCGTTCGCCACCTGCTTCTTCGTGGCGAATCCTTCGTCGAAGGCCTGGCGCAGATGTTCAATGGCGCAATCGGTCAAACCGGCGCGGGCGCAACTGCGTGCGCTGAGGTAGCTCGCCTCGCCACGAACCTTGATTGAGACCTGGGTCTCGGTGGTCGGCCCGAGATGACCATCGAAGATGTGCAGATCGAGAGCGAGCGCCTGGGCGTAGGCGTCGGAACTTTCGCTGTACCTGTGCTGCATCATCAGATTGGTGCCCAGGTTCTTGAGGATTCGCGCGGAATTCGGGTTAACCTTGAGCGCTCTCCGGTAGAGCCGTTCGGCTGCGGAGAAGTCCCTGTTTGCATCGTCGATGGTGGCCAGGTTGTTGAGCGCGCCGGGGTATTCGGGGTCGAGCTTGAGAGATTCCTTGTAGCAACGGGCGGCGTTTTTCGACTCGAACAGCATATGGTAGGCGATGCCCATCTTGTTCCAGAGCGAGGCCGAGGGCTGCTCCACGCTGGAGTAGGCGTCGAGTGCGGCCTGGTACCGCTGATGCACGATCAGAAAGTCACCTCTCTGCTCAACTGTGGGCGCCGGCGGCGGTGCCTGAACGGCAGCGCCGAATGGAGCGTTAGCCGAAGCAGTAGCAGCGACGCTTGATTGCGAGGGTTGAGGCGCGGCCACTGCCGGCTGGGCGTGTGGCGCTGCCGGAAGGGCAACCAAAAGCGAAATGGCCGATATCCGGCCAATGAGGTTGAGCGCAGGCATGATTCTCAATTCCTGCGGACGAGTAAAGCACTTATCGCGCCGCTGATCTGTGATCTACGGCATCTAAGTTAACAGAGTTTTAACACGAATTCATGAATTTGTAATGATTCTGTGCTAGAGAGCGGCAGAAACGCACTCGACTAGTTTTGCTCCTCCAAGTCGGATTCGGTCCAGAGAAGGATGGCCTGGGGCAGGGTGATGTAGATGAAGAGCGTGTCCATGAGCAGCATTTGCGGCAGTTTGATGAGAAACGTGCGCAGGGCCAAGGGCAGGAAGGACGTGATCGGATTGGGGTCTGCGAAAAAGCTGGCGAAGAGCGCGGCCACAAGACAGTATCCGAGAGAGTAGTAAGCGCGAAAGTGCGCATGATCGCGGCGATGCATTTCGCGTTCGTCTCCACGCGCGCGCATGTCGCCGGCCAGCCATGTGAAGACAATCCAGAGAGCGACGAAGAGAATCCCGCACCCGGCTACGATCCACGCGAAGGAGGCGGTCACTTTTCCGTTGAGGGAACGCTGGGTGACTTCGAACGCAGCCAGCACGCCGAAGACGAGCAGCACGGCGTAGATGAGCGCGACAAACCAGCGGCGGCGCGCTCGCGACTCGAAGTGGATGCGAATGTTTCCAACTGCGTAATCGGTATTCATGGTTTATCCCTTTTCCGGTGACTGGGCGCTCGCGTAGACCTGCTGGCTCAGCGGCTTGAGCGGCCGGGTTGAAAAGATGGCTTCGACAGGCAGGGAGAAGTACTCGGCGATCTGGAAGGCAAGTTTGAGGCTTGGGCCGTAGTCGCCGCGCTCCAGGAAGCCGATGGTCTGGTAGTTGACCCCGACGGCGTCGGCCAGATCTTGCCGGCTGATGCCCCGTTCGGCGCGCAGAACGGCGATGCGGTTGTAGAGGCCACTCTCGCCGGGGGATTGAATGCCGTTGTCACTCACATCGATATGTTGCGTTAGCACAACAAACCTGTCAAGCAAGAAAATAATGAGGCGACAGACAGCTCGTCGTCCGGCCTGATTTTGTGCTCTCCCACCCTTTCCTGGGGGTCGCCGTGACGACCCGCGGAAAGGATGGGACAGGAGCAGGTTCGTGATTTGGTCTTTCGGGTTGACATCCGACCCGAACGGTGGGATGCTTGGGTCGGATGACGACCCAAAACAACTCCGACGACCGCATTGCCCTGCTGCAAGGCACGCTCGACCTGCTGATTCTGAAAACTCTGCTCCTCGGGCCGCAGCATGGCCAGGGGATTTCCCGTTCCATTCAGCGCCAGTCGGAAGAAGTCTTTTTCGTCGACCACGGCTCGCTCTACCTGGCGCTGCAGCGGCTGGAAGAGCGCGACTGGATCACGGCCGAGTGGGGCGTGAGCGAGAACAATCGCAAGGCGCGCTTTTACCGGCTCACCGAGGAAGGGCGGGAGCAGTTGGCCCAGAAGACCAGCGAGTGGGAGCGGCTTACCCGCGCCATGGGCCTGGTGCTGGGCGGCAATTCAGGGATGGAGGAAGCTTGACGCATGTTCAAGCGCAAACGCAGCACCCAGGATTTCGATGACGAGATGCGTTCGCATCTTGCGCTCGAAACCGACGAACTCAAAAGCGAAGGCCTGAGCGACGAAGAAGCCCGACGCCGCGCGCGTGTCGCCTTTGGCAACATGCAGGCTGCACACGAGCGTTTCTATCTGAAGAGCCGCCCGGAATGGATCGCGTGGCTCGACAACCTGGCTCGCGACCTGAAGTACGCTGTGCGCCAGCTCGCCAGGCATCCCGGCTTCACGCTCACCGCAACGCTCACGCTGGCTCTCGGCATCGGCGCCAATACCGCCATCTTCACGGTCGTTCAATCGGTGCTGCTGGCGCCGTTGCCCTACGCCAACCCCGGCCGGCTGGCTCTGCTGGAGACGCACTGGACCGACAGCGGCCATACCGCGCCGCGCATGACCGGGCCTGACGCCGTGGATGTGCGCACGCAGGCCAAGCACCTTGAGGCGGTGAGCCTGTTTGCCGGCGGTAACGAGGGCGTGGAACTGCGCGATCACGCTACTTATACCGAAGTGACGTGGGTGGATGAGAGTTTTGCGCGCGTCTTCAGCCTGCGGCCGATTGCGGGGCGGTTGTTCGGCAATGCCGAGAGTCACCGCGCGGCGCTGGTGAGCGAGAGGTTTGCGCGCGACAACTTCGGCGGCGCGCAAGCAGCGCTGGGCCAAACGCTGCACATCGAGAGCGAAGCTATTGAGATTGTGGGCGTGCTGGGCAGCGGGTTCGACTATCCCGGCAAGACTGACGTATGGGAGGCGTTCCCGCTGCAGCCCGATTCAACATCGCGCACGGCCTTCAACTATCGCGCCGTGGCGCTCGTGGCCGCAGGCACCAGCTTCAAACAAGCCCAGGCCGAGCTCGATGGCCTGTCGCAACGGCTGCAGACGCTTTATCCCGCAGACAATCGCGCCAAGGTGATTGAGGCTGTGCCGCTCGCCCGTGCGCTCACCGGCAGCGCGCGCCCCACGCTGCTGTTGCTGTGGGGGACGGTCGGCATCATCCTGCTGATCGCATGCGTCAACGTCACGCATCTGCAACTGGTGCGCGCCATGGAGCGGCAGCGCGAGATTGCCATTGCCAAGGCGCTTGGAGCGTGTCGCTGGCAGGTGGTGCGGCCGGTGCTGATTGAGAGCCTGCTGCTGGCAGCGATGGGTGGCGGAGCGGGTGTGCTGGTAGCGGCGCCGGCATTGCGGATTCTGGTGGCGATGGCGCCGAAAGAGCTACCGCGCGCAGCCGAAATTCAATTGAATGTGTGGGTGCTGGTGTTTACGGCGGGCATTGCCGCGCTCACGGCGCTGGCGGCGGCAATCTTTCCGGCGCTGCGTGCGGCGAAGGTTGGCGTTGCCGAGGCTTTGAAGAACGACACCTCGCGCGGCATGACTCGCCGAGGCGCGGCGACGCTACGCGACGGGCTGGTGATGGCAGAAGTGGCGGCGACATTTTTGCTGGCAATCGGCGCCGGGCTATTGCTGCGCACCATGGCCGCGTTAATGGCGCGAGACCTGGGCTTTGAGACGCGCCAGTTGCTGGTGGTGGACGCGGATGCGCCGGCGCACGCCGATGCCGACTACCTGCGCGCCATCCAGCAGTTCAACGGCCTGTTCGCGGAGCTTGGCGCGATGCCGGGCGTGGAGCGCGCAGCGGGCGTGATGGGATTGCCGACCGGTGCTTACGGCTCGAATGGCTACTACACAACGCGTGGCGGGTTGCCAATCGATCCAGCGCATCAGCCGTGGGCAATCTTCACAGTCGCCAGCCCTGGCTACTTCGAGACCATGGGGATTCCGCTCAAGCGCGGTCACGACTTCAGTTCCGAGGACACATACCAGAGCTCGTTTGTCGCCATCATCAGCGGGTCGCTGGCTCGCCAGAGCTTCGGCGACGCCGACCCGGTGGGAAAGCAGATCCAGTGCGGGCTCGACTCAGACAAGTGGATGACGGTGATCGGCGTGGTGGGCGACGTGCGCCAGGATTCGCCCGCTGACAAGCCGGGACCCACGCTTTACATGCCCATGGCGCAGCATCCGTACTTTGCCAACCAGATTCACATTGTGCTGCGCACGCGCGTTCAGCCGCTCACGATCATGAATGCGGTGCGGGCCCGAATCGTTCACACCAATCCGTTGATCGCAATGAAATTCACCACCATGGATGCGATGGTGAGCGACTCGATTACCGTGCAGCGCTTCCGCGCTACGCTCATCTCGTTGTTCGCCGGAGCGGGCTTGCTGCTGGCTATGCTGGGTGTGTACGGAACCACGGCCTACTCCGTTGCGCAGCGAACAGTGGAGATCGGGATACGGATGGCCTTCGGCGCGGACCGCGGCACGATTCTCGGCGCGATTCTGCGCCACGCGGCGACATTGGCCTGCGGCGGAATTGTTGTGGGCCTGGCGCTGAGCCTGCTGCTGGTGCGCCTGGTCGCAGCCATGCTGGTCGACGTGCATCCGGTTGACCCGCTGAGCATGTGCGCGGCCGCCGGGCTTTTGCTGGTGACCGCGCTCGCCGCATCCTCAGCGCCGGCGTGGAAGGCGACGCACGTGAATCCGATCGAGGCGCTGCGGGCGGAGTGAGCGAGTACGCCGCTTTTAGCTCCTCTTGAACAGAGCGAGGTCCGATGACGCGAATGGAACTGGCCGTTCTGTTGTGCTTTCACTGCTCCGGATAGAAAACGGTGTGGCAAGTCTCCGGATTAAAGGCGACAGTCGAGAACCAGCTCTTATCCTTCGGCAAAAACTCGTCCACAGCTTTGAGGAACGCCTTGTGTTGCTTTCGGCAAACCGTCTGCATATGAATCGTAAAATCGCTGTCTGGCGTTAGGAACAGCTGTGTGTGAGCCACGTAAGTCTGCATCTTCTCCGGAGAGCGAAGCACCGCCTTCACCAGTTGGCTCGGAATCCGGTATTGCAGGCGATCTATGGCGTCTAACTCGTGATTCGGAAATCCTCCTGACGGGCAATCCTCAAGGCCCGACAGATCCAGCCAAGCGGCCTCGTTCGGGTCACCCTCGTTGGGAAGCAAATCGAGAAGACGATCAGCGGCAGTTTTGCTTGACGGCTTCAGCTCCAGCTCACGCGCAGCATAAACCAGATCGTTTCGAAAAGTTGAAGCAGACTTCCTATGCAATGCGTTAAGCGCGGCGGACGTTTGGGCCCTCGCCATTTGGGCTCGCAGAGAAATCTGCGCGCACCCGGGTTCCCGCGCGTGAGAAACGACGCCGCTCGCGAAGCAAAGCGCGGCCAAGGCCATGAGCTTAAATATTCGGAGCATTTTACGTCTCGCTCCCTGAACGATCTTACGACGCCATCGCAAACTCTCGCGCCGACTCAAGCAGCCTGGCCACCGATTCCTTCGAGCACGACTCGGTGTAGATGCGCATCAGCGGCTCTGTGCCGCTGGCGCGGAGCAGCAGCCAGGTCTCAGCGGCGTTGGGCTTGGATTTGGCCTCGGGATTGTCGAGGTAGAACTTTACTCCGTCGAGCGTTTCGGTACGCAGAATGGGCATGCCGGCAAAGGTCGAGTCGCCCCCGGGCAGCGCCTTCGCCCTGGCAATCGCCGCGTTCTTGATCTCGTCGAGAATGTGGAGATCGATGCGGCCGTACTGGTGCTCGCCGTACTCTGCCTGCAGGTCGGCCACAAGCTGGCCGAGGGTTTTGCTCTCTTCGGCCATCACGTTGGCCAATAGCAGCGCATTCAGAATGCCGTCGCGCTCGGGCAGATGGCGCTGGAAGCCGATGCCGCCTGACTCCTCGCCGCCCATCAAGATCTCGCGCTCGAGCATGTAGTCGCAGACGAACTTGAAGCCGATGCCGTGCTCGATCAACTCGCGGCCGTACTTCTTCGCAATCCGGTCGAGCATTTTGGTCGTGTTGAAGGCGCGGGTCACCGCTCCGGGCCATCCCTTGCGGCGCAGCACCCAGCTCAAAAGCACCGAGTAAATCTTGTGCGGATCGACAAAGTTGCCGTACTCGTCGGTTGCCCCGATGCGGTCGGCGTCTCCGTCGGTGCACAGGCCGGCGTGGCAGCCGTTCGCCACCACCGCCTCGCCCAACGCTCGAATGTGCGGCTCAATGGGCTCGGGATTGATGCCTGGGAAGAGGGGGTCCGGGTTTTCGCGAATCTGCACGTGAGCGACGCCCAGCGCCGAAAATATTTCGGAGAGAATCGTCCCGCCGGCCCCGTACATCGAGTCAATGCAGAACTTCATCCCCGACTTTGCAATGAGATTGAGGTCGGCAAAGCTCTTGACGGCGGCCAGGTATTCGGGCAGGAAGTCGACCTCAGTAATCGGCGCGGGCGTGGCGGCCTGCGGCACCGGCTTGTCGAGGTAGCTCTCGATGGCCGCGATCATCGACGGGTTGCCCGAGCCGCCGTACCAGCCCTTGTACTTCACGCCGTTCCATTGCGCAGGATTGTGCGACGAGGTGATCATGATGCCGCCGGCCGCACCGCGATGGCGCACGCCGTAGCTGAGCGCCGGCGTGGGCGTGACGGCGCCGGCAAGCTGAACCGGAATGCCTGTAGCAGCGACCACTTCAGCGCATATCCGGGCAAAAGCCTTCGATCCGAATCGTGTGTCGTAGCCGATGCAGAGTCCCTTGGCGGGATCCTCCTGCGCGTGGACGTAGGCTGCAATGGCGGCGGCCGCGGTGCGGACGTTTGCAAAGGTGAAGTCGTCGGCGATCACGCCGCGCCACCCGTCGGTTCCGAACTTGATGACTGGGTGGGGCATTGGGGGCATACCTCGCTCAAAAAGATCGAAGTTTCACGATAGCAGGCGACGCGGAGGAAGCGCACGGCAGCGTGAGGGCGACGGCAGGTCCTGTCTCGCTCAAGCAGAGCTTGAACAGGGCACCCAGGCGAATTAGTTCTGATTGGGCGCGGGATTCGGCTGCTGGTTCTGCTGCTCTTGCTGCCTTGCCTGCTTCTTATCGAGCTTCTTCTTCTGGTCCGCGGCCTGCATCTGGGCGTCGAGGCCGCGGGTCGGGTCCTTGTGCAGGAACTTGCGCGAGACGTCGGGCCAGAACTCGTTGAAGATGGAACCTAGCCCGCCTTCGGCGGTCACGACCATTCCGTTCTTGAAGGTGAGTCCGACACCGGACCTGCTCGCCTGCGGATAGTAGAGATTGGAGAGGGCACCGGCAATCAGGTTCCCTCCCACATTGGAATAATTCGGCTCCCATTTTCCGGAGTTGTCGTGCCTGCATATCACGTTGGTGGCCAATGCATAGAGCAGGCGATGGGATTTGGTGCCGTAGCCCAGCCGGAAGTAGCGCGGATCCTGATGAAAGACAACCGGAAGGAGGCCGTTGCCGATCATTGTGCCGTCAAAGTTGTCGAGAAAGGCGGCGCCCGACCGCTCTCCATAGCCCTTAATCCCCCATGGGAATCCGGGATCGTCGTCCAGTACCTCATGGTAGCCGGCCGTAAAAAAAGCGGCGGCGAAGGCGAATGGATCGACTGAGGAATGAAAGGCCAGCCCGATCTTCTGTCCCGGGGTCATGGAGACAGCATCGTGCCGGTAAGAGACGTTGAAGGTTGGCACCACGCCCACGACGCGCTGCTGCTCCTGCTCCTTGATCTGTTCGGCGGCTTTTTCCTTCTGTGTTTGCTGCGTGCTGGGCTGTTGCTGCGAAGTCTGCGAAGAGCTTGGCGAAGAAGAGCTTGAGGAACTGGAGTTGGACTGATCGGCCGCGGGTGCCAGTGTCTGCTGCTGGCCAGGTTGCGCGGGGGCTGGATTCTGCGTCTGCGTTTGCTGGGCGGCTTGCGATTCGGCAACCTGGGCGAGTTCGATTTGCGGCGCGGGCGCGTCCGGAATTGCTTCAGAAGGCCGGGCCGTGAGCTGTTTCGGCGCGGATTGCTGCGCATGAAGGCAAGACTGCGCCAGAAAGGTAGACGCCAAAAGAACTGTTGTTCCTAGAGCGGAAGTGCAAGAACGCATTCAGTCACCAGTCTTAAAGTCTTGAATTGCCAAGCCGGCAGTCGCCGGCGCAAGTCGCAAACCCTTTCGCCGGCTTGCGGGTGGCCGTTCATTTTTTTCGTTCCCGCGTGGCGTGTGCCTGACAAGAAGGCAGCCCGGAAGCGCGTCAATCTAAACCATCAAATTCTTCTTGTTAGACGCATCTCGGGGGCCCGCGGACACAAGATTTGACCCCCCGAAGATCCGCTCCCTCACCTATGGGCGGATTCTCACCGGAGATTCATTGGAAATTATTCTGGGCGCAGGGTTTATGCCGTTTGCGCCGCAAAATCGATGAAGCCGCGTTCCGGATCGGTTGATACCAGTTTAACAGTCACACGATCGCCCACATCCAGACCCTTGGCGCCGTGAACCAACATGCCTTCAACATGCGCTTCAAGGGCGCGCACGAAGGTGCCGTACTGGTTCACGCCGGTGACGATGGCCGAATACGTCTGACCGATGTGTTTGGCCAGAACCACGGCAGCGATGCGCTTCTGCATCTCGCGCTCTACCTTGCGCGCGGCGTCTTCCATCTCGGTGCATCGCAGCGCAATTGCATTGAGCGACTCCTCGGAGTAGGGTTGCGACGAGTGAGAAAGCCACTCCTTGAGAATGCGCTGCGCAACAACGTCAGGAAAGCGGCGGTTGGGCGCGGTTGAGTGAGTGTAGTCCCGCACCGCGAGGCCGAAGTGGCCGGGTGAGGGCTCGTTCGGCTTAACCAGCAGGTATTCGCCCGGGCCCATCAGCTTTACCACCGCCAGCGAGAGATCGGGAAAGTGGTCGGGGTCCTTCTGCTTCTGCGCCAGCAGAAAGTTGTTCAGGGCCTTCGAATCGGGAGTGGCGGGCAGAGTTGTACCGAGCCCCTTGGCCAGCTCCACAATGCGGTCCCAGCGCTTGGGCGTGCGCACGATGCGGCGGATGGAGGCGATTCCCGCGTCCTGGAATGTCCGCGCGATAACGCCGTTCGCCGCAACCATGAACTCTTCAATGAGCGATGTGGCGCGATTCTTCTCGATGGGTGCGATACCGACGATCTCATCGGTAACCAAAACCGGGTGTGTCTCGATTGTTTCGATGTCGAGCGCGCCGTGCTGGAAGCGATTGCCCACCATGCGCTGCGCGGCCTCGTCCTGCAGCTTGAGCTGCGCGGCGAGATCGGTGCTGGCAGCCACCTTGGCGGGCGCAGCAGCCTTTCCCTCGAGCCACGCGCCAACGGAGTTGTAGGCCAGTTGGGCGCGGTTGCGCACCAGCGCGCGATAGGCCTTGCCGTCGGATGCGGCGCCGGCTTCATCCACTGCGAACTCGACGACAATGGCAATGCGATCTTCATTCTCGTTGAGCGACGTTGCGCCCTCTGAGAGCTCGGCCGGCAGCATGGGGAAGACCTTGACGCCGGTATACACCGAGGTGGTTTCGCTTTGCGCGTGCGTGTCGATAATCGAATCTTTTGCGACCCGTGCATCCACATCGGCGACGCCAACCAGCACGCGAATGCGGCCGTCCGGGAGCCGCTCGGCCCACTCGATCTGGTCGAGGTCTTTTGAGGTGTCATTGTCGATCGACGACCAGAGCAGGTTGCGAAGGTCAGCAAAACCAGTGGCGGGAGCTGGAACCGCGGGCAGTGCCGCGATGGCTGCCAGTTCCTGGTCGGTGCCGGCTGGAAATTCGGGCTGAAAGCCGTTTTCAATCATCGCGGCGTGGGCCGCGGCCACCAGGTTGAATTGCCCTGGTTCGTGCCCATGGTTGGGCTGACTTGGGTGATTCTGGTGATTCGGTTGACCTGGATGATTGAGGTGATTCGACTGGTTGGCAGGGCCGGAATTCATACGAAATCGCGCTCCTCAAATCGAAGAGACAGCGTATCACGGGAGGGGAGTGAAGCGGGTCAGCGAGCCGGCAAGTCGGCGCAATTCGTTTCCCACCTTTCGCGCCTTGAAGCTGCGCGAGGGATGGGGCACGGTGCAGTTACATAATCGGCAGTAGCCTTACGGCTCAATCCCCAGATCTTGCAGCACCTTGGGTTTCGCCTCTTCCACGGCCAGCAGGTTGTGGCAGACCGAGCAGTCCTGGGGAATGCTCGAGCCGTCCTTGGCTGCATGGCTGCCGTCGTGGCAGCGGAAGCAGCCGGGGTAGTCCATGTGGCCGATGTGGTTAGGGTGCGTCCCCCACGTGACATTCATGTACGGGAAGACGTTTTGGCTGTAGAGCGTCGTCAATTCCTCGCCCGCGGCCTTTACCAACGCCGGTTTTGAGGCCAGCACAGCAGGGTAGTTGGCGCGATAGTACGCCGTGAGCCCCGCAGGAATCTTCGCGGCGGCATCGTTTTCGTCGGTGTAGGTTCCTTTCAGCAGCTCCAGGCCTTTCTTGTGCACGAAGGGCAGGTCGGGGCTGATTCCGCCGCCGGCCATCGCGCTGTTGATGGCCTCTTCTGCGGTGACGAACCTGTGCGCGGCCCGATTGTGGCAATCGATGCAGTCCATCACGCGGCGCTCACCCTGGGGCGGCGCGGCGGCCGGATTGGCCGCGGAATACACTGTCTCGGCGCCGTCGGCGCTGCGGCGCTGCACCCATGGAATCGTGGTGCGGGTCTCGTCCGTAGCGACGTACTCGATGTGGCCCAGGTGCACGCCGTGGATTCCGGTCAGATGCGAGAGCGAGTCAACGCCGCCCAGGTGCAGGATGAGCACCGTCTGGGTCTCGGAGTTCGTCTCGTCGTCGGCAAACTCCGACTTCACCAGCAATTTGTCGCCGTCGAAGCGCGTGGGCGTATGGCAACTCTCGCAGATGGCGCGGGCCGGGCGCAGGCTGGTGACCGGCGACGGAATCGGCGTGGGATAGTCGGAAATGATCTTGGGCGCGAGATGCGCAACTGGGTGCAGGCTGACCTCGATGAGCTGCTTGGTGCCGTCCACCTTGGCGGCAAAGTAGCTCTGGGCGCCGTTGCCGATGTGGCACTCGACGCAAGGCACGTGCGAGTGCGGGGAGATCTGATAGGCCGTGTACTCGGGATGCATCACGTGGCACGACTGGCCGCAGAACTCGGGTGAATCCATGTAGGACGCGCCGCGATACGTGGCGACCGAGACCACCAGCAGATTGACGATCGTGGCCAACAGCACGATATCGAGCCCGTGGCGGAAGATTCGATCGTTGAGATCGATCTGGGGATATGCGGCCGGGATCGCCCCCTCTTTCTTCAAGCGCTTGCGGCGCACAATAATGCCGACGGGAATGAGTGCGAGGCCCGCGATAAAGAGCGCCGGCAAGATGAGAAAGAAGATGATGCCGAGATAGGGATTCTCAAACCGATGGCCGAGGATCTCAGCCATCCAGTAGATGATCATGGTGACGCCGGAGGCGGTGGTAAGTGCGCCGCCGGCAAGGCTGATAGGATTGTTGCCGAAGAACAGCGCCGGCCTCATCCAGTGTTCGCGAAATTTTAGAAACAGTGGCACCTGGATTCTCCCGGTGTGGTGTAAGTGATCAGAGATCAGTGGTCCGTGGTCGGAGATTGGGGGAACGGCGATCGTGCTGCCCCACCTTACCGCACGATCATAAAATGCGGCGCGGGTGGGGCACATGATGATTGCATTACATCAGGGAACCCGAAGCCTACTTCAAGGTCTTGAAGAACGCCGCAACTGCCTTGACGTCTGAGTCGCTCAGGCCCGCGATCGGCTTCATTTTGTTTTTGCCGTTCTTGACGGTGGCGGCAACCTGATCGGCGGAAAGCGCCTGGATGGCAGGATCGGATACCGGCTTGATGCCCATCATCTTGGCCATTGCCGGGTTTGGCGTGCCGGCTGGACCATGGCAGGCCTGGCACTTGGACTTGTAGGTCGCCGCGCCATCCTGGGCGAAGCACATGCTGGCTACTGCGACAACTGCGACCAGCACAAACTGGGAACGAATCATATTCTTCATAGTTAGACTCCTCAAATTACCAGCCTGAGCGCACTCAAGCGCGTGCCGGTCGGTTTTGATTGTGCCCGGCCGGCGGCCAGTTCTTGTGGACGCCGAATCCGTATTCGAGATGGCGGTTCCTGGGGGAGGGTCATCTCACTTTCTCGAGCGCGGCCAGATGATAAATCATTCCGGCCGCGTCGATCTTGCTTACTTTACAAACGTGCGGAAGTACTCTACCGAACTCTTGATCTCGTCGTCGCTCAGCTTGCCCTTGAACGACGGCATTTTGTTCTTGCCGCTAGTGGTGATGGCGATCATCTCGTCCTCTGAGTGCGCCTTCACCGATGCATCGGAGGCCGGCTTGACACCCATCATCTTGGCAATGCCGGGATTCGGATTGCCGTCGGCTCCGTGACAGCTTTGACACTTGGCCTTGTACGTCGCTTGGCCCGCCTGGGCAAAGCCCATCACGCCGGTCATTACAACCACTGCGGCCAGCGCTGCATAATTGCGAATTGTCTTGCTCATGGTGTTGCTCCTTGCTCTTGCTTTTCTCCTGGCGGCCGGCTTCTGGTACCCGGCCGCCAGCTCTGCCCTTCACAAGGCGATGACCATGGGTCGGAAAGAACCGATCCCAGGTAACCACGGGCCAAAAGAACATCGCCTGTCTCTAAAACTCATAGTGCACCCCCATCGCCAGGTTGTTGGCATGGAAGTGGCGAGAAGCTGTCAATCCGTCCTGCGACTCAGTCAGTCCGGTCGGATAGGGCAGAGAGGTGCATGGAACCACGGTGGACGTTGTTGTTGTGGAAGTGCTGCAGTACTGCGGACCTGAAGGACCGCCCTCGCCGTAACCGTAGAAGTTGTAGTCTGCCCGCCAGACAAGGCCGGGGTGCACCGTCCAGGCCACGTTGAAGTAGGGAGAATCATAAGTCGAGTTCAGCGAGCCGTTCACCGCGCGGGCATCGTTGAAGAACTCGCTGCCATCGACGGCTGTAATGCGATAGCCGATTGCCGACCGGACCTTCGCGGTCGGCGACACAGTGACTTCGGCGGCGCCGTACTGGGTTGGAGCGTCCATAAAATCGCGCGCGTACCAGTCGGCCAGCTGGGTCTTGGATCCTCTGGCGTAGACACCGGGGCACACGTTCGCGGCACCGGAGGCGTTGGTCGACGCAGTGCCGGGCAGTGTGGGAGTCGCGCCATTGTCATAGCAGATGTTAGTTGCCGCATACACGTCGGTGTAGGAGTAGTCGATGTCGACGCTGACCCGGTCGTTCGGCATCAGCAGCGCATTGGCGCTCACCACCCGGCTGCGATCGATATGATTGAGCGGGCCCTCATAGGGGTCGTCGCCGGCCGCAACCGCGGCCTGGTTGTTGTTGGTGTTGTTATGGCGCTCGTAGTCGTTGAACGCGCCTGACACCGTTGCCCACGGCCTGGGCCGGTACGTGGTGTGCACGCGATAGTGTTGCGACTGACGCGCGCCAACCGGAGTGAAGGCGTTGTCGGCGTAGAGAACTTCCACCGATCCGTTCAGGTTCCAGTTCGCGGTGGGCCTCAGCGCTGCGTTCAGAATGCCGCCGTTCTGGTTGATGGTGACGGTCCCGTTTGTAGTCGCACCGACGGGCAGCGGCATATTGCCGGGATTGCCGCCGGGATCGACGGGAACGGTACTGGTGGCGGCGCTGAACTCATTCTCCGCGATCACATGCTGGCTATGGCGGTAAGTGAGCGAGAGCGTGGCGCGCGGCGTCGCATCCCAGCTTACAGTGGCGTCGTTGGTGAGGAATTTCTGGCCAAAGTATGCCGGCCAAGGCGTGCCGTTGGGGCTGCCCTCAACCGACCCATTCTTCCCGGCCGCCAGCGAGCCCGTGTAGTTGATCGTTTCATTGCCTGCCGTGGTAGGCGTTACGAGCGTAGCCCCTGCCGAGATGTTCGAAATGCCGGGCTGATGCACATTCGAGAAGTTCAGCTGCTCGGCAAGCGACACCGTTTTGGTGGCCTGCCACACGATGCCGTAGTCGGCAGCCACCACCTGCCGCTCAACCGAGGCGCTGCCCGTATAGGTGATAGAGCGGATCGCTCCATCAAGTCCCTCGAAGTTCTCGTAGTAGTTGGGCAGGCTCATGTTGGCATTCATATAGCGGAAGTCGCCATCCATCGAGACGTTCCTGATGCTCGAACTCTGGAAGCGGAAGATCTCGGTCGGAAAGAGAATCCGCGTTGGCTGCGAACGCAAGTAGCTTGTTGCCACGTCGCAAGCCGGATCGATGACCGGCTTGCCCCCCGCGGTCTGCGGAGCGTACAAAATCTGGGTCGGGTTGATCATGCTGCTGGAATTGCAACTGGAGAGCCCGTAAGCGGTCTCGCCGTCCCAGCCGCCGGGTGCCGCGGGAGTTCCATCGGCTTCCTGCACCAGGAATGCCTGCGGAGCGATCGTGAAGAAGGAGTCAGCCTTGTAGTGGTTGATCTCTTCCTCAAAGGTAAGTTTCGTCTGTGGCAACGGCTTCCAGTCGATGCCGCCGGTGAAGTCGTCGGTGCTGTTGCGCTGATACTCCTGGAGCAGCATGTCGCTTGCGCCCACCGATTCATCGAAGAAGTTGCTGCTCGGCCCCGGGCTCAGCGTCGGCCCCTGAAAAATGTTCTGCGAGTAGCTGAAGCGGTAAGTGACGGTCGAGAGCGGATAAAGGGTGAGGGTCGTATCCGTCATCCGGCGCACCGTGTTGAACATCACCGGGGACTGCTCGGCCTGCGGCCACGCCAGCGAACCCGTAGGGGCCGCGGAAGGGCCGATCGGAACCGAGAGCCCCGGAATCACGTTTGGATTGGCAAGCAGATCGTAGTCGAAGTACTGCCGGTCGCGGCGAAAGATGCCGGAGAAGTCATAGACCTTGCCCTTGGAAAAATCCAGCTTGGCAAAGTTGTACGGATCGCCGCCAAAGCCGCTGCCCACGGCGGTCAGCGTATCCACCAGCGGATGCTTGTTGCCGGGCAACGCGTGCATCTCGAAGGTCTCGCCCATCACGCGCGGTCCGGACTGAAGGTTAACGAGGGTGTCGTACATCGCGCCGCTGCCGGCAACGTTGTTGATGCGGCCGCCAAGGTCGACGGTGTGATGCGCGGTGTATCCCTCAGGAGTTGAGAAGTGTGTCTCCGGAGCCGGAGCAGCCGGATTCTGGGCCAGGACTGCGGCGGCGCCCATGACAAAAGCGGCCAACCCCGCACCCCGGGCCACGCGCGCGGCCGCCGAAGCGAGCCGATCGGATGAAAGCCGGAATTGAAAGTTTGTCTGCGTCATAAAGCACCCCTACTTGATAAAGGCCTGGTTGAGGTTTGAGCCATGAATGAACGTATGGCAACTGGTGCATGGGGTGAGTTCAGAAGAACCGGCGTTCATGCCGTGGACCGTGGCGGCTGCAACCGGGCTGTGGCACTGGTTGCAGAGCGTATTCACGTTCGGCATGTTCAACAGCCGCGGATTCTGTGAACCGTGCGGCGTGTGGCATCCCATGCATCCCTCGGCTTTCACCGCGGCATGCTCGAAAACATAGGGCCCTCGTGTTTCGGTGTGGCACTTTGTGCAGATGAGATTCTGGTCGGCAGTCGACCTCAGGTTGTTGTTTCCGAAGGTTCCATGCACGTCGTGGCAGTCGCTGCATTTCACCACACCTTCATTCACCTTGTGGTGGAAGGCCATGCTGAACTGCGGCTTCACTTCGGTGTGGCACCCAAAGCAGAGCGTGGGCTGCGCGGCCCTGAGCAACTCCGCCGGTTCCTCGCTCTTGTGAACGCTATGGCAGCTAATGCAGCTGACTCCGGCCTTGGCGTGCGGCGAGCGATCGAAGTTCGGGTGTGCACCGGCATGGCAGCCGAGGCACTTCTCTTCCACCTCCCCGGGTGTGGCCTTGGCGGGATTGAAGATCTTGGTCACGTCGCCGCCGCCATCGACGTGTGCTTTACCCGGTCCGTGGCAGTTCTCGCACGTGGCTCCGTTCGCTCCGTGCATGAGGACCATTTTTGTGTGTGGATTGGAGGTAAACCCTTTGGTTACCTCATCATGACAGGCAGCACAGGTGTCGGATCCGACATAACCTGAAGCTGCTGCCGCATCCTGCTGGCCGCTGCCGGCAGGAGCCTTCCCATTCGCGGCGGGCGCCGCAAGCGCCACTGCCGAGAACATGCCCGCGCCAAGCATTACGAGGCAGGCTGCGACGCGCGCGTACAACCTGGCCGAGAATCCGTTGGCCGGACAACGTTTTTGAAGCTCATCAATGCGCATGTAATTACCGCCTTTTTGTCATCTGCCCTTGGTGCATCCTAAAACAGACATGCAGGACGAATGCGTCTACTGCCGAGGAGCAATTGTCTCTCCACGCTTGGACGTATCGCCGTTTTGTTTGCTCCTGAGCAGCAGCGCTTGTGCGGAGCGTCACTCTATGCCGTGAAGATTACGTTGTTCCCGGCCGGATTTGCGGTGATGTTCGTCACGTGCAGAGTGGGAACGAAGGCTGCCCGGAGCCTTCTTAATCACAGTCACTTGCAGGCGCGAGACCAAACCGGCTGTCGCGAGTCCGTCACAAATAAACCATGGCAGATTTGAGGGCGCGTGCCGTGGCCACGAGAAAGATTCCTGATTAGGGAAGGGCTTTTCTTTTGTGAGGTCCATCACATTCAGGCGAGTTCGTAATTTGCAACAATTCACGCAAGCCTTTTTCCCGGGGAATCCAGGGCGCTCACTCTCTTTCGGGCACGCGGCAACGGTGTCTGGAGGGTGAGAGAGACTCAGAGAGCAAGGCGCCGAGTCAGGATCGGATTGGGGAAGCCAGTGGCGGACTTAATGATTCCGGCAGATGTGCAGGTACGGCAGAAGCACTTGCCGCGCCAGATTCCCGCGGGTTGTGCGGCATGCTCCAACAGGCGCCCGGGGTGGTTTTGCTCGCTGGGCAGCGCGGTGCTGGCCGATCTGGAGCTGGCCACCAGCACCATTAGCCTTCCGGCCCAGGCCTCACTCTTCACGCAAGGTGAAGAAGCCCGCTGCCTCTACCTCATCTGCAGCGGATATTTGAAACTGACTGCGGGGCGTCCCGACGATCGGCAGATGATCGTTCGGGTGGCGGGTCCGGGCTCAATGCTCGGGCTCTATGCGGTTCTATCCCATGGAGTTTACGAGGTTTCGGCCGAATCGCTCACTACGGCACAGTTGCGCCCGGTCGAGCGCGACCGGTTCCTCAGCTTCCTGCGCAGCCACAAGGAAGCGCAGATGCGCGCCGTCCAATGCATCTGCCAGGAGTATCGCTTTGCCCTCCAAGACGCCTGCCGGATCGCGCTGTCAGAAACCGTGGCGACGCGTCTCGGCCGCCTGCTGCTCGAGCTGGCTCACCAGATCGGCGAGCATTTGCCCGGCGGCGAGTACCGCTTCCCGCTGCTCCTGACCCACGAAGAGATGGCCTCAATGACCTGCACCACCCGCGAAACTGTCACCCGCACGCTGGGTCAGTTCCGCAAGGCCGGCTGGATCTCGATCGAGGACTCGATGGTCACCGTGCACCAGCCGGAAAAGCTGCAGTTGCTGCTATAGGACATTCCGTAACAATCCGATTCGCGAGGCAACCTCACGCGCGTTCCGCGGTGTGTCTTTCCGCTCCCTTCCGCCCGGCTCCCTCAGTCAAACGAGCTATGATCTTCATAGCCGACCCTTCTTCAACGTGGGAGCCTCAAGCTTTATGATCCGCTTTTCCGCTGTGACTGCCGCACTCGTGCTTTCCTGCTGTGCTGTTTTTGCCCAGACCCCAAGCACCGACCAGGCCGCTCCCCGGCCCGCAAACCCAACTGTGCCGGCCGTGGCCACCACCGAGGGCGCCACGGTGAGCCAGTTCCAGAAGATCGAGGACTCGTGGAGCGATGCGGAGAACCGCAAGGACCAGTATGGGCTTGAGCTGGTTCTCTCGCCGCTGCTGGTCGACGTTTCAGCCTCGGGCGACATCACCACCCGCAACCAGCAGCTGGTGATGGTGATGAACAACGACGACAAGACGCTGAACCTGCAGCAGAAGGTGATCACCGTGCGGTTGCTGGGCGATATAGCCGTGGCCAACGGCACCTACACGTTGCGGCACAAGGTCAACGGCACTGAGGTGGACGAGAAGGGCGTGTTCACTCACGTGTTTGAGCGCGTGCGCAACGGCTGGCTGTGCACCAACTCGCAGCGGACCGTGCTGCGTGCCGAGTCGGCCAGCAACAGCAAGAAGAAGCAGTCCACGGCCGAAGAGCCATTCCACATTCCGTTCTTCTCAAGGGGCGAAAAGAGCACCACCACGACCACCGCTCCGCAGCAATAGTCGTGGTTCATAAGTCGTGGCTCGTGAGTCGTGAGTTCCAGTCCCGGCCAGCTGACAGGGAAAGGCTTCCGCCGGCTTCAGCCCGCCGCGCGGTCAAATCTCGTTCGCTGAGGCCCCCGCTCCCGTTTCTGCCCCTGGATGCGGATGGCCACGTGCACCAGGCTCAGCGCTGCCGGCGTCACTCCGGGAATGCGGCTGGCCTGCCCAATCGTGATCGGCCTTACACGCTCCAGTTTCTCGCGCATCTCGCGCGAGAGCCCGCTGATCGTGCCGTACTCGATCCAGCCGGGAATCGCGACAGCCTCGGCGGCCTTCAGCTTCTCAATCGACTTCTTCTGCTGTTCCAGATAGCCGGCAAACTTGATCTCGGTTTCAACAGCCCGGGCTTCGTTGCGTCGGGCCGAACGCTCGACGGAATTGTCGGGTTGAGCTCCGGCGGTCGAGCCGATCTGGTCTCCCGCCTTATCGCTAGTTTTCCTATCGGAAATCTGGCAATGGGGTGGGGCAACCAGTGTTGTGGCAAACCCGGCCAGAGCGGGATCGCTGCGAAGCTGATCACCTAATGCCGCTAGTAGCGGCTCGATTGAAACCTCTGGCCGCTTGAGCAGTTGCGCCCAGGTGAGGCCGGCGGTTGCGGTCAGCTCGCCATAGCAGCCTGCGGCCCGCAGCTTTTCGGAATTCACCTTGCCGGTTGCCAGGAAACGGGCGAGCGCGGCCATGCGCGCCTGCTTCTGCTCGTATTCGGCCCAGGCATCGTCGCCGATCAGCCCCAGCCGCCGCCCGTGGGGCGTCAACCGCCGATCCGCGTTGTCGATCCGCAGGTGCAGCCGAAACTCGGCTCGCGAGGTAAACATGCGATAAGGCTCGTTGGTTCCCTTTGAAATCAGGTCGTCGATCAGAATGCCCGTGTATCCCTCGCTGCGATCCATGGTGAAGGGAGCCTCGCCCTTCAGCCGCAGCGCCGCGTTGATGCCGGCCATGATGCCCTGGCATGCGGCTTCTTCATAGCCGCTTGTTCCATTAATCTGCCCGGCCAGGTAAAGGCCTGTGAAGGCCTTGACGCGCAGCGACCGGTCCAGCTCCGTCGCGTCCACGCTGTCGTACTCGATAGCGTAGCCGGGGCGCAGCATCTCGGCGTCTTCAAGCCCCGGGATCGAATGGACAATCTGCCACTGCACCTCCATCGGCAGCGAGGTCGACATGCCGTTCACGTAGACCTCGTGCGTGTTCAGGCCTTCGGGCTCGAGGAAGAACTGGTGCTGCGTCTTGTCGGGGAATTTGACAACCTTGTCCTCGATTGACGGGCAGTAACGCGGGCCGATGCCCTCAATGCGCCCGGAATACATTGCCGACCGGTGCACGTTTTCGCGGATCAGCTTGAGCGTATCCGGCGTGGTGAAGGCGATGTGGCAGCTCACCTGCGGCTGCACGATTTTCTTTGTCCTGAAACTGAAGGGCGTGGGATCGGCGTCGCCGGGCTGCTCCTCAAATGCCTCCCAATGAATCGTCCGGCCATCGAGCCGCGGCGGCGTGCCTGTCTTAAGTCTGCAGGTCCGAAGCCCTAAAGCCCGGAGCGCCTCGCCCAGAAGTACGCTCGCGGGCTCGCCGCTCCGTCCTGCCGGGTAGCGCTCTTCGCCGCAGTGGATGAGGCCGTTCAAAAACGTGCCGGTGGTGATGATCGTCGCCCCGGCCATCAGCCGGCGGCCATCGCGCAGCTTGAGGCCCGACACGCGCCTGTGCGGCCGCGTCGGCCGTGGCAGTTCGCCCTGCTCAACCAGTCCCTCAGTCCTTGTTTCCTGATCCCTGTCGATCTCGTCTACGACGAGATCGACGACTTCCGCCTGGCGAATGTGCAGGCCCGGTTGCGACTCCAGAACCTCGCGCATCTTCACGCGGTAGAGCTGTTTGTCGCACTGGGCGCGCGGACTCCAGACGGCCGGGCCCCGGGAGGCATTAAGCAGGCGGAACTGGATTCCGACAGCATCGGCCACCTCGCCCATGATGCCGCCCAGCGCGTCCACTTCGCGCACCAGGTGCCCCTTGGCTACGCCGCCGATAGCCGGGTTGCAGCTCATCTGCGCGATGAGGTCGAGATTCATGGTGATGAGCGCGGTCTTAAGTCCCATGCGCGCCGCGGCCATGGCCGCCTCGCAGCCGGCGTGCCCCGCGCCCACCACCACCACATCGTATTGTTCGGTGAAAGCCATCCGATTCTATTTTACGGATTTATGCAGCCGCCCGCTTCAATTGCGGCTCGCGGTAAAATTGCGGCGCGCTGCAGTTGCCATCACCTGCGCGATCCTGAAGCAACCGGCGGCCGGCATTATCTTCTTGACACTGTTCAGATCCTCGGATGAAATGAACTCGACTTCCGGCAACCAACAGGAATCCGGCGCTATTGCCGTTCGCATCGCTGCGCCGTTCGCAGAAAGAGGAAGATCATGCTCAGGTTCTCTCTAACCGCTGCCGTACTGCTGTTTTCAACCGCTGTGGCGGGAGCCGGAAGAGCTGCTCCGCAAGCCTCGGGAGCGGCTGGACAGAGCGCGTCGACGGCGCCGATGCAGTTTTTCACCTCGTCCGAAGGCCGCTTCAGCGTCATGATGCCCGGCACTCCGGCGAAGGACTCGCAGCAGGCAAAGCTCGGCGACAGCGCCTCCACCACCATTTATCAATTCTCGGTCTCGCTGGCCAACGACAACATCAGCTACATGGTGATGTACAACGACTATCCTGCCGGCTACGCAGAAGATGCCCCGCAGGCTGTTCTGGCCAGAACCCGCGACGGCGCAGTAAAAAGCAAAACCCTGAACTCCGACCAGGCCATCGAGATGACTGTTTCGGCAGGCCCCGATGCCTCGAGCTCCAAGGACGCCGGCGATCAGGGCCGGTCCTCAGCGGGCGCGGTGGTTCCAGGCCGCGCCTTCACGGCCGCCGACTCCGACGGCTGGAACTACTCAGTGAGGCAGTTTTTGCGCGGCAAGCGCCTGTACCAGCTCATCGTGGTTTCAGGCAAAGGCATGACGGCAGCCCAGACCGGCGAGTTCATGAATTCGTTCAGGATTTTTTAGAGGGGCCCGCGACCACCTACGCAGCCTGCAGTTCAAGAATGATCGCCGCGCCCTGCGGCTCAAGGTTGAGCGCCAGCGCACGCCCGTTGTTGTCGCGCAAAATGGTGGCGCACAGGCTCAATCCCAGCACGGCGGTTTCGTTCCCCGGCCGCGTGGGCGCAAAAGGATCGAAGGCCCGCTCGGGATTCGGGAATCCCAGGCCGGTGTGGCCAATCAGAATCTGCACCACTTTACCCTCGCTGGCCGCCTCGAGCCGTATGGTCTTAGGCTCGCCGGTCGCGGGAGTAGGCCTCTCCAACGCATCCATCGCAAATTGCAGGCAGTGGCGCACGGCCTGGCGCAATTGCTGCGGGCTGCACATCACGCGCGGAAGCTGCGGAGCTATGTTCAGCCTGAATTCAATGGAGCGGCGCAGGAATTCGGAACGGTGCAGCTCGCCCATGTCTGAAAGCAGCTCAGTGACTGAAACGGCAGCCTGCTGATCGCTTTGCGGGCGCGACACGCGCGACAGGCTTTCGAGAGTAGCCCGCATGTGTCTCGCCTCGGCCAGGATGGAGTCGACTGCCTTGCGGTCTTCCTGCGACAGATTAGCCGTTTCATCGAGCAGCGACGCATAGCCCAGGATCACGGTGAGCGGGTTATTCAACTGCTGCGTCACGTTGGCGGCCAGCTGGCCCAGGTGCGCGAACTTCTCGCTGTCGATGAGTTTTTCGAACATCATGGTCTGGCTGCGCGTTGCCTGCACGCGCGAAACCAGCAGCTCGATGGGCAGCAGATCCTCATGGCGCAGCTCGCGCGGCCGGCCCCCTGAGCGATCGGGTTCGGTGCGCATTCCCGATAAAAGCAGCGCCCCTTCGATGGTTCCGCGGCTGGTCATGGGCACGGCCAGCACCTGGGTAAAGTGCAACCGCTTCAGATCGTCGCCGGGCTTCAGCCATGGCCCCAGGTCCAGCTTCACGGTCTGGCTCTCTTCCACTGCCGGGGGCACAGTGCCGGGAGCAAGGAACCCGGTGGAGGGAATGCGAACGGCCAGCTCTGATAGCGCCTTGGCCGTTGCATCGTCCAGGCCCGCAGAACCCGACAGGCGGTACGATCCGCCGCTGTGCAGCAGCAGCGCCGTCTGGGTAAAGCAACTGTGCTTCACCACCACTTCGCAGACGTCGGAGCCCTGGCGGTCGAAATCTTCAATACGGCGCCGCGCCAGCATCAGCCGCGTGTAAGCCTCAAGCTCGCGACGCGCGCGATGTTCGCGTTCCCGCGCAATCCGGTTGAAGTTCAGCTCATCTTCAAGCACCAGCACGATCATGCCGATCGCCGCCACCACCCGCGCCATCACGATGATGCGCACCAGCAGAAGGTTGAGAGAGGGATGTTGGCTGCTGAAGAGGGGCAGAATCTCCAGGCAGGCGAGCGACCACGCCGTGAATCCCAGCGCGCTCAAAAAAACTCCCGGAGTAATGCGCCTGAAGACGAATACCACCAGGAGCGCGGTCATGAACAGGTTGGCGCACTCGCCAAAGACCAGCGTCCAGGCCGGCCCTCGTGCAAAGCAAACCCATATCGCTATCGCCACCAGACCGCAGCAGATCAGCAGCCCCAGCCAGACAGGGATTGCGTTCTTTTCGGTACTCCAGACAAGGCCCACGAACAGCGCCATCACCGCCAGGGCCGGGAAGACGTAAAACATCGGCAGTGCGGGAGCCACGCCGCCATAAACCCCGTAAAGAAGAACTGCGTACAAGACCAGCAAAAACGTATAGGGAATGGCGTACAGAATCTGCAGGCGTCCGACGCTGAAGCGCAGTGGCGAAAGCGAGCCCAGGAACATGGCCGCGCTGATCTGGATTGCGGTGCGGCCAGCTGCCGTCAGCCAGAGCTGTTCCTGCACCGGAAAGTGCCACCAGTTGGCGTTATCAACCAGCACCATGGCTATGAGGTCAAAAAAGAAGCCCAGCAGCCACAGCAGCGTGCGCGCGTCGCGGAAACGCAGATAGAGGTATCCGAAGGTCGGCAACGAAAGCGCCGTGAGCACCAGCGCCGGAGCGTGGTAGAGATCGTGCATTGAGGCCTTGGTCTCCTCGAAAGCCAGTTGCCAGGAAGTTCAACCGCGTGACGGCTAATTCGTGTATAGCTCGGCCTGCCGCCAAGGGATTGATGCCCGCGCCATCAAACGCCGGCGAAAGTCATGCGCGCTCAGAACCGCCAGACACGTTACAGCGCCGGTCAAGTCGTGCGTTTCAACCGGCTTACACCGGCGTTCACGTCCGCAACCCCGGCGTTCGTCCGCCTGACACGCTCTGCCCCGAGTTTAAATTCTCTGACCACCCGCATAGGCTGTATATGCGTCTAAAGTTGCAGAGAGTGCCAGAGCAAAGGGACAAGAAGCTGAGAAATGCAACTCCCCGGCTGCCCGCCACAACCCCATTGACAACGCTCGGGCGTTATCAGCATTCTGCAGCGGCTGGGCAGATAGTTTGTAGAATTCCAGATAGAGCTTGTTGTTTAACTTGGTGCAAGGAGGGTCGGGCAGTGCGAAATGGGTGGTGGAATCGGGTCCGGAATCGAGTCCAGAAGCGGATATTGACGGCTGCGATCATCGTCCTGGGCCTGGCGCTGAGCGCCTCGGCGCAGGAGAAGGACAGCTTCACTCCCATGCCGCTCGACTCCGGCTTCGGGCGCATGGATCTCTCCGCGCCGTCGATCCCCGCCGACCAGATCGTCAAGCAGTTTGCCGCCAAGGAA
This sequence comes from uncultured Acidobacteriaceae bacterium, assembly GCA_963808695.1. Classification (GTDB taxonomy): domain Bacteria; phylum Acidobacteriota; class Terriglobia; order Terriglobales; family Acidobacteriaceae; genus Telmatobacter. The sequence continues at coordinate 361,060 of CAWEHF010000021.1, forward strand.
ACCGAGTTCCAGGAGGCGCTGAACCACTACACCTATCGCCGCGTCGCCCGTGTGCAGACCATCGACGACGACACCAACAAGGTGGACGGCGAGTGGTACGAAGTGGACGACGTGATCTTCACGCCCGACGGCGCGCGCACCGAGAAGGTGGTATTCGCGCCGGCCAGCTCGCTCACCCGAGTCATGATGTCGCCCTCCGATCTTCAGGACATCCAGCACGGCTACCCGTTTGTGCTTACCACGGCGGATCTGCCCGAGTACAACGTGACCTACGTTGGCAAGCAGAAGGTCGACGATCTGGATTGCTATGTCTTCGATGTGGTGCCCAAGGAGATTGAAAAGCACAAGCGCTATCTCGACGGGCGCATCTGGGTTGACGCCACCGATCTGCAGATCGTGGTCACCAACGGCCGCATGGTTCCGGACGACACCAAGAGGGGTCAGGAAGATCTGCATCCGCCCTTCATGACCTGGCGGCAGCAGGTCGATGGGCACTACTGGTTCCCGGTTTATACCAAGGGCGAAGGCGTTCTGCACTTTACCGGCGGCAACGGATACATGGGCGAAGACGTGCACATCCGCGATACGGTGAAGTACACCGAATACAAACGATTCGGCACAACCACCACGATCATCTACAACGGCCAGGACATTTCCAAAAACGGCCAGCAGCAAAACGGAGCGCAGCCCGGCAGCCAGCCAAAGCAGAAATAGCCGCGCGCCCCCAGTCCCTTAGTCCCTGGTCCCTTAGTCCCCCTCAGTTCTCCACCTGCAGCACCTGGAAGCTGCCCTCGACCGGCTTCTCATGCAGCGTGCCAATCCCGCCGGGACGGCTTAGATCCACGCCCTGGTAATCGGTGACCAGGTACACCGTGCCGCTGGCCGGATTCACAGCCAGGGTATTGGCGCGCGCCCGCGTGGGCAGCGTCTGGATCACATTGTAGCTGTCGGTCACATCCTGGCGAATGATGGTCACGCTGCCCTCGGCCGCGCCATTCGAGGTAAAGATCAGCCCATGCTCCGCGTCGTAGCCAACCGCATCCGCGCCGGGCCCGATCGGCAGCGATGTGACTTTCTCGCCCGTCCCGGTGTTCAACACTTCGAGCGTGCGATTGGTGCAGGCGGCGAAGATGCGCAGATGCCGCTCGTCGATGGCAAGAGCCCGCGGCTCGCTGCACTCCGGTCCGACCGCATAGACGCGCAGCCGTCCATCGGCGATTGCGGCGCTGCGCCGGCTGCCAGTCCAGTCAAGCGTGATGAACGGAGGAGGCTTCGGTTTCGGCTCTTCCTTCGGTTCCGCCGTCGCCGGCCCGGCTGATTCCGCAGCCTGTGCCTCGGCGGGCGCAATGGACGCAACCTCCACCGCCTGCGGCCGCAACGCGGCGGCTATGGCCTGGGCATCGATGCGCACAACCTGGTTGCGGTCAGGCAGAGCGATATAGAGCTGCCCGTTTTCATCCACGACGGCGTAACCAAGCTGGCCTGAGAGCCTGATCTCGCCAAGCGCCGTCTGCGTCTGCCCATCAATCACTGTCACGAACGACTGAACGCTCGACTCCTGCTGCTGCGCGGGCGGTTTTGGCCCTGCAGCAGGGGGCGGGGTTGCAGGCGGCGTCTCTCCGAGCCCTGTGCTGCGCCTGCGCGCGGAGGGCGTCGCCGGCGGCGCTTCGGCGGGCGGATTGGCGCGAACCACAAATACGAGATGCGTCAGTGGATCGAACACAAGCCAGCGGGGATTTGCTCCGCTGTCGATTTCGACCACTCGCTTGAGGGTTTGCCGGTCGAAGACGACCACCTTGCCCTGCCCGCCATCGCTCACATAACCGAACTGGCCGGTGTCGTCCAGAGCTACCTGGCGGGCTTCGTACAGGTCCTTGATCTCTCCCACCACCGAGCCGGTATCAACGTCTACCACCTGCATCAACGTGCCGTGCGCGATGTAGAGGCGGCCAGCATCGCGATCGAATGTCAGGTAGTCCCAGTTGCCGGCCCCGCCGATGTACCAGGTGGACTTGACGAAGAAGGGATGGCTGGGCAGATCGGTGGAAAGGGGCACCTGCTGCGCGACGGCGCTCGCGCAGATCAGCAGACCCAAGGGCAGGAGCTTCCTCACACTCACCCCTCCTTGGCAAAAAAGACGCGAAGTGCCGACGATGTGCTTACTTGTTGCTCCCACACCAGTGCCGCCCCGTGCCCCATCCTCCTGAGCGAAGCGAAGCGGAACCGAAGGATCTGCTTCTTGAATTCGCCCGTGAAAAGGGTGGGAGACTACGAACCCGCCTGCCTAAATCCTCACCAGCTCGCGCTGAATATTGCCCGTCACCCATGCTTTTCCGGGAGCGGTCAGCATGTCAACCTCGCTGCGCACGCCAAACTCCGGCAGGTAGATCCCCGGCTCAACCGAGAAGCAGGTGTTGGGCAGGATCAGGCGCCGGTCGTGCGTCTCCAGGTTGTCGAGGTGCGCGCCCGAACCGTGCAATTCCATTGCGATGTTGTGCCCGGTGCGGTGGGTGAAATACGGGCCGAATCCGGCAGCCTCAATCACCGCGCGGGCCGCATCGTCGGCTTCAAATCCGCGAATAGGCCGCCCCTCGGCGAAGGCGCTCTCCACCGCCGCGATTGCGGCATCGCGCGCATTGCGCACCGTCTCAAACACCTGTTGCTCATGTTCGCTGGGCTCGCGGGCCACTACGCCGGTCCACGTGATGTCGTAAAACGTGGTGCCCGGCTCATTCTTCTGGCCCCAGATGTCGATGAGCAGAAAATCGCCTTCGTTGATCGGTGAGGAGCGCTCGGCGGTGGGCTCGTAATGCGAGTCGGAGCTGTTGGCGTTCACGCTCACGTTGGGCCCGTTCTCCCAGATGAGGTTCTCGCGGCGCATGGCCTCGGCCAGCCACTGCACGAAATCGAACTCGGTAACCCCGCTGCCGCTGCGAACGCGCCGCCCGATCTCCTGCCACGCCTCGGAGAGGATAGCGTCGATGGCCAGCTGGGCCGCGACGTGGCTGGCGATGGCTTCCTCGCTCAGAACAGCCTCAAACTGGCTTACCATGTCGGCCGAGCTCACAATCTGCTTGCCCAGGCTGCGCAGAAATTCGATGGTGCCGGCGTCGACCATCGACACATACATGATGTCGTTGTTGGGCGAGTACTGCATGGCCAGGCGCCGATATCCGTTCAGCATGGCCTCGAGGCCCGTGTGCAGCTCCTGCCAGCTTGAGTAGAGGCCTTTCTGCCCGGGGAGCGAATCAAGCCGCCCCTGCTCGATGCGGTGCACCAGCTTGCGCGGCTCGCCTTCGGCCGGAACCAGGTAGTACCAGCGGCGGGTGATGTGAGCGTTGGGGTCGAGGCCGAGGATGCGGCCGGCGATGGGATCGCGGTGGTGATGATCGTAGAACAGCCAGCCGTCGAAGCCGGCTTCGCGGACAGCCGACTGAATAACGTCAAGATTCATAACCGCCATCATACGCGGCAGATAAGCAAGTCGGCGAGGGAGAATTTCGGCCGGTCGGCGAGGCAGCGGTCGTGGGACGAGCACCAAGACAACTCATCGAATTGCAATCGTGACCTTGCCGCACGCGTGCCCGGTTTCAACGTAGCCGATGGCTTCGGCGACGTTACTGAGCGGGTAGCTGCGATCGAGCACCGGCCGGATGGTGCCTTTCTCAAGCAGTTCGGCCAGCAGCTTCAGGTCGGCCGTGTTGACTTTTGCCAGGACGCTGGTGAGCTTTTGGCTTACGAACGACGCAGTCATAGCCTGCCCTAGCATCCCTTTGAGATAGTCCATGGAGGACCTTTCGATTCCGCCGCCGCCACATCCCACAAAGACTCCTTTGGGCTCGAGAACGCGGCGGATGGCCGCCAGCGGATGGTTGCCGACGAGGTCGAAGATCACGTCCCAGCGATCGCCGCCGCGCGTAAAGTCCTCGCGCGTGTAGTCAATCACGCGGTCTGCGCCGAGAGATTTCGCCAGGGCCACATTGCGCGAGCTGCACACGCCGGTGACATGCGCACCCAGACGCTTGCCAATCTGCACTGCGAAGGTGCCCACACCGCCCGCCGCGCCGTTAATGAGGACGCGTTGAGCAGGCTGTACCTTTCCGCTGTCGCGAAGGCCCTGAAGTGCGGTAATGCCGGCTATCGGCACCGCGGCTGCCTGCTCGAAGCTCAGGCTCTCGGTTTTAATGGCCAGCTTTGACTCCGCCTCGCAGGCGTATTCGGCAAACGTTCCCTTTCCCAGGCCGAAGACGGCATCACCGGCTTTGAAAGGGACTTATATACTTGAGTCCCCAACAAGCGTTTCGCGTTCCCGCGCCGCAACCTCGCGCATCAAAATCGACCGTAACGGCTGATGAACCGCAACAGAGTGGCCGAAAGCGATGATTAGCAGGTTGAGAAACCAATCCTTCACCCATCGCCTCGGCACTGCGACCAAACTATACTTAGCTTTCATTGAATTTCCTTTCAGGGACTTAAGTACGTAAACCCCCAAATTTAGGGATTTACGTACTTGACTCCCGTTTCTTTGATTCCGCATCACTTAGCCTCTTTGTGGAAATCTTCCGTTGACGTGGTGGTTTTTGCTTCGCTTCGGGCCGGTATTTGAGAACAACATCGACGATCTTGTCGAGTATCTTTGGAGGCTTCATTGGATCAACCTCGCATAAGTCAGACGCTTCCCGTCAACCGCGTCAATGAACGAATCGAGTCGGTCCAACGTGTGCCGTTTTACGTCGCCTTCATTCAGCCGGAAGGTGAACTCGTCAACGTAGCGGTGAAGGTGCTTCGGGCTGGCATGGTGGTAGACGCCGTACATCCCGCGCTTCATCACCGCCCAAACCGACTCAATCGAGTTCGTATTAACGTCGCCCCGGCTGTACTCCCCTGCCGAATGCGCCACGGTGTCATGGTCAAAGAACAGACCGCCGATGCCCGAGTAGCCCGAAGCCTCATCCGTCATCAGTTGGGAGCCAACTTCGACGTGCTCTATAATCGCGCCCTGCAAGGCTTCCTTGTCCGTGTTGGCGACCGGATGGGCGATTACCCTACCGCCACGCTCCCTTAGTCCCACAACGGCAGTCTTGCCCACGGAACCGCGTCCGGCATTCAGCTTTTTATGCTCATGCTTGTTCGCTTCCTTACCACCGAAGAAAGCCTCGTCCACTTCCACAACGCCTTGAAGTTTCTCCAGTTCACCGCCGCAAGCCTCACGCAAGCGGTGGAGCATAAACCATGCCGACTTCTGCTGTACGCCAATCTCTTTGGCGATCTGCATGGAAGAGATTCCCTTCCGGGCTGTCACAAGCAAGTACATCGCATAGAGCCACTTGTGAAGCGGGATATGGGACCGCTCGAAGATAGTCCCTGTGCGGATCGTGAAGTCAAGCTGGCATTTGTTGCAGCGGTAAAAGCCCTCGACCTTACGAGTAGTGATGCGGTCATGGCCCGCGCATGTCGGACACTTCACAACCCCCGGCCAAAGGCGATTCTCAAGGTACATGCGGGCGCCTCGTTCGTCAGGGAACATCTGGAAAAACTTGAATGTGCTGATTGTCGAACGGCTCACGTTACCACCAACCTTTCATCACATCTGCGAGTGGTTGCCATTCAGACGAACTCAATGCGCGTTCACAGGCGGCGATCAGTTTGGCGCGGGTTACAACTGATTTCTGGCGGTCGCATTCCCCAAGGTAGCTCATGGCTTTGTTCACCGTATGTGCGTTTGCCCCCGTTCGTGCGCGATCCAACCGCAAGCGAAGAGCTTCAACTTCGGGAGTCATATACGCTCCAATTTCCGGTTTGCCTCAAGGAAATCAAGACGGCTAGGCCGATGGCCGTCATCCCATTCAACCAAGATGTGCTCCGAATCGGTGTAAACGAAGTTTACGGTTCCTTCCGGTTCGCGCTCTGGATTGTCAGAGTAGAACCGAACGCGCTGATTAACGAGCCAATCTGCTGCCATTTTCCCTTCTCCTTCAGGGCTATTGCCTCTGATGTTTCTAAGGTAGTTGATTCCCTCACAGAAGTCAAGAGGTAATTTGTGGAAATCTCAAAAAAAGGGAGTCAAAGACATAATTCCCCTTTGAAAAGCGTGACGCCATCGCCAACCGACTCCACCACACCCGCCATATCTGCGCCGAGCCGAGGAGACTTTGGCCCGCGCAGGCCGATAAAGACGCGGAAGAACTTCGGCGCTCCGCGCATAAAATGCCAGTCGTACGGATTAACCGAGGCAGCATGAATCCGGACCAGGACTTCGCCGGGAGCAGGTGCTGGCTTGTCGATTTCGACAAGTTCGAGAACCTCGGGCGGACCATAACGGTGATAGACGATTGCCTGCATCGGCTTCTCTCCTAAGGTTTACCTGGGCTAACCAGCCGTATAGCAGCGATGCGGTCGAGAATCTGGTAGAGGTTCCCCGACTCGATATCGCTTACGTCAACGCCGTAGACTTCGCGGATCTTTGCAAACTGCGCATCGTTGTTTTCCTCGGTGTGAAAGTCCGAGAGGCTCGATTGGTCTGAAATAAAGGCCCACGGCAGCTCAAGCACACGTTGAATGAAATCCTGCGCGAGCTGAGGATGCGCATTGACGCGCTTCTGAGACACGAACTCAATCGGAACATTTGTGCCCGGCCGTGGCAACGGCTCTTTCTCTTCAGCCAGCTTCGCTTTGCGCGTAAGGAATTTGGCGCGGAGATTATTCAGGGCTTCTTCGCGTGAATCGCCGGAGCCATCCATGGCCGGCCAGTTGACGACCCTGGCGACGTAGTTGTGCAACTTGAATCGAGGGTTATTGTCGTAAGGAGAATCCGGGTCGGGCAGCTGCTTGCGGGTATGGATCGGGAAATCCGCAAGCTGCCAATCGTGAGCGCGAAAGGACAAGGCCCACTGCCACCGGGCGAGCAGAAAGTTTCTAAGCCGGATGACGGCTTGCATTGAGGGCCCTTACAGCGCGGCCATCGCCTCAGCCTCGTTGGCGAAGAGCTGGGCGTACTTGGTGATGCCCACCATGGTAAAAACCTTGGTGAAGTGCGGAGAGAGGCCGAAGGCGTACACTTTCTGGCCGGAGTTGGAGGCCTCGATCAGCAGCTGGATGACCAGGGCGATGCCGCTCGAGTTGATGTAGTCCACCTTGGTGAAGTCAAGCAGGACGAGCTTGGCGGTCGCCTTGGGCAGAGCCTGGTAGGCGCCCAGCACCGCATCCTTCGACGTGCTGGCGATATCGCCCTCGAAACGCAACACGGTAACGTTGTGGCCGGCCGGGGTTGTATGTTGATCAGCGCGCGATTTCGTTTCGGTCTGCACTCGGGTCTAGCCTCCGGTTTTGCTTGGCTGCTCTAAGTTTATTCTGCTTTGGGATTATTCAGATTCCTTGTCGAGCCTGATCACCAGCCGCACGTAACTGCTCTTCCCGTTGGTGCCGGCGACCCACTCCGCTTCGTCCACCAGCGCCTGGATAAGAAACATACCCATGCCCCGGGGATCCTCTTCGCCGTGCATTTTGCGGTCGATGTCGGGCTTGGCGGGTTGGGTTGTCATGCCCTTGCCGTCGTCGATCACCTTCACTTCAAGTTGGTCCTCGCCGGCCGAAAGCACTACGCCCACTGAGAGTTTCTCATTCAGGCGATTGCCGTGCTCGATGGCGTTGATGCAGGCTTCGGCTACGGCGGTCTTCAAATCTTCGATGCGGTCTTCGCGAAAGCCCATCAGCTTGGCTACGGCCGAGGCAGTGCTCATGGCCACCTTTTCAAAGCCCATCCGCGAGGGCAGGCGAACTTCAACGGATGTGGCCTTCGGCGGGATCATGCCTCTATCTCCGTTTGTTTCGTTGCGCGGCTTAAAGCCAGTGCCGTCATGTCGTCTCCCTGCTCGCCACCCTCGGCAAAATCAGTGAGGGCGCTCCACAATGCATCGAGGATACCATCGGCGTTTGGCGACGGGCACGCAGAAAATTCATGTAAAAGGCGTTCCGGCCCAAATTCCTCATCCCCCCTGAACACCTCAGTGAGGCCGTCAGTATAGAAAAGCAGCCGGGAGCCGGGCGGAAATGAGCCTTGCTCTGAAGAGTATTGCATGCCCGGCACCAGCCCCAGCGGCGTACCCGTCGCTTTGAACTCGTGGGGCGCAGTGCCGGGAATGACGAGGAATCCTGGATTGTGGCCGGCATTGACCACCTCAATGGTGCCGGCCCGGGGATCAATACGCATGAAGATGGCGGTCACGTAACGGCGGCGCGCCTGCTCGCCCTCGGTCCAGTGGTGCTGGTTCATGCGGGTAGCCAGCTCATCGAGGGGCAGACCGGTGGCCGCAATGCCGCGCAGTGCGGCGCGAAAGCTGGTCGCCATGATGGCCGAAGCCAGTCCCTTGCCGGCCACGTCGGCCACTACCAACAGCAGTTTGCCTTCGGGCTCCTCGACAATGTCGAGGTAATCGCCGCCCACCTCGTAGCAGGTGTCGGAACGGAAGGCGATCGAATAGCCGGCTATCTGGGGCAGCCGTTGCGGCAAAAGCGAGCGCTGAATATCGCGGGCGGCATCGAGATCCTGCTGCAGGCGCGCGAATTCCATGTTGCGCTTGTGGTTGCGCGCATTCTCAAGAGCCACGGCGGCCTGCAGCACCAAGCCCTCAAGAAAGTCGGCCTCATAGATAGAGAGAGAGCGGCCCTCGGGCGTCGATACCACTAATTCCGTCATGCGCTTGCCGTCGCGGTCGTTGAGGGGATAGGAGAACAGGGCCGAACCCTCGGGGGCGCGGGTGGGATCTGCGCCAAACGTCAGGCTGGCATCAGGAAAAGCGGCTCCGGCCATCTCCAGCTCGCGCACCACGATGCGCAGCACCTGTTCCAGCACTTCCTGCTCGTGAATGGTGGAGTGAACCTGGCGCGAAGCCTCAAGCAGGGCCTGTAGCCTGAACACCTGCTGCTGCAGATCGATCGTTTCGCCATTGCCCGCAAGCCGGTCTTCGAGCTCCATGTCGAGCATGCCTCCGTGGATTCTCAATGTAGCATGGCGGGGCCATTGCAAGGCATCACAATCGGAACAAGAGCGCGGCGAAGCCGGATTCCCCGGCAGGTTGCGGAAAAACCGGGTTGGTGCCGCGATTTTGAAAGGGCACAACTTTCAGCCCAGCCGCTACTCCGCCTCCCGTAGCGAGGCGAGGAATTTAGCCCAGGACGCAGTCCTGGGTAGGGCAGACAAGAGGACCGCAGCCCCGTAGGGAAGGCGCGAGTCGGCGGTTTTGAAAGGGCACGAGTTTACTCGTGCCGATTGAGCTCCCAAGTTGAGTTCGGGGCTTTAGCCCCTGAGGGATGGTTTTGGGGAATTTCGCTCAATTTGATGAGCTTTTCCGCAACCTGGAAAGCCCCGACTTATCGGCCGCGCCCTTTCAAGGCAGGTTTATGAGATGGCTTCCTAAGCCTCAATCCGCCGGCTTGGGCATCTGTCCCCACGCAATTCCGTACACCTGCTGGGTAATGTGGTAGTGAATCTTCTGGCCCCAGGCGATGGCCGCGTCCTCAAGCGCGACGCTGCCGCAGTTGAGAAAGTACTCGGCCATCCCCTGGTCGGGGAAGCGCCCCAGCGCGGCAACAAGATCGTTTTCGGTCCCCGGCGCACCCAGGCTCACGTAGAACTGGTACGCGCCCGCCATGATGGCGATATCGTGATTGCCGATGGCAGCCACCAGCGCGTCATGCGGCCTCAAATCCTTCTGCTGTTTTATGGCCAGGTCGCTCAGCGCCTCTGCTGCAAGCCGGCGCGTGTTCTCGTTCGAATCGTGGAGCAGGGGGATGAGCGGTTCGATCGAGGCGGAGCCCAGCGAGGCCAGTTCCTGGGGCACCAGATTCCTGCCCACGGGTCCGTTCTTCAGGTAGTCGATCAGCGGCGCCACGGCGCGAGGGTCGCCGAGCTGGCCGAGGGCGCTGAGCAGGGCTGAATAGGTCATCGGCCTCACTGGCCTTAGATCGTCGGCGGTTTGTGTGATTGCGGCGCCGTATGGCTGCGGAGTTCCGCGGTAGGGCGTGGCCAGCATGGCAAGCAATGCCGGAACCGCGCGCGGATCGTGCGTATTGCCGAGAGCGCCGATGGTTGCGTTCTGCAATCCGGGCTGATTCAGCAACCCGATCAGCGCGTCTACTGCCGGCGAGCCGATCTTTCCCAGGGAGACAATGGCGTCGCTGGCAACCGCGGGGACGTTTGCCTTGGCCGCTGCCGCCAGCGCGGGAACAGCGCGCGCGTCGCGCAGATCGCCGAGCTGTTCTGCCGCGATTGTCGCCATCTGCAAATCGGTGCTGCGAAGCGAATCAGTCAGAAGGGCAAAAGCCCGAGGGTCCTGAACTTTGCCTAAAAGCTCGATTGCCTGATGCGGATCCACATGGGGGTTCTTGCCCTGCGCGAAGCCAAGCATGGCGTCAATGGCCTTGGGATCGCGCGATGTCGCCAGAGTGTTGACCGCGCCCCAGCTCACGCTGGAGTCGGGGTCCTGGGCAAGCGCGATGAGCGCTTCTGCCACTTGCGGGTCCGCTGTTTGGGTGGGCTTGAGATAGACGGCAGCGGCGTTGCGGATACTGGGATCGGGATCGTGCATGGCGGCGATCACGATGGGAATGCTTTCCGCGATCGGTAACTCGCCGCTCGCCCGCAGGGCGACTGCGCGCAACGCAGTATCGGGGCTCTTGAGGGCCGCCCGCAAAGCCTCGAGAAAATTCGGCGCCTTTAATGTTTGGAGCGAGTAGAGCGCACCCTGCCGCACTTCGAGCTCAGAGTCATTCAGAGCGGCAGTAAGCGCCGGAATGGCGCGAGGATCGTGGGTGAGAGCCAAAGCCTCCAGCGCCCTCTTGCGCACGTCGGGGTCGGCATCTTCGGCGGCTGCAAGCAGCGGCTCAACCACGGCCGGGCCAAGTTGGAGCAGCGCCGTCGACGCGGTAGTGACAGAGGGCAGAGCCGCGACCAACGGCGCAATCGCGCGGGGGTCCTGGCTGTTGGCCAGCGCCATTGCCGCGGAGGAGCTGACGATTTCATCGGGATCGTTGAGCAAATGAATAAGTGCATCGACCGCAGCCGGGCTTTTCATCCGTCCCAGCCCCATGGCTGCATTGGCGCGCACCTGCGGGTCGGGATCGCCGAGAGCCGCGATCAGCGGCTGCGTTGCGCGTGGATCGCCAAACTTGGCCAGCGCATCCGCCGCGTACCGGCGAAGCTCGACGTTCGGGCTCTTGAGCCGGGCGATTTGCAGAGTGACATTGTCAGGAGCCGTTTGCGCGCCCAAAGCGCCGGCAAACCCGATCCAGAACAGGACGGAGAGTGAAAGCCTGAGCCCTCTGCGCGCCACGCTGCGGCAGATGAAGGAACGCGAGGGTTTCATAGGCAGAGATTACCACCGGTTACCTGCCGAGAATATGATTTTTCGCCCCTTCATGCCCTCCCCTTCCGGCAGGAGTATGCTGTTGGCACAATCCGCTACAAGGGAGAGCGGTTTCCATGGACTTAATGGACCTTGCCATGAAGTATGGCTGGATACTCGTTGTTTTTGTCCTCGTCGTTCTTCTCCATAAGGTGCTTCTGCGGTATTTCTTCGGGACGGTGATCGTCTCGAAAGATCAGATTGGCATTGTGAACAAGAAGTGGATGCTGTTCGGGAGCCACCGCACCCTGCCTGACGGCGCAATCGTGGCGCTGAACGGAGAGGCCGGCCTGCAGGCCGATACACTGGCCCCGGGAATCCACTTCGGGCTGTGGGCGTGGCAGTACGCGGTGATGCTGGCGCCTTTCACCACCATCGACAAGAGCCAGATCGGCATTGTGGAGGCACGCGACGGCAGGCCGCTCTCGAAAGGGCGCGTGCTGGCCAAGGCGGTCGAGTGCAACTCGTTCCAGAGCACGCGGGGGTTTCTGGCCAACGGCGGCGAGCGCGGGCCGCAGATCCTGGTGATTCCGCCCGGAACCTACCGCATCAATACGTCCATGTTTACGGTGCTGCCGGCCGAGGTGCTCGAGATTCCCGACAACTCGGTGGGCATTGTGACCACCAAAGACGGAACCCCATTGCCGACCGGCGAGATCGCCGGCAAGGAGACTCCCGGCCACAACATGTTCCAGGATGGCGAAGTCTTTATCCACAATGGCGGTTACAAGGGATTGCAGGAGCAGGTGATCCTGGCCGGACGGTACTTCATCAATCCGCGGTTTGCCACGGTTGAGATCAAGCCGATGACGCAGGTTCCAATCGCCAACGTGGGCGTAGTGATTGCCTATGTGGGCGCGGAGGGCGTGGATCAGACCGGCGACGAGTTCAAACACGGCAACCTGGTGAAGAAGGGCCAGAAGGGCGTGTGGCTCGATCCGCTCGATCCGGGCAAATACCCCATCAATCCCTACACGCACCAGGTTGAGATTGTGCCCACGGCCAACATCGTGCTCAATTGGGCCACGGGCAAGAGCGAGGCGCACAAGCTGGACGAGCGGTTGTCAACCATCACGGTGCGCTCGTCTGACGGTTTCACCTTCAACCTCGACGTGAGCCAGATTATCCACGTGCCGCGCAACGACGCGCCCAAGGTAATTGCGCGCTTCGGAACCATGGCCAACCTGGTGACGCAGGTGCTGGAGCCGACCATCGGCAACTACTTCCGCAACGCGGCGCAGACCTCTGACGTGATTGAGTTCCTGAAGAAGCGCAGCGAGCGGCAGGTGGAGGCGCGGGTCTCGATCTCGGCCGCTCTTGGCGAGTACAACGTGAACGCCATCGACACGCTGATCGGCGACATTACTCCGCCTGAAGCGTTGATGAAAACGCTCACCGACCGCAAGATCGCCGAGCAGGAACAGGTAACCTACAAAACGCAGCAGCTTGCCGAAGAGACCCGCAAGGATCTGCAACAGGCCAAGGCGATGGCCGACACGCAGGCCCGCGTGGTGGATGCGGAACGGAGCGTTTCGATCGCCGACTTTGCCGCCCAGGCGGTTGTGAAGCAGGCCAGCGGCGAGGCGCAGTCCAAGACCATCAACGCCGACGCCGACGGCAAGGTGATTACCACGGTGGGCAACGCCGAAGCCGCTAAGACCAGGGCCGTAGGCACGGCCGAGGCCGACGTAATCAAGATGAAGATTGCGTCGATGGAGTCGGGCAACTACGCGGCGGTGCAGATTGCGCAGGCGCTGGCCTCCAACCACATCAAGCTGGTTCCCGACATCCAGGCAGGCGGGGGCGGCGACCAGGGCAGCCTGATCAACGTGCTGATCGCCAAGATGCTGCAGAGCGGCATGAACAGCAACGGAGCCGTGAACAGCAACGGAACGGCGAACCAGCCGGCGGATGAGCAGAAATAGGGTGCTCGTTCGGCCGTGAGAGCGCAGGTCTCGGCGCCGGAGCGACAAGCTCCGGCGCCGAGGTTCTTTGAATTCGGCTTCCAAAATGGTTTCACGCCCCGCTGAGCGGCGAACTGCACGATTTGGAGGTATCTATGGCTTGGATTCGTGCTTTTCTTCTTGGGTTTCTCAGCTGGCTCATTCCCTTCTTGATCGGCTTCGCTTTGTTTCCGGTGAAGAAGGCCAACGCTCCGCTATTTGCCACGCTGATGTATCTGGTGGTTCTGGCCACTGCCGGTGCGCTGCTGGCGCTCTACTTCAGAAAGCGCACGGTGCGCAGGCGCGAGGCCGTGGTTGTGGGAGCGCTGTGGATGGTCATCAACCTTGTGTGCGACTACCCCATGTTCGCCTTCGGCCCCATGAAGATGACGCCGCTGGCGTATTACTCCGAGATCGGGCTGGTGTACCTGACGTTTCCGGCCTTCGCGTTTCTCGCGGGACAGCTGAACCGGCGTTGAGAGCCGCAGCGTGAATGTGGCCCGCCCTACGCGGCAGACTCTGCGCCCCGCGAATCTCGCGCAATCCTGACGCGCGCACGCCTATCGTCGGGCCTATGGTATTGTCAAAACTATCCCGATCGCGGCCCCTGGGATTCCCCCTGTAAGCATTGGCCTTCTTTCCTGATGGAAGGCATCCATTTTGATTTATTCGCTTTTGCCCCGGCCGGAGCGGCGCACACGTGTCCATTCATTCAACTGAAGCCCCGCTTCGCACGATCGATCAAAAGCCAAAGGTGATGCGATGAATCCGCCCCACGATCCAAGCGAGCCCAATCTGGTTCTGACCGTTGAAGAGATCGGCAGCCTCGCCGAGGAGGAGGGCAAGCCGGCCGAAGTGCTAATGAAAATCGTGGCGCTGATCGCCGCGCGCTTCCATACCGACGTTTGTTCGGCCTACCTGCTTGAGCCCGATCGCTCCAACCTGGTGCTGGCGGCCACGGTTGGGCTTCAACCCCAATGCATCGGCACGCTGCGAATGCCCATCAACGAAGGGTTATCCGGACTGGTTGCCGAGCAGTTGCTCCCGGTTTCGGTGGCCGACGCGCCCAGTCATCCCCGCTACAAATACTTTGAGAAATCGGGCGAAGAGGAGTATCACTCGTTCCTCGGCGTGCCGCTCATCGATCGCGGCGTCCTGCAGGGTGTATTGGTGGTTCAAACCAAAGACAAGCGCGACTTTCGCGAAGAAGAGATCAGGATGCTGGTTGAAACTGCCGGGCAGGTGGCGCCGATTGTGAGCGAGGCGCGCACTCTCGACCGCTTCATCGCCCCGGCGCAGGAGAAGCTGTGGGAACTTGCGCGCAATGTGGGGTGGTGTTGGGACCAGGACTGCGTGAGCCTCTTCCGCGACCTGAATCCCACGCGCTGGCGGCAACTGAATCAGAATCCCATCTCGCTGCTCAACGAGATGCCGCTGGGCGAGATTGAAAAGCGCGCCAGCGAGTTGGTGCTGCACAGCCGCATCAATTACGTCTATCGCCGCCAGCAGGAGTATCTGAGCGCCGATCGCACCTGGGGAGCGAACCACGCGGGAGTGCTGCGGCCGCGGCCGGTGGCATACTTCTCGGCTGAGTTTGGACTGCACGAGTCGCTGCCAATTTACTCCGGCGGCCTAGGCGTGCTCGCCGGCGACCACATCAAGAGCGCATCCGATCTTGGCATACCGCTAATCGGCATCGGGATCTTCTACGGGCAGGGATATTTCTTGCAGCGGCTCGACAGCCTGGGATGGCAGCGCGAGGAGTATCTCGAGACCGACGTAGACCAATTGCCCATGGAGCCGGCCATCGGCGCCAACGGCGAGCCCGTCACCATCGAGATTGCCACCCGCGGCACGCCTATTCGCGCCAAGGTTTGGCGCGTCAAGGTGGGCCGCTGCGACCTGCTGCTGCTCGACTCGAACGTTGAAGGCAACGCGCCCGAAGACCGCGATACAACTTCGCGGCTCTACGGCGGCGACTCGCGCACCCGCCTCCGGCAGGAGCTGCTGCTGGGCGTGGGCGGGTATCGCGCGCTCAAGGCCATGGGCATCACGCCCGGAGTGCTGCACCTGAATGAGGGCCACAGCGGCTTTGCGGTCTTCGAGGCCATCCGTTCGCGCATGGAAGAGGAGGGGTTGGGCTTCTACGCGGCAGCCAGCATGATTCCGCGCGAGGTGATCTTTACCACCCACACGCCCGTCCCCGCAGGCCACGACCGGTTCACAGCCGAACTGATTGAAGAACATCTTGGCCCCCTGCGCGAAGAGCTGGGCATCACTCACGAGAACCTGATGGGCTTTGGCCGCGAGCAGCCCACCGACTACGGCGAGCCCTTCTGCATGACCGTGCTGGGCCTCAAGCTCGCCCGCCGGGTCAACGCCGTGTCGTCGCTGCATGGCGAGGTGTCGCGCGCCATGTGGAAGGGGCTTTATCCCGGCCGTCCCGAGGATGCGGTGCCCATAGGCCACGTCACCAACGGCGTGCACGTTCCCTCCTGGCTTGCGCCGCAGATGGCCAAGCTCTACGACCGTCACCTGGGCGTGAACTGGCACAAGCAGAGCGGCGCCGACCACACCTGGGCCGCCATTGAAGACGTGGACGACGGCGAGCTGTGGGAGACGCACCTGAGCCTGAAGGCGCAACTGCTGGAGTTTGTGCGCCGCCGCGCACGCGAGCAGGCCGAGCGCCGAAACGAGCCGGCCGAGTCGCTGAAGCGGCTTGACAAGGTGCTCTCACCCGACGCCTTGACCATCGGATTCGCGCGCCGCTTTGCCACCTACAAGCGGGCGAATTTGTTGCTGAAGGACATGGAGCAGCTTGCGGCCATGGTGAACGACGCCAAGCGCCCGGTGCAGTTCGTTTTTGCCGGCAAGGCGCATCCCCACGACGAGCCCGGCAAGCGCGTCCTGCAGCAGATTGCACAGATGATGCGCAATTCCAAATTCGCCGACAAGTTCGTCTTCGTTGAGGACTACGACATCAACGTGGGCCGCCACTTTGTGCAGGGCGTCGACGTGTGGCTCAATAATCCGCGCCGTCCGCTCGAGGCCTCGGGTACCAGCGGGCAGAAGGTTGTGCTCAACGGCGGCCTGAATCTTTCCATCCTCGACGGATGGTGGGCCGAGGCCTATGACGGGCTGAACGGATTCGCCATCGGCCGCGGGCGCACCCACTCCAACATGGATGTGCACGACAGCCGCGACGGCGACGATCTATATCGCGCGCTCCTTGACGAGGTTGTCCCCCTCTACTACGATCGCGACCGCGACGGCCTGCCTCGCGGCTGGATCAAGCGCATGAAGCGCACCATCCGCACGCTGGGCTGGCGCTTCAACGCCGACCGCATGGTGATGGACTACACGCTGAAGTGCTACATCCCGGCCGCGGGCGGAACGTCGAGCGAGATCAGGTTGCTGGTGTGAGGAAGGCAAGTCAGCCAGTCGGCAAGTCAGCGCGCGAGCCGCCGCTGAGGGAGCAGAGGCCTTCAGGCTTCTGAATGGACGCGAAACTTGGCTGATCTTCAGGAAGCAGGGCAGAAGATTGCCAGCGTGGCTTAGTGCGGCGATATGGCCAAAAAAGTAACTGACGGATTGGCGACATTCTGACCGGAACTCGGCCCCTCGAAAGGCGACGCTCATCCTCGTTCCTGGAGAAACGTGATTACTATCACATGTTTGTGGGGTACAATCTCGCCATGCTACTGACGGCAACGATTGAAAAGCTGCAAGAGGAGACTGCGGTCGTAACCTTCTCAGGCCCCTTAACGCTGGGGTCATCGCTGCAGATGGCCGATTCACAAGTGCAGGCAGCTATAGCGAATGGCGTCACGAGAATGGTTTTCGACCTTTCGAGCGTGGACTACGTAGACAGCGCCGGCCTGGGAATGCTGGTATACGTCTACGGCATTCTCAACCAGAAGAACGGCAGCATCCGTCTGTGTGGAGTAGCTCCACGTGTCGTATCGCTACTCAAATTGACGAAGACGGATTCTTTCCTGACGATCGACGGCTGCCGGAGCGATAGCCTTGCCGCGCTGCTACAGTGTTTACCTTCGGCTGAGGCTTGACGGCTAAACTCGAATGCGGGTGCCCGGTGCCCCAACCAAGCTCTGCTTGGGTGGGATGGAACACCGCCAACGTGCTAACTCGCTAACGTCGCGCCAGCGACGCTAACTCCGCTAACCCCGCCTGCTCCGCCGCTTTGCAACTAATTTCCACTCTTTGCGCTACATTCTGAACCGGGGCCAAAATCTGCTGCGACCCCGTGCCTCTTCAAGCAAGCCCAAATCGCCAACGCAAGTTGTTGATTCCAGAATCTTTGCAAACAACTCGCTTCTTTTCAAATATTTGCGAAGATATGATTCCTGTAACTCAATGAAAATGCATGAGTTATTTACAGGGAATAGGGGGGGTGTATCCCCACTTTTCTTCCGGTCTTCAGTTCTCGGGCCGTGGCCGGTAGCTTGTAGCCGGCAGCTCGTGGATCGTGCCACGTGGGGCGTGGATGGGGGCTCGTAGCTGGTCGCTACTCGCTGCCGGGCCGGAGCTGCAACCCATGAGACCACTGTGCGCCGGGAGGGGAAAGAGGTCTGCAAAGGCAGGGAACGAGGGACTAAAGACGGGGACTGAGGGACGACGGAGCGGGTCAGCAAGTTGGCGAGTCAGCGGGGCGGGGCATGAGGCGTAGACCGGAGGGTCGCCGGCGGGTGGGCGAAGCGTTTATCAGATTCCTACAGGGCGAATTCGGAAAAGTGATTGCCGCGCCGCGCGGCCGGATGTGGCTGAAAAAAGGCTTCTGCGTGCAACTGGATTACAGGGCCGGTGCTGACAGGCCCTGCGGAAGCCGCGCCCTGCGCTGCTGGCGACGTTGGTTGCACATTGCGATCAGAAAACGTATTTGAAGCTCAACTGAATCTGCCGCGGCGGCTTATCTTCGTGGGCGTTCGACGATAAAACGGCGCCGTAGTTTGCCGTGGGGCAAAGGGAGCTGTTGTTGGGGCCACATGCTATGACCTCGAAGTCATGATATGGATCGTCGAAATTGGGGTGATTCGGCAGATCGAAGGATTCGCCGCGAAACTGCAGACGTTGACTCTCGGATCGGAAAGCGAAGCTTTTGGACAGGGAGAAATCGAGATCGGCGTAGGGCGGGCCGATTACAGCATTGCGCCCCTCCGTGCCGAAGGCCGGTCCAAAGGTCTCGGTGGCAGGTGCGGCGAAGGCACACTGATTGAACCAGTTTTGGGGTGTCCTGATTTGGGAAGGCGCTTCGCAGGCCGGGTTTCCAGCCACGGGCCCGGCTCTGTTCGGTTCGCCGACAATGTTTGGGCGTTCCGGGTTGCCGAATGCCGCGGCTGAGGCGGCGGGCGAGCCCGCCAGGACAACAGTGAAGGGCGACCCCGACTGCGCTGCGAAGATGCCTCCCGTTTGCCAGTCATTCAGAAGCGCTTTGTTCCACGCTGAGCCCCTGGCGCCCTGACGGCGGAATGGCAAATCGTACACAGAGCTCACAGACACGCGGCGCGTGGCATTAAAGTCCGAAGGGCCACGATCGGCCTTCAGATCCTGCGAATCCTGGGGCAGCCCGGAGCCCACGCTTCCGCCGAAAACCGAGGAGAGATCGTCGATGGACCGGGACCAGGTATAGGCGCCCAGGAAGGCCAAGCCGTGGCTCACGCGCCTTTCCGAGCGAAACTGCATGGAGTGATAGCTGCTGGCGGAACTCGATTCGACGTAGAGCACCGAAGAAAACTGGCCGTAGGGTTGACCGGTGACAGGGTTGGTTTGGTTCTGATCGATCACGTTGGACAGGTGCGTGCCCTTGGAACCGACGTAGGCCAAGTCGATCATCCAGCTGGGCGCCAGCTCATACTGCAAGTCCAGATTCCACTGCTGCATGTAGCCATCGCGGAAGTGAGGATCGATCATGTTGCCCTGTTCCACGCCGGATTGCTGTCCTGTCTGGGTCAGGATGTCCTGAACGGTGCACAGTCCTCCGGGGCAATTGGTGTTTTGCAGGTATGCTGCCATGTCGTAGAACGGCGGATTGATGCGCGGCAGAATGTTGATGTTGCCAATGGCCACATCGTAGAAGATGCCATAGGCAGACCTGACCACCCAGCGCTCCGACTTCATAGGCCGCCACGCGATTCCAAGACGTGGGGCGATGTCTCGGCGTGTGGAGTAGTAGGTGGCATCGGGAATCCCATTTGTCCCCGCCGGGTTGAACTGGGGTGAAAGCATGCAAGGTTCGGGGCACGGAACAAGTTGCGGAACACTGAAGTGGTTCGAGGCCTCGACCGGAGGGCTGTTGTACTCGTAGCGGAGGCCGGCGTTGAGCAGAAAACGTGGAATGACGTGAATATCGTCCTGGACGTAGGCGCTGACGCCGTGGCTCCTGAGGTCGTTCAAAGTGCTGCCGCTGACGGCGATTGCGTAGTCGGGAATTGCGAGGAGCGACTGGGCAAGGATGCAGGTAGCGGGGTCGTTGGGAGGAGCACCGGTGCAGGGCGCGGGATTGCCGAATGCGCCAAGGATGCCGGCCACGGTTTCACCCTGGAAGAACCAATCGCCGCGCGCCAAAAAATCAAGATAGTTGCCGATCTGGATGCGGCGCAGGTCGGCTCCGATTTTGAATTGGTTGATGCCCACCGTCCACGCCAGGTTATCTGAGATCTGGTAGGTGTTGTCGCGGCGGTTCTGCGGGTAGTTGATGGGCTCGCCAATGCCGTCGAAGCTGATCTGGCTGCCATTCAGGTTGCCGCTCAAGTTGATGTTGGGAGCGCCCAGGTCCACTGGATTGGTAAGAATTTCGGGAAAACCGAGCTGCGATTCGATGTCATCGCCATGATTCTGCTGCAGCACAGTGGCGCCCATCCGGTTGTAGCCCAGGCGAAACTCGTTGACCATGCTGGAGCGAATCACCCGCGTCCAGCCGACTCCGGCGTTCTGGCCAAGATTCATGGTGTAGCTGCCGTAACCTGGCAGCGATGTAAATGCGTTCACGGGATCGAAGGGATCGAACCGGCTTTCATCTCTCACCGAGTAGTGGATCGAAAGCCGGTCAGCTGCGCTGGCCTGCTCGTCGACCTTGGCAGAAATCAGATTCAACGATTCACGGATGACCGGTGCGGAAAGGTAGGTATTCGAATTCGTCAGATCGGCGCCGACATTGGCGGCGGGATAAAGGGCGGCAACCGCCTGGCCGGCTGGATTCAGATATACGGATTGGCCAATATTGCAGGTCGCCGGATTCGGCGTCGGGTTCCCGGCAATCTCTTCCCCAAGTGCGCACGCATCCGCCCATTGGTCCACCGAGGGCACGGTAGCTTCCCTGGTCGTTGCCTGGCGTAAAACGAGCTGCTCGTCTGAAACAAAGAAGAACAGCTTGTCCTTGCGGATGGGACCGCCCAGAGTTCCGCCAAACTGGTTGCGATCGAAGCGCGGAATGGGGCCGCACTGGCCCGGCACCGCGCTGGGGCAGTCGGGGAGATCGAAATAGTTCTTGGCATCCATCTGCCTGTTGCGGACGAACTCGAAGAGGCCGCCGTGAAAGGCATTCGTGCCGCTCTTCAGAACCACATTGATCTCAGCACCGCCGGCTCTTCCAAATTCAGCCGAGTAATCGCCCGATTGAACCTTGAATTCCTGGATGGCGTCAATCGAGGGCAGAGCGACGTATTGGTTGATATAGGGGTCGGTGTTGTCCACTCCATCCAGCAGGAAGTTGTTTGACTGGTCGCGTGCCCCGTTGACATCCAGAGAGCCGCCCTGCGTCGAGTTCTGGGAACCTTCCGCCGGCAACTCGCCCCCCGGCACAAGCAGAGCAAACGAGAGAAAGTTGCGCTCGTTCAGCGGCAGGTCCTGCACCAGGCGATTGTTTACCACCTGGCCGAGGGTCGAAGTGTCGGTTTGCACAATGGGCGGCGTCCCGGTCACGTTCACGTTTTCAGTAATGGCGCCTATGACAAGGGCAAGATCGACTCGAACGGTTTGGTCCACGTCCAGGTTCACGCCGTGCATGATGCTGCGGCGAAACCCTGCGCTCTCCACGGCCACGCTGTAGCGCCCCGGCGGCAGCAGCGCAACTGTGTAATCGCCGTCATCGTTGCTCCGTGCTTCGCGGGTTGCGTTCGTTGCCTCGTTGCGCACGACAACTCGCGCCTTCAGGATTACCGCGCCGCTGGGATCGCTGATGGTGCCAGTGATGGTTCCGGTAGGACCGCTGGCGAAGAGTGGGAGAGCAGAGAAAAGGACCAACAGGAGAGTCAATCGGAAGCGGAGTGGCGTCATGCTGTCCTCCAGGTGATCCGCGTTCAGCAAAGCCCGCGACTGGTTTACAGGACCTCGACACTTTCCAGGTATATGTCTAACTTTTCTAACTGCGCTCGCATTTTAGACGAGTTGCCGGCGCAAGAGTCAACCTTTCGACCGGAAAATGCACAACCGAAGTCACGCCAGAGTAATCGTTGAAAAAGAAGCAGAAAAAATGCCTGCACGGCCGCTCCAATCGACCGTCGAACCTCACTTACCACCAGCCAGCTGCTGATTGTATGAACTGGGTGATTTGCGACCGATACACGAGCCCCATGCCGAGGCCGGGAATTGAGTCACTGCGAGAGCCTGTAGTACGCTCCCGCAGCTGCTCGCGGGAACAACCGTCTTTAGAACAGCTTGTGCGTCACGATGTCCTGGTACTCGTCGTATTGCTTGATGTTCTTGAGTTGCTCATCGAGCTCGGTCTGGTTCAGGTGGTGCAGCGGCTCGGCTTGGTCAGCAACGTCGAGCAGTGTCACTCCCATCACGGCCGCGCCCAGGTTGAGGTCGCGCTGGTTGACCTTGTCGAAGGTGTCACTGGGCTTGTGATGAAGCAGGAAGTACTTCTCAACGGGTGTCCACAACACGAACGAAGGCACGCCATGCATGGTGAATGCTCCATTGTCGGTATCGAAGGTGAACCTGCCTTCGTCGGTTGTGTCTCCCGCGCCCAGCGAGTCAAGCAGCGGCTTGAGGGGCGCCAGCGCTTTCTTCTCGTCTTCACGCCCGAACACGTACCAGCCCAATGGCGGTTCCGAGCCCGTGTCGGTAATAAAGACGCCTGCGCAGTTGTCCAGCTCGCTGAGGTGCGCCCGCACATAGCTGTTCGAGCCCAGCAGCCCCTGTTCCTCGCCGCCGAACAGCACAAAGCGGATGGTGCGGCGCGGCCGGATGCCGGTTGCTTTCATGGCTTGGGCCACGGCCAGCACCGCGGCCGCGCCGGTGCCGTTGTCTTCAGCGCCCGTGCCCAGATGCCAGGAATCA
Organism: uncultured Acidobacteriaceae bacterium; assembly: GCA_963808695.1. GTDB lineage: Bacteria > Acidobacteriota > Terriglobia > Terriglobales > Acidobacteriaceae > Telmatobacter. Next base: position 383,705 of record CAWEHF010000021.1, read on the forward strand.
AGGTGCCCGCCAATCAGCACCCACCCTGCGCCCGGATCGCTGCCCGGTATCTCAGCCACCACGTTATTTACCTTTACGTGTTCGCGGATGCGATTGGTAAAGGTGAACTCTACTTCAACCGGGCCCTGATCGAGCATCCGCCTGAGCAACAGCGTGTCTTCAGTACCCAGGTCGCCTACCGGGATCGGCGCGATAGCGCCATTGCCTGCTCCCACGCCGGATTCCGTGGGCACATTGTCGGTTCCGCCGTAGCCCAGCAGCACGGCGCGCGCACCTTCGCCCGCAATCAGAGCCGCCGTCTCAATCGCCTTGCCGAACAGGAGTGGCTCCGCCGCCTTGAACGTGTCCATGTCCATCAGCACAATCGCATCCTTGATGCCGGCGGCCTCGGCCTTCACCGCTTCAGGGGTAAACGCGCTCAGGTGGTAGACCTTTCCCCGCACCCCGCCCGGCGGCGCTGACGGGCTCCATCCGTCGCTCTCAAGGTGCAGGCGCTGTTCATGCGGCGACAGAATCTTTCCGCTCGCCCAGGTCTCGGGCTCCCAGGTTGCAGCGATCTCCCAGGGCTCCTGGTGCACGTTGCTGAGGCCCAGGCGGGTGAATTCGGAAGTGGCCCAGTCCGCGGCTTTTACGTAATTGGCCGAGCCCGTAAGCCGCGGCCCGATCTCATCGGCCAGCACGCGGTCGTACTCGTAGGCCTTGCCGGCCACCATCAACTGGCCACCCAGCTTGACCAGCGCCTGGTTGGTGGCTGCGTCGAGCGCTGGTGCCGAGGTAGCGGCAGTTGCAGCGGTCTGCGCAAACGCGCTGTACGGCAGAAAAATTGCCGCTAACGAAATGAAAAACCGTGATCTTGTCATTTTTGCCTCCCAAGGCAAAGCCGGAATCGTCCAGTGTAGCAGCAGCCCCGGCGCTGACGGCTGCCACGCGGTTCGTCGATGCCCTAAAATCGATAGTGCAGGAACTTCACGCGCAGGATTCCCCACACATGAGCACAGAATTGAAAACCTCACTTGTCTCCGGCCTTTCAGCGGCCGCCGCGCAGGCCGGCCTTGAGCTTGTATCGGCGAGCCAGAGCACGGGCGCCGACGACCGCACCACCACCATTTTTCAGCTTGGGCTGAAGGGCGCCGAGGGCGCGGGCAAGACGCTGAAGCTGGAACTGACGGACGGCTTCGACTTTGACAAGACGGGCTTGATTGGCGAGCCGGACTTGCTGCCGGAGATGACGGCGCATCTGGCGGGCGAGGCCAAGCGGCTGCGCAATCCGCGGCCGGAGTGCTACGTGACGCTGGGCGGGCTGCCGCTGGCGTACGGCGAGTTCCAGTGGCCGTTTCACCGGTCGGCGAGCGGCGCGGACACGTACATTGTGCATGGCGAGATCCACCTGGCGGACGGCGGGGCGCACAATCTGCACGCCAAGGTTGCGGCCAGCGTGACCGTGACCTTTGCCGAGATTGTTCCGGCGATGGAGCAGCCGTATGCCGAGAGCTTTGTGTATAACGCCATCCGCAAGACGGTGGACTTTGGCCAGCTTGAGTTTGTGAAGAGCGGGAACCGGCAGCCGGTTCCGGTGACCACGCGGTTTTATAGCCGGTGGCAGAAGAAGTTTGTGTTTACCGAGACCGACGACAACGAGCGGCTCCGCTACCTGCTGAGCAAGGTTTACTGGCTGAGCGGCGTGCTGGGCGGGAATAAGCCGGTGTGGATTGCCGATCCGCGCGATGCGCAGTACCTGAACACCACCGAGGCCGATTTGCTACGCATGGCCAACCACGAGGCCGGCGAGGGGTTGATGGTTGTGGACGGCGAGTTTGCCGCGGCTACGCCGGCGCTGATGGCGCGGGCCGCGGAGCACCAGGCGATGCTGGATGCGGCGCTGGACTTTACCAAGCCCAAGTTCAACGAAAGCATGCGGTCAGGGCACGCGAATATGTAGGAACGCAGGGGTCAGGGATCAGGGGTCGGGGAACGGTTGGTCGCAGAAGCAGTTGAGCGGTTCGAAAAAGCATCCCTCGGGGGCTGAAGCCCTGGACTCATTTTGCTGGTTATCGGCACGGCTGAAGCCGTGCCCTTTCAAGACTGCTCATTAAGCGCGGGGCTAATTAGCGCCGCGGTTGCGGCGCGGGGCTGACTCGCTGACTTGCCAACTCGCTTGCTGTTCACTGATTTCTGAACCCTGTTATTGCAGCGCCTGGCCGCAGGTGCCGCAGAAGTGCGAGGCTTGAGGGTTGGTCTGCTGGCAGCGGGGGCAGGCAACGAGGGCTCCGGACTGGGGCGCAGCCGGGGGCGGTGGAGGAACATTGACTGTGACATTCACGGGCTGTCCCCAGCCGGGCACGGCGATGCCCAGCGACGCGGCGATGCCCGCGGCCTGGATGGCGTTGAACTCGCGCACGCGACCCGGCATGAAGAAGCACTCGATAAAACCGAGCAGCGTGGGAATGCCGCTCCAGAAGAGCAGGCAGTAGAGGATGCCAAGGCCGGTGCGGCGCAGGTAGAAGTGGTGAATGCCGAAGGTGCCGAGGAAGAGGGCCAACAGGATACCGACGATCTCGTCGCGGCGCTCCGATTCGTACTGCTGGTAAAACAACATTTGCGGATTGGGGTAAGGCTGGCTGCTCATGGCTCGTTCTCCGACTTGCTCTGCCGTAACAATACGCACGCTGAGTCGATGCGGTTCCGAGACGTGCAGGCGTACTGCCGCATTGTCCCACATCAGGCGGCACTTATAGCATGTGCTCATGACTGCGGTTGACGCTTCGGCAAGCGGAACTTTCCTTATTGGCGGCGATGTGCCGGTGCATCGGATGGGTTATGGAACCATGCGACTGGTGGGCGAGGGCGCGTGGGGCGAGCCGGCCGATGCCGGGGACGCGAAGCGGGTGCTGCGCCGGGCGGTAGAGCTGGGCGTGACGCTGATCGATACGGCCGATGCGTACGGGCCGGAGATTGCGGAACGGCTGATTGGCGAGGCGCTGGCGCCGTACGCGGCGGGCGTGGTGATTGCCACCAAGGGCGGCATTACACGACAGGGTCCGGCGAAGACCGAGTACGTGGGCCGCGCAGGCTATTTGATTCAATGCGTGGAGATGAGCCTGCGGCGATTGAAGCTGGAGCGGATTGAACTTTACCAGTTGCATAGAATCGACCCGCGCACGCCGATTGAGGAGAGCCTGGGCGCACTGAAGCGCATGCAGGAGGCGGGCAAGATAAGGCACGTGGGGTTGAGCGAAGTGACGCCGGCCGAGATTGAAGACGCTGAGAAGATTGTGCCGATTGTGAGCGTGCAAAATCGTTACAGCCTTGCCGACCGGCGGCATGAGGAGACGCTGAAGTATTGCGAGAGGCGCGGGATTGCGTTTCTGCCGTGGTATCCGATGGCGGCGGGCAAGCCGATGCGGGCGGGCGGCGAAGGCGCTCGAGGGTTGGCCGCGATTGCGGCGAAGCATGAAGCAACGGTTGCGCAGCTGCTGCTGGCATGGCTGTTGCAGCGCTCGCCGGTGATGCTGCCGATTCCCGGCACGTCGAAGGTTGCGCACCTTGAAGAGAACGTGGCGGCAGCGGGGCTTGAGTTGAGCAAAGGGGAGTGGGCAGAGGTTGAAGCGGCGGTTTAAACCGGCTGGAAACCGGGCTCCGTGGGCTCGACGACGGAGATGTCTCGCTCCCAGCCTTCGTTTTCAAGCTTGATGTGCTCGATGGCGATGGCGTTGGCGTTGGCGTCGAGCTGGGAGAGCGCTCCATACTCCGAGGGCCAGCAGCGAAAGACCTTGTAACCCTTCACGAGTTGGCCGGCCTCGTTGTAGAGCTCGATGTAAATGTCTTTGCGGAAGTCGCCGAGCGACATCTCAGAGCCGAGCGCTGCGCCGTACAGCCACACCAGGTTTGCCCAGTTCTCAAATGCGGGATCGTCGGTGAGGCCTCGTTCGAGGAGGATGGGCTCAAACTGCGTGAGGCCGGTGGATTTGCGGCTCGAGCTGGGGTCGCCGCCCTCGCGGTTGACGACCACATTGGTGGTGCGCACCAGGCCGGAGACGCGCGTGATGGCCGGGATGTAGGCCCCATCCCATTTCACGCGGAAGTTGAAGTTCTTATACGGATCGAAACGCGTTGGGTCGTTCGGGAACTCTGCCATGCGAAAGAGATTAGCACCCGGGGCGGGACGCGGCGATCAATTGTTGTGAATTCAGGTGGACGGGGTGAGACACCCGTCGTCGCGGGGTTCGGGCGCGCGTTGAGTCGATTCTCTGATCCCTGAGCCCAGACCGCTCATTTATCCTTGGCACGATGCCGAAGAGCCTGTCGATTGCGATCATCACGTTGAATGAGGCAGCAAATTTGCCGCGCACGCTCAGGAGTGTGATCGGGCTCGGCGAAGTGGTTGTGGTGGATTCGGGATCGACGGATGGGACGGTGGAGATTGCAGAGCAGGCCGGTGCACGCGTATTCAACGAGCCGTGGAAGGGCTTCGGAGCGCAGAAGAACTCGGCAATTGCGAAGGCGGCGGGAGAATGGATTCTTTCGCTCGATGCCGATGAAGAGGTGAGCCCGGCGCTGGCCAGGGAGATCACGGACCTGCTTGCGGGCGAGCCGGCGTTTGCGGCTTACCGGATCAAGAGGCTCAATCATTTTCTCGGGACGCCGCTGCGCCATGGCGGGTATTGGCCCGACCGCAAGTTGCGGTTGTTCCGGCGCGGCGCGGCGAGTTTTGAAGAGCGGCCGGTGCATGAGACCATGCGGAGCGATGGGCCCGTCGGCGAGCTCAAGGGGCATCTGATTCACCACTGCTACGCCACGATTGAGGATTACGTGGAGCACATGAACCGCTACAGCACCATCGGTGCGGAGGCGCTGGTGGCGTCTGGGAGGGCGCGGCGAGGCTGGGCGTGGCTGGCGTGGAATGCGGTTCTCAATCCAGCAGCGACGTTTGTGTACAACTACGTTTTCCGGCTGGGTTTCATGGATGGGCGCGCCGGGCTGCTGCAGCACCTGAATCACTCGGTCTACATTCACTGGAAATATGCGAAGGCCTGGGAAGGTGCGAGAACGAGGGACCAGGGACCAGGGAATAGGGAATAGGGAGCGAGTCAGCAAGTCAGCGAGCCAGCAAGTCAGTGGGGGCAACCGGTGCAGGGTTCTGGCAAATCCCAAGAATTTTCCGCATAAGAGAAGAACTGGCGCGATGAGCGCCAGTTCTTCTACCGCCTGTTTCCCGTTGTGAGCGCCTAAAAGACCGGTTGAGGCGTGTGATCTTCCTCTTCTTCAACGCCGTAGCGGCGCAGCAGGTTAGGAAGGCTCTGCGAGAAGGCCGAGCGCGGCATGACCACGTCGCATCCGGCTTCAATGCCCTTCAACTTGAGGTCGCCCTGCAGATGGCTCAGGAAGCCGATAATGGAGACCGCCTTCTTGAATTTTGACTTGAACTTGGGGATGAGTGTCATGGGCTTGGCGCTCAGGTTGTTGAGGTCGAAGACGAGCAGCGCGGGCCGCTCGGCCTCGGGCGTATCGAGGATGCGCGAGACCACATCCTTGTCGCCTTTGACGAACTCGACCTTGACGCCCAGCTTGCGCGCGCTCTCCTGGATCTTGGCCAGGAAGAAGAGATCCTCAATGAAACAGAAGATGCGCGTTGGGGCGTCTTCGCGGAGGGGCGCCGGCGCGGCCGCGTACGCGTCAGAATAGTAGCCGCTGTGGTTGCTGCCCGCGAATTGGATGGTGGCAGGCGGCGCGTCGGCCACGTTGCCGTTGACGGCACGGTAGCTGTGGTCCATGGGGCCGACAAACTCGCGCGGGCCCTTCTGCCTGGTCTTGCGCTTGCCCTGTTGCGGTTTGATGCTATTGCCGGGCTGCGGCTGGGGCTGCGAGTTCTTCTGGAAGAATTTCTTCTTCTTGCGGCCCTGGTGGCCCTGGTGTTGAGGGGGCCGCTGCTGCATCTGCGGCTGGGGTTGCTGTAGCGGCTGGCTCTGCTGGGGCTGCTGATTCTGCATTGCGCCCTGCTGCGCGCCCTTGTTCTTGCGGCGGCGGCGGCGGCGGCGATGGCCTTGCGACTGCACCGGACCGTTGTCCGGCGCCGGCCCCAGCTCGGGCTGAGGCTGCGTCGATTCTGTCGTCATGCGTGTACTTCCTGATGTGTTGCGATGTGGTGCATTGGCTTTGGCGTCACGCGCACAAGCGCGCTCGGCAATCCCTTTTTCTGCCCGGCTTCACGCGGGAAGCGAAGCGGTTCCCGGGCCCGTTGCTCAACAGAGCTTCTGCCGCTCGAGGCGCGCGAGAGAGCCCAACGCCTCAAGCAGCTGAAACTTCAACTTCCTAAACCAGGCTTTGACTGACCTCGATTCGCGGCGGCTGCGGCGCAACCTTGAATAAAACCCCGCGCCAAATGTCGCCAAGGGGCGAAGCTCAATCGTGCCGGGATACACCGGCACAGCCTGCCTGGCCCTGCGATTCATCTCTGTGAAATGCCAACGACGCCTTATGCGCGGAAGCCATGATCGAACAGTGGTTCGGATCAAAGCGCTTGAAGGCCGGTGCTTTTCTCAGGTGATGCCCTTTCCTCAACGCGAGCCTTAGCCGTATCCAGTTTGATGAATTGGAATGAACTGCCCGGCGAAGTTGCTCGTCTTGAGCGGCGAGCTTGCTCTACCCACACTAGGGTGGCCCGCGTCAGCCGCCTGATAGGCAACTTTGATACTACAGCGAAGGGCTACGCCTGGCAAGAGGAAGGTGGCGGAGTGGGAACAGGGGAAACCGAAAAGAAACGGGAAGCGGGGACTTCCCGGAACGGGCCAAAGGGGTAGGTGAGGGCTGGAGGGCCGGGGGAGTTCGGGGGCCGACTTGCGCCTGAAAACACGAAACGCCACTCCGTGGAGTGGCGTTTCTGATCTGTGTGACCGGTCCCCCTCGACCAGTCACTGGCCCCCCTCTAATAACTGGCCAAAGTTTGTGCCCCTGGCCTTTTGCAGGTTCTGCCGACTGGCTTCTCCCATTTCAGGGTCGCTCATTGGCGATTGCTCTTGCCGGGCCTGCTGTTATGAATGCTGGTTGGGATGAACCCGCACAGCGGTACATCACTGGCGCAATTGATGTTGCAATTGGATTGCCGTTCAGGAATTTTATTGTTTTCAATGAGTTAGCTGGTTGGGACGTATATGGTTTTTCGCATTAACGGAGGACCGGGGCCCCAGAATTTCAAAAAACCATAATTCGCTGGCCGGATGCGCGTACGGGACGGTGATTTGGAACACTCAATCAGCGCTGGCAGCGCGGGCAGAAGTGGGTTCCGCGGCCGGCAAGCAGAATCCTGCGGATGGGGGTTCCGCAGCGGCGGCAGGGCTCGCCGGTGCGCAGGTAGACGCAGTGCTCAAGCTGGAAGAAGCCGCGGGCGCCGTTGGCGTCGACATAATCTGAGACCGAGGAGCCGCCGAGGCGGATGGCTTCATCGAGGACCTTGCGGAGAGCCTGGCGCAGGCGCTCGATCTCGGCGCGGGTGAGACGGCCGGCGGCGCGGCGGGGACGGATGCCGGCATGGAAGAGGCTCTCGTCGGCATAGATATTGCCCACTCCGGCGAGGAGGGTCTGGTTGAGCAGTGCGGCCTTGATGGCGAGCTTGCGGCCGCGGAAGAGAGCGGCGAAGTCGCCGGCGGCGATGGAGAGCGGTTCGGCGCCGGGCGCATTGAAGGCCGGGGTCCGGATAAGTTCGCGGAACTCCAGGCGGCCGAAGCGGCGGGGATCGACGAAGCGGAGTTCGCGGCCGCTCAAGAGGCTGAGGCGGGCGTGAGTGTGTGGGGCGACCGGATCGTCGGGGGTGGTTACGAGCAGGCGGCCGGTCATGCCGAGGTGGACGATCCACTGGGCGTCTGATTTGGGAGGGGCGGGTTGCGCAGTTGCGGAGGTGTTCAGCGGCGCGACGGGGCCCAGCTCGCAGACGATGTGCTTGCCGGTTCTATGAACTCCGAGAATGATGCGGCCGGCGAGGCCCCGTGCCTGGCGCGCGCGGGGGGTTTTGAAGGGCTGTGGATGCGAGCTGAACCACGCTTCGACGATGCGGTCCAGGCGCAGGCGCTCGTCGACTCCGCGAGCGATGGTTTCCACTTCGGGCAGTTCGGGCACCGGTTCATTTTAATGGAGAGCAGCACGCTGACAGGTTTAATGCGCAAAGGTGAGGCCGGTGCGATGAGGGAATAAAGCTTACTTGTGCTCGCCGGGTTCGGTGATACGGCTGGCTTCGAAGCTCACGATCTTCCACGCGCCCTGCGCATCGCGAACGTAGACGCGGGTGTAGCGATAGGCGCCAGAGAGGTTGCCGTTGGGCGTGGTGGCCTGCACGTCGGCAAGCGAAGTAACGACGGCGGTGTCGCCGTAGAAGCGGACCTTGCGATCAGAGAAGTTCAGGCTGGTGATATGTACGCCGCCCGAGCGGATACTGGCGAGAGACTCTTCCTTGGTTTGCAAAGTCCCGCTGGGGGTGATTGCCATGTAATCGTCGGCCAGCAGCGAGCCGATGGTGTTGGTATCGCCCTTGACAATGGCGGTGCGCCAGGTCTCTTCAAGCTGGTCGATCTCGTGGCGGAGCTCGTGTTTCTGGACTCTGGGCAGGCGGGCGAACAACGGAGTTGCGCAGAGCGAAAGCAGCAGCGCAGGCACGATCAATCGGCCCACCCGGAAGCGAGGGGCGGCGTTCTGAGTGCAAATCGCTTTACCGGGCATACGCAAAACGGATGGTAGTCCTGTTTTCCCCTGCCGGTCAATGATGTTTGCGTGAAGAAGTGCCGACACGCGATCCGCCTTTCCCATCCCGGCACACGCAAGGCGTGTGAATCTTGAGGATTGGACGGTGGAAACGGGCCCAAGTTTATTTGAGATGGGGCGCCGGGCGGCGAATGTGAAAAGCCTGTTAAACATGTCGATGAGATTCTGCAGCTTACGCTCCAGCATCTTCTCATAGAGTCCGCCGGCGGCGTACTTCTTGAAGTGCGACGAGTCGCGATGCGCAATGAGCGCTTCTTCATCGCGTACTGCTCGTAGATCAGGACGGTGTCAGGGTCCTCCTGCAGCGGATGGGGCGTATAGCTGACGCAGCCCGGCTCTTTGCGCGTTTAGGCGGTGAGGATGCGCAGCAGATCGGAGACCCCCACGCGATCTTCGCAGGCAAACTTGAACCAGACAATCAAACTGACCATCGACTAGATTCCTTTATCGGCGCTAAACGGTGACGGAATTTTTCTCAACTATGCACTGAGCGGGCTTTGTTCATGGATGCGCTCAAGGGCCTGCGCGAATTCGGGGAGCAGCATAGTTTGTTCGCGATCAGGCCCGGTAGAAACCATGCCGATTTTTGCGCCGCTCTCGCGTTCCTGGAAGCGCAGATACTCGCGCGCAGCCTGGGGAAGCTTGTCGAACTCCCTGATGCCCTCAGTGGATTCGCGCCAACCTTTGAGAATTGTGTAAATCGGCTTGATCTGTTCGAGGCCGTGCACGTCGGCTGGAATCTGGTCGGTAACTTTTCCGCCGATTTCGTAGCCGATGCAGACGGGAATCTCGTCGAGCTCGTCGAGAACGTCGAGCTTGGTGACGACCAGCCACTCAGCGCCGTTGACTTGGTTGGAGTAGCGGAGCAGGGGAATGTCGAGCCATCCGCAGCGGCGGGGCCGTCCGGTGACAGCGCCGTACTCGTGGCCACGCGCGCGGAGCGTTTCGCCGACGGGCTCGTGGATTTCGGTGGGGAAGGGGCCTTCGCCGACGCGCGTGACATAGGCCTTGGTGACCGAGACGACGGTGCCGATGGCGGTGGGACCTACACCGGTGCCGGTGGCCGCGCCGCCCGCAGTCGCCGAAGATGAAGTCACAAAAGGATAGGTGCCATGATCGATGTCGAGCATGGTGCCTTGCGCGCCTTCAAACATCACGCTGCCGCCCTCGGCAAGAATCGCGTGGAGGATGCGGCCGGTGTCGGCAACGAAGGGGCGCACCTGTTCGGTCGCGGCCGCGTACTCGTCATACATTTTGGCGGGATCGAGCGGATCGGTGCCGAAGAGCGCGTGAGCGATGGCGTTCTTCTCAGCGCAGGCTGCCTCGATATGGGCCTTGAGCAGCGCGGGATGGAGCAGATCGACGATGCGCAGGCCACTGCGGGCCATCTTGTCTTCGTAGGCAGGGCCGATGCCGCGGCTGGTGGTGCCGATCTTCTTGCGGCCGGGAGCGCTTTCGGCGGCGAGTTCGATCATGCGGTGGTAGGGCAGAATGACCTGGGCGCGATTGGAGACGTAGAGACTGCCGTCGACAGCGACGCCGACTTCGCGCAGGCGGCCGACTTCTTTGAGGAAGGCGATGGGATCGAGGACAACGCCGTTGCCGATGACGGCCTTGCAGCCGGGGCGCAGCACGCCGCAGGGAATGAGCTGGAGCACAAACCGCTGGTCGCCAATGATGACCGTATGGCCCGCGTTGTGTCCGCCTGCGTACCGCGCGACAGCATTGAAGCGCTCGCTGAGCACGTCGACAATCTTGCCCTTGCCTTCATCGCCCCACTGGGCACCCAACACAACTGCTGTTTTTGCTCGCATTTGGTCCGTTTCCACAACGTTCGGCCGGCACGGCGGAAATGTTCGCAGCGCACGGGCTTTTGCGATGCGGCGTTGAGCCCGCACCGGTGTTCACAACCTTTTCGATTTTAAACCCTGGTCAATTTTGCCGCTGCGGGCGTGACGCGCAATGGGACCAAACAGGCGACACTTTGCGCTTATCGCACCGAGGGCAGGCGGGGTAAACGAACAACCCTCAGGCTTGGGATTGTTTCGATCGCGCACCGCGCCAGTAAAGCGCGAGATCCAGCAGGATGGAACCGGCCGTGCCGCCGATCACGTCGATCTCGAATACGAGCTTGTCAGAGCCGCCCGGTGCAAGCCGCATCTTGCAGCCATCGCGTGAGCAGATACGCATGCCATGGCGCCCCAAAATGTAAAGGAATAGCCGCTCGGCCAAAACAGCCGCCGTCTGCTATCTTCGAGGTTGCGGAGCTCACGCCGCAGGGATTCAAGGCTCCGCCCTGTTTCGAGGAGTCTCGTCTCCATGTCCGATCCCTCGCGCCGCCCATCCGCCTCCGAGGCTGCAGCTCCGGAATCCATGGGATTCTTTCATCCATCCAGACGTCCTTACCGCTTCACCATCCTGATGTTCATCAGCCTGCTGGTTTTGGGAAGCTATTTCGCATACGACAGCATCGGCGCTCTCGCGCCCACGCTTATCGAGGCCCTCCATCTGGACCGCAGCGCCATCGGCAATCTCTACACGGCCTACTCCGTGGCCGCCATTATCATCGTCTTCTTCGGGGGCATGCTCTACGACAAGCTGGGCCCCCGCCGGGCGAGCCTCCTGTTCTGCACGCTCGTGCTGGTGGGCGCTACCATCGTAGCCCTGGCCCAATCCCGGTGGGAGCTTTTCGCCGGGCGGCTCATCTTCGGCGCGGGCTCAGAATCGCTGATCGTGGTGCAGAGCGCTATCATCAGCCGCTGGTTCAAGGGCAAGGAGATGGCGCTTGCCTTCGGCATCGCTCTTACCATCAGCCGCGTCGGGACCCTGTTCAGCTTCAACACCGAAGAACTCATCGCCCGCTACTTCGGCAGCTACCGCATCGCGCTTTGGGCAGCGGCCGGCTTCTGCCTGTTCTCTGTGCTCTGCAACCTGGTCTACAACGCCATGGACCTCCATGGCGAGAAGGTACTCGCGCTCCCGAAGCCGGAGGGCGGTGACAAGATCGTTTTCTCAGATATCCGGAAGTTCAACTCTTCCTACTGGTTCGTTGTCCTGCTCTGCGTCACCTTCTATAGCGCCATCTTCCCCTTCACGGCCCTGGCGACCGACATGTTCCACGACAAGTGGAGCCTCCCGCTGGTCAGCGAGTCCACGGGCGGTTTCCTGGCCCAGATCTTTGGCAACTTCCTGCACATGTTCTCGACGGCGCCGGGAGTCACCAGCATCATCATTTTCGCGTCTATGGTCTTCGCGCCCTTCGCCGGCGACCTGATTGACCGCATCGGCAAGAGGGCCACGCTGATGGTCGTGGGCTCCCTGATGTTGATTCCCGCCCACCTCATCATGGGCATCACGCACTGGAATCCTGTCCCCAGCATGATCGTGCTCGGCGCAGCCTTCGTGCTGGTCCCCGCGGCCATGTGGCCATCGGTTCCGCTGGTGGTGGAGGAGAAGCGCGTGGGCACGGCCTTCGGCCTGATGACGGCCATCCAGAATCTGGGGCTCGGGCTATTTCCGCTCCTGAATGGCAAGCTCCGCGACGTCACTGGGACCTACACCGCGACCCAGATCATGTTCTCGTGCCTCGGCGTGGCCGGGCTCATCTTCGCCTTCCTCCTGTTGCAGTCGGATCGGCGTCATGGCGGCAAGCTGGAGCAGGGCAAGAACAAAGAGACGGAACTGCCCTGAAAATACCGCAGCGAACGTAACGCCGGTCTCCCACCCCAGCAAGCAAAAAGCGAGCTTGCCCCCGCTGCGCGACCCCGGTCTGGAGACCGGCGCCGCTCGGTCGTGTCCTTATCTCAACTCCGCTTCGCCTTGGGCATCGGCTTCTTTGGCCGGGTCGGCCTGCCGCGCAGTTTCGGGGATGGGCAGCCTCGTGGGATCGAGGGTTTCGAGGCCTTCGGCTTTGGCGGCTTCAAGGAGCGCCGCGGAGGCCGAGACGAAGACGATGGCCGCACCCTGGAACATGTCGCGGGCGGTGAGGGCGGCGCCGAGCTGCAGGGCCTCAGGCCAGCGGTGGGCGGTGCGGTCGAGAAGCTGGCGGGCGGCCTCGAGGACGGCGGGATTGAGCGGCTGCTGCACGGTGCGGGCCGACTCCAGGCGCAGGCTTTCGAGGGCTGAAGCGGCGTTCTCGGGAGCGATAGCGCCGGCGCGCTCGCGGCGGCGAATGGCGGCGTAGACCTCGAGCGGCGTGGAGGCGGCGATGAGCTTGCGGTTGTCTTCGAGCGGCTCCAAAAGGCGGATCAGGCTGTCGGAGCCGGGCTCCTGCACAAACAGCTTGATGAAGGCCGTGGCCTCGAGGAAGTAGAAACTCACGCTTCCTCCCGCTCCTCTTCGAGAGCGACGGCTGCGCCCTCGCCTTGCACGACCACCGGATGGAAGCGATGGGCCTCTTCGGGCATTCCGGCTTCAGCTCGGTTAAGTCGGATGGTGGTGGTGGGGTAGGCGGGAGTCTTGGGATTGGCAATCTTGCTGGTCATCACCACGCCGCGCTGGATGGCTTCGGCGAGAACCGTCTGGCGGGTATCAGGGTGCTGGTTCCAGCGGAAGGATCTGCGCGGCAGAAACGAGTCGCGGAACCACTTGAGCGCGATGAAGGCGTGGCCGCCGCGCTCGGCTTCGGCCAGAGCGGTGCACAGTTCCTTGACGCGGTTGTCCATGTCGGCCGGCAGAATGGGCTCCTCAGATTCGCCTTCGTCATCGGCGCTACGCGGAACGGCAACGCGCGGCGAGCGGTTGCCGTGGCCGTCGCCATCGGTGATGCGCTCAAAGTAGATGCGCACCTCGTCGTCTTCAGGCGACCACGTGTCTGCGGGAGCGTTGCGGCGCTTGCTGCGGCCGTTATCGCTGCACAGCTCGACGACGGCCTGGTACCCCGCAGGCGCCAGGAAACGCAGCGCGCGGGCCAAGCCGGGATCCTGCGAGTAGGCAAGCTCGTTGAGGGCCTCTTCAATAATCTCTTCCGCGGCAGGAATGGTAAGTTGCTCCATGCCGTTCTGGGCCAATCGCATCGATTTCATATCGTTCTCCGTTGCTTCATCCGCCCGTGCAGTTCCGGTACTTACTCCGGCTGCGGGGCGGCCAGGCGCCGCTCTGGCACTTTGATGATTGGGGGAGAGAATACCTTGATGCAAAGCGCCTGATGCCTTGAAGTTCAATATCTGCTGAATAATTCCAATACAGTGCTCCGGACAACATTCTGCCGGTTTAGTTATGCGGAACACCGTGATGCCGCTTGCGCGGCGACGACGAACACGGATCCGATACGGTTCTGCGCTGCGCAGGGCCCGATCTGCACAGGCTGAGTCAACTTATGGTCTACTTCGGTTCTCCCTGTGATATAGGCACGGACCCTGAAGGCGGTAGCAGGTCGAGCGGAGAAGTTGCCACGTGACCAATTGGACCCGGCGCCAAGCAAAAGGAGAAAATTGTTCGAAACAATCAGCCCTGCTTATTCGATCTGGCAGGCGGGGTAATTGAGCAAATCCCGAATCAATGTAAGACGACGGACGATATGCAAACGGCTTTTGTCATCAACAGCGTTTAATTCGCTTTGGCGCAGACGAGAGTTGAAATCAGGCTCCAAAGAGCCGTCCTGCGTTTCCTTCTCAACCTTGCAAGGCTTCGAGAGATTGGATGGCCTTCAAGGAAATGGCGCTGGTGACCTGAACTCGAGGCAAACCAGCATTCGATGTTCAATACATTTGCAGCTGCTCAGCGGTTTCCCGATACAACCATTCCCAAAAAGCCGTGGCCCTGGAAGTATATGGCGATAAGTGTACCCGAAGATTGGTGCTTGCGCGCAGGAAAGATGAGGATTCAATGAAAAAGTCGATGGGGGCCCGTGCTTCCCTTCGCAACCCGACTTCGTACAATAGGTACATGCGCAGTTGCTTGCGTCTCCTTTTGCCGTTCCTTTGGATTTCAGTTTCAGCCGGGCTCTACGCCCGAGGCCAAGGCCAGGCATTCGATCTGGCCGGACCGAAGATAGACCTGCATGTGAAGCGTGGAGCGGTCACATTACCCATCTCCGAGGTGGGCAACCTGCTTCCGGGCGATCGCTTGTGGATTCATCCCGACTTTCCGGAAACCCAATCGAATCATTTTGTTCTGGTGATCGCCTTTCTGAGGGGCGCGACCAACCAGCCGCCGCCGGATTGGTTTACCAGGGTTGAAACATGGAACGGAGAAGCGCGCCAGGAAGGTGTGTTTGTCAACGTGCCGGCCGGGGCGGAGGAGGCGCTACTGTTTCTGGCGCCTGAGACGGGCGGGGACTTCAACACCCTTCGCAAGGCGGTGACCGACCGGCCGGGGGCTTTTGTGCGCGCGGCACAGAATCTGCAGGCAGCCAGCTGGGAACGGATGCGCCTGGAAACTTACCTGCTGGATGTGAAGGCAACCTCGGCGACCGACCCGAAGTCGCTGAAGACGCGGGCCGAGATGGCGGCGCGGAGCCTGGGAATCAAGATCAACCAGGACTGCTTTTTGCGCCCGATCGACCAGCAGGCGACGTGTCTTTCGCAGAACTCCGAGGGGCTGGTGCTTGACGACACCAACGCGCAGACGCTTGTGGATCAGCTGACAAGCGGCTCAACAGCCGACCTGATGAACCAGCTCAGCTACTCAAACCTGGCGGGCGCCGGCGCATACAGCCCCTACGTGGGCGCGGTGGTGGATACGGCGCGAATCCTGTCGTCGCTGCACACAGCTCACTTCCAGTACATCCCGGCGCTGGCATTGCCCAAGACCGACACGCTGAACCTGCGGCTCAACATGCCTCCGTCGTTCCGGAATCCGAAGTCGGTTGTAGTGGTGGGCTTGCCGCCGATCGGTCCGGGGCGTCCTGAGCCACTGCATCCGGCCAACCCTTCAGACAGTTTTTGCGCCTTCAAACCCGATCTGGTGCTGCCCGCCGAGGGCGCGCCGCTGCTATTTGCAACCGGACTGGCGCACGATCTGACACTCCATGTACAGGCAGCAAACGGGAAGGATCGCGGAGTGGATGTTCCGATCGTGGCCGATCCGGGCGTGGGCGGGCTGGCGCCCAAGGGCGAGATGCCCCAGCTGCCCGTGGGAGAACTGATCGGCACGGTCACCGGCAAATGGGGATTCGACGAGTGGGAGGGCCCGCGGTTCACGCTTGCCTCTCCCGAGCCGGGCAAGTGGCGTCTTTCGCCGGCCGATGAATCGGCGCTGGTGGTGGGCCGTGACGACACGGTGCACCTTGAGGGCGGAAATACGCTTTGCCTGGACAAGATTGAAGAGATGGGCGCCGGCGGCCACAACGAGCCGCTGGCCTGGAAGACGGTGAAAGCGCAGACATTGGAGGTTTCGCTGCCGCTGAAGGATGCGGCGCCCGGCCAGGTAACCGTAGCCGTTTACCAGTACGGGCTTGCGCGGCCAGACACGGTGAAGATGACGGCCTACGATGTGGCGGCGTCGCTGGAAAGGCTGACCCTGAGCGCCGGAGACCAGGACGCGGTGTTGAACGGCACACGGCTCGACCAGGTTGCAACGGCGAAGCTGAACGGCATCGGTTTTACCCCGTCGTCGCTGGCGCATGTGAATGACCTTGACGAGTTGACGATGAAGGCGGACGGCGCGACTGCGAGCCTGACTCCCGGCAAGGCCTACACGGCGCACGTGGAGCTGAAGGACGGACGCGAATTGAAGACGCCGGTGACGGTCAATCCGCCGCGGCCCGAGATCAGCCTGCTGAGCAAGGGCGTGCAGAACTCAGTGAATGGTCCGCCGATTCCGGTTCACTTTGGCAGCGCCGACGATCTGCCGGTCGACGGAAAGCTGGTGTTCTTTCTGCAGTCGAACTCGCCGGCGCATTTTGCCCGCGACGAAAAGGTCGAGGTGGCTGCCGAGGACTCGAGCTTTCACACCATGCTCGACCTGGCCGACGGCAGCCTGATGCTGGAGGATGCAAAGACCGCGGTGGGGACCGTGGAGCCTCTGGAGCGATTCGGGCCTTCGGCATTCGGTCCGGTGCGGGTGCGTGCGGTCTCGGCTGACGGAGTCGGGGGCGACTGGCTCGATCTGGGAACGCTGGTTCGTTTGCCGGGCTTCAAGGATCTGCGCTGCCCGCGGGCGGTCTCAAAACCGTGCACACTGAGCGGCGACGATCTTTTTCTTGCCGATTCGTTTTCGGCGACTCCGGACTTCAGCAATGCTGTCGACGTGCCTGCGCAATTTACCGGAACCCAGCTCACCGTGCCACATCCGGCCAACGGGTTGCTGTACCTGAAGCTGCGCGACGATCCGGATACAGTGCAGACGCTGACGTTGCCCGTGACGCCGCTGGCGGCGCTGGCGAGCGCGACTGCGGCAGCGCCGTCCGTCGCTACGCCGCATGCAATCGAGCCGGCCACGGAACCGGCTGCGCCTGCAACCCCGCCAGAAAGCGCGCCAGCCAACCCAACGCCTGCAACTGCGCCGCCGGCAACCGGGCCGCAGACAACTGAGCCCGGATCTTCGCAGCCTGGCGCTCAAACGACCGGCGACGGCAAGCCGGCTCCGCCGGCGGCTGCGCCATCAACTGGGAACACGCCGCCTGCGACGGCAGACCAGAGCAAACCGCATTAAACGATCTGAACCGGCAGAGCGACCAGGCAAGGTCTGGTGAATCGGATCGGTGCGGTCTCGTGGAGAAGGAACATCCCTCAGGGGCTAAAACCCACAGAGTTTGGGCCAGTTTCGGCACAGCTAAAGCTGTGCCCGTTTACAAAGCCATTCGATTCCAGATTCGTCGGACACTACCTAGTTGAAGTAAGCCCGGTTCTTTTCAGCGAACTCTGCCTTTTCGGCGGGGAGCTCATCGATCGGAAAGATGGCGTTCTGCTCGCAGACTGACGCGCAGTTGCCGCAGTCGATGCACTCATCGGGGTTGATCAAGACCTGGGAGACGGTGGCCGCGGCCTCGTCGCTCTGTGCGGGGGCAATCGCCGCCGTGGTGCATTCAGCTACGCAAACAAAGTCCTTGATGCAGGCATCGGTAACAACATAAGCCATGATGAAATCGCTCCTCGAATGAAAAGGAGGGCCAAACAGCGGCGCACTCCGCATCTATGAGGCTAGAGCAGTTCTAATTTAAGTGTTTACATAACCACAAGACAGGAAGTAGTTCGAGCACTCTTCTGAAGAGATGGAGTCGAGCAGCGTTCCGATTTCCTGCCAGAGGGCGTCGACGTTCCGTCTGGCGGCTTTGCGGAGCAGGGCCTTGAGCTTGGAGAAGAGCTTTTCGATGGGGTTCAAGTCGGGGGAGTACGGTGGCAGATAGAGGAGTGTCGCCCCGGTGGCGAGGATGGCCTGTTCGACCCCGTCTACCTTATGACTGCCGAGGTTGTCGAGGATGACGATGTCTCCCGGCGTGAGTGTGGGACACAAGACCGAACGCACATATTCCACAAAGACCTCTCCGTCCATCGGCCCTTCGATTACCATCGGCGCGGAGATCTTCTGATGCCGCAACGCACCCACGAAGGTGGTTGTTTGCCAGTGACCGTACGGCGCCGAGCCGACACATCGGCGCCCCTTCGGAGATCGGCCGTAGGCGCGGGTCATATTAGTGGAAGTCCACGTTTCATCGATGAATACGAGCTTTTCTACGTTCATCGTGGGCAGCGCCTCCAGCCACGCCTTGCGTGCCAGTTGCACGTCCTGCCGATCTTGCTCGCTGGCGTGCAGCGTTTTTTTTGAAGGTTAGATTCCATTTGTTCAGCTGATGCCACAGCGCCCCGACTTTGATCGAAACCCCTCGTTCGGCCAGCCGGTCACAGATTTCCACCAGGGCCAGATCGGGCTCGGCTTCGATCCAGGAGCGCACTGCCGACTCCAGGCCGGCTATACGGGAGCGGCGATGGCCGCCGATCTGAAAACTGCTGCGCTCGCCCGTCTCCCGGACTCGATCGCGCACCTGGTACACCCAGCCCCGGCTGATCTCCAGCCGCCGAGCAATGTGCGTCGGTTTTTCTCCGCGCTCCAACGCCCAAAGCACACGATCCCGCAAATCTTGTGAATAGGATTGCATCTCCGCCGCCCCTCAGCCGGCGGAAATATTATCTCACGAAACTGTGTATACTTAAATTAGAACTGCTCTAGCGGCGCGAACAGGACGGGGCCGTGACATGAGTCACGGGCGCGCAAGAGGAATGCAGGGGCGGGAGATCTGCGCGTGGCGAGGGTGAAATGGTGCGCCCGGAGACCCGCCGCGGCGGGGAACTCCCGACCTAATGCTCCGGAGGGTCGCCGCGGCGACCTCTATCCAGCTGAGCTACGGGCGCTTTTTCAGGATTCGATTTAGTTCGTCCCTGCCGGCGCCTGTCTTGAAGTACCGCTCACGCACCATTGCCGCAGCGCGCGTCTCGGTGTCTTCTCTATAGAGCAATTCCCAAGGCCCACCATTCCGAGTGGATTTGCTTAGGCCGAAATTGTGTTCCTCAAAGCGACGTTCAAAATCAGCGGTGGATCCGGTGTAGAGACGCCCCGTGGATCTGCTTTGAAGCACGTAGGTCGTAAACATGGCGAAGGAGTGGTGCGCCCGGAGAGATTCGAACTCCCGACCTAATGCTCCGGAGGCATTCGCTCTATCCAGCTGAGCTACGGGCGCGCTCTATAAGAATAGCGCATTTCGGTTTTTCAACGGAGGTTTGGCAGCTGGATGCCGGTGGGCAGGGTACGAGGCCCTAGCCCGGAGGCCAGGTCATGGGGCGCCCGCCGAGCAGATGCAGATGCAGGTGATCGACGGTCTGCCCGCCGTCCTCGCCGACATTGGTAACCACCCGGTAGCCCCTGGTTAGCCCCTTGGCGCGCGCGATCTCGGCCGCCGCAGCGAGCAGGTGGCCGAGGATGGCCTCATCTTCCTTGCCCGCATCCTGGAGCGACTCGATGTGCTCCCTGGGCACCACAAGCACATGGACCCGGGCCTTCGGGTTGATATCGGCAAAGGCGTAGACGAGCTCGTCCTGGTAAACGGGCGTCGACGGAATCTCACCACTCACGATCTTGCAGAAAAGGCAGCTCATAGCGTGAACAGTATAGAAGAGGCGAGGGGCCGGCGGCCTTGGTCAAAGGAGCCCGCCTACGCCGACTCCAGGATCATGTTGGCGTACTGCGTGGTATCGCCGGTGCGGATAAGGCCGATGGCGGACGGGACGCGCTTCTTGAACTCGCTATGCGGCTCGAAGGTGAGCGGAAGTCCTTCGAGCGCCGCCGCAAACTGGTTGCGGGTCCGCGCCGTGTTCGCGGCCTTGAACTCCTCAGCCATCCACACGTGTCCAACCACGAAGTTCGCGCGGAGGGCTTTGAGCACCTCGAGTACGCGCGGGATGTCGTCGGTCAGCGAGATGTCGACCGTTTCAATTTGCGGCCAGAAGGGAAATCCCCGGTCGGCGATGACCAGGGTATTGGTATGCCGCACCCGCGCCAGCAGCGAAAGCACGTGCGGATTCAGAATGCCCGTCTTCAACATGGTGAATCGAACTCCTCATTCGATCTAACTCAACCTAAGAAGCCGGCGACCTCGCGCAGTTCTCAGCTGGTGTGGTCGAGCACGATCTTCCAGCCTTCAGGCCCTTTGCGCCAGACCAGCGAGAAGATGCCGTCGTCTTTGGTTGCGGCGCCCTTCTGGGTGCGCTCGAGATGAAAATTGCCTGTCACCACAGCGTACTCCACGGCGCCGCACGAACCCGGCAGCAGCCGCACTTCGAGATTCGAGAAGGTGAGCGTGCCCATCTGTGCGGCGTTGGTGTAGTTGGCCTCATAGCGCTTGAGAATGGGCTCGTATCCCTTGTTGACCGAACTGCCGACGAACGTGGTGCCGGGCGAGTTCTCGTATCCCTGCATGAACGCCGCCACATCTCCCTTGTTCCACGCAGCCACCTGCGCCGCCATCACCGCGCGAAGGTCGGACTCGTCGCCGCCGGTGGCCTGGGCAAAGCTGCCCGCCCCGGCGCAAATCATCGCCAAAACCAGAAGAAGACTCCGCATCGTTATCGCCTCCGCAGTCAGCTTACAATGACGGCATGGCGTCCCCTTTCCGCGTCGTCCACACGGTTTGCTCGCACGACTGCCCCGATTCGTGCGCGGTGCTGGTGACGGTGGACGAGACGGGCCGCGCCATCAAGGTTGCCGGTGACCCGTCACAGCCCGTCACGCAGGGATTTTTGTGCGGCAAAGTAGCCAAGTATCTTGACCGCGTGTATTCGCCCAACCGGATTCTGTATCCGCTCAAGCGCAAGGCGGGCGTGGCCAAAGGAGCACTGAGGAAGGGCAGCGAACACGAGGCCTTTGAGCGCGTGAGCTGGGACGAGGCGTTGGACGCGATCGCTTTGCGGCTCAAGGCGATCAGCGACCAATATGGACCCGAGTCGATCTTGCCGTACAGCTATGCGGGCACGATCGCCGTGCTCGGCTTCGGATCCATGGACCGGCGATTCTTTCATCGCCTGGGCGCGAGCCGGCTCGACCGCACCATCTGCTCCGAGGCCGGGGGCCAGGCATGGAACCTGGTTTACGGCAAGAAACTCGGCACGCCAACCGAGGACTTCAGGCTGGCCAAGCTCATCATCGCGTGGGCCGCAAATGTCCACGGAAACAACGTCCACCTGTGGCCAATGATCGAAGATGCGCGGCGCAACGGCGCGCGGCTCATCGTCATCGATCCCTACCGCACGCGCACCGCGGCGCTGGCCGACTGGCACATCCCTATCAGGCCCGGAACCGATGCGGCGCTGGCGCTGGGTATGATGCACGTGATTTTGCGTGAGGGGCTTGAAGACCGCGCGTATATTGACGAATTCACGCATGGCTTCGACAAACTCGCGGAGCGCGTGCGCGACTATACGCCCTGCCGCGTTGCGGAGTGGACGGGACTGACGCCCGCCGAAGTTGAGCAGCTTGCGCGCGAGTACGCAACCACGCGGCCCGCGGCGATTCGCATGAATTACGGCGTGCAGCGGTGTGAGAACGGCGGCACCGCGGCGCGCGCGATCGCCATGCTGCCGGCGCTGACCGGCGCGTGGAAGCATCGCGGCGGAGGCGGCGTGCTTTCAACCTCGGGCGCATTCGCATGGAACAAGCAGGCGGTGGAGCGGCCCGATCTGCAGCTTGCTTCGCCTCTCGGCCGCCAGGCGCGCCTGGTGAATATGTGCGAGCTGGGCCACGCTTTGAATGAACTGGGGCAAGACAGAGAGCAGAGAGCAGAGAGCAGAGAGCAGAGAGCAGAGAGCAGAGAGCAGAGAGCAAGGGCCCGACGACGGGCCGGCGGTGCATGCGCTTTTTGTGTACAACTCAAACCCCGCGGCGGTTGCGCCCAACCAGAACGCCGTTCTGCGCGGCATCGCGAAGGAAGATCTTTTCACCGTAGTGCACGATCTTTTCTTCACTGACACGACGGACTACGCGGATTTCGTACTGCCGGCGACGACGTTTCTTGAACACACCGACATTCAGGGCGCGTACGGTCATTATTTTGTGCAGCTCTCAAAGCAGGCCATTGAGCCGCTTGGCGAGGCGCGCTCAAACGTGTGGCTCTTCGGGCAGCTTGCGCAGCGCATGGACTTTGATGAACCGTGCTTCCGCGACACGCCTGAGGAGATCATTCGCCAGGCGCTGGCGATCGGCGCGGACGGACGCTCAAAGAACGTGGGCATGGAGCACTTCACTTTCGAGGATCTGGAGCGCGAGGGCCATATTCCGCTCAAGTTTCATCGCGACCCCGAGGGTCAGCCATTTTTGCCGTACACAAGCGGGCCGTTTGCTACGCCGACCGGAAAAATTGAGTTTTACTCGGAGGCATTGGCCGCTGCGGGCCAGGATGGCCTGCCAGCCTTTTCTCCTTCGGTTGAATCCCGCTGGAGTGATCTCGCGGAGAAATATCCGCTGGAGTTGTTGGGGCGCAAGAACGACAACTACATGAACTCGACCTTCGCGAATCTCGACGGCCATCGCAGGATGGAGGCGCGCACAAGCGGGAAGCTTGAAATACACCCGCTGGACGCGCAGTCCCGCGCGATTCATGAAGGCGACGCGGTGCGGGTGTTCAACGATCGCGGCTCGCTGCGGCTGTCGGCGATGCTGAATTCAAATCTGCCTGCGGGCGTGGTGGCCGCGAGGCTCGACTGGGCCAAGCTGCATCCCGACGGCGCCAATGTAAACGCGCTCACCAGCGAGCGGCTCACCGACATCGGCGCCGGGGCTACGTTTTATTCAACACTGGTTGAAGTGGCGAAGGCGTAGGCACTCGCACAGAGAGGGATCTTAAAGGCATGAACTGGACCGCGATTGTTGCAATCCTCGGACTGATGGTTCTGCTGTTTTTCATGCAGCGCCGTGGCTGGATTTCTGCCAAGGAGGCGCGGGAACGGCTAAGAGACGGCGCACTTGTGGTGGATGTGCGCACCGAGGTTGAGTTTGCCACAGGACATTTGCCGGGAGCGACCAACCTGCCTCTGGGTACTATCGCAACTACAACGCCTGCTCGCATGCCGGATAAGGGCGAGACGCTGCTGCTGCACTGCCAGAGCGGAAGGCGCAGCCGCGTGGCCCAAATAGAGTTACGCGCGATGGGGTATACAAACGCCTTCAATCTCGGCTCATACGCGCGCGCAGCGCAGATTGTGGCAGGCAAGTAGAGATTGAAGCGCAGGCCGAGTGATCCGTCCGTCTCACTTCACCGGCTCGGCGACCACCTCGATCTCTATGCTGCGCGAGCCGCCCGGTATATCGAGCGTGCCCAGCACCCGCGGCTTGCCTTCAACCAGGCTTGAAGATCCATCGAGGACAGTCTGGCGTAGCAGGGGGTCCTGGATGCCCACGTTGGATTTCTCGTCGGCAACACTCGACTGCTCCACCTTGGTGCGCAAGCGCAGCCCGTCGCCCGCGCTATCGAGCCAGGCGTCGATACTTAAGCCAACGTCTTCATATTGAACAAAGGTGTTGGCCTTGGAGTTTTCTGCATCGATGCTTCCCGTGACGATGGGAACCTTGCTGCCCAGCTTCACTTCGCTTTTGCCGCCCACTTGAACCACCATGGCTATATGACGTGAGGCGGCCGGTTTGCCTGCATCGCTCTCATTCAAGGCGAAGGTGAGCCGGTAGGTTTTGGCCGGGCGGTCGATGTCCGAGATGATGCGCTGCGCCAGTTGAAGATCGTCAGCCGTACCGCGGATCGAAATCGCACCTTGCGATTCGACGCGGTAAATCGCGGCGCGTGGCAGCATGTTCCGCAGATCGGTCGAGATGTCGTTTTCAGCATTCTGCATGGTATTGGCGAGGTAGAAGGTCCGGTACTCCTGCGGTTCGGCAGGCTTGGTTTGGGCGGGCTGGTCCTGGGCAACGGCGCGCGGCGCGTATGGGATGAGTGTGAGCGTGGTCAGCAAACAGACAAACATCATGCGTCTGACTGCGGATGCGGCACTGGCTGTCATAGGTCGCCTCTCAAGAAAACGAGTGTGGGAAGAATGCGCATGTTCGTATCCCCGTTTTACGCTGGGCTCTTCCAAACACACAGACGTCGCGGCTTGTTGATCGCTCGAAAAATATTTCGCGGAGCCTGTTGCGTTCAGTTACTTCGCTGCCGGCGTCATCTCAATGTAGTCGAGCGCCGCAGGATCGCTGCCGTTGGGTGTGCCTTCGACGCGCAGCACATCGCCGGGCTTGAGTTCGATGCCTTGCGCGGTGTAGCGCGTAGAGTTATCGCCGTTTGGAATGCGCGAGGGGAATGTGGCGTCCGCATCCCATTGGGCAACCTGCCTGCCGTCCACATCGAGGGCGAAGTGGGCCACGCCGCCCTGCAGGTCGAAGTATTGGACGGCGATGTCAAAGCGGCCGGCACTCCCGGAGTAAGTCCACTCGGCGGTGCAGGTTTTTTCTGCGCAACTTACGGCTTTGCCGCGCGAGGCGTCTTCCCAGGGCTTCACGTCGAAGACGGTGTAGCCGGTGAGGCGCGCGTCTTCAGCCTCCATGCGGCCATGGAAATGGCCGGCGCGGCCCTCGGCATCGGGAATGCCGCTCTCTTTGAGGAAGTACTGCACGATTGCGTCGCGCCACACAATCGCGTGGCCTAGCTGGTACTCGAGGCGCGCGAGTTC
This sequence comes from uncultured Acidobacteriaceae bacterium, assembly GCA_963808695.1. Lineage (GTDB taxonomy): Bacteria > Acidobacteriota > Terriglobia > Terriglobales > Acidobacteriaceae > Telmatobacter. The sequence continues at coordinate 408,553 of CAWEHF010000021.1, forward strand.
ACCGGCGTAGAGCGCGGGATCGATCTTGCCTTCGAGCGACTTCCACTCATCCACCATTTGGCGCACCTCAGCAACGCCCTGGTAGTGGCTGTCATAGACGTACTGGATCACAGTTTTGCCCGAATGCAGCTCGTAGGTCCATGGCACGTGATGGAAAAAGAGGAGCAGGGAATCGGGACAGGCGGCGAGCGACTCGTACATGTTTGCAACTTGAGGCGGATACTGGCCGATGAAGCCCGTCCCCGTTGCAACTGTCCGGTCCATGCCGATGCCCTGTGCGTCGTCGCGATGCCACTGGCCCCAGCCATTGCGCTCGCTCGACTCGATGTTCGGGCCATAATGGCTGCCGGTAATGTCGGTGAGCGTCTGCGTGCCGAGGAAGCCGGTGTAGTCAACATACGTTTGCCACGAATGCAGCAAAATGTTGTCTACCGTCGCCACCAACTGCGGATCGTTGCTGATGGTTTGCCGGACCCACTCTTCGGCGATTTGCTCAGGCGTAAGATTCGGATCCCACGCGAGGCGGCCGAAGGCGTACAGATTGGCCATGGCGAGGGGTGCGCCCAGCCAGCCATCGCGGCCAACGTCGGCCACGCCCACCATTCCACCGCCCCACGGACGAGGACCTGTCCGTGGGGACCCCGGATTGCCGCCAAGCGGGCGATCGAAGGTCTTGCCCTCGATGATCTGTTTCACCGGCGTTGAACGATCTTCGGCGTGCAGATCGAAGTCGAGTTTCGCCTTCCACAGCGGCGCGAGATAGACGAGGTGCCGCTGCTGGCCCAGGTACTCCTGCGTAATCTGCACCTCCATGGCCGAGTTGGTCTTCTCGAGACCCGCAAAGAGCGGCGAGACCGGCTCCTCGGCCTGGAAATCGATGGGGCCGTACTTGATTTGCACGATCACATTGGGCGCGAAGTTGCCATCGAGGGGATGAAAGATGTCGTATGCGGCGCGGGCGCGATCGGCTTTGAGGTCGTCGTAATCGAGGTGATTGTTGTAGACGAAGGCGCGGTAGAGCACCACGCCGCCGTGCGGACCGAGCGCCTCGGCCAGCGTGTTGGCCGCGTCGGCGGGATTGCGCCCATAGCTTGCCGGGCCGGCCTGGCCCTCGGAATCGGCCTTGACCGTGAAGCCGGCGAAGTCGGGGATAAGCGTGTATATTTCGTCCGCTTTCGCCTTCCACCAAGCCTTCACATCGGGATCGAGAGGATCGAAGGTCTTCAAGGCCCCGACCTTCTGCGGGCTGGCAATGTCGACGCTGATGGCGAGCCGCACGCCCCATGGGCGCATGGTGTTGGCCACACGGGCAAGGCCCTGGAGCATCTGCGGCTCAAGAAATGGCGCGGCCCCGTTCACGTTGTTTACGTTGCAGCCGTTGATGCCGACGGAGGCAAGGAGGCGCGCGTACTGCTCGACGTCGGTGAGGTCGTCGCGCACGTGGCCATTGTCAAAGAAGATCGATTGGCCGGCGTAACCCCGCTCTACGGTGCCGTTGGCGTTGTCCCACTCGTCGACCCAGCGGATGGGCATGGCGGGGGATTCGCAGATCACCTTACTTGGAGGGCTATCGTTTTCGGCAATGTAACGCAGAAGAGCAAACGCCCCGTAGAGTGCACCGCGTTCGTCACCGCCGGCGACAACGATCAGCGTGCCGTAGTGCGGATGAGAAGTACTGATCCAGAAGGAATCCGCGGAAAGGTTCGTTGGAACATCGGCCTGCGGATAGACCTTGCGAATCTCATCGGCGGTGCCAATCGCGATGACATTCGTGATGTCATCGATATCTGCGGTCCGAAAGCCATAGAGGTGCAAGATTCCGTAACGCAGTTCCCGGGCCGCCATCTGCTCTGTCGGGCTTTCGCCTAATGCGCGAACAAGAAAAAGCCGGTGCTGCGATCCGCACCAAAGTGGATGATCAAGCCATCCCGGCGTCTCGTTCTGCGCGAGAGCCAATGCGCCTGTCAGCAGTGCCGCCGCAATGGCTAACGTAGTTCCGGTCATTCGCGGAACCGCACGCGACGCGTTTCTCATCCCTGAATCTCCCGATAACGTTCTACCACCTCGCGCCAGAAAAAGAACCGCATGATGATCTTCTATTCCGGATTCGGGGTGTTCCTGCGGGAAGGGTCGATTGAAGGAGAGAAAAGCATCCCTCAGGGGCTAAAGCCCCGAGGTTTTAGTTGAGCTTCTTCGGCACGACTAAAGTCGTGCCCTGATACAAGACCGACCTGCGGTAGATCTCTTTCCCACCCTTTCCGCGGTGAAGCTGCGGAAAGGATGGGGCACGGACAGTGGTGCAACTTCAAGCGGTCAAAGACCTAGCGCTCAACCTGCACCCGCAGCAGGCCGCGCACCGCATTCGCGAGATACACGGCGTCGGCGTTGCGCAGATCGTCTTCGTTGAGGATTCGCTCTTCGACGTCGGTGCGCGTCTCAAGCAAATGGCGGCGATTGACCCCCGGCAAAAGGCCGCAGTCGATTGGCGGCGTGAACAGCTTGCCATCTTTCTCGACGAACACATTGCTGATGGCGCCCTCGGTGAGCTCGCCGCGCAGGTTGAAGAAGAGAAGATCGTCGAGCCCCTCGCGCTGGGCCTGCTCGAAGGCTCGCGCATACAACTCGCGGCGCGTGGTTTTGTGGAAGAGCATGGGGTCGGCGGGATCGGTTCGATCTTTTGCGATCCGCACGCGGCCTATGCGGTCGGCGGCGGACTGCATAAGCGCCTGATGGGTAATTTGCGCCCGGCCGTCGCGATCGAGCAGTAAGCGCACGCGTTGTGATGAGCCGGCTGCAAATTGCCGCGCATAGTCTTCGAGGGCTGCGCGAACCTCGTGGCGCTTGGCGTTGAAATCGAAGTATGACGCCGAGTCTATGAGCCGGTCGAGATGCAATTCGAGCAGGGGATATGCGCCCTGCCACAGCATCGTCTCGATAAGCGAGAGCTGCTGCAAATCGCCGCCCCACGCAGTGGTGAGGAACTCCGCCTTCAGCAGGCACTCGCGATATTCGTCGGCTGCAACCGAGTCAATCACGACGCCGCTGCCGGCGCCCATGATTCCCATGGCGCCGTGGAGTTCAAGCGTGCGGATGGCCACGTTGAACACGGTGCGGCGGGGCGAGAAGAAACCGATAGCGCCGGTGTAGACGCCGCGGGGCTCGTTTTCGAGCTCGGCGATGAGCTGCATGGCGCGCACCTTGGGCGCGCCGGTAACCGAGCCGCAGGGAAAGAGCGCGCGGAAGATCGCCTCGCAATCCGCGTCGTCGCGCAGATCGGCCGTCACGGTCGAGGTCATCTGCCAGAGCGTGGGGTAGCGCTCGACGGCGAAGAGTTTTTCAGCGCGCACCGAGCCGAACTTCGCCACACGGCCCAGGTCGTTGCGCAGCAAATCGACAATCATCACATTTTCGCTGCGGTTCTTGGGATCGGCCCGGAGCCACTCGGCGCGCGCGCGGTCTTCGCGCGTGGTGCGACCACGGCGTGCGGTGCCCTTCATGGGCCGCGTGGCGATGCGGCGGCCCTGGCCGGTGCTGGATTCGATGCTGAAAAACAGCTCGGGCGAGAAGCTGAGCACTTTGTGCTGCGGTTCGGCATGAACAAACGCGCCGTAGCGCGCCGGCTGCTGGGTGCGCAAACGCGCATAGAGCTCTGCCGTGCTGCCCTCGACGCGCAAACGCCACGGAGCGGTGAAGTTCAACTGGTACACGTCGCCGGCGCGGATCCACTCATGAATCGCGTCGATGCGGCGAGCGTAGCCGGCTTCGCCGATGGCGAATTCGGCAGCGACGGGTACGCCCCTATTTGGAGCTTTGTCTGCTGGTTTCGCGCCCAGTCGATCGCGAAGCGCTTGAAGCTTCGCTTGGATCCCTGCCGGCGGCTCGTCGATGAAGTGTCCGGTCGCGCTATCAATCCGATAGCCGCGCTCGTAGATTCCGAACCACGCGCAGGCGCCGGAGACGATTTTGCGCTCTTCGCCTTTTGGTGCAGAGGCCGCGGGTTCAAACCATGCGCCGCACTCGTAATTGAAGAATCCCGCCGCACACCATCCTGCCCGCAATGTGTCTTCGATGGCCACAAACAGCGCCGGCAGTTCCTCAGCGTTGCGCGCTTGGCACACATGCAAAGGAGCCGTGAACAACTGCGTCCACGGCTCCTCGGTCGATTCATATTTTTCGCGCTCCGCGCCTTCGAGCAGCACCGAGGCCGGCGTCTCATCCACCAGCGCGTAAATCTCCGCGGGGAATGCGGAAAGGCGCTTCATCGAGCAATGCCCTAGGGCCTGCTTGCGCTACTGGGGTGGGCGGCGTTGCGAGCGGAAATCCGGTCAGACGCGGCCGAGCCCGCAGGCTTTGGCGGTTCCAAGGTCGAGGGCGAGAAGTCGCCGCGGCGACTATGACCGGATTTTGGCCGCAACCCGAAGGGACGGGGCCAGTTTTTCCGATTTCGTTGTCGTTCGTCGCTAACAGACACCCGGTATGCGTCGCTCCTCTCTCCTAGAACTCGAAAAAACTGGCTCCCGTCGCCGCCATCCCAGTAGCGTGAGCAGGCCCTCTATTGCACCGTCAGCACCAGGGTGGTTGTGCTGGAGATAGCGGTGACTCCGTTGCTGGACTGCGCGGTGATTGTGACGTTGTAGTTGCCTGCCGGAGTGGCCGGAGGCTGGCCGGGCCCGTGGTTGTAGTAGCGATAGAGCGGACTGCAGCCGCTCATGCCGAGGGTCATGACCACGCCGACCAGCGCCACCAGCGCCAGGCGGTTGAGAAATGCACGCCGGCGAGCGCCGAAGGCGAGACCACCCAGGCCGAGCACACCGGGCAGCAGAAGCACCCATGCGATGGGACGCAAGTTTGCGCCGGGCCGCACATTCATGGTGGCGCCGTTCGACCCTGCCGCCTGCGTTTCAAGCAGCATGGAGCTGGTTGGCGGGCAGCTCGAGGCGGGCGATCCGGATGAGCAGCTTGCGGGGGTTGTGGCCAGGATCTGAACGCTTTCGGGGGTGAATGTACACGAAGTCTCGTTGGGAAGTCCCGAGCATGAGAGCGTGACAAACATTGGCGCGGTGAGCGAAGAGTTGTTCTCAGGCGTCACCGTGATCAACGCCGTCCCGGTCTGGCCGGGGGTGAGCGTCATGGGAAAGGTGGTGGGCGAAACCGGCGCAATGCTCACGTCGAAGTCGGGCTGATCGCTGGTGGTGCCCGAGGCTTCGGCCACCGGCGATGCAGACTCAGAATGCGTAGCGTCGCCCAGATAGACGGCGCGGAGCTGGTGATCGCCGCCCGGGAGAGTGATGGTGCTGCGGGCTTGGCCTGAGGCGTCGAGCGCGGCTTCAGCCCGAGTCAGGGTCCCGTCTTCAATAGCCACAACGCCGCTTGCGGGCTGGCCGTCGGCGCCGGTCACGCCTACCTGGATCGCGGCCTGGGTGCGGCCGTTCTGGTCGCTGGTGGCTACGTTCAGCGTGGTAAATGTGGCAATCGCCTGCGTAGCCGCGGCTGCCGGCAGCGCGGAAAGCGCAAGGCCCAGCCACGCAACCCCTTGAAGCCGCAGAATGCGGCTGCCTATATTTCTCACGTGCTCCTGCTCCAAAACCAGCTCTCTTTCGCCCATCTGGCGTGGCATTGAGTGAAGTTTCATTGTATCCGGCCAACCCTTGAAGCGGCCACTCATCCGGACGGAACGGCCGCGCCGGCTTCGTTCCAATCCATTTGCCGGCTCGCAGCGCTGCAACCTGGGGATTCGACGGCAGACTCTTAATTGACGGTTCAGCGGCCGTTCCGTAAGTCGCAGAGACGCCGAAGGTGCAGCCGGTCTTTCCCGCGCCGCAGCGCCTACAAAAATGCTATGCTTTTGCGCATCGAGACTTCTTCGTTCCCGCGGGTGCCTGACTCAGAGCGGTTCTCCAGTGAGTGGGCAGCATTTCTAACGTTTCGCTGGGTGGCTTTTTCTTAAGGAAAAAGCCACTTGGCAGTTGAGGCTTCGATTTGCAGCAACTAGAGATCCGCTGTAACCGGCGAATGTGACCTATGAAGACCTGCCCGGTCTGCGACACTCCGTATCCCGACCAGCATGTCACCTGCCCTACCGATGGGGCAATGCTGATTGCCTCGCGCGAGCTTGTGCCCGGCCACATTGTGCGCAACAAATACCGCGTCGTCCGCAAGATCGGCGAAGGCGGCATGGGCGTGGTGTATCTGACGGAGCATATTCTGCTCGGCGGCCAGATTGCCCTCAAGTTCCTGGGCGCCGATCTCAGCCGCAACCCCCAGTTCATCAAGCGTTTCAGGCAGGAGGCGCGGGTCGCCTACCAGCTGCGCCATCCCAATATTGTGGAGGTTTCCGATCTCGACCAGGACGAGGAGGGCAATCTCTTCATCGCCATGGAGTTTGTGCCCGGGCCCAGTTTGCGGACGGTCATCCATCACGCCGAAGGGCCACTGCCGGTGGTGCGCACGCTCAACATTGCGCGTGGCATTGCCGCCGGCCTGGGCGCTGCCCACTCGCGCGGCGCCATTCACCGTGACGTCAAGCCAGAGAACATCCTGATCGGGACCGACCCCAACGGCGCCGAACATCCCAAGGTTCTGGACTTTGGCATTGTGGGCATGACCGAGGGCGTAACCAGCGCCAGCGGCCCGGCGAGCCGAACCCACGGTCTGTTGTTGACACCTGAGTACGCTGCCCCGGAGCAGTGGCGCGGCATGCCGGCCGCCGAACTGGATGGGCGCACCGATCTTTATGCCCTTGGCGGCATCATGTACGAGATGCTGACCGGGCGCACGCCGTTCACGGCCCGGACGCTGGAGGGCTGGATGTTCCAGCACCTTCAGGCCGCGCCCGATCCGCTCGACCAGTTGCGGCCGGATCTGGATCGCGAGTACTACGGCCTGGGCGCGCTGGTAATGAAGCTGCTTTCGCGCGAACGCGAGGATCGCCCCTCGAGCGTGACCGCATTCCTTGCCGCCCTTGACAGTGTGGGCCGCCGGCCAACGGTAGTTGAGCCCAAACCGGTTCCCCTGCCCGTGCCGCCGGAGCCGGAGCCTGAACCTGTGCCCGAGCTTGAGCCGGAACCGGAACCCCAGCCGAGTTCCTCTCGCAAATTCATGATCTTTCTGGGCGCCCTGGCTCTTGTTATCTTTCTCGCCGTCATTCTGGTTCAGCAGAGCCGGCCCATGACCGACGCTCCGGGCTTTTCACCCTCCGGCGGGAGCTACCCTGTCACCCAAGCGGTGAGCATCGCTGACTCCACGCCCAATGCCATCGTCCACTACACCACTGACGGCACTGCCCCCACCGAGTCCTCGCCAACCTACACCGGGCCTCTGCAATTGCTGGCCAGCGGCACCACCGTTCGCGCCATCGCTATTGCCGAAGGCCACAAAACCAGCAACGAGGTGTCAAACACCTACACCTGGATGAGCTCGGTGGAGATCCCCGCCAGTGTGCAGGGCAATTACGACCAGGGCAAGTATCTTTACGATCACAAGCAGTACTCTCCGGCCCTTTCGCTGTTCACCGCGTCGTGCGACAGCGGCGATATGCGCGGCTGCAACTATCTCGGGTACATCTACGCCCAGGGACTTACCGGGGCGCGCGACACGGGCCAGGCCCGCTCGATCTGGCAAAAGGCCTGCGACGGCGGCAATTTCTCAAGCTGCGCCAGTCTGGGAACGCTGTATCAGGAAGACAATGACACCGTGAATGCCCGCAAGTACTTCCAGAAAGCCTGCGACGGCGGCCTGAGCCAGGGCTGCACTTTGTTACAAGATCTGCAATGAGAGCGCACCAAAATATGCCAATGCACCTCTCACGGCGCCGCCCGCCCAAAGCGCCCGCCTCGCGCCATCGCTTGCGGCAGGGCCGTAATGCACTTCAGGCCGGCCTCTTCTTGGCCTGCGCGCTTGCCTTTTTGTTGGCTGAGGCCACGGCCGCGCAGGGCCAGGCGCCGGCCCAGCCGGCGGGTCAGACGCCGAAAAAGGTCGTTTATCCCGCGACGATTGTGGTGTCGTGCGACTTGCCTTGCAGGTGGACGCTCGACGGCAAGTCCCATGGAGCGATCGACGAAGGCAAAACGGCAAGCGCCGGGGTACCGCTGGGCGAGCACCAGATTGAAGCTGAGAGCCTTGACGGCCTGGACCAGGTTGAAAAGCAGGCCAACATCACTGAGAAGGGCGAGAGCACGCTCCATTTTGAACTGGAGAATCTGCGCGACACGCGCGTGGCCCTGGAGCAGCAGGCCAACGCGGCGCGGCCGGCCGAGCAGGCTTACGAGGAAGGCCAGATGCTGAGCGCGCAGCGGGAATACGATCGGGCGCGCCCGCTCCTGGAGCAGGCATGCAACGGCGGAAATGCAGGCGGCTGCGCCAGCCTCGGATATATGTACGACGCACCGCAGGGCGTGGCCCAGGATTACAAGAAGGCGAGCGTTTATTATCAAAAGGCGTGCGACCTCGGCGTCGCTTCGAGCTGCACCAGCCTCGGCATTCTTTACGAATACGGGCATGGCGTGGCCCAGGATTACGGACAGGCGCGCACCTATTACGAAAAGGGCTGCGACGGAGGATATCCCAGCGGCTGCAGCTATCTGGGCGACCTGTACCGGACGGGTCACGGAGTCCCCAAGGACATCGCGCACGGACGCCAGCTTTTGCAGAAGGGCTGCGACCTGGGCGATCAGTGGGGCTGCAACGAACTGAAAGAGAAGCCCTGACGCGTAGAGTGGACATGCAATGGATCGGAGATCGATGATGGCGTCCCGCATGTGGTCGAACAAAGCAAGTTTAGGTGCGGCAATTGTGCTGGTGTGCGGCTGCGTGGTTTTGCAATGTGCGCCCGCCGCTGCTCAAGATCAGGGACCGGTGCTGACCCCCAAGCCCAAACCGCACACCAACGCGTCGCCCACGCTGCTGGTGCTCTGCGACCTGACCTGCGACTGGAAGCTCGACGGCGTGGCGCAGGGACGGATCGATGGCGGCGCCTCAGCCAAGCAAAAGGTTGACTTGGGCCAGCACCTGGTGGTCGCGGTGTCGGTTGACAACGCGCAGGACAAGATCGAACAGATGGTCGAGGTGAAGGGAGTGGGCCAGACCCTGGTGAACCTTAAGCTCGAGCCGATTCGCGACGCCCGTCTGCAAGCCGAGCAAAACGCGCGCCAACAGCAGCAGCCGACGCCGCAGCAGACAACGCCTCAGACCCAGCAGCCCGCCGCGCCGCAATCCGACGCTTCGGTCTGGGTCGATCCCGGCACGAACCTGATGTGGACGCGCCACGACAACAACGCCGACGCCAACTGGAACGAGGCACAGAGCTATTGCCAGGGATTAGGCCTTGAAGGCTACTCCGGCTGGCGCTTGCCGACGGTCCAGGAGCTGCAGGGCATTCTCGATTTGAGCCAAAGCTCGCAGTGTGGCAGTGATACGTGCCATATCAAGGGCAACATCCAGCTCACAACGAAATGGATGTGGACCAGCACCCCCGGCAGCGGGCCCGGCCAGGCAATGTACTTCCGATTCAGTGAGGGTCAGTACCTGTCGTATCCCTACACTGACAAGCAGCTCGATCGCGTGTTGTGCGTGCGGCCCGGCAGCGGCCAGAGCGCCCAGGTTCAACCGCAGCAGCCTGCCGCGCCGCAGTCCGACGCTTCGGTCTGGGTCGATCCCGGCACGAACCTGATGTGGACGCGCCACGACAACAACGCCGACGCCAACTGGAACGAGGCCACCAGCTACTGCCAGGGATTGGGACTTGAAGGCTACTCCGGCTGGCGCCTGCCGACGGTCGAAGAACTGCAGGGCATTCTGGATCTGAGCCAGAGCTCGCAGTGCGGCGACGAGACCTGCCACATCAAGGGCAACATCCAGCTCACCAGCAAATGGGTTTGGACGAGCACACCGGGCAGCGGGCCCGGCCAGGCAATGTACTTCCGATTCAGCGAGGGGCAGTACCTGTCGTATCCCTACTCCGATAAACAACTTGACCGCGTGCTGTGCGTGAGGCCCGCAGCGGGCAGCGCCGCCGCCCAAAGCGTGCCCTCGGGCGCGGTGTGGACCGACTCCGCAACCGGCCTGATGTGGCAGAGGAGCGACAGCGGCGATAACAACGATCTCACCTGGCAGCAGGCCACCGACTACTGCCGCAACAGCGGCGTTGGCGGCTACTCCGGCTGGCGGCTGCCCACCGTCGACGAGCTGCTGGGCATCTACGACACCACGCAGAGCGTGCAATACCAGTGCTGCAGCAACCACGGGGGCAACTCGGGCACGTTGCATGTGAAGGGCGGCATCCAGATGACCGGCGAGCAGTGGACCAGCAGCGAGGATGACAGCGGCAACGGCGCCTACCGCATCTGGATGAGCGATTCGTCGCACAGCGTGTGGACCAAGACGGAGGCTTTCGAGGGACGGGGAATCTGCGTGCGCGGCACGCGGTGAAGTCAGTCGAGTTTTGAGCCTTGAACTGACCAGGGCGAACTGCCTCTGCGCCCCGCCCTCCCGCGCTATTCTTGTCTGTCTGAGGATTTCTTCCATGGCTTCGACAGATTCCGCAACTCCTCGCCTGCAACTTGCCCACCTTACCGCCGTACTCGACGAACTACGCGCCAAGGGCACGCACTTCAGACTGCGCGTGCTCGACGACCAGCAGGCGCCGGTGTGCCACTACGACGGCAAAGAGGTAATCAACCTGGCCAGCAACAATTACCTGGGCCTGACCAACCACCCCAAGCTCATTGAGGCAGCCATCAAAGCCACGCGCGAGTTCGGCGTGGGCTCGGGCGCGGTGCGCACCATCGCCGGCACCATGCGCATCCACATGGAGCTCGAGGAGAAGATTGCCCGCTTCAAGAACGTGGAGGCGTGCGTAGTCTTCCAGAGCGGCTTCGCGGCCAACGCCGGCACGGTCAGCGCTATTCTCGGCAAAGAAGACTTCATCCTCTCAGACGAGCTGAACCACGCCAGCATCATCGACGGCGCGCGGCTGTCGCGGGCGACGATCAAGGTCTTTCGGCACAAAGACGCGGCGCACTGCGAGGAGCTGCTCCAGGGGTTGGAAAAAGAGGCGGGCCGCAAGCTGGTGATCACCGACGGCGTCTTCTCGATGGATGGCGACATTGGCCCTGTGGACAAGCTGGCCGGACTGGCGGAAAAATACGGCGCCATCATGATGGTTGACGATGCGCACGCCTCGGGCGTGCTGGGGCGCAACGGGCGCGGCTCGGTCGACCACTTTGGCATGCACGGCAAAGTGGACGTGCAGGTGGGCACGCTGTCAAAAGCCATCGGCTCGCTGGGCGGATACGTCTGCGGAACGAAGGACCTGATCGATTATCTCTACCATCGTGCGCGGCCGTTCCTGTTCTCAACGTCGCATCCGCCGAGCGTGGCGGCAACGTGCATTGCGGCCTTCGACATGCTGGAACAGGAGCCGGAGCGCATCCAGCGGCTGTGGGACAACACGCATTACTTTCAGGCAGAGCTGGCGCGCGCCGGCTTCAACATCGGCGGCATTACCACGCCGGCGACGCAGACGCCCATTACGCCCATCATTGTGGGCGAGGGCCGCGCGGCCATGGAGTTCAGCCGGGCGCTGTTTGACGAGGGCGTTATGGGAACCGGTATCGCGTTCCCCACGGTTCCGGAAGGTAAGGCGCGCATCCGCGCTATTGTGACCAGCGAGCACACTCGCTCGCAACTTGATCAGGCGCTTGAGACCATTGAACACGTGGCCAGGCGGATGGGGATTCTAGGATAGGAATCAATGATCGCTCACCTGCGCGGCAAGCTCATCTTCAAGCAGCCCGGCCAGGCCATTGTTGAGGCCGCCGGCGTCGGCTACGACGTCACCATCTCTGTGCCCACGTTCACGGCGCTGCCCTCGGTGGGCGCCGAGGCGTCGCTGCACATTTACACGCAGGTGAGCCAGGACCAGATCGCGCTCTTCGGCTTTCTTGAGATCGAAGAGAAGCGGCTGTTTGAGCGGCTTATCACGGTGAGCGGCGTCGGGCCGAAACTGGCCATCAAGATGCTGAGCGGGCTTTCGGTGGAGCGCACCGTGCAGGCTATTCGCGCGCAGAACCACGCGCAGCTTACGCGCATTCCCGGCGTGGGCAAGAAACTTGCCGAGCGGCTGGTGGTGGAGCTCAAAGACAAGCTGGACGATTTTGCCGTTGCGCCCACGCAGGCAAAGGCGCAGGGAGCGGCCGTGGACGATGTGCTCTCGGCGCTGACCAACCTGGGCTACCAGCGCGCGGCGGCGGAGAAGGCGATTGAACAGGCAATCGCGAAAGACGCGGCGCTGGCTGGGGATTTTGACGGGTTATTCAGGGGGGCGCTGAAAGTGATCCGGTAGGAGCGTAAATATGGCCTGGCAGGTCGCCGTTGTTTTGGATCGAGGCGAGAGCATAGAAACCCTCCATGCGAATCTTTATATCCTCCTTGGGCAAATGCCCGTTTGGGCCGTCGCGTCACCCGCGCGAGTTCCGGGTGCAATGGAACTGAGAGAACAATGGGACAAATGCTGGTATCCCGAGCCGGCACTAACTTTGGTGCGTCCTGACACCGGCGACCCGGATGCGAAGATTGTCGATTTGATCCCAACCATTCAGGAGCATCATCCTCGAATTTCTGCGGTACGGCTGTTCGGCATCTCCGCTTCCACAGAGCTGGCAGAAAGTCTCTTAAGCCTAGGCATGTCTCCGATCTTGGGCGCGTCGTGGGATGGGATTGGCTTTGCGCGGCCGTTAAGCCAGATTGCAGACGTCCCGGTGATTAGGCTCAACGCAGCGAACTGGATTTCGAGCGATGACTTCTTCAGCGCTTTTTTCAGGGCAGTCGGTGCTCCTAATTGGCATGGACGAAACTTCGACGCGCTGAACGACAGCATCGGCGACGGAGGAATCAACCGAATTGAGGTCCCCTATCGACTTGTTGTCCAAAATCTGCGTGCAGCAAACCAGGAGACAAAGAAGCTGATGAGCGATTTCGCCGCGCTTATTGAGCACTTGCAAACTAATGGTTGCCCCGTGGAACTGCAGGCTGAGGATTAGCGACCGTCCTTCGCGTTACACTTCTTTTGCCATGGCTCCAAAGAAATCCGCCGCTCCGACCGCCGCTCTTCCCTACTTCCGCCCTGAGGCGCTCACCTTTCTGCGCAACCTTGCCAAGCACAACGATCGCGAGTGGTTTCAACCGCGCAAGGCGCAGTTCGAGGCGGAGCTCAAAGAGCCGATGCTGGCCGTCGTCCGCAAGATTACCGACGCCATGATGGACTTTGCGCCCGCGTTTGTGCGCCCCGCTGAGAAAAGCGTTTTCCGCATCTATCGCGACACGCGCTTCTCGAGCGACAAGCAGCCTTACAAGACGCACGTGGCGGCGTGGTGGACGCATACCGGGCTCGAGAAGACTTCTGGAGCGGGATACTACTTTCACATCAGCCCGAAGGAAGTGATCGTCGCCGCCGGCTCCTACATGCCTGACAAAGACCAGCTGGCGCAGATTCGCCATTGGCTGCTCGACCACCACGAGGAGTTTCGGAAGCTCCTCGCAAATCCCAAGGTGAAGCGCACCTTTGAGGAATTTGAAGGCAACGCGCTCACGCGGCCGCCCAAGGGCTTCCCGTGCGAGCACCCCGGCATGGACCTGATCCGATGCCGGCAATGGGGACTGGCCGCCACGCTGCCTGCTGAAACCGCTCTCAAGCCCGATCTCGCCGCCATCATCGTTCGCCACTTCAGGATTGCCGCGCCGGTTGTGGACGCGCTGAATACGCCTATTGCGGCTGCCCAGGCGCCCAAGAAAAAAGTGCTCTTCGGGTTGCGCTGATGCGAGGTGTCGGTGGATTGCCACAATCTACCTGTCTGCTTTAACAGGTTGCGGAAAAGCCCTCGGACCTGGAAATCGTCCCTCAGGGGCTAAAGCCCCGACTCATTTTGTTGCTTTATTGGCCCGACTGAAGTCGTGCCCTTGTTACAAAACGGCATTGAGAGGAGTTATTCCGCAACCTGTGGAGACCGGCGGTACAACCGTCGGCCGTGCGTGAGAGTGCGTATTAGCTTGAGTGCGCATCAACCGAAAATGCCCGTCGCGAATCGCCGCGTCAATTCAGGGTTTTTGCCGTGCTCAGAGGCCAAAAACCAGCTAAAACGGGCAAAAACCGAAAAAAACAGGCGTTTGAGGCATAAAAACCTGTGGAAATCGGGCTTTTTGCTTGACTTTACCCGCCTCGAAGCTGCATTGTAACCATCGGCAGGGTTCTCAAAGAACCGCATGAATACAGGGTTTTCGTGATTCGGCGTCCCCTTTCGCACTCCCTTGCATGTGGTGATAGCCCGTCAACCAAGGCCGCCCGAAGGGCTGGCCCAGAAGGAGAAACAATACATGGCAACTGGAATGACCAAGACCGCCCTTACACGGCACATGGCAGAGAAACTCGAATTGACCAACAAGCATGCGGCGGCCTTCCTCGACCTGCTGGCCGAGACCGCCATCAAGGAAACCAAGAAGAACGGCGTGTTCGTAATTCCCGGCATCGGCCGCCTGGTGAAGGCAGAGCGCAAAGCCCGCATGGGCCGCAACCCGCAGACCGGCGCAGCCATCAAGATCAAGGCGAAGACGGTCGTCAAGTTCCGCGTGGCCAAGTCGGCCAAGGACGTGATTGCGCCCCCGAAGAAGTAGTTCGGTGTTGGCTGCGCAGGAGGAGAGGCCGCGGCCTCTCCTCTTTGCTTTCAAGCGCCGCTCCTCGAAGGTCCATTCGGCTCGGCAGAGGAGCCTGCGGGAACCATCTACCCCTGATTTTCTGCAGCCTTTCGAGCGCCGAGGAAGATTGCCCGCACAATCAGCCCAATTCCGAACCCGATGATTGCGGCCTTTAGCCAGGACATATGGAACCATCCCCACGCAACGGCGAAGAACGCGGCAAAGGCGAGCGTGGGAATGAGGGCCTTCATTATTCCGCGCGCCAGGAGAGAGGCAACGAAGCTCCAGAAGATTCCCTCGAGCATCAACTGGTGATCGTAGCGCGACGCCAGCACCCCAAACGTGAGAAAGACGCCGATGGGATATAGCTCGGTAAAGATCGCCGTGAGCCAGTGCGGCTTGTTGCCGGCCGTCGGCAGGCTGCTGCGCAAGAGGGGAATGAAGCGCGGAACCGCGGCGCGGTAGTCAGAATAAGGTTGGCCCAGCGTGACCGAGAGGAATGCTTCTTCGCCGAGCGTGAGGCGCAGGTAAAACACTGTGAGCAGAACCATGGCGAAGAGCGCGCCCGTTGGCGGCATGACGAGCGCGGTGGCAGCCATGGCGAACCACGCTCCCAGGTAGAGCGGATTGCGCATATAGCGGTAGGGCCCATCGGCCATCACATTCCCGGCCTGCATCTGCGAATTGTGAACGGTTAGATATCCCAGGTAGGCCGTGCCCCATACGCGCAGCGCCGCGCCGATGAGCGCAAAGATCGATCCGAGCAGGATCAGCACCGGGGTTGCGTAGCTAAAGCGCAGCCCGCCTGTGCGGCTGGCTTCGAGCGCCAGCCACTGCAGCAGCGAGATTCTCTTGCCCAGGTCGGCTTCACCGATCCATGGCGCCCAGAAGCCGAGGATCACGATCGCGGTGATGATCAACATCCGCAGACGAAACTCGATTTCACTTGCCCGCATGGCACTTTCTCCGCTGGCCGGAGTGTACCATCCGGCGAACCAAGAAGGCGTTCAGCTGGGGGCAGATCGCGAATGCAATCACATTTTGTTAATCGGCGCGCAGCGCTTCCATGGGATCGACCGACGCCGCCCGCCGGGCAGGAACCCAAGCTGCGAGCAGCGCAACGAGCAGCATGACGAGCGGGACAGCGCAGTAGGTGATGGGGTCGAGCGCGCCAACTTCAAAGAGGAATCCGCGCAGCACGCGGCCGAAGACCGCAGCGCCCAGCAGGCCGGCTGCGCATCCGGCGCCGGCCAGGAGAAGGCTCTGCCGCACCACGGCCAGCACAATTTGCCAGCGCTGCGCGCCCAGCGCCAGTCGCAGGCCGATCTCGCGCGTGCGCCAGCTGACGATGTAGACAATCAGGCTGTAGACGCCGACTGCGCCAATGATGACGGCGAGTGCGCCAAAGCCGACCAGCAGCACCGCCAGCGCGCGCGGAGCGGCAACCGAAATTGCGACAACCTGGTCGAGCGTCTGCACGCGCGATACGGGAACCAGCGAATCGATGGATGCGACGGCACGCCTCAGACCAGAGGCCGTCTCGGCAGGCGTGGTACGGGTGCGCAAGAGCACATACATCACAGGAGCCTCGCGCCCGGGTGTGATGGGCGAGTAGACCTGATCGTCGATGTCGCCATCGAGGCTTCCTTCTCGCGAATCGCGCACCACACCGACCACAATCGATGCCTTCTCCTGCACCCAGACTCCAGGGGACGGCTCGTCGCTCACAGCGAGTACGTGCTTACCGATTGGATTCTGATTCGGCCATAGCCGTTGAGCCAGGTGCTCATTGACAACTACGGCGCGCGTCGCACCTGAAGCATCTTGCTCATCGAGCAGACGTCCACGAATCGCACGCACGCCCAACAAATCGAAATATCCCGGAGAAACCACGCGCCCGGCGGCCAGTTGTCCATCTTGTCGCGCGCTGCGCGGGTGGTTCTCGGCGTCGAACACGTAGCTGCCGTTACTTCCCTTGAGAGGCAAAGTGTCGGTAAGCGCCACGCCATTGACGCCGGCAATACCTTGAGCTCGATCGAGCAGCGCCTCAAAGAACGCGCGGCACCGCCCCTCGTCTTTGCAGGCTGCCCCATCGAGCGAGACTTCCGCAGTCACAATGTGCTCGGTTTTGAAGCCTGGATCGACCTGCGAAAGCTTGTAGAGGCTGTGGAGCATCAAACCTGCGGCCGTAATCACCATGACCGATAGCCCGATCTGCGCGACCACCAGCATCATCGACAAGCCGAAGCGAGCGCCCTTGCCGTCGAGCGCGCGGGTGCCCATGCGCAGCGTTGTGAGCAGATTGAATGAAGCCATCCTGATGGCCGGAATGAGCCCGAAGATCAGGCCGGCGAGCACCGATGCGCCGAGGGTGAAGAGAATGTCTCCCAAATGGAGCGAGATGTCCTGGATGCGCGGAGTATCGGCGGGCAGGAATCCCACGAAGATTCGCAGGCTGGCAAAGGCCGCCGCCAGGCCAACGATGCCGGCAGTCACGCCAAGTACGACGCTCTCAACCAGGATCTGCTGGATGAGACGAACACCGGAGGCGCCCAGCGCGCCGCGAATGGCGATCTCGCGCTCGCGAGCCGTGGCGCGGGCCAGCATGAGGTTCGCAACGTTGGCGCAGGCGATGAGCAGAATAAGGCCAACAGCGCCGAAGAGCAGTAAAAGACGGGGCCGGGTGTCGCCCGTCACGGACTGCAGAAGCGGTTCCACGATCGTGCTGGCAGCCCAGCTATCGGGCATGCGCCATGGAAAAAGTGTGAGGAGCATCGGATTCAATCGGCGCAGCTCCGCCTGGCCTTGACCAGGCGTAACACCGTCGGCAAGACGCCCGAATGCCTGAAGGTTAAACTCTTTCCACGGTTCCAGCGGATCGTCGCCGCGATAGGAGATTGGAATGATGAATTGCGTGCCGGAATAAGGAAAATGCACGCCCGCCGGCATCACGCCTATAATGCGTCGCGAGACGCCGTCGATGCGAAGCGTGCGGCCGAGAGCCGATGGCGCGCCGCCAAAGTGCTGCAGCCAGTAGCCATAACTCAGCACCACATCGTGATCCTGCCCCGCGACAGCATCATCCGGTGCAAAAAAGTCGCCCACCGCAGGACGAATGCCGAGCGTGTCGAAGGTGTTGACAGTAACTGCCGCGCCAAAGACGCGATCGGGTGTGCCGGAGTCGGTAAGATTTGACTCGGCGTCCGGGCCGAAAACCGCGATGGAACTGAGCGCGCGCGAATGCGCGTCTAATTCGCGAATCCAGCCCTTTGGAAACGGCGATGTGCTGCTTCCATTGGCGCTCAAGCCGATGATTCGCACCAGCCGCTCCTGATGCGCGAAGGGCAACGGGCGCAGGAGAATCGAATCTACCAGCGTATAGATGACGGTATTTGCGCCGATGCCCAGCGCAAGCGTGAGCACAGCGGTGATGGTGAATCCCGGTTTGCGGCGCATCTGGCGCAAGGCAAAGTTGACGTCGCGCAAAATGTTTTCGAGCCGCGGCAGAGTAACGCGCTCGCGGTATGCCTGGCGTGTTTGCTCGGCTCCGCCCAGTTTCATCAACGCCCGCCTGCGCGCTTCTTCGGCGCTCAGGCCCGCGCGCATTCCTTCTTCAGTGTGCATGGCAAGGTGCGATTCAAGTTCGGCGGCAAATTCCTGGTTCTGCGGATCGCCGCTCATCATGCCGCGAAGCCGCAGCCAAAATGCGCGAAGTTGTTTCATCCTGTACTCCTATTCCGTGCGCAGAGCCTGCATGGGATCGATTGAAGCGGCGCGGCGTGCTGGCAGATATGAAGCCAGCACTGAAACCACGCATAAGAACAGGGCAGCCGCGAGGTAAATGAGCGGATCAGTCGCCGAGCCGCCGAGCAGATTTTCGGCAGTGCCCATGGCCGAGTTAGTAAACGACACGCTGGCGGCAACTCGCGCCAGCCCGATGGCAAGCGCTGAACCGGCAATCAGGCCGCTTGATGTGAGCGCCAGTCCGTGCCGGACAACCATGCTCATTACATGGCCCGGCTGCGCGCCGAGCGCCATACGCACGCCAATTTCCTGCGTTCGCTGCGCAACTGAATACGCCATGACGCTGTAAAGCCCTACAGCGGCGAGAAGCAATGCGAGCGCTCCCAGCAGCGCCATGATGCTTGCCGTTATTTCCTGCGGAAACAGCGACGCCCCGATGAACTGCTTGAGCGGCGCAGCGTCATAAACCGTAACGTTCGGATCAAGTTCGTGCGCCTGCGCGCGAAGCGTTGAGAGCAGAGTTTCGGGATTGCCCTTTGCGCGCACATAAAACGCCAGGTTCATGTCTGTGCGGAACACCTGCCGGAAGGGCCCGTAGAAATACGCGGTGGCGGGCTCGCCCAGGTAGTGATACTTGCTGTCTTTTGCGACGCCGACTACACGGAACCAGTCGCCCCAGCCATGAATTCTTTTTCCCACGGGATCGCGGTCGGAAAAGAAACGGTGAGCGAAGGCTTCGCTGACGATGATGACGTTGGGCGCGTTTTCATTGTCCTGCTCGGTAAAGTTGCGGCCTTCAACCATGGGAATGTGCATCAGCGGCAAGTAGCCGGGCGAAATCACGTTGCGAAACACTTTCATGTTTTCGCCTGGTTGCGGCGCGTAGCCCTCGATGCGAAGGTCTTCCCACCAGCTTGGTTCAAAGCCCAGAGGCACGCCGTCGGAGTAGGCTACATCGGTCACGCCGGGAGCCGCTTGCATGCGCTCGGCCAGGCGGCGGCAGAATTCCTTGCGCTGATCGAGGTTGTAGTTGTTCGTATTCAAATAGAACTGGCTGAGCAATACATGGTTGGGATCGAAGCCGGGATCGATGCGGCTGGTTTGAGCAAATCCGCGCGCGAAGAGCGCCGCGCCCACCACTGCCACCAGGGCAAATGCAACTTCAGTGGCCACGAGCGCAGAGCGCATACGGTTCCCGCCGCGAGCTGCCGCGCCGCTGCGTCCACCGGAGTTGAGCCGCGAGCTCAGGTTCAGGCGGCTCACGCGCAAAGCCGGAATAACGCCCGCGGCCAGCGCTGACAACACGCACAGCCCCGCGGTAAACATCAGCACCGCAAAGTTTGGACGCGTATCCATTGCCACAAGCATTCGCGTCGGGCCGGGCGGAATGACGAACCGGAGCGAATGGCTAAACCATGGCGTAGCCGCAAGCCCAAGCGCGGCGCCCGCGCCGGTCAAGATGAGGCTTTCAGTGAGCACCTGCCTGGCAACTCGCGCGCGGCTGGCGCCAAGGGCGAGCCGCGCACTGAATTCCTTCTCTCTTACGGTTGCGCGAGCCAGCAGAAGATTAGCCACGTTTGCGCAAACGATGAGCAGCACCAGCAGGCAAACACCCATGAGAATGCGAAGCGGCCCCACGAGTAATCCTTGCGGCCCGTGTGGCGACTTCCATAACGGCATCAGTGTGGCGCTCATGCCTTCGCTTACATCGGCATGCAGAGCGGCCATGCGGCGGGCGAGCGTATCGAGTTCTTCGCGTGCCTGGTCGACAGTGACGCCGTGCTTGACCCGCGCAATGGCCAGCATGTTTCGATTCTGGCGATTTCGAAGCATCCATTCGGGCACGCCGTTGAGCACCGACTGCTCCATATACGGGATCCATAGGTCGTAAGCCGTCACGGGCATCGAGCCATGAAATGCGGGCGGCGCAACTCCCACAATCGTGAGCTCATGTTGATTGACGCGGATGGTTCTGCCAACCGCAGAGCGGTCGGCGCCGTAATGCGAACGCCAGTATCGATCGCTGATGACCGCGACGGGATAGGCGCCCGGCGTGTCGCCGGCTTCAGACGCGAGAAACAGCCGGCCCGTCTCAGGCTTAACGCCAAGCACTGAGAAGAAATTGCCTGAAACCAGTTCGGCCCAGACGCGATCGGCGTGATTGTCGCTGCCCACGCTCAACGCTTCAGGCCGCGTAACTGCAACGCCGTCGAACAGCTTCAGGTGGTCGCGAAAATCGGCGAAGTCGGGATAGGAGTTCGGCACCCACTGCCCGTCAGGTGTCACGGACTCGAGTGTCACCAGGCTGTTGGGCTCGGCCACCCCGCTCAAGGGCTGAATCATTACCGCGTCAATCCATGTGAACACTGTGGAGCTTGCGCCGATGCCGATGGCAAGAGTGAGAATCACAACCGCAGCAAATCCAGGATTGCGTGCAAGTATCCGCACGCCGAATCGAAGGTCTTGCATCAGACTTTCAAGCCATGGCAGCGTGCCGCGCTCGCGATACGCCTGGCGTGTTTGCTCCATCCCACGCAGGGCAATCAAGGCCTGGCGTCGCGCTTCAGGTGCGCTCAGGCCGCTGCGGATTCCATCTTCAGTGTGCATCGCCACGTGGCTTTCGAGCTCAGCGGCAAAATCCTCGTTGGCGGATCCGCCGTTCACCATGCCGCAAAGGCGAAGCCACAGCGCGCGCATTTTACCCATCGGATTTGCCATCACACCTCCTCCACCGGCGCAAGAAATCGCGCCAGGATTTCAGTGGTCTGCTCCCACTCGGCCGCCGCCTTGCCGAGCTCGCGCTCCCCGGCCTTGGTGAGCTCGTAGAATTTGGCGCGCCGGTTGTTCTCTGAGACTCCCCATTCGGAGCGGATGGTTCCCTCCTGCTCAAGCTTGAGCAGCGCAGGATAGAGGGTGCCATAGTTCAACTCGAGCAGGCCGCCGCTGGTTTGCTCAATGCGCCGGGCCAGCCCGTAACCATGCTGCGGACCCATGGACTCAAGCGTTTTCAGCACCATCAGCGCCAGCGTGCCTTGCCAGACTTCAGATTTTCCGCCCATCACCGTTCTCCTATGGCTTGCCAATAGAAAGCAGAATACATACCTTCCTATGGGAATGCAATAGGAATCTTTGGGGGCCGCACGCGCGCCCGCCTTTGATGTCTGATCAGAGGAAGGGCGAGGATGATTCTCTTCTCGCGGGAACGAATGGAAGTCAGCCCAGGATGAACCCTGCCAGGTGTGCTACGCTGGCCGGGATACCGATTCCCCGCCCTGGGAGCACGTCTCCATGACATCTCGATTCACCGTAATTCTCGCCGGCGTTCTTGCCGCCTGTTTGCCTGTTGCCGCACAGGCGCCCAGCGACCTGCCAGCGTCGGCTGAGAAACAACTCCCCGCGCTGACCGAGATTTACAAGCATTTTCACCAGAATCCCGAACTCTCGCGTCACGAGGAGCAGACTTCAGCCTTCCTGGCCGGCGAACTGCGCAAGCTGGGTTACACGGTCACCGAGCATGTGGGCAAATATGCCGACGGCGCGCAGGCGTACGGCGTAGTCGCGATCCTCGAGAACGGACCCGGGCCGCGGCTGATGATCCGCACCGATATGGACGCCTTGCCGGTGGCGGAGAAAACCGGCCTGGAGTTCGCGAGCCACGTGACCGAGCCGGGGCCGGATGGACAGCCGGTACCGGTGATGCATGCCTGTGGCCACGATCTGCACATGACCGTGCTGATCGGCGTGGCGAAAGAGATGGCCGAGCGCAAGAGCCAGTGGCACGGCACACTGATGCTCATCGGCCAGCCTGCTGAAGAGGTGGTCCAGGGCGCGGCGGCGATGCTGGCCGACAATCTTTACCAGCGCTTTGGCAAACCAGACTACATAATCGGCGAGCACGACTCGCCGATGGTTCCTGCGGGATCGATCGCCATTGGCGACGGCCCGATCATGGCCAGCTCAACCGGCCTCAACCTGGTGATTCGCGGCATCGGCGGCCACGGTTCGCAGCCGCAGGCGGGCAAGGATCCTATTCTCCTGGCTGCGGAGTTTGTTCTGGTTTCGCAATCGATCGTCAGCCGGCAGATCGATCCGCAGCAACCGGCGGTGCTTTCAGTGGGCACCATTCACGGCGGAACGAAGAACAACATCATTCCCGACGAGGTGACGCTGGGGCTGACGCTGAGGACTTTCTCGACCGAGGAGCGCGACCAGATTATTGCCGACATTCGCCGCACCGCGAACGGCCTTGCCGAAGCCTACGGCATGCCCGCCGACCGCATGCCGACTTTGACCGTGTTCGAAGGCACACCGGTCACAATCAACGATGCCGCATTTGCCGAGCGGCTGCGCGGATTTGCTGCCGGGTCGCTGGGCAAAGACCGCGTGCTTGGCACAAAGCCGGTGATGGGGAGTGAGGACGTGGGCTTGTTTTCGCTGAATGGCCAAATTCCCTTCGTGTTCTACTGGCTTGGCGCTGCCGATCCCGGCAAGCTGGCCGAAAGCCTGAAGACGGGAGTTCCGCTGCCCAGCCTGCATTCGCCGCTCTTCGCGCCCGAGTATCAGCCGGCGATTCCAACCGGCGTGACGGCAATGACCGCGATCGCGTTGGACGTGCTGCAATAGCGAGGGTTGCGCGCGAAGGTGGATTTTCCCGATCCGCCGCAGCACCGGGTGATGCCAATCACAGAATCATGCAG
The DNA here is from genome assembly GCA_963808695.1 of uncultured Acidobacteriaceae bacterium. Classification (GTDB taxonomy): domain Bacteria; phylum Acidobacteriota; class Terriglobia; order Terriglobales; family Acidobacteriaceae; genus Telmatobacter. The sequence continues at coordinate 431,679 of CAWEHF010000021.1, forward strand.
CCGGGCAGGCTAAGCTCCGCGTATCGTGCCGGCAGTTTATCTTTCAACGAGCGTCGCTGAGGCGTTCGTACTGGGACTCGCCACGGGACCGGTGTGCCTGGCCTCGTGTGGGCCCGTGGTGCTGCCATGGATGATGACCCAGCCGCAGGGGTTCCGGCGACACGGCAAACGGCTGGCGATCTTTCTTGCCGGACGCCTCGCCGGGTACCTCTCGTTTGCCATCGTTGCCTGGAACGTTGGGGCGGCAATTCCTTCCTCGTGGGCAGCTCGCAACTGGGTTTACGGCGCCGTGGAACTGGCTCTCGCCGCAGCGTTGCTGGTTTACGCCGCCGGGTGGCCGCATCCGCGCTGCCGCCTGGTTGACCCCATTGAAAACCTGGTGCAGGTCGGCCCCAAACCCCGCCGGCCGCCTTCAGGCGCGCTGGCTCTTGGATTCCTGACCGGAATCAACCTCTGCCCGCCATTCCTGGTAGCCGCGGTGCGGGCCGCGCAGCTCCCAAACCTCGGCTACTCGCTCCTATTCTTTACTTCATTCTTCGCCGCCACGGCGATCTGGTTCACGCCGCTGCTTACGCTGAGCTGGATCAGGCGCTCTCCTGTCCTGGTGACCGTTGCGCGCATGGCCTCGCTGCTGCTTGTCGGCTGGTATGCGCTGAGCGGGGTTCGTGTGCTGTTGGAACGGGTATACCAAGGCTAGAGCACAGTTTCACAGCGAGGCTTGAAAGTTTCGCGGAAGAGGCCCACAACTTCACAGCCGGACTGTGGAATTGCGGGTGTTTTCGTCACAGCTTCACAGTTGAACTGTGAAGCTGGGAGGTGTCTAACGCGCCAAGTTGTTGATTCTGTTGGAGGGGCTCACAGTATCGCAGTTTCTGTGTGCTTTTTGAAAAAAAACGGCCCCGGGGTGCACGCGCCGGCGAGGGATTGGCCCATGTGGAGGGCCATGCTGGCGACTGAGAGGCTGCTGCTGTTCATGTTCCCGGACCCGATCCTTTCTTATTTAGAATTGTGCGCCGGAGGCCTGTAATTATCTGCAAAGCGGCAGCGGAGTTAGCGGAGTTGGCGGGGTTCCGTCCCACTAACCGATGAAAAAGCAGAGCCTCGCCACAGCGAGCCTTCGGCTTCGGCTCCGGTCGCCGCGGCGACCTTCGCTCAGGAGGATGGGGCACCCGGCCAGCGACGCACCATTAGGACGCTACCGGTACACCTGTTCTCCTCCAATCCCTTCACTGTATCTGCAACCTTCAATATCTCAAGCGATATCCCATGAGCGCCCTCTTGCGCCTTGCTCCGGGCCGTTGCTGAGGCGTACTCGTCTGCGGCAATCCTGCTTAGCCGATACTGCTCTTTGCGGAGCATTACGATGTGGGTTTGAAGATGGGCGAGTTGTAAACCGGGGTCATTCACAAAACAACTATAGGCTTATTCCAAATTAGAAGCGCATAGCGCAGTCCTGGACCTGCCAACCTCCCTCATTTCAACAAATACCTGGTCCCGTTTTTTGGTTATTCGTACCGTCGATCAATCGCCTCAACCCCGTGAAAACAAAGTGGCTAGAGCGAAAAATCGTCATAAGTAGAGATTTACGGGCGATGTTTTGCGCCATCAGGTACGCCCGAAGCGCCGCAGGACCTAGAGGAGCGGGGGAGCCTCGGGCGGATTAGGAAAAGATGGAGCCGTCTTCAACGATGTGCAAGGTCGTCGCATCTCCACCCCTACGACTACGACCTGTCGCCGGGGCCCCGGAACTTGGGGTCGCGCCGACTTTAGGGTGCTGCTTCCGGGACACAGTGTTTCCTAATCCGGCCTGGAGCGAGTGCTGAACTCACAGTAGCGCAAACGTGCGAAATCCTACGCAATTGGAGTTGAAATAAGTTCGGATCGGAGCGGGGTGACAAGGGTGTTTTTCGTTCCTAATCGAAATCGATTTCCCAGTTTCTGACTTCTGCCCGTGTCGTTGGGAATCTGCTGTAGCTCATGAATTCTGAGTTGGCCGCCATCGGGACTTAGGCGGAACTTTCATACGCGGTGGGCGTATTATTGGGTGGATTTCCAAGGGCGCCGATCGGGGGTGCGAAGAGGGTCATGCAAGCAGCTTCCTTGGCACGTATAGGGGCTTTCCTCTTTCCTGCGAGAGCCTTCGGTGGTGGAACTCAGCAGCCGTACCGAGGCCGTCCGCTGCTGCTCTGGGCGGTTGCAGGTCTCGGCTTCTCGGCCTTGGGCTGGATCGCGGGCGGATTCGTTGGCTCGTGGGCTCCACGCACCGCCTGTGCGGTTGGAGCCACCGCGATCGCCCTGGGCTTGTTGAATCGCCAGCCGCGCGCGGCACTCCTGGGTGCGGTCAGCATTGCCATGGTCAGCCTGGCTGCAGTCCAGGTTGGTCAGTCCTTTATCACGTCGCTCATTGCATGGCCCGTGGCGGGCCTGGTCGTCGGCGTTTTCGGCGCTTTCGCGTTTCGCCGACGCCGCACGAGGATCGCCTTCATCGTTGCCGCACCGTTGTTGGGCTCCGTTGGCGTCGCGGCCGGCATGCTGGCCGTCTTCCTGACTGCGAGGGGATTGAACGATTCGCGAGTGGCGGCACAGATCATGCTCGGCGGGGCAGTCGGCTTCGGATTGCTCGTGATGGCTGGCGCCGCGATCATCGGCCGCTGGCTGGATGGCAGTCGAGCGGCAGGAGGGGCGTCATGAGCGATTCATCCAATTCCAGACTGCTCGATCGCAGGGGCTTTCTTCGCCTGGGCGCCGGCGCTCTCGCGGCGACATCGGCAGCGTTCGAGTGGGGGCGCACCCTCACAACGCGCGCTTGCAAGGCGGCGCCACCCAATCCGTTTGCCGCCGCTGGGAAGCCTCTGCTCGTGGTTGTGGAGGGCGAAGACTTGCATGCCATGGTGCGTGCAGGGATCGAGGCCTTGGGAGGACTGGAGCCGCTCGCGAAGCTGGGCAGCGAGGCGCTCTTTCGCGGCAACTATGTTATGTCGCAGCCCTATCCGGTGACGACCGACCCCGAATTCGTCCTGGCGGTGGCGGCCGAGCTGAAGCGCGCCGGCTTGAGTAAGACCAGCCTCTTTGACACTACCGGGACCCGACTGGGCGCGGGCATACAGCCTGAACACATCCTGCGGCGCCTGGGAGTGCTGGACAAGCTCACGCAGGGCGGCGTGCCTGTTCTCGCCCGGGATTTCCTGGATCCGGACGAGTTCGTCTTTGTCCAGAATCCCGCTTGGCCGATCGCAAAGCCGGTGGCTGTACACCGGCTTCTGCACGAGGCGCCGATCGTCGTCAGCCTGCCGGTCGTTAAGCGCCATGAGTGGGTGAGCTTCACCTGCGCTCTCAAGATGCATTTCGGCTCAGTTGCCATGGCTGACCGGATGCTCGTTCATACGAAGGACAGCGATGGCCGGTCTGGGCTGATGCAGCAGCGCCTGGTCCATTTTGCCGACGCGGTCAGGCCGCAGCTCAACATCGTGGACGCCCGCGCGATCCTGGCCCGCAGCGGTCCGGGGTTGGGCGGAGGCGCCGAGGTTGTCCCGGGCGTCAACAAGCTCATTCTGAGCGGCGACATGGTGGCGGTCGACGCCTATTGCGCTCGTCTCATGGCCCAGCACGACGCGACCTTCAAACCCGACATGATTGCCCCGCAGCTCAAGCACGCGGCCGCTCTCGGCCTGGGCAAAGCGGACTTGGACGCCGTCAAGGTCGTGGAGATCCGCGCATGAGACGCGTTGGCGGTGCCGCAGTAGCGTGCACGCTAGCGCTCAGCCTTTGGGCATGCCGTGGGGCCGGTCCTTTGCCTTCCGGCGCGGCGCTCGACGGCCTTGCAGACATCGACCAACCGGAAACCTACACGAGTGCGACACTGTACACATATATGGATGGCGGGGCGGACTTCTACGTGAAGCAGGGCTTCTCCGAGCTCTACGTCCGACGGTACGGCCGTGGCAACGAGCGCTTTATCGTGGAGCTCTACGGGATGAAAGATGCCTCGGCCGCGTCGCACATCTACCAGAGTAGCCGCCGCCTCAATGCCGAGAAGGAACTCGCCAGCGGTTGCCTTGCCAGTGTCACGCCAGCCGAGATACTAGCCGCCAAGGGCCGCTACTATCTCGTCGTTCGCAATGAGGATCCACTAGCGAGCCGAAGCGATGCGCTAATCGAGCTGGGCCGGAACGTGCTGAACAGACTCCCAGGTCTATGCGTGTTCGCCCCGAAGAAGTGAACCCTTCAGTGCGGCAGTCAGCGCCAGGTCGAGGAAGACTGCCGTCCTCAAATAGAGGTGAGCGCGCTAAATACCTCGGTAAATCCTTCTTACTTATGTGGCCGCCTTGCAGTGATCTAACTGTTGACGGAGTGCCCGAGCCCACGGACCGAAGCCACCCTGGCATCGGGTCCGAAACGCGGAAGTGATCCGGGCGTCTCTTGGTGCTTCACCTATGGCCCTGAAACGGACTTCGGCGAGATCACTCCCGCTAAGTCGGCTAGTGTCGCCCTGAACTTTTCATCGCTTCATGCAGACCGGCGCGATTGCCGAATCTATTTCGCTGGGTCTACGAGCGCACCGTAGACCGCGGCGTGGGTGCGGTAAAGCAGGTTGTGATTGTCGGGGCTGGTCATGCGCTGGATCATTCCTACAAAGACGACGTCGTTGGTGGGGTCGACCCAGAACCAGGTGCCGGCCGCACCATCCCAGAAGTAGGTTCCTTTGCCGTCGGGCAGGGCGGCATCGCCGGGATCGAAGATTACCGCACCATCGAAGCCGTAACCGAAGCCCGGCCGCATGATGTGCTGGCCGATGCCCCACTCGCCGGTGAGCAGAGACGCCGGAAGGTGATTCGAGGTCATCAGCTTGACGGTTGCGGGCGAGAGGATGCGCACGCCGTCGAGCTGGCCGCCGTTGCCGATCATTTGCGCGAGCCGGTAGTAGTCCTCAGCCGATGAAACCAGTCCGCCGCCGCCTGAGGGCTTGGTGGGCTGCTCGGTGTAGTCGGTTGGAACGCCGTTCTCCGTCGGGTCCTCGTCGAGTTGGCTGGTTTTGCTGTTGTAATGATAATTCGGCGAGAAGCGGTTGCGCTTGTCGGCAGGCACGTAGAAACCCGCATCATTCATTCCCAGCGGCGCGAAGATGTGGTCGCGCATGAAATCGGGCAGCGTCTGGCCTGAAATCTTCTCGACAATGTAGCCCTGGATATCCATGGAGAGGCTATAGAGCCAACCCTTGCCGGGCTGATAGAAGAGCGGCGCCTGCGCGAGTTGGTCAACCATTTCCTGCAGGGTTTTGGTGTCGTGAATCTTCAGGTCACCGTAGGCCTTGTCGGCGAGCGACGTGCCGCCGCCGTAGCTGAATCCGGCAGTGTGCGTCATCAGCTCGCGCATGGTGGGCGCGTGATCGGGATCGACCAGGATCATCTTGCCATTCGCGTCAACGCCGTTGAAGACCTTGAGGTGGGCAAACTCGGGAATGTACTTCGAGATGGGATCCTGCGGCTGCCACTTGCCCTGTTCGTACAGGACCATCATGGCCACGCCCGTGACCGGCTTGGTCATGGAGTAGTCGCGGAAGATGGTATCTTTGGTGATCGCCGTGCCGGCCGCCGCATCACGATCACCGTAAAGGTGGTAGTCGACGATCTTTCCGTGGCGGGCCAGGATGGTGATGGCGCCGGCGAGTTGCTTCTGGTCGACCTCGCCCTGGATGAGCGCATGCAGTTGCTCGAGCCGCTCCGTTGAAAAGCCAGCCGACTCGGGCTTGACCGGCGTCATGTCGATGTTGGGCACATGCGGCGCCTGTTGCGCCGCAATCGCGTTTCCGCCCGCAAAAAGCGCTGCGCCTGCAACTGCCAGCAATGTTGCTCTCTTCATTCCGGTCTTCGCCATTCTGATCCTCCACGAACGCCGCGGCTCGCCGCGGTTAGCCGCCTCTTTATATCAAGTGCGACCGTAGGCGGCAAGCCTGAGTCGTGTCGGGTGGCGCTGCGGTTCTACACTGATATGGGTCCATGACAGAGCGCACGGCTCCAACTGACACCATAGCCGCCATCTCCACGCCACCCGGGCGCGGCGGCATCGGCATTGTGCGGCTCAGCGGGTCTGATTCGGTCTCGATTGCCGCCGAGCTCGTCCGGCTGCGCCAACCGCTGGAGCCGGCTCATGCGCGGTTGGCCGATGTGATCGATGATTCTGTGACTGAGGACTCCGGACCCGGCGCCGAGCCGGAGGTGATTGACGAAGCGCTGGTGACTTACTTCGAGGCGCCACACTCCTATACGGCCGAAGATGTGGTGGAGATTGCCGCGCACGGCTCGCCGGTGATTCTCGAGTTTCTGCTGCGTCGCGCTATTGCACTTGGCGCGCGGCTGGCCGAGCCGGGCGAGTTTACGCATCGCGCGTTTCTAAGCGGGCGGCTTGATTTGACCCAGGCTGAGGCGGTTCGCGACCTTATCGAAGCGCAAACATTGACGCAGGCGCGCCAGGCGGCCAGCCAGATGGGTGGCGCGCTCAGCCGGCGCGTGACGCCGGTCAAAGAATCTCTGGTTGAGCTGATTGCGCTACTCGAGGCCGGCATCGATTTTGCCGAAGACGATATTGACGTGACTCCTGAGGCCGAGATTGCCCGGCGAATTGACGCGCTCAAGCCGCCGCTTGCCGCGCTTGAAGCTTCATTTGCCCGCGGTCGGCTGGTGCACTACGGGCTGACATTGGCCATCGTGGGGCGGCCGAATGCCGGCAAGAGCTCGCTCTTCAACCGGCTCGTGGAGCGTGATCGCGCCATTGTTACGGCCAGTCCCGGAACCACCCGCGACCTGGTGACGGAGCGAATCTCACTCGATGGCATTCCGCTGGAGCTGGTGGATACGGCGGGCCTGCGCGAGGGACGCGAAGAGGCTGAGCAAATGGGTATCGCGCGCAGCCGCGAAGCCCTGGCCGATGCCGACCTGGTGCTGATTGTGCTGGACGCGACCGAACCCCTCAACGATGAGGAGCGTCTGCTGCTGTCCGCGACCGATGGCCGGCCCGCACTTGTAGCAGTGAACAAGAGCGACCTGGTTGCGAACGGCCGGCCGGCATCGGACCTCGCTGCCGAAGAACTGCGGCGCTTGCCGGCTCTTGCAACCTCGGCGTTGACGGGCGAGGGAATCGAGGAGCTGCGCGCGCAAATCCTTCGCCTCGCCACGGGCGGCGCGGCTGCCGAACCAGGTCTGCTGACCAATCTGCGCCAGCACCAGGCCGTGACAACCACGCTCAGCGCGCTGGCCGATGCTTCACGCGCGAATGCCGGCTCCATTCCCCACGAGATGATTCTGCTTGACCTCTACCGCGCCCTCTGGGCTCTCGACTCGCTCACCGGCCAAACCACTCCCGACGACATCCTGAACCTGATCTTCTCGACATTCTGCATCGGCAAGTGATTGATAAGTGTGTTAATATCAATAAGATATAGTGACTTATCGAGCAACTCCAGCGAGATTCTCGAGTCGTTACCGATACTATCGAAAGCAGCGCCCTTTTGCCCGCGGATTCTGCAGCGTATTCCAGCAACTGAGCGCCCATTGTAAGGAGACTCCGTGAAGAGACGACGGTTCCTGACTACTTCGCTTGCGGCTTCGGCGTTCGCACTGGCAGACGCCCACTTTTGCCGCTACTCCATCAAGCCATCGCCGACGCAACTATGACTTTAATGGCACGATCTCCAGAGAGGTGTTGGAAAACTACCTGTCGCGAGCGATCACCATGCAGGGCCTGCTGAACGGCCTTGGCGACCTGAAGGACAACATCCGCATGCTGAAGCGCATCGGCGCCCAATACCTGGGCCGGAGCATCTGCCTGTGGGGTGGCGAAGGCAAGCTGCTGGCGAACTTCGAGCGCGCCCGCCAGCAGATGCCGCAAGTGCGCACCATCTCGCCGGATGCGATCTTCGAGGCATGCATCTTCGAGATTGTCAGCACCGAGGTGGAACAGGTGCCGGTGCCTGACTGGGCTTTTACTGCGCTCGGCTTGCCTGTTGAAGAGCGCAACTTCCGCTACGAGGCCATGCTGTATCCATTGCCGCAACGCAGCCGCTCATGGAGCACAAGCTCCAGCGTGCCCGACGTAAGCCAGACCGAGACGCAGCTCTGGTTCTATTTTCTGGCGAAGTCCTACATTGACTTGGGCTTCGAGGGCATTCACTGGGGTCAGATGGAGATCATGAACTATAACGATCCCAACCTGGACCACTACGCCCGTGTTTTCGACCTGGTGCGCACCTACGCCGCACAGCATGCCCGCCGCGGCATGTTGCTGTGCAATGCGCACACGCCGAGTGGCGGCCTGGTGCGGAACGGCGAGCTTCTGCTCGACTTCCATGCCTTGCCGCTGCGCATGAAGGAAGTCTCCGACAAACCGCAAGAGGTCATTCTGGAAGTAGGCTTCGTAGACAGCATCTATCTGCACAGCAAGGGCGGACGCACTTACAGCGGCTGGACCTGCGAGCACCTGCCCTACCTGGTTGAGCTGGATAACTGGGGCGTCGCCAAGTATCCGGGGCAACCTCGGCAGACGGCTGGACGAGCAGTCAAGGGCGCCTATTGGCTGTGGGGATACGACGAGATCTCCTGGTTCGCCAACCAGAGCGACGCTTACCGTGCGCAATGGCTGCGCTACGCCTGGAACTGGGTCAGGAAAACGGATCCGAACGGCTACGTGGAAATGCCGGGCGGGCGGGGGATCGTCTCACCGCTCAACCATCGGACCTGGTACGCGGCCAACGACCCCAGCCCGGCTGTTCCTGACGGTATGGGCGACGAAGACACCATCTACGCCATCTGGAAGGGCGATAAGGGCAGCGCGGCCTGAAGTTTTGGCTTTCCCTCGGGAAGGCAACCGCATCCTGACGCACAAAAAGGGCCTTCGTCAAAGGCAGCTCGATGCCGCCCCGAAAACGAAGGTCCTGGTAGCAGTCTCACAGGTACCTCAACAGGATTTGGATTGCCTGAATCATTATCACCGAATTGTAATTGACCCCTTCAGCGGCAGATCCCGCGAGGATGTTCCTGCCAGGATTTCGTACGTCCCTGCCGGAATCTCCCACGCATGCCGCGCAACATTGAAGATCCGGAAGGCAGTGCCGTCGAGAGTGAGAGTCACCTGCTTCGTCTCGTCGGGCTTGAGCTCAACCTTCCCGAAGGCCGCCAGCCGATGCGGCGGCTCGCCATTGGCTGCCGGGTGGCCGACGTAGACCTGCACAACTTCGGCGCCGGTCCGCTTCCCGGTATTCGTGACGTCTACCTTCACCTTGAGCTTTGTCCCGGACGAAAGCGATGTGGCGGCGATGGCGTACTGATGCAGCGTCAAGTGACTCACGGAAAAGGTTGTGTAGGAGAGCCCGAAGCCAAACGGGAACAGCGGCTGTGTGTCCGTCGCGTCGTACCAGCGATAACCGACGTTGAGCTTCTCACTATAGATCGAGCGGCCGCCGGCTCCAGGCCACTGTTCCCTGGTCGCCGTCGAAATAGCATCGGCGGTTTTTGGGAAGGTCAGTGGCAGCTTTGCCGAAGGGTTGACGTCAGCATAGAGAACAGCGGCGAGCGCGTTCCCGTCTTCCTGTCCGGGGTACCACGCCTCGAGGATGCCGGCGACATGGTCAGCCCACGGCATCAGCACCGGACCTCCTGTGTTTAGCACAACGATGGTGTGGGGGTTGGCTTGCGCAACCGCGGAGATCACCTGGTCCTGGTTGCCCGGGAGATGCAGGTCAGGACGATCGCTGCCTTCGCTCTCATCGGTGTGCACAACGACGATGGCAATCTGCGCTGCTGCCGCAGTTTTCACGGCCGCTGCGAGATCCGCGCCATCGGCATAGGTGACGGCGGTCCCGCCCCCCAAGCGCTCGCGAATGCCGTCGAGCGGACTGACGACGTACGGCGCAACAACATTCGAGCTTCCGCCGCCTTCCGCTTTGGGCTTCGCGTGACCCGCTGCGCCGATTATCGCCACGGACGCATTTGTTGAGAGCGGAAGGATGGCTTGCTCATTCTTCAACAGGACGGTGCCTTGCTCTGCAACCGTGCGCGAGAACATGTCGTGCCTGGGATCGCGCACGTTGGTTTTCCAGTTTCCAGGTTGTTCTCTGTCGAAGAGTCCCTGGCGGAACATGGGGAGCAGAATGTGGAGAACGTGCTCGTCGATGGTTGCGGTGCTCACCTGGCCTTCACTGACCGCTTTCTTCAGCGCCGCCCCGAAGTAGACGCCGTCGGGCATCTGCTGATCGAGCCCGTTGTTGGCGCAGCCTGCAGTGGAGTGCGTGGCGCCCCAGTCGCTCATGACCCAGCCGTCAAACCCGAGTTGCTGACGCAGCATATGCTGAAGAATGCCGGCGTTCTCGCAGGAGTAAACGCCGTTGGTCTTCACGTAGGCGCACATGAATGTGCCCACATGGCCATCGCGCACCGATGCTTCAAACGGGGGAAGATAGATCTCCTCCATCGTTCTCTCGTCGACAACGGAGTCTTCGCGGAAGCGATCGCTCTCCTGATTCATGGTGAGATACATGTTGGCGTCGGCAATCGGCCCTTCGCTCTGGATAGCTTTGATCTCCGCCACAGCCATCTGGCCGTTAAAAAACGGGTCTTCCCCGTAGCTCTCGAAGCTGCGGCCCCACTCGGGGACACGGACTACATCAATCGACGGGCCCAGGGCAACATTGGTCCCTTTAGCCCACTGCTCCTGACCGAGCACATGTCCGAATTCGCTCAGCAGATTCGTATCCCATGCCGAGGCAGCCGCGATGGGCGCCGGGAGGAGGGTCACGTCGGTGGCCTCGTTGCCGACCCCAGCGCGGCCATCGGCCAGCCGCAGCGCCGGGATGCCCAGCCGGAGGTTGGGCGGAACGTAGCCAACATAGCCGATGGGAGGACGCTCAACATCGTAGCCACTGACCGTATTGCCCTTGATCCCACTGACGCCGTGCATCAGGGCAATCTTTTCGTCGAGGGTCATTGCCTTGATCAGCAGATTCGCGCGCATCCCGGGTGAAAGCGAGCGGTTCATCCACGGCTGATCCACGGCACTTTTCGCCGGCGCACCGGACTGCGCTGTATTCGACAGGCCGGAGGCGAGGCCATTGGATGCACCCACGGAGAAATGGCAGACAAAGGTCGAACCTGAGATTACCGCTAGAGCCAGAGCGAGCCGCTTAAACGGCCTGAAAGTTTTCATTATTGCTTACCCTCCTTCGCGACAGGTCAGAGCCGGGGGATCTCCCTTGGCCTTTAGATCGATCCAGTGACACGTATGGCATGTCTCGGGCTAAGACCTTCGATGGCCATGGTAAGAAGGACCGATGACATGCCTAAGTTGCGGACACCGAGTGGTGCGCCGGATTGCGAATCGTAGTGTTCGCTGACACCCACCTTGATGGCGTTATCGAGCAGCCGTCCTGCCATATCGGCAACCAGTTTGGTGTGGCCGTACTGTACGAGACCGCTCAATGTCTGGAATACCGTCGACGGCCAAACATCTCCGCGCCAGAAGCTATCGCTCTTGTAATCCGGGTCATCCCGGTCGACTGTCGGCAGTGGAATTGGGGTATTCCAGTGATCTGTGGAGAGGGATTCGGCCATACGCGAAGCTTGAGCCTTCGTGGGAATGCCGGCCTGCAAAGGCACCATTCCACCGATCGTTGCCGTTCGCAGTTTGTTCAAATCTTCACGCCGGACTGCGAGGAAACATCCTTGCTGGTCGTCCCACATGTATTTTCGCATTGCTTCCGTGCCCTTCTTCAGCCTGGGCCGACGCCGCGCGGCAAGGGCATGGTCGCCCACCGCATCGGCTAGCCAAATGAGGCATTGTTCAGAAAGCAGCAGATAGCTGGTATTTGCGGGGATGTAGATATTCCCGTACCACGGACCATTGTCTTGGCCTGCCGCACGATTTGGGTGCGGAATTAAAGTGAGCGAATCCAAGTCGACCTCTCGGTCGTAAGTCTCATAACGCGCGTCCTGCAGTACTCCATCATAGGAACCCACCGTGACGAGACCAACTCCATCCAAATCCCTCTCGCGCCAATACCAGTCGTGAAATGCTTCAAGATGCGGCAGCGCTTCTCGAACAAGTTCCTGGTCGTGATTTCGCAAGTAAACTCGTTTCACTCCCCATGCCAGTAAAGGCGCCTGCGAGTATGCCGGGAACCTGAGCCAGTCTTTGCCACTGAATCCCTTCGGCCCGCTATCGGGCGCCATGAAGTTAACAATCATTCCGTGGGCGTAAGGAGGTTTTGCGTTGTTCCATCGATCTTGAAAATCCCAGAAGTTAGCATAGATTCCCCGGATAAATTCCTTTTGATCCGGAACAATCGCAAGCAGGTCGGTAAGAAACGTCGTGTCCCAGAGCCACTGTCCGACGTACCCTCCGCCAGGGATAAGCCACGCATGCCTCAAGGGTGGTTCGGCCGCCTGGATTCGGCCGAAGATACAGTGCTCGTACACATCGATCGCGAACTGCAACATCGCGGGATTCTGAGTTGCGAACAGGGGTTTCAAAAGTTGTTCGACCTGAATATGGTTAAGAGTTGCCAGATTCAGCTTCGGCTCGGCAGAAGCCTGCGGCAATATCATGGACAATACAGAACACCCAATTCCCTGCAGAATCGTTCGGCGATCAAATCCAGTCGCAGTTGACTCATCATAGAGAGGTGAGGACGCTTGGCCGTTCATTTTAAGAGGGCCCTCCGTTCATTTTGACCGGTGGTGATGCAACGATCTTCGCGTGAATCGTTTGATCCGTCTCCAAACGGTTCCACGCCGAGTGGCGAGTGTCGCGCTTAGAGACAGGGCCCCAGGCGAGATTATGAATCGCCCAGGGCCGCATGGACTGCGTTTGACTGCTCGGCTTCTTACTGCTGGCCGTGCGGATACGCAACCTCAACCGTGTTGATGGAGTAGTGACCCACTGGAACGGTGACCGAGTCGGAGCCGACCAGCTGCAAGGGTTGGCCTTCCGGCTCCTCCATCAGGTTGGTGGCCGTGGCCGAGGTTGCGCCCTTCGGGAAGGTCAGCGAAACCTGGCCGTCCTTGCCAGCCCACTCGTAGAACCGCAGAACCAGCGCATTTGTGTCCTCGGCTTTCTTCACGGCGGTCAGGATGACGCTGTCGTCGCCCTGGACGGAGAAGTAGGAGTACTCCAGCGGCATGGCGCCCGCGTGCGCATCCACCTGCATGGCCTGCAGCTTGTAGTTGTACGCATAGCCATGGCGTACCGTCATCGCGGTCCTCCAGTCACCGGCGTGCGGAAAGAGCGCATAACTGAAGTGCTGATGACCGCGGTCCGCATTAGGGTCGGGATCGGTAGACGAGCGCAGCAGGGTCAGCCGCAGCACATTGTCCTTGCAGTCGTACCCATACTTCGCTTCGTTGATGAGCGAGAAGCCGTGTTTTCCGTCGCCCAGGTCGGCCCAGCGAATAGCCGAGACCTCGAACTTCGCCGCGTCCCAGTCGTTGTCGCGTGTGGTCGGCCGCTCGATGGTTCCGTAAGGGATCTCGTAGGTCGCCATCTTGTTCGACGCCGCCAGCGGGAAGGCCGCTTTGAGCAGTACGTAGGTCTCATGCCAGTCGATGTCGTTGACCACATCGACCTGGTCGGAGTTCTCGTAGAGGGTGATGTCCTGCTGGAAGTTCGAGTTCTGCCAGTGGCGCGCCACGCGAATGACCGCGCGGAGCGGGTTCTGCTCCACCAGTTTCACCGAATCGACCTCGGTGATTGGCGTGACGTGGTCGAAGGTTCCCGGATCGATGTTCCATGCGGTTTCTACCCACGAATGATCGTGGAAGGTCTGCAATTGATTGCCGCAGGCGCCCGCCGCCAGTGACTCGAAGTTGTCCTTCTTGTCGTAGAGACTGGTGATGCAGCCGGTCGATGAGTTAACCGTGACCTTGAGGAACGAGTTCTCCAGCGTCAGCCCATTCACCTTCAGGTCGCTGGCGAACGGTTTGCGGCCCGGCACTGCGTGCAGGACTTTGTAACCGACGGAAGGAACATCCTTTACATCAACGAGCATATGAAAGGTAGTCGTCCCGCTGTCGCTCGACAGGATCTGCGAGGGCAGTACGTGGTTGCTTGCGTCCAGGATCGAAATGCCGTCGCTGGGCGAAGGCATTTCGACCGTGATCTCAGCCAGGCTGGAGCGCTGCCAGCTCAGAGTATTGAAGACCAGTATCGGCACAGAGCCGGCCGCATGCGTGTCGATGGGCGCCTGGATGTCATTGAGCGCCTTCGACGATGATTCCTGCGTCTGCCAGCGAATCTGGTCGTAGTCCCGCTGCGCATCCTTATAGATGATGCCAATACCGGAGCCGGCGCCCAGGTCGTGGAACTGGTTGAACAACGCCTTCTTCCAGGATTCGGTCAGCGCGTCGCCCGGATAGGAGAGCCCGTCGAGCCAGGCGATGGAGGAGTACTTCTCCGCGTTCAGCAGCCACTCTTCGCTCTCGCGCATGTTGCGCTTGTGATTGGCCTGCGTGGTGTAGGTGCCGCGGTGATGCTCGAAGTAAATCTCGTCGTTCCAGATGGGAATGCTGATCTTGCCCGGCGGCGGCGCAGGCAGCGCACCACCGCCATGAGCCATCGCCTGGTAGTTGTAGGTCGGGGAGCCGGGCGCGACCGTCTTCTCGACTTCAGTGAAGTAGCTCTGTGCGGTTCCGAACTCCATCCGCGGAACCACCAGGTCAGACTTCATCCAGTGCAGGCCCTGGTCCAGCACCGTACGGGTCGGGCCGCCGCCGTGGTCGCCTACACCATAAAGATCCAGCAGATCGCTGAATCCCGGATTCAGCGGGCGCGCATGGACCAGATCGTTGCTCAGGCGCATCGGGCTCAGATTGTTATTGCCGTATTCGTGCGGCAAGTAAGTGAGAATCTTGCTGCCGTCCGGAGCTTGCCACCAGAAGATCTTGAACGGGAACGGATTGGTCTCGTTGAACGAGAGCTTCTGTGTGACGAAGTAATCGACGCCGGATTTCTTGTAGATCTGCGGAAGCTGCCAGTTATACCCAAACGTATCCGGGTTCCAACCGATGCGGGTGGTGACTCCGTAAAGCTTCATGGATTCGCGCTGGCCGACCAGAAGCTGGCGGACCTGCGACTCGCCGCCGGGCATATTCAGGTCGGGCTCGACCCACATTCCGCCGACGATCTCCCAGCGGCCTTCCTGAATGCGCTTCTTGATCTCCGCATTCATCTCGGGATACTTTTCGGCCATCCATTCGCTGTAGGCCAGGGCAGACTGCGTGTAGGTGTAGTCCGGGTATTCGTCCATCAACTGGAGAGCGGTGCCAAAGGTGCGCCGAACCACGTCCACGGTCTCCGTCCACGGCCACAGCCAGGCCGCGTCAATGTGCGAGTTGCCCGCCAGGTGGAAGTTGGCCTTTTGCAGCGTAGGACGGAAAGGCTCCAGGTCCTGCTGGGCCTTGCGCAGCGAGTCATCGAACTTCTGCTGATCCTTCGCGTCGAGCGCATTGACATCGACTTCCTGAACAACCTTGTCCAAGGTTGCGATATCCGCGGAGGCGTTGTCAGAGAGATCCGGCAGCAACAACGCCGCCACGATGAACTCGGAAGAGAGGTCCTGCGGGTTCGGCCGGTTGGGTGCGAAGTCGATTTCAATCGGATTTCGGATGAAATTAAGATTCTTAGGCCGGGCGGTGGTTGCGATCCGGATGGCAATCAGAATGGTCTCGCCGGGCTTGGCGGAGCTGGCCAGAACCAGCGGCTCCATCGATTCACCGGCGGCGACGCGCTCGCCATTGAAGAAGACGGAAACCGAATTATTGCCCGCCATATTGCGAATCCGCAGCTGGGTTCCGGTCAGGTCATACCCGTCGAGCGTGCTGGGAATCTCGATCTTCTTGCGCAGCCAAACGATGTCTGTGGTCTGGACCGGAGTCTGGTCCTGCATCTGCTGCCAGTTGGAATCGTCCAGCGACAGAGCTTGCCCGCTCTGCACATCGCCGACGTGATAGCGCCATCCCTCTACGGAGAGTTCTCCAAGTTTGGAGAGCCGATCGATGATAGTGCGCGACTGGCTCGATAGCGCCTTCAGTGCGGACGCTATCTGGGTTGGACCCGGATAATTGAACTCCCTGGAGCGTTCGTTCTGCGGATCTTTCGCATCGGGGTTGCGTTCAGCGTTCCCGGCCACTGGCAACAACACAAGTGCGAGCAGCATCATGACGGATAACGCCACGGCCGTGCGGCGCGAGCGGAGAGCTTTGAGGCAAGATATTGGAGCAGGCATTCGATTTCCTCCTGATGAGCCCGTCTTGAGCATGTTTTGCAAGTACCCCCGGCACAGCCGGGGGCTTCATTGATGTGAGCCACCTTGCGGTGGCGGGGCAGCGCCTCAGATTCATTTGATCCAGTCGCCGGTCTTCCAGTTCCTCGGTGCGGATGTATTCGCGGATGGTGGCCTCATCCCGGCGCCGTGAGCTTAGGATGGGCCACCGTCCGTCGATCCACCTTCAGCGACGAGTTACTCGATGAAGCCGTGATACAGGCCCATATAGTAGGGCAACAGGAAAACGGCTCCGTCGCCGAGATCGTGGCCGTCGCCGCCCGTGTTCAGGCTGTACGGATCGTGATTCCAAAAGTCGAAGAAGCGTTCGTCGACGGGAAGCACGCGGCCGTCCACGCGATAGCCGAGATTCTCCCGGTCGCTGTCTTCGGGGGTGAGCGAGCGCACCGGAACGATGTCCTTGCGGTGGCTGTTCGTGTGTTTCCAGTCGACACGATCGAGCGGCAGGCGGCGAAGCGTATCAAGAGAGTCTTCGCGCCAGTCGCCAGTGAGTGTGAGGTCAACTGTCTGAAAGGAGTCGCTGAACTTCTTGCCGCGCAGGCTGGCCGCGGCCACAAAGTCGAAGAACGGGTTCATCTCCGGCTGGGTTCCGCGCCAGTAGTTGGCCAGCGAATAGGCGTAGCGCTGAAGCAGATCATCGTCGGTCTCGTACTTGATGAGATCGTAATAACTCATGAACGCCATCTCATCGTCGGAGTGATTGCCTGAGCCCTGCCCGCCGCTGATCTTAGCAAACATCACGTTCATGGCGTACTTGTCGTCTGCTACGAGCTTGCGGTAGGCCTGGGTGTACTTTGGGTCGCCGGTCATGTGCTCGGCCACCTTCAAGTAGGACAGGATGCTCAACGAGTTCATCCCACGGTCGCTCCAGCGGCCCCGGGTGTCGTTGATATTCACGGGATCGTACACGGCCCAGCGGGTCGGAGTACCGTCCCAATCGACGAGCGAGTAGTTGTGTTCCAGCAAGTGGTCCGTGATCGCTCGGACTACCTTGCGGACATCGTCCTTCTCCTGGGGTGTCTCGGCAACGAGATCGTAGTATTGCGCGTAGAAGAAATAGTGGCCGTCCAACTCGTCAGAGCTGGTGTCGGACTTCCAATACCATTGTCCATCGGCACTCTTGGGCCAGCGCGGTGAGAGGACTTTCCAGAGGTGGTCATCGGTGGCGCGCACCTTGATGTCGCGCTCTTTCGAGTAGTATAGATTCGGATCGGGGCCGCTCGTGGGAAGAATAGCCCTGGCAGGGAAGCCGGGAGGCGCGGGATGCTCGCCGCCCTGTGTCACCTGGCTCAAAAACCGAAGCGCTTCGAATGCCTTGCGAGCCCGTTGTTTCGCAAGTGGATCATGGGTCGCTGCGTAGGCGAAGCACTCCCCTGCTCCATACATTGCTGTCCAGAGGCCGTCGTTGTCGGTGTCATGCTGAACCCACTTGCTCTTGTCACCCGCTGTGGGGAGCCCTACTGCGGTCACGTAGCCATAGGGCGTCCGGCGGTGACGTTTGTCAATCTCGTCTTCGTAATAGCGCGCCTTCTCGGCAAAGGTCGTCGGCTTCCGTTCGATGAGGCCGACTCCCATTGTGGTTGCGAACCAGGCGTTTCCGCCGGCTGAAACAGCGATCGCGCGAACACCGTCGTCGGGGAGCCAGCGCAGGCCCTGGCGGAATTCCCAGGTTTTGCCATCGAATCGGATCGCCCCGAGCGATGTGCCGAACCAAACGACGCCTCGTTCGCCCGCAGCGATCGTCGTGAAGTCGTTGTACGGCAGACCTTCAGCCCCGGTGAAGAGCTTCCATCCGTTGGCGTGTCGATAGCCGGCTCCTTGTGGACTGGCAAACCAGAGCCGCCCTTCTGAGTCGAACGCGACTGCTCGAACGTCTTTCGGCGCCCAGCTTCGCGGCCCATCCTGCGGATATTCGGTTCTCCAACTGCCCGTGGGGTTCCTGACGAACAAGCCATCGGACGCCGCTAAGGCCAATTCACCCGCTGGACTTACCGCGATTTGCCGGATATTCCTGGCGCTCGCCGGCGAATTCATCCGAGTGAACTTAGCAGCGCCAGCGTTGGCCCTGTAGAGCCCAGAGTCCATCGCCAGGTATAGAGCCTTGTCGCTTGCGGCAAAAGCCAGGGGGCGTCCCGCCGGGATACTCGCGACCGGCATCACGGCCGTGGCCGAAACGCGCTGCAAGCCCCTCGCATAAACGACGTAGAGCGAATCTCCCAGCGCGGCGCATAGCTCCACCGGATCGCTGGTGAGTCCGTTGACCGGCAGCCACTTGCTCCCATCGAATCGGCTCAAGCCGCGGGCGGTTCCCGCATAGACCGCTGATGTTGTATCAGCGATGCAGTTGATCTGGTTGTCGGGAAGTCCTTGTTCGGCGGTGAAGGCATGTTTGATCTCAATAGGGAAAACGCCTGCTTGTGCGGCGGCGGCCGCCGGGAGAATGAGGGCAAGAGAAAATGCGAACTTCTGGAACAGAGTCTTCATTCCGGGTTCCTTTGTTATCAGGGCAGATTTGGGGCGATAGGATCGCTGTCGTGTGATGGTCATCGGGCCGATTCCGCTGTGAGCGAAATCGGCCCGTGATATGACGTCACACGCAAGGCGATAGCCCGCTAGAACGTAACGCGGAACGTCGCCTGGCCCTGGCGGTTGCTGATGAGTGAACCGGGGGCCGGCACCAAGCCAAAGCCCCCACAATCGATACAGTTTGCCACCGGTGGCGGCCCGCCGGCTCCAAACTGGGTACGATTGAAGGCGTTGAAGTAGTCCACGCGCAGGATGGCTTTGACGCTTTCACTGAAGTGGAAGGTCTTCATGGCGTCGAAGTCTTCCATAAGGTTCGGCGGGGCCGTAATGCCAGCGTAGTTGCGGGCCGCGTTGCCAAAGGTGAACTGACCAGCCGGCGAAAAGGCGTTGATGTTGAACTGCACGGGCTGCACCTGGGTTTTACCCACGAAATAGTCGCGCGTGAGGCTATAGCTGTAGGTCTTGCGGGCCTGTCCGGGGACGATATTCGGGCGGGGTTGGGCGTCGCCGTTGGAGTTGGTGGACAACACGACGTTGTTGGTTTGTTCGTAGATGCCGAGAGGGTTTCCAGTGCTGTAGTTCATGATGCCGGCCACCTGCCAGCCGCCCAGAATCTCATCCGCGACTCCTTTGTGGTTCAGGAATCTCTGCCCGGCGCCGATGGGAAGGACATAGGTAAACATGTTCTTGTCATTCCACTTCTGATTGAGCGACGAGACGGACCACTCGGCCTTCTGATCCATGGGATTCTGCGCATTGTTCTGCTGCAGCGTTACCCCGAAGTCGACGTCCGACCAGTTCTGCGCCAGCGTCAGGCTGCTGAGGAAGCTGAGCCCATGGGTGAAGCGCTTCTCGACCTGAGCCTGAAGCGAGCGGTAAAAGCTGGTTCCGGCCTGATCGAAGTGGTTGTCGGTGCCAGCGAACTGCGGATAGGGGAGCAGCGCCTGAATGATCGAAATCTGCGTCGGGTCACCGCCGAAATCGTTGACGAAGTTGGGGTAGGGGATCGGGTTGATGCCGGCCGCAATAGCCGCCGGATCGGTTTCGGCTTGAGCCACCGTATCGTTCAGCACGTTGCCCAACTCCAGGGAATTGGGGTTCAGCATGTTGGGCTGGTTGAGCGACGAAGGAAGGTGGACGTCGCGGTTGCCGATGAAGGCCAACATGAGGAACATGTTGTCGGGCAGCTCGCGCTGAATATTAAAGCTCCAGGCCTGCGTGTAGGGTGCGATGCCCGCGGTCTTTGGATCCATCTGTTCAACCTGCTGGCCATTGGACATAGTCGGAGCAAAGGGAATTTGCTGCGGGTTGTTAACCACGTTAGTGTCCCAGTCTCCAAAGCCTGGAGCGGTATTGACTCCAATAGGCGATTGATAGGAGCCGGCCAAAGTGTCGGTATAATCCTGCGCCACGCGGGCGAGGCCGAAGGCGTAGGCGCCGCCTCCCATAAAGGCCATGTAGTAGCCGCCCTGGACCACGGTCTTGTTGTTCACCTGGTAAGAGAATCCGAGGCGAGGCCCGAGGTCTTTCCAGTGAATGGCCGCGCGATTGATTCCAGAGCATCCCACCGTGCAGGAGCCGAGTTTGGTGACCGCTCCGAGCAGGTTGTCGGCCGCGGTGTTGGGCGCATTGAAATTGGCGAAGACGATGTTGTTTTGCGTCTCGGTGAAGGGAACCGGAATGTCCCAGCGCAAGCCGGCATTGATGGTCAGGCGCGGGCTGAATTTGTAGTCATCCTGGATGTAGGAGGAGACGGCCGGAGCGCGCAGATCGGCCGGCAGAGCCCAATTGCGGTCCGCCGAGAATACCTCTCCCAGCAGGAAACTGGCAAATGCGTCGCCGGTGTCGATGTTAGTAAAATTGTTGGGATCGGCGGTTTGCAGGTGGTTGAAATAGAAATCTCCGCCGCAAGTTCTGCAAATGATGCTGTCCTCCAGGGTAAGGCGGAATTCGCCACCGATGTTGAATGTGTGTTTTCCTTTGGTCCACAGCCAGTTGTTGACAAAGGCGTTATCGTAGCGGCGCGTGGAGTTCCTGGTGGAGTGGTTGCCCCAACTCGTATAGGGGACCGCGGTATTCTGGAAGGTGATTTCGGGGAAGCTGACGGCGTCCGTGACAGGTGCGAAATCCGCGCTCTGGTTCACTACATGGTTGTTGTAATAGATGTCAGTCTTGTTCACGCCGACCGTGACCACCAGGTTCGGGGATACCACCTTGATGTAATTGAGCAGATATCCCCTGCCCGAGGTTTGACTGACCAAGGCGCTGGAAAGCTCATTGCTGTTCGGGAACATGTTATTTCCCGGCGAGGGACTACTTACATCCTGGTTCCAGAGAGAAAAGTGGATGTTCTGCGAAGCGGTGAGGTTGTGGTCCACCGTGAATCCCCAATTATGGTTGTAATCGGTAGTGGACTTGACGAAGGGAGCCTCGTTGTTTATTTCACCGTTGTAGGTTCCGGTGCCGGTCCGTAAAGGAGAACTCGGCTGAAGCAGCGGCAGCAGAGATTGTGAAACCGTGCTGAAGCGGCTGGGGCATATCACGTTGAGCTGTCCGTTGCACACAAACTGTTGCCCGGTCGTGGGATCATAGATGGTAACCGGGTTGCCATTGGTATCCTGGAGATTACTGAAATCGCCATTCAACTCCGCGGCGGTGGGCAAGGTGTGGAAAGCGGTCTGCGCGCCGTGCTGGCCATACAAGTCCATGGTGAAGAGGAAGAAGGTGCGGTCTTTGCCGTTATACAGATGGGGAATCGACGCCGGCCCGCTCAAGGTGAAGCCGTAGTTGTTCTGGTGATTGGTGGGGGTGCCTGTTCCGCCCCAGGTGGGACTATTGAAGAAGCCCACCGAGTCGAAGAAATTGTTGCGGGTGATATAGAAGGCGTCGCCGTGGTAGATGTTGGCGCCGCCGGCCATCTTGTAGGTGACCACGCCTGCCGCCAGGCCATACTGCGCCGAAAAGGTCGCGCTGGCCACGTGGGCTTCGCTCACCATCTCATACGCCGGATAGGCGTTGCCGACTTCCGTGTTGCTTGCCGAAAACGGCTCCGTGATGGGAATGCCGTTGTAGTAATAGTTGGTTTCCGCGGTGATGCCGCCGTTGATGTTGAGGGCGCTGCCTTCAATTCCGGTGCCTGCGGCAGAAGCGGGCGCGGCGGTGCCGGGGGTTTGCAGGACAAAGGCGTCGATCGACCGGGGTCCGCCATTGACCTCGATAGGCGCGGCACTGACCAGTTCCGGTTCAATGGTGGTTCCGATCCCGGGATCCGCCGTGTTCATTGCGATTTCCTGCGCCGATACCTGCACCGTTTCCGTGGCGGCTCCAGGCTGCAGCTCGGCAACGACCGTGGAGAAAGCGCCCACTTCCACGTTGACATTCTTTTCAACGAACTGCTTGAAACCCGGAGCGCTGACCGTGACCTGGTAAGCGCCAGGGTTGGAGAGCACGATGGTAAAAGCACCCGCCGGTGAGGAGACAGCGTTGGTGACAACGCCGGTTGCGTCGGCGCGCAACTCGACCTGCGCTCCGGGAATCACGGCGCCGGTCAAGTCGGTTACCGTACCGTTTACACCGTATGCAACCTGCGCGCAAAGCCGGCTTGCAGCCGGGAATACCATCAAACAAAGGGTCAACATGACAATGAATGAGGGGCGGAACCGGAAAGTACGGAACCTGCGGCGAGAACGTGAACCCATGGATTTCTTTGCCTCCTGACAAATGCTGCTCGATGCACGAAAAACGCTATGCATCGCGAGGATAGTTAAGCAGCGCTTAAAGGAAGTGTCAAGGACAAGACAGGAATAGCTGTCCTGACAGCTTTGGGGGTAGGCTTTGAGGTTAATTGGAGATCAAGTCCGGGGATTTCGATGCGGGCGAGAAGCTTGCCGAATTGTCTTGCCTTGGCGCGCAAGTGTCATGACTTTTACAGAACTATTACAAATATGAGGCGGCCCGGGTTGAAATGCGCGAAGCCAAATTCAGCCTCCTTGGCGATGAGGCAGCCGCAAAGCAGGTATCCGCCGGGGCCGGCATTAGGATGTGAGTCGCTCAAAGCGGCTGATGCGGAGTCGCTGACGCGGCTCCGTTAACCGCAAAAGCTGCTAGGACAGCTATTCCTGTCTTGTCCTTGACACTTCCTTTAAGCGCTGCTTTACAATCCTCGCGGATTCGATCCGCGAATGGCGGTTCACACTCGTCCGCCGCGTGGATCATTCAGATTCGTAATTTGTCAGGAGATCTGGCAGTGTCCTTCCGTTGTCCGCGCGACGAACCGGCGACACAAGCCATGCCGTAGAACGTGTAAAGGAAAATTCGATGAACGAAAAGAGCAAGATCTCCCGGCGGGACATGTGCATCGCTGCGTTCGCTATGGCAATTGCAACGATCGGCGTTCGGGGTCAGACTTCGGGGCAACGGGGAGATGCAGTCCACTCCCACCTGGATGCACCGGTTGTTCTGCTCTGCCAGGGAAAGCCGGATCCGCTGGCCGTAGCCGAAGCTCATCCGCGCTTGTCGTGGCAACTTCGGGCGGCGGCAGAAAATCTGCACGCCGTGCGCCAGAGTGCTTACCAGATCGAAGTGGCCGCAAGCCGCGAGGATCTGGTTACGGATCGGGCTCTGGTGTGGAACAGCGGGAAGACGCCGTCCGCGCCGGAAGTGGTTTCCGCTGCTGCCTTTGCCGGCCAACCTCTGGAGGCTTCGCGCACCTATTGGTGGCGTGTGCGTGCATGGGATGAAGATGGACGCGCCAGCAGATGGAGCCAGCCTGCGCATTGGACCCAGGCCCCCGTATGGCGCGCGCGTTGGATTGCCGCACATGCTACCGATGCAGAGGCAGGAACGCTGCCCCTGCCTTTGCTGCGCAAGGAATTCAGCCTTCATGGAAGGGTCACTTTGGCCGTGCTGCACATCGCGGGTCTCGGACAGTACGAGGTGCATATCAACGGCGCGAAGGTGGGTAACGCGGAACTGACGCCGGGCTGGAGCGATTACCGCAAGACGGTCTTCTACGACAGCTACAACGTTACGCAGATGCTCCGCCGCGGCGAAAATGCTTTGGGTGTACTACTGGGCAACGGCATGTATCGCGTCCAGAGCACCAAGGGCCGCTACACGAAGTTTGAGGGCAGCTACGGACCGCCCAAGTGCATCGCCCAAATTCACATCGAGTTGGCAGACGGCCAGAAACTGGATATCGCAACCGATGCAACATGGAAGACTGCGCCAGGCCCTATTACCTTTTCGTCTATCTATGGCGGCGAAGACTATGACGCGCGGCGCGAGATAGCCGGCTGGGATTTGCCTGGCTTGAAGGACGAGCGCTGGAGTCCCGCGGTCGCGGTAGATGGGCCTGGGGGCGCGATGACGCCGGAGGAAGCGCCGCCCATTCGCGTGCTGCATCGGTATCTCCCCGTACATGCATCTACTCCGAGGGCCGGTGTCACGGTCTACGACCTGGTGCAGAATTTTGCCGGCTGGGCCGGGATCCAAGTCGCCGGTCAGGCCGGTGCGACCATCCGGCTGATTTGCGGCGAATTGCTTGATCATGATGGGACCGTTTCACAGCGCAGTTCCGGTGCACCGCAGTGGTTTCAATACACGCTGAAGGGCAAAGGCGTGGAGGTCTGGCATCCACGTTTCAGCTACTACGGGTTCCGCTATGTGCAGTTGGAGACAACAGGCAGAATCGATTCGTTCAGGATCGAAGGAAAAGCCGTACATTCTTCCTCCGCCATCGCTGGCGAGTTCAGAACCTCAAACGATCTGCTCAACCGCATTCACTCGCTGATTCTGCGCGCGATTGAGAACAACGCCCAGAGCCTGCTCACCGACTGCCCGCACCGTGAGAAACTCGGCTGGCTGGAGGAGACGCATCTGATGGCCCCGTCGATTCTGTATGACTTCGACTTCAGCGGCATCTACTCCGCATTGGCGCGCAATTTGGCCGACGTGCAGAATACCGGCGGTGCACAACCCGGCCTGATTCCGGAGATTGCTCCGCAGTACGTGGTGTTCGAACCGCACTGGGGTCGCTTCAACGATTCGCCGGAGTGGGGCAGTGCGGCAGTGCTCGCGCCCTGGTATCTTTATCAGCGCACTGGCAACCTTGAAGCTCTTCTCGCGCAGCGCGAAGTAATGCGCCGCTACGTGGATTATTTGGGCACACGCGCAACGAACGGTATTGTGGCTTACGGTCTTGGCGACTGGTTGGACACCGGCCAGGGTAAGCCTGGAGGCACAAGCCTGACCACTATCGGCGTTACCGCTACGGCGATTTATTACCAGGATCTGCGAACGGTGGAGCGGGTCAATGCATTGGCCGGCGACGACGCTGCGAGCCGCCACTATGGCGCTATCGCCGATGGGGTGCGGGACGCCTTCAACCGGCGCTTCTTCGATCCGGCTCATCATCGTTACGACATGGGAAGTCAGACGGCACAAGCCATGCCGCTTGCGATCGGTATGGTACCCGAGGCAGAACGCGGAGCGGTACTCGATGCCCTTGTCGCCGATATTCACGCACACGGCGATCACGTGACTGCGGGCGACGTTGGTTACCACTATGTGGTCGATGCGCTGCTCGATGGTGGCCGCTCGGATGTATTGCTTGCGATGCTTGAGCGCAACGACGCGCCCAGCTATGGCTACCAGCTGGCCGTAGGAGCAACCGCGCTGGCCGAGGCATGGGATGCCAACCCGACCAGTTCGCAGGATCACTTCATGCTGGGACATGCGGAAGAGTGGTTTTATCGCGGTCTGGGAGGCATTTCGATTGATCACTCCTCCGAATCTCCAGGCAGGCTTGTGTTCCAACCGCAAATGGTCGGCGACCTTAATTGGGTGCGGAGCTACTACGACTCAACGTGGGGACGAGTCGAGAGCAACTGGATTCGGACGAAGAATGGCACAGAGTACGAATTCTCAGTGCCGGTGAATGCGACTGCGACCATCCGAATCCGGAGCAGGACTCCTGTATGGGTCAACGGGGTTCAACCAAATCGTGCCGAAGGCGTAATGAAATACAGCAATACCGGCACTTCCATTGAAATCGTAGTCGGATCGGGTCGTTACAAAGTCACGGAAGGGCACAACACTGCACCTTACAAGCGCTAATCTCCGCGGCCTTGCATAAGGAGAGAGAGATCCGTCTGGTTACTATCCGGCAAGAATCTCCTTCTCCCTCACATGGTCTAAATGCATGTCGGGAACTTGCGCACTATCGCGTAGACGGAAGTTCTCAACGTTACTCAAGCGGAAAAGAGGCACACCGGCAGCAACCGTGGCCTTGGGTTTCGTAAACTCGACGTCCTGTGCATCTTGCAGCACAAACGCCGGGCGTTCGTCCGGGTTGGCGCTCAGGATCTTGATGTCTTCCATCTCAACTCCTCGAACGTGGCGCATGAAGAAGCCATGCGCCGGCATCGCGGGCCCAAACATATCCGAGTCAGGATACTCGTCCTCCTTCTCCGCAACCTGAATGCCCGCTTGTTCGCGCGTGCCTCCGCCCTTGTGCTGAATCACGATGTTGCTCAGGCGCACATCTTCGATTTTGTATCCAGGGATACCGGAGATGATGGAGCAGACGGGAGCCTCGGCGCCGGAACAAACCACATTACTGATGAGCACGCGACGAATTGCGCCCACGGGCGTGCCTGCCGGACCGCGCATGCGAGATCCCAGGCGAATGAAGATGGGTGCATCGTAGATATCGCGCATGGTCAGGTTGCTGATAGTCACGTCTTCCAGCAGAGCGCCGTCCGCGCTTTCCAGCGCCAGTCCGTGGCAAAGTTCGAACACGCAATTGGTGATGGTGATGTTCTTGAAGCCGCCGTTCGATTCGGTTCCAAATTTGATGCGGCCCGTTCGCCATACCTCTTCATAAGGCACGAGCTTGGGGTCGAGACGGCGGAACGTCCCGCCCAGCACGGACCCTTCTTCATAATCGCCGCTAACGATGCAGTCGCTGATGGTGACCATCTCGGTCGAGCGCGGAGCGCCGAGTGCATAGGAACTCTTCAGCACGATGGCATCGTCCCACGGAGAGTTGACACGGCAACGGGTGACGTGGACGTTGCGGCAGCAATCGATATCCATACCGTCGCAATTCGTATCGATCAGGAGATTGTCTATGGTGAGGTTGTCCACCCCCGTTGCCAAAACTGCGAAATGGCCGCCATGGAGCACGGAGAAGTCGCGCAGCAGCACATTGCGGCAGTTCTTCAGCGAGATGCTCTTGTTGCCTACCCCGGGCGTTTCAGCAAATGGCGCCCCTTCGCCACGGCTCAAACCCTTTCCCCAGATCAGTCCCGGACCGGTGATGGAGATGTCATGCAGACCCTCGCCCCAAATCAGGCTGTTGCGCCAGTGATTGTGTCCGAAGTCCTGGTACTTCTCCCACGGCTGGTTGGATTCGGCGGCATCGTAACCGGCGCCCTCGGACGCCACCAATGTGCAGCCATGACCGAGGTACAGGCCCACATTGCTCTTCAGACGGATGGAATAGGAGAGATAGGTTCCGGCAGGAAAGTTCACCGTGCCGCCGCCCGCCTCGGCGGCTGCAGCGATCGCCTGGTTGATCGCCGCGGTATCCAGGGTCTTGCCGTCGCCTCGCGCTCCGAAGCCGGTCACATCGAAGACGCTCCGGCCGGTATGGCCTGGCACGGTCTGCGCATTTGTCTCACGGCTCATCCCCATCACGCCGGCGGCACCGGCAACCTGACCCATCGTCGCGAGAAAACCACGCCGGGTCGCAAGGGTAGATTTCATGCATTTTCTCCCAAAAAATCCTTCATGCTCGCAAGCCTCGCTTTCCAGCATTCGGCGTTGCACATCAATTGTTGAATTCAACAACTCGCCTGCTCCTGCGCGTGCGCCGCGTCCTTCCGCACGAATGTAATCAAGGCAATCGTGAGCAGAATGGCGCCTCCGATGTACACGAGCGAGGCAAGTGATATGGCCAGACCCACATCGTGCCGCAGTGCAATGTATCCGGTCACGACCGGCGCCGCACCACCGGCCAGCCAGCCCATCATGTTCATTACTCCAGCCGTAACGCCGCGCACCTGAGGGCTGACAAAATCGAAGGCGGAGGCAAATATATTGGCGTCATAGAATCCCTTGAACAGACCCCATCCAATCAAGGCAAGGATGACCCATCCCAGGCTGTTTGCCCTGCCACAGAGAAATACAAAGGGGGCGCCACATAGGAGAGCCATCGCCTGCACCAGGATCCGGCCTCTCGTGGTTCGCCTCCGTAACATGTCGGCAAACCAACCGCCGAGGGGCGACCCCAGCATGCTCGCCAACTGCACAAAAATCGTCGCCGTCAAGCCTGCCATTGCCAGGCTCATCCCAAAGCGGTCGTAGAGGAACTTTGGCATCCACGACAGGAGCACGAGCGCCACGAAGTTGGCGCACATGAATGCACCCATCAGCATGAGCACAGTGGGTGTCTTGATTACCATCCGAAAGGATCGCCAGACAGGCATGCGTTCCAGAGCACGGGGGCTTATCCCGTCCTCGATATCGGCGGCTGCCCGCTGGGGTTCGCGCAGAAACCGAACCAGTATCACGCCCAGGAGAATACCCAGGCTTCCGAAGAACACAAAGGAGCAACGCCAGCCGTAATGCTCTCCAATCAGGCCTGCGAAAAATCCCCCGGCAATTGTGCCGATATAGACGCTGGTCTGGTGAAAGCCCATAGCACGCGACCGGGTCGTTTTGCCGTGATAGTCACTCATCATTGACATCGACGCCGGATAGTAGAAGGTCTCTCCCAAACCTTCCACCGCCATAAAAGCAAACAGCTGCCTGAATGAGCGGGAAAAAGCGGTAGCTACCGCGATTACGCTCCAGACATTGAGGCCGCCCAAAATGGCGATCTTGCGCCGGATTCGATCCACAATCGTGCCCGCGAATGGTGCGCACAGACCATATACCCACGCGAAAGCAGAACCCAGCAAGCCCAACTGAATCGACGATAGGTGCATTTCCCTCTGCAGCAAGGGGAATAGCGAAAAGACCGCTTGGCGGTCGGCGTAATTGAAGAAAGAGATGCACCAGAGCATTCCAACCACGTACCACCTGTATCTTCCATGTTTCCTCAAAGACTTCGTCGTCTTGGTGAGGTGCGTGGACAGGGGCGTCATTGGTTCTCCTCATTCCTGTGGCGTATCTGGCTGCAGACAGATTTCTTGATTGGCAACGAAGTCTTCGCGCGAAAGAGTCTCGATTCCACTTCGTGCGAACACGCTACGGCTCTGCCGATGCAACCGATGACTGAAGGTGAACGCTCAGTAGAGAGCGGAAGACCTGGGCTCACGAGCAGCCTTTCCGAATGGTTCAAGCAGCTGCCGTGCCCCCTGGGCCATCAGTCCCAATTCGGTGGCACTCTGAAAGAACAAGAAGCCCTGTTCGATCAGGGCATTTATCTGCTCGGCATTTTTGGTGGGAGCGCCCAGGATCTTATTGTTTGCTTTCGCGGCGGCCACAATCCTCTTGATAGCCTGTTGCACCGTGGGATGGTCCTGCTGACCACGGCAACCCAGCGAGAAGGCGAGGTCGCTGGTGCCAATAAAGATGACATCAACCCCAGGCGTTGCCGCAATCTGCTCGATCTGTTCTACAGCGGAGGCTTCTTCGACGATGACGATGACCATGACGTTCCGGTCGGCGAAGTCGTAGTAGCCTTCCGGAGCAGGCCAGCGAAAGGTGGCCAGTCCGGCCCCGGAGCCGCGCCGCCCATAGGGTGGAAACCTGCAGGCATCCACCGCCTGGCGAGCCAGTTCGGGGGTGCTGGTAAACGGAAACATCACACCAAGGACCCCCGCATCGAGCACGCGCTTCGCGGTCCAAATCGCGTTCACCGGCACACGCGCAAACGGTAGAGCCTTCAGTCCCCGCGTAGCTAGAACCATGTCGCGCAGGCTCTCTAGTGTGATGGGGCTGTGCTCCATCTCCACCCATAAGAAGTCGAAACCAAGGGACGCGGCCTGAGCGGCGATCTCTGCACTCCCCACCGTCAACGTAACGCCAATGACCGGCTTGCCTTGGCGCAGCAATGCCATGACCGGATTTATCCACGCTTCTTCCACGTTTATCCTTTCAGTCGACACTACAATCTCCTTGATCGCAAGGGGTCTCACTTCATGAGGATCACTTTCTCATCAACCAGACTTCGGAGACCTCACAACCTCGTCCATTTCCTCCAAGCCCCTGTTCCCCGTACCAGCTCAAGGTCAGGCAGCCTTTCTCAGTTGCCTGCGATGGAATATCAAACTCGATAGGACGTATTGGGGAAGGCTTGTCCATAAGCGGATGCACTTCGAGGTTCTCACCCGCCATCAGACGGATCTTCATATCCGGAGTATCTCCCGCGTAGACGACACGTACGCGGTACTGAGCTGCGCCGTCGAGATCGGGATAGTACAACTGCAGCGGCGCATCGAAGAGAGAACCAGCCGACCGCTTCCAGGCAACCGGGGCGGCCACTCCTGACCAATCCGGAAAGCTTGAGCCGATAAACGAGGTCTCCCTGAACTCTGGATCCTGAATTGAACCCACGCCACGCACAAGGTGCGGCTGGCCTGTGAGGTTGCCCAAATCATCGTAGAAGCCACCGGGGCCAGGATTGGTCCGATCCAGGATCGATTCAACTGCTGCGATCTGATCGACAGCAGACGGCAGCTTCCGGATTTCAGCAAACCTCTCTCTTAACCACGGAGCGTCGGTCAAGGGCGTATCGAGAGTATCGAGGTTTGCCGCGCGAGTGACTGCCTCAGCCTGATAGCCTTCCACCGCAAGCTGCATGCGAATGCTCTGGTAGAGTCCTTCACCCAAAGCAAGAATCCGCGCCCGCCAGTCTTGCGACGTCGGATTCTTCAGGGGGCCATTCAGATATTCTTCGGCAAGCTCGAGCAGGACGAGCAGATTCGTTCCATTTGTCGCCCGCTTTTCTTCGTCGCCCACGTCCAGCTGAATCGGCCTGGCGCCCATGCGCCGAATCTCCTCCAACCGGCCGAGAGCCCGGTCCTGCGCGCTGGATTCATTGATGAGGCGACTGCGTATGTAGGCGTCGTAGTAGGCGCGATACAGCCCCATCTGGAACCGCCAGCTTAGAAGTTCAGCGGGGGTCGCCGTACTCTCCATGGTCTGAAACTGGTCCAACGTGGTGTAGACAGATTCGTTGGCAAGCAGCGGACCATGCCAGTTTGCTTCCAGGCTCATCAGACCCTGAGCAAAACCTTCGGAGAGGCGATCCGAGACAAAGTAACTGCTGTATTCGCGCAGGATCTCGATCGCCGGCTTCTCCGGATTCCAGCCCAGCGCACTCCACAGGAACTTGTTCACATCATCATTGCAACCCTCGGAATAGGTGATAAAGCCGATCGAATTCGGCGACTGCAACCGGAAGATATTGGCGTGTGAGCGGGGGCGGGGATTGATGACCTCGCGCCCCTCGCTGAGCGCGTAGGCAACATCCCAATCCGGTACGGGCAATTGGCAATCTATGCTGTGTGTAATATCCGGATAGAGGCGGATAGGGTACTGCTCGGGTATCGCTTTGCGCAGGGCGGGTAGTCCCATCCGATTCTGCGGCCCGTATACCACTCCACTCAGCCAGCGCGGCTGTTCCCGGTTGACGATCCCCAGAAACTCCTGTAGCCAGGTTGCATCGAAACCCTGCGGCGACATCCACATCTGCGCATCGGGATGATAACGGCGCAGATTCGCAGCTTGCTTTTCCAAAAGCGCAAACATGTGCCGCGGCCGGGTATGACCCGGATCGCCTCCGGGCACGAAAACGGCATCGACCCGCGGCAGTGCCTTGAATACCTCAGCCCATTCCTGCAAGGCAAACTCCACCGTCTTGGGGTCCGAGTAATCGGGGTCCATCGCCGGATACCAGATCCACACATCCAATCCATAGTCGTCCGCGATGCGCGACATCTCCACCATCATTCGCATCGGGGGAAGCGGGAAGTGCGGACCATCGGCCGCATCATCGGAGCGAGGAGGAACCAACTCGATGGCATTGGTGCCGAAGACCGCCAATTCGCGAATGTACTGATCCCAGATGGCAACAGTCCACGCATCATAAGCATTGGTCTTGGGGCGATACCCCATCTGGTGGCCGCGCAATTTGTACTTCGGCGCGCTGGAGAGGTCGAGGGAGGAAGGAGCAAATACCTTCCCCTTCGTCATATAAATCTTGCGCAGGAATTCGCCCACGCCAAAGAGCACGCCTCGTTCATCGACCCCGATAATTGCGATCACACTCCCGACTGGACGGCGCACCGTTCGCAACCGATATCCCTCTGCTCCGACAGTCAACTCGGTAGAGAGATTCAATTCAGGAAGCAGCGCGGCGTGACTTCCCTTGAGTGACGACTGCGAGCCAACCACAATGGCGACGGGTGCATTCGCTGGCATCTCCTCGGCAACTTCCCAGCGGATTGCCGTTCGCTTTTCAGCTTCCTCGACCAGAACCTGGACCGCTTTCTTCTCTCGCTCCGAAAGCTCACGGGGGACAACAATAACTGCGTTACTCAGGTCCACCATATTTTTCGGATCGTGCGTTGGGAGGCTGTCCCCCACGCCCGGCATGGCCAGCCCGGTCATTCGTGACATCACCGTCAGGCCTGCACAATTTGCTGCATCTTTCAGAAACCTGCGTCTATCCATAGCTGAATCAGTTCCTAAGGCTGTGCTGGATTATTTGAGAGGAATTCGACGAAGCAACGAGGCGCTCGCGAACCGATGGTGTCCATTGCTCATACCATTGCCGAAATCTGGCTATCCGCGCCGCAAGACGGGGGCCACAGGGCCAACTGAGAGAGCCCATGGGAAATCCCTGAGCATCCAACGCGATCTTGATACCCCAGGTCACAGGTAAGCTGCTCATAGCCGTGGCAAGTTCCTTCACCAGGCTTTGAAGCTCGGCGGCTCGCTGGCTGGCGCCCTGGTAGAAGGCGCGGTAAAGACCGAGCATCAATTCCGGCGCCATACTGCTTAGCCCGGAGATACATCCGTCCGCTTGCGATTTGAGTGCATCAAGAAGCAGATTATCGTTTCCGGCCATTAACCGGAAACCCATTGCGCGCTTGGCAGACGCATACTGCTCCAGGGCCTCGACGTTTCCCGAACTGTCTTTGACTCCGACAATATTCTCCACCGAACCTAAGAGGGTCAGGACGTTTGAAACACCGAGCGACTTAACAAATTGCGGGATAAAGTAAAGAATTACCGGAAGAGGCAGACTCGACGCGATCTGTCCCATCATCTCCTGCACATCGATTGGAGCGACATGGAAGAAAGATGGAGGAGGCAGCAGCAGAGCTACCGCGCCGAGGTCCTTTGCCTCTGCGGCCATCTTTAGGACCTGGCTGGAATTCTCGCTGCCGACTCCGAAGATCAAAGAAGCCCGGCCCGCAGTCCGCTTAGCGATGTGCCTGTAGACTTGGATCCGATCCTCAGCCCCGAAGATTGGATATTCCCCTGTCAGACCACCGCCACAGAAACCCTCCACGCCTTTCTCGATCAGGAACTCGATGAGGGCGTCGAGAGAAGCAAAATCCGGCCCTCCATCATCGCGGAGCGGTGTGGGAAGGGCGGAATAAAATCCCCCCATCCTCAGCATGCCGCCGTTTTCATTTTTCTTCACTTTGATTCGCCCTTTCGTCCCAGATTGCGGAGGTATCCATTGGGCACGGTCGCGAGCGCCATTTGCGCCTGATTCATCCGTGCCTCCCTTACGCCGTTTCGTGAACGGCTTGTTCGCCTCTAACACACACCGTTTCAATAACTTCCAGGCAGAAACTCTTACGCCTCCAACTTCTGGAAGGTCCAGTTCGGTCTGGTCCTCATTTAGCTGTCTTGTATACAATCTGTATGCACATTGTCAACAGACTCGTTGTCATGTACCTTACTCAATGGCAGGTAACGAGCGATTCCAGAGTCATCCTGCCAATCAGCTCCAGGACGGAGGCGAAGTATCTTGACTGCTAAAGCGAATAAGCGCCGTCAGACAACCAACCTTCGCGAAAGCGCTTATCTCCACATTCAGCAGAAGATAGCCTCCGGCAACCTGGTTCCCGGCGGCGCCGTCTCCGAGTTGGCGCTTGCTGAAGAAATGGGGATCAGCCGTACCCCGATCCGCGAGGCGCTGGGCCGGTTGTCTGCCGAGGGGATTCTGGAGCAAAGCGCCAACCGGAGCACCATCGTTGTCCGGCTCACGCGCCAGGACATTATCGAACTCTACGAATTGCGTGAGGCGCTGGAGGTTTATGCGGTGGAAAAGGCTGCGCGCCGATCTCCACCACATGCAGAGCTAAACAAACTTCAGGAACTCAACGTCGCAATCTTCGCCTTGAAGGAAGAGCTGGAGCGGAGCGGGAAGCGGGAGCTGGATGAAGAACAGATGCGTCGTTTCGTGAACTATGACCTCGGCACACACATGTTGCTTATGCGCATGGCCGCCAACGCACGCATCCAGCGGGTCGTCAACGAAACACGCCTGCTGATCCGGATCTTTGCGATGCTGCGGCGGGGGCACACCCCGGAGTTGGTGGAGAGCGTATATGAGCACCATGCGGCGATTGCGCGCGCAATTGCCGAACATGATGTCCAAGCGGCAAGGCAGAGTATCTCGAAGCACATCCAGATAAGCATGGCCGAGCGTCTTGCCGAATTTGACAGCCGTGAACTTGAGGCCTCGCTGCAGAAATATCGAGATGAACTGCTTTAGTCGCATAACGGCGCAATTCACGCGGCAAGAACGGGCCATTGGGACCTCAATGCTACTGAAATTGAGGGCACAAAGACCGCCGTCCTTCAGAGACACCACTTTGACCGCGTGAGCCGAGAACATTTGTGGATCTGTGGTCGCATGAGTACCGGTCTTGGGGGCGTGACTTCAATCGCGCCAACGAAAGCGGGCCTCATTCAACAGCCTGCTCACGGGAACTGTTGTGAAACGATCGTTTGCTATTCGCCTGTAGACTGCCGGATCACCAGTTCATGAGCGTGCAGTATCTGCCGGGGTGGGAGCGAGGGATCTGCGATGCGCTCAAGCATTGCCCTTACTGCAGATCGGGCGATTTCGCGGCATGGTTGGCGGATTGTGGTAAGCGGGGGTGAAAGCAGCATGGCGTACTGCACATCGTCGAATCCGGCAACCGCGATCTGTTCGGGAACATTCTTCTTGATTTGTGCCAGCGAGCGTATCAAAAGCGCAGCCGTCTGATCGTTCGAGCAGATCACAGCATCCGGATTGCTGCAGTCGACAACCTTCTGGACGAAGTTGACATCGGACGGATCGCCAAAATGAGCGGATGCGTATTTGGAGAGGATGCCGCTCCTGCGTATTGCCTCCAGGCATCCAAGCATGCGAAGGTCGGTAGTCGAGGGGAAATTGGGGCGCGCAAGAAAACAGATCCTCTGCCGCCCGCTCGAAAGTATGTGCTGGGTCAGTTCGATCGCTGCGGCAACATTGTCAATCGCAACCAAATCATGCTCGCTGCGCGATGAAAACTCGCCCAGATCACGGTCGAGAAGGACCATCGGAATGCCGGAGGACCGGCACTCTTCTGCTATCCTCTGGTTCCATTTCTCCCGGTCCGGAACCGATTCCATGGGGGCGAAGAAAACCCCCGCGACGGGCCGTTCGACGAACTGTTTGCAAAGCTGGAAAGCATCTTCGCCGTTGCTCACAAGCCGTGTTGCATCTCCCCATAAAACGCTATAACCGAGCGACTGCGCAAATCTTGTGATCTCGTTGCAAATCGGGTCGAGAATCTCTGTATTTCCGAGCCCGGGCATCAACAAGCCGAGCGTATGCGCAGCCGACGGTTGAGTAATCTGGGGAGGGACCAGGTAGCTGCCTGAACCGGCTCTGCGGGTAATCACTCCAATCTGCTGCAGCTCGCGCAACGCCCGGGCGGCGGTGGGCCTGGATATTTTGTAACGCTGGCACAGCTCGGCCTCGCTAGGCAGCCGGCGTCCACCTGCGTACTTTCCTTTGAGAATCTCGTGTTGAAGGGCTCGAAAAACATCTGTGTATTTCGGTATGGTCATCCGCAATCACTCATCTGTAATAACAGATCTTTCCCTGAGTTTGTTGCATACGTGAGCAGCAAAGCCTATATTCAAAAACTTCTACAGCATGTTTCCATCAGCCTGATATTACCGGTACGGAGCCAAATGAACAACCATTTTCGACGCAATGAGACAGTTTTACAGGCCATGCAAGAGCGCGCCGTCTCGGTCTTTGGGGATTTCTGCGTCGCCACCTATTGGGAACCTTCGTCGGGAGAGCAGGAGGTGTCTATCGAACCCGGCCTGCCCGTGAACGTCTAGCAGCGGCACACCTTCAGACACTTCCTTAAGAGTGAATTGTTTCAATTCATTCGTTCCAGAGACAATAGTCTCAAATGATCACGAGTGAGATCGGCGGAATGTATGAATAAGTTTGTTGCCCGAGGAGCGGCTGTAGGTGCGCTTGGTGGGTGGCTCTTCGGTTTTGATACGGCAGTTATCGCGGGAACAACTTCTGCCCTCACGCGAGTCTTTCAGCTTTCGACGCGTGAGCTTGGGTTTACTGTGGCGATCGCGCTCTTTGGAACAGTGTTAGGAGCGATGACCTCCGGACAGCTCGAGAGCAGATATGGCGGTCGCAGCATGCTGCGCGTAATGGCTGGTCTCTACATGTTCTCGGCCTTCGGCTGCGCGCTGGCGCCCAATTGGACTCTGCTGTTGATAGCGCGGTTCATTGGTGGAATTGGCATCGGTGGCTCTTCCGTTCTTGGGCCAATCTATATTGCTGAAATCTCCCCCACACACCTTCGCGGCCGGCTTGTAGGCATGTTCCAGATCAATATCGTCGTTGGTGTGCTGTCTGCATACCTTTCGAACTATCTCATTGCGCGCATGAGTCCTGGATTGACAGAGTGGCGGTGGGATTTCGGAGTTGCAGCATTGCCGGCATGTTTATTCATGCTCCTTCTTTTTAGCATTCCAAACAGCGCGCGCTGGCTAGCCGCTAAAGGGCGGAATGCCGAAGCCGAGCAAACACTTGCAATTATGGGATCCATTGACCCTCAAGGAGACCTGAGGGAGATAGTCGCTGCGAACGAAGAAGACGCGCTCAACTCGAACGAAAACCTATTCCAATCGAAATACCGCCGGCCCATCCTTCTCGCCGTTTCGATTGCTATGTTTAATCAGCTGACTGGCATCAATGCGATTACATATTATCTGAACGATATCTTCGCTGCAGCTGGGTTCAGCAGGCTGTCCAGCAACCTGCAGGCAGTTGCCGTCGGTAGTATGAATTTGCTGGCCACGCTCCTCGGCATATCTCTTATAGACCGTCTCGGTCGAAAGACGCTCCTTCTAATCGGCTCGATTGGCACTGCATTGAGCTTGACAGGTGTTTCTGCCATCTTCTTCCTGGGGATTCACAGGGAACTGCTGCTGCTTTTCCTGGTGACATACATCTTCTTCTTTGCATCTTCGATGGGCTCGGTGATCTGGGTCTATCTCAGCGAACTTTTTCCGACACGCGTACGAGGAAAGGGACAGGGGCTCGGCAGCAGCACGCACTGGGTAATGAATGCATTGATTTCCGGGACATTTCCTGTTGTAGCAACGGTTTCCGGTGGGCTACCTTTCGCCTTCTTTGCCGTCATGATGGTAGTCCAGTTCTTCGTTGTTCGAGCTTTTTACCCGGAAACCAAGAATGTTTCGCTGGAGCAGATGCAACATCTGCTCGGTATCGATTTAGCTCCGCCAACTCCAGTTCGCGCTGAAACAACCGATGGGTGCCATGTCTCGCAGGAAACCGGTCACACCTAAATAAATGACCTGGCCGTCGTCACCAAGGTCGAGATGGTTATCGAAATACTCGTACCCCGTATTACTGCGTCATCTTGCCGGCGTGGTCGTGCCTGATACTGCCGGGAGTCGCCGCAAGCAATGACAGATAACCATCGACGAGAAGACCTTCGTAGCCGTGCGGATTTCCCTTCCAATCCATCCAGTCGTAGGTCAGGTCATTGGAAGCCCGTCCCTGAAACCCGCCTTCTTCGAAGCTCTTGAGCATGGGAAAGAGGATAGCGTCGGCTTCGCGGTCGCGGCCCAGCACGCGCAATGCCTGAATTGTGTAGTAGGCATAGCAGGCTGACGCCCCACCGTTCTCATAGATCTGGAAGCCATCGGAACCGTCTGCAAGTGTCGAGCCGCCGTATCTTCTGCGCGAATCGACGTAGTCTTCTTTGCGGATGGGGATTAGATTACCGGGCAGTCCGAAATCGAAGCGGTCATAGCCGACTTCCTTCATCTTGGTGAGCAGACGGTCCCATATCCGATTGCCCTGTTCCGCCGTGATCAATCCGTAAACTACCGCCATTCCATTGATGAACAGAAAGTAGTAATCATGAAGGGCGCCATCCGTACTTTTCCATCCCGCAAGCACTCCTGTCGCAGGGTTATAAAACGTGGAGTAATATGCCTTCTTGATGTTCTGAGCATGCCGAGCATAGCTTTCCGCGTCATCATTGAAGCCGCAGCGTCGTGCAATCATCTCCATGCCAAGAAAGGCCTGATAGGCCAAGGCATTCGAGTAGGCATCCTTGTGGGCAAAGCCGATAGTATCCCACCAGTTGGCGGGTCGGCAGACCATCTTCTCGGGCCAACTGCCCGCGTCTCCACTGAGCGGATACTCAAGCAGACCGTCACCATCCCTGTCGTACTCGATCATTTGCTGTGTCCAGGACTTAAGAACGGAGTAATTGCGTAACGCCCACTGCAGATCTCCTGCACCGCGAATATAGTCAGCCGACGCCATTACGAGAGAAGGATAGGTGTCGAGAAAGTCGTATTTAATGTCCGGGCTGTTGTTGTACCCAACCATGCCATAGCCCTTCATGTTGCCAACGTAGCGGTCGAGGGTCTGACGAATAAGGTCAAGCGCGGTTAGGTCCTCCACAAGCGGTGGTAAAGGCAGGGCCATCATGGAGTATTCGAATACGGTAAAAGCGCAAGTAGAGCTGGCAACATTGTTGGCCAGCGCGCGCCAGCGGGGATTGAGTTGGAAGATACTGAGAAAATCGCGTCGATAGCCATCGTAGCGGGAATCGGTTTCGATTTTGCCGTTCTGCGTGTCAGGATAGATCGCCGCTACCTCAAACGTGTATTCCAACTCGCGCCGGTCAGATGTCGCGGCCGGTAAAGTAACATGAATGAACTTGTTATCCCGATTACTGGCATCGTAAGCAAGGTCCGGCGCATGCGATTGAATGCGGAGCGTTCCCTGATTCGGAATGTGAAGCAGTGCCGGCAGCCGAACGGCCCCTTCATCACTGAATAGACCGAGGAGCGTCGCGTGGGAATCGATCGCAAAGGAAAGAACCAGGGGCTGTACAATTTGCCCAGCGGTGAAGAAGGACCGGATCGTGAATCCGCGGTCGTCGAACGCAAAGGTCCATTCCGGGTCTATGCCTGACCCGGATCGATAGGCAATACTGTGGCCTTCCGTAGATATCTCATAGTGCCCCTCATTTTCTTCAGCCGGCAGCATTGCATTCCTGTTCAGTTTTCCCTTACCCAACGAATCGAGCGCCAGAAATGAAAAGCCCGGCTGATGCGGATTCATGCGCACGCGATAGAAGGCCGACTGAAAAGTGAAATCGTCAGGGGAGAAAGGATGGCTGCCATTTTTCTGGGCAGAAGCTGCCAGAGTCGATGTACAGAAACCTGCCGCGGACCATTTTACGAACTCGCGCCGGGTAGGCAGGATTAGCTTCGGATCACTTTTCATTGCTCTTCCTTTACGCGATATTCCTGCAACTCATCAGCTAACACTTTGCCCCTCCTCAAGGCTCATGATATGGAGGTCAGGATCGGCAAGAAGGCTGCCCCTCAACGCGCGCCCAATGGTTCTCGCTGAGAAACATTGGTAAGATCCGGTTAAAATGTAATCGACGCTCATGTTTTGGAACTTCGTCAATGAGAAGACCATGGCTGGCTCCGGCTAGCCCGCGCATCTGCGTAAGCGCCACTGTCGAAAGCGCAAATCTCATTTCAATTTCCGGTTAACACAAGCATTACTTATACAGCGGCAGTTTTCTCGCTAACACAAGCAATGCTCATATAGTGATATCATGAAACAAATCTCAACGCTGAGGAATTCTCTGCCATGGTTCTCTCTCTGCTTCTTGCTGCACAGATTGCTGTGATCGCTCATCGCGGTGAACATCTACAACATGCAGAAAACAGCATTGCCGCAATCCAATCGGCAATTCAGTTGGGCGCCGATTATGTTGAACTCGATGTGCGCACAACCCGCGATGGCAAGCTGGTGCTGATGCACGACAAGACAGTCGATCGCACGACCGATGGACGCGGACAAGTGAAGGATCTCACCCTCGACGAGATTGAGCAACTGCGCTTGCGCGGATACGGCGGCGCAGTGCCGACTTTTGAAGAAGCCCTGGATGCAGCTCGCGGCAAGATCGCGATCTACGTGGACTGGAAGGAAGCTTCGCCCGAAGCAATCTATCACGCTCTCTACGCACACGGGATGCTTGGGAATGTCGTTGTTTACGGTGAACAGGGCGAGCTGTACGGGTTGCAGAAACTGGCCCCGGATGTGCATGTGATGCCTGAAGCCGATAACCGCCTTTCCTTGAAGCGCAGCGAGCACTTGCTGAAGCCGACGGTGGTCGCATTTGACCAGGACGACTTCAAGCCGGCGCTCATCCATCGGGCCAAGGCCATGAAAGCTGACATCTATGTCGATCGCCTCGACGAGCAGGACAATGCGCAGGCATGGCAGGATGCCATCGATCGGGGCGCAAAAGGAATCCAAACCAATCACCCGGCTGAGCTGCTGCAGTTTCTGCGAGACAAGCACCTGCACCCGTAGTGAATAGCAACGGGCATGATTCTCATTTCGGGCGCTTCACTTGCCTGCGGCAATCTGCTCCGCGCGTCGCGCCGCAGCATAGAGATCCAGCCGCGAGTACACGCCAAACTCTGAACCATT
Organism: uncultured Acidobacteriaceae bacterium; assembly: GCA_963808695.1. Taxonomy (GTDB): domain Bacteria; phylum Acidobacteriota; class Terriglobia; order Terriglobales; family Acidobacteriaceae; genus Telmatobacter. The sequence goes on from CAWEHF010000021.1 coordinate 472,571, forward strand.
GTCCAGAAAACCGCCGCCCGGTCCCTCCGTCTCAGCGAGAATCTTGTCCGCCTGCTCCAGGCTCAGTGAAGGAAAAGCCTGGGTCAGCAGATATCCGGCCTTCGGGGCGATTTTCTCCACGTCTTCCAGCGCTCCGGAATTCTTTGCATACACCACGGGTAAGCTGTACGTCTGCGTCGCATCGTAGAAAGCTTCAGTGCCAGCCGTGTTGTTGAATCGCCCGGTGTCTTCTCTTGCACAGACGTCTATCGAGTTACCACACCCGTTCTGCAGCACAGCGATAAGTTCGGCACGAGCATTCTTCACTGCGTTCTGAAAGTCCCTGACCTCCGAGACTCCACGAACGGACAACCCCATGTAGGCCGGATCGTTTGCCAGAAGATGCGCCATATCGTAGAGCGCCAGTGTTCGCCCGCCCAACACGTCCATCACGTAATGTGCGCCTATTATGATGCGGTCGTTTCCATACTCAGCGCCTCGCGCGATCATCTGCGCGTATCGTTCGGGAACCAGCACGGCGAGCAAAACCGCTCCAGTATAGCCATAGGTTGTGTGGCCACTCGGATACGAAGGGCTGTTCGTCAGGTCCATCACCGGGCCGTGGTTGTAAACGAAGTTGCCCGAAGGCCTGTTCAGGTAGTCCGGACCTTCAAAGCGCGTAACGCTCGGCTCCGTCTGATAGGGGCGCGAATTGCCATACTCATCGGCCCCGGCGGTTCCTGCCGGGAGCCTGTAGGCTTTGCCGAAGACGTCGTCGACACCTCCAATCTCCTTCAGAATTGTCGCTTCGTCCGGCGAAACGGGCTTTTTCCCATCAGTCGTTTCGTTCGCGAAAAGATACTTGCCCGCGTTTGAATGTGCGCCGGAAACCGCGGTTGCATAGCGGATCAGGTCGCTGATGGAGTTTGGAAGCCTGGATGTTTCCTTTTGATCGATATAGTGGAAGCGAGCAACATACGCCGAGCCGAGCGTTGTTCCTAACCCATCTGCGAGCTGTGCAAGATTGCTGTCGGTAATGAAGGCATCCTGCAGCGCTTGCTGTTGTTGTTCGGGAAATGGCAGCAGCGTCGGCTGAGCGATCGCGCCTGTCTGGATTCCTTCGGTGACCGTAAAGTTTGCCCCCAAGGCGGCTTTACCCGCATCCGTATTCAACAAAGCAGAAACGGGGGCCAGACCCTTCAGCGCCGTTAAATCCGGGGTCGACTGCGCGAGTGTCTGAGAGCTAATGAGAGCGCAGAGGGCTAATGCGCCCAACGAAGTTCTGCAATTCATGTGAAATCCGCCGTAAACAGATTACCTAACACTATAGCCTCACGCTGCAATTCCGAGTCTCCAGAAGTTGGTGAAATCGCCGGAATCCGCACGCGCGGAGCTGTTGCTCCCTCACGATATGCTTTCAAGCCGTTGCAAGAGCGCGAGTAGAAAATCGCGATTATCAGCACTCACATAGCGCATGGCGCCCCCCATGCGACTGAACGTCTTGCAGTAGCGCAAGTAATAGGCGGGATGATTGGCCGGCGGCTCACCTTGACTTTTCCAATCCCAGCCGCTTTCTGCCAGATCGACGACCACAATATAGTGGTTGGCGATCTTGCGCCCCTCTTGCAGTTCGACATTCTGCGACATCGAAAGCGACTTTTCAAAAACCATAGGCGACATGACAGCAGAGCCAACAGACAGATACACGCCGTTTTCCATTTGGCGAACCTGTTCCGCATAGATAAGAAAATCTCGCAGTGCTGCTCGTCCAATTGCTGCGCCATGATTGAGGGGGTGTGTGTAAATGATGTCATGGCCGAACATTGGGTGAGCCGTGAACGGAAGATTGAGATCAAAAGCAGCAGCTTGTGCGCTATAGCTTCTGTAGGGGTGCGGAATTGAAAGAAATCCAGGTTTCAGATTGAATTTCTGAACAGCGCTTAAAAGGTCCAAGGCCGACGCGGCAACATCCGGGTCCTGTTTTGCCCGATCGCGAGCTATGGCCAATAATTGATCTGAAGCCGGGATGTCCAGACCTTCCCGGGCGATCATTTTCCCGACTGACTCGCCATAGCCGAGCCCCTCATAGGCTCCAACGATTAAGGCAAGATTCAGATTGAATCCTGTCTCCTCCCAAATTCCGAATTGTCCCTGGTCGACGTTTGATCGGACGTCTTCGCTGCTTGCTCCTTGAAACGCAAATTCCCAATCATGGATAATGCCAGCCCCGTTGGTCGCCAATAGGGTAATCCACCCGCGCTTCATCAACTCGATGAGCACGGGTGAAAGTCCATTCTTGATGGTGTGCGCGCCAAAGGCCAAAATCACAGGACGCCCCGCACTCCTCGCAGCGCGTATTCGCGCTGCGCATTCCACCAAAGTCTCTGCCGCCGCCTCAGAAAGAGGCCGCGGCCGGGTCTGCGCAGAAATGGCATCGCGCACGATGTTCACCTTGTTGGAGCGGGTCTTAAGGCTGTATCTCCGAAGACGAAATCTATCGAACTGAGAATGCACTGGATTGAACTCCCTTTCAGGCTGAAGCATTTTCGGAAATGATGTAGACCGGGGCCACGGCTGCTGAGTGGGTTGTTCCTTAAGAAAAAACCCACATCTACGCCTCTCAAAAGATCACAGTATTTCTGAAAATGCCGTAAACATCCGCCCGCCACCGTCTTGCTTGCGATAACCTCTCATCCGCCACCCCACGATCGAATGAATCGCAAATCACTTGGGACCGCTATGGGTGATCGCGCGTCCACGCCCGCTCGCCAAACACGAAGCCGGTTCTGACCGGAGTTGTGACCGAAAGGCCGTTGCAATCAGTGAACGTTGCGCTGCCGTGATCGCACAGCACCGTTCTTACATGCTTGAACTCTGGCGGCACATGAACCGCTCCCTGTATATAAGGCACTTCGTGGACAAGTTGTGAGGAAAATGATTGAGTCGTCGGGATGCCTCGCGAAGAAAACTCATTCGGCTTCCGCGAAGCAGATGTGCCCTGATCAAAGTAGCTGCACACGTCTTCCAGTCCAAGTGAGCAGTTCTTGCCGTCCCATGGAGAGCTCTGTCTCGCGCAGTTTTCGATCCACACCACAGTAGACGGTAACAACGACGGGTCCCGGAGAGAAAACCACAGATAGCTCTCTTCCGTATTCACGGCCGTGGTCCATGCCGGCTCTCCGCGCTTCACAGCGGGTGCAACTTGCACCATGTCGCTGCATCCCCGGCGAGCTGGGAATCGACTGCAGTCCAGAGAGACGCCATGATCCTTGTAAGAAGGAAGGTTTTCCAGTTCGACGAACTCCGCTCCCACAGCCAGGGATTGTTGTGCTCCTTGCTGCGGGTCGGCGAACTCCCCGGGAAAGGTCATCCCGTAACGAATCTCCCCGGTGGAAACCAGCAATGAGTTCTCCTTACGGGGAGTTCGCAGCACTGCGTGGTGTCCGAGCGGAAATGCGCCTTCCAAACGCACGATCGAGGTCAGGTCGTATACAACATTTTCCCCGTCGCGAAGGAAAAACTCGCGTGTAACACTCGCCGCGCCAAGGGCGCCCGCCATCGTAATACGCAGGCGGCTGACTCCATGTTGAGTTTGAGAGTCAACCAGTTCCCACACAGACCCCGATGTATTTCCGTGATTGGGTCCGCTGATGTTCTCGTCTTTACGTCCAAACGGGAGGCAGAAGAAATCTCCGCGCAGCACCGCTTCCGGTGTACCACTCAGGAAATCATTCTCCTGTCCCTGCCAGGGACTTATGTGGTAAGGCAGTATGGGAACGTCGTCATTGACGCCGAAGCTCACCGGCGCCATATGCGCCCCGCATTTTGTAACAGCCAGGCGCACGCAATCGCTCTCAAGGATCCAGGAGAACTGCCCAAGAATGGACGCTTCACTTGTCATGATGACTCTATAGCTGCTCTTCCGCGAGCTCGCATATCGTGTGCATTAGCAGTTTGTGCATCTCCTGGATCCGGGCAGTTGTTTCGCTCCTGACCAGAAACTCGATGTCGGCGATCCCCCTGCACGAGCCGCCATCTCTGCCGAGAAATGCAAGCGTCAAAATCCGGCGCGCCTTTGCCGCCTCAAGCGCGCGCCGCACGTTCTCGCTTCGACCGCTGGTGGTAAACACGGCCAGAACATCTCCCGGCGCCCCGAAAGCTTTTACCTGGCGCGAGAAGACATCGGCAAAGTCATAGTCGTTGCCGATTGCGGTCAGGTCTCCCCCTTGTGTCGCCAGCGAGATCGCGGGATAAGGCCGGCGATCCTTCTGAAATCTGCACACGAACTCGGTCGTAAAATGAGAGGCGTCCGCGGCGCTGCCCCCATTTCCGCAGGCCAGCAGCTTGTTTCCGCTGCGCAGCGCACTCGCCAGGTTACGCGCCGCCTCGCTCACCCCTGCCTCGAATGTTTCCGCCTGTGCCAATAGAGCTTGCAGTTCTTTGGCATTCCGCTCCAGGGCGTTGCTCATGCGTACTCCAGTCTGTTCATTACTGTTTCCCGTCTGTCACGACAGTCAAAGTCGTCAACGCGCGTTCCAGTCGAATCGTCTTCAGAAGGGCAGCTAACTGGCAGTAATCGGGAACGATCAGATTCGCGCCGGCTCGGATAAGGCGCTTCCGCTTTGCGAAATTCAAGCCGTAGCGCCGAATCTCGTCGCTTGCCACGCCGATGCAGAAGCCGCCACGTCGATTTGTCTCACGTATCTCCACCGGGCCGTCGCCGAACGTCGCAAACTGGTGACCCGCGAGGTTGTGCTCCTGAATAATCTGCTCGATAACAAGCTTCTTTGCCTCGACATGAATATTCCCGACGGCGCCGTAGATCCTTCCCTCAAAGAATCGCGCATAGCCTAATGCCTCGGCCTCGTCGACCACGTCGTCGGTGTCCGTCCCGCTTGCCAGGTACAGCTTTACGCCGCTCCGGTACAGTGCCTCCAGCAGAAGATGGGCGTTTTTCATTTGGAAATCCGCGGGCAGAAGCTCTCCGTTCCGGAGCTTCTCCACTCGCCTCTCGACAACATTCATCAACTCGTCGTTGTAAATTCGCTTGTAACCATGTTCATCCAATACTTCTGCGTGCGGCACAAATCCGCATTGTCTCACCAGATCGGCAAGACCCTTCATTTGGACCAATGTCTGGATTCCCGTGGTGCGATCGATAAACTGGCGCACTTTGCTACGAACCGCCACGATTATGGATTCGCCAACCTCGTCGTACTTATTGCCCAGGATGGCGCGCACCATCATTGGTTCCATGATTTTTTCCCAGCCTTCGCGCAAGGTGGAGAGCGTACCGTCATGGTCGAATATGCAGTGCTGGATCCCGAGATCTGCAGGAAGATCCCCGATGATTTCGATCTCCGTATCCGGCAGGTAGGTGGCGCGCCGCAGAGACTCAGCAAGTTCGGAATGGAAGATATAGTCCGGTTCTGCCGCCGCCGTCAGGATCTCCTCCGGTGAAGCGGTGCCGGTCGTCTTCAGCTTTCTTACCGTGATCATTGCCGCAATGTTGGCCACTGTTGCAGCCTCGAGCGGCGTGGCATCGGCAGCCAAGGACCCGGCCAAAGCCGCGACTGCGGCATCTCCGGCGCCCACTGTATCTGTGCTCCCCAGCACGTGGATTCCCGGAACTATGGAAACCTTGTTCTGGACTGCCACCAGCAGACCGAGTTCGCCGCGCGTAATGAAAACGGGCTTGCCGATCTGGCGATTGAGCCGCAATGCGATCCCGGCTGGATCTTCCTCTACGAAGGAGGCCTCCTCCTGGGAGCGAAGAAGGCGCACCGCTTCGCTGATGTTCAACTTCAACGCGACTCCTCGAAACTTCTCGGGGTGGTGTCTCGAATCCGCCAGGAAGACCGTTGCAGGATGACGCTGGATGATTTCGTTGATTCGTTCAATCACCGGCCCGGATGATACGCTGCCCGGCACCTGCTGATTGAGGATCACTGCGTCGCTGACAGCAGCGGCTTCTTCGAGCCGGGCCAGGAGTCCGTCGATGAGTTCCGGTGACGGCGTATTGAAGGCGCCGAAGTCGATCCTGCTTTTCTCGGAATCCCCTTCGTACGGTTTCGCGTACACCATGGTCTGCCAGTCCGGGTCGGTCAGCAGGCCGCTTGTGTCGGTTACGCAGCCAGCCAACAGCTTACGAACCTTGTCGCCAAAAGGATCGGCGCCCACAACCCCCACAACCCGCAACACACCGACGCCAAGAGCGGCCAGATTCGCGATCACGTTCCCGGCGCCGCCGAGGGAATACCGCTGCGTTCGAACCCGCTCGACCGGCAAGCCGGTCTCGATCGAGATTTCTGCATCGCCTTCATCCAACTGCCAATACGCATCCAGGCAAAGGTCGCCAAAGACGGCGACCCTGCATTTCTTCATCCGCTGAAGAAGGGTCTCTATCCATCTCCCGGACCCATTCGTATCTTTTTCAAAACCTGTAATATTAGTTGTCAATCTGTGATGCGGCATCCTTGGCAAAATATAGGATTATCACGCAAATCTTGCAAGACAATTCGCCTAAAAGCCTGTAATTACAGGATGGTGATGACAGAGCATGGGAATATTCTCAAGGTATTGCGCGACGAGATAGACCAAGGCAAGTTTGACGCAAAGAGCGGACTACCCAGTGAGGCGGAGTTGGGCCGACGTTTCAAGGTTTCGTGGCCAACGGCAGCCCGCGCACTGCGCGAATTGCACGACAGTCGACGGACGCGTGAGCCTTGAGAATCGGCGCGGGGGCCCTGGCCAGACGCAATTGCGTCGTGTCATCGGATGGTTCGTCGCTGATTCTATAATTTCCGGGAATCACTTACTACAGGAGATTGCCGTTGCCTTTGAACGCCAGAGGATCGTCGAAGAGCGCGACGCGACAGGAGCGGCGCGAGACTTTCGGGTTGTCGCCAGCGGATCTGCGCACCCTGCGCGCGCTGAAGACGCCCGTGCGCATCCAGAAGTTTATTGATGCACTTGAGTACCAGTACGCCGACACGGCCTGGTCGCCGGCGCGAGTGCTGCGCGAGCGCAAGGGCCACTGCATGGAAGGCGCTCTGCTGGCCGCTGCGGCGCTGCGCGTGAACGGGCATCCGCCGCTGTTGATGGACCTGGAGGGCGTGCGCGACGACGACCACGTGGTTGCCCTCTACCGCGAGCACGGTTTGTGGGGCGGCATCGCCAAGTCGAATTTTGCGGGGCTGCGTTTCCGCACGCCCGTCTACCGCACGCTGCGCGAACTGGCGATGAGCTACTTTGAGCACTACTACAATCTGCGCGGCGAACGTACCCTGCGCAGCTATTCGGCGCCCGTGAACCTGAAGCGCCTTGACGGCCGGCACTGGATGACCGCCGAAGAAGACGTCTGGTGCGTGCCGGAGCTCCTCATCGCGGCGCGTCACTATCCACTGCTTCCCGATAAAACGGCGCGGGCGCTGCCGCGACTCGATCGCCGCAGCTTCGAAGCAGGGAAGCACGGCTGGGTGAAGCACTGAGTCGAACGCGGGGCGGACCTGTTGCCGTCGTGTCTTCAGAAGGGAGAAAACAGTCTGACCGGCGAGTGGTGTCAGCGTCTGGCGCCGGTCCTTACCAGAGACTCCTGACTGGCGTGGATGCAGTGGAGTCGACCGCGTTGGGCTCTCCCGCACTGGCGGCAGGAGTTTCACGAACAGGGGCCGATTCCTTCTGAGCTTCGGGGACAAGGCGGGCAACGGGGACGCCGTTACGATGCAGAACAAAGGTCACACCCTGATAGCGGGCGCGGTTCACGCAATCAGAGAAGTTCCGCGCCGCCTCAGTAACGCTGATGGAGCGGGTCTGCATAAAATCAGATTATATGACTTTCTGTAACCCCCGGCTCAAGGGGAATCAGATCAGTTAACCCATTTGCATTGATGGGATTTACCCGCGCTCGCTCACGCCCATCTGCTCCATGATCGCGTCAAAGTCCTCAAGCTTTGAGTACTCGATAATCACGCGGCCGTGGCCGTTCTTATCCTCGATTGTCACCTTCATCCCAAGCGCTCTTTGCAGTCGCTCCTGAGCATCGCGCACATTGGGATCGATCTGAGCCTCAGGCGCCAGTTCCTTCTTTGCCTTGCGCTCAGGATGGAGCAGGCCCTGGACATAGTTCTCAATCTGGCGAACAGAAAGCGAAAGTGAAACCGCACGCTTCGCTGCTTTCTCAATTTCTTCGGGGTGTTCGAAGGCCAGCAGCGCCCGCGCATGGCCATAGGTCAATTCGCCTGACTCGACCCGGGCCTGCACCGATGCGGGCAGCTTGAGCAGCCGCAGAAAATTTGCAACCGTCGCCCGGTCCTTGCCGGTACGTTGCGCCATCTGCTCCTGAGTCATGTGGAACTCACGCGACAGCCGCTCAAAGGCTCGCGCCTGTTCCATCGGGTTCAGGTCGGCCCGCTGCAGGTTCTCGACGATGGTAATCTCCATCGCCTGCTCGTCCGACACCTGGCGCAGGATCGCGGGAATTGTCTTCTTGCCCGCCAGCTCCGAGGCCTTCCACCGCCGCTCGCCGGCGATTAACTGGAATCTACCGTTTGCCTGCGGACGAACCAGGACCGGCTGGACAACACCGTTTGCGGTAATCGACGCCGCGAGCTCGGCGAGCTGCTCTTGATTGATCTGGCCGCGGGTTTGAAAAGGGTTGCGGTCAATCAGGTCAATGGGGATCTCCCTTGGCCGGCCGCCTTCATTCTCAGCGGCGGGGATGGGGCCAGGGTGTGTGCGCGGCAGCAGAGAGTCAAGCCCTTTGCCCAGTGCACGTCGTTTGGTGTCAATAGCTGCGGTGGTCATCGAATGTGTTCCTCAAAAATGCCGCCTAAATGCGGCCAATGGATCTCAATCTCTTTACGATCAGGAATCTCGAATTGCGGGAGCAATGCGGGCCAGGAAGCAAGCCGGCTGCTCCTACGAGTACGGCCAGAAACGAACCTCAGCCTCCGGCCTTACTGAGGCTGCAGCCTTTCGCTCCCGGCTGCGGGGAGCCTCAATGTTGTTACGGGCCATAAACTCGCCTGCAAGTTCGAAATAGGCCTCGGTACCGCGGGACCGGCCATCGTAGAGCGCGACAGGCTTCCCGTGGCTTGGCGCCTCGGCCAGCCGGATGTTGCGCGGAATCACGGTCCGGTAAAGCCTGTCGCGGAAGTGCTCGCGAAGTGTCTCGGTTACCTGCTGCGCGAGATTGGTGCGGTCATCGTACATGGTCAACAGCACTCCCTCGATGGTCAGTTTCGGATTGAAAGCCGCCCGCACACGTTCCAGTGTCGAAATCAGTTCCGAGACACCTTCGAGAGCAAAGTACTCAGCCTGCATTGGCACCATCAGGATCTCAGCCGCGCATAAGACGTTCAGAGTCAACAGATCGAGGGCCGGCGGGCAGTCCAGAATGACCAGATCGTAGTTGTCGCGGACCGGCTCCAAGGCATCGCGTAGCCTGGTTGCGCGGTCTTCCTGGCCGGCAAGCTCAATATTGGCTCCGGTCAGGTTCTTTGAGCCGGGCAGAAGCCACAAATGCTCGATATCCGTCGGCAGAATTACCTGATCGGCCGCGCTGTTGCCCACCAGCACGTCGTAGATCGAGTGGCGATTGTCGTCGCGCTGGAAGCCGAGGCCCGATGAGGCGTTCGCCTGGGGATCGCAGTCGGCAAGCAGTATTTCAAGGCCTTCAATAGCCAAGCAAGCGGATAAGTTGATCGCGGTCGTGGTCTTGCCCACCCCACCCTTCTGGTTCACCACGCCGAGAATCCTGCCCATGGCATTCAAGACTAACGGGAGCGGTGGAATGAAGAAAGCCGCTTCCGCTGTGGAGAACTCGGACAAGCTGTGGAAAGCTGCTGGAGAGTTTTGTCTCGAAGTGGATGCAATTGTTTCTGCGGCAAAGGCTTGCGGGAACAAAGGGGTTTTGGAAGTGTGTCGCTTGGGAAGCCAGCGGAAAGTGGAAAACTCGGGTGCATTCAGCGTAGGTCGACGATGCGTTGCGAAATAGCAAAATCGATTTTTGAACTCCGCGCAACGGACGAATTCAAAGTACAAGTTCCACGTGGAACATTGGGCTGGTGATGGTGGTGGTTCGGCGGTGTTCCACGTGGAACAATCGTCCTCGCCTGAGCGGCGGCCATCACATTCGCAGCTCCCTCCCAGGGCTACCATCGACTCGGTAACCAGGAGGCGCCCCGTGAGCGTGCTCACCTCAATCTCCGACCGCATCGGCACCATCACCATGAATTACCGCCGCGTCAATCCCCTCAGCAGCAGCCTGCTCAACGACATTTCGGCCGCAATCGACAAATTGGAACAGGCCGACGTCCGCGCCGTCGTTCTCCGCGCCCCCAAAGGCGCCCGCGTATTTTCGGCCGGCCACGACGTCAACGAACTCCCCACCAACGGCCGAGACCCCCTCACCTATAACGACCCCCTCCGCCAGCTCGTCCGCAAAATCGAGACCCTGCCCCAGCCCGTAATCGCCATGGTCGAAGGGTCGGTCTGGGGTGGCGCATGCGAGCTCGTTTTTGGCTGTGACTTGATCATTGCAGCGCGAGACTCCACCTTTGCCATTACTCCAGCCAAACTGGGTGTGCCTTACAACCTTTACGGAACCCTCAATCTGGTTAAAGTGGCAGGGATCCATCTGCTCAAGGAGATGCTCTTCACTGCCCAGCCCATTTCCGTCAACCGGCTCGAGGCTACGGGCGTTGTCAATCACGTTGTCCCGGCGGAAGAACTCGAAGCCTTCACCATGAACCTGGCCGCCCAGATCGCCCAAACGTCCCCGCTCGTCTTGCGCGTTCTCAAGGAAGAAATGCGGGTCCTGGCCAATGCCCATCCGTTGAATCCAGAAACCTATGAGCGCCTGCAGGCCCTCCGTCGCCAGGTCTACGACAGCAACGACTACCAGGAGGGAATTCGCGCGTTTCTTGAGAAGCGCCCGCCCGAATTCAAGGGCAATTGAGTGGCTTTCCTCAAATCTCATCAGACGCTTTGTATCCACACCGGCCCAGAAAGTGGACACGTATGGACCTTCCTAACGCATTTACCGGTCGAACGACTCCACCGGAGGAGACAGAACTAGCTGCCTGCCTCGGCCCATCGCTGCCAGCCTGGAATGAACTCCTTATGTGGCTTGAATCGCAAGGCATCGCAGTCGGCGAATGGAAGTCGGTCTCTCCCAAATACGGCTGGGGCCTTCGACCAGCCCTCGACAAGCGCACCATCTTCTATCTGGGCCCGTGCCAGGGATGTTTTCGTGTCTCCTTTGTATTGGGTGACAAGGCGGTGGCCGCCTTGCGAGCCAGCGATCTGCCCAAGAGCCTCATCAAGGAGATTGCCAGCGCAAAACGCTACGTCGAGGGGACAGGTGTGCGGCTCTTCGTTAGCAGCAACAAGGATCTGGCGCCTGTAAGAAAGCTTGTCGAGATCAAGCGTAAGAACTAAGCGCTCAGGAGCCCGGCCTCAACCCCAGCAGAAGCACGCGAGATGCGCCTCCCGCCAGGCCCCTCGGCTCCTTCCAGGCGAACCCAGCTCCAGCCGCCGCCTTCAGCCGATCCGCATCCGCCGCCGTAGTCATCAACGCCAGCCATCCGCCCGGTGCAACCAGCCGCGCGGCCGAGCTGACTGCCGCGGCCATTTTGTCTACGGCTCGCAGGCTCACGCAGTCGAATTGCACCTTCAACTCTTCGGCCCGCCCGGAGTGGACCTTCGCATTTAGACCGAGAACCCGAACCGCCTCCATCAGGAACGCGGCCTTCTTGTTCTGCGACTCGGCGAGGGTCACATCGATCTCAGGCCGGCAAATGGCAATCGGAATTCCCGGGAGACCCGCGCCGGATCCAAAATCGAGCAAGGTGCGGATTCTCCTCGGCAAAGTCTCACTAACTACAATAGATTCAATAATATGCCTCGCTATCATCCCACCCTCGTCGCGGATCGCAGTCAGGTTGACGCGGCTATTCCAGCGAAGAATAAGCGAAACATAGGCGCTCAGTCGGCTGATTGCCGCCTCGTTCAACGGCTCCAGTCCCGCTGCGTCGACCGCATCCCTGATCCTGTCGCCAATTGCCTTGTTCATTTCACAAACACTGAATCTTCGACGCGCGGCGGTTGCCAAACCGTGGCCGCATCGACAAAGGTCTTGAATATCGACCTCGAAAACGCGCTCTCTGCGCAGCTCCGCTCCGGGTGCCACTGCACGGCCAGGACAAAATGCTCGGCCGAATCGAGCTCCACCGCCTCGATCACGCGGTCGGCCGGCGAAACGGCGGTCACGCGAAGGTTGTCACCGGGATCGCGAATTGCCTGGTGGTGGCTCGAGTTCACTTGCGTCTCGAAAGCCGAGCCTGCCGGCAGCAACGCCGCCAGCCTCGAGCCCTCGGCAACCTTCACCGGGTGCGCTTCAACCACGGTGCGCCCGGGCCGATGGTTCACTTCGGTTTTCAAATCCTGAATCAGCGAGCCGTTTCGCCAAACGTTCAGCGTCTGCGTGCCGTGGCAGATCGCGAGGATTGGCTTCTTCAGATTGAACGCGTCCTTGAGCAGCAGCTCATCCATCGCGGTGCGCGCGGCATCGGCCTCGCCGCATTCAGGCGCAGGCGCCTCGCCGTAGCGCTCGGGATCCACATCGAACCGGCTGCCGGGCAACAGAATCCCCTGCACGCCCGCAAGCAGCTTCGCCACCTGTTCCTGCGCCTGATTGATCCGGACCACGACGGCTGAAGCGCCCGCCGCCTCCAGCGCCTCGACATACGCAGGCAGTGAACGGCGGTTGTATTCCTCGTCGCTGCTGGGCTCCGGAATAGCGATGCGCGCGGTCATGGGCAATTCCAGTGTAAGCGAACGGAGAATTCCCGCCACCATCTCACTCCCAGCGAATCAATCCCTCAGCGTCGTCCACCAGCACCACGTCGTATCGCTCGATTATGGGCATCAACAACTCTTCGAGCTCCGTTTTCCAAAGCTCTCCCTCATAGAACTTCGCCTTCATGGGCTCACGGGAGGCAAGGTCAGGGAAGCCCCGCATGAAGAAAAACGTGTCGGGATCCTCGATGGAAAGCCAGGGGCCAAGAATCTTCATCCCGATCTCGGCGTGCGCTGGCATCGATTTGCTGCGGAAGATTGTGAGGAACTCGTCACGCGTGCCTGGTTTCAGCTTGTATGTGCGCATCTCGATGATCATCTGCAGGCTCTCCTCTACGATTGCTCCTTCGTCAGGTTCGCCGCCACGCCAAACTCGCGGAATCTCTATCAAACCGCCAGTGATTCGGCTTCAACGCGCTCCCCGGCTTCAAGCATCGCCTCAATTGCCGTACGCAATCTCTCGGTCAGCTCGTCAGTCTGGCGCACTGTCATTCCCCTGGTCTCGATCGGCTCGCCCACGCTCAGCGTCAGCTCGCCCGGGTAAAAGTGGCGGTTGTGGATCGGCAGCAGATCGTACACGCCGCTCAGCGCCACCGGAATCAGCGGCGCCTGGGCGCGAATCGCGAGAAACGCCGCGCCGGAAAGGAACGCCTGCAACTGCCCATTGGGAGTCCGCGCTCCCTCCGGAAACACGAAGAGCGGCATGCCTGCGCGCAGCGCCTTTACGCCCGCGCCAAGGCTGGCCAGCGCCGCGTGCGCGTTGCCAACGTCGATAGGAATCTGCCCCGAGCGCTCAAGGTACCAGCCGATGAACGCAATCTTCCAAAGCTCCTTCTTGGCCAGAATCCTGAACTGGAAAGGCAGCGAGGAGAAGACCACCGGCGTGTCCATATACGAGGTGTGATTCGAAGCGTAAACGGCCACGGGATGCCTGGTAAGGTTTTCAGCGCCGCGCACAGTCACCCGCGATCCTGAGATCCAGACACACATCCGTGCCCACTTTTGCGCAATGCGGTGCTGGATGCGCCCGCTCTTTTCAAAGAGCGAAACCAGCAGGGCAAGCGAGCCCCAGAAACCCGTCACAATACTGAATGCCGGGATCTGCACCAGGTTCGTCCGCCAACGGTAGAACCGGGGCACGGGATTGGGCCGGCGCACTTTCATGGTTCCCGCCTCGTGCGCAATAGCAGCGCTCGCACTTCGCCCACCAGGTACACCGATCCCGAAATAACCACCGGGCCAGCCCCCGCAAGCTCCTCCGCAATCTTCAGCGCATCGCTCGCGCTCTCTGCCGCAACCGCCTTTGTTCCCGTGGCGCGCGCCGCCGCAAAAAGGTCGTCAATGGTGGCCGCGCGGCTCGAGTGAATCGGCGCCAGAATCACCCGCTCAAAGAGCGGAAAAAGAATCTGCGCCATCTCAGCGATCGGCTTGTCGCGCAGGCAGCCGAAGACCAACACCTTCAGACTTAGATCGCCAAGCAGGCTGCGCAGACCTGCGCGCAGCGCCCACGCTCCGGCAGGATTATGCGCCACGTCAAGAATCCACTCGAGACCGCCGCTGCTCACTCGCTCCAGCCGGCCTGGCCAGCGCGTGAGCCTGATCCCCTCGGCAATCGCCGCCGGAGTCACCGGGAACCCGTGCCGCTCGGCCAATTCAACCGCGGCAGCAATCGCCAGCGCCAGGTTCCGGTGCTGATGCGCTCCTTTGAGCGGGGACTTGACTTCAATCTGCGCGCCGAGAGCGTCAACGGTGTACGTATCCGCTGCATCGCCCAATCCCGGCATGTAGTGCGCGGCATTGACTCCGCGAACGCCCAGCTCGGTTGCCATCTCGCCAAGCGCCTGGTTCGCTTCAGGATGCTGGGGCAGCGTGATGAGCGTGCCGTTCCGCCGCATGATTCCCGCCTTCTCGCGAGCAATAACGCTGATCGTAGGTCCCAGCCACTCCATGTGGTCGAGCGAAATGTCGGTGATCACCGAGAACAGAGGGTCGACAATGTTCGTCGCATCGAGCCTGCCGCCCATCCCCACCTCCAGCACCGCGATCTCAGCTCCTGCTTCAGCAAAGTAAAGGAACGCCTGCGCGGTCAGGATCTCAAAGTAACTCGGCAGTTGCGGCAACCGGCCAGCCAGCACAAGCTCCTGGGCAACGTCGTGGACGCGGAAGAAATGCCGCGCAAAATCGTCGTCCGCGATTTCCATCCGGTTAATCCGAATGCGCTCGTTCGCGCGCTCCAGGTGCGGCGACGTGTAGAGACCGGTCTTGACGCCGGCCGCGGTCAGAATCGAGGCCAGTGTTGATGCTGTTGACCCCTTCCCGTTGGTTCCGGCAATCAGAATTGCATGGAAATTGCGTTCCGGGTTTCCCAACTCCGCCAACAGCACTCGGATCTCATTGAGCGAGAATTTCCTGCGCGGCTGCCCAGCCTTTGCATACAGCTCAGGCGTCATGGTCTTCAGTTGTTCAATGGCCGCGGTGTAGGACATGGAAACTTAAGTATAAAATCCGCATACCCCTCTCGCAGCTCCGCTCCCACTCACACCAGCGTTTTTGCTCAACTCACCCCACCCAACCTATATCCTCCTTTTCACTCCGACACTTCGCTCACTCTTCGATCCCTGTGAATTTACAGTCGCTCCCAAACTGTTGATTCGCCGCTTCCCCAGCCCCCGATTCACACAATCCTCCGCATATCCACACCAGGTTTTAGATGGCCTGTGGGAGTCGTGGGAAAGGCAGGCCGCTATTCCCCCACTTCTGCCCACTTTTGCAAATCTCCTCATTTCCTCAGCCCCAATTTAGAAAACTAGCTCACCCTCCATCCACTACCCATTGAGGCACTTCACACGAAATCCTACTTTTCCTTCTGTCTTACGGGTACTACTGAGTTCTTTTCTAGTCTCTTAAACCTGAAATACACACCCGTCGCGCTTCCTCTTGCCACCGGAAAAAATGCGACCCCGCCTCAGTCGTGTCTTCTCCACTTTCACCTCAAAACCAGCCGACACCACTGCAAGATAGGACCCAGCCTCGAAATTCAGAGTTGTGTCCCCGTTTTCCACGTTCAGACAAACAAAAACCTGACTACAATCAAGACGAAGAAAAGACAGCCGTTTTCCGCGGGCCCCACGGTGTTGTAGAGTGATGGCGAGGGCGCAGAACGGCTTCTGGAGCAGAGCTTGGCCTATGCCGACCGTTGAAACAGATATTGAGAAGCCGGCTGCGCAGGGGGCAGCGATGGAGATTACCGTAAGCCGCCAGGATCTGGTGAAGGAATTAACCGCTACGCAGAGCGTGGTGGAGCGCAAGACAACAATCCCGATTCTCTCGAATTTCCTGATTGAAGCCGATGGCGGGCAACTCAATATCACAGCCACCGACCTCGACCAGGCGATTCGTACTAGTGCTCCCGTAAAAGTCAAGAAGCCTGGCTCATGCACCATTCCCGCGCGCAAGCTCTACGACTACATCAAACTGCTACCGGACGGTGAAATCTCAATCAAACTACTTGAAAACCACTGGGTCCAGATTCGCAGTGGCCGCTCCAACACCAAAATTGTTGGCATGGCGCGGGCCAACTATCCCCAAGTGCCTGACTTTCCGTCGATTGCTGCCACTAGCATTCCAACGCTCACGCTCAGGACGCTCATTGCCCGCACCATCTTCGCCATCTCCAACGAGGAATCGCGCTATACCCTTAACGGCGCCCTCCTCATCCTCAAAGCTGAGTCTCTGGCCATGGTCGCCACCGACGGGCACCGGCTTTCGCTGGTCGAAAAACCCAACGAAGCCCTTGAGGGCATCAGCGGCGAAAAGCGAGTGCTGATTCCGCGCAAAGCTCTGCAGGAGCTGCAGGGACTTCTCTCGGCCACCGAGGCTGAGAAGATCGAATTCGCCGACGACGAGCACACGCTCTTCTTCAGAGTTGGCCACCGTACGCTCAGCACTCGCAGGCTCTCCGGGCAGTTCCCCAATTTTGAGGCTGTGATGCCCCGCGACAACACCAAGTTCGCGGTCGTCCGCTCCGCCGAGCTCTCCAGCGCCATCCAGCGCGTGGCGCAATTTGCCGATGAGCGCTCCGGCGCCATCCGCCTGCGCCTCGACAGCAACGAGCTCAAGATCAGCGCCAACTCCGCCGAGGCCGGCGAGTCTGAAGACACCATCGATACACCCTACTCGTCCGACCCGATCATGGTCGGCTTCAACTCGGTTTACATCCTCGACTTCCTCAAGGCGCTCAACAACGAGGGCGAGGTGCGGCTCGAGTTCAAAGACTCCCAATCTGCCGGCCAAATGCGTCCTGAGGACCCCGAAGCCGAGTACAAGTACCGCTATGTGCTCATGCCGATGCGGATTCGACTTCCCGCGGCGGCGACTCCAAAGGCGGTCCAGCCTAACCTTCCAGGCGGCCGTCCCAGCCAGCTGTTTCCGATTCCACAGCACTCCTTTTGCGCCTCTCTGCACTTCTCCAGCCCCTCCTCCGGCCGGATGGGCGGCTTCGGGAGCTTAAAATTTGATTTTTGTATATTATTTTCTTCTTTACACAAAGCGGAAGGGATCGCATACTCTTTCTAATCCGGACGCTTCGCTGGAGATCCGGACCGCATCCTGGATCGACCGCGGTTGCGGTTTGTGTTCCATTCTCCTTATTTCCCCGGGGAGGCACCACAGGGCGATAAGAAAAACTGGAACAGCGCTGGCCTTACTTTGGGGCACGCATAAGACTCATACCGGCCCCCGGTGAAGTTGTCGAAACGGATGCTTTGCCTTAAGGCAGGGTTTTTTAACAAATCAGTACATCGCTTTGCTCGATCCAGAGAAGACACATTAGTTTTCTTCCTGGAAAAGACTTCTTGTTTTCGATTAGCTGATTGGCTTTATCCCATTGGAGGCAATCAATGCAACACAAAAAGCTGCAAAGCGCGGTTCTTTGGTTGTCATCAGTTTTCCTCCTCGTCTTCACGGCAGGAAAAACCACCCACTCCCAAGTCACTGCCATCACAATTCACCCTACGGTTGCCGCCGCCAGGGGAGCGGTTGTGCCCGACGCCAAGGTTGTTGCATTCAAATCATGGAGGAGGCTCACTTGAAAACCAATTGGATGTTCATTCGATTCCTCGCTTTGCTGGCGCTGGTGCTGGCGCCTGTGGCGTTGATTGCCCAGGTGACCAAGGGCTCCATCTCCGGCACAGTCGTCGATTCATCTGGCGCTCGTCATCGCCGATGCCACGCTGAAGGCCACCGACCCGCAGACGGGCGCCGTATTCCAGGTCACATCCGACAAAACCGGCGGGTTCCACTTTAACCTGATCCCGCCCGGCACCTATCGCATTGAGATTTCAAGAACCGGTTTTGGCACGAAGGTCGTCAGCGATGTTGCGGTCTCGACCTCGCAGGATACCGGCCTCGGCGCCGTCTCTCTGGGAGTTGCAGGCGCGCAGACCACCGTCGAAGTCTCCGCCTCCGCCGCTCAACTGATCGAAACCACGCAGGCGCAGATTACCGATACATTTCCGACCGAAGACATCCAACTGATGACTAACGTGAACGAAAACCAGGGCCTCGACAACCTGGCGCTGCTCGTTCCCGGCGTTAACGCCAGCCGCGACCTTGATTACAACGACACCAATGGCGCGGCGGTTCAGTCCAACGGGAGCCGCGGCCGCAGCAACGACGAGCAGATCGACGGACAGAACAATAACGACAACTCCGTCACAGGTCCCGCGCTGGGAGTCAGCGACGCCGAGTTTGCCAGCGAGTACCAGATCGTCACCAACAACTTCGGCCCTGAATACGGCCGCAACGGCGGCTCGGTCATCAATGTTGTCACCAAATCCGGCACCAACAGTCTCCACGGCAGCATCTACGGCTACTGGACCAACAACGACCTGGAAGCGCTGAGCACCTACGAGAAGAACTTCGAGGGCCTGAAATCGCAGCCCCGCTCCAATACCGAATTCGGCGGCTTCACGGTTGGCTTCCCCATCGTCAAAGACAGGCTCTTCTTCTTCAACGGCTTCGATGAGCAGCTTTACCACGTCGACGACGTCAACGTCTCCGGCTCGGTGACGCCGACACCAGCAGGATTGGCTGAAGCTGGAGGCTGCTCGTTTGTGAACAGCAACGCGCTGGACGCACTGGAGACATACGGCCCGTGGGCGTTCAGCGCGGGTGACCCCGTTGTATACGGCACACCAATCGAGAGCACAATCACGAACGGCACCACCACCTGCCCGATCGAATATGGCTATGTGTATCGCAGCCTGCCTGAAAGCAGCCATTATTTCAACTGGCTGCCGCGCCTCGACTACTCGAACGGCAAAGACACATTCGTCGCCCGTTACATCTTCCAGCGCAATAACTTCTTCGATATCCCCGATAACGGTCCCGGAGGCTGGTTCTACAACGAGCCTGCATTCGCACAGGCCATCAAGCTCGGCTGGACCCGCGCCTTCACCCAGAGGGTCGTCAACGAGCTCTCTGTCGGTTACGGCCGCCAGAATGTCCAGTTTGGCAGCAGCAGCGACCACTCCGATCCATCCACGGCTAACATTGCAGACGGCGTCAGCAATATCAGCATTGGCAACAGCAGCGGCTACGCGAGCCTCGGCTACGGACCTGCCGATAACCTGCCCCAAGGGCGAGTCGTCAACAACACCCAGATCCAGGACAACTTCACCTACCAGCTTGGCAAGCACCACCTCAAGGCTGGCATCAACTGGACCTTCCAGAAATCGCCCAATATCTTCCTGCCCAACATCAACGGCACCTTCGACTTCAACGATTGGTCGGCGTATCTGACCAGCCAGCCATCCGCCGTTGCCATTGCCGACGGCAACGACAGGCTCGACTTCAAGGAACACGATACCTTCATCTACGGTGGCGACGACTGGCAGGTGACGCCGAATCTTACCCTCAATCTGGGCCTCACCTGGACTTTCTACGGCCAGCCAGCCAACCTCTTCCACCAGGAAGAGGCACCGGTGCAAGCCGGCTCCGCCCCGCTGTGGGATCCATCTCTTCCACTCTCCGTCACTACGTTCCCCGTTCTGCCCAGCCATTACAACCTGTTCGGGCCAGGCTGCTCGGTTTCGCCTGGACGCCGGGCTTCCTGGGCAGCGGCCGCAAAACGGTGATTCGCGGCGGTTACCGCCTTGCCTATGACCCGCCGTTCTACAACATCTACCTTAACGTTGCCGAAGCAGCCCCGCAGGTCCTCGCGCAGACGCTAACCGAGGCCTCGCAGGTTAACGGCGTCATGCCGGCGAATCCGACTGGTCCGAATGTTCGCAGCGCCCTGTCCTCGTACCTGGTCTTCGGCGTCGCGGACCCACGCCAGTATACGGAGATCACGGTTTCGCCCAACTTTACCGCCGACTATGTTTCGAGCTGGTCGTTCGGCCTGCAGCACGAGATTTCGAGTGAGCTGGTCGCCGAAGCCCGCTACGTCGGAAACCACGGCGGCAACCTCTTCCAGACCATCAACGACAATCCGTACCTGGCCGGCCTCCAGGCAGCCTTCCCCGGCCAGATCCCCTCTGGGGTCTCCGTCTCCACCACCGGCCCCTTCGCCGGACGCGAGAACGGCAACCAGTATCTTCTCCGCGAGCGCACAAACACGGCGTATTCCGACTACGACTCGCTGCAGACCGAGCTGCGCGCCAACAATCTCTACCATCAACTGTTGCTGACCGTTTCCTACACGTGGGCCAAGACCACGGACAACGCCTCAGAGATCTTCAGCAACTACGCCGGCGGCACCACCTCAGCCATCGCCCAGGATCCGCTGAACTACGCTGCGGGCGAGCATGGGCTCTCCGGCCTGGACTTCCCGCAGAACCTCACCATTAACTTTGTCGAGCAGATTCCGGCATTCAAGCAGCAGCAGGGCCTGATCGGCCGGCTCCTGGGCGGATGGGATGTCTCCGGAACGTACTACATCGCCTCCGGGCAGCCCTATACGCCAGACCAGTTCTATTATGAGTTTCTAAGCAGCCTTGTCGAAGGCGTCCCGGGCGTTACCGACAGTACCTTCAATATCGATTATGGCGCCGGCTACGATAACCTTCGCCCGTTCCTCGGCAGCCGCAGTGCAAACGTGAAGCAGGTCGGCGGCTTCGCGGGCGACGTCTGCAACTATTTTATCGCCCTTACTGGCGTCCCGGGCGCTTCATGCAGCGCGTCACCCACCCAGCTCATCAGCTTTAACAACGCCAACCTCACTGGCGATGGGAACGTGGTCAACGTCACCAACAACCAGGTGCGTTACATCATGAACGGCCCCTATTCCGAAGCGGCAGCGGGAACTCCGTGGGGCAACGTCGCTCGCAACGACGGTCGCGATGCCTGGACCAACACCGGCAACTTCTCGCTCATCAAGGCCATCAGGTTGCACGAGCGCATGCAGGCTCAGCTCAAGGCCAACTTCACCAACGTGTTTAACCACCCCAACTACTCGAGCGTCGATCCCGTGCTCGAAGATGCCGGCTATCACGATGCTTACACGGGCTTCGGCGATTCGACGGTCACCTCCAGCAGCAGCCGGTCCATCACCTTCTCGGCCAGAATTGGCTGGTAGGCAAGCCGGAGACTGAAACATCAAGGGCTGCGGCGAATTGCCGCGGCCCTTTTTTTGAGGCCTGCCTGCCGTCTTGCATGCATGAGATGTGCGGATTTCTTCAGCAGCTTTGCGTCGCGGCTTGATCCGGTTGCAGGCGCTTCATAAAATCCAGTGCCCGCACCAGGTAAGCCTTCAAATCCTTGCGGTGCACCACCGCGTCGAGAAATCCCTTATCGAGCAGGAACTCGGCGCGCTGGAATCCTTCGGGCAATTTCTGTCGGATGGTCTGCTCGATGACGCGCGGGCCCGCGAATCCAATCAGCGCGCCCGGCTCGGCGATGTTCAAATCGCCCAGCATGGCGAAGCTCGCAGTCACGCCGCCGGTGGTTGGATCGGCAAGCACGCAGATGTAGGGGACTTTTGCGTCGTCGAGCTGCGCCAGAGCCGTTGAGATCTTGGCCATCTGCATCAGGCTCACAATGCCTTCCTGCATGCGCGCGCCGCCCGACACTGAAACAATGATCAACGGCTTGCGGCTCACCCGCGCGCGATCCACCGCGCGCGCAATCGTCTCGCCTACCACGGCGCCCATCGAGCCGCCGGCAAACGCGTATTCCATTGCACACAACACCGCCGGATGCGGGCCGAGCTGGCCCACGGCGCTGAGGATTGCGTCGTTGAGGCCGGTCAGCTCCTGCGCCGCGCGCAAACGCTGCCTGTAGGGCTTCACATCGGTGAAACTCAAGGGATCCGTCGACTTGAGCCCGGTGTCGAACAGCTCGTATCCAGGATCGAGAAGCTGATCGATGCGCGCCCGTGCGCTCAGTTTGAAGTGGTGCTGGCACTTGGGGCAAACATGCAGATTCTCCTCAAGGTCGGCCTTCCAGATAGTGGCGCGGCAGCCCGGGCACTTGATCCACAAACCCTCGGTGCGCACGTTCTTGGCCGAGCCCTCACCGTTGTTTCCGGGGCCGGGCTCTGATTCGAACTCGCCGTTTTCGCGCTTGAACCACGTCATATCGAACCCAATTGTAAATGGCGGGCGCGCATGCCGCCCCGGCCAAATCGTGCCCTGACTCGCAATCTGGCCCTGCGCACTTTCCGGCGATCTTTTCCTGAACGCCAAAGCGGCGAGTGTAATCTGCCTTCGCAAACAAGGAATTGACTATTGCGTTTACGGGCCGTTTGGTTATAAGGGAAGAATGCTTTCCGAACCCCGGAAGCCTACGGAACCCTGAGCGGGAGGATGATTCAATGTTTGAGATCTCACCTCTAATCGCTTCAATGAGCACGGCAGGACTGGTTGCACTCGCGGCCGGCGTCGTCACCTGCCGCCATAAGTTGATGCGCGGCGCGCTACCCGATCGCGCCATCGCACTCGGGCGTGTGTTTGTAGCGGCTCCGCTCGCCACCTTTGGCGCGCAGCACCTGGCCGCACCACATGCGCTCGTGGCGCTGGTTCCCAAATACATGCCCTGGCCGTTGTTCTGGGTTTACCTGGTCGGCTTCGCGCTCATCGCAACGGCGCTCAGCCTCATCTTCAACCGGATGGTGCGCTGGTCGGGTCTGTTATGCGGCGGCATGTTCATAGCTTTCGTCGCCATGATGGATCTTCCTGCCGTGATCATGGCCGAGCACAATCGCTTTGGCTTTGCGCTTCTGGCGCGGGAAACAGCATTCGGATGCGGACTGCTTGCCCTTGGCGCCAGCGCAGGCCCGCGAACATCAGGCTGGTCACGGCTGGTCACCACTTGCCGCGTCGTCTTTGCAATCGTTGCCATCTTCTATTCCGTCGAGCACTTTCTGCATCCCGAGTTTCTGCCCGGCGTGCCGTTGGAGAAACAGACCCCAGTATGGGAGCCGGCGGTGCGTCTGTGGGGATACGCCATTGGCGCATTTCTGCTGGTGTGCGGCGCGTTGATTCTGGCAAATCGATGGGCGAAGAAGGCGGGTGCGTGGCTCGGCATCGCCATCGCGGTCGCGGTTATCGTTGTCTACCTGCCGTTGCTGGGGCCGGCTCATGGAACCGATCCGATGGTCGAGGCGCTCGACTACATCTTCGATACTCTGCTCTTCGCCGGGACGGCGCTCATTCTTGCCGAAGCGGTGGGCGGCACGCAGCCTGACTAGAGCATTTTCGGAAATAGTGTAGACCGGACTTTTCCTGGCGTCCCACCCTTTCCGCAGGAAAACGCGGAAAGGATGGGGCACGGAAGTCTACAGTAAAAGCAAAAATGCATTAGTCACTTCGCGGGCTCTTCGGGCGCGCCGCGCAGATACGCGTCGTCACCGTCGATCCAGTCCTGCCGCGGCGGATTGAAGATATCGAGCGCCACCGAATCCTCGAGCGCAAACACCTCGTGCGGGGCATTCGGCGGAATCGCGAGAACCTCGCCTTCGTGCACGATCGCCTCGCCTTCCTCGAGCACGAACTTGAGCGCGCCTTGCACCACGTGGCTTATCTGCTCATGGAAGTGCTGATGCAGGGGAACGTGCGCGCCTTTCTTCAGCACAATGCGCGCCAGCATCGTCTTCACGCCGGTCAGATACTGCCGGTTCACCAGCGGATTCATTGCTTCGGGTTGAATCTCTGCCCAGCGATAATGTGTGCTCTTCGCCACGCTTTTATCACCTCCCGCTCTTCAGTAGGGCAATCCGCCGAAGCGGATGCACGCGTCTTTTCGCAAATCCTCGGGGTGCAATCAGTACTCAATCCCGCGCTGCGCCAGGATTCCCTTCTGGTAGGCGTGCTTCACTTCGCGCATTTCGGTCACCGTGTCCGCCAGTTCCACCAGCAGCGGGTGGGCATTGCGCCCAGTCAGGATTACGTGCACCATCTCCGGCTTGCTGCGCAGCGCCTCGGCTACCTGCGCAGCGTCGAGCATGCCGTAGCTGATGGCGTAGTTGATCTCATCCAGCACCACCATGTCCCACTGGCCCGATTCGATTGCTGCGCGCGCCTCAGCCCACGCAGCTTCAACAAGCCTGATGTCTTCAGGATCGGTCTCGGCGCCGCCGACCTTCACAAATCCGCGGCCCATCTGCTTCATCACAAAGTTCTGCCCAAAGGCTTGAACCGCGTCGAGCTCGCCGTAGTGCCACGAGCCTTTCAGGAACTGCAGCACCAGTACGCGCATGCCATTGCCGACTGCGCGCAGCGCTGTGCCCAAGGCGGCCGTCGTTTTGCCTTTGCCAGGGCCGGTGTTGATCAGGATCAGTCCGCGACGAGTGTCGGTCATAGGAGTGAAGAAGTGAGAAAGTGAACGAGTGAAAAAGTGAATGAGCGAAAAAGTGGACAGGCCATGCAGCTCCATCCAATGCATCTGTAATTATCGCCGACCCGCAGGCATGCTTTGAAAAATCCACTTAGCGATTCGGTCTACGCCTTACTAAAAAAGCGCGTTCAGCAAGGCCACTGTTCCCTGTTCCCTGATCCCTGTTCACTGTCTGTGGTACGGGTGACCGGCGAGGATCGTGAACGCGCGGTAGATCTGCTCGGCGATCACCAGCCGGGCCAGCGCATGAGCCAGGGTCATGGGGCCCAGCGAGAGCAACATCGATGCGCTCTTGCGCGCACCTTCTGACCATCCATCCGCGGGTCCGACGGCAAAGACCACGTGCTGTGCGCCATCATCGCGGATGCGGCCGAGCCACGCCGCCAATGCCTCCGACGGCATCTGCTTTCCGCGGCCGTCAAGCAGCACCGTTACCGCGGCAGTGCGGCCCTTCTGTTTGCCAACCCACTCCAGAAGCGACGCCTCGGTCTTGAATGCCTGTGTGCGGCAGGCGAGGAATGCCGAGCAGCGCGCCAGGTAGTCTTGCGTCAAAGCCTCGAACTCGTCCTTGCGCCCTGCCAGCGAGCCGATATGAGCCAAGGTGAGCTGCATCCAGAGGAGAATACCGCAACGCGCCGCAGGCCCCTCAGACCATTCGCGTAAAACCTTAGGAGTCACGCGAATGCGGCTGTTCCAAAATGGGAAATGCTAGGACTCAAATGTCCCGAGACTGTATCTGCCACAACAAACGCGAGGCCGTTTCTGGCAACAAAGCGATCCAAATTTGCAATATCGTGAATCCAGCCTACAAATTTTCATATCCCTGCTGCCAAATCCGGACACTGAATCATGAATAAGTTACCTGATTTCAACAGTATGATGATTATTCGCAGCCTCTCCCAAATTGGCACCTCTCGTGCTAAGCAGATACCTGTACCTACTAGTGTCTCGATAGAGGCCCCTCCGGGGGACACATTCTTACGGGGTCAGGTCCACGAAAATCAATTCTGCCGGTCGAACCGTTGCAGCCACACTTGAAGGAGTCAATATGAGGTATTTCAGACTGCAGAGCGTCGTAATGGCGTGTAGCCTGCTGATCGCTGGGGCTTTTGTTGTTTGTAACGTCGCCGTCCCTTCCGCATACGCACAGTCCGCCATCTCCGGTGACCTTACCGGAACTGTGACCGATCCTTCGGGCGCATCCATCGTGGGCGCGACGGTAACCGTAACCCACAAAGCCACGGGCGCCGTGAGCCAAACCAAGACCAACAGCACAGGCAGCTATCGCATCTCGCTGCTCAAGCCGGGCGAGTACTCGCTCAGGGTTTCATCCCCAGGCTTCCGCGACTCCGCCGCAACGGTGGTTGTGTCCGTCGCCGAGGTAGGCACCCAGAACATCCGCATGGCGCTTGGCACCGCCGCCCAGACCGTTGAGGTCTCGGCGAACGAGGAGCTGCTGCAGGTTACAGATGCCGACGTCTCCACGGCGGTCACCCTGGAGCAAACGCAGAACCTGCCCAACCCCGGCAACGACCTCACCTTCTGGGCCCAGACCAGCCCCGGCGCAATCATGAACACCCAGGGCGGTTACGGCAACTTCGAAGTCTTCGGCCTGCCCGCGACCTCGAACAACTTCACGCTGAACGGCGGCGACGAAGACGATCCCTTCCTCAACCTGAACAACTCCGGCCCCTCCAACCTGCTGCTGGGCAACAACGACATTGCTGAAGTGAACGTTGTGACCAATGCCTACAGCTCAGAGTATGGAACCTTCGGCGGAGCCCAGGTGACCTCGATCAGCCGTTCGGGCGGCAACAAGTTCCACGGCAACGCCAACTACTGGTACAACGGCACAATCTTTAACGCCAATAATTGGCTGATCGAGAACTCCGAAATCGCAAACGGGCAAACCAACACCCGCCCCGGCGACGTCGACAATCAATGGGCGGCTGCGATCGGCGGCCCGGTGGTCAAGGACAAGACCTTCTTCTTCGTCGACTACGAAGGCATTCGCTTTGTCACCACCAACACCGGTGGCGTTTATGTCCCGAGCTCAGAGTTCGAGACGGCCGCACTTGACAATATTCAAATGTCGCCGAACCCCGAAGTGGCGGGCGAGTACAACTACTACCAGAAAAATATCTTCGGCACCTATAACGCAGCGCCGGGCGCAAGCCGTGCCGTCGCCACCTCCGATCCCGACGTTTTGACATTTGAGTCTGCGAGCAAGCTCGCCTTGCAGGAGTGGTTCCTGGCCGGCCGCGTTGACCAGAACATCGGCGCCAACGACCACGCCTTTTTCCACGTCAAGATCGACCGCGGTCTGCAGCCTACCTATGCCGATCCTTTGACCACCGCGTTCGACGCCAACAGCTTCCAGCCTGACTACGAAGCCCAGCTCGGCTATACTCACACCTTCAACCCCAACATGGTCAACCAGTTCCTGCTGAGCGGCTCCTATTATGGCGCCATCTTCAAGTTGGCCGACCCCGCTGCGGCTGACGCCATCTCGCCTGAGACGCTGTTGTTCATCGATGGCAGCTTCTCCAACTTCAACTACCTCGCCTTTGCTTTCCCGCAGGGCCGCAACGTGACCCAGTACCAGATCCAGGACGACCTGAGCATCACCAAAGGTAAGACCACGTGGAAGTCTGGTGGCTTCTTCAAGCGTGACGACGTCTCCGACTTCGACACACAACAGTACAGCCTGCCGCTGTTGCTTGCGGAAAAGAACTACTTTGGAACCCTCCAGAATGGCGGCGTCTTCGAAGTGGACGCTAACCGCTTCTTCCTGAATCCGGCCGCCGGCGACCAACCTGTGGGCATCTCGATTCTTGGCATGTACGCTGAGGCAGACTGGAAGCCCGTCCCGACCTTCCAGATCAATCTTGGCGTCCGCTACGAGCGTGATTTTGACCCCGTCTCAGAACAGGGCAACTTTGACCGCCTGAGCGGCGACTTCTTTAACCTTATCGCCAACACCAACACCGTTACCACGCCCTACAGCGACATGATCACCACCGGTCACCACGCGGCCTTTGTCAACTACACGCCGTTCGAGATTGAGCCGCGCATCGGCTTCACCTGGTCGCCCAAAGAGGGTTCCAACACTGTGCTCCGCGGCGGATTCGGCATGTTCACCGACGTCTTCCCCGGCGTGATTGCCGACAGCCTATTTGGCAACTACCCGCTCACGATCAACGTGAGCACCTTCCCTGACGGCAACTTCCAGGGCATCAATCCTCCCTCCAAGACCAATCCCGGCGGTCCATACACCTACATGACGACGAACCTGACGCAGCCTGGGCTTCCCGACAGCGCAGGCACGATGGCTGCCAACACTGCCGCCAACTTCAAGACCGGCTTCCACAGCAACTACGCCACGCTGGGCGGAGAGAGCGTATGCCCGGCCTGCGTGGGATACGACGCCGGCATGGCGCCGCCCAACTTCACCAACGCCGCCCAGAACATTCACTACCCGACGTACGAGGAGTGGAGCCTCCAGATTGAGCACCAGTTCACCAAGTCGCTCAGCCTGAACGTGGGTTACGTCGGCAATCACGGCACCCATGAGCCGATTGTGAACGCAGCAGCGAATGCTTTCGGCTTCACGGGCCTGCCCTCTGCACCTGCTGGCGGATTCGGCTATATGAGCCAGATCTACACCGAGGGCATGTCGAACTACAACGGCCTGATTGTGAGCGTCGTGCACCGCTCGCATGTTCTCACCCTGCAGGGCAATTACACCTGGTCGCACACGCTCGACGACGTCTCCAACGGCGGCATCAGCCCCTTCTCAGAAGCGACCGGCGCCATCAACTCCCAGATCGATCCATACGACCTGCAATACAACTACGGCAACGCCGACTACGATAGCCGCAACGTGCTGAACGGGAATTACCTGATTGACATTCCTCACTGGCGCGGACCGCGTCTTGCCGTCGACGGCTGGACCCTTTCCGGCACATTCTTCTACAACAGCGGCTACCCGTTCACGCTGGTCGACAGTGCTGCTACTCCGTATGCCGATGGACTCTACTACCCCAACAACACCATTCCCGCGGCCATCGTTCCGGGCTCGGTCTCGACTCGCTGCGGAATCAACAAGTCCAGCCCAGGTTCAGTCTGCAGCGCCTTCGCAAACGGCCAAATCTCTCCGGCGACCAGCTTTGGCACGCAGGAGCGCAACCAGTTCCTCGGGCCGCACTACTTCGATACGGACTTCGGTGTTAACAAGTCCTTCCCGCTGGGCTTTGAAAACGCGAACTTCAAAATCGGCGCCCAATTATTCAACATTCTCAACCACCCGAATTTCGGCCAGCCCGACGGTGACGCAAACTCGACGGGCTTCGGAACCATTACCAGCATGGCGAATCCGCCCACCAGCATCTTCGGTTCGTTCCTGGGCGGCGATGCCTCGCCTCGTCTGGTTCAGTTCAAGGGCGTCATCACCTTCTAATCGCCTTTCGAACTTCAACACCCGGCGGGGGAGAGACTCAGGTCTCTCCCCCGTTCGCGTTTAGCTGAACCTGCATCAAACTCCACAGATTGACGCTTTGCCGGCAAAATTGCCAAACTCATCTCGTCAGGTCCTGCGGTTTATGCCGGACCACTTCAGGGAGGATCGCTATGACTTACTCGCGCCTGGTTGCACCGGCTCTTTTGATCGCCGCAGCTTTCGCTTCGCTGCTTGCCCTTCCCACCGCCAATGCGCAGGATAAGAGACCCGGCGTAATGGCTGTACTTACAAGCAAAATCGACACCAAATCGGCAAAAGTGGGCGACACCGTGACCGCGGAAACGACCGAAAAAACCAAGCTGCAGGACGGCGCCCAGATTCCGCGAGGCGCAAAGCTGATTGGCGTCATTACCGAAGTGACCACGGTCAAGGACGACAACGGCATGTCGATGCTCGGCCTCAAGTTCCAGCAGATCGTCGTCAAGCATGACCCGCCTATCGCGATCCATGGAGGGCTGGTGGCCGTGGCGCCCCCTCCTGACGCCAGCGGAGAATTGCCGACAAGCTCGACGACCGTTCGCGCCCAGGGCCTGCAAACGCAAGGCAACTACGGCCACAACGACGATGCGGACAGCGGCCTTCCTGCGGGAAGCACTGTAAATGGAGTTGGATTGAGCACCACCATCGGCAGCGATGGGACCACGGAACTCCAGGGCAACCACACCGAGATCAAGCTCGATCGCGGCTCGCGCCTGCGGGTTGCATTGCTCTGAGATTCGGCCTGGTCTTCGACTTCGGGTGACGTAGAAACCGCGCTAGTTCTTTCCCTTGCTCTTCCGGGTCGCAGTCCGTGCAGTCACTTTTTTCGCGGCCTTTTTGGCCGCCGGCTTCTTCGTCACGGGCTTGCTCACAGCCTTTTTCGCGGCGGTCTTCTTTTGAGGGGTCACGCTGCTCTTCTTTGTGCCTTGAGCCGGCGCCTTCCCGCGCGCTGCGCGCGTTTTCTCCTTAAGCACTGCCTTCAGCTCCTCATCGAACTCCGCCGGAGTGATGGGCCGCGCCGATTTGCGCAGCCGCTCTATATCGTAAAAAGCGCGCCGTTCCTTCAGGAATACGTGAATCACAATGTCGACATAGTCGAGGAGGATCCACTCGCCCCGCCGCCGCCCCTCAACCGAGTGCGCATACACGCCATGGTCGCGCTTCAGGCGCAGCTCAATCTCGTCGGCGATGGCAACTGCCTGCCGGTCGTTCAATGCAGATGTTATGAGGAAAAAATCAGCCAGGCCCGAGTCGACGGGATCAAGTTCGAGAATCCGAGTGTCCTGGCCCTTCTTGTCTTCACAGACCGCGGCCGCGGCCTGAACCAATTTGCGCGTCTGTTCGTGCGCCGGTGTACTTATCATGCGTTCCGATCAATCTCCACGCTCAATCGTAGCGCGCCGGTTCCCAAACCGTAAACACCCGGCACCTCAGCCGGGATTATCGATAAAGCCTGTGCGCCTTCACGAACTCGGCAACCGCCTCTGGAACCATCCGCCCACCGCTGCCCTTACTGAACCCAGCCTGCACCCGCATCCGCGCCCGAACCTCCGTCGCGCTGATATCGCAGTCCAGCCCCGGCAGCAGATAAAACGCCGCTCGCTCGCCGGCCTTGTTCCGCACCTCAAAGGCGCGTACTTCCAGGCCTCCGGCCGTCCGGTCGCACTCCGGCGTTGCCTCAATCGTCAGCCCCGCAGGCAACGCAGCCATTACGCCCTCAAGCCGCTGGCCGGGGCGCGACGCAACAATCAAAGGCGCCGCAAAGGGAATCTCGCTCGCCCGATGCCAGTTCCTCAGGCTCAGGAATGAATCGGCGCCCATCAGGAAGTACAACTTGCACGCCGGGCCCAGCTCCACCTTCAATCGCGCCAGCGTCTCAATGGAGTAGTTCGGCTTGCCCGCGGTGCTGGGCGCATCGGCAAGCGATATCTCAAACCCCGGCTCGCCGGCAATCGCCAGGCGTGTCATCGCCAGGCGGTCTTCAAAGCTGGCCGTGGATCCACGGCTCTTAAGCGGCTGCGCTCCTACCGGCGCAAACAACACCGTGTCGAGCTCCAGCCCCGTCCGTGCGGCGTGCGCGACCGCCAGATGCCCCAGGTGCGGCGGATCGAAGCTTCCCCCGAAGAATGCGACCCTCCGCTCCGAGCCTCCCGTCTGAGTCATGCACACATCCTACCAGCGGCAACAGCCCGCAGAGCCCCTCGAATCAAGCCGTGGCGCCTCACTCCGATAAAATCGGACTCATGCGCTATGTTCTCCTCGCCCTCGCGATTGCCGGCGCCGTGGTCTCTACCCTGGCCCTCCGGGTTCACTACGACACCGGCACCGAGCCCTGCCAAATCAACGAGCACTGGGACTGCGGCATCGTGAACCACAGCCGCTTTTCCCTCATCGACCACCTTCCGGTCGCCGCTATCGGCATCGCCGGTTACCTGGTGCTCGCCGGATTGGCCTTCGCCCGCTGGCGCTTCGTCACGCTGCTCACCACGCTCGCCGGCTTTCTCTTCGCCTTCCGACTCTCCATGATCGAGCAATACGCGCTTGAGGTCTGGTGTCTCTACTGCGCCATGTCGCAAGCCATCATCGCCATCATGCTGCTGCTCAGCATCGCCTGGGTCGCAGCCGACTACTTCGCGCTCAAGCGCGCCGCGGCCAGGGCCTGAACGGGGAAACCTGCAGCGACAATCGTCACAACGCCTGCAATCATCGCCCCTGATAAAATTGGATCAGGATCATGCTAACTGGCTGGTACGCGCGCTGGATGTACGAGTGGGAGACGCGCCTCACCACGCGCGATGAAAATCGCGTGGTGCGTCCCCTCGAATGGGGATTTGATTGGATTGCGCCTTTTCTCGAGTCGCACGGCTTCGCGTCCGCCATTCCCGGGCCCGAAGTTGAACGCAACCCCGCCGCGGCCGAAGCTGCCATGGTCCGCATCAACCAGCTCCTCATCCGCCACAGCAACAAGTTCTTCGGCTACGAGCGCCCCACTGACTTCCGCCTTGAAGAACGCTATCCGCAGCTCTTCCCCACCAACGTGCGGCCCGAAACGCTGGCCCAGGATTCCGAGTTGCGTGAGCAGGCCGAACAGGGCAAAATCCCCAAGGCGCAGTTCCTCCGCTTCACTTCACCCGAGCGCACTCCGTACCCGGAAAACGATCGCGTCAACGCGCGCTGGTATCCGGCGCCCGAGCACAAGGATCCCAAGCGCCCCCGCCAGGCCATCGTCGTTATGCCGCAGTGGAACGCCGACGCCTTCAGCCACAACTCGTTATGCGCCATCTTCAACCGCATGGGAATCTCGGCGCTGCGGCTTTCAAAGCCCTATCACGACATTCGCCGCCCCGTCGAGCTCGAGCGCTCTGACTACGCCGTCAGCGCCAACATCGGCCGCACCTTATCCGCATGCCGCCAGGCCGTCGTCGATATCCGCTGCTGCGTGGACTGGCTCGAGGAGCAGGGCTACGAGCATTTCGGCGTCCTCGGCACCAGCCTCGGCTCCTGCTACGCATTCCTGGCCAGCACTCACGACCCGCGCCTGAGGGTCAACGCATTCAACCATGCCTCGACGGCGTTTGGAGACGTCACCTGGGCCGGCCAGAGCACTCGCCACGTGAAGCAGGCGCTGGAAGAGGCAGGCCTTGACCAGGACCGGGTGCGGGAACTGTGGGCAGCCGCCAGTCCTTGCTATTACTACCCCAAATTCGCAGGCTCCGACGCTGGCGGACCCCTCAAGCGGGTGCTGATGGTCTACGCCAACTACGACCTCACCTTTCCGCGCGAATACTCGCTCCAGGTCGTCGACGCATTCCGCCGCTATGGCGTGCGATTTGAGCCGCGCGTTCTGCCCTGCGGCCACTACACCACCGGCGAATCGCCTTACAAGTTCATCGACGGCTGGTACCTGGGCTGGTTTGTTTACCGCGCCTTCAAGGCGCTGCGCCAGGAGAAAGCCGCCGGGCTCTACCCATCTTCTGCGCAGCCTGAGGAAATCGAGGAAGAAGCAGTCTCGCGTTAGCGCACGGAATCCAGATTCATCCTCATCAGCTTCGCCGGGTCGAGATACGCGCCCTGCCAACGCACTGCCCAGTGCAGATGTGGTCCGGTTACGCGGCCCGTTGCTCCGCTCAGCCCCAGACGCTGGCCCTGCGCCACGCGCTGGCCCTCGTGCACATCGATGCGGCTCAAGTGCATTGAGAGCGTGAACAATCCCAGCCCGTGATCGATCACCACGCAGTTGCCCTCGTAGTAGAGCGGGCGCGCCAGCACCACCACGCCGCTGTTGGCCGCATGCACCGGCGTCCCCGATGCCGCGCGAAAATCCATCCCTTTGTGAACGCTGGCAAGCTTGCCATTGAACGTCCTCCTTACGCCAAAGCTGTCAGTGGGCTGCGCTTTTACCGGCGTGCGGAAATCCCCGCTCCACTCGGGCTCTGCCAGGCTCGTTCCAAATACCTTGTCCTTCAGCGCAACCTCTGCCTCAATCCGCTTCAGCTCATCCGGCCCCGGCGCAACAAACTTTGGCTCAACGTTCAGCGTCTCGGTCCGGTAATGCGCCGCATGAATCTCAACCGGCTCGCTCAAATCGCGTGATTCTCCGCTCGCGCTCTTCACGCTGATATGCAGCGTCGACAATCCAACCGGCGCCTCCACATCTACGCCCGCCAGCGCCAGCCACACGCGCCCATCCCTGGCGCGAAAAAACTCAATCTTCCTACCCAGCCACTCGCCATCCACTTCCGCCGCACCTTGCGCCTCGACGCGAATCAGCTCCGGCGAGCCGGCCACAACTATTGCGGGCGTAAGAGTCACTCTGTTCGCTTGCGTCTGCGCCGTAACTGCGGCTGCGCATAGCGCTCCCAACAACATGATCGCAACACGCATCGAGGCCAACGCATTCACCCGCATGGCTTCAAGCATACGCGCGAAGATTGTAGCGCCACATCAATCCCGAATGGGTGCCCCACCCTCGCCGGGTCTCTGTTTTTCCGGCCAGGGTGGGAAGCTGCGCAATGAAAAAGGGCGCGATGGGCAATGCACGCGCGCCCTATCGCATTTTCAGAGTTGATTTATCTCGAAGCCTCGAGGCTCAGTCGGCGCGACCATCAGGGAGCGCCGACCTCCAAATAACGCCGCAAGGACACGGGAACTCTGAAAATGCCGTAAGTTCCCTTTGTAACTCGATAGCGATAAGTCCAGTCTTGCGCCTGCGTCGCCTAAGTCAGCTTTTGCGATTGCTAGCCACGGGACTTACTGCGCCGCCTCCGGCCGCGGATGCTTCGCTTTCCACGCGGCTACGCGCTCTTGAACCTCTTCAAGCTCATCGGCAGTGATGCGCGTGCCCACGTTCTGGCGATTGGCCGCATACTGCTCCTGGTTCGGTCCCTTGACTGCCGCGGCAAGATCGAGCCAGTAATACGCCTCCACGTCGCTGCGCGGAACGCCCTGGCCCAGCGTGTAAAGCATTCCCAGGGTTCCCTGCGCGCCCGCATCGCCCTGGTCGGCGGCCTTGCGGTACCACGCCGCAGCCTGCGCCATGTCGCGCGGGAAGAGCTTGCCTCCTCCGTCGCGATATAGATTCGCAAGGTGGATTTCGCCGGCTATGTTTCCCTGGTTCGCAGCCTTCGTATACCACGAGGCCGCCTGCTCGTAATCGCGGCCCGCAGCGCAGCTCTCGCCCGCCTGAACCTCGGCCGCGGCGTCGCCCGCGTTGGCCTTTGCCAGCACAGCAGGATCGATGGCCGGAGGCGAGCCTGTCGCTTGTCCCGGAGCGGGGAACGCAGCCCCTGCCAGCACAGCCGCTGCGATCCATCCCGACAAACTCGTTTTCACAAGAGGATTTAGCTTCAACGCAACAATCCTTTCGTTTTCAGTGTACCCACGACGCACATGAACCGCGCCCGCCATTTTGTCCCCAATCATCCCAGAGCTGCCGTCTGCATGGCTCCCGAATCCTCCTTCCCAGCCCGCTCTTGCCGTAAAATTCTCTTATGACTGACCGCATGCCGCTCACCCTCGCCCAAGCCGATCCTGAAATCGCCGCTGCCGTCGACCAGGAAACCCTCCGCCAGCACGAGGGGCTGGAGATGATTGCCAGTGAGAACTTCGTCTCTGAAGCGGTGCTTGAAGCGGCCGGCTCGATTTTTACGAATAAATACGCCGAGGGCTACCCCGGGCGCCGTTACTACGGCGGCTGCGAGTATGCCGATATCGTCGAGAATCTTGCCCGCGATCGCGCGCGCCAGCTCTTTGGAGGCGATCACGTGAATGTGCAGCCCCACTCGGGTTCGCAGGCCAACGCGGCAGCCTACGCGGCAGTGCTGCAGCCCGGCGACACCATCCTGGGCCTCGACCTCTCGCACGGCGGCCACCTCACCCACGGTCATCGCCTCAGCTTCAGCGGCAAGCTTTACCGCACTACCTTTTATCACGTCCGCCGCGACACCGAGCAGATCGACTACGACGAGGTCGAATCGATCGCGCTTGCTGAAAAGCCGAAGGTTATCATCGGCGGCGCCAGCGCCTATCCACGCCTCTGGGACTTTGAGCGGATGCGCCAGATCGCCGACAAAGTCGGCGCTTATTACATCTTCGACATGGCCCATATCGCCGGCCTGGTCGCGGGCGGCGTGCATCCCTCGCCGGTTCCGCATGCGCACATCACTACCACCACCACGCATAAGACCCTCCGCGGGCCTCGCGCCGGACTCATTATCGTCGGTAAAGACATGGTGATCGGTTCAAAGCCTGACCAGACCTTGAGCAAGGAGATTGACCGTACCGTGTTCCCCGGCCAGCAGGGCGGCCCTCTCATGCACATCGTCGCCGCCAAGGCCGTTGCGCTTGCTGAGGCGCTGCGCCCCGAGTTCCGCACCTACTCTGCGCAAATTGTCTCCAACGCCAAGGCTCTCGCCGAAGCCTTGCAGGCGGCGGGCTTTCGGTTGGTATCCGGTGGGACAGATAACCACCTCATGCTTGTCGACGTCTTCGAGAAGGGCATTCTCGGTTCCGAAGCAGAATCGGCTCTGGGCAAGGCTGGCATTACCGTCAACAAGAACTCCATCCCCTGGGATACAAATCCTCCGCTCAAGCCGTCGGGGATTCGCGTGGGAACCCCCGCGCTGACTACGCGCGGCATGAAGGAGCCCGAGATGCGGCAGATCGGCGCGTGGATCGCAAAGGCGCTCGAGCAGCGCAACGATGAAGCGGCGCTCGAACGCATCCGCGGCGAAGTGGCTGAGCTTGCCAACCATTTCCCGCTCTACGCCTGGCGCCGTGCTCCGGCCGCGGTCAGCGCCTGACCAGGAAATGTTGAAATTCACAACCAGAACGCAACTTATCATTGCGAGCTTCCATCTACGCTGAGTAAGATGACTGGCCTGGAGCCGAATCTGGAACCATCGACGGTTCCCCAAGGAGGAAGCTATGCGCATCATCAAGATTGCTATGGCCGGAGTGCTTCTGATGGCTCTGCCGGCATTTACCCAACATGCAAACCGTCCCCCCGCGCACGGACCCGAACCCTATCACGGCACTCCTAAGACGTATGAGCCGCAACACAACTACAGCGACAAGGCCGGTCACCCCAATGTGCCGCACGTCGACGGCAAAAAGTGGGTAGGCCACGACACCGGCCCGGACGATCCGCACTACCATCTCGATCAACCCTGGGAGCACGGTCACTTTTCGGGCGGCTTTGGCCCGCACCACGTGTGGCATCTGGGCGGAGGCGGTCCCGGCCGCTTCTGGTTCAACGGCTGGTTCTGGAGCATTGCGCCTTTCGATGTGGCCTTCTGCGACGGCTGGTTGTGGGACTCCGATGACATCGTCATCTACGAGGATCCCGACCACCCAGGCTGGTATCTCGCCTATAACGTCCGTCTGGGCACTTATGTCCACGTGTTGTATCTGGGCATGTAGCCTGGCATCTAACTAAGAACGTCAAAAGGGATGGCTCGCGCTAGCCATCCCTTTTCTCTTGTTCGATTTCATTGCAACTCATACGCAGCCATGCTCGGGTAACTTATACTTAGAACCCGGCACGAGTACCGATTAACTCAACTTAACTGAACATTTTGGTCGTCATCCGTAGTCAAAGCGCGCGTCATCCTATATCCTGTATCTATGGGAATTGATTCGATTCTTGCTGAAATCGACGCGGAGATCGCGCGTTTAACCGAGGCTCGTGCTCTGCTCGCCAGTATGGGAACCAAGCCGGCTGCAACCAAAGGCAAAGGCGCAAAGGGAGCCCCCCAAAAGGCCGGAAAGAAGCGCGTACTGAGCCCTGAAGCACGCAAGCGCATCGCCGATGCTCAGCGCAAGCGTTGGGCTGCTCAACGCGCCAAGGCAAAGGCCAAGTAGTTAGGGCCTGCTCACGCTACCGGGACTGGCTGGCGTAATCCGCAGTCGATGCCTCGAAAGCCACCGCCATTTGCACCCTGCGAATGGCGGTGTGTCTCTCCTCGCGCCAGATTCTTATTCCTGATATGTAATCGGGTAAGTTTGCCCGTTCCCGGGCGCGTGCGTCCTCTCGATTCCATCCATCTGGCGCCATGTATGGTAATACCTCCGCTTGCAATTGCCTGAGAATCGGTCTAAGTTGTCTGCATTCCGACGCAAACGGTCTTCTTTGAGCGGAGGCAAACCATGCACTGTCAGCTGCTTCGAGGGTTGGTGTTACCCGTAGTTGCAACCACGCTGCTTATGGCCCAGGCGCCCGCGCCTCAACCCCAGCCCACGTCCCAGGCCCTGAAAGCCACTTACGACCAGGCCATGAACGCGAAGGACTGGCCGGCCGCAATCGCGGCCGCGCAGCAGTTGATCGGCGCCAATGCCACATCGGAGAATCTGCTCCTGCTGGGAAACGCGCAACTCTACGGGGGTGGGGCGGAAGAATCCTTCGCCACCTATGACCGTGCCCTCGCCGCGGCACAGCAGGAAAAGTCCCCGGAGGGCCAGCCGGATCAAGCGTGGAAAGACGGCACCGCGAAGATCTATCTCGGGAGGGGCAATGCTCTGCTCAAGTTGAAGCGCACTGCGGATGCGATCGACAACTATAACCATTCCGCCGAGCTGTCTTCAACCCCCGGGCTGGCGTACTTCAACATCTGCGCGGTGCTCTACAACACCGGCGACACAGGGAATTCGGCGGTAGCTTGCCGCAAGTGCGTACAGGCCGACGCCACGCGCACCAATGCCTGGTTCATTCTCGGCTCGGACCTTTTTGCGGATGCCAAGATCGACGCCCAGGGCAAGGTCTTGATCACCGAAGAAGGCCGCGAGGCCCTCCAGAAGTATCTCGAGCTTGCGCCGGATGGGCCTCATGCCGCAGACGTGAAAGCCATGCTCGACATGGTTGCGAAGTAAAAAAGGTTCACAGTCAGCAGCTCCGGTCCAGCAATCATGCCAAGAGCTGTGAACTAAGAACTGTAATCTGCATCAGCTTTGCCCCACGCCGCTCATCACCAGCATGCGCGGCTCGGTCATCTCCTCGATCGCCCAGCGGATGCCCTCGCGCCCCAGCCCCGAATCCTTCACGCCGCCATAGGGCATGGGGTCGAGCCGCCACGAAGGCGTGTCGCCCACAATCAACGCACCCACCTCGAGCTCGCGGAATGCCGTCAGAATGCGGCCCGCGTCGCGCGTCATCAGTCCTGCCTGCAGCCCATACTTCGAATGGTTCACATCGGCCAGAGCATCCTCAAAGTCGTCGTAGGGCTCAATCACCACCACCGGTCCAAACACTTCTTCATCGCGCAGATGCATGCCCGGTTTTGTCCCGGTCAGGATGGCCGGCGTAATCACCGGGCCCTTGCGCTCGCCGCCGGCAACCAGCTTGGCCCCGCCTGCTACGGCCTCTTCGATCCACTCCTCCACCCGGTCGGCTTGCTCCGGCCTGATCATCGGTCCTACCTCGGTCGCCTCATCGGCCGGGTCGCCTGTGACCATCTTCGCCGCGCATTCAACCACCTTCCATAGGAAGGTTTGAAAAATCGTGCGCGATACAAACACCCGTTGCACGCTGATGCATGACTGACCGGCGAATCCAAACGCCGCATGAGCCGTGCGCACCGCGGCCTCGTCGAGATCGGGCCAGTCATTGTGCACAATCAGAGCCGCATTGCCGCCCAGCTCAAGCAGCACACGCTTGCGGCTCGAGTGCGCCTTCAATTCCCAGCCCACCTTTGCCGAGCCGGTAAAACTCAACAGCTTTACCCGATCTTCCTTCTCGGCCAGCCAGCAGGTGTCGGCATTTGAGAGCGGCAAAATCGCGAGCGCCTCTTCGGGCCATCCCGCCTTCAAAATCACTTCTCCCAGCGCCAGCGCAGTAAACGGCGTCTGCGGCGCAGGCTTCAGAATCACCGGGCAGCCGGCGGCCATGGCCGGCGCAACCTTGTGCGCCACCAGGTTCAGCGGAAAGTTGAAAGGCGTAATCGCCAGCACCGGACCCACCGCGAACCGGTGCACCAGTCCCCAGCGGCCTTCGTTGCCCTCGGTCAGGTCCAACGGAATGGAATCGCCGCCCATCCGGATCGTCTCTTCCGCGGCCGTCTTGAAGGTCAGCACCGAGCGGTCGACCTCGGCCCGCGCCATCCGCACCGGCTTGCCGGCCTCGGCCACAATCAGCTGCGCAAAGCGCTCCTTCTGCTCAATCAGCGCGGCGGCAACGTCTTCAAGAATCTCGCGGCGCTTCCAGCGCGGCAGCGCCCGCGTACGCCGCAGGCTGGCCGCCGCGTGATTCACCGCCTGGCGCGCGTCGGCACGCGTGGCAATCGTCGCGCGCCCCACCAAACCCTGGTCCCACGGCGACCGCACCTCGAGCGTATCGCCGTCAGTCCACTCCTTGCCGCACAGCAAAAATCCCGTAGGCGATCCCGGACGCATCTTCATCGCTTTGTCTCCGTGCTTACCCCTCCATGGTACAAGCGCAAGGCGGGGCGAGGTTGTTTCTACCCTGCCATCCGCCATAGCCGCTGCCCAAAATCGGAAAGCCGGTGCACTCCGCGCTATGCGGAGCCGCCCGCAAAATGCCGGCACAGAAATCGATTCTCATTGAGCCTGCGAATCAGGTATATTGGCTGCAACTCAAAGGGTCCACTGCATCCTTTCTCAAAAATAGCTACTTCAAAGGATGGTCTATGCCCGATTCACCCGACACTCCCGCATTCCAGCCACTCCAGTCGCAACCCGTCACACCGCCCACGCCCCCCTATGGCGTGCCTCCACCCAAATCCGGCTCAAGCGCGCTAAAAGTCGTCCTCATCGTCATAGGGGCCATTGTCGCCGTTTTGGTCCTCGGTTTCTTTGTTCTTGTCTTCACCATCGTGCACTTCGCCAAACACAACATCCACAAAGGCGCCAATGGCGAGGTCACTATCAACACGCCGGGTGGCGCCATTACCGCCAGCTCCTCTGAGAAATTCACTGAGAGCGATCTAGGCATTGCCATCTACCCCGGTGCGCAGCAGGGAAAAGACTCAGTGAAGATGAAGATCGGCAACATGACCACGATCACTGCCGAATTCTTCACTCCCGACCCGAAGGACAAGGTGATCGATTTCTATAAAGAACATGCCGGTTCTTCCGGGCAGGTCACGGTCAACGACAGCGCAGGCAACATCGTCCTTGTTTCCAATGGACAATCGACCACCATCAACATCACTGACAGTCCCGACCCCGGCAAAGGAAAAACAAAAATCACCATCGTGCGCGCGCCCAATACCGGCGCGTCCTACTAGCAGCCGTTTGCACAAGCCCTGCGGCAGCGCGCCTGCCGCAGGCAAATCCATTCGGATTCCCGCGCCCTTATGCGCGAAGCACATACCGCGCCCGCAAATCTTCTCCGTACCACATGATGTAGTTGGTGCCCCACGCGTTGTTGAAGAGGCAAGAGTGGATGCCTTTACTCAAATCCGGCTGATCGTTCCCAAAATAAAGCGGGTTGCGCTCGCCCAGCGCCACCACTGGCGCATCAATCGTCTCCACCGCGAAGCTTGCTCCCGCACCGTTCCACGCGAATCCCCTCCCCAGTGCGTGCATGTGCCGGTTACCGTTCTCCACCACATCAAACGGCGAAACTGCGTGGCCCGACTTGTCGAGTGACCATCCGTGCACGTTGTCCACGATCGGGTTGAACGTGAGCCAGAAAGCTTCAGGCATGCGCGTGGCCGGCTTGCCTGACCAAGTCAGGTCAATATGAATCGCCGGTTCGTCCTTCGGTAGTGCGAGATCGATAGTTATCGCATTCGGCAACGCCGCGCGGCCCGACTGTCTCGCCGTCTCATCCCCGATAAAGATCTCGATGCGAATCGAATGCTGGCGCGGGGATTGATAGATCTCCACACTTGCGCGCGTGGGCGCCCACTCCTGGCTCTTTGCCCCAAACTTCTCAATGTTCGGCTTGCCAAAGTCCTTCTGCGCCCAATCTGCTTTGATCGTCAGATAACGAGACTGATAGAGCTGATAGTCTTCCTGCGACAGCGTCTGGTAGCTGAACAGCGCAATCGGATTCTGCTCGCTCGCCCACTCCCGTCCGGTCGCCTTGTTGCGCAGTCTCGTTATCGCGCCCGTGCGTGGGTCGATGCTAATCACAAAATAAGCCGTCTCAAGCGGCTTGCCCGCTTCGTAAGCGATCGTTTCTCCCGCGAATTCCATCTCGGCCTGCGTATTCACTGGCCGGATCGCGCTTTCTGCCTGTTTGCGCAATTCCCCCGGCAGTGTCACCACGCCATCAAGCAAATCCTGGCGTTTCTCAATCCAACTGAACTCCACCACCTTGTAGTTCTTCGTATCCAGCATTTTCGCCAAATCGGCCGGCAGATAGTTGTCAAAGTCAAGCCATGTTTTCGTATCCGTGCCCCAGGTGTGCTCGGCCTCCAGCAGCACATGCCGCAGCAACTGCAAATCCGTCTCGTCGCCCACCTTCAGGTTGCCCTGCGCAATCCACTTCTCGCGCAGCCGCGCCAGCGACCTGAACCGCGACACCTTGAGCGGATCGCTCGCACACCCGTAAATCCACGTGTCGCCAATCTCCTGCGTGACCACCGGCAAGTTGCCGCGATGGCGCTCCAGCGCATTCGCCATCTCTGACAAATTCGCCGCCGTAATCTCCGCGTTCGGGAACCGCGCGGCCAGGTCGGCGTGAATCTTCGCAATCTCCTCTGCCGTGTGCGGCCCGCTATTGTCGCCGCGCACCGCGGTCACCAGCGCCAGGTCCGACCCCGGAACCACGGCCACATCGCCGTATTCGTGGTGATACATCATCGCCAGGCTCGCGCCCCCAGTGTCCTTCCACAAAAACAGCGGTGGAAGCACGGCCGGCGTCGACCCACCATTCACTCCAATCTCAAGAAACTTGATTCCACCCCGCTCGAGCGGAGCAATGATCCCGCGCGTATTGCCCGGCACGTCGGTCATCTTCGCGCCCGTCGTCACGCGGCCGTAACGCTTGTCGAGCGATCGCGCCAGCGCCAGGCTGCCCTCAATCAACGAGGGCGAAAGCATCTCGGTCTGCCACGTGAACGGCAGGCCGTGCCAGGCGATATCGCCTCGCTCAATCGCCTCTTCCATCGCTTTTTTCTCAGCCGGCTGCGCCTGCTCAAGATACTCGAACAGCAGCCACGATCCGGTGGTCCACACATACCGCCGCTTGCCGGCAGCATTCGCATCCCTCGCGATCTCAATGGCGTGGGGAAAGTACTGCGTAAAGTACTTGTGTACCACGTTTTTCTGCGTGTCGATGAACCCCGCATCGAAGTGGCACTTGAACATCACCAGCACGCGCTTCACATCCGGGTTGGGCCCGGGCTCGTCGGCGCCAAACGCAAACGGCGTCCGCAAAAGCAATCCTGCACCCGTGGCAGCGGCGGTCTGTACAAACTCACGGCGTTTCATTGTCGTTCCATCTCCTCGACCCGGGAAGTGTACCACCTGTCACCTAGACCGGATCAGGAATTCACGTAGGCTATTCTGCGGCGTGCAAAGTGCCGTTTTCTTAAGGAAAACGGCACTTGAGAGCATCGACTCCCCTTACACCAATTCCTAATCCGGTATTGGCGCGATAAACTCCTTCCATGATCCACGACGGCCGCAGCCGCAAACTCCCCTTCGATCGCGATGAAGCGGTCGCGCATCTTCGCGCGTGCGACGCCAAACTCGCCGCGCTCATCGATCGCGCCGGCCCCTTCAACCTGCAGCTCGATCGCTCCGCCTCGCCCTTCGAGTCGTTGCTTGAATCCATCCTCTACCAGCAACTCCACGGCAAGGCCGCGGCCACCATTCACCGCCGCATGCGCGACTTCTTCGGCGGCGATCCAACGCCCGCGCAGCTCATTGCGACGCCCGACGAGCCGCTCCGCGCCGCCGGCGTCTCTTTTAACAAGATCAAAGCCATGCGCGATCTCGCCGCCAGGACCATCGACGGCACCGTTCCCTCGCATGCCGCCATCAACAAAATGTCTGACGCCGACATCGTCGAGCGTCTTACCGAGGTGCGCGGCATCGGCCCCTGGACCGTTGAGATGCTGCTCATCTTCCGCATGGGCCGGCCCGACGTTCTGCCCGTCACCGACTACGGCGTCCGCAAGGGCTTCGCGCTCACCTTTCAGCGCGTGCCCAAATCGCGCGCAATCGAGGCCGCCGATCTGCCCGCGCCCGACGTTGTCTTCAAGCGCGGCCAACGCTGGGCGCCCTTCCGCTCCGTCGCAAGCTGGTACCTGTGGCGCGCCTGCGACCTCAACAAAAACACGCCGCCCGCAGGCCGCTCGGCGCGCACTTGAACAAGGTTCCCGCAGGTTTGGCCGTAGAATGAATGATTGAACCGGCTCCGCGCGGCCTGCGACAGGAATCCTGATGTCTTCAACCAATCGTTTTATCTGCATTCACGGGCACTTCTATCAGCCGCCGCGCGAGAATCCCTGGCTTGAGACCGTTGAAACACAGGACTCGGCCGCTCCCTACCACGATTGGAATGAACGCGTGTGCGCTGAGAGCTACGCCGCAAACGGCGCCGCGCGCATTGTGAACGGCCGCAACCAGATCATCTCCATCGTCAACAACTACTCGCGCATCAGCTTCAACATCGGGCCCACGCTTATGAGCTGGCTCGAACAGAACGCGCCGCGCACCTACCGCATGATCCTTGACGGCGAGCGCTCCAGCCGCAAGAACTTTCGCGGCCACAGCTCCGCTATCGCGCAGGTCTACAACCACATGATTCTTCCGCTGGCCAGCACGCGCGACCGGCTCACGCAGATTCGCTGGGGCATTGCCGACTACGAACGCCGCTATGGCCGCCCGCCCGAGGGCATGTGGCTGGCTGAA
This sequence comes from uncultured Acidobacteriaceae bacterium, assembly GCA_963808695.1. GTDB lineage: Bacteria > Acidobacteriota > Terriglobia > Terriglobales > Acidobacteriaceae > Telmatobacter. Next base: position 517,065 of record CAWEHF010000021.1, read on the forward strand.
ACGGCGGCAGACACTGAATCGCTGCGCCTGCTGGCCGAGCACGAAATCAGATTCACCATCCTCGCGCCAAATCAGTGCAGACGCATACGCACGCTCAATGACCCCGCGGCCGCATGGACTGCGACTCCCGAGGCAAGCGTCGATACCATGCGCCCCTATCTTGTGCGTTTTTCGTCGGGCGCTTCGATCGCCGTATTCTTCTACAACGGGCCCATCTCTCGCGCTATCGCCTTCGAGGGGCTGCTCAACTCCGGCGAAGCAATTGCCGCGCGCCTCAAAACCGCATTTAAAGACCGCAACGAGCCGCAACTGGTGCACGCAGCAACCGATGGCGAGTCCTACGGCCATCACCACAAATACGGCGATATGGCGCTGGCCTTCGCGCTCAACCTGCTCGGCAAAGACAAGACCGTTCGCCTCACCAACTATGCGAGTTTTCTCGAGCGCTTTCCACCCGAATACGAGTGCGAAATCGTCGAAAACACCTCGTGGAGCTGCTCGCACGGCGTGGAGCGCTGGCGCTCGAACTGCGGCTGCAACGCCAGCCACCCCGGCTGGAACCAGCTATGGCGGGCGCCGCTGCGCAAGGCGCTCGACGAGCTGCGCGACGCGCTCGTCCCGTTGACTGAAGAAGCAGGCGCAAGATACTTCCGCAACGTGTGGGCCGCGCGCGACGCCTACATCCAGGTGATTCTCAACCGCACTGAAGAGCACGTTGAGCGTTTCATCGCTGAGCACGCCACGCATACGCTCGATCGCACTGAGCGCGTGCACGCTCTCGAGCTGATGGAGATGCAGCGCCACGCGCAGCTCATGTACACCAGCTGCGGATGGTTCTTCGACGATATTGCCGGCATTGAAGCGGTGCAGGTCATCGCCTACGCGGCGCGCGTGCTTCAGCTTGCGCGTCGCATCTTCGGCGAACCCGCGGACGCCATCGAAGCGGCATTTACAAGGCGCATGGGCGAGGCAAAGTCGAACAAGCCTGACGCTGGCACCGGCGCCGATATCTACAAAAAGTGCGTCGACACCATGCAGCTCTCGCTCGAGCAGGTGGCCGCGCACTACGCCATCAGTTCGGTCTTCTCGTCCTATGCCGACGAAATCGATCTTTACTGCTATCGCGTGCGGCGCATCTCCTACGAGATCTTCAACTCCGGCCGTGGGCGCTTAGCACTCGGCCGCGTGCACATTACCAGCGCCATCACCGGCCGCGAGCAGGCCTTCTCGTTTGCGGTCCTTCACTTCGGCGACCAGAACATTACGGCCGCGGTCAAACCCTACATCGACTCCGACTCGCCTGCCTTTGAAGACTTTGCTCTGGAAGCCGCCGGCCACGTGCAGCAGGCTGATTTTCCTGAGGTGATCCGCCTGCTCGACCGCTTCTACGGCCACGCCGACTACTCGCTCACCTCGCTTTTCGGCGACGAGCAGCGCCGCATCGTCCGGCTCATTCTCAACTCCACGCTCACTGACGTTGAGACCTCGCTCACCACCATCTATCAGAATCACGCCAGCCTGCTTCACTTTCTCTTCGAGGCCGGGCTGCCCAAGCCGCCCGCGCTCACGCTGGCCGCGGGCTTCGCCATCAATGCAGGCCTGCGCCGCACTCTCGAGACCGATCCCGTCGACCTGGCGCAACTGCGCTCTTACCTCTCGCTCGCCAAAATCGACCAGGTCCCGCTCGATACCAGCACGCTCTCCTACATAGCCGACCAGCGCATGAAGCGCGCCATGGCCGATCTTCAGGCTTCCGCGGGCTCGATTGAGCTGCTCGATCGGGCGCTGGCGCTCGTCAAGGCGCTCTCTGAGCTGCCCTTCGATTTGAACCTGTGGCAGGCGCAAAACCTCTGGTACGAGATCTTCCGCACCTCCAGCTCCGCGCTTGCTTTGCTCGAGCCGGAACACCGCTCACGCAGGGTCGCGGACTTTGGCGAGCTGGGCCGTTGCCTCAGCATCGACATCGAATCGATCCGCGTGGAAGAAGAGGCTCGCGCTGCAGCCAGCGCCGCGGATTAGTCGAAAGATTTGGGTGGCACAACGCTGACTTGCTGACTCGCTAACCCGCTTTAAACAGCTTTCCGCCCCTCACTTGGAACCGCTCGCCGCGCCACACAATGGTGTTGCCCGCAAATCCCGCGGCCCACAATCCAATCGCCAGCAGGTCGCGCAGCGGAAGCAGCCACAGCGAGGGCAGCACCTGGTGATCGCTCAATACTTCCGCTCCGACCGTCATGGCCAGTCCCAGGCGAAGAAAAAGACTTAAAGCCAGCAGCCACAGGCTCAACGGGCTCAGCCCGCTTGCAATCACATTGATGAGCGCCCACGCAAAACCATGCGTGAAGATCAGCCCCGCGTATCCGCCTGGGCGCGCATCGCGAACCGTGCGCAGCCAGCGCAGTTGATGGTCGACGTAACCGCGCCAATCGTAGGCCGGAACTGCCGTCTCCACCACCGCCGCGCTCAGCGCCACGCCGTAGCCGGCCTTTGAAATCCGTGCGCCCATCTCGTAGTCGTCGGCAAGCTGATTTACCAGCCCCTCAAGCCCGCCTGCCTTTTCGAGCGCCTCGCGCCGCACCGCCAGCGTCGACCCCAACCCGTAGCGCAACCCGCCCTCGAGCAGCCTTGAGAGCAGCACGCTGGGCTGAAAGTCCGTGGCGATGCCCAGCGCTTCAAACAGCGAGGCGAGCGTCCCGTGCGACCGCCCGCGGTAAAGCGCCGTCACCATGCCTACTTCCGGGCCCACCTCGGGCGCGGCAAAGCCTGCCATGATCTGCTCAAGATAGCGCGGCCCGACCGAGATATCGGAGTCGTTGATGAGCAGATAGTCGTAGCGCGCGTGCGCCGCCAGCTGGATCAGCGTGCTCACCTTGCCGTTGGCGCCCAGACGCTCGGGGCACTTCAGCAGCTTGATCGCCCGCTCCGGGAATTCGCGTTGCAATCGCGAAACGGCCACGGCTTCAGGCCCCTCGAACGATTCCACGCCAAACAGCAGTTCGAACTCGCCGGCATAGGTCTGTTTGCAATGGCTGCGAAAGGCATCCATCATGCCGGGGTCGATGCCCTTGAGCGATTTGAGCACGCTCACGCCTGCGGTGAACGCCGGATGCGGGCGGCGCCGCTCGGCGAGAAAGAGCCGCGCAGCTACGAGCGCGGCCAGAAAATATCCCATCCCCGCCACGGCCAGAACCGTAGTCGCTATCTCCACGGCAAAGGCCAGGGCGTGCGGCATCACAGAGCTAAGTTTAGCCTGCGTTGCTCACCGTCCGGGTGTGCTCATCATCTGAAATCTGAGCAAAAGCTGGAACGGGAGTCTTACAGAATCCGCAGCGCCGCCACGGTCATATCGTCGTGCTGCTCGGCGCCGTCGGCGAAGCGGTCGGCGGCTCCGCTGAGCAGTTCGGGCAGCTCCGCCAGTGGGGCGCGTCCATGCTCAGCCAGCGCGTGTTCGACTCCGGTGTCTTGCCATAAGTCGCCGGCGGGGTTCATCGCTTCAGTGAGGCCGTCCGAAACCACGACCAGCGTATCCCCGGCCTTAAGCGGAAACCAATTCTGCCGATAATTGAGCGCAGGCAAAAAAGCGACAGGAAGCTCGCTCTCCTCCAGCCGTTCCACCGCGCCATCGGCGCGCACCAGAAACGGCCAGACGTGTCCGGCGTTGACATAGAAGATCCCCGAGCGGTCGGCAGAAACGATGGCGCAGAAGAGCGTGGAGTAGCGTTCAGGGGTCGAGCACTCACAAAGAGTGCGGTTGAGGTCGTTGAATACCTGGCCCAAATCGGCGTTGCTGTGCCGCAACAGGCTGCGCAGCAGGGTCTGGATGCTGGCCATCATGACCGCCGCGGGAATGCCCTTGCCCGAGACATCGCCTGCGGTCAGCGCAAACCGGCCGTTGGGCAGCGGCAGCAGATCGTAGTAGTCGCCGCCGATGGATTGGGCCGGGCGGCAGTAGCCGGCGCACTCCACTCCCGCTATGCGGGGCGGTAGCCCCCGGGGCAACAAACTCGACTGCACTTCCTGGGCCAGAGTCAATTCGTGCTGCATCAGATTCGCCGCTTCAGTAACCTGGCGCAGGCGCTCGCTTTCGATTGCGCTGGCGGCAAAGTGAGCCAGTAATCCCAGCACCTGGGAGTCGGCCTCGGTGAATCCTTCAGGCTTGTTGAGCAGTTGCAGCGCGCCAATCACGTTGCCTTCGCAAACCATCGGCACGCAGAGAACCTGCTGCACCTGGTAGCCGCCTGCCGAACTCAGATTGCGTAGAAGGCGATTGTCGCTGCTGGCGTCGTTCACGATCAGCACCTGGTTATCGCGAATACAGGCGCCCACCAGGCCCTGGTCGATTTGTATGAACAGCGGATCGACGCCGTGAGCCACCTTGGTCCAGAGCTGGTTCTTCTCCTTGTCGACCAGCCACAGGCTGCAGCGATCGGCGCCGATCAGGTCGCGGGCGAAGTCCGCGTTCAGGCGCGCAAGCTCTTCGATCCTGCTCTCGCGGCTGATGCGCGCGGCATGCTCAAAGATCGCCTGCGTGATGCGATCCGATTCGATTTTTCCTTTGACAGTCTTCGTGCTCAAATGGGAACTCTTATTCCCGGGAGCGTCTCCGGTGTCGCTCTCCCGTGAGAGTTACGGTATACAAGAGTTCGGCTTGCTTTGTAAAGGCATCAGGCCCAGCCTGTTGAGTCATTAAATATCCCTCCCCGCCATGCCGGACCGTAATAACCATCTACGCAGCAAATGCCAGGCGTGCGGCCTCAGAGAGGCGAGTATAGTGAAAGCGACTGCCCACGTGGATTTTTATCCCAAAGCCTTTTTAATGTATCAGGTAAAAAGAGTCTAATTGGGCGACCCTTGGGATGGCCCGTAAGACGCATTTGTTATGTTCGTAGTTGCAATACAATCGAAACTGAGAGAAAATGCGGGAACACTACTGGGAGTGCATTATGGCGTTGGAAAAAGAGTTGGAGACCTTCAAGAGTAACCTCCCTGCTTGGAAGGGAAGTGAAGGCAAGTTCGCGCTGATCCACGGCACGGATGTGATTGACACCTTTACCAGTTACGAAGATGCGATCAAAGAGGGGTATGCCCGGTTCAAGCTGGAGCCATTCCTCGTCAAGCAAATCCAGGCCATCGAGCAGGTGCAGTTCGTCACGCGCTTTGTTGCGCCAACTTGTGTGCCAACCGCCTAATGCCGCATTTCACGAAGCAATTTACTAACGGCGCACCGATTATCACTGCTGTCCTGAAAGTTACCCAGGCACGAGCCGACGCCTTGGTTGCGGGCAATCAGCCGATTCCACCGATGCAACGGATGACGGCCCTGATAGATTCCGGGGCAAGTTGCACATGCGTGGACCCCACCATAATTCAAGCCTTGGGGCTGTCTCCCACCGGCAGTACCCTGATGTTCACCCCATCAACGGGAGCACAGGGTCATACAACTGACCAATTCGATGCAAGCCTCCAGATTTACTGCACAATGGAACAGGCCCCGCTGGAAATTCCTGTCATAGGAGTTGTAGCCTCTGAGCTGCGTGTGCAGGGAATTGATGCGCTGATCGGACGTGATGTCCTAAAGTTCTGCCTATTCGACTACAACGGAGCATCGGGATTTTTCACCTTAGCTTTTTGATTTCCCGATCACGCTTGCACAGCTTGGCTGGGGCTCGCTACCCCCGCTGCCTCAATAGAACAAATACTTCCGCCAGCGATCGTCACTGCGGCCCAGCATGCGCATAATCTGCCGGCTGGTGTGCAGGCTGAAAGGCCGCGGCTCGCGCAGCAAAATCATGTCGTCGATCTCATTCAGCATCCGGTTGCCCTTGTGCCGGTTGCAGGCGTGGCAGCACGCCACCAGGTTCTCCCAGGTCGAATTGCCTCCTCGCGAGCGCGGAATCACGTGATCGAGAGTGAGTTCGCTGGGCGGCAGCGTATCGCCGCAGTACTGGCAGGTGTTGCGGTCGCGCAGCAGGATGTTCTTGCGCGAGAGTGCCCGCGTCTGGTGGGGAATCCTGCGGTACTCCAGCAGCCGGATGACCGACGGCATTGGGATGTGACTGCGCTGGGAGTACAGGATCAGGCCATGCTCTTCCTCAGTGCGCGCGATGCCCTTCAATACCAGCACCAGCGCGCGCCGAGCCCCGCAAATGTTGATGGGCTCATACGACGCGTTCAGCACCAGCACCGGCATTTGCAGAATGTGGGTTGACTGAGCAATGTACGTGCCAGCCGAGTGATCGGCGGCCATCGCCGCGGCCTTGGCAATCGCTTTCTGCTTGCGAGCATGAATCATGGCTTTACCCAGCGACATGTTTTTCCCTCGTAAGAACAATCGTTGGCAGATGAATCGTTGGCCGTCGAATGAATACCCTGGATGAATCCCAATCAGTTGTTAACGTTTGCGTCTTGCTTCGTACTCGCTGCCTGGCCCGGTTGAAAATCAAATCCGAAATCTGCGCCATCGAAATCCGCGACAGTCGCGCGGATTTCGTACTCATCACTTCCGTCCACGTCTATCCGCTCCACATCCGGCGCACCGTGCCGCTGCGCACGGGACAGCGTCGCCACCCACACCGATGCTGCTCCTGCCCGGGCCAGCGCCAGCGCGGCCGCGCGCACCGTTGCGCCCGTGGTCAGAATGTCGTCAACCAGAAGAATGTGCTTTGCCGTCACTCGGCCTGCGTCGGCAATCGAGAACGCGCCGCGCACATTCTGGCGCCGCTGGTGCGGAGTGAGCCCCGCCTGGCTCTCAGTGGGCCGCAACCGCAGCAGCGTGGTGGGCGCAAGCGTGAGTTGCCACGCGGGATGCGTCTTCCTCAAATCGCGGAGCGCCTCTTCAGCCAGCGCCCGCGCCTGGTTGAATCCCCGCTGGGCATATTTGCTGCGGTGCAAGGGCACCGGAACCACCAGCATCTCGGCCGGCGCCTCGCCGGCAAGTTTGGCGATGGCCTGCGCCAGCATTTGTCCAAGTAACCGCGCCGCCGGACGCAACCGGTTGTATTTGAGGGCGTGAATCGCTTCGCGCATGCCGCCCTCGTAAAGCCCGTAAGCCACGGCTCTTACAAACGGCGGCGGAGCCATGCGGCAGGCGCGGCAAAGGCTCGAGTAGCCGGCCCGGTCGAGCGTATCGCCGCAACGCGAGCAGGCAGCGCCGTCGAGCACGGGAATCCCGGCCCAGCAAAGATCACAGATTGGAACGGAAGAAAGCCGCGGCAGAGGGGAGCCGCATAGAGAACAGGAGGCGGGAAGGAGGGCGCAACTAACAGCATCCACCGGACTTCGGAGCACGCGGGCTACTGCGCGCCACCGTGTAGTCTCCGATGGCGGAACGTCGAACGTCAGTGAACCGGAGTCCCTGCGGAAGACGCACCTCGATTGGGGAGCGTAGAAAAAACCGCTCTACGCGGTCAGTATAACCCAACCCGTTTCCGCGCTTCTATAGCAGCATCATGAAAAACAACCAGGGTCCACGCGCCGCCCCGCCACCAGCGAAAACCGGATAAGGAAGAATACAAACCGGTTGCGGCAAACCCAATGCAAAGAAAAAGAGCGCAGAGATTTTGCGCTCGATAAAGACAATCTCTGCGCTCCCGTCTACGGTTTGAGCTTTAGAACACGCCGGCCATGTAGGCTTCGGCGTCCTTCGCCTTCTCGCCCCTGGCCCCGCTCTCGGCCAGCACAACCGGCGAAAGCGTGATGACCGGGCAGAAGGCGTGCGCCAGAACCTTGTACACAACGCCATGCCGCGTAATGGCGGCAAAGGCCGATGCGCCCTGGGCACCCAGCACAATCAGGTCAGCCTGCTGCGCGCGGCTCTGATACAGAAGCTCTTCGGTCGGGTCGCCGGGCACCACGATCGTCTGGATGGCGATCCTGCCCTGCAGCTTGTCTGGAACCAGCGCCAGCATCTCGTTCTCAACATCGTCGAGCGAGCGGCCGGCCAGGAACTCAGCGCGGTCCTGCGGCCGGATCACATGCTGCAGAATCAGGCGCGCCTCGTGCTGGGCTGCCAGTTCCGCAGCAAACGCGCCCACAAGGCCGCTCGATTCGTTCAGGCTGGCGGCGCACAAAATCGACCGTGTGGCAAAGTTACGGTAGGCGCCGTCGACCACTTCGGGCCCGACGATAATGACCGGCACGTTCGCGGTCCTGAGTACTGCCTCGGCCACCGAACCCACCAGCAGCTTGCCGATCGGCCCCGGCGAGTGCGTTCCCATCACGATGCGGTCAATTTCGCGCTCGCGGCAGAAGGCCAGGATCTGGTCGGCGGGCAGCCCCGGACGCACCACGACCTCGCAGCTCAGGCCTGCCTCCCGAACGCGTTTGGCCAGAGGCTCAAGCTGTTGTTTTTCGGCGCGCGCTGCGGCCGCGTAATCGTAATAACGCACGCCAGAGGTTTCAGTTGCGGCAACTACCAGCGTGTCATAGACATGGAAGAGGATGAGATCGGCGCCGAACTCGTTAGCCTGCGCAAGGGCGAAGGAAAAGGCTCTTTCGTTGGCGGGTATCTCGGAGGCAAAGAGGATGGTGGAGGGTTTGCTCCAACCCGGCTTCAATAAAGCGGCCATGGCAACCTCCTGAGAGGTTTTGCTTAAACTATCGCAGAACGCTGATTCTGCGGCGGTGTCTTTTCGCACATCGGGGTGTGATTTAACTCACTCAAACGGTCCGTTTTACGGTGGCTCTCCGGGCTTGGGACTGCGTCTCCTGTCCAATTGACACACCTTTGCGCGCCTTCGGATTCCGTTGCCTGATTGTGTTCCCATCCCCGTCATTTGTCCAGCAGTCCAGCGCGCCCGGCGTGGCTGCGCGCCGCGTCGAGTGATCCCAATCACATCCAAAGCCCCTGAAATCCTGATCTTCTGAATGCGAATCGTGGCCCTCGGAGAACGATCCTCCGGTTGAGGCGCTGCCTCATCTTTCGGCAGCATTTAGGTTTTTCTTCAACCGATTCTTCTCCTTCCCGGCCTGTGAACCTGCTTCCCCGCCCGGCTCGCTGCGATTCGACAGCAATTCCACAATTGCTGTTGCTCGGTTCCGCTTCCGTCCTGTGGCTTTTTCATCAAGAAAAAGCCACGCTGCACGGCGCTGGAGGGGGCAAGTAACTTGTGGAATTGCTCTTAAGGAGGCCATATGCAGCCAATGCATAACATCCCCGCCCGCGGCGGCATCGACTACGACGAATCCCCGTTCCTGGCCATCTGGGAAGTTACGCAGTCCTGCGACCTGGCCTGCAAGCACTGCCGCGCGGCCGCGCAGCCCATCGCGCACCCTGACCAGCTGACCCACGAAGAGGGCAAGAACCTCATCGACCAGATCGCCGACATGCACATTCCCATCTTCGTCTTTACCGGCGGCGACCCGCTCAAGCGTCCCGATGTCTACGACCTCATCCGCTACGGGGCGTCAAAAGGCGTTCAAATCGCGCTCACACCCAGCGCCACTCCTCTCCTAACCAGGGAGGCAATCCAAAAGTTAAAGGAGGCGGGCCTCGTGCGGCTCGGCATCTCGCTCGACGGCTCAACCCCCGAGATTCACGACACTTTCCGCGGCCTGCCCGGCGCATGGGCCCGCACCATCCAGGCCATCGAGTGGGCCAACGAGGCCGGCATCCCCATCCAGGTTCACACCACCATCAGCCGCCACAACGCCCACGACCTCGACAGCCTCTGCAACCTCTTCGAGCGGCTCGCCATCGTCATGTGGAACGTCTTCTTCCTCGTCCCCGTGGGCCGCGGCCAGCTTGACGACCTGCTCAGCGGCGAGGACTTCGAGCGCGTGTTCGCGAAGATTTACGAGCTTTCGCAGCGCGCCAACTTCCAGATCAAGACCACTGAAGCCATGCACTACCGCCGTTACCTGCTGCAGCACAACCTTGAGGAGCGGAAAATAAGCCACGGTCACGGTCATCCGGGCGCGCGCCCCGCTGCCGCAGTTGCCGAATACGAGCCCGGCGCGCCCAAGGCCGACGCCGCTACCCGCAACCACAGCTGGGCCACGCGCCGCGTGAACGACGGCAAAGGCTTCATGTTCATCTCGCACACCGGCAACGTCTACCCCAGCGGATTCCTGCCCATCCACGCCGGCAACATCCGCGAAACGCCGCTGGCCGAGATCTACCGCAACGCGCCCATCTTCAGGGCCCTGCGCGACACCAAGCGCCTCGAAGGCAAGTGCGGCGCATGCGAGTTCAAGGAAATCTGCGGCGGCAGCCGCGCACGCGCCTACGCCCTCACCGGCGATCCTCTTTCGCAGGAACCCTGCTGCATCTACCAGCCCAAGAACTGGGACCCGGAGCTGGAACAAAAGGCCGAATCCTTCAAGCAATGGGCCCCGGCCGAACATCTGGTAACGCTGTAAACAACTTCAAAAACAGTTCAGGCCCGAATCCTCAGGATTCGGGCCTGACTCTGCCAAGGCATCATTGCCGTTCAGCCCATAATTGAGCCCTGGGTTGTCTTGTGGCAGGTGACCGTAAAGGTCATGGTGTACGTCATGTCTTTGGTGAGCGGGTTGATAGCGGAACTCGCTTTGATTACAATCAGGGTCTTCGAACAGGCCGAATCGTGCGCGCACATGTTGTCAAAGGTGTCGTTGATCCACGCGCGCGTTTCCTGCAGCCATTTGGCAGCGGCGGCTGCGCCCTTCTGGTTGGTCCCGAACTCGGCGGTGAACGTACCACTCGCCGCCTCGCGAGGACAGACTGATTTCGCGCCTGCAGGCGCAGGAGGTGGAACATTTTTCGGGGGTGCCATGACCTTTTCCTCCATTCAAGCTGGCGGTAATCGGCGGGGACAACATTTTGGCCGGCAGCTTGCGCAGATTGTATGACAACTTCAGAGCGGCCCCGTATTTAATTTGCTTTACAAACACCACTTTCGTCACCGCCGTCGCCTGCTACTCCCAGCGAAAGATCTTTGCTGAGATCGCCGTAAACAGCAGGAAGAACACGGCCAGCGCAGCTACATCCCAAAGGTGGGCCGACCATGGGTCGCCGACCCAGATACCTTGCAGCAGGCTCACGGCATAGTTCATCGGCGAGAGGTGCGCCAGCACGCGAAGCACGGGCGGGAACGATGCGACCGGCACAAACAATCCCGAGAGCCCGACCATCGGGTACAAAACCACCGCTCCGATCGGCTGCGCGAATCGCGCCGTGGGAACGATGCTGGCGATAAGAAAACCAATCGACAAAAGGCTCCAGGTGCTGATTGTTAGCGCAACAGTAAAGGAGATGATCGGTGGGTGGACGTCGGCCGGAATGTATCTCTTGCCCGCCAGAAACATCAGCAACAATGACGCCATTGTCAGCAGTAGCTTCACAAGCACGTGCGCACTCAGGATGGTTTGCGGTCGCAGCGGCGTGGCACGCAGCCGCTTCAGGATGCCGCCCTCGCGGTAAATGGAAATAATGGTGACCAGCGAAAGCACAGTGCTGATCACAATCAGAATCGACGCCATAACCGGAAGACCAACCCGCGCAAAATTGTTCATCGACGGCGCCTGCGCACGGGAACCGATCATCCGGCCAGCCACCACAAACACCAGCACCGGCACGACGATTGTCCCGATCGCCCCCAGCGGCTCGCGCATGAAGATCTTGATCTCAATCCAGGTCAGTTTCAACAGTCCACGCAGCATCGTATTTCTTCCTACTCGCGAATGGAGCGCCCGGTCAGCTTGAGAAAAACGTCCTCAAGGTTGGGGAGAATGACGCGAAAATCGGTCACATGCACCCGATTCTCCGACAGGCAGTGAATTACTTCAGTCACCAGGTCGCCGCGTCCTGAAATCGTAAGTTGGTTCCCGTTGCGTTCCACGCTTTCCACGCCGGGAATCGTCTTGAAGCGCTCCGCGGCAACTGGATCGCTGACCTCAATTACAACCGTTCTGTCGGGACAATGCCGAAGCACCAGGTTCGCGGGCGTGTCGATGTCGATAATGCGCCCGTGCTCCATAATGGCCACGCGGTCGCACAGCCTTTCAGCCTCTTCCATCAGGTGCGTCGTCAAAAACACCGTCTTTCCGCGTTCGCGAATTCCGCGCACCAGGTCCCAGATCGCGTGGCGCGACTGCGGATCGAGCCCGGTCGTGAGCTCGTCGAGAAACACCACCTCGGGATTGTTGATGAGCGCCAACGCGATGAACAGCCGCTGCTTCTGGCCGCCGGAGAGATTCATGAACCAGGCATTGCGCTTGTCCTGGAGGCCAAGCTGCTCCAGCAGCCTATCGCCATCCACGGTCTTCTTCTGATAGAGCGAAGCCCAAAGGTCCACCGCTTCCCAGACCTTGATTCGCTTCTGCAACTGCGCCTGCTGCAACTGCACGCCGATGCGGTTCTGCAGTTTATAGACGTCGCGGAAGGGGTCGAGCCCCAAAACGGCAATGGAGCCGTGATCGGGCTTGCGCAGCCCCTCAATGCACTCCATTGTGGTGGTTTTTCCAGCGCCGTTTGGCCCGATCAGGCCGAAGATTTCGCCCTCGTTTACTTCAAACGAGGCCTCCGCGACAGCGACCGTCCTGCCGTAGCTCTTGCGGACTTCTGATATCTGGATGACCGGGCGCATCATGTTTACGGAGAATCTCCGGGACTGATGCGCAGTGTATCTTAATGCCCCGTCGCGTCCACCTTCCCCTTGAACCGGCTGTACACAAACACCACGTAGGTCACCGCCAGCGCCATTCCAAAGAGCCACCACGCCAGGCCCACGGCCCGGTTGTGCGGCGCGCGCCTAAGGTACAAGAGCAGTGTGCTTGGCAGCAATCCAAGCCTCGACCGCGCTTAGGAATGTCTTGGCGTGAAGCAGGAGTTCCTCCGCTTCTGTTCCTGTAGCGATGGAAGCACCCGTGTAGTCGATCTCGTTCCGCTTCCTGCGGCAGGCATCGAAGTAGTCTGCCAATCGTGCCGCCGGCTTGCCCAGCGCCAATTTTGTGCCTTGGAACGTGATGCGATGATGACCCGGCACACTCGCTACTCGATAGCCGGCGCATGCAATCGCCATCTTCGCAGTTTGCAGGGCAGCGTTGTACGCAGTGGCAAAGCGCCGGTCCTCTGAAAGGCCGTGAAGGCTTGCGTCGGCGATGTCGCGCGCCACAAGACGGCGGATTTCCGTGAGTTCATTTTTGCTGGTTACGTGACGGTGAACCTTTCCGTCCTGCAGGAGCTTTGTCCAACTCATCGATCGAACCCTTGAGAAGTATAGTCCTGCTCTTCATCACGGAACTCAGAAAGTGGTCGCCCGCATCCAACCGGGCCCGGAACTCTTGCGGCGAATACAGTGTGGCATTCACCTCGCGGCCGAACCTGTCTTCAAGTTTGCGCAGCATGGGAACAAGATCGATCTGCTTTACAGATCCCACGATGAGCAAATCCACATCGCTCGCGGAGTGCTCTTCTCCGCGGGCCAGAGAACCGTACAATAATGCCAATTCGATGCGGTTTCCGAAAGTCTCCAGGGCATTGGAAAACGCCGGAACGATTCCGGCGGTCTTTTCCACCAGGCCGCGGAGGTCTTTGAAAACCGGTGAGCTCGTGTTGGCCTTGAAGTAGACGCGCCGGCCGTCCTCACGGCGAGCAAGAATCCCCGTTTCTACCAGCGAATCGAGTTCCCGTTGCAGGCTGGAGGGTCTGACGCCCAGATGCCGCGCCAGCTCGCTTAGAAACCACCAGCGTTCCGGCTCGAGCAGTACGCTCGAAAGAACACTGGCCCGAATCGAAGGGAAGATTGCATCGAGCGTTGCGATACGTTCCATGACAGAACATTATAGATCGTTCTTACGCGAAATGCGTAAATATTTACGCATTTCACGTAACATCTGGAACCCCGCCGCTCACCCTCAATGCCCCCGTGCCTCCACCTTTCCCCTGAACCGGCTGTACACAAAAACCACGTAGGTCACCGCCAGCGCCATGCCAAAGAGCCACCACACCAGTCCCACGGCCAGAGTGTGCGGCCCGCTGATCGCCCGCTCGAGAGTAATGTCGTTGGCCGCGCCGGTCGTGGCCGGCAGCAGCGTTGGATACAGCGCCCAGCAGGCCCCTGCCAGCATGAAGAACAGATACACGCACGAGGCCAGGAATGCCTTCAGCGCCGCGCCCTTGCGGGTCCACATCAATATCGCTGCTAGCGAGACCACCACCCCCACCGGCACGATGTACGTGATCGGGTAATGGTTGTAGTTGTCCAGCCCCGACGGCCTCACCGCGATCGTCGCAATCAAACTCACAATCGTCAGCGCCAGCAGCGCGCCCCATAGCGGCGTCACAATCTTTCGCGCCCGCTGCTCCAGTTCGCCCTGCGTCTTGAGAACCAACCACAGCGCTCCGTGCAGCGTGAGCGCCACCAGCGCCACCAGGCCGCCGATCACCGTGTACCAGTCCAGAATCCCCGGCGCCGGTCCCGGCGTCCAGTTGGTCCACAACGGAAGGAAGAAATACCCGCTAGCCTGGAGCGGCACGCCGCGAATCACGTTGGCCAGCGCAGCGCCGTAAAAGATAGTCAGCAGAGCGCTCGCCAGCCCGAAGACTCCGTCGAGCAGCGATTGCCACACGCCCATGTCGAGGTGGTTGCGCAGCTCCAGGCTAATGCCGCGCATAATCAGCAGCCACAGCACAATCATCAGCGGCAGATAGAAGCCTGAAAACGCCGACGCATACAGCAGCGGGAACGCAAAGTAAAGCGTGCCGCCGCCGGCCAGCAGCCACACTTCGTTACCGTCCCACACAGGCCCAATACTGCGCAGCGTCGTCGCGCGCTCCTGTTCGTTGCGCGCCAAAAACAGGTGCAGCACGCCCACGCCAAGATCAAACCCGTCGAGCACCACGTACCCGACAATCATCACCGCAACCAACCAGAACCAGATGAATCCCATCATGCGTGCACCTCCTCCGGCCCGTTCGCAATCTCGCGATAGATGAGCACCGTGAACAGCAACCCCAGCAGCGTGTACATGCCCATGAATCCCAGCAGTGTAAACAAGCCGTTACCCGCCGACACCATGTCGCTGTAGCCCTCGCTCGTGCGCATCAATCCGTAAATGAGCCACGGCTGCCGACCCAGTTCGGCCGTCAACCATCCTGCGGTGTTGGCAATATAGGGCAGAGGAAAACTCAACAGCAGCGCCCACAACGCCCAGCGCGCGTGCGACAGCTTGCCGCGCCACAACAGCAGCGCGCATACCAGCATCAGCAGCACAAACCACGTCCCCAGCCCGGCCATGATGTGGTAGCTGTAGTAAAGCAGCGGCAGCGCCGTGGGCCACTGGTCGCGCGGAAACTGATCGAGCCCCTTCACTTCGGCCTTGGTGGTGCCGTAGATCAGAAAGCTCAGCACATCGTTCACCACGAGGGGGTTGTCAATCTTCTGGGTCTCTTCGTTCGGCTGGCCCATCAGCACAATCGGCGCGCCGATCTCGGTCTTGAAGAGCCCCTCCATGGCGGCAATCGCCGCCGGCTGGTAGCGCGCCACATATTTGCCGCTCAAATCTCCGGTCGGGAATATGATCGCCACCGTCGAAATCGCGCCGGCAATCACGCCCACTTTCAGAAAAATCTCAGCGTACTCGCGCCGCCGGCCTTCCAGCAGATAAAATGCGCCCACCGCGGCCATCACAAACGAGCCCGTCACCACCGCGCCGGTCATGTTGTGCATGTACTGCAGCAATCCCCATGGATTGAGCAGCAACTGCCAGAAGCTGAGCACTTCGAAATGGCCGTCGGGCATTCGCGCATACGCCACGGGATGCTGCATCCACGCGTCGGTCACGATGATGAAGAACCCCGAGATCCACGAGCCCAGCCACACCATCACGGCTGAGAACCAGTGCATCGTCTTCGACAGCCGTTTTTCGCCATAGAGAAAGAGCCCCAGGAAGGCCGACTCCAGAAAGAAGCTGAACACTCCCTCCATGGCCAGCGGTTGTCCGATCACGCCGCCCGAGAGCCGCGAGAAGCGCGCCCAGTTGGTGCCGAACTGGAACTCCATGGGGATGCCGGTGACCACGCCGAAGACAAAATTGATGGCGAAGATGCGGCCCCAGAAGCGCGCGGCCCGGTCCCAGTTGGCGTCGCCCGTGCGCAGCGCCACGGTTTTGATCGCCACAATCAGCAGGCCCAGCCCCATGGTGAGCTGCGGAAACAGGTAGTGAAAGGTTACGGTGAAGGCAAAATGCAGGCGATGAATCAATTCGGCGCTCAAGGAGAGCCTCCTGTCAGCTTGCGTGCTTCGGCGAAAGAAATGGACCCGGCTCGGAAAAGCGGACCCGCAGCGATGCCGGAACCCTATCTCACCAGATGTAGCCGTGTAAACGGGTCCGATAGTCAGCGCTGCGCGCCGCACGCCAAGTGATTTAAGTCACATTCAAAACGCACCCTGCGCCTTGATTCTAAACCTGCAGAGTATTTCTCCGGGACGGTCCCCATCGTTCTTATTAGAAGTCGATTCCCGGAATGTGTTTTCATATCGAGGTCATGTCAAGAATGCGGATTGCGATCATCGGCGGCGGAATTGCGGGACTGGCAGCCGCCTATGAACTCGAGAAGGCGCGCGCCGCCGGCGAGCCGGTGGAGTACACGCTCTTCGAGTCCCGTCCCGTGCTGGGCGGTTCGCTCTCATCCGAGATCGTCAACGGCGCAGTGATTGAGAAAGGCCCCGACTCATTCATCACCGAAAAGCCCGTGGCCGCCGAGCTATGCCGGGAGCTGGGCCTCGGCGATCAGCTCATCCCTTCGAACGACACCGCTCGCAAGACATGGATCGTGGTGCGCAACCGTCTCGTCCCGTTGCCCGACGGCCTCATGTTTCTCATTCCCACCAAGCTGGTGCCCACTGCGCTCACGCGGCTCTTCAGTCTGCGCACCAAAGTTCGCATGGCGCTTGAGTTGCTGCACCCTCCGCGCCCCAGCGAGCAGGATGAGTCGGTTGCCGCGCTGGTCGAGCGCCACTTTGGCGCCGAGGCCGTCGACCGCCTCGCCGATCCGCTGCTCAGCGGCATCTACGGCGGCGACGCGGCACAGCTCAGCGCACAAACCGTGCTGCCGCGCCTGGTTGAGATGGAGCGCAAATACGGCTCGCTCACTCGCGGCATGCTGGCCGCGCATCGGCAATTAGCTTCCCGTGCCAAAACTTCAGTCCAAAAAGTAAAAAGCGGTGGAACCGCCGGAGCGGCGCCGGCTATATTTACCGCGCTGCGCTGCGGAATGCAGCAAATGGTTGATGCCATCACCGCTCGCCTCGATCCCGCGTCCATCAGGACCGGCACAATAGTGAATGCTCTTCAAAAAACCGCCACGGGCTGGTGCGTTACGGCCGGCTCCGGTTGTCAGGAATTCGATGCCGTCATTATGGCTTCGCCGGCCTGGGTTGCGGGCTCGTTGCTCCGCGGGGTCGATGCCGAGCTTGGCGACGAGCTTTCTGCCATTCCTTATTCATCGTCGATTACCGTCAACCTGGTTTACGACGAGGCCAAGCTGGGTACTCTGCCCGAGGGCTTCGGATTTATCGTTCCGGCGAGCGAGCGCCGCGCTTTGCTTGCCTGCACCTTCGCGCATCGCAAGTTCCTCGGCCGCACTCCACCCGGCAAGGCCGTGTTTCGCGCCTTTCTTGGTGGCATGAACAACGAATCGCTGCTTGGCGAGAGCGATCGGGCTTTGGTGGCCGCCGTGCGCCGCGAACTAACAGAGATCCTCGGCGCTAAAGTCATCAGCCCCGCGGCTGAGCCCGAGCACGTGCAGGTCTCGCGCTGGCGCCGCGCCATGGCTCAGTACGCCGTCGGCCACAAAGACCGCATGGCTCGCATCAACGCGCGCCTCGCCGCACTCCCCGGCCTGCGCCTCGCGGGCAACGCATACGATGGCATCGGCGTCCCCGACTGCATCCGCCTGGGCCGCAAAGCCGCAAAGGAACTGGCTGCTGCTGTGCGACCTTTTCAGCCGATTAGCCAACCGCACCAGCATGGGACGGCCCGCTGACTCGCCGACTTGCTAACTTGCTGACTCGCTGTCCTCCATCCCCCGCTATACTCTTCGCAGCACCATGCCGGCCGGCGCGCAAACATTTCTCTCCACCATCGTGGCCTCAACGCGCTCCATTGTTGCGGCAAGCAAGATGAACACTTCTCTTGCCGACCTTGAGCGCCGCGCCACCCAGCACCATCCCCGCGGATGGGCCGCGGCCCTGCGCCGCCAGGCCGAAACTGGCCCCGCCGTAATCGCCGAAGTCAAAAAAGCTTCACCCTCAAAAGGACTCATCCGAGCCGACTTCGATCCTGCATGGATCGCGCGCCGCTATCGCGCCGGCGGCGCCGCGGCACTCTCTGTGCTCACTGACGAGCCATACTTCCAGGGCAGCCTGCGCAACCTCGAACTCGCCTCGGCAGCCGTTCCGCTGCCATGCCTGCGCAAGGACTTCATCGTCGACGAGTACCAGATTGTCGAAGCTCGCGCCCATCGAGCCGACGCCATTCTCCTCATCGCGGCCGCGCTCACCAACTCTGAAATGAAGCACCTTGCCTCCGTCGCCGACGGCTTCTCTCTCGACGTGCTGGTCGAGGTGCACACCGCCGAAGAACTCGACCGCGTCCTCGACGCCCTGGGCGAGACGGGCGCGGATGCGATCGGCGTGAATAATCGTGACCTGAAATCCTTCGACGTGAGTCAGGAGACTTCTTTGGCGCTTGTCGATCAAATTCCCGCAAGCGTGGTGCGCGTGACCGAGAGCGGCATCTCCAACGCTGCCGACATCGCGCGCCTGCGCAGCGCCGGCTTCAACGCATTCCTCATTGGCGAGAGCCTGATGCGGCAGCCCGACCCCGGCGCTGCCCTCAAAGACCTGCTCGCCCAGGCGGCGCAAGCCCAATGAGCCTCTGGATCAAAATCTGCGCCAACACCACGCTTGCAGACGCGCAACTAGCCGCCGATGCGGGAGCAGACGCGGTCGGCTTCGTCTTCGCTCCCAGCCCGCGCCGCGTCACGCCCGAGCAGGTTGCCGCCATTGTGCCGCATCTGCCGCCCGCGCTCGAAAAGATCGGCGTCTTCGTCGATGCCTCCTTTGACGAGATCGCGGCGACGGTCGAAACCGCCGGCCTCACCGGAGTCCAGCTCCATTTCGATGCTTCGCCCGAGCTCCCCGCGCAAATCCGCACTCGCTTCGGGCCGAGTCTGCGCGTCCTGCGCGTGGTTCACTTCGACGCCAACTCGGCCGCAGGTTTGAAGGGTGCGGGCTTTAGCCCGTACATCACCGGGCCAGAATTGAAAGGGGCTTTAGCCCCTGAGGCAATCTTTTCCGACTCCAGCACCGACGCCATCCTCGCCGACTCGCGAACAGCCACAGCCGTTGGCGGCACCGGCAAGGCCTTTGACTGGTCCCTCGCCGCCTCAACCCTCTTCCAAAGAGTAAAAGAGCGTGAGCTCCGCATCGTGGCTGCCGGCGGCCTCACACCCGAAAACGTTGCCGAAGCCATCCGCATCCTGCGCCCTTGGGGCGTCGATGTGGTGAGCGGCGTCGAATCCGCGCCCGGCCGCAAAGACCCCGCCAAGGTCCGCGCCTTCATTGCCAACGCGCGCGAGGCGGAATGCGATTACGAATCGCCACGCAGAGCCGCCAAGTAGCTCTTTGCAGCACCCGCGGATTGCCTGGCAACTTGCACTTCCTGGTACCATGGCGCCATCGCAGTTTCCCCGAACTCGTTTGAGATCAAATCGGCAACGCCCGCCAAAGGAGTGAATCCGAACACTGGCCCAGTGGGGCCAGTCGGTGGCTCGGCAGGAAGGCTATGAAATGCGGGTCCGCATGTGCGCTCAAGGTCGGCGAACGCCTCTTTGTCCTCTTTGACCGCGGCACTCTTCTGGTCGTTTATCCATTTCATAGCGGGTCCGGTCACGATTGTTCCAAGCAATGTGATTGCGCCCGGCAACCAACTTAAACGGATAAAAAGGAGGATCGCTAGAATCATAAAAATACCCAGGCTAGCCCCGATGACGAACAGGAGCCAGCTCCACGTCTTTCGAAGGAGTCCAATCTCTACGTAACGGACTTTGGCGAAGTCACAAGGCGTCTTTAGGGCCATTTGACGACCTCCAAAACAAAACCAGTTGAACGCAATGATCAGGGGAAGGAGAACAAAACAGCGATTCGTTCTGCAGTCGAGAAATCGTCAAATGCGCATGACTTGTTTTTATCGATTCGACAAAGATGGCCCGAATCTTGCGCAGTTTTGTCCAGATTCTAAAGCCAGTAGCAGCGTCGCGCAAGGGAAATCGGGAGCGGCATCGAGGCTCACAAAGAGCGCGTCGCGTTTGGCGGTGGGGTCACATCACCAGTGCATCGATGTTTCCTTCCCCTGTACACTAAAAAGTTCCCCTTCCGCGGGCACGCGCACAGGAGTTTCTTCATGGCGTCCATCATCCTTCCGGCAAGTCCCTCCGAGTCGCGCCCGGGGCGTTTCGGCGTCTACGGCGGCCGCTACGTGCCGGAGACGCTGATGGCCGCGCTCCTCGAGCTCGAACACGAGTACGAGGCCGCCAAGGCCGACCCCGCATTTCAGGCCGAGCTCAACTCGCTGCTCACCGACTACGCCGGCCGTCCCACGCCGCTCTACTTTGCCAAGCGGCTTACTGAAACCCTCGGCGGCGCAAAGATTTACCTCAAGCGCGAAGACCTGCTCCACACCGGCGCGCACAAAATCAACAACGCTCTCGGCCAAGGCCTGCTGGCCCGGCGGATGGGCAAAAAGCGCATCATTGCCGAAACCGGCGCCGGCCAGCACGGCGTAGCTACCGCCAGCGCCTGCGCGCTGCTCGGCCTGGAGTGCGTCATCTACATGGGCGACGTGGACATGGAGCGCCAGGACCTCAACGTCAAGCGCATGTGCCTGTTGGGCGCCGAAGTTCGCGGCGTCAGCTCCGGCTCCAAGACGCTCAAAGACGCCATCAGCGAGGCCATGAGGGACTGGGTCACCAACGTCCGGTCAACTTACTATTTACTCGGCAGCGCCCTCGGCGCGCACCCGTACCCCACCATGGTGCGCGACTTCCACCGCTGCATCGGCCGCGAGATCAAAGAACAGATTCTCCGGAAGGAAGGTCGCCTGCCCTCGGCCATCATTGCCTGCGTGGGCGGCGGATCGAACGCCATCGGCGCATTCTACGAGTTCATTCCCTCCGCCCAAGTGCGGCTCATCGGCGTTGAGGCCGGCGGCCGCGGCACGGCGCTTGGCGAGCACGCGGCCCGCTTCGAAGGCGGCGCACCCGGCGTGCTGCAGGGTACCTATTCTTACGTCTTGCAGGACGAGGACGGCCAGATCGCGCTCACTCACTCGGTTTCAGCGGGTCTCGACTACGCCTCCATCGGCCCCGAGCACGCCATGCTCCACGACTCCGGCCGCGCCGAGTACCTCTCGCGCACCGATGCCGAGGCTCTTGACGCCGTTCAGAAGCTGGCGCGCATCGAGGGAATTCTGCCCGCGCTCGAAAGCGCCCACGCGGTTGCCGAAGCCCTTCACATGGCGCCGTCGCTCGACCCGCATGAAATACTGGTGGTGAACCTTTCGGGCCGCGGCGACAAGGACATGGGAATCCTTGCACGTGAATTGAAACTCTAGATTCAATGCAGCACTGAAGGATACGGGCTACACCGCCTGCGGAAGACTCGCTTTGCGACCGTTTTGTAACAAGGGCACGACTTCAGTCGGGCCGATAACGCCTTTAGAAAGATTGGGGCTTTAGCCCCTGAGGGGAAGGCAGCTTGCGAGTTGCCGATCCCCAGCAACCGAGAGCAATGCCAATCCGCTTCGAACACAAACCGGGCCTGGTTATTTACCTCACCGCCGGCGATCCATCGCTGGACGCCACGCGCGGCATCGCCATCGCGGCCATCGATGCCGGCGCCGATGTGATCGAGCTCGGAGTGCCCTTCAGCGATCCCCTTGCCGACGGCCCCATCATCCAGCACGCCAGCGAGCGTGCCCTCGCGCACGGCACGCGCCTCAAAGACGTTCTCGCCCTGGCGTGCGAAATTCGCGCCGCGCGTCCCGCACCCGGCCTCATCATCTTCAGCTATCTCAACCCGATTCTTCGCTACGGCCTCGCCCGTTTTGCCGACGATGCCAAGGCCGCAGGCGTCGACGGCGTGCTGGCCACCGACTTGATCGTGGAAGAAGCCGGCGACTATCTCGCCGAACTTGCCCGGGTCGATCTCGCGCCCATCTTTCTGGCCGCGCCCACCAGTCCCGATGATCGGTTAGAGGCCATCGCCA
Source organism: uncultured Acidobacteriaceae bacterium (assembly GCA_963808695.1). Lineage (GTDB taxonomy): Bacteria > Acidobacteriota > Terriglobia > Terriglobales > Acidobacteriaceae > Telmatobacter. The sequence continues at coordinate 539,316 of CAWEHF010000021.1, forward strand.
CCCACTCAAAGGGTTTTGTTTACGCCATCTCCCGCACCGGAATTACCGGCACGCAACAAAGCATGACTGGCGATGCGTCCGCGCTGGTCGCACGCATCCGCCGATGGACAACGCTGCCGGTGGCCGTAGGTTTCGGCATCAGCAACGCGGAACACGTCGCCCAGGTGGCGGAGTTCGCAGATGCCGCAGTGATTGGCAGCGCTATTGTGGAGCTGGTTGAGCGCTCGGCGCCTGGTGAAGCGCCAACCTCGGTCGCTCGATTTATCAAGGGCCTGCGCTTGCCGCATGCGGCGCTGGCCCGGTGAGGACTTCAGCTAACAGTGGACAGCTCACAGTGAACAGTTCTTCCGTGGCAAATGAAGCTGCGGGGATCTGCACAGATGCAACAAGCTGTCCACTGCCCTCTGTGAGCTGTCCACTGTATCGAGGACGAAATGACGATCGAAGAATTGCGAATCCGCATCGATGAGCTTGACCGCCAGCTCGTTGAACTGCTCAGTGAGCGGGCGCGCGCAGCGCAGATGATCGGCCACCTCAAGGCCGCCACTTCGCTTCCGGTATACGAACCGAACCGCGAAAAGATCATCTACGCCAACGTGCGCGAGGCCAACAAGGGTCCGCTGCCTGATATCGAGCTTACGCACATCTACGAGCGCATCATCGACGTCATGCGATCGTTGCAGAGGAACGAGCTGGCTTCAGAGAGGAACGCCCAGGCCGCCCATGCGGGCGCGGAGCCTGGCCATGCCACGGGCGCCAGGTCGCCCGAGACAGGGAATGAAAAATGATTGTCGCAATGCTTGAAACCGCAACCGAGGAACAGATCGACGCCGTGATCGAAGTGATGGAAGAGGCGGGAGTCCATGTCCATCGCACCACCGGCGAGATGCAGACCATCCTGGCCGCCGTTGGCCCAACCGCAGGCCTCGACCTCAGCAAATTCGAGGTCCTGCCGGGCGTGATGCACGTGCATCGCATCAGCTCGCCATACAAGCTTGCCGGGCGCGCGTTCAGGCCCGAGGGCACCGTCGTTGCATTCCCCAACGGCGCAACCATCGGCGGCAAACAGGTAGCCATGATCGCTGGTCCCTGCGCCATCGAAAACCGCGACCAGATCTTCACCACTGCCGCATCCGTCAAAGCTGCCGGCGGCGGCTTTCTGCGTGGCGGAGCCTTCAAGCCTCGCAGCTCGCCCTACTCGTTCCAAGGCCTCGGGATTCCCGGCCTCGAGCTCATGCGCGAAGCGGCCGATACGCACGGCCTGGCAACCGTTAGCGAAGTTATGGAGATCTCCCAGATCGAATCCATGCTGCCTTACGTGGATTGTTTCCAGGTGGGCGCGCGCAATATGCAGAACTTCAACCTGCTCCGCGAGCTCGGCCAGGTGCGCAAGCCGGTTCTGCTCAAGCGCGGCATCGCCGCCACCATCGAAGAGCTGCTGCTCTCAAGCGAGTACATTCTCTCCGGCGGCAACTACGACGTGATTCTCTGCGAGCGCGGCATCCGCACCTACGAAACCTCAACGCGCAACACCATGGACATCTCGGCGATTCCGGTCGTCAAAAAGCTCTCGCACCTACCCATTGTCGCCGACCCCTCGCACGGCACCGGCCGGCGCGACATGGTTGCCCCCATGGCCAAGGCCGCCGTGGCCGCCGGCGCCGATGCGCTGCTCATCGAGATCCATCCCAACGCCGACAAAGCCGTGAGCGACGCCGCGCAGACCATGTACCTTGAAGACTTCGCGAAACTGGCTGCCGAATTACGCGTGATTGCGGGGGCTGTCGGCAGAACACTGTAAGATGGAGCGAATGAAGCGTAGTCAACGGGGTCAGCGGAGCAAGCGGAGCTGTATTTTTCCCCTGTTCCAACGGCTTGGGTCGGTTTTTCCTAACTCCGCTAGCTCCGCTAACACGCGCGTAGCGCGGCTAACTCCGCTGACTCGCTAATCATGTTCGACCGCATCTCCATCCTCGGAACCGGCCTGTTGGGCACATCGGTGGGGCTGGCCCTGCGCGCCGCCGGGTTCACCGGCCGCATCACCGGCTGGAGCCGCACTAAAGAGCAGGTTCAAACTGCGCTGCACATGGGCGCCATTGACGCCGCGGCCGAGGAACCCGTAGAAGCCGCACGCGAGAGCCAAGTCGTCCTGCTCTCCATGCCCATCTTCGCCACGCTCGACTTCATGGCCCAGCTCTCGGGCCGGCTCACGCCCGACCACCTGGTGACCGATGTCGGCAGCACCAAGCGCCTCATCTCCGAGTCGGCCTCGAAGCTTTACAACAAGCCCAACTGCCCGGCCTTTTTGCCCGGCCACCCCATGGCCGGCAAGGAGCGCAGCGGCGCAGCCCTCGGCGACGCCAACCTCTACCGCGGCGCAGTCTGGCTATTTACTGACGATGCTGCCGCCCGACGCACTCCGCGTGCCGCCGAACTGGTTCAGGACTGGCGCATCTGGGTCGCAGCCATGGGCTCGCGCGTCATCGATCTCGACCCCGTGCGCCACGACGAGCTTGTTGCCTGGGTCAGCCATCTGCCCCAGTTTGTGGCTACGGCGCTGAGCGCACTGCTCGAAGATGAGCTAGGCAACGCGCCCGAGCTCAAGGATGTGGGCGGCCGCGCCCTGCGCGAGATGACCCGCCTGGGCGCCAGCCCTTACACCATGTGGCGCGACATCGCGCATACCAACACTGCAGCCGTCGAGCGCGCCCTGCAGGCCATGGAGCAGCGCCTCGCCCACCTGCGCGAAAACCTCCGCACTCCCGAACTGCGCAGCGAATTCGACCAGGCGAACCGCTTCCGGCGGGAATAGCGGCCAGTGCCCCTGCGATCTTCCCGACCCCTGTTAACCAACCACCCCTCCCATCCGTTCTATGTGCAGAACAGCAGTCTCACCAGGGGTGAACGAACATGAAAAACCGCAATCAAGTCCTTGGCATGGCCCTCGCCGCAATCCTCGCAATTGGCGCCGTGGCCCCAGCCCTCTCCCATTCGCAGGCCGCCCCGCAAAGGCCCGCCGCAACCGCCGCCGCGCCCTCCGAGCAGGAAATGGCCGAGATTCAGGGCCAGTTCCTCAAGCTTCTTCGTCTCAGCCCGAGCCTCACTTCAGTAGTGGCCCGCGACCCGTCGCTGCTCTCTGACCAGGCTTATGTCGAGCGCAACAATCCTGAGCTGGCCGCGTTTATGGCCGCCCACCCTGACATCGCCAAGAACCCTGATTTCTACCTCTTCAGTCATCTCAAAGAAACGGGCGACGATCGCGAGCAGGCTCTTGAGCGCACCGTCTGGCCCGACATGGTGCCCCAGCGCGACCACCATTCCAGCGCCTCCGACGTGGTTGATAAGTTCATTCCCATGGTCGTGGTTGTAACCATTTTCGGCGCCCTCGTCCTCATCGTCCGTTTCTTTGTCGAGAGCCGCCGCTGGAGCCGCACCTTCAAGATGCAGAGCGAAGTCCACTCCCGCCTCATCGACAAATTCAGCACTAACCAGGAGCTGGCTGCGTATATGGAAACAGAAGCAGGCAGACGGTTCCTTGAAGCGGCTCCCATCTCGACCGGCGCAAGCGCAGGCCCATACGTACCAAATGTCGTGGCTCGCGTGCTCACGCCCCTCCAGATCGGCCTCGTTATGGTGCTCCTCGGCATCGGCTTCCTTCTGCTCCGTCATGTGGGGGGCGACGACAACGCCGAGTCCATGATGATCACCGGAACCATAATGCTTATGCCCGGAATTGGGTTTATCCTTTCGGCAGGGGCAACCTGGGCAGTGGCTCATCGCTTGGGACTCATGCCGGATAACCCCCGGCAGGACGGCAACAAAACCGGCTTGTAATCGTGAAGGGATCAGGCCGTGGCAAGGAGACGAATGCCCTGGGATCTCGCACTACCGAACGCGCTCGCAGGCGAGGCGGATGCCGCTGCACAGCATACGGCTGCGCACATGGATAACTCCGCCTTCGCCGGTTTCTACGAGCGCTCGGCGCGTCCGCTCTGGGCCTACCTGGTGCGCGCCTCCAGCGATGCGGCTCTGGCCGACGACCTGATGCAGGAGAGCTACGTTCGCTTCCTCTGCGCCGAGCGTGCCCCGTCGCTCAATGATGATGGCGAAGTGGCGGCACGCTTGTATCTCTTCCGCATCGCCACCAACCTGCTGCACGATCACTGGCGCCGTCCCCGCACCGCTTCCATCGACGAGCTGCCCGAAGAACTGTTCAGCGCAGACTCAACCACCGCGCAAACTGAGGCGCAAGCCGAACTGGGTCCCGCGCTCCTCCGCATGAAGCCTCGCGAGCGCCAGCTCCTGTGGCTGGCCCACGCCGAGGGCTACTCGCATCGTGAAATCGCCCAGGTTACCGGCCTCGCCGCGGCCAGCATCCGGCTGCTGCTCTTCCGTGCGCGCCGCAGGCTGGCCCGCATTCTCCGCGAGCAGCACCAACCCGCAGGAGGGTCCCAATGACACTCGTTTCCTGCCCCTGCGAAAAAGAGATTCGCGAACTGGTCGAGCGCGGCCAGTGGCCGCTGGCCTCGCCGCCCGAGCTGCGCGACCACGCCGCCGCCTGCCGCACCTGCGCCGACCTGGTCCTCGTCGCCGGAGCCTTTCAACGCGCGCGCGCTACCACCATTGCCGCCGCCAAGCCCGCCTCCGCAGGAGCCATCTGGTGGCGCGCCCAATTACGCAGCCGCCAGCAGGCGTTTCAGCGCATCGAGCGGCCTCTCATCGGCGCACAGGTCTTCGCCCTGGTCGCCATTCTGCTCCCCATCATCGGCTTTGTCGCCTTTGAGGCCCAACACGGGCTCGCCTGGCTTACGTGGTTCGGCAGCGTCTCGCAATCGGCCCAACTCCATGCCGGCGATCTCTCGTCTTCTGCATCCTCAGGCTCTGCCTCAGGCCTCATCTTCGTGGTTGTCGCCGCCGCTGCATTCGCCCTCGTCGCTGGCTTGGCCCTCTACCTCGACACCGAGCGAAAATAAATCTGCCCCGCCTACAAACGCCGGGTACACTTGCCGCGTCGATTGAATAGCAAATCGCCTGTTCGATTTTGAAGCGCAGGGCAACCGCTATGAACGTCTACGCCTCGCTCGAGTTCAAGTCGCAGCGCGTCGTCATCCTGGTCGCAGCCACTTGCTTCGCATTCGGCCAGTCCGCAACCGCGCAAGACAAGCCGGCCCCGCCCGAAACATCGGCTCCAGCCGCTGCTCCCGCCAACCCCCCCTCCTTCGCCTACGACGTCGTCTCCATCAAGCCGTTCAAAATAGGACCTGGCACACCGATCGAATACAACTCTTCTGCCGATGGGCTCTCGTATCGCGGCGTCGATCTGCTCGGTCTGATGATCAACGCCTTCCCCACGCAGCGGCCGGATCAGATCTCCGGCCTGCCGGACTGGGCAAATCCGTCCACGATGAATGACGAACGCTGGGCCGTCGAAGCAAAGATGGACGAGGAGACAGCGGCCGCGTTCAAAAAGCTTCCACCCGACCAGCAGCAGGAGATCCGGCGATCCATGATGCTGCAGGTGCTTGTCGACCGCTACAAGCTGAAATACCACAAGGAAACGCGAGAAATGCCCATCTACAACCTCGTGGTCGCCAAGAACGGACCCAAGTTCAAGGAAACTCCACCCGACAAGAAGGTCGAAGAGAACTATGGTTGGGCCGAGATTTCAGGGGACGACATCGCAATTTCCCAAATTCTCGGCATGATCTCGGGCAATGCCCGGCGTTTCGTGGTCGACAAAACCGGCCTTACCGGCAAATACAGCCTCAGCCTGAAGTGGAATCCTATAGCCGACCAAAACGTTCCTGCCTCATTTGCTGACCAGTACCCCCAGTTCAAAGGACGCCCCGATCTTTTTATCGCCCTCGAGGAGCAACTCGGCCTCAAGCTTGAATCGGCCAAGGGCCCCGTCGACGTCTACGTGATCGACCACATCGAGCGGCCAACGGAAAACTAGCGTCTCGTATTCGTCGATGGAGGTACCTGCGAAAGGCAAGGTCGCTCGATGACAAGACGTTTGCTCCGTCCACCGCCTGGCTCCGAGCCGCTGCCGCTCCTGTTGGCGATTTGTCTCTTTTCTGCTACGTCAATGCACGCGCAAGCCTCCGCCTCGGAGCATTCCGCAGCGCCCGCAAAGGCGCCCGTGTATGAAGTCATCTCGGTAAAGCCGAGCAAATCTGGCTGCGCTGTCATGTCGTTCGCTGCGCCGCCCGGCCGACTTACGATTCGGTGCTACCAGCTCCGCCGGTTGCTTTTCATTGCTTATTCCATCAGGCTCGATCCGACGATACGGGGTATGCCGAGCTGGGGCGACTCAGCGCACTTCGATATTGACGCCAAGGCAGATGACGCGACAACCGAGGCGATGAAGAAGCTCTCCGAAAAAGAGCAGTCGAATCAAGCGCAGCAGATGCTCAGGGCGCTCTTGGCCGACCGGTTCCGGCTGAAGGCTCACACGGAAACGCGGCAAGGGCCGATCTACAACCTCGTTGCCGCCAAGAGCGGATTTAAACTCAAGCCCACGCACGAGGGCGAACAGCCCGGTGGATATTACTCGTGGGGCAGCGGTCGCATCCTGATTCGCGAGGGACCCATTTCCAGCTTCGTATTCTGCCTATCCGATGGCATTGCGGGCCGCACCGTCATTGACAAGACCGGCCTCGCCGGAAACTACGACATCGATCTCAAGTGGACGCCGGATGACCAGCAAAGTGCGGACGACGCCGGGCCCTCCCTCTTTACAGCTCTCGAAGAGCAGCTCGGCCTCAAACTCGAATCCGCCAAAGGCCCCGTCGACGTCTTTGTCATCGACTACGTCGAAAAACCATCGCCGGATTAATGGCCCCGATGCATTCCGCGAGTATTGCTTTAAGATTTCAGCAGAAGGGCAGGGCTCCAACCATGACCCAACTCCTTTCGCCGTTTTCCAAATCCCCCAGCGCTTTCTTTCTGATCGCATCCGCGTGTTTGGCACTCGGCCAGCCCGCGCTTTCGCAAGACAAGCCAGCCACGCCCGCAACATCGACTCCAGCCACTGCTCCATCCAGCCCCGCTAACGCCGCTGACTCCGCTAGCACCGTCATCTTTGCCTACGACGTCGTCTCCATCAAGCCAGACAAGGCGGCCGACGCCGGCAGGATGATGTCGCTGAGTGGGACCCCCGACGGTTTCATCTCCCAAGGCTTTCCCGTCAGGAATCTGGTGATGAACGCGTTCCCGATCGTCATGCTCGACCAAATCGTCGGGCTGCCGGACTGGGCAAATTCTGACTATTACAACATCGAAGCGAAGATGGACGAAGAGACTGCGGCTACGGTCAAAAAGTTACCCCCGGACCAGCGCAACCAGGTCGAGTACTCCATGAAACTGGCGATCCTCACTGACCGATTCAAGCTCAAATACCACAAAGAAATCCGCGAACTGCCCATCTACAACCTCGTTATCGCCAAGGGCGGCGTCAAGATTCAGCCCACTCCGAAGGGTAAGGAGACAGGTTATTCCATGGGCCCCGGAATGCTCTCCGGAAACGGCATCCCGATCGACTCTCTCGCCGAGAGCTTGTCCGGCGTTGTAGGGCGCATGATTTTGAACAAGACCGGCCTCGATGGCGAATTCAGCATCGACCTAAAGTGGAACCCGAACCCCATGGCAGCCGGTCCCGGCGCGGATAACAGCGATCCCCGCCCGGATCTCCTCACGGCGCTACAGGAGCAAGCCGGCTTCAAGCTGGAGCCCGCCAGAGGCCCAGTCGACGTTTACGTGATCGACCACATCGAAAAGCCGTCGGAGAATTAGCGATCGTACCCACCTTCGTCTCCGCAGGGACGAACTGTTATATTTGCCTCCGGCAGCGCGAGCCCGCCCCAGCCCCAAATCTGGGTGCCCCGGGTCCCTCGCATTTGGGGACCCGGGAACGGCGACAACCGCGCCACCAACGTCTTACCGGAGGAACCCATGAATTGGAACGAGAGCACACGGCGTGCATTTCTGAAGCAGTTTGGCGCGGCCGGAGCCGCAGCACTTGCCGCCGCCAATGCGCGCGCCCTCGGCACTCCCACGCCGCAGGCCGCCGCGCCCGCTCTCACCCCAGCCGGTCAAAAGCAGGCCGACACGCGCGCCGGGCGCATGAAGTGGTGGCACGAGGCCAAGTTCGGCATGTTCATCCACTGGGGCCTCTACAGCGTCATCGGCCAGCACGAGTGGGCCAAGGAATTCGAGGGCATTCCGCTCTCGCAATATGAAATCCTGGCCAAGAACTTCCATCCCAAGCCCAACGCCGCCCGCGACTGGGCGCGCCTGGCCAGGCGCGCCGGCCAAAAGTACATGGTGATGACCAGCAAGCACCACGAGGGCTTCTGCCAATGGGATTCGCAGCTCACCGATTACAACGCCAAAAAGCAGGGGCCTGGCCGCGACCTAGTAGCCGAGTTCGTTGAGGCCGCGCGCGCCGAGGACCTGCGCGTTGGCTTCTACTACTCGCTCATGGATTGGCATCACCCCGACGGCGCAATCTGCAAGACCGACGAGGCCGCCCGCCGCCGCTTTGTCGACTACACCCACGGCCTCATCCGCGAGCTCATGACCAACTACGGCAAGATCGATGTTCTCTGGTACGACGTCGACTGGCCGCTGACCGCCGAGCAGTGGGAATCGGAGCGCATGAACGAGATGGTCTTCTCGCTGCAGCCCGAAATTATCGTGAACAACCGCAACGGCCTGCCCGGCGACTTTTCAACTCCCGAGCAGGAGATTCGCGCCGCGGAGAACGGCCGCGCCTGGGAAACCTGCATGACCCTCAACGACAGTTGGGGCTTCAATCGT
>CAWEHF010000022.1:0-40611 GCA_963808695.1 uncultured Acidobacteriaceae bacterium
CTAAAAGGCGAACCGCAGATCATTCGTCCGCTGCGGCGGACTCAGGATTTCGGCTCAGGGCTGACGCCCTGAAAACGCCTCAACTTGCCGGTGACCATACTGCGAGGGATCACCCGTTCCCATCTCGAACACGGAAGTTAAGCCTCGCTGGGCCGATGGTACTGCACGGGCGACTGTGTGGGAGATTAGGTGATCGCCGGCATATTTCTTAACAAAAAGCCCTGCCATTTGGCGGGGCTTTTTGCATCTTATCGACAGCTACCAAGCTTACGATGAAAGCGCTCGGAAGATTGAATCCGGATCACCTGAGCTCAGGACAGCCTCGGAAACGCCGAGGATGCCAGTCTCTTGCAGATAAATCTTGTGCAGACTAGAGAACCTTCCGCTTTGACGCGCCCTCACAAGTGGCGTCAAGGATTTTATGGTGACCTGCTTGCAGCCGATGAGCGATAGAATCTTCGATTGAGCAAGTTCCAGCAGCGGGGAAAGATCGGCAATCTCAGTCTCGTCGAGTCGAAGCGCCTCTAGAGATTTCAGGTTCCGGAGGAAAGTGAAATCAGCGATGTTCCTGCACCTTGCCATAGATAGGACTCGTATATCTGTGAACGCAAGAAGCGGAGCTCCGTTGCCCAGTCTGAGGTCGTCTACGAACAAGCCCTCCAGAGGGGGAAGTTTATTTACCATTGAGCAGAGAACGTTAATGGTATGCTGGCCGCGCTTTTCGTCGCTCGGGCTCATTGCCTGATCTTGAAAGAACCTCACAAAAAGCGGCCTCACGATGTCCTGGGGTAGTTGCGAAGAAGCATATCCCAAGACGGCCGCGAAATATGCGTCGTCGTCGGCCTCGCATTCTCTATCGTTTACGGGGAGAAGGCCAACCCACTCACCAAGGGGTTGCATCCATCCCGAACCGTCGGGAAACCACGCGTCGCCGGCGCGGTATTTTCGCGAAGCAGAAAACTGCTTCGCTAACCCCGAGGCGTAGAGGTTAAGCATGTGCGCATTGATTGGGCTTTGCCTCAGCCCGACGGACACTCGAGCCATGGCGGCCTTGGTGACTTCAGGCATCTGAAGCGCCCCATTTGCGTTGCGATTGGCGTGATCTGCTGATTGTGTTCGCAATGACGGCCGGACTGTTTGTGAAGTGTCGGCGCTGGGCGCAGATGATGCCTGTTCACACGAGGAGCTGAAAAGGCGCTTCAAGAAATTCATAAAGGGCCTCAGCGTAATGGATTCCGGTATCGAGTGACAAAAGCATCCTCTCCCGCGCAACTGCTAATGTCAAGCAGGTGGTACACAAATGCGCCGAGATCGTTCATCCCAGATCGCGGTTTCATCAATCTTTAAATATCTGAAGCGCGTGATTCTCGTTAAAATATCGCCTCAAACCCCTTCCGCTTGATCACATTCAACAGTGCCAGCGCCGGGCCTTTGGGCTGGCTGCTTCCGTGCGCCAGTTGCGAAGCGGCTTCACGCTGCGATCACTTTTTGCGCGGGCGGCGCCTGGGTGACAATAGCCTGTTGACTTTGTCCACGGAAAAGGCCTCCGGATCGTATTTGCTGCCGACCCATTCCCGCATTTCGTCATGTTCCTCGTGATTGGGATCGGCGAGGATGTCAAGAAGGCGATAAAACCCCGGAACGCCTCCGCAGTCTTCCGGCGGACAGGCGAGTTGGCCATCCAGGCAGATCGGATAAACCGTGTCCTGATCCGGCGGCAGCCGTTTTTCGAGTAGGATGCTGTGCTCCCAACTGTCGCCGAAGTCGTATGTGTAGGTCATCTTGGCGCCAGCCCTCTTCAGAACATCGCAAAGACGCACGGTGCTCTCATCGCCTACCGGGGGCATATCCATGAATCCGTCGAATCCGCCGGAGGTCTCAGGCTGCCCGATGCGCCGTTTGCCGACGCTGAACTCGTGCATGTGGGAGTTGTCCCAACCCATCGCAGTTTGCAACGCATAGTGCAGCTGCTCGAAGGTCATTGAAGAGGGAACGAGCAGCCGGCGCCAGATGGGAGGCTTGGTCCAAAGCAGAGTGACCTTGATCTGATAGAGGTCCTGGGCGCTCGAGATATTCTTAGTTGTCATAGAAATCTGTCCTCGCCGACAAGATAAGGCTGGTTGCCGGGTCTCTCTCGATGTTAATAGGCGGGAGAGCATAACACCCGGCTACAGTATCGCCTCAAACCCCTTCCGCTTGATCACGTTCAGCAGCGCCAGTGCCGGCCCCTTCGGCGTCTTCGTCCCGCGCTCCAACTGCGAGATGTAACCCGTGGTGAGGTTGAGATAGCGCGCGAATGCGGCCTGGCTCAGGTTCGCGCGCTCCCGCATCTCGCGGATTTGTTTGCTGCTGATCGACTTGGCGGCGAGAGGGGCTTGTGGACCCAGATGACGTACAGTAATCTTCCTGTATTCTTCGTCATCCATCATGCCGAGGCGGTGCAGATCTCCGGCCGTCTCGAGTATCGCTTCGACGATACGGTTATTCTTCTTAGGCATTTTCAACCTCCTGTATTGAGCAGTCCTCAAGCCCTTTGGAAATCTCAGATGCATCGGCTGAGAGCCAATACTCGGCGACCCTGCGAAATGAGATGAGTTCGTCCTGCTCAATATTCTCCAGTTCGTTCTTCGCAAACCCAAACAGAAAAATCGCTCGACCCTTGGCGCGATACGCGACAATCACGCGGTACCCGCCCGACCGCCCCTTGCCCTGCCGGGCGACGCGCTGCTTGATGAGACCGCCGCCCAGGTCGGCGTCAATCAGGCCTCGTTCAGCTCGTTCGATCGCCTCGCGTCAACCAGCTTCCATGATCTGTTCGTGCCGTGCAAACCGCGCGAACCATTTCGTCTTGGAGATTCGCATCGCGTGCTCTAACACTATGTACTATAGCACACAGTGCGACAAACGAGCCGATCACACTCCGTACCCAACCGGGGGTGAGGCCAGGTGATCGCCGGCATATTTCTTAATGCAAAAGCCCATCCCGAGAGGGATGGGCTTTTTGCGTTTGCAGCTGAGGAGCAACGCACAACCGCCTGGCTCTGCGCAGAATAGCCGCTGAACCCGCCGTCATGCACCGCAAACGGTGGTACCGGTCACGGCGTACAGGTAATCGTGGCAGTATCCGATGAGGGATTTCCGAGAACAGCCGACGCATTCGAGCACACCGGGAAGTTCCCCGAGAGCGACGAACTGCTTAGAACCGTGCCGCAATTCGGGTTTTGTGCCTGGATCGTGCAACTGCCGTAGGTGTTGTACCCTGCAATGCTCCAGGGGGTTGTAGTGAAGGTGTTGTTGATAAGCCCGGTCGGCTGATTCACCGTTACCTGGCAGTTGCCGTTAGTCGGGCTGACGAAGGTTTGCGTGCCGCCGGTCCAGTATTCGAGAGTAGCGCTTGTATACGTGGTCACGGTGGCGCTAAACGTATCATGCGGGCACGAGCAATAAGGAAGGCCGCTGCTGTCGAACCCGATCACAACGCTTCCGCTGGGACATTGGAAGCCGGCCAGCCCGCTTGTCCCCGACGGTCCAGTAGGCCCGGTAGGTCCCTGCGGCCCAACTGGCCCTTGAATTCCCTGCGGACCTTGAATCCCCTGCGGTCCTTGAATTCCCTGAGGTCCTTGCGGCCCCACGGCGCCAAGCGTCACGTAAAAAACGGCGAGCCTGTACTTTTCCATATTATTTCCGCCCCATCCCCACGAGGGTTGCCAGCCCCGTGCGGGATCGGCTACCACAAGGCGGTAGCTTCCTGGGGGCAGGATCGCTGGAAGCAGGACGGCGATTTCTGTGTCCGTATTGCTGGAGACCGTCAAACTTGTCGCATCGAGATAAACCTTAGGCGTCTTCGTGCCAAAGTTTTTTCCCATGATGGTGAGCGTGTTGTTGGTGAAGTTTGCCTGCGCGCTGATGATGAATGGAGGGTTGTTCGGGTCATCGGCCTTGGCTTGAGACCCGGCCGCCAGTGTCAGTAGGCAGAGCCCGATCGCTGTAACCACTTTCCTTCTCAGATTGCTCATGCTCCATCTCCTTTATGGGTTCGGGAAATGGGGGGACAAGAATCCTGCGGTGGGAATTCTCTTGATCGTGAAGAACCGTCGGCGTGTATTTCTCCCCCCGGGGGTGGGTGGATGAAAAAGCGGCGTTTATCCCAACGAATGGGTGCCGCAATCGTGGCGCAGACCTGAGAATCCCGTGATCAGTGCCGCACGAAGTATCTCTCTTTCACGGGGTGGGGAGTGTGCTTTCTTCGTGCTGAGCTAGAGTTGTACCGCATCCAGGGGGCGCTGGCAAGCACTGGTTGATGAAGATTTGCGGAAAAGTGCTGAGCGCTGCCGGCGCAGAGCTACGAGGCCCCTTGCGCTATTCTCGCTTCGTGCACCTTTTTCGCGTTTTCGGCGTCGCGCTTCTCGCGTTCCTCTGCGCGTCGGGCTTGCCCTCGCAGCAACCCGCCGGCACAGCGCCGCCGTCAGCCCCCGATCTTCTCGCCGGGCTCACCGCAGACTTCGATCGGCTGGCTCCTCAGACCGTACAGCCAGCGCAGGGATACATTCATCATCCCTATCTCGTTCCCGCGGGCTACTACCCGCAGATGTGGGACTGGGATGGGTTTTTTATTGGTTCGCACTGGGCCAACCAGGATCCGGCGAACGCGAAGTATTTGCGCGACTGGGTCGTCAGCTTTGCTTCTTCTGCCGATGACACCGGCTACGTGGCCGGATGCATCACAACCAAGGGCCCAAGGCCGCTCTTCGGCAAATTCGCCATGAAGCCTTTTCTTGCGCAGGGCGCAGTCCTTGCTGCTCGCCAGCTCAACGACTACGAATGGATCCGTCCTGTCTGGCCGGCGATGCAGCGGATTCTTGAATATCGAAAGAAGACGCAATTCGACGCAAAGTGGAACCTGTGGTTCTGGGACAACGCCTTACAGTCCGGCGCCGACAACAGTCCCGCGCTCACCAACGATCCCAACGACCGCAGCGCGATTCTCGCCGTCGACGCCTCGGTATGGGCCATGCGCGAGTACCAGGCCATGGCGGTGATCGCGCGCCATCTCGGCGAGGCCGCCCTCGCGGCCGATTACGATCACGAAGCCGAGGCCACACGCAAAGCAATCCTCTCCCATCTCTGGCGGCGCGACCAGGCCATCTTTCTCAATCGCCGCCGCGACACCGGTGCGTGGATGCCGTCGATCACGTGGTCAAGTTTTGTCCCGCTTGCTTTTGGCATGCTGCCCCAGGCCGAAGGTGCGCGCGTGATTCGCCAGCACCTGCTCAACCCCGCTGAGATGCGCTCGCCGTACGGCTTCCGCAGTGTCGCCAAAAGCGACTCCGCCTACAACAACGAGGCCATCATCGATCCCTACTCCAACTGGCGCGGCCCAATCTGGATCAACGCCAACTATCTTGACTGGCTTGCCCTGCGCCGCTACGGATTCAAGGCCGAGTCAAAGTGGTTGGCCGGCGCGCTCGCGACCATCCTCCGCCGCGACATTGCGCAATGGGGCTCAATGCACGAAGACTACGACGCCGAAACCGGTCTGGGCCTCGCGCCCACTCCGGCGCAGTCGCCTGGCGGAAAATTCGCCGGCTTCGTGGGCTGGAACATGCTCGCCGAAGACATGCTCCAGTGCGAAGAAACCGGCAAGCACTGCATGACGCTGGAGATTCAGCGGTAAGAGTTCGCCGTAAAAGGGAATTTCAACCGATGGAGCGAATGAAGTGCTCCATCTTGCTTTGCTGCGCCTCGATCGATTCCACCAGTTTGAACTGCACGCGGCAGCGGTCGAGGTTGTGGTTCGCGCGATGCACCTTGTAGTAGGTATCGCCATTCAGGTAATCGGTGAGAAAACGGATTCCCATCGTGAAGGTGATGAGTTTTCCGCCCAATACCAGCGATTCTTTTTCGGCGCGCGTCAGCAAGGCGCCGGCGGTGCTCAGGTAGCCGCGCGCCAGGGCTTCAAAGAGCTCAAAGCGCATCGTCACCCTGGAAAGATCGCGCTCGTCCTCCGGTGCCGCGCAGGTTGCCGAGCGGACCAGATCGCCAAAGTCGTAAGCAGCGAAGCCAGGCATCACGGTATCGAGGTCGATTACGCAGACGGCTTCGCCGGTTCGGTCATCGAGCAACACATTGTTGAGTTTGGTGTCGTTGTGCGTAACGCGCTCGGGCAAGCCGGCGTTGAGCAGCATGCCGGTAACGGCTTTTCGCGAAAAGGCAAACGCAATCTCCGGCTCGGCCATTCGCACGCGTCCGGCGGCATCGCGGACCACGGCGTCTTCGAGAGCTGCGAAACGCCCGGGCGTGCAATGAAAGTTCGGAATGGTGTCGCGGAGCCGCGGCGCGGGCAAATCGGCCAGCATCTCAAGGAAGCGCCCAAAGGCCCGCGCGCCCTCAAATGCCTGATGCTCGGATTCAATCTCGTCGTAGGTGCGCGCCCCCTCAATGAACCGGTAAGCGCGCCAGTAGCCGCCGGACGGGTCCACATACAGGGCGCGGCCTGCGCGATCGGGAATCAGCGTTAGCGCGCGGCGCTCTTTGTCCGGTTCATTGGCCAACTGCACTGAAAGGTGCTGGATGACCCGCTCGATGTTCTCCATCAGCGCTGCAGGATTGCGAAAGACGTTGTGGTTGATACGCTGCAGAATGCAGCGAACAGGTGCGCCGGCGCGGTTGAAGGTGGCGCAATAGGTCTCGTTGATGTGGCCGCGACCGTAGGGGAGAGCTTCAACGAATTCGCCAGCGAAGGCGAACACGCGCGCGATTTCAGCGAGGTCGTGCTCCTGGGTCATAAGCGGTGGGTCATGCGCCCACCGGCAGCGTGGGCATCGCGCCCTCGGCCTTGGCCTCAGCCACTACGGCGTCGAGGTGCGAGAGAACTTCGTCGACGCTCATGGTGTAGACTTCGCGTTGCGCGTCGTAGCCTTCTTCGATGAGCTGCTTCAGGTAGCGGCCAGCGATCTGCGCGGCAAGCTGGTCGGTAATTACTTTGCCTGAGCGCTTCTTCTGTTCAACCCACGCGGTCGAGGGCAGCGCGATCCACATGGGCCGTCCGTTCACGTCAAAGCGGATATCGACTGCATCGGCGTGGCGCGTGGCAATGGCCACCATGTTGGCCTTCCAGCGGCAGTGGATGTCTTCCCCGCTCCAGCGATCGGCGACGTGAAAATCCTCATACATGTGATTAGGGTAGCAGGGAACAAGGGAAAGAGGGAACAAGGGAATAGGGGATTCGCCGTGCAGGAGACCGGATACGCCAGGCTGCGCAGAAACCCCGATTTCCTGCAAACTGGATGAACTCTGTGCTGCGCTGTTAAACTGGATGGGTTGCAGTCGCAGTGCCTCTAACCAGTCTGGTCCAGCCGAGTTCGGCCCCGCCTGCAAGTCAATCAGCGAAGGACAGAAGAAACAAGTGGATACACAAACCCGTCACGCGTTAAAGCAAGACAAATTCGCCCGCGCGGCTGCTACAAGCGCCAGCTGGCTGGGAGAGCATCGCTCCGGCGTTCTCCGTTGGGTTATCAGCGCCGCAGTTGCGCTGGTTGTGGTGGTCTCAGGATTCGTCTATTGGAATATGCGCACGTCGGCCGCCGACCAGGCGCTCGGAAGCGCCCTTGACGTATACACGGAGCCGCTGGCTGAGCCCGGCGTGCCCGACTCCGGCACCTATACGACCGCCGCTGCCCGGGCCACCGAGGCGAACCGCGAATTTGTGGCTGTCGCGCACAACTTCAGCGGGCTGCCTGAATCCGCGAAGGCTCACTACTTTGCGGGCGTTACGTACATTGATCTCGGCCAGAGCGGGCCAGCCGAGACTGAGCTGAAGGCCGCAGCCGGAGCGTGGAACCGGAACTTAGCCAACTTGGCCAGGCTGGCCCTCGCCGGACTTTATCACCAGACCGGCCGCGACAGCGACGCCATCAACCTCTATAACGAGTTGGTAGCCAAGCCGTCGGTAACCGTGTCGGCCGCGGCCGCCCAGCTTAACCTTGCCGATCTCTACGCTGCCGAGGGCAAGCAGGACCAGGCCAAGGCGCTCTGGGCCAAGATCAAAGACACTGACAAGGACAGCGCCGCCGGGTCGATTGCCGAGCAGAAGCTTTCCGGCAAAGGGCAGTAGCCGAGCATTTTGCCACCCGCCTGCGTCTGGTGCATGATGAGCACCAGCCAGGCCATTTGCGCAGGATGGATGGACCTTGAAGACACCGCCGCGGCCGATGCGGTCCGCCAGCAGGCGGAAGAGACGACCCTTGCTGCGCTGGTCGGCCAGTACGCCGGCGCTCTATACCGCGTAGCATTCTCGGTATTGCGCAATCCAGCTGACGCCGAAGATGCCGTGCAGGAGGCCTTCCTGCGCGTACTGCGCCATCGTGCCCAACTGAATGAAGTTCGCGACCACCGTGTGTGGCTGATCCGGATCGTGTGGAACATTGTTCTCGATCGCAAGCGGCGCGCCAAGACCCGGCCGGAGACCGACGATGTGGCCGAGCTGGCGCGCGTGCTGCCTTCGACAGGGCTCTCAGCCGAGCAGGTTGCGAGCGCGGCGCAGCATCACGCCCAGGTGCTGGCCTGTGTTGAGCAGCTGCCGGCCAAGGAGCGCGAGGTGCTGATGCTGTCGGCGTTCGACGAGCTTTCGAGCGTTGAGATCGCGTCAGTGCTGGGCATTACCGAGTCGAGCGTGAGGTCGAGGCTCTTCCGCGCGCGCAACCTGATGGCCGGGATGCTGAATCATGCAAGAGGCAAAACCAGGGATTTGGAACCCTCGGGCCGCACGGCAGAAACGGCCGCGGCAGCAGAGGAGGAAAGGCAATGAATCTTAGCGCGCACAATTCTATGGATGGGGCAAACACGGGAGAAGACACGCTGCGGCTGATCGCCGGCCTGCCTGCGCCCGAGGGGCTTGAGGAGCGCGTGCATGACGCGTTGCGCACTGCGCCGCGGCAGGGCCGGGTGTTGGCGTGGCCGCTCGTGCTGCGTGCTGACGCCGCGTGGGTTCGGGCGACGGCCGCAGCGGCCATTGTGATGGTTGTAGCGGGCGGAGGCTGGGGTGTCTATTCGCACATTCAGCCCTGGCAGCCTGCGAAGCCGCCGGCAGTGCCGGCAAGGGTGGGCGCGGTGCGTGAGTTTTCCGGGGCCAGTGCAGTGCGGTCCCCGCAAACGCTCCAGCCACCGGTGGTGAGCGCGCCGCCGAAGTCGGCCGAGTCGCATCGATCGCAAAAGAAGACGCACAAGAAGGGCGCCGCTCCGGCCGCGCCGTCTAAGATGGCGGCGCCGGCTGCAAAGTAGCGAATTGGCTGTGCAGTGCAGATGGACGCACAGCCCGTCCGGCGCTAAGCAGAAGCAGTCTCATCAATGATCTTGCACCGTGAAAGGCGTCCCTCAGGGGCGATCGCGGATTAGGAAATGGCGTACCCGAGCGGCACTCGCCCTAAGTCAACGCGACCATCAGGGAGCGGTGACCCTGCTCAATCCTTTGCGGACACAGTATTTCCTAATCCGCCGTAAAGCCCGGCTCATTTTATTGGCCTTTCCGGCACGACTAAAGTCGTGCCCTTTCACAAGACAATTCATGGCGCCAGTTCTAGTCCTTGAGCACTGCGCGAATCAACATTCCAAGCAGCGACAGCACTACGCCTCCCCAGAAGGCGGGCCAGAAACCGTGCACATGAAACCCGCGCACAATGGCTGAGGCGAGCTCAATCATCAGGGCATTGATGACCAGCAGGAAGAGGCCGAGCGTGAGGATGCTCAAAGGGAACGTAATGATCTTAAGGAACAGTCCCACGGTGGCGTTGAGCAGGCCGATGACCAGCGCCGCCACGAGCGCGGGTCCGAGACCGGTTACGTGGAATCCGGGCACGATTCTCGAGACGATGATGAGCGCAATCGCACTTAGGAGCCACTGAGCCAGCAAAGCTAACATCTTTCGTTCTCCTTCAGAGTCCAACAGCGAGAGCGGATTGCCGGGCAGGCCGTCCAAACTGGCGAGACCCTGCACTATGGGATGCAGAATACGCCCTGAGGCTGCATGGTGAGGGTGCGAGAACAGTGAGAATTCAGGCATCATCAACATTCCGGCTCCGTAAAGATTAATGAGCGGGAACAGCCTTCGGCGCGAAGATAGAGCAGGCGGTCGGGCGTGAACGAACTGACTTCGGCAAGGATTGAATGGATGCGGGTGCGAGACGTTTGCGGGATGGCGGGCCTGGCGGCATTGGCGACTGTTGCCTCGATTTTGCTCGCCCAGCAGGCGGCGAATGCACCCATCCCGAGTATTCCCGACTTAATGCGGAAGGTGGAAGACCACCAGAAGCAGCTTGAAAAGGTGCGCGAGAACTACACGTTCACGTCGGCACGGACGGTAGAAGATATCGACTCGAACGGTCATGTGACCAAGACCGAGACGGAAGAGGACGACGACTTTTTTGTGAACGGTCACCTGATTGAGCGCGCAGTGAAGAAAAACGGCAAGCCGCTCGCGGGCCACGACGAGGAGAAAGAGACCGAGCGCGTAACCAAGCTGGTGGAGAAGGCTGAGAAGACGCCGCCCGATCAGCCGCTGGAGGGCCAAACGATCAGCGTAAGCCGGCTGCTGGACATTATGGATGTGCGCAATCCGAGGCGCGAGACGTACCGCGGCAGACCGACAATCGTTTTTGACTTTGTGGGGCGCGAGAACGCGAAGACGCATGGGCTGGCCGAGGACGCTTCAAAAAAGCTGCAGGGGACGGTGTGGATCGATGAGGCGGGTTTGCAGGTGGCGCACCTTGAGGTGAGTTTCAATGACAAGTTCCGCGTGGGCGGAGGGCTGCTGGCGACGGTGGACAAAGGAACGAACTTCAGGTTCGACCAGTCGCCAGTTGAGGACGGATTGTGGCTGCCGACGGGCAGCGAAGGGATGGTTCAGGGGCGGTTGCTGATGGTAAAGAGCCTGCGCCAGCACATCACCGAGCGCGACTACGACTTCAAGGTGTTTCGCGTGGAGACGCAGCAGGGCAAAGACGCGAAGCTAACGGAGACGAAGAAGCCGTGAGCGGATGCGGGCTGGGCGTGAGCGTTTAGAGTGGATGCATGTTTGTGCGGCGGATCGCGGTGGAGAGAGTGGATGCGGAGGGAGCGAGGCATGCGTGCCCGATTGCCTGGATTGACAACTTTGCCATGCGCAACTTTACCAACGATGCGGTCTTTGACGATACGCTGCCGGTCGCGGATGGACTGCTTGAAGCAGGGAATCGCGTGCCACTCGACCGGCTGCAGACGGCGATCGAAGACTGGTTCCGGCGGAAGGGATATGTGAAGGCGGGCGAGAGGGTGGAAGTGAGGCAGTTGAATATTGTTGTCTTGTCCTCTTGACTAGGGGCCTGCATTAGGTAGCCTAGCAGTGCCCCGAATTTGTCCTTATCAGCTTTAACCCTTTGATTGCAGCCTCTTAGCTTCCCTGGCTCTTGCAGCAGCAAGTTTCTTGATGGACGGCTCGGCGGGAAGATTCTCAGGCAGAGTATTGCCCATATCCATCATCGTCTTCCGGATCTTCTTGCCCACATGTTCATGGGTGTTGATCGCTATTTGCTCGCCTTTGATGCCATCAATTCGCAGTTTCTCCTCTGTTTGAGTAATCCGGAACTCATTAGCAGCCAATTCGACTCTTCCGATGCAATCCAACAAGTCATCTGTCTCCGGAATTTTCTTGAGTTTCTTAATAGATGCCACTCCGCGGCCTCCATATAGACCCTTGTAGCCGGCGTCTTGGAAAATTCCAAACATGGAGTTTCGCACGCCCGCAGCTTGAGCAGCTCCGCCAAGTTTGCGATTCGCATCTTTGACCCGGTTTCTAATAAGCAGGCGTCTCTCTTCTTCACTAAGCAAAGCCTGCGCTTCCTGGCGGTATGTTTGTTCTACGAAGTATGCCTGTGCTGTGGCAATCTCAGGTTTTGATGTATCGCCATTCATGGCAACTAAATAGCAGGCATATTTGCTAAAGGCGAAGTTTTCTCTTTCCCTCTTCGCTCCACTTCCGATCTCAACCATTTCGGGGATTAGCACAAAATGGTTTGCTATGAAATTGCCAGCATTCTCGCACGATGCTTTTGCCCTTTCAATCACTTCTCGAAAATCTCTCCAATCTCGATAATCTAAGGCATCCATTATGTCCCGGGCCATCCAATACGGGACTCCGTTGGGCGCAGTCTTTTGAAGCGCCTTCAGCCTTTCGATCACGATATTTGTCACGTCAGCCATCATTTGCCTCCACGAACACAGACAGGATAAACCAAAATCCATACCTTCCGCATATCTTTCCTTGCATTTTCTCCTTTTTCCATCTACCTTCATACTCAGGAGATGTGTGATGGGCGCGAAAGAAAGTCTACAGCGGTTAGCCGACAGGAAGTCTCAGGAAATAGCGGATTTGGAGCGCCAGATTGACATGGCGCGTGCGTATCTCCAAGCAATTCAAGACTCTATCAAAGCCTTGCCACGTGAGGCGTCGAATCCCGGGAATGGGGAAGACGCATCCGCTGATCTTAGACCGGGTACACTACTGGCGCGAGCGAAAGAAGCCATACAAAAGAATGGCGTACCTATGCACATAGGTGTACTTCTGGCAGCTATAGGAGTCGAAAATACGAAGAATGCTCGCGTATCTCTCGTCGGCTCATTGGGTTCGTACGTAAGAAGGGGTTTGATCTTTACGCGCCCAGCCCCTAATACCTTTGGGCTGGCTGGCATGATGAATTCTCCTCCGTTTGGGACTGCCGAGGGAACACTGCCGGAAGCGTTTGGAAAGATCGCGGACGGCGTCTAACGGGTGCTTGGGGCGGTTTTATAAACCGGGGAAGCTGCCGGGCGTTGGAGCTCGAGTCTCCCTCCCTCGTTCACGTAACACCCTAAATCTATTACCCTGTCACGGCAATACCATCTTCGGTCCCCGCCGAGATATGTGTTAAGTGCGCAAACTGCCTTCCTTATTACCCCGGGGTGGGGAGTTATTTTTCAGGTAAACATCTCTCAGTTTTCAGCTTGCCAATTGCTGTTCAGGTTGTTCGATGGTCGCGCCGTTCCAGAGGCGTAGTTCGGTTTCGCGGCGTGCCTTGAGGCCGGCATTCTCGTGGGCGCCGGCATGATCCCAGCGCAGGAGCTGCTCGCCGGCCTCGGCGATGCGGCCGGCGTTCAATTCGCGCAGAAGCGTGGACTCTGCCAGGCGAACCTGGCCAAGATTGAAAACAAAATCAACCAGCGCATCGAACTGGCCTTGGGTGAGCGGGGTTTTGACGAGACGCGCGACGGCCTGCTCGGCTTCGCGCACGTCGCTGTAAAGGATTGCGGTTCCCTGGGCCTCAGTGATGCCGTTGGGGAAGGTCTCGGGGTGGATGAGGCGATGGCCGTAGCCGATGGTCGGGTAGCCCTCCACATCGAGATAGACGTGGCTGCGAAAGCCCTCCGATTTCTTGATCAGTTCGATGCCTTCTGCGCTCAGTTCCATGAGTTCCTCCGAGGATCGCCCTCAAGCCCATGATGACAGGAAGTGAGAAATAAACTGCAAAAGGCAGGGAGAGAGGGAATGAGGGAACAAGGGACTAAGGAGCCTCAATGAGGTGTTTTCTTCGGTGAGCGAGCGAAAAGCAACTGCAGATCCCTCGACTCGGGTCGCCGCATGTTCACGCGGTGACCCGACTCGGGATAACAGTGCTAAGTTGAGAGGCGTGGTTTCTCACCCATTTCGCAAGCAAGATCAAAAAAGCAGATCCCTCGACTCCGGTCGCCGCGGCGACCTTCGCTCTGGAGGATGGGGCACGGTGTGTGGTGCTGGAGCCGGGTCCTACTGTTCAGATGTACAGGCGGCGAAGGGTTTCTGCAGGTCCTGGCGGGCTTCGTTCACGGCGCCCTGGGTGTTGTCGTTGGTTTGCACGGCGAGGCGGTACTCGTTGATGGCGCGGTCGCGCTGTCCGGTGCAATCGAAGATTTTGCCGACGGCAATGTGGCTCCAGACCTCGGTCCACGGCGGCTCGTCGTCGCCGCGAAGAGAGTCGCGGAAGGCGTTGACGCTGGACTGGAAGTTGCGCTGGGTGAAGAGCACTTCGCCGATGCGGTAGCTGGCCAGCGAGCTTTGCGGATTGGATTCGAGGGCCTTCTGGTACGCAGCCAGCGCCCCTACGAGGTCGCCCTGGGCCACGAGCTGTTGGCCTTTGAGGATGGCGATTCGAACCTGGAGGTCGGGGGTGGTTTTGAGAACCCAGTCCTGCGGGTCGACGCTGATGCGGCGCGGGCGGCCGAAGGTGTCGACGACGTATTGCGTGCTGGTGCCTACAACCTCGATCTTCTGGTTTACGGTTTTGCCGTCGGTTTCGATGCGCAGGTCTACCGGCATGCGGAAAAGGTCGAGATCCTGATCGACTTCGCCGATGGTGCGGAAGCCCTTATTGTTGCCGAGGCGGTAGACGGCGTACTTGTCAGTAAACTTAGGCGCGCCGGTGCCATCGACCCATTGCGAGAAGAAGGGCAGGAGCTGCTGCTGGCTCACTTCCTCAGCCACTTTATAGAACTCGTCTGCGCGAATGGATTTATCGGTGTATTGGCTGAGCACTCCCTTGAAGATGTTAGGCAGCATTTTTTCGCCCACTTCCCAGCGGAACATGTGGAAGACCATGGCGCCCTTGTCGAAGGTCATGGACTGGAACTCGGGCGTGAAAGGGCCGAGGCGACCGGCGCTGGAGAGGGGAATGGTGTCGTAGGCGAGCGCGCTGGCGGCCACATCAGTGAGCGCGGCGCGAAGGGCGCTGGAGCCGCTCTCATCCTCAAGGTACATCAGCTCGCCGTAGCGGCACATGCCGTTCTCGATCCACGCGTCGTTGAGGGAGTGGGGGCTGACTTCGCTGCCCCACCACTGGTGGGCGATGGTGTTGGCCAGGAGCCGGACGCTCGATTTATCGCCAACTCGGGAGCCGGGGATGCCGGCGAGTTCGGGCGCCCATGCGGCAGGCAGAGTGTCATCGGGGATTTCTACGACGTTGAGGCGCTCTGACTCGGGCTGGCCGAACTGATCCGTGAAAAAGTCGAACTCGCGGGTGGCGGTTTGCGCCAGCTGAGTAGCGGCCTGCTGATGGGCGATGGTGGTGTAGATTTTCACGTTGCCGGCGCCAACGGAGACGGGCTCGACATAACGTCCGGCGATGACGGTGCCTGGAAAGCCGGGCTTGGTCCACTTGAAGTCGTACTCGTCGCCCGGCTTGCCGTTGGAGAGCACCACGGAATGGGATTTGCCGGTGCTGCCGCTGGCGAATACGCGCATGCCCTGCGGTACGCGGATGTGCATCTCGGCGGTGAAGCGGTCAGTGAGGTAGCCGGAGGTGGGGAACCAGCGCGCGGGATAGAGCAGGTAGCTGATGGGCTCCTGAATGGCAGCGAGTTTGATGCCTTCAATAGGGCCGTCTTCATTGCCGGTGATGGTGCCGTCGTAAACGAAGGTCCAGTGGACGGGCTGGCCGGGAGTGAACGAGGCCGAAGGTGTAATGCGGATGGCGCCGTCGGCGGTGCGCTCGCCATCGAGCAGTTTGCCGGTGTCGTCGGTAATTTTGGCGACTTTGAGCGCGGGGTGAAAGCCGAAGTTGACCACGTCGAGGTTGGCGGGCGCGGTGAAAGTGACGACCGTGGTTGCGGAGAGGTGGTGCGTTGCGGTGTCGAGTTCGGCGTCAATGACGTAGCCGGTGAGGTCGATGGTGGGACGCTCGCGCTGCGCGAGAGCCGGGCTTATGGTGGCGAGCGAGAGAGCCAGCGCGAGGGTGGCTCGGGAAGCGGAAGGGAAGAATCCATCCGGCAAGACTCGTGTTCGCATAGCTTCAATCATCGCATTCTGGCCGCCGGCTTGGCAGCGGGTTGTTTGATCCGGCACGGCACCGTTATGAGTTGCGGTGCTTGTGGTCTTGCTGGTTTGGGGCCTGAGATATCCCACCCTTGGCGCAAAGACAAATACGCGCTACCCAGAGGGTCCCCAGATGGGGCACCCCGAGACCTGAGGCTCAAAGGTTTGACGCGGGCCGGGGGACTGGCGGTTACGGGGAATGGTGAGTGAGTGGCATGGTTCGGCTTCCGGGTCAGGTGCGGCCTGGCGTCTGGTTTGCGGTCAGAGCGGATTTGAGTTCCTCCATGACTACGGCGGCGACGCGGTCGATAGCGCCCTTATGGCCACCCGGCCGCGGATGGGCAGACAGCGCCTCGCGGACGGCCATGAGCCCCTGAATCATGGACTCGCGAGGAGGGCCATCGGGTAGCAGCGGCTGGAGATGCTGGACGATATTTTGAGCGGTGAAGTCGTGCTGAATGAGCTCGGGAACGAGGCGGCGGCCGGCAATGAGGTTGGCCATGGCGACGTGAGGCACGCTGACCACGCGTTTGGCGATGGCGTAAGTGAGGGGCGAGACCCGGTAAACGACCACGAAGGGATTGCCAACGAGGGCGGCCTCGACGGTGGCAGTTCCGCTGGCGACGACCGAGGCGCGGGCGTGGAAGAGGGCACCTGCGGTAGGGCTGACTACGCCTGCGGCATGTTTGTCTGAGATCACGCGGACGGTGAGCGCGCCCGAGTGGGCGGCGATGAGCGATGCGACCTGGGCGCGCTGCTGCGTATGGAGCGTGGGAGCGAGGGGGATAAGGAACTCGAGGGAGCGTTCAGGTTGAGATTGGACGAGCAGGCGGGCGGCATCGAGCATGGTGGGCAGATGGTCGCGGATTTCGCGCATGCGGCTGCCGGGGAGCAGCGCGATCCAGGTTTTGGCGGGGTCGAGATGGTGTTCGCGGGCGAATTCTTCGCGGGTGATGGAGGGCGGCGGGAGCTCGGCGAGCGGATGGCCGACGAACTCGGCGTTGACGCCGCGGTCGCGGTAGAACTGCTCCTCGAAGGGGAAGATGACCAGCATGCGGCGGACGTATTTCTGGACCTGCTTGATGCGGTGTTTCTTCCATGCCCAGAGCTGCGGGCTCACGAAGTAGATGACGGGGATGCCGAGGCGATGGAACTCGCGAAAGAGGCGGAAGTGGAAGTCGGGAAAGTCAATGAGGACGGCCACCTGGGGCCGGCGCTCGCGGATGGCGCTTTTGAGCTTGCGGAATTCGCCGTAGATGCGGGGCAAGTGCTCGACGACCTCGGTGAATCCCATGACGGCCATATCTTCAGCGCGGACAATGCAGTCGACGCCGGCTGCGCGCATGCGTTCGCCGCCCATGCCCATCAGTTCCACTTGTGGCGAGTTCAGGCGAAGGAGGGACGCCAACTGCGCGCCGTAGAGCTCGCCGCTGGCTTCGCCGGCTGAGATGAAGATGGTGGGCATGGATGCGCGCTGTGCCTGGCAGTGCTGGAGATCATGATAAGCGAGACGGCAGGACGGCAAGTCGGCGACTCAGCAAGTCATGTGGGAAGTTGACGACAGAGGTCTCCCACCCTAAACGCAAAAGCGCGTTCAGGATGGGGCATCCAGCATTTCGGCGAGTCGGCGAGCCGGCATTCAGCTCCGAGGCCGAGGACGTGCGTCTAGTTACCGGGTTTTTACGTATTTGGTGTATTTTGTTGAATCAGAGGCAACCGATGATGCTGATTTCAGAGCTTCCCCATCGCATCGGCCGAGTAAGCCTTTTGGCCGCAACCTTAGTTTTGGCAGCTGCCCTTGCGGGCGCGCAGCAACCTGATGCCGGTCAGGCGCAACCGGCTCCGCCACCCCTGCCGCCGCAGCCGGCAGTGTTTCACGACCTTATTCCGGCCGGCGAACTGGGTTTTCTTGCGGACTACGACGGCAAGATGCCGAAAGAGATCGAGCGCGACAAGCGCTTCAGGCAGCTTGAGAAGCTGATTACGCCGCCGACCTACTACTTTTACCACCGCGACAAGGAACTTTCGGATGCCAGGGACGAGGTGCTCGACGAGGCGCCGATGCCGATCAGCGTGCGCGACGGCCGCTACGTGATGGTGGCGTCGGCCGGCGGACCTAACCAGAACATGCAGGGGCGGGGATTCATCTGGATCGACATGCAGACGGGGATTGGACTGGGCGGCATCTACTTCAAGCCCAGTAATGGCGAGCCGACGCCCACGCTGGCAATCTTCTCAAGGCAGTTGACCGATACCTACCTCGGCATGAGCCAGCTGCCGCCCGAGTTCCTGGTGGACTTGAATCAGTGGGCGCTGATTGCGAAGGTGCACGCAACGTCGCCGCGGTATTTCATTCCTGCGAACAAAAAGAAGTACGCGCTGATTCACGATGGAGATTATTGCGCGCACACAGCAGGCGCTCCCGCGCCGCCCGAAGATGAGTGCCAAGAGATGAACGCGGAGGCCGCGGATGCGGACCTGGAGGCGGCGTGGTTCATGAAGGAGACGGGACACCTGTCGGACGCTACGGCCTTTCTGCTAGAGCCGGACTTTGGCTCGTGGATGGCACTGCGCCAACGCACCTGCGGAGCCGGGCTGGCGTGCCGCATTGTGTTTACGCGGAGGCAGACGCAGCAAGTGCTGGGGCGGTGAAAAAAACAGGGAATAGGGAATAGGGAATAGGGACTGGGTGACGATGCAGGATTGCCGCGGCGTTGCATTTGACTCCATGATCGATGGGAACGGGTGATACACTCGGTGAGCCCAGACGTGGGTTTCCCCTAAAATCCAAACATCCCACAGGGCGTACAAGGAGGCGAAAGAATGCAACAGGAGAATACTGCCAAGGCTCCTCTCAATCCAAGTATCGTTTTCGACATGGTTCAGGCGCACCAGCGCACCGCAGCGCTTAAGGCGGCCATCCAGCTCGATGTATTTCGAGCGGTCGGCCAAGGTCCCGGAGATGTGGCATCGATCGCACGCCATTGTTCGGCATCGGAGCGTGGCATCCGGATTTTGTGCGATTTCCTCGTAATCAACGGAGTGCTGGCCAAGCAGGATGGGCACTACAAACACACGCCGACCAGCGCCGCGTTTCTTGACCCCGCCTCGCCGGCGTGCATGGCTTCGGTGGCGCACTTCCTGAGCGAGTCGGCGATCATGCAGGCCGATGGGCAACTGGCGGAGATTGTTCGCGCGGGGCGCACCTATCTTCCCGGCTCGGGGACGGTTGAGCCGGAGAACCCCATCTGGGTGACGTTCGCTGAGAATATGGCGCCGATGATGGGGCCGATGGCCGGTCCGCTGGGCGCGATGGTGCTGAAGGGAAGCAATGAGCCGATGCGCGTGCTGGATATTGCCGCGGGGCACGGGTTGTTCGGGATCGAGATTGCGAAGCAGAATCGCAACGCGCATGTGACGGGTCTCGATTGGGCGCCGGTACTGCGCGTGGCGCTGAAGAATGCTGAGAAAGCCGGGGTGCAGGACCGCTACGACATGCTGCCGGGCAGCGCGTTTGAGGTGAATTATGGCGGGCCGTACGACGTGGTGCTGCTGACGAATTTTCTGCATCACTTTGACAAACCAACGAACGTTGGTCTGTTGAAGAAGGTTCGCGCCGCTCTCAAGCCCGGCGGGTGCGCGGCTACGCTCGAGTTTGTGCCGAATCCTGACCGGGTTTCGCCGCCGATGCCGGCGGCCTTCGCCATGACGATGTTGACGACAACGGCGGATGGGGACGCGTACACGTTCGCGGAGCTCGAAGCGATGTACAGCGAGGCAGGATTCAAGGAGATCAGCGAGAATCCGATTCCGATGAGCCCGCACACGGTAGTGACGGGGAGGACGTGAAGAGGCGCAGGTCTTAGTCCGCGTGATAGCGGAATGTGCTATCATAGTGATCGTGTGCTTCGGGGTAATGGATTAGGATACTCCCGACATGAAGAAAGCACATCAGGTTACGCTGGACGCCATCTTTTCGCGCCCGACGAGAGCGAACATTCGTTGGTCCGCCATTGAATCGTTGATCCGCGCATTGGGAGGCGAGATCAGCCAGCGCGAGGGCAGCCGCGTGGCCGCCCGGTTGAACGGAGTGATCGCTGTCTTCCATCGCCCTCACCCCCGGCCGGAAACCAAAAAGGGAGCGGTTGAGGCAGTGCGGCAGTTTCTTATAAACGCAGGGGTGAAACCATGATGGAGTACAAGGGATATACCGCAGGCCCTATCGATTTCGATCCCGAAGGCAACACTTTCTCCGGAACCGTATCTGGCCTCAAAGACGTGATTCACTTCGAAGGAGCGACGGCCAGGGAGCTGTCGCGGGCCTTCCGCGCGAGCATCGAAAGCTATCTCGAATTCTGCGCGGAGAAAGGACAGCAGCCCGATCGGCCCTTCAATGGCAAGATTCTGTTGCGCACCGAGCCGGAACTTCACCGCAAGGCTGCACTCCGCGCCGCGGGCGAGGGCGTGAGCCTGAATCGTTGGATCTCACAGCAGATTGAGAGCGCGCCGTGAGATCGCTGACGCCGCGACCGCGCAAATGAGTTGTTTCCCAGGTCTCAAAATCGAGACCTGGGGCACCCGGCAGGATTCTGTTGCGCACGGAGCCGGAACTCCACCGCAAGGCTGTACTGCGTGCCGCTGGCGAGGGCGTGAGCTTGAACCGGTGGATTTCACAGCAGATCGAGAGCGCGCCGTGAGGAGAGCCAGCCGTGGGCGCGGGCCCAACATCGAACTATCTGGAATGCGGCGCAGGAGGAACTGTTCTACGGCTTCGGTTCTTGAGGGTTTTGGGGCTCCAACCGCAGCCCGAGCGGTATTTCTTTTCCGTCCGGGAGGACCCTCCTTTCGACGGTCACGTATCCGTCCTTTTTGACTGTGACAACGCGAAAGGCATCGCCGTGCCGGACTAGATAGAACCCGATCGGGGACTTGCCGAACTTTTTACCATCGATATCGATCTCAGCGCCGGCTGGAGTAGTAAGAATAAAGCAGGCCGACGCTTGGCCGTTCCTGGCCATTTCAGCCAGCTCTTCGAACGTAACATCGGGGCCTAATGATGGGTCTGCGGCTGCTGCCGACGACTGCGTGGACTCCAGGATATTTGCCTGGATCTGACGCTGCAGGTCCGGGTCTTTCATGACCTGATTGACCAATTCAGACGACAGGCTTGGCTCCAGGACGCCTCGGATTTGGTAAGTCTCGCTTGAGACCTTCCCCGAACCGTCGATGCTTGGCGCACGCATAAAAAGCTTTACGTTGTTGCCATTGAATTCTGCGTCCACCGTGGAATTCGCCTCGGGCATCCTGCAGTTCCGGTACATGGTGGACGCCTGTGCGCCTACCAGGGCGTTCGCTAGGTTTTGTCCAACGTCGGGCTTCGCGGCGCATTCGGCAATGACAATCCGCGAGTCTGGGAGTAGAAGTTTCAGGACTGCTCCCTGTACGTTGTCAGTTCCAGAGTCGGGCGGCATGTAATAACCAGTGCAGCCTGTGTCGTAACAAGAAACGGAGTCTTTGCCTGCGACTTGCCACGTGTATGAAGTCGCAGTCGGTAAGTTCTCGACCACTATCACTTTCATCTTTGGATTGTCTTTTGCTAATGCGCCTGAGCAAAACAAGGCAAGAATTGATATTGCGATGCGTCCATTCATTCAGCCCCCCCAAAAAATCTGTCAAGGTTCCGTGGTTGTGGATTCCACTGGGCTCGGCGTTCGCTCTATGCCGTGAAGCCGCTCCCAAACCCATCGCTTTGTGTTTTCGTAAGAACATGCCACGGGCATTCCGGCATTGATCGCACGCTGCGCCTCGATAATTTGCTCCGCAAGGGATATGCACCAATCTGCTGCGTATTCCGCATGCTCCAGCGGCACGAGATCATTGCTTCGCTGCGAAATCCCGGCGCTGCAAACGAAGGACCAGCGCCCCATCAACTCGTGCAAATCCTCCTGAAGGGTATGATCGGAAACGCCGCCGCCGTCAGCCTTTCCGAAAAGCAGCGCTCGCGCCTGGTCTCGGAGGGTGCCCCTTCGTAGATCCTCCTCGTAATGGGCAAGACAGAATCCTCCCAGATGTGGCATCTCACGACAGCCGTCCACGCGGCACCTTCGGGCTTTTTGCTTCATAGATTTGCCTGAATCTTGTCTATAATCATGCGCTTATTTCGATTCCGGTTCAAGGCGCAGTGACCTTACGGCGAGGCATGACCTAGCGCCCTGGACTCAGTATTCGTCTAGGCGCCTCGCCGCGCGCGCACCGCCGCGGCCAATTCCTTTAACAACTCATGCGTTTCGGGCCAGTCGATGCAGGCGTCGGTGATGCTTTGTCCGTAGACCAGGGGCTGGCCGGGGACGAGTTTTTGTGCGCCGGCGATGAGATTGCTTTCGATCATCACTCCTTTAATTCGTGCATCGCCGCGCTTGTCCGGGCCGCCGGCAATCTGGCCGGCCACGTCGTGGCAGACCAAAGACTGGCGACGGTAGTCCTTGTTGGAATTGGCGTGGCTGAAGTCGATTATGATGCGCGGCGCGGTCCCCGCCTTTTCCATGCGGGCGGCGGTGTCGGCAACGCAAGCGGCGGTGTAGTTCACCATCTTGCGGCCTCCGCGCAGGATGATGTGAGTGTCGGGGTTGCCGGTGGTGACGAAGATGGCGCTCTGGCCGTGCTTGGTGTGGCCGAGGAAAGTGTGTGAGTAGGCGGCCGAAAGCACGGCGTCTATGGCTACCTGCACATCGCCTGAGGTGGCGTTCTTAAAACCTACGGGACACGACACGCCGGAGACGAGCTGGCGGTGCACCTGGCTCTCAGTGGTGCGGGCGCCGATGGCTCCCCAGCTGACCAGGCCGGCGATGTACTGCGGCGAGATCATGTCGAGGAATTCGGTGCCGGTGGGCACGCCCATCTCGGCCAGGTCGAGGAGCAGGTGGCGGGCCAGGCGCAGGCCGTCGTTGATCTTGTAGGACTGATCGAGATAAGGGTCGTTGATGAGGCCCTTCCAGCCGATGGTGGTGCGGGGCTTCTCAAAATAGACGCGCATCACGATGCGCAGGTCGGCGGAGAACTCGGCGATGGCTTCTTTGAGCAGGCCGGCGTACTCGCGCGCGGCCTTGACGTCGTGGATGGAGCAGGGGCCGGCGAGCACCAGCAGGCGCGAGTCGCGGCCGTTGAGGATGTCGACGATCTCGCGGCGGGTTTCAAAAATGGTGGCCGAGGCGGCTTCTGTGACCGGATGCTCTTCCTCGAGAAAGATCGGCGGCAGGACGACCTTGGTCCATTGAATGCGAATGTCTTCAGTGGGATGGAACATGGCTTTTGGTTCGGCGGAAAAAAGCTCCTGATTTGAATCTAACAGGCGGGATGGAAGGAACGAGCCAGTAGCCAATAGCGAAAGCCACTAGCCCGTAGCTCCGGATGAGAGGCTACTGGTTATTGGCGACTGGCTTTCAGCTTCAGCGCACTTCGGTGGCGGCGACGGCGGCGCCGGCAGCAAGCACGCCGACAGTGATGGGAATCCAGAGCCGGATGTGGCGCACGTGGCCTTCAGAACCTTCGCCGATGTAATCCTTTTCGCGGCTCACGCGTACGATTTCATCGTAGGTGTGGGTCTCGCGATTGTTGCTCTCGGCGTTGGTGACGGTAAAGGATGTATCTTCAAGCGAATCGAGCGCGACCGTGCGTTCAGATTTGTCAGTGAAGGTGAGGCGGATGTAGTTGCCGGGACTGAAGCGGGTGAGCTCGCGGTGTACTTTACGGGCATGCTTGTCGAGATTGGCGCCTGAGTTCGAGCTGGCGGACTCGGCCATGCAGATGGGCGCAACCGAGATCAGGGGCAGGATCAGGGCCGAGATCAGGGTGAGGGTTTTTACCGCGCGACGAAACGACTTGCCTCCGAAAAGAGAAATCATAGGGCCCTCCGTTGAACTGAATAGAACGCAACCTCTGGTTGAAGAACCTCAGCGGACTCTTTTTCCTATTGTCGGCGGCCGTTCGAGAAAACCAGCCGCGTTAACAATAGCATCACATTGATCAAGAAATCACTGTGGGAGACATCACAAGCCATCATTTAGTAACGGGGTGTGCGATTGCGTGTTCTCCGGCGAATCCGCAGCGTACTCAATGCTGGGGATGCCGGCGGGGAGTATGATGGTGGTCCGAACCTGAACGAGCTCGCAAGTGGAGGGGAACGATGCGGTTATCATTCCTGTTTTCTCCGGGCCTGTTATCTGTGGGGATTCTTTCCTGCTCGGCTACTCTGGTTCCGGCGCAGGCCTCGGCTCAGGCCGCGGTGCCGCAGAGCAGTCCGTCGCTGGCGGCACGCCCGGCGAATGACTCGAGCGCACCGGTGGCCGAAGGCAGCATGCGGCTCGATGTCGTGGTGACGGACAAGGGCGGCAAGAATGTTCCCGGCCTTGGTGTCGGCGATTTTCAGTTGCTCGACAACAACCGGCCGATGCAGATTGTGTCGTTCCGGGCCTTTGGCGGCAATGCGACGCAGGCCCAGCCTCCGGCGAGTGTGATCATCGTGTTCGACACGGTTAACATGCCGTTCGACAGCGTGTCGTACACGCGCCAGCAGGTTGAGGTGTTTCTGCGGCAGAACGAGGGGCGCCTGGCTTTCCCGGTCTCGCTGGCTTTTTTGACCAACACAGGCATGCAGTTGCAGAGCGGCGGGACGACTGACGGCAATGAACTGGCCCAGCAACTTGATCAGACGACGGGGAGTCTGCGGACCATCGGCAATGCGGCAGGGGCATGGGGTGCGATTGAGCGGTTCGATTTCTGCGTGAAGATGCTGGCAACGTTGGTGAAGAGCATAAAGGACCTTCCGGGGCGCAAGCTGGTGATCTGGGCAGGTCCGGGATGGCCGATGCTGAACGACCCGGGGATCAATTTCTCAATCAAGGGGCAAAAGCAATTCTTCGACGGTGTTGTGGCGATGAACACGACTCTGCGCGAGGGGCAAATCGAGCTATCGAGCATTGCGCAGGGAATGCCGACCGAGGGCACGTATTTGTATGAGTCGTATCTGAAGGGCGTAAGGAAGCCGACCCAGGCAATGCCGCCGAATCTGGCTCTGAAGGTGGTTGCGACGCAGAGCGGAGGCCGCGTGATTCCTCCCAGCAACGACGTGGCAGCGTCCATTGGGATGGTCGCGCAGGACGCCGGGACGTACTACGAAATCACGTTTGAGCCGCCGCGGCCGGATGGTCCCAACGAGTACCACGAGCTGAAGCTGAAGGTGAACCAGCCAGGGCTGACGGCGCATACCAACGCAGGGTATTACGGCCAGCCGGAGCTGGTTTCCGCGCCTTGACATTGGCAATCGGGCATTTCTAGAATTAAAGAGGAGAGAACCATCTTTTTCCCTTTAAAAGCATTGATTTAAAAGGCTTATGAGGAATGGACGGTCCGCGAACGAGGGTGGCAGGAGCCGAAGGTCCCCAAGCGGAACGCGATGGGAAAGAAAAAATGCCTGAAGTTCGGCTGAGCCCGCGCGAGCGGCTGGTTCTAACCGCCATCATCGACGCGTACATCACGACCGGGGAGCCGGTGGCGTCGCAGGCGCTTGCCCGGGTATTTGCCGATCGCGATGGCTTGAGCTCGGCGACGCTGCGCAACGTGATGTCTACGCTGGGCGAGTTGGGGTTGCTGGAGCAGCCGCATACCTCTTCGGGGCGCGTTCCGACGGCAGCGGGATTCAGGTTTTATGTGGAGCAGCTTACGCAGGCCGGCCGGGTGACGGTGCTGACGCGCGGGAGCGGCAGCGGGGTGAGCGGTGAAGCCGGGTTGATGAGCGAAGCGACGCGCGGCCAGATTGAAGAGAGTTTTTCAGGCGTGGCCAGCTCGCATGATTACCTGGAACGAACCTCGCATGTTCTGGCGCTGCTTTCGAGCGGGCTGGGCGTGGCGCTGGCCGGCTCAACCGCGGGGCAGGTGCTGGAGCATATTCATTTTTCGCGGCTTGCGGTGGGCCGGGTGCTGGCAGTAGTGGTAACGACATCTGGCGCCGTACAGGATCGCGTGCTGACGCTTGACCGCGAGTTGACGCACCTGGAACTGGAGACAGCGGCCAGGTACCTGAACGAGAATTTCCGCGGCTGGCCGATCGAGCGCATCCGCACCGAGGTTACGCGGCGCGCCGAGGTGGAGCGCGAGACCTACCAGCAACTGCTGACTTCAGTTGAAGAGTTATGCCGCAAGGGCGCGCTGACTGTGGAGGATACGGCACAGGCCATTTTTGTTGACGGGATTGCGAATCTGATTTCGGTGGAGAGGGACCGCGAGCGGCTGCGCCAGATGCTGGCGGCGCTTGAGGCCAAAGAGCGGCTGATCGAGCTGCTGAATGCCTACGTAGACGGGCGGCAGCAGGAGGTGCGGGTGGTGGTGGGGCTCGACAAGGCCTCGCCGGCCATGCAGGACCTGGTGCTGATTGGCGCGCCGGCGCGACTGGGCGGCACAAGCCTGGGAACGGTGGCGGTGATTGCTCCCACGCGGGTCCAATATCAGGAGATGATTCAGGTAGTGAGTTATATCGCCCGGCTATCCGAGCGGATTCTTGAATCTCCGGCCGATTAGAGAGTGGAATACAGAGTCTTTGCCTGAGCCGACTGGTCAGAAGTGCCGGCTGGGGCCGAGAATCTGATCCGACAGGTGTGCGCCGTGAATCCAACAGATCGGGCGATGGCGGCATGAAAGCGATCGACGACAGCCGATAATGAGAAGTGAGGCAGGTTTGACAGCAAGGAGAGACACCGGGGACATGCCGGAACAGGAGACAGAGTTGAACGTATTGGAACCCCTGGAGATCACAGAGGGCGAGAAGGGTGAAGAGACCGCTGACCCCGAGAAGGCGGCGGAAGCTGCCGAGGGCGCGGTTGCAAGCGAGACTGAGAACGCTCAGGAGCCAGAGGCTCCCGGGCCGTCGGAGCTGGAAAAGGTAAAGGCCGAGCGCGACCAGCTGCTGGATCGAGTGGCCCGGTTGCAGGCTGAGTTTGAGAATGCACGCAAGCGCGGCGAAAAGGAACGCAATGAGTTCCGCGAATATGCAGCGGCGGGCGTGGTGGAGCAGTTCCTGCCGGTGCTGGATAACTTTCAACTGGCGCTGAAAGCAAGCGGCTCGGCGGAGCAACTGCGTTCGGGCGTGGAGCTGATCGTGAAGCAGATGGAAGAGATTCTGCGCCAGATGCAGGTGGCGCCGGTGCTGGCGGTAGGCGAGGAGTTCGATCCTCGCGTGCACGAGGCGCTGGGAGTTGTGGAGCGCGACGATATCCCCGATCAGCATGTGGCCGAAGAGGTACGCCGGGGCTACAAGATGCGCGACCGGCTGCTAAGGCCCGCGCTGGTGCGCATTGCGCACAATGCGAAACAGGTGAGCGAATAGGGCAGGGACTAGGGACTAGGGAACAGCTAAGAGTTGGTCCCGAGCCAGAGTTGTGAGAACTGAAATGAAAGAGTTGGCGTAGAGCAGAGCTGAAGGCTCGTTGAAGGCGAAATGAGTTCTAATACAAGAGTGGGCAAACCGGATTTTTACGAAGTCCTGGGTGTCTCGCGCGAGGCGAGCGACCAGGAGTTGAAGAGCGCCTATCGCAAGCAGGCGCTCAAGTATCACCCTGACCGGAATCCGGGCGATCACACGGCCGAAGAAAAGTTCAAGCAGGTGAGCGAAGCCTACCAGGTGCTGGGCGATGCCGAAAAGCGCGCGGTCTACGACCGCTACGGACACGCGGGACTGGGCGGAGGGGGATTTGGCGCCAGCCCGTTTGCGGGCGGTGTGGATATCGGCGACATCTTTGGCGACCTGTTCGGCGAGATGTTCGGAATGGGCGGGGCGGGCCAGAGCGGTGGACGTCAATCGCGCCAGCAGCGGGGCGACGATCTGCGATTTGATCTGGCGATCGAGTTTGAAGACGCAATCTTCGGCATCGATAAAGAGATCAAAATACGGCGGCTGGAGACTTGCGGCGACTGCAAGGGAAGCGGCAGCGCCTCAGGCCGCGGGCCGAGCGTGTGCAGCCACTGCCATGGCCGCGGGCAGTTCCGCTATCAGCAGGGATTCTTTTCAGTAGCGCGCACCTGCAATGTGTGCGGCGGCCGCGGGCAGGTGATCGGCGACCCGTGCGCAACCTGCCGGGGCGAAGGCCGCGCGGCCACCGAAGTGAAACTGCACGTGAAAGTGCCGAAGGGCGTTGAAGATGGAACGCAGATCCGTTACAGCGGCGAGGGCGATGCCGGCCGCGCAGGCGGCCCCAAGGGCGACCTGTACGTGGTGCTTTCAATCAGGAAGCATGAGTTCTATGATCGCCAGGGCTACGACCTGCACTGCGTGATTCCCATCAGCTTTCCGCAGGCCGCGCTGGGAGCGGAGTTTGAGATTCCGGGCATGGATGGGCCGGTGCAGATAAAGATTCCCGAGGGCGCACAGAGCGGCAGGGAGCTGCGCATTCGCGGGCGGGGCGTTCCGCACCTGAACGAACGCGGCCAGGGCGACCTGGTGGTGAGGGTGATGGTGCAGACGCCGCGCAAGTTGTCGAAGGCGCAGCGCGAGTTGATGGCCAAACTCGGCGAAACGCTGAGCGTGGACAACCGGCCTTCAGCGCCGAGCCTGATGGAGCGGGTGAAGGATTTGTTCAATTAAGGCAGGGAACTAGGGAACAAGGGAACGAGGGAACAAGAAGTCATCCTGAGTTGCGAATTAGCGAAACGAAAGGCCTCCGGTCGAGCTGGGGGCTTTCTATTGAGTTTGAGCAATCTCAGAACGCAAGAGGGTCTTTAGTTATGACCGAGGTCTGGGTTTTTACCGGGGAGCGCAACATGCCTGGCACCAATGCAACCTTCCCTGGTGGCGTATTTTCAGACTGCCAACGCGCTGAGGAGTGGATAGAGAAGCACTGTCTGTCAGGCGTCCTTACAACGTATCGACTAGACGTTGGGGCATATGACTTTGCAGTTGCAAATGACACCTTTAAAGCTAAAGAGCCACATCACTACACACCGGAGTTCATAGGGCGATTCGCAGGGGGCGAAACTCACTTTCATAATGAATCCGGAAAAAGACTCGGATAAAACGAAGATTCTGAACGTGAAGACATGAGGCCTGACGTAGAAGGCACCTCTGAATAAAGCATTTTGATTGCGCCGCATGTGGTCGATAGCAGAATCTGGGCAGGCTCGCGGATCAAGCCTTCCAGGGATTGATGACTGGCACGCCAACGGCTAGGAATGGTGCGGTGTCCCGCGTTGCCACGGCGAATCCATGGACCGCGGCGATCGCGGCTATTTGACAGTCGGCCATTGAAATCGAATAGCCCTTTGCGGCCGCGCAGCTTGCCAGCGAGGCATACAACACGGCGGCTTCGCGCTCAAAGGCGAGAAATCGATCAGCGAAGTAGTTCGCGAGCAATGCCTGCACAGCCGTCTTCATGCCGTTCTTTCGTTTACCGTCCGGAAGAAGCGAAATACCGAGCAGCACCTCCATGAGGACAGGTGCGCACAAATATAGCGTTTCTTTCGGCTGGAGATCCAGCCACGCAATTACGG
Organism: uncultured Acidobacteriaceae bacterium; assembly: GCA_963808695.1. Taxonomy (GTDB): domain Bacteria; phylum Acidobacteriota; class Terriglobia; order Terriglobales; family Acidobacteriaceae; genus Telmatobacter. The sequence goes on from CAWEHF010000022.1 coordinate 29,384, forward strand.
CCGGATCAGCCAACGGCTTCACCGGCTCCGAGATGACATTCGTGTCAAGAACGATCACGAGAAGTCCGCTGGCTCAGCCGGCTTTGAGTCGCGAGTGATGTTGAGTTCAATGCCGCCAAACCGACGCCCGAGCGCAGCTAATTGCGAGCCGAGTCCCGCTGCCGTATTAGCCGACACGGCGTCCTCCAGAATATGGCGGATTTCTGCCTCGGTGCTTCGCCCATTGCGTGCGGCGCGCAGTTTCAGGGCGCGATGAGTCTTCTCCGGGACGTTGCGAACAGTAACCGCAGGCATAGGATGGCGCTCCCCTCATTTCGATATCAATGATATCACTTAGATATCAAATCGGCAAGCGGCCATTCAGATTGCGAACAACACGACGGCGATGACGGCAGCGCCGATGATCAGACTCTGTTTGTCGGTGAGTGCGAAGACAATGGGGTCTTCGTTGAGCAGGCCGCGCGAAGCCATCAGCCATACGCGGCAGAGCCAAAGAATCATGAGCGGCATGATGATCCAGAGGCGCTGCGCGTGCTGGTAGAGCATAACAATGTCGGTGCTGCTGATGTAGTTGGTGAAGACCACGACCGCGGCAAAGGCGCTGGCCGTGCCAAAGCTGCGCAACTGGTTGAGATCGGTGACAAGGTAGCCACGGCCATTGCGCGGAGTGGCGCCGCGGGTGATCAGGTTCTCAAGCTCGGCAAAGCGCTTGACGATGGCCAGCGAGAGAAACAGGAAGACTGAGAAGCCGGCGAGCCAGGGCGAGATGTGCGTGCCTGTGGCAGCGGCGCCGGCCAGCAGGCGCAGCGTATAGAGGCCTGAGAGCACCAGTACATCGACCAGTGCAACGGGCTTGAGATAGAGAGAATATGTGAGCGTAGCGGCGAGATAAAAGACCAGCCAGCCGAAGAATTCCACCGGCAGGAACCGGGCGCCTGCAAAGGCCAGAGCAAAAAACGCCGCGGCGATGACCAGGCCGGTGAAAGCATCGAGATCGCCGGACGCGAAGGCCCGGTGGCGCTTTTGCGGATGCCTGCGGTCGGCATCGATATCGAGCAGGTCGTTGACGATGTAGGCCGCCGACGCGGCGAGGCTGAAGCATGCGAAGGCGATGAAGGCGGCGATCAGCCGCGGGGCGGCGACGATGTGGGCCAGCAGGAGAGGCAGGAAAATGAGCAGGTTCTTGGCCCACTGGTGAGGGCGAACGGCCTTGAGCGCCGAGCCGAGGAGGCGATTGCGTTCTTCAAAGACACGTGCGGGCGCGATGCGCCGCGAACGGAGGCGCGAGCGGAGCCGGCGGCTGGGGTTGGCGACCATGGCCTGGGCGGCCCCGGCGAGCAGTGGCAGATCGGGCGTGTCGTTGCCGATGTAATCGAACTCGGTTGTGCCCAGACGGCTGCGCAGGCCGGCGAGTTTCTTGCTGCCCGTGAGGTTGGTTGCGCCATCGCTGCCGAGCACATCGGCAAAGATGCCCAGATGCGCTGCAACGCGGCGGGCGATACGCACATCGGCGCCGGTAGCGAGATAGATGGGCCGGCCTTCGCGGCGCTGCTCGTTCAGATAATGCAGAAGCTTGCGGTTGTAGGGCAGGTGCTCGACGTCGAGCGAGACATTATCTGTGACGAATGCCTTGAATGCGGCCTTGCCGGGCAGTAGGTGGGCGAAGAGCGCAGGCACGAGACGGGGACGGGTGCGTGCCAGGACGAGCAGCGAGTCGATAAGCGTGTCGGACTTGACCAGGGTTCCGTCGAGATCGACGCAGAGAGGCCGCGGGGTTGTGACGGCGGACTCCGGCTGGACAATGACCTGGGACAAAAGCGCACCTCATCGAAAAGAAGTTATGGAGCGCCGGGCAAGAACGGCAAACAAAGCAGGATCGCTTGTCCGTATCTATTGAGGATAGGTCAAGCGGCGGGCAAAGTTAAGCGGGATGGGGGAGCCCGCAGGCGAAATCCTGAGCCGCCGCAGCGACGAAGGACCTCTCGATGTCGATGATTTGGGAGGAAATTGGTGGAGCTGAGCGGGATCGAACCGCTGGCCTCCTCGTTGCGAACGAGGCGCTCTCCCAGCTGAGCTACAGCCCCACAAGGACTCTTCTATCTTACCAAGGCGCACGGAATCGTGGAAGGGCGCGCGGGTCAGCGCGAGTAGAGAAATGTGCCGCAGCGGTCGGTGGAGTTGGCCAGGGCGTCCATGGTGAAGACGGGAGGGTTGGGGCCGGAGAAGAAAGCCACGCTGAGAGTGCGGCCCTGCACCCAGGTGACCATCCATTGCACGTCATCGCTGCCGCAGAGGGTGTTCTTGTGCAGAAAGCGGCGGTCGGCGGCAACGGCGAGGCGGTAAAGGCTTCCGCCGCCGGGTGCGTTGACGTCGGCATCGAAGAGCGCGCTGGCCTCAGCGGGCTGAAGGACGCGAATCTGGCCGATGGGGAAGTTGAAATAGTTCATGGTGAGGCGGGCGTCGGCGATGGAGATTTCGCCGGTGATGGCTTTGGCGGACGAACTCGCGGCGGTCCATAAGCCCTTGTCCTGCGCCAGGGCGGGGAGCGAGCAGATGAGGAGGAAGGTTGCGACGGGGAGGAGGTTTCTAACGTGCATGGATTGAGGATGACATTTTGAGGAGGGTGGGAGCAAACGGGGGGGGCGCCGAACTACGATCGGGACAAAAGTGCCAAGTTGAGGTTTGTGGTCTCCCAGGTCTCAAAGTCGAGATCTCCACCCCAACGAGTACAAATCACCCGTCGGGGACCCCGGGCCTGGGGCTCCCAGGCTTTGTTGTCGATTGAGACGGGCTGAACTGGGTTCGCGGTGTCCCACCCTAGCCGGAAGAACAAAGACCCGGCGAGGGTGGGGCACCCATTTTCGTGCTTACAGCGCTGCTGCAGGGGCCATCGCTACTCGCTGCGCAGCAGGATCAGTGGGTCGACGGCGAGGGCGCGGCGAGCGGGGATCCAGGACGCAATGAGGCCGAGGACGAGCATCGTCGCGGTGACGCCGACAAGGACAAAGGGATCCTTAGGCGAGGCCTGATAAACGATGTAGGCAAGTAACTTTGTGAGGAATAGGCCAAATACGATACCGACGACAGATCCGGCGGCCAGCAGGCGAAATGCGCGGCCTAGAGACGCGCCCAGAACCTCGCGCCTGCCTGCGCCGAGAGCGATGCGAATGCCGAGCTCGCGCAAGCGCTTGCTGACTACATAAGATGCCATGCCGAAGACGCCGGTGATGGCAAGCATGGTGCCGAGCAGGCCCAGCGCGCCCAGCGCCACCGAGGCGACGCGCGCGGCGAATAGCGCGGTATCCATCTGCTGGGTCCAGGTGCTGATCTCGATGGGCATCGAGGAGTCGAGGCCGTGCAGAGTGCGCTCCAGCACCGCCGTCATCTCGGCCGGATCGCGCCGGGAGCGAACGACAAGCCATACCTCGCTCCCAGTATGTTGCTGGAAGGAGAAGAACATTGCCGGCTGCTGGTCTTCGGTCACCGTGCGGTACTTTCCGTCTTCGACGACGCCGACGACTTCAGCCCGGTTGCTGCCGCCCCAGAACTTGAAGTGGCCGCCGACGGCTTTCTCGACCGAGCCGAAGACCTTGACTGCAAAGGTCCGGTTGACGAGAGCAGCGATTGGCGCGTCCTTCTTGTCGTCGAAGCTCAGATCCCTGCCCGCGATCAGATGAGTTTGAGCCGCGGCAAGATATCCGGGCGAGATGTTGTAGTCCATTGCATCGGCTGCCGTGTTGCTGGGGCGGAAGTCGGTAGTGGCGTCAGTGTAGACATACGAGTCGCTGCCGCCGAGGCCGAGCGGAACCTGGTTAATGTAGCCTGCGGCAGATACGCCGGGAATTGCGCCGATGGCATCGATCATGCGCCGCTCCATCTGAGGCGAACTGTCTACGGGGTAGCCCGCCATTCGCAGATCGGTCTGGACGAGGATGGCGTTCTGCGGCTGGAATCCGTAATTGCTGTTGAGCGAGCGCGCCAGCCCGCGCACCGCAACCAGCGAAGAGGTGATGAGCACGGCGCAGATGGCGATCTGCAAAACCAACAGCAGGTCGCGCATGGTGAAGCGGCGCATGGTTGAGTCGCTCATGCCGGTGCGAATGATCTGCCAGGGATCGGCGCGCAGCACCTGGCGGACAGGCACCATGCCAAAGAGCAGGCCGCTGACCAGCGCCATGGCGAGCGCAACCAGGTAGGTGCGCAGGTCGGGATTCACGGGCACATTGATGGGGACCGAGGGGATGGGCTGCCAGGCGCTGAGTGCATGCAGAACGACGACGCCACCGGCTACGCCGATTGCGCCGCCCGCGATGGAGACCAGCACCGCTTCAGTGAGCAGTTGACGGATGATGAGCGCGCGGCGCGACCCGAGCGCGAGGCGGAGAGCGACTTCTTTTGCGCGATCGGCTGCACGGGCTGCAAAGAGGCTGCCGAGATTGGCGCAAGCGGCGAGCAGAATGAGCCCGGCGAGCAGCATGAGGCCGGTCATGAAGGCGCGCGCGGGACCACCGAGTATATCGCCCACAAGGCCGGGACGAGCGAGAGAGAATTGGATGCCTTCGTCGTCGCCCGGATAAGTTTTTGAGAGCCAGTTGCCAATTCCATTGAGATCAGCGACGGCCTGGGCGGGGGTAACACCGGGCTTGAGACGGCCCACTACCCACGGCGAGTGATCGCCGCGATATTGCAGATCGTCGCTGCCCTGCAGGATCGGCTCTTCGAGAATGGGAACGAAAAACGCGGGCGCGAAGAAGAGCTCAGTGCCGCGGAAGCCGCGCGGCGCCACGCCGATGATGGTAAAGGGGTGCTTGTTGAGCTCGACCATGCGGCCGATGACGCCGCGGTCGGCGCCGTAGTGGCTGCGCCAGTAGTCGTCGGCCAGCACAATGTAAGGGGCGCTGTTCTTTCCCTTTTCGTCCGAGGCGTGAAAGAAGCGCCCGAGGGCGGGCTGGATTCCGAGCGCGTCGAAGTAATTACCGCTTACCAGATAAGGCCACGCCGTGGATGAATTGTGCCCCTCGTTCACGCCCACCGAGCCCATGAGCTTCATCGCCGTCAGGCTGTCGAAGCTGTGATTGCGGTCGCGCAGATCGATGTAGTCGAGATACGACTGCGAAGGCCACTGCAGACGCTGCACCATGTAGAGGCTTTCAGCGTTGGGCACGTTCACCGGCCGCAGGATGAGCGCATTCAAAACGCTGAAGACGACGGCGTTGGCGCCGATTCCCAGCGCGAGCGTGACCAATGCGGTGAGGGCGAATCCGGGTGACTTGCGTAACTGGCGGAGGGCGTACTTCACATCGGGGAACATTTGTGGCCTCTTTGATTGCTGGTTGCTTTCGGGCGCGGGCTGCTGTCTTGTACGTGGTGCTTCTCGAAGTGGTTCCATCAAGTCAACGACCGCGAGGTGAATTTGGTTAGCAGCTGCGCTGTGGAATTGGAAAGAAGAACCTGCTGGCAGGTCGAGGGAGTTGTTCGGAAATGGACAGTGTTAGGCGGGATGGCCGGTATGAGATGCGGACAATATATAGGCACACAAACAAAAAGGCCGGGATGGGCCCGGCCTTTGTTTCTCTGGAATAACTAGACCACCTAGACCCCAGAGCTTGAACGTTTTTGGTTTAGAGCTGGTTCATGTTGGTGAGGAACTCGGCGTTGTTGCGGACCTTCTCGAGGCGCGTGATGAGCAGCTCCATGGCTTCAACCGGCGAGAGCGGGTTGAGCACGCGGCGCAATACGAAGATGCGCTGCAGATCGTCCTTGGGGATGAGCAGCTCTTCTTTACGCGTGCCGGAGCGCTGGATGTCGATGGCCGGGAAGACGCGCTTGTCGACCAGCTTGCGGTCGAGAATGATTTCCATGTTGCCGGTGCCCTTGAACTCTTCGAAGATGACTTCGTCCATGCGCGAGCCGGTGTCGACGAGGGCCGTTGCAATGATGGTGAGCGAACCGCCTTCTTCAATGTTGCGGGCCGCGCCGAAAAATCGCTTGGGGCGCTGCAGTGCATTGGAGTCGACGCCGCCCGAGAGCACCTTGCCCGAAGGCGGAACGATAGTGTTGTAGGCGCGCGCGAGGCGGGTGATGGAGTCGAGCAGGATGACGACGTCGCGCTTGTGTTCGACCAGGCGCTTGGCCTTCTCGATCACCATCTCGGCCACCTGAACGTGGCGGGCGGCGGGCTCGTCGAAAGTGGAGCTGATGACTTCGCCCTTCACCGAGCGCTGCATGTCGGTCACTTCCTCAGGGCGCTCGTCGATGAGCAGGACGATAAGCACCACTTCGGGGTGGTTGGAGGTAACGGAGTTGGCGATGGACTGCAGCAACATGGTTTTGCCGGTGCGGGGCGGTGCGACGATGAGGCCGCGCTGGCCTTTGCCGACGGGCGTGAGCAGATCCATGACGCGGCCGCTGACGGCCTCGCGCACGGTCTCCATCTTGATGCGCTCCTGCGGATAGAGCGGCGTCAGGTTGTCAAAGAGGATCTTGTTGCGCGTCTCCTCGGGCGACTCGAAGTTGATGGCTTCGATCTTGACCAGCGCGAAGTACTTTTCGCCCTCGTGCGGCGGGCGGACGTTGCCGCTGATGGAGTCGCCGGTTTTGAGGTCGAACTTGCGAATCTGCGAGGGCGAAACGTAGATGTCGTCGGGGCCGGGCAGATAGTTATAGTCGGGCGAGCGGAGGAAGCCGTAGCCGTCGGGCAGGATCTCGAGGACGCCTTCGGCGAAGATGTGGCCTTCTTTTTCGCTCTGCGCCTGCAGGATCTTGAAGATCAGGTCCTGTTTGCGGAGGCCGCTGGTTCCGGGGATTTCAAGGGTCCGCGCGATGCGGCTCAGTTCCGTTATGTTTTTTTCTTTGAGTTCTGCGATGGTCATTGTCTAGTTCACCTGTAAAAGGGCGGGATGGCTGTGAGGAGATGCGGGAGGGAAAAACTGCTCCAGAAATACGAACCGGCAAGACAACCTGCCGAAACCGGCAACCACGAGTGACCCGGGTTCGTTTGGAGAAGCGAGACGCCAGGGGAAGAGAAACAATCGTCAACGGAAAGCTATGAACCGATGCCTGGGACCTGTCAGCCCTGCAGAGAGGCGCCGCTACGCTGCGCGACGCCTTTCCACAGGCTGTGAAATCGGGGAGACCTGAGGTTCTGCCGACCCGGGGTTGGAGCTGTGGAAGCGGCAGAGGACCTCATTCGTCGTGTCCTGCAGCCGGGTGTTGGGCTTATGAAGCTTACGAGTAGCCTTGCTCGCCAGCTGGCACAGCTGGTAGCGGTTGGACACATGAGAGAGTGCCCCAAATACTAAATCAGAACGCATAAACCAATTCTCCTTCTTAAAATGCCTGCCCGGACGGTGCTACTTGGCGCCGCCGGTGCAGCCGGGAACCCAAAATCGAGCCTGTGGTTCCCAAGAAACAAAGTGCTGCCAATCTTTAGACGCAGTTCGTGCGGCCGTAGTTCAAAATTTTGCCACGGACTCGCACTCTGTGGAACCCGACCATCCTCATCGAGCGAATGTTCTTTCCAATGCTGGAATGTGTGCGCCCGAGATTCCCGATTCCGGCGGCTTAAACGCACCGGGGCATCGACTTCTGAGCCTTCGCTCAAATTGGATGCAGAAATTGGCTGAGGGGCGCGCAAAACCGCACAAGCACAGCCTGCCCTCTTTGGATGGCTGATTAAACTTTATAACGAGAGGGGTTGCCGGTCAACATTTTTTTCGGCGATTTGCGGGGTAAAAACGGCCATTGTGGAAAAGTTTACAATGATGAGAATAAGCTATTGGCAATAAATAAGTTGCATTGAAGTTTTCATTAAGGGAAACTTGCTCGAATTTCATGGAAAACGACGCGTGACCGGGGGGCGACAGAAAGGGTGGCCGAAAGCAGTACCGGGAGCGTCAATCCGGGCCAGGATTTGAGCGTTTGGGCAGGCTTACTGGCCGGGGCCGGGGTGGGAAATCCACAGGTTGGAAACAAATCAGGCCCAGTAGCTGCGGTCGAGAGTGCGGAGTTCCACCCCAGCGAGCACAAATCACTCGCCGGGGGCCCCGGGGTCTTCAACTCCAATAACTGCGATCAATTCCAGTAACTACGGTCCAGCGTCCTGTATTGGATTGCCTCGGCCAGGTGGGGGACGGCCATGTGTTCGGCGCCTTCGAGGTCGGCGATGGTCCGGGCGACCTTCAGGATTCGGTCGTGAGCGCGGGCGGTGAGGCCCTGCTGCTGCATGGCGCGCTCGAGCAGGCGTTCGGCGTCGGCGCCGAGCTCGCAGTGGGCGCGAATCTGGCGGGTGTTCATCTGGGCGTTGGAGTAGATTTTTTCCTTCGCTTTGGAGAAGCGTTGTTGCTGGATCTGACGCGCGGCCATGACGCGGGCGCGAATCTGGGCTGAGCCCTCGGCCGCCGCGCCGCCGCGCAGTTCCTTATATTGAACGGCCGGCACCTCGATGTGGATATCGATGCGGTCGAGCAGCGGGCCGGAGATCTTGGCCACGTAGCGCTGGATCATGGGCGGCGTGCACATGCACTCGCGCGACTTGTCGTTGAAGTAGCCGCAGGGGCAGGGGTTCATGGCTGCGGCGAGCATGAAGCGCGCCGGGAAGCTGAGCGACATGGAGGCGCGCGCGATGGTGACGGTGTGATCCTCGAGAGGTTGGCGCATGACTTCGAGCACGTTGCGGGGAAATTCGGGCAGCTCGTCGAGGAAGAGCAGGCCGTTGTGCGCGAGGGAAACTTCGCCGGGACGAGGCACAATGCCGCCGCCGATGAGGCCCGCGTCAGAGATGGTGTGATGCGGCGAGCGGAAAGGGCGCTGGGTGACCAGGCCGGAGCCGGGATCGAGCACGCCGGCCACGGAGTGAATCTTGGTGGTCTCGAGCGCTTCGTCGAAGGTGAGCGGCGCGAGGATGGAGGGCAGGCGCTTGGCCAGCATAGTCTTGCCGGAGCCGGGCGGGCCGATCATGAGAATGTTGTGGCTGCCGGCCGCGGCCACCTCAAGCGCGCGCTTGGCGGTTTGCTGGCCGCGCACATCGCTGAAGTCGACGCTGAAGTGCTCGAGCTCGCCGAGGAGTTTTTCAGTGGAGACACGGAATGGCTCGCGCTGGATGTGGCCGACGACGGAGGAGTTGAGAAGTTCGAGCACGTCGAGGAGCGAGGTGACGGGATAGACATTCACGCCGTCGACCACTGCGGCCTCAGCGGCGTTGGCCACGGGAAGAACAAGATTGGAGATGTTCTTCTCGCGCGCCATGACGGCCATGGGCAAAACACCGGGGATGGGGCGCAGGGTGCCGTCGAGGCCGAGTTCGCCGACGAAGAGGTAGTTGCTCAAATCGCTGACGCGCAACGCGCCGTAGGCGCCGAGGATGCCGATGGCGATGGGCAGGTCGAAGCCCGAGCCTTCTTTCTTGAGATCGGCGGGCGCGAGATTGATGGTGATGAAGGTGGGCGGAATGAGGTAGCCCGAGTTCTTGATTGCAGCGCGAACGCGGTCGCGGCTCTCACGCACGGCGGCATCGGGAAGGCCGACGGTGTGAAAGTGGTCCTGGTCGCAGACCGTTCCGCTATAGTCGACTTCGACTTCGATGAGGTTGGCATCGATGCCGTAGACCGCGGCGCTGAGAGCCTTGAAGAGCATTGTTTTAGAAGATTGGTGGAGTGTACCAGAAGCTGTGAGCGGTGAACAGTGACGGGTGAACAGGGACTAGGGAATAGTGAACAGGGAACAGGGAATAGGGAACGAAGGAAAAAGGGAACAAGGGAACGAGAAAGACAGGGACTGAGAAGTTGTTGTCGCGCTACAATCGGCGCTGTGACGGCGAGTTTATTCGACCTCTACAAAATCGGGGTGGGACCATCGAGCTCGCATACCATGGGCCCGATGCGCGCGGCCTGCCGGTTTGCGCAGGAGCTTGCGGCGCATGGCGAGCCGGAGCGCGTGGCGCGGGTGCAGGTGGACCTGTATGGATCGCTGGCGCTGACCGGGTTGGGGCACGCTACCGATCGCGCGGTGTTGCTGGGCCTGGCAGGCAATGAGCCGGCAACCATCGATCCAGCGGCAATTGAGGCGACGGTAGCGGCAATACGGCAAGAGCGCAGGATGAAGCTGGCCTGCAAGCGCGAACTTGGCTTTGATGAATCGCGCGACCTGATCTTTCATCGCGACATCATGTATCCGCCTGGAGCCAATACGCAGCACCCCAATGGAGTGAGATTCACGGCGTTCGATGCCGCTGGCGCGGTGGTGGACCAGCGCATGTTCTTTTCAGTGGGCGGCGGATTCATTGTGGAGGATGGAGCGGACGCGCAGGCGGCCACGCAGGGAGAGAAGCAGGTTCCGTATCCGTTTCACAGCGCGGCCGAGCTGCTGGCGACTGCCGACGCAAACGGTTTGACGATCGCGGAGCTGATGATGGCGAATGAGCGCGCGCTGGCCGGCAGCAGCGCAGGAATAGCGCCCGCGGAACAGATAAGCGAGGGCATCGATCGCATCTGGGCCACGATGAAAGAGTGCATCGAGCGCGGCATGGCGACCGAAGGGGTCTTGCCGGGCGGGCTGAATGTGCGGCGAAGGGCGCACGGGCTGGCGGAGCGGCTGCGCGAGAAAGAAGCGGCGGGTATGAAGGGCGATCCGCTGGCGCCGCTCGACTGGGTGACGGTGTATGCGATGGCTGTAAACGAAGAGAACGCAGCCGGAGGCCGCGTGGTGACGGCTCCGACGAATGGAGCGGCGGGAGTGGCGCCGGCGGTTGCGCTGTACTACGAACATTTCATTGAAGGCGCAAACCGCGAAGGCATTCAGCGCTTCTTTCTGGCCTCGGCGGCAATCGGAATTCTTTACAAGGAGAATGCTTCGATCAGCGGCGCGGAGGTGGGATGCCAGGGTGAGGTGGGCGTGGCGTGTTCCATGGCCGCGGGCGGGCTTGTAGCAGCGCTGGGCGGGACGAACGGACAGATTGAGCATGCCGCCGAGATTGCGATGGAGCATAACCTGGGCATGACCTGCGACCCCATCGGCGGGCTGGTGCAGATTCCATGCATTGAGCGCAACGCGATGGGAGCGGCCAAGGCCGTTCATGCAACGCGTATTGCCATGAACGAGAGCGAAGGGCACAAGGTGTCGCTCGACCAGGTTATACTCCATCGCAATCTCGGCGGCATGCTCGTGTTCCCGTTCGTCCCGCCCAGCACTGCTACAAGCCCACCCACAGGGCCATGAACACGCCACGCCCA
>CAWEHF010000023.1:0-29324 GCA_963808695.1 uncultured Acidobacteriaceae bacterium
ACCATAAAATCAATAACTTATGCGTAGTTTCCTCGCGGTGGTGATGTTCCCCACAACGCTGGTGATACTTATGGTGATGCTTTGTTCCTGAGTGCATGTCGGGGACAAAATGCCAAGGAAAAGCCATCAACGGGTCACTGGAGTTTGGGAGAAGGTTACGGGCAGCGGTGTGTGGTGGATCCGCTATCGCGTGGACGGGAAACTGAAACGCGAAAAGGTCGGACGCAAGGGCGACGCAATAGCGCAATACCAACAGCGCAAGTCTGAAGTCCGCGCCGGAAAGAAGCTGCCGACAAACTTACGGAATGCAGGTGTGAAGTTCAAGGAGCTCGCGGACGCGATCCTCGTCTACAGCGCGTCTCACCATCGTGATACGAAAAACATCAGGATTCGGCTGGCCAAGATTTCTGCCGAGTTCGGCGAACGGGTTGCTGATTCGATTCTGCCCCAAGAGATCGACGCCTGGCTGACCGCGAGTTGCAAGACGCCGGCTACCGCCAATCGCTACCACATCCGCCGTACGCCAAGTGGACGCAGCTGAGTCGGTGGCGGGAATAGCTGCTCGTCTCCGCGCGGTGATCTCCTCTATAGTTCTCTTGCGGCCCGAAACCGTTTGCCGGCCGTGTCGGAGGTTCCGCCGAGAGCACCATGACTCCAGCCGAGTTGGCCTCGCGTATTGGCGAAGGACTGCTTTCCTTTCCAGTCACCCACTTCGATGACCGCGGTGAGTTCGCGGAACAGGCTTATCGCGACCACATTGGGTGGATGCTCGAACATCGTCCCGCGGCTCTGTTCGCCGCCGGAGGCACTGGCGAGTACTTTTCGCTCACGCTCGGCGAATACTCGCGCGTTGTAGCCGCGGCCGTTGCCGAAAATGCCGGGCGCGTGCCGGTCCTTGCCGGCTGCGGTTACGGAACACGCGCCGCGATTGAGTTTGCTCGCGCGGCGGAGAATGCCGGGGCCGACGGCCTGCTGCTGTTTCCTCCATATCTCGTCAATACCGAGCCGTCAGGCCTGGTTGCGCACGCGCAGGCTGTGTGCGCATCGACAAAGCTTGGCGTCATCTTCTACAACCGCGACAATGCCGTGCTCAACGAATCGGCGCTCGAGCAGTTGTGCGACCGCTGCCCCAATCTCGTGGGCTTCAAGGACGGCCACGGAGACATCGAGCTGATAACGCGCATCTGCGCGCGCCTGGGCGACCGGCTCATCTATATCGAAGGCCTGCCCACGGCGGAGACCTATGCATTGCCTTACATGGAGATCGGCGTTACTACATACTCCTCCGCGATCTTTAATTTCATTCCGCGCTTCGCGCAGGATTTCTACGCCGCTGTCCGGCGCCGCGATCGCACTGCAGTCACTGCGATGCTGCGCGAATTCGTCCTACCCTATATCGCTATTCGGAATCGCCGCAAAGGGCACGCGGTGTCGATCGTGAAAGCAGGACTGAAGGCGGTCGGCCGCTCGGCCGGCCCGGTGCGGCCGCCGCTCACCGACCTTGAGCCAGACGAATTCGATGAACTGAAACGCCTCATCGCGAATCGAAGCTGATCGGACCTGAGAGACCACCGAGAATGTTCCCGACAAAGACGACGCATGTCCGCTACGTTGTTGTGCTGATGCTGTTCCTCGCCAGCACATTCAGCTACGGCGATCGCGTTGTGCTTTCCATTGCCGCGGCGGACATCAGCCGCAATCTTCATCTGGACGCGCTGCACCTCGGTTATCTCTTCTCTGCATTTGGCTGGGCATACGCTGCCGCTCAACTTCCGGCGGGCAGCCTCCTCGACCGCTTCGGCTCAAAGCGCATATACGGCATCAGCATCCTTTGCTGGTCGTGCTGTGCGATTCTTTCGGGGTTCACGGGATATCTGTCCGCTGTTGCGGCATTCTACGTTCTCTTCGCCTTGAGGCTCCTATCCGGACTTGCCCAATCGCCCGTGTTCCCAGGCAATGGTCGAATTGTCGCTGCATGGTGCCCCGCCGCCGAACGCGGGCGCGCCTCCGCTATCTTCAACTCATCGCAATACTTTTCTCTCGTGCTGTTCGCGCCCGTGATGGGTTGGATTGCAAATGTTCTGGGCTGGAAACAGTGCTTTTGGTTCGCAGGCCTGATCGCGCTGGGGCTGGGGGTGGTTTGGTTCCGCGTGATTCACGGAGTAAAGGCGCATCCACGCATAAGCCCGGCCGAGATCGAGCTGATCGAACGTGGCGGCGGACTGGTCAATCTCGATGGCAGCAATCAGCCTCGCGCAAATACACTCAGGTGGCCGGTCGTGCGATGGCTGCTCAGAACCCGGATGCTGGTCGGAATCTATCTGGGGCAGTATTGCATTACGACCTTGACATGGTTCTTTCTGACCTGGTTCCCCATCTATCTCAGCCAGACGCGGCACTTGTCCATGGTGAAGGCGGGTTTTTTGGCCGCGCTCCCGGCTCTATGTGGTTTCGCTGGAGGAATCCTTGGCGGCATGGCATCGGATCGGATGCTCAAGGCCGGGTATTCGCTGACTCTCGCGCGGAAGGTCCCCATCGTAGCCGGTATGCTTCTTGCCATGACCATCGCTGCGTGCAACTACGTCAACGGTGAGGTGGGAGTCACTGTGCTCATGTCGCTGGCATTCTTCGGAAAGGGGTTCGGCGCCCTGGGATGGACCGTGATCTCCGACACTTCTCCCAAAGGCCTTGTGGGTGTGAACGGAGGGATGTTTAATCTGATCGGCAATCTGGCCGGAATCACCACCCCGATCGTGATCGGCGGGATTGTCAAAGGCACAGGATCGTTCCAGTACGCGCTGGTATTTGTGGCAGCAACAGCGCTTCTGGCCATCGTCGCCTACCTGCCGATTGTCGGCGAAATCCAACGTCTCGAATACCCCGTCAACCTGCTTCCCGCGAGCGCCATATGACGAAGCAATTCTCCGGATCGGGTACGCCTCGCGTCACGGCCATGCGCGTCGTCCCTGTGGCCGGATTAGACAGTATGCTGCTGAATCTCAGCGGCGCACACGGGCCGTATTTTACGCGCAACCTGGTTCTGCTTGAAGACAATTCAGGCCACACCGGCACAGGTGAAGTTCCCGGCGGAGAGGCAATTCGCGTTGTCTTGGAAGAATCGCGGCCGCTCGTTGCCGGGTCGCACATCGGTGATCGCGAACGTGTGCTTGAATCTGTGTTGAAGCGGTTTGCGGGCCGGGATGCATCGGGCCGCGGCGTGCAGACTTACGATCAGCGTGTCGCGATCCACGCGATTACGGCCATCGAGTCCGCACTGCTCGACCTCCTGGGCCAGCACCTTGAGCTTCCCGTATCCGCTCTCCTGGGCAATGGGTTACAAAGGCCGCGTGTCGACGTTCTGGGATACCTGTTTTTCATCGGCGACAGAAAACGCACTCCGTTTCCGTATCGCGCTGAGCCCGACGCCTCGGATGCGTGGCTGCGCCTTCGCAACGAGGAGACTCTCACCATTTCGGACCTGCTCCGGCTGGCCGAAGCGGCGGAAGAGAGGTTTGGCTTTCGCGATTTTAAGTTGAAGGGAGGTGTCTTCTCGGGGGAATTCGAAATGGAGGCGGTCGCCGCACTTGCCGAACGCTTTCCGCAGGCACGCATCACGCTCGACCCCAACGGCGCCTGGCCGATCGACGAGGCAATCAGGCTCTGCCGCGGAAGGGAATCCGTGCTTGCCTATGTCGAAGACCCCTGCGGCGCGGAGCATGGTTTTTCCGGGCGCGAGATCATGGCCGAGTTTCGTCAGGCCACCGGCATACCGACTGCCTCCAACATGGTTGCGACAGACTGGCGCGAACTGAATCATGCGGCTCAACTCCACGCCGTTGACATTCTTCTCGCGGATCCCCATTTCTGGACCATGGATGGCTCGGTTCGGGCTTCGGCGTTTTGTCGGGATCATGGCATGACGTGGGGCTCACACTCGAACAATCACTTCGATATCTCGCTGGCAATGTTCACGCACGTCGCGGCCGCGGCGCTTGGCGCGGTCACTGCGGTAGACACCCATTGGATCTGGCAGGATGGGCAGCAGCTTACGCGCGAGCCGCTTCGCATCATAGACGGCGCCATCGACGTGCCTTCAAAGCCCGGCCTGGGCGTCGAACCCGACATCGAGAGAATCGAGCAAGCGTATCGGCTTTACCAGCATATCGGCGCCGTCGCCCGCGACGACGCCGCGGCCATGCAGTTTCTGTCGCCGGGCTGGCGCTTCGATCCCAAACGCCCCTGCCTGACGCATGGAAAAAGCGGATGACGGGCATTTGGCGCATGATTTCGTTGCGCAGCTCAGCGCGGCGGCTCTCAAGGTAACGTTCAATGTTCAAGAACTCTCACTCAGCGAGTGCTCTTAGGCTTGCGCCTCTTGCCTTGAGCGGAAGCTAACGGAGGTGGGCAGGTAGACGATCGCACGACCAGCTCAGGACGAACACAAATGTTTTGTACACTCGCATCGTTCGCGAGCTTGCGGATCAGGAGCTCTGCCGCCGTCGCACCCATCTCCTGCAGAGGCTGGCGAACGGTTGTGAGCGGCGGATATGCGACGCTTGCGAACTCGATATCGTCGAAGCCCATGATTGAAACGTTTTCAGGCACTTCGAGGCCGGCTTCTCGTAGTGCCGACATCGCACCGAGGGCCGAGACGTCATTGTAGGCAACGAGCGCGGTGAAGCGCTTGCCGCGACGGAGTAGCTTCTGCGCAGCGACGCGACCCTCTTCGGCATGGCGTTCGAGTCGCTCCAGTTGAACTGTAAGGCGAGGATCGACGCGAACGCCAAGTTTCTTACAAGTTGCAAGGACTGCGTTCCAGCGATCTTCCTTGTCGCCGTTCCCCTCAGGTCCCTTGATGAACGCGATCTCTCTGTGGCCAAGGCCAACGAGGTGAGTGATGGCTTTGTCAATGCCAAAGGCGTTGTCGATGGAAACGCGTGTGCTCCATAGGGGCGACCGGTCGGTGCAGATGGTCACGACGGGGATTCCCGGCGATTCGCTCGGCGTGGAATCGATCAGCAGCAGGCCCTCGGCGCCACGGTCGCAGAGGGTATCAATATGCCGTTGGAGAAGTGACGGGGACCAGAAGTGGTTGGAAACAAAGGCTGTGTACCCCGTGTTCAACAGACGGCGTTCGAAGCCGCTGAGTAGTGCCCCCTCGTAGCCGTTGCCGAAATCGGGAGCGATGACTCCGATCAGGTAACTGCGCTTTTTGCCGAGCGAACGAGCGAAATAGTTGGGACGATATCCAAGTTTCTTTGCGGATTCCACGACACGTTGCCGAGTTTCTTCTGGGAAGCGTGTTGCTTTAGGGACATCGTTGAGAATCATCGAGATCGTCGTGCGAGACAGACCGAGGTGTTCGGCCAACTTTCTCAACGTGATTCGGCGCCCTGAATCGCTTTCTGATGCGCGTTTAGATGCAGCCAACTTCTTAGATTTCAATTGCATTTGACGCCAGCGTATCACATCGCACTTTTTTGGGTTGACAAACGCCTTCAATTGAGTTTTAATCTGGGACCTTAGTAAACCAGTTCACCAAAGCAAGTGTCCCGGTTTACCAAGGTCGAGCGATAGAGCACCGGCTCTGCAGCTAAAGGCCGTCAATTGTTCGTGTTTCAGGAGGCAAATTCATGAAAAATGGAATGCGGTGGATTCTGCCCCGCCTTCTGGTCTGTGCGTTACTGACAGGCGGAAGCGGGGCATGCGTTGCACAAAACACAAACTCAGGTGACTTGCGCGGCACTGCGACGGATAAGACCGGCGCAGTTATTCAAGGCGTCACGGTGAATGTGACGGACATCGACCAGGGCGTGACGCGCACGTACGTAACGGATGGCGCGGGACTTTACGATACAGGAGCGATTCCCGAGGATCACTATCAGGTTAAGTTCACCAAAGACGGTTTTCAGACTCTGGTACGCGGGCCGGTCACGGTGACCCTCGGAACTCAAACCGTGAATGCGGTGATGCAAGTCGGGCAGGTCACGCAGCAGGTGACAGTGACGACTGACATTCCCATGCTCGACACCGAGAGCGGCTCGCTGGAACCGACCCTTGTGGCGGACACGATGGATGAGTTGCCGCAGGTGGGCAGCGGGAACGGCGGCGGAGCCGACTGGGAGAACTTTATACAACTGATGCCTGGCGCGGTGGGAGCGCCGGAAAATCAAAACGGCGTCGCCCCCGGCCAGGGCGGCACTGTGGGAACAACGGCTTCCATCAACGGCAATCTGCCCTATGGGTCATACCTCCAGGACGGAGCCACCACCACTCTGCCGATGAGCGAGAACTCCGACGTGACCATTTTTGAGACCACGGCGGAAGTCAAGGTGAGCGCGACTGCGTTTTCCGCGCAATATGGCCTCGGCGACATCGTTTACAACCAGATCACGAAAAGCGGCACCGACAAATTCCACGGCGCGGTGTACGAATACAACCAGAATGATTTCTTCGATGCTGCGACCTACGCCTTCGGCACGGGATCCGTTCCCCGCCTCCGCTTCAACAACTTCGGCGGCGCCGTCGGCGGGCCGGTCCTCCCGAAATCGGTCTTCCACAAGTCGTTCTTCTATTTCGACTACGACCATACGATCAACAACGGCACCGGAAATGTGCAGACCCAAACATTGGCCAGCACGGCCATGATGGGCGGCGATTTCACGCAGGCCGGCCTGCCCACCCTCTACGATCCGACCACGCAAACCATTGTGGCCACGGGTAATTGCACGTATACCGGCCCGCAATATCCGGGGGGAACAAAGACCTTGCCTGCACCCTGCGTCCAGCGGATGAGCTTCGCCTCGGAATACGGGAACGGGAACAAGATTCCTTCGGGCATGATCGACCCGGCCGCGCTGGCAATCCAGAAATACGAGCTGACCGCGGCTGGTTACCCGGCTTCCGTAGCCAGCTACTCCGTAAACAACTTCAAAATCCTCGGCCCCCCGGGCAGAAACCCCTTTATCAAGTGGTTTGGGCGCTGGGATACGGATTTGGCGGCCAACAACCGGCTCACCCTGACGGAAACGGAGAGCGACAACCCGGCTTATAATGCGGCCATCTTCAGCCCGTTCAACAACCAGTACGGCGACGTGAGCCGCGACAACGCCGCGATCTCCGATGTGTGGACCATCAGCCCGCACGTCATCAACGAAGCGCGCATGGGCTTCACCGATCAGTTGAACTTCTTCGTGCCTGTAAGCGCGGGCCATAATTATGCGTCACTCCTGGGTATCCCCTTGCTTCAGGCAGACGTCTTCCCGGGCATCGGCATAAACGGTTTTTATGGTCCCGGAAGCGCCTCACACTCCATTTACAAGGAGATGCTCTTCGACCCGTCCGATGTGGTGACCATGATCAAAGGACGCCACGTCCTGCACTTCGGCGGCGAGTTCCTCATCAACCGCGCCGACTCCACGGCGTGGGGGAACATCAACCCCGGCGGCTACAATTTTAACGGCAATTACACCTCGTCGGGCGGCGGCCCAACGGACTCTTACGACGGCATGTCCTACGCGGACTTCCTGCTCGGCCAGTCGAGCAGCTGGGGCGCTGGAATCACGCCGGAGTTCGCCGGACGCTGGAAGGCCCCGCAGGTGTTCGTACAGGACGACTTCAAAGTGAAGCCCAACCTGACGGTGAACATCGGTGTGCGGTATGAGATCGAGACCGGCTGGCACGACGCGAAAGGCAACCAGACAGATTTCGATCCTTCGGTTCCGAACGAAAATGTTGCCAGCTATGCCATCAACGGGATTCAGCCCGGCCAGCCAGTTCAAGGCGGCATGTGGTACGCATTCGAAGGACAAAACGGCCGCACCTCGCTCCAGAAGCCAAAGTACGACATTTGGCTCCCGCGCGTCGGCTTCAGTTGGCAGGTCTTGCCCAGCACAGTCATCCGTGGCGGCATTGGAATGTTCGCAGCCGAATGGAGCGAAGATACATACGGCGGCGGCGAGGGCAGCGCCTTCGGCAGCAGCGGCGGCTACGGGGACACAACCAACGGCATTTGCCCGACGGTCCAGCTTTCCGCCGATGGAACGAAGCCCGATACCACCGATCTCGGCTGCGGGGTCCCCGGATACAACCCCTCCAGCGAACTCTCCGCCTATTTAAGCGCTCCCACCACTCCGTGGGCAAGGAACGGCCAAGGCCCGGGATACAACGAGTACAACACGCCTGTGCCTTTAAACTACCAATGGAACCTGACTGTGGAACGGGAGTTCCTGAGGGACTGGGCGGCATCGGTTGGCTATGTAGGCAACCATGGAAACCACGAGAACTTCCCGGTGGACATCAACCAGGTGCCTGAGAACAAGCTCGGACCGAACGATAACCAGTTCGAGCCTTACCCGATCTTCAACGGGATCGGCGGCAGCACCAACAACGGCATCTCCAACTACGCCGCATTGCAGGCGGTACTCACAAAGCGTATGAGCTATGGCCTGCAGTTCAGTGTCAACTACGCGTGGTCGCACTTCCTCGACGATGGGGATTCAGCGGGATGGGCAAACCGCGGGGGTTGGCAGAACTACCAGAATGCGTTTGTGCCGTCGGCAGACTACAGCAACTCCAACTTTGACATAACGCACGCGTTCAGAGGAGAAATTGTCTACCAGTTGCCCTTTGGCAAAGGCAAGATGTTCATGAACAACAACCTGATTGCGGATGAAGTGCTGGGCGGCTGGCAGGTGTCATCAACCTTTATCGGGGAGACCGGCAACCCGGTATCACTCACGACTGCGGGTTACAACAGTTCAAATAACCAGTCGGGGAGCTACACGCAATATGCAAATCTGGTCGGCAACTACAAGTCGACTGACACGGGCCCGGATGCCGTAGCCGGAAGCCATTACCACAGCCTAAAGGAATGGTATAACGAGGACGCCTTCGCCCTTCCGCCTACCTACACCTACGGCGACTTCGTCAGGAACACCCTCAGGGGTCCTGATCTGACAAATGTGAACTTCTCGATCGGCAAGGGCTTCGACCTATGGCCGGAGCAGAATGTGAAATTCCAGATTCGCGCGAGCGCGAACAACTTCCTGAACCACCCGAGCTTCGGACAACCCGGCACCACCCTCGGAGGGCCTGCGAGTGCCGAGATAGGCGGGGCCAGCATCAATAGCGTGACCATTGGAGGCAGGGTGTGGGAGATGTACGGGCGCCTGTCGTTCTAGCCTCTCGTTCAATTCAACCGAAAAAGGACGGCGGATTCTCGCCGTCCTTTCTGTTTCAACCTTGAAAAGAATTGCCATGAGATTTGAGTAGCGAATGAATGGTTCCGCGAGCGAGAAGAAGGCAAAAGACCACCCGAAATCGCGGGTTCATCAGACAACGGGCCTGAAGCAACTTGCTGAGCATCTGCAACTGGACCCGGCAACTGTTTCTGTGGTTTTGAACGACGTTCCGGGACGATCGATTCCGCAAGCAACCCGCGATCGGATTAAGGCTGCCGCCAAGGCGATGAACTACCAGCCGAACCTGCTGGCGCGCTCGCTGCGGAGCCGGCGGACGTTGACAATCGGGATCCTGGTGCCGGAACTGGGCGTCGGGTACCACGCCCAAGTGATGAGCGCGATCGGCGATCAGCTGATTCAGGCAGGGTATTTATACTTCACGGCGCATCACCGGCACAAGCAGAACCTGATCGAGGATTACACGCGGATGCTGATCGGACGGGGGGCGCAAGGACTCATTGCGATCGACACGCGGCTTGAGCACCCCGTGCCAATTCCCGTGGTAGCTGTGGCGGGCCACCGACAAATCGACGGTGTAACGAATGTGCTGCTCGACCACGCGCGCGCAGCGGAACTGGCGCTGGGGCACCTCTACTCGCTGGGCCATCGCAAGATTGCCTTCATGCGTGGCCAGCCATTCAGTTCGGACTCGGATGAGCGCTGGAAGAGCCTGATCGCAGTTGCCAAGCGCTTCGGCCTCGAGGTCAAGCCGGAACTTGTGGTGAGCCTCGATCGCGACATGACGTCCCCGGAGCCGGGATACCCTGTCGTGCAACAGTTGCTGGCGAGCAAAGAGCCTTTTACAGCGATCGTTGCTTTCAACGATATTTCCGCCATCGGAGCAATTCGCGCGCTGAAGGACTTCAATCTGCGCGTACCGGAGGACGTCTCAGTGATCGGCTTTGACGACATTAAGGCGGCGGCATTCACCTTGCCGCGCCTGACGACAATCAATCAGCCGCTTGAGGAGATCGGCAGAGTGGCAACGCAGAGCCTGCTCAATCGCATCCACAACACGGTTCCGCCCCGCGATGAGATTATGGTTGAGCCCGAGCTCGTAGTGCGCGAGTCCACTTGGAGCGCCCCTTAAAATTCTGTACCGGACGTGATCAGACAAACTGTATGGAAGAGGGAGGCCTCAGCGCAGTTGGAACCAACTAATGTGACCGTGGGCAACGCTTTACAGAAAGACGGGCCGCACGGACGACGTCAGGCGCGACGTGGAGCTCTACCAGACGCCTAAGGACTTGAAGCAAAGGTTCGCGCCGTCTATAAGGAGATGCTCATCCAGCCGGATGAGATCCGTGCGGACGAAAACCCTGAAGAGGAGCCATCTGCCAGGAAGTAAAACAATAGATTTCTTAGGTTTCGCCAGCGTATCGCATCGCGTTTTTTAGGGTTGACAAACGCCCTCGATATGAGTTTCAATCTAGAACTTAAGTAAATCATTTCACTACTGGTAGTGTCCCGGTTTACTAGTCAACGTAAAATCGCTGCGGTAAAGCGGTAAAGCCGAGCGGAATTCGGGGGGCCGACCATGATTTCTAAACAAGGAGCAAGCGTCCGGCTGCTTTCGTTGTTCCGGTCAGTGATTCCTATGAAAGCTACATTCGCCGACGTTTCCCCGTGCCCTCCAGGTCTGGACTGCCTGGGTAACTTCGGTGGGCAAAACAGTCGGTCGTCTTTCATTTATGAACCGCGCCCTCTCTGATTAAAGATGTGGGCACCTTACTTCGCTCTCAATCACACGCGCGATGCTGTAATTCGTCATCGGAGACAAGAAGTGGCGATGAATTCGAAGTGGACTGCCTTGCCCGGGATCGTTGTATTGCTTGGATTTGCTCTCCCGCTGCAGGCGCAATCGGTTTATCTAACTCGCCTCGACGACCCTGAGGCGATCTACCTCGGCAGCGCACATTTTCCGATTGATTCGGACGCCTCCGCCGACAGCAGCGCGGTCATCCAGGCTGCCATCGACGCGGTGGAAACGGAGCACGTTCAGGGCATCGTCTTCGTCCCCGAAGGTCGCTATCGAATCACCCGCACTGTCTACGTCTGGCCCGGGGTGCGCATCATCGGCTACGGCGATCATCGCCCGATATTCGTGCTACCCGACAATAGTCCCGGCTATCAAAATGATCTCGGCTACATGTTCATGTTTGCCGGTGCCCGGCCCGACAGCACTCATGCGCACTTTAATTTTCCCGTCCGACCCGATCAACCGCCCACTCCGGGAACCGTGCCGCCGAATAACACCATCCCCGATGCGAATCCGGGGACATTCTATTCGGCAATGAGCAATGTCGATTTCGACCTTGGCTCTGGGAATCCAGGTGCGGTAGCTATCCGTTTCCATGTTGCGCAGCACTGCTATCTCTCCCACATCAACTTTCACATTCGATCGGGTCTCGCCGCTCTCAAAGACATCGGCAACGAAAGCGAAGACCTGCATTTCTACGGCGGCAAATACGGCATCGTCACCGTCATGCCCTCTCCCGGCTGGCAATACACGCTGCTCGATTCCACCTTCGAAGGCCAGAGCGTCGCCGCGATCAAAGAACACCAGGCCGGCCTAACTCTGGTTCACGACGGGTTCCGCGATATTCCAAATGCCATCGACATCGACGCGGGCAATCCCGATGAACTGTGGATCGAGAACTCGCGCTTCGAAGACATCACCGGCCCTGCGATTACCATCAGCGACGAGAAGAACGCGCGAACAGAAATCAACGTCGTCAACGCGACCTGTCACAACGTAAAAACCTTCGCCCATTTTCGCGATAGCGGACAGAATATCGCCGGCCTGGCGGAGAATTACGAGGTGAGTTCCTTCGAACACGGACTGACGATGCGCGGGCCAGGAGACACCGGCGAGATTCGCACGAGCTTTGACGCAAAACCGTCCCGTTCGCTTCCTTCTCTTGGCCCCGCCATACCTCCGCTTCCCCCGGAGAATACCTGGGTTAACCTTCGTTCACTCGGTGTGAAAGGTGATGGCGTGACAGACGACACCGCCGTCATACGCGAAGCCATCGAGGAACATCGCGTTCTCTATGTTCCCATGGGCCGCTATGTCGTTACGGGGACCATCGGGCTACGCCCGGATACCGTGCTCATCGGCCTCCACCCAAGCATGACCGAGTTTGAGATCCCCGACGAGACACCGGCTTTTCAGGGGCCGGGTACCCCGGTTCCGCTGCTTGAGGCCCCACGGGGCGGCCCCACCATCGTCACCGGCGTTGGCCTCTATACCAATGGCATCAACAGCCGCGCGGTTGGCGCCCTGTGGATGGCAGGCGCGGACTCGTTGATGGACGATGTGCGCTTTCTGGGTGGCCACGGCACGAATGCACCGGATGGAACCCGGATCAATCCCTACAACAACACCCACACCGCCGATCCGGATATTCTCCGCCGCTGGGACGGTCAGTATCCGAGTTTGTGGGTGACCGACGGTGGAGGCGGCACCTTCGCCGATATCTGGACGCCGGACACATTTGCACAGGCCGGAATGTATGTTTCCGACACAGATACGCCCGGTCACGTCTATGAGCTTTCGAGCGAGCATCATGTTCGCAACGAAGTGAAACTCGTGCGCGTGAAGAATTGGGAGATCGACGCACTGCAAACCGAGGAAGAGCGTGGTGAAAGCCCTTTCGCGCTTCCCCTGTCCATCGAGCAGTCCTCTAACATTACTATCGCAAATTACCACGGTTATCGCGTGGTCAGCAGTTACCAGCCGTTCCCCTGCGCCATCAAGGTTTCAGAATCGAGCAATATCCGCTTTCGTAATGTACACGTAAACAGCAACAGCAAAGTCTCCTTTGATAACGCCATTCTCGACGCAACTCATCACCAAGAGGTCCGTGCAAGGGAATTTGCCTCACTCGATGTACCTGGCGCGCCCGCTCCACCAGATCAAGGCGACTTATCGTCTATCCTTCCCGCGGGTGCGCGCGTAAAGCAACTCACCACGGGATTCTTTAACATGTCCGGCGCAGCTGTCGATCCCGCCGGACGACTCTATTTCGTCGATGCACACTGGCAGCGCATCTACCGCTGGTCGCCGCAGAATGCCGAAGCGGTCGTCGTTCGTGATAACCCGCTCGATCCGGTCAACCTGGCCTTTGATCGCGCCGGTGATCTGCTCGTGGTGTCATATCAGGGAAATGGAACCGTCTACGCTTTTCGCCCCGACTCGCCTGAAACGGAGATGACGCTGCTCAAGCCCCAACCGGCGCAACCGCGACCAGGAATGACGGCCTTTTTGCCCGGCGATGTCTGGGCCAGTCCAGATTTGTCCGTCAAGACACAATGGCAATATGTCTCTCCGGACCGCAGCGTGTATATCCCTGCTGGCGATGACTTCGTGAAGGGGCAAATGCGATGGGGCACAAAGCTGGCCAACATCCTGCACGCCTTTGGCCTTGAGAGTGCGGTTCCGGGATATCCCGTCTATATCACGGACCAGTCGGACCAGAAGACTTATAAAGTCGATGTCCAGTCAGACGGAATGTTCGGTGCGGTCACGCTCTTTGCCGAAGACGGGGGACAAGCTGTAGCGCAGGACAAGAATGGCAATGTTTACCTCGCGGCTGAACAGGTCCTTGTCTACAGCCGGGACGGAAAGCTTTTGGGGAGAATTCATGTTCCTGAGCGGCCGATCGATCTGGTATTCGGCGGAGCCGATCGCCGCACTCTCTACATCCTTACCCACGGTTCGCTCTATGCGGTCCAAACGAAAACGCCGGGCCTATAACACGGATTGAAACTGATTTCTGGTATTTCGTCTACCGCCAGTGCGGTGACGTTGATAGAAGGAGGGAATTAACCAAAATGGAAATCACGCGCCGCCAGTTCGCCCTTTCGCTTGCAGCAACCAGCACCTTGCGTTCCTCTCTTTTCGACCCACCGCTTTCCCCATTAGGAGTTCCCCGAGGTATCGTCCCGGGCCGAGTTACGTGGGCGCACGATCCGGCGGCTGTTACCTGGGATGGAACAGGTTCCTGGTGGCATGACGCCAACAACAACCAGCCCATGATTGATCGCATGATCTCACGCTCTATCCGCGGTCTTACAAATCAAAAGAGCGATGCCCAGGCGTGGAGCGCGATATTTCACTATTTCAACCGTACCCATGGGCACGGTAACGTTGGATACCAGGCCGGCGAGAAGATCGCAATCAAGGCGAATCTGAACAATACGGTTGATCATGGGACAATTGACCGCCTGAACTCGTCGCCTCACTTGATCCTTGCACTCATTCGCCAGTTAACGGGGCCGGGAAAAGTGGCGCAATCCTCGATTACTGTC
Source organism: uncultured Acidobacteriaceae bacterium (assembly GCA_963808695.1). GTDB lineage: Bacteria > Acidobacteriota > Terriglobia > Terriglobales > Acidobacteriaceae > Telmatobacter. The sequence continues at coordinate 14,556 of CAWEHF010000023.1, forward strand.
TTTGACTCCAGCCGGTTCATCCCTGGAAATCTCTACGACAAAATTCACGGTGAGTTTCCCGGCGTCGCATTTGTGGACCATATCGGCGGCGACGGGCGGCTGAAGGCCGAATTCAATCCCAACGCGATCCCGTTCTCGATTACCAGCCGCAATGCTACGGGTCTCGATACCGCGGTGGTAGAGGCAGCCTACCTGATCGATGCAGCGTTGCTGAAAGGGCATGTGAGTTCAGGCGTGTCGCTTTGTGCAAAGAATTTGTTTGGCGCGACAAGCATCTACACCGACTGGCACAAGAACGCACACGATGGCTTCCCGCACAACAGCGACGGTTCATCAAGTTATTCCGCGTTCGTAGATTACCTGGGGCATAAAGATCTTGGCGAGAAAACCATTCTCTTTGTCGTTGATGGGCTGTATGGAAGCGATAACGCGGATGGTCCACCACAACTGAAGTGGAAGATGGCCCCTTTTAACGATGCCTGGCCGAGCAGCATCTTTATGTCGCTTGACGGGGTGGCGATCGATTCAGTCGGCTTCGATTTTCTGACGTCGGAATGGCCCGGTCTCGTGGATACTGCGAATGCCGACAACTATCTTCGCGAAGCCGCTCTGGCTAATGACCCGCCCTCCAAGACGTTCTATGATCCGGAACGCGATGGCATCCGATGCCGCAGCCTCGGGGTATTTGAGCATTGGAACAACGGGACAGAGAAGAAGTACTCGGGCAATCTCGGAAAATCGCACGGGATCGAACTTTCTAAGGTCAGTTGATCGGTATTGACGGGAGTTGGAGAATGAATCGGAGAGTCCTTTCCTCATGTTTTCTCGCTGCGTCGATGTTAGCGACGACCGCGTTTTCCCAGTCATTTTTGAGCCAGTATAAAGGCGTGCCCTATCACGACAGCCGCTATCAAAACGGTCCCCAGAAAATACCGGGTCGGGTGCTATGCGCCTATTACGACTTGGGCGGTGAAGGAGTGGCCTATCACGATACCGACCCGTAAAATCACGGCAGCGGAGAGTTAAATCCGGCTGATGGGACGTACCTTAATGAATTTCGGATCCATGAAGGAGTAGATACTTCATACACGAAGTTCAACCGGAAACCCACACCGATCGACGACAACCCGTTCGACAAGGTCACGCCACCTGCGGACCTTCCATATGTTGGCTGGACCGAACCCGAAGAGTGGTTCAACATAACCGTTGACGCGGCACACGCGGCAACCTACGATGCCGATTTTCTTTACACCTCCAATCGCGGCGGAGCAATCTCAATCGACGTGAATGGAAAAGAAGCAACAGGACCACTGCAAGTCCCAACGACATATGACTCTGCAGACCCCGTGGCTTGGCGTCAGTTGCACCATTGGAACCTGGCCTCGCAGTTTTTCAAGGTCACGCTTAACAAGGGAAAGAATGTTCTCACCGTCCACATCCTGACCAACGGCGACATGAATTTGGCCTATTTCGAGCTCAAATCGGCTCACTGACGAAAGGGATGCGAATTGTTACATCTCGGTTCAGACGTTCATCACGTGGAGCGCGAACGGTTTTAGTACTCTGGAGCGAATCGAAACGAAATTACCCGTGGTGGGTGGGTTTCACTCTGTCGGCGGTGGGCTCGTGAACGTCCCTGTAATCGCAGTGCCCACCTCAACCGGCTACTCGAGGAGTTCATATAGGTGTTGCTTGAATTCGGTGCCTTCCACTCTCAGGCAGATCGCATTCCCATCAAGGTAATCGTCCAGACCCTCTAACACCTTGTCATCGTCGCATGTTTCTCCGGAGACTGGCTCCACCTTCTTGGTCGTTCTCGTCGCCGCAGATTTCCGGATCGCGGCCGACGTAGATGCGGACCAGCCACATTTACGATCCGCCACGAATAATCTGGCCGGTCTTGCGAGCCATACTGCCTCCCAAAGCATAAATAGCGGCACATGTGTGGCCCCCGCGGCCCCCGCTGAAGGTTATTTCGGCGGTTATTTGGCAAAGCGAGGACTGACGGGGGTTCAGTTCCGCTGATTGCCGACTGCTCCATTCACAACATTACTCGGTGCCTCAGGATGAACTACAATCCTCTCAAGAATCCTTATTCATACGTGTGTTGATGAGTTCGACCTCCCTTGCGGTGCAATTTCGGCGATCAAGATCCCAGATGTTCTATAAGCATTGGGGTTGTGCCAGCTACAAAACTTGGTTGCAAAAGAGTAGTACTTCTTTTCTAGGGAAGGACAGGTATAGATGTGCTCGACGGCATCGAGTGCGCCCTGTTCAAGAAGTTTGTCGATTCCAAGCCCCGTAATGTGGCGGGCCAGAGACTCAACGTCATTGTCAAGGACCCGTGTGCTGTACAGCTTGTTGAGCACTAGAACCTTCACGAGAACATGGGAGGCATCGATATTCCGAGGAAAGTGCTCAAGGACTTCTTTGAGTGCTTTGTCGCCCAGTTGGCTCCAAGGGGCATTATCGAAATTTCGGCATTCGTTTAATACGAGTTCAACAGTGGGGGTGGGCAGCATCGGACGATTGCAAGACACTCCGGTAACAGTCTGCGACAGGCCGTTCCATCAAGCAATCACGTGAACGCCGCTAGGGACCCGTTGTTCACCTGACCAGCGAGGAAGATCGAAGGCCATCGCAACTGGCGCTGCTGCCGCTCGCAGGCCACCGCAGTGTGAATGCGCCATGGACGGTGGAAATGATCATTCAGGGTCAACTCGGGCGCCACCAGCCTGAACGATGGATATCTTAGTGACGACGACATTCGTGAGAGGCTCTAGCGCCGCCCCATGCGATAGTCCACGTACAGGATGTGAGATTTGATCTGGTCGCCCATTCTGTACTGTGGACGCTGAGCCATCTTCAGCATGTGGAGGATGGCCCCCGGATTTCCATCGCACCATTCAACCAGGGACGGCAAGATGAAATCCAGGTTGGACGCCCATAGCTGGATTTTCTCCGCGTTTCGTTGGGCAAATTCCAATGCGATCTGCTGAGGCAGGTTCTCCAGTTCAAGGCGCTCCGACTTGCCCGCGCACAATGGCCGCAGTGCTCCAATATCCTCCATGTGCGGAGATCGCGATGCAAAGATTACCGGAGTGCGCCCGTAATAGTGCAAGTCTTTAATCATGCGCGTGACAACGCTGGACGGAGCATCAAGATGATCGAGCACCATCAGGTAGGGCCGGGTATCAAGAGCGCGGTTCACAATACCCTTTAATGAAGAGGATGACAGTGCGCCGGCATTTCCGGGAGTTTTGATTTTCTCGTCGGCTGCGTGCAGCGCGCGAAGCAAGGTGAGCAGGAATTCGCGAGGCGATTTCATTTGCGCCACATGGAGCGCGAGCGGCAGGCTTTCGACGAAGGTCTGCAACAAACGCGATTTGCCCACTCCCTCCGGTCCGAATACGAGCATGGATTTTCGTAACTTCGCCTGGCTCCGGAGGCGGCCCAGTTCCACCTCGCGCTCGACACAACTCAGATATTCAAGTGTCGGCTCGCTTTGGGCAGACGATAAGGGCATCGCGACTTAACCTTTTCCCCCTGGGGAAGCTACACGAGCGCCGAAACGGCTCTTTCCAATCGGTTGAGGCGTTCAACTGCCGACTGTACGGCGGGAGTCCCTTCTTCTTTGACTTTCCGCGCCCGGTCAAGCGCCTGTTCTGCAATGCGGCTGATTTCGTGCAGCAGCTTGCGAATCTCGACCTCCAGGCGATCCCGGCTTTCCTGAATACGATTGAGAACATCGTTTTGCACGCGCGAGCTGTTCACTTCCAAAAGATGCCGCAGAAATTCTCGCGCATCGTTTGTGATTAGCTCGCGCCCACCCAATAGCGGCAAAAAGACGTCGGCAAGCCAGCGCAGCGGCGATGGGGGCTGTGCAGTCCCGATGAAGTCCTCGAATATGAATCGTGAACGCACACGGAGGCCTTTCTCAGGATCGAGCGCGTGGGGCATCCTCGTCAGTTCGCTGAGGCCCGCATCCGCAAGCTTTTTCAGAAAGTTGTTTCCCATCTCCACAAATCGAATGGCGACGGCCCGATATTGGCGCTCGCCTTCTTCCTGCTCAGGTTTGAGCCAAGGCATAATCTTGCGCCGCGAAATCTCCTGAGCCAGATGCATCACGCGCTGCCGATAGTGCGGGCCAAAGCCAAGCGGTACGGACTTTAGTTCTTTGCTAAATTCTGCTGTAGATTCGTTCCATTTGGAACTGAAGAACTGCTTGTGCCTGTCACCGAAGAGGTCCGAAATCCGGTGCTGCTCTGCCATGAAGAGGAAACTCAGTTCGTGCAAGGAGCGCTCAGCCTCGTTGATGGTTTCCTTCATAAGCACGATGCGCCGCTCGGATTCTTCGATTGGCCGCTGAAGCGCGTCACGGTCCTCACTGATAGTCGCCAGCAGTTGCTCGCTTAAACGCTGGATGCCCCGGTCGCAAGCGGCGCGAACGAGATTTCTGCCTGAGTCTTCAACGAGGCGCTGCAAGCTCGCCAGCAGTTTTTTCCAATCCCGCAACGGACCGCGGCTCTGCATCCGTTCGGCGGCGCTGACCTCAAAGATCTCGCCCATCGGGCGATGCAGCCGCTTTTCAAGCATCTCGCGCGTGAACTTCGCCGCCGCCGCACGCTCCGGATCGCTGGTGCGGTCGGCCTTGTTGATCAGCAGGATCAGATCCTGAACCTGCTTGCCAACTGCTTCCACCAGAGCCAACTCTTCGCCCGCAATCGGCGGATCGGCTCCGACCACAACCAATGCGGCATCAATGTGAGGAATGAACGCCTGCGTGGTTGCAGTGTTTCCGGTGAAGACTGAACCCAAACCCGGCGTGTCGACGAAGCACATGCCGGAGGACAACAAGGGGCTGGGCACGAATACCTCCGCACCGTCCACTCCCATTTTGTTTTCGGGGTTTAGTTCTTCGGTCACGTATTCCTTCAGGTCGGTCATTGCAACGTCCCGCCAGGACGCGTCTCGCATGCGTACGCGTGCGAGAGGTTCCTCGCCGAATCGAATTACGGTAGGCACCGCCGTGACCGGAACAAACCCGGTTGGGAGAACTTCATGGCCGACCAGGGCGTTGAGCAGGGTGGATTTGCCTCGCTTGAACTGACCGACACAAGCTACATAGAAACGTCCTTCGGAAACCCTTGCTGCGAGCTCACGCGCTTCCTCGGCGACGGGCTCAGCTTCAACTTCCTGAGCGAGGCCGGCAAGCCGCAACAGACGCCAGGCGCCATCCATATTCACTGCCGTCTCAGCCGGAGGGCTGCCGCAATCTTGCACCGTGGATAGATCGGACGTCATTCTGCTCTTCCTGAGGGTGGCTCCTGCGCTCTTTCGGGATTGCGCGAACAGCGGATGACCTCAACGCGAAACATGGCGATCAAGCCTGCCCCTTCTCGCTCGTTTCTTCACGTTCGTCGATGTGCGACTTCTGAATCAAGCCGAATTCCTCGCGGATACTGTGGTTAATGCTGTGCACCAGAATGCGAAGATCATCGACGACCTGATTCAAGCCATCGATCGCGTCCTCGGGAACAGCACCACAGCCGCGCATGTAGCGTGGTCTCAGCTCTTCGACGGCGATATCCACAAAGCCAAGGTCCGTCAGCACCAAACGCGACAGCGGAATCTCGGGCGGTTCCGGCTTCATGTGCTGCCAATCGAGGACCCTCAACAGCTGAGCACGAAGACGGCGAAAATGGTCTTCAATCAAGCGCACCTGCGCAGGAGTGATATCCGCCACATAGTGCGGAAAAGGAGACTTCGATTCCGGCGAATGGAGGGCATGCTCAATATCACTGAGCAAGCCATCGATGTATTTGCAGGTGACGCTCAGCCGTCTCTGCTGTGCTTCATTCAGTTCGCCGTGTTGTCGCGTTTCCGAGTTCATCGTTTTAATCCGGGGCAAATGACTCCCCTAAGTTCTCGCTTTAAGGAGTCATTTGTCCAGATGCGCCCTTAACCGCAGTTTCAGGATTGTCTCGCCTCGTTGAATTTCGATCATCGTTGCCGCTCCATGATGGTCGTGGCAATTCTGCCGAATCCGGTTCGAAATGCTGCACCTTGGAAATGCGATGAGTGACCAAATCAGGCAAAAGTGAAGACCACGATCTCAGAGAGCGCGGTTGATACCTTGAACCAGATCGCCAAAAGCGTCGCAGCCAAAGCCAGACCCACCCAGAGCGCACACAGAGCCCAAGTGTTCGTCATGAGCACAAACTCCTAATTTGTCGTTCAGGGAACTCGGCCGGGACACGACTCCGCAACAGGGTTCCCTGTCAGGAGTCATCATCTGTCCGGCCTATCGATTACTCAAACGGCTCAGACCCGTCACCGGGGCAACGGGAAGGGATGGGACAGCGGTTAAAGGTGAACTCCCTCACCTCAACGTTGAGAAAAGCGTAGGTTTTCGCGGGGGGAAAGTCAAGTGACCCCAGACACAGGGGCTCACGCCAAAGGACTGCCGAGTGACGCGATTGCTCTGCGCGCCATTCCGGGATGGCGTGCCCGTTAATTTGTACCAGAGTGAGTGTTAGCGTAGCGCGGCGGTGAAGGGACCGGAGATTTTGTACCAAGCGTAGTGTTAGGCGATGGCCGACCCAACTGCATGAGACAGCGGAAGCTGGCCCGATCAACAAGGAATAAACCAGGATCGTGACAACCTCGAGGCCGCTCTCTGACAGTTTTGTGCGGCCGATTGAGAGAAAGAGCGCCAGGCACAGAAGCGTTACCGCCGGGACGATCCACAAGAGCTTGACAGTAGTCCTTGCGACGCTGGACTCAAGGCGATAACTCGCCGGGGAGGGCGGCTCGGTCTGAACGGTCTCGCATTTCATAACTGAAATCGTATCCCCACCGATGCAGCCGTCGAATACGGCGCCGAGCCGTACTCCGACGTCTTGCTCCCCCGCGGGACTTCCAGGTGCATGTAAGAGGAGAGGTGATTGCCAAACCAGCGACCGGCGTCGAAAACGCCGGTGTAACTGTGATCGTCGAAGTTCGCCACCACGGAGCCTGAGGCGCCCCACTGCTTCCATCCGGGGCGCTCGCGGAGCCGCGCTTTTCCCACATTGAAAAAGCCGTAGTGCTGGCGGCCGGCCAGCGGCGATACACCGGGATCGCGATAGTAGGCAATGTTCGGAGCCGTGTAAAACTCCCCGATGCATGTAACTCCCGAAAAGGTGTATTTGGCCCCCAGCAGCACCGCAGCCTGCTCGCGCCAAACCGCCTCGCCATGGACTTCCCACGCCTGGCCCACAACCCGCGTAAAGGTAAGCGCGCCGAACGAATCTCCGCTGCGATCGTGGCCCGCGATCAAAGATGTGTCGCATCCAGCCCCACCACCAGGTTGGTGACGCGGCTGCTCTGCAGCAGCCGTTGTGCGGCATTGAGCGGAATGCGCAGATAACGCGCATCCAGATCGGCCACACCCGTCTGCACAATGCCCGCGACCACCACGTCAATGCCATTGAGCGCGCCATCGCTGGTCACGGCAAGCAGCGTCAATCCGTCGCCCACTTTCACGTTCATCGATTTAGCCAGACCCGCGCCCACCAGCGCCTCCACATCCGCGCCGGGCTTGGCGTCGAGATCCTGTCCGCTCAGAAGATTGGGCGTAAACCCCAGGCTCCTTTCGGCGTCGGGATCTGCGGCGCTGCCCATGTAGACCGACGATTTCTGGCCATTCGATACCATGCCATAAAACTCGATTCGCGGCGCTACTCCACGAACATGCGCGGTGCTGGAGATGGTTGCGGCTACCTGTCGCCAGTTGTCGATGCCTGTGTCGAGCACGCGCACCTCATCGCGCTTGAAATGCTCGGCATTGAAAATCTGAATGTGACCCAGTCCGTTGCGGATGGTGTTTTCGCGCAGGCCGTTGGTCATGAACGCGAAATAGCCCCCGGCAAGCAGCAGCCCGGCCACGCCGCCGCCCACCATGAGCAGCGTCATCAATGTCCGGCGCCGGTTGCGGAAAACGTTACGAAACGCGAGCAGCAGAAACTTGCTCATGATGATCTCCTTCCAGCCAGGTCCCGGCGCCGGCGGCTGCGGTAGCGTACGTGTCAGATACCACGCGCCCGTCGCACAACCTGACAATGCGTGGCGTATGCTCCAGCAGCCGCTGGTCATGCGTTGAGAAAATGAAAGTGATGCCGAGGTTCCGGTTCAGCTCGCGCATCAGATCAATCAACTGCGTCGCGTTCTGCGTGTCCAGGTTCGCAGTCGGTTCATCGGCTAGCACCAGTGCCGGGTGGTGAACAATGGCCCGAGCCACCGCGCCCCGCTGGCGCTCGCCGCCCGAAAGCAGGTCGGGCCGATGCGTGGCACGCGAGGAAAGCCCCACGCTCTCAAGCGCCGCCGCTGCCCTTCTGCGCCGCTCGCTCCCGCTCACGCCCTGTACGAGCAGCGGAAACTCAACGTTCTCGCTGGCCGTGAAGACAGGAATCAGATTGAAGGTCTGAAAAACGAATCCGATCTTTACGCGGCGAAGCGCCGTAGTTCGCGCAGGGTTCAGTTTCGTCGTGTCCTCGCCGTCAACTACGATCCGGCCCGAGGTTGGCTTGTCGATGCAGCCAAGCAGGTTCAGCAGCGTGGTCTTTCCGCTGCCGCTGGGGCCGGCGATCGCCAGAAACTCGCCGGGAGAGACGCGCAGGCTCGCCTCGTCCAACGCCCTCACATGGCTGTGATCTAGCGGAAAACTCCGGCTCACCGCTTCTGCCGTCACCAGGTCATTCACGCTTCGCCTCCGGGGCAGCCTTACTGCCCTGGGTGAACCATAGGTCAGGTCCGCCGAGGAAAAACCCCCTTCATGGATGAACCCTCAGAAAAGAGGTTGGAAGGTTGGAATTCGAGGATGAGCCGCACCGGTTGTGGCAGCGGGTATCTCCGGAGGGGTATTGAGATTCGCCTCGGTTAGCGAGCCCCAGGGCAAAGACCTTGGTCGCGCGTCACGTGAAGAAGCTCGTGCTCACACCCCAGGTCATTGATGGGCAGGGGGCTTACTGCGTCACGGGCAAGTGGGAACTGCTGCCCGGGAATGACTGTGTAATTTGGATCGTGGCCAGGGACGGGATTGAACCGCCGACGCCGGCCTTTTTATGGAGCGAAGTACTTTGGTTGCCACTACTTGCACGACTTAGTGGACTGCCTGAATACAGCCAATTACGCTTAAAACGGGTTATTCACGGGTGAGAGAAAACAGGTGCGATTCCGATAAGTCCGGAGTATGCTGAGAATTGTCTCTGCGCAGCAGCAGTTCAATCGGGACTTTTCGTTGGAATTATCCGGCGTCATTTCTATTTAATTGACGAGCAGTGGGCAACGTGATTTCATTGGGGTCAGTCTATCCCGAGTCTTTCCCGACGTAAATGAACTTCCATTTAAGACTATGTATGCCGAGTGATCCCCGCTTCCTGTCTATCGTACGCGCTACGGTAGACGGGTTGGTTGGAACCTACGGCCTGTCGAATGAAGAATGTGTCGGAGTTACTTTGGCGATCGACGAGGCCCTGGCCAACGTGATTCGACACGCATACAAGAATCGTCATGACCAAACGATCGAATTCGAATGCTTCGTTAATGACCAGCAAATGGAGTTCACATTGCTCGACCGCGGAGAGCCACCTGATCCCGCAAGGATCTGCGCACATCCCCTGGATGGGATTGCACTGGGCGGTCGAGGGACGCACTTGATCAAGGCAGTCATGGATGAGGTGGCGTACAAGCAGGTCTCCGGGGGAAACCAACTCAAGCTCGTCAAGCGCCTGCATGCTTCCAAGGCATTCGCCGACGGGGAGTAATCCAGGCATTGTTTTAAACGCAAATCGGTTTTCGGAGTTTCGCGTTTCGCATAGGTTCAACGCATTGTGGAAAGGCTCTCAATCCGAGCCGGCAAAGGAGGCAAATGGAGAGACAGCTAAGATTTTCGGCTCGAAGTGAACGAAATGCAGTGATTGTGGACGTGGTAGGACAAATTGATATGGGTACCTCGCCGGCATTGCGCAAGGCACTGTTGGAATCGCTGAGCGGCACCGAGCGTCTTGCGATCAATCTGACGGAGGTGACGTACGTAGACAGTTCAGGTATCGCATCCCTTTTGGAGGTTCTGCAAGTCGCTCAGAAATCCAAGAAGCGGGTCATCCTCTTCGGTTTAACCGCTTCCGTTCTTTACGTATTGCAACTCACTCGATTGGCCGGAATTTTTGAAATCCGTGAAACCGAATTGCAAGCTCTAGACGCCTGAGTCCGAACACAACCAATGCCATTTCAATGAGGGCTACGCTCGGGGATGTCGCTGAAGCATCGCTCAAATGGAAGCTTTGCAATGAAAATGCGAAAAAGAATCGAGACTATCCCAAGTGCGATCGGCGGGTGGGCAATCGATGGTTGCGCCTACATCGGAGGCCTTGCGGCCCTCACCGGCAAGTCCGCCTACATCGTCTTCGTAGGCCCTTTTCGCGGTCAGCGGCTACGCCCGCAGCGGGCTGTTCACCAGGCTTTTGCAGTGGGAGTCGAAGCCATCCCCATAGTTTCGTTGATTTTATTCTTTGTAGGCCTCATCATGGCTCTGCAGAGCGCATATGAACTGCGGCGTTTAGGCGCGATGCAGTTTTTGGCCGGCGCCGTGGCTGTCTCGATCCTTCGAGAACTTGGCCCTCTGCTTACTGCCATCGTCGTGATTGGCCGATCGGGTTCTGCATTCGCCGCGGAGATAGGCACCAAGAAGGTGACCGAAGAAGTGGATGCCTTGAGAACCATGGCTTTGGATCCGGTTGCCTTTCTGGCCGCCCCAAAGTTTCTGGCAATGCTGGTTATGGTGCCATGCCTTACAGTCTGGGCAGATCTGATGGGCATTGTTGGTGGAGGCGTCTTCGGCATAACTGGCGCCAGTTTCACAATTGGCTCCTATCTTCAGGCGACGCGGGATTCGATAGTCATTCGCGACATCTATACCGGCCTTATCAAGAGTGCATTGTTCGGACTTGTAATTACCGCTGTGGGATGCAGGGAAGGCTTCTCTACCGGTGCGGGCGCCGAGGAGGTAGGACGCTCGACCACGTCTGCAGTCGTCACCTCTATCGCCCTCGTTATTCTGGTCGACCTGGTTTTCACGGCATTGTTCTACTTCATCAATCCGACTTAGCTCCGGAGTGAGTACGAATCGTCACTGTACCGGCACGTTCCAGAATTCAGGCCCCTGTTTGCAAGTGAAATTGGATATCGAGACTGCCACGGTGGGAGTTGCTCAATATGAATGACGGTGGTTCAGACAAGTCAGCAATCTCGGTAGTCAACCTTCGCGTAAGTTATGGCGATCGCGAGATCCTGCACGGGATCACGTTCGATGTGCGGCGGGGAGAAACCATGGTGATCCTGGGCGGGTCCGGCTCGGGAAAGAGCACGCTTTTGAGGACGCTCGTGGGTTTGGAAAAACCAACCTCGGGAGAGGTCCGGATTGGGGGAGTCAATACCGCAGCTATCTCCGAGCGCGAAATGGACGCGATCCGAAAGAAGATGGGAATGTCGTTTCAAGGCTCTGCCCTGTTCGGTTCCATGACAGTTGGCGAGAACGTTGCACTACCCCTGCGAGAACATACCGATCTTAAAGAATCGACTATCCGGATTATGATGCGCATCAAGCTCGGGCAGGTAGGTCTGGGCAACTACGAAGACTACATGCCTTCGCAGCTTAGTGGAGGAATGAAGAAACGCGCCGCTGTAGCACGAGCACTTGCGATGGACCCGGAGATCCTGTTTTTCGATGAGCCGTCAGCGGGATTGGATCCGATCATCGCCGCGGGACTTGACGACTTGATTCTGAACCTCAAGAAGGCTTATGCATTAACGATCGTGGTCGTGACCCACGAACTGGCCAGCGCGTTTCTAATCGCGGATCGGATGGTGTATGTCGATCGAGGCCACATCGTGGCTTTGGGAACAAAGGAAGAGTTCACGGCAAGCACTCATCCGCGCGTACGGCAGTTTCTTGATCGGGTATCAGAGCAAGAAGTTACTCAAGAACTTGACTATCTGCAGATGCTCACCGCTGATCATAAGATTGCGAAGAGTTGAGAGCATGGAGTCACCAAGAATGAGGACGATATGAGCGGCAAGCGTGAGGAAGCGGCAGTAGGCGCCTTCGTGTTGATTGCAGCGGTGCTGCTGATTGGTTCGGTATTAGCTGTCTCGGGGGCATTTTCCTCGGGAGGCATTCAGCACCACACCTATTTCAAATCTGCCGGTGGCCTTCTGCCTGGAGCAATGGTCAGGTACGGTGGAATGGATGCGGGAAAGGTCAAGTCCGTCCGGGTCGATCCGGGAGACTCGACTCGAATCGAGATCGACTTCACCGTACAGCGGAATATTCCGGTAAAGACGGACAGCATAGCATCGATCTCAGCCCTCGGGGCACTGTCGGATAACTTCGTGGAAATCGGAACCGGGACAAAGAATGCCCCACTGGCTGCTCCCGGCAGTGAACTGAAGTCCGTTGAGACAGTCGGAATAGGGGACCTTGGGGATATGATCGGCAGCCTTGCACCGGTCGTGAATCAAGCTCTGCAGAACTTGAATCAGGACCTGGTTCTGCTGCAAACCACCGAAACCCGCGTTAACGACCTGCTGAACGACCAAAACCGCGCGGCCGTTGGAGCGAGCCTCGAAAACCTGAGCTCGATGCTCTCTGATAGCCGGCCGAAGGTTTCCGCTAGCCTTGCCAATGTACAGACTGCCACCGCACAAATTCCGCCAATACTCGACAACCTTAAAACGACGATGAATCAAGCGAACGGAGTCCTGTCGCACATCGATTCAATGCTGGTGGAGAATCACGATGACATTCGCAACATTGTCATTGAACTGCGCGAGACACTCGCCACGGCTGAAGTCTTGACGGAGCAACTGAAGAACACTGCCACCAGCAACTCTGACAATCTTGACCAGACCTTGGAGAACTTGCGCGTGACCACGGAGAATATTCGACAACTGACAGATTCGCTGAAGAATAACCCTTCAGTCCTCATCCGCGGAGAGCATTTGAAGGATCGCAAACCCGGCGATGCGGAGAATTGAGGTTCATGACCGGGCGTGAACAATGCTTGATTTGTCGATGACGATTGTTGCCGGGAGTCGAAATCGATAGGGAACCCAGATACAAGTTCGAGGTTAGACGAAGGAGTCTTGTTATGAATCGAGCGAGCGGTTCAGTTGTGTTATCGCTGTTCGCGTTGATCCTGTGCGGATGCGGCAGTACGAAACCGATCCACTATTACACAATTCAGTCCTCAACAGCCCCCGCCCTCTCAACGGGTGCTCCATCGCTGTCTCTCCTGGTTGCGCGCGTCAGTGGTGCTGAGTATCTTCGTGGAACGCCGATCGCATACCGCGTGGGGAACAATGAGATTGGCATGTACGAGTTCAGCCGGTGGGTTGAGCCGCCAGTCGAGATGGTGCAAATTAACTTGATTCACGCGCTCAAGTCCACAGGGAATTACATGTCTGTAGACAGCCTGGGGAGTTCGTCGGATGGACAATTTGTGGTCCGGGGCCGGCTCTATGACTTCGAGGAGGTCGACGGTGCGAGTATCACCGGACTCGTATCGATGGAGTTTGAACTCTATGACCGCAAGTCCGGCAAGATCGTCTGGTCTCATTCCTATTCGCAGTCAGAGCCGGTGCAAAGCAAGGAGATGTCTGCCGTTGTAAGTGCGCTCAACGCTAATCTCGACCGCGGCCTGCAAGAGACTGCCGCTGGGCTCAACGAGTATTTCTCATCAAAACCCTCAGGAAAGTCCTGAGAGTGTTCGAATCCATGACATCCAGATGCGCGAAGGCCTGATGTCACCAAGGGAGATGCGCGGGCGATACCACTTCGCTTCGCTCGACGACGCGAGCGCGGTAAGGACTGCGTTGCTTGGATTTGAATGGTGGCCAGGGACGGGATTGAACCGCGGACGCCGGCCTTTTCAGGGCGTTAATAACTTGTATTTCAACTACTTAGAAGCCTTCGTAGGCCGCCCAAATACGACCAAATACTTGTAAAATGGGTCAATCACGGGTGAGCGAACACGGGTGGAGATTTTCTGGGTCGCGCGGCGCGTCTGTGGCTGAAAACGAAAATCGAGACGCCCAAAGTGGGAGTCATGCCCGTCTGGGCGTTCGCTCGGAAGGGCTGCATTTAAACCCCAGACCGTGGATTCGTGGATCGGCGTTTTTGGGGTCCGCGCGACATCTCTCCTGCCGGAGTGTCACTTCGTCATTTCGGGGCGAGGTCGCCGAACCAATAGGCCGCCGTTACTCCGCCGTCCATGAGGAAGTCGCTGCCGGTGATAAAGGCGCCGTCAGGACCCATGAGAAGTGCCCCAACAGTCCCTACCTCATCCGGGGTGCCGGCTCGTCCAGCGGATGAAGTCTCGATCATGCGGCGATATGCTGGCGGCGTTCTTCGCGCCGACCGCAACGGTGCAGTAGACCCTCGCAAAACAAAGGGTACGATCCCGCTCATATACATAACTCAATATCGGTGTAATCGTGCCGCCGTCGCAAATCGTGCGTGAGTCGTTTCCGATCTTGGCTAACGGTCGTTCGATCGGAATCCTATCCGGCGTCGCCTGAAAACTCTGCCTGGCCTGAGTTGCCGTGCAGTGGTACCTTCCCTGACGATCCATTTTCCATTTCATTTCTTTTCCTTCACGATTAGACTTGTACTGCAGCGCTGTTGTAAGGAAGAAGAGGTTGAGAATGGCCAAGGAGTGCTCGATAGTG
>CAWEHF010000024.1:0-105176 GCA_963808695.1 uncultured Acidobacteriaceae bacterium
TGGCCGGATTCCGATCGAGCGCAGCGATACTCCTGAGTGGACCCGTAACTTTATTGCCGGTATGCAGCAGAATGCCAAGGACCGTGCGCACTTGGTGGTGAAGGCTCTCGGCATAGACGGGGTTCACCGCATTCTCGATCTCGGCGGCGGCTCCGGCGTCTACTCGATCGCTTTTGCGAAGGCTTCTTCGAGCGTGGAGTGCGAAATCCTCGATCTCCCAGAGGTCGTGCCGCTCACCACCGACTATGTCGGTCGCGCCGGTGTTTCGGCACAAGTCAACATTCACGCTGGAGATATGCTCCATGACGATCTCGGTTCCGGCTATGACATCATCATGCTGAACGCGATCTGCCATATGTTTTCCGAGAAACAGAATCAGGATCTTTTCCTTCGTGCTCGCCAGGCGCTTGCGCCGAATGGCCGACTGGCCGTGCAGGACTTTATCCTCAATCCCGAAAAAACCGGTCCGCAACACGCCGCGCTCTTCTCCGTCAACATGCTGGTCGGCACCGATGCTGGCGCCAGTTACAGCGAACCCGAATATACTCGCTGGATGCAGGCTGCCGGGTTCCCGGAAGTGCACCGGATTGCCCTGCCCGGACCCAGCGGCCTGATCGTAGGTCAATTGAAATAGGGCTTTCTATACTTCGGTGTGATCGATACCGAAAATCGAACAGAGCTGGGAATGACAACTGAGATGCTAGGTCGATCCCTATTCATGTGGCATATCAGATGAAACAGCCGAAGCTGTCCCCAAATCCTTGCTCAACCCGGCCGTCCGGCCATACAACGATGGGCACAAGTTTGCCGTATCGGCGTGCTTCATCCAACGTCGCCTGACTGAGTTCCACGCGCCGCTCGTCATAGGCGATGCCCTCATCCTCCCACTTCTTCAGTAGCTTGACGCAGGCGTCGCAGCCGCGGATGGTATACACGATTGGAACTTTGCCTTGGTCTGCCATGATTCCGTCTCGACTTGTCATGCAGCGTCCGGCAAGTGCAGGGCCGTCGCCAGAAGATGTCGCATTTCCTTGACCGCATCTTTCCGCCACCGATCGGCTTGCGGCTCGATCCTTGAGATGACTTCCTGAAGGAACGTCTGCCTTTCCGGATCCTGAAGGTTCCCGAAGGAAGCCGACGCCGGCAGATGGAGTTTCGCTCTCGCCTGGTCCATGGCAAGCGCCAGTCCGGCATGAGCGCTCGCCGACCGTTCGGTGAAATGCGTGATGTACTTCGTCCCGGCTGTATAGAAGACAAATACGGGAATGGCGCGCGATTTTCCGTTGTTGCTCAGGAATTCGTCCATGATGTCGGAGTTTTGGTCACGAAGAAAGATTCGCAAGTCCATCCCGGCCGACTCCGCAATGCGCACTGCGGTCGGCAGCTCTCGATACACATCGCCGCACCAAGCTTCGGCGATGGCAAGCAGCTTTCGCGGGCCATCGGGAAGCGAGTTGGCCTTTCGAAAGAAAGCGTGGTCCCCTTCGGTGAGCACCGGGTTCCTGTAGTTTTGCTCGAACTTATCACGGTTGACCGTTGCACCGGCCAGGAAATCGTGATAAATGAGGCCCTGCTCAAATCGAGCTGGAGTAACCACTGTGGTTGCAGTTGGCATGCTGTTCGCTCCTCTCAAACGGAATCCATTCCTCGACGGTGCACAATAAGACCCCGCCTAGTTGATTCCAGAAGAGGGCTCGGCGTTGCAGTATTCGTGCTACTACCAGCCTGCCAAATCCGTGGCGGCCTCTGCGGCGCCTCTTCCACCTAGGTCGGATCGCCATCGCGCCGCTACCAGCCGGCGGCCGGTTATCCCGTCAGCTCCAGACGAAACGAGCCAAAGCAGTGGCGGAACCATGATTGCAGGGTCGAGCAGCGCGGATCGCACTTTGTCCGAAACATCATCCGGAATCATTCCTGTAAGGGTGGCTCCTCCAGGCAAAAGCGCATTCACGGTAACGCCCGTACCTGCAAGGTCTTGCGACCAGATGATGGTTTCTGATTCAAGCGCCGCTTTCGATGGGCCATATGGCAAGAAACCTCGGCGGCGCATGGTCTCGCGGTTCATAGAGACGTTGACAATCCGTCCCCAGCCCGCCTTCATCATCACCGGCGCAGCGCTTCTTGCCATCAGAAAAGGGCCATTGACATTCGTATCGATCACCATGCGCCAGGTCTTGGGCGCAACCTCCCCCAAACGTGTCGGCTCCGTGAGAAATGCGCTGCTGACATACTTCATGCCCCGGCCGGCATTATTCACGAGAATGTCGAGACGGCCAAAGCGCTTCGTCGCAGTCTCGACGACCATCTCGCAACTGCTTGGCTCAGTCACGTCGGCAAGAACGGGGAACACGCGAGCTTCACCGCAGTACTGCTGCGCCTCCTGTGCAACGGCCTCTATCTCGGTACGTTCGCGAGCAGCCGTTGCGAGCACATACGCTCCGGCTCGCGCAAGCCCCAGAACCATGGCTCGCCCGAGTCCGCGTCCCCCGCCGGTAACGATTGCTACGCGGTCTTTATGTAGGCTCTGATCCATCCGGCTCCTTATCGATTTGGCGTCTGCATCGAGGCGCCTAGCGGATGGCCACCAGGCCAAGCCCGGCTTCTGACGGGCCGGAGGCCGGACTCCGAGTCAAACGCGGGGTACATCCGCAAGACGATTGATGTTTTGGAACGGAATCATCCAGCCGGGGTATTCAGGCGGAAGCGCGCTCACCTCGTCGAGTTTCCGCAGTTCGTCTTCCGCGAGCTTCAGGTCGACGGCAGACAGGTTCTGCCGCAATTGATCGATGCGCTTGGCGCCAATGATGACGGATGTAACAAACGGCTTGGCGAGAATCCAGGCCAGGGCAACTGTGGCGACGCTGGTCTCATGGACCTGCGCGATGGGGCGAAGAACATCGAGAATGTGCCAGGTGCGCTCCTTGTCCACAATGGGAAAATCGAATGCGGAGCGTCGCGAGTCCTCCGGCTTCTGATTTTCTCGGGAGTATTTGCCGGAAAGAAGGCCGCCGGCCAGAGGGCTCCAAACCAGGAGTCCAGTATGCTGATCCTCGAGCAGAGGCACGATCTCCCGTTCGAGATCGCGACCGGCTATGGAGTAATAGGCCTGGAGCGTATCGAGTCTCGCAAGGTTCTTTGCTTCGGAGATGCCATTGGCCTTCATAATCTGCCAGGCATACCAGTTGGAGCAGCCGACGTAGCGAACCTTCCCCTGCGCGACGAGAGTATCCAGAGCACGGAGGGTTTCCTCGATCGGCGTGATCGAATCAGCTGCATGGATCTGATAGAGGTCGATGTAGTCGGTCTTGAGGCGTTCGAGGGAGGCCTCAACTGCATCCATGATATGTCCCCGCGAAGCGCCGACATCGTTGCGGCCGGGGCCGGTGCGCCCGTATGCTTTCGTGGCAATGACGATGTCCTTGCGAGCGATCCCAAGGTTGGCGATGGCCTGGGCAAGAACTTTCTCCGATTCGCCATTGCTGTAGACATCCGCGGTATCAACAAAGTTGATGCCTACATCCAGTGAGAGCCGAAGAAGTTCATCCGCAAGCTTCTGTTCCACTCCGGCAATGGGTTTCCACATGCCTTCGGACGTGGCGAAGGTCATCGTGCCGAGGCAAAGTTCGGATACGAAAAGGCCGGTATGGCCGAGGGTATTGTATTTCATGGGCACCTTTGCACACTGAGATGGGTCTACGGGTCTGGCACCTTCTTAGATGTAAGTGGCGGCCTTGCGATTCCCTTGATTCTGCGTGAAGCATGTGCGAGTTGCGCAAATTACTTAAAGCACTACGGTTGTATCCGGAATCGGGACCTCGAAGCCAATGGAGTCTTCTTAATGCTGCGCGGCTTAAGGCAGGCTCCTCTTTTCAGTAGAGTGGAACGAGGCCACGCGCGCATTGGCTGCCTTGGCCGCTTGAACGGTCCTATTCCTCTGGGCCCGGAGCTTCATGAAGGACCGGGCCTCGGCGTATAGGCGCGGGATGTCGCGGTTAACGATGGCCTGCCACACGACACGAAGGGCTGCCTTGGGACGGAAATAGTACTCATCGTAGAAGCGGTGCACCATCTCGAGCACGTAGTCGGTGGGCAGGCCGGGATATTCGATGTGCGCCATCTGATGCCCGGCCTCGTCCGACATGGCCGCGTTGGTGATGAAACCGTTCTGCTTTGCGTAGTCGAAGAGCTCGGTGCCGGGAAATGCGTGGGCTATGGAGACTTGGATAGTCTCGCAGTCGAGCCGCTTGGCGAAATCGATAGTGTTGCGGATGGACTTCTTGGTCTCGCCGGGGAGGCCGAGGATGAAGTCGCCGTGGATGATCAGGCCCAAGTCGTGGCAGTCCTTAGCGAAATCGAGCGCGCGGTGAACTGTGGCGCCCTTCTTGATGTTTTTGAGGATCTGCGGATCGCCTGACTCGAAGCCGACGATCAGCAAGCGGCACCCAGCTTCTTTCATGGCTTTCAGCGTCTCGTGATCGGTGGTGACGCGGGAATTGCAAGACCAAGTGAGCCCGAGAGGCTTGAGCTTCTCGCACAACTCGATGGTCCGCGCCTTCTGGATGTTGAAGGTGTCGTCGTCGAAGAAGAACTCCTTCACCTCAGGGAAGTTCTCCTTGGCCCAGGCGAGTTCGGCGGCGACATCGTCGGTGGAGCGCTTGCGCCATGCATGACCGCTGAGGGTCTGCGGCCATAGACAGAATGTGCATTGCGCCGGGCAGCCGCGCGTCGAGTAGAGCGCTATGAATGGATGCATCAGAAACGGCACGTTGTACCGCGTCACGTCGATGTCACGCTTGTAGATCTTGGTGGCCCAGGGCATCGCGTCCAAGTCTTCCAACTGCGGGCGGTCTGGATTGTGGACGATCTTGCCGTCGAGTTTGTAGCTGATACCGAGAATCTCGTTGAGCGGCTTGCCCTGGGCAAACTCAACCACCGAGTGGTCGAACTCGCGGCGGCAGATGAAATCCAATACCGGGCACGCATTTAAGGCCTTTTCCGGGGAGGTGGTCACTGGTGGCCCGACAAAGGCGATACGAATCGACGGGTTGGCTGCCTTGATGGCCCCCGCCAAATGCTGGTCGCTCTTCCAACCCACTGTGGAGGTGAACAGGACCAGGAACTCGTAATCCTTGCAGATATTGATCGTTTGTTCGGCCGAGATGTGGTGAGGCGGCGCATCAAGCAGCCGCGACCCCTCGAGCAGGCCGGCAGGATAAGCCAGCCAAACCGGGTACCAGTAGGACTCAATCTCGCGCGTTGCCGGCCAGCGCGAACTAGCGCCCCCATCAAATTTCTCGAATGAGGGAGGATTCAGAAACAGTGCCTTTAAAAGCATAGACGTCCCTTCTATTCAATTGAATATTTGCGGGCGATGTGCAGGGCCGCTTAATGCACCAGAACGGGGCATACCGATTTCTCCGATCCAAGAAGTGCTAGCCCTCCCTTTCGCTGCGACCCAGCCAATGGCTTGTTTTTCGGAACCCTCCCGGCTAAGACGTTCCGCCACGTTGGGTCTAATGACACTTAAAGTTCATAACACGCGGCCCGGCAGCGCGATCAATCTACGTTCGATCTCCGCCCCCCCGCTGACGTTCGCTTGTGCAGTCGTCGTAACGTTGAACACATTGTTCTTTCCTCCATTGACATCAGCGCATTGCTGTTTTTGATGGTGGCCACCGTCCCATCTAACCGTCTGCACTTCTGGTCGAGCGGGTCCCGGAGTGCGGCCAGACGTGACGGCTCCTTTGATTTTCAAAATGAGTGGACCGGGTTATTGTGGAACTTCTTGACGGAAAGTACTCCAAGCACTGTGAAGACCGCCACGACGAAAAACTGCGTGACCAGAAGCAGCGGCCCGGCCTGTGCCGGAGCTAACACCTGAGAAGTTGTTATGAACCTGAAGACCTGAGTTATAGTGACCAGGACATTCAAGCAGAGAATGACGGTTGTGGCGAATGCGAAGATGGAACACCAGACACCAGCCAAATGATATTTGCGCCACGCAAGAACGACCGCCCCCGACACATAGACTGAAAGCATGGAGATCTCGTGCATTGGCAGGAGATGATGGGTTGAAAAAGGGAACCCAGTCACGCTAGCAAGCAGGCTGGACTCCAGAAAGCGAACTGCCCATTTGTCACTCAGCTCCCCTGCAAGCAGCCCGAACACGACTCTAGCCCCCGTACCGATCGCGATCAGGCTCAGTGAATCATGGATGAATGTGAGGATACTCGACGTCATGGTTCCTTTCTCTTTGCTCCGCTCATTTCTCGCCGACTACTCCGGCCGGGGCCGGCAATGATCTTCTCGGCATTGTTCTGCTTCTTCGACCCCGCGCTTTCTGTTGCGCGAGTCTTGGTGCCGCGGTGAGTTGCGCAATGATGCAAAGCCGATTACCGCACACATTCTGGCAGATATGGGTGAATATGCCGATGCGACACTCATTTCGCTTCGTGGCACGCTTCAAGCAGGCCAGTTTTGCCGGTCTATTTGATTAAGGGCACTTCGGATACCAAAAAGCTCTTGGAGGGCGATCCTGTATTAAGTATTTGACTGATATATAGTTACTGAGCGCGAAGTAGGTCGCCAGGGCCGCTGGGTGTCGGCAGTTCCGACACCAACTTCCGACAGTTGCCGGGGTTGTGCGACACTCATTTCGGGGGCCTCGCAAATGAGTTCGATGCTGCAATCCGATGACGCGCCCCATGAACTCCCGCTTTCGGATGGCAATCTGCAGCGCGAAAGCGAACGTCTCAAGCTGCTCCTGGAAATGACGAACTCGCTGGTCTCGAATCTGGAGCCTCGCGACCTGCTTCGTGCAATTTCGGCGAGCATCCGCCAATGCATGCATTGCGACACCGTTGCGGTATGGTTTCCGGATGCAGAGCGGCGTCAATTCCGTTCCGTGACTATGGACTTCCCGACGAGCAGAGGATTCTTGAAAGAAGATTTACTGTTGCCGTTCGACAGTACTGGCTTGGGCGAATCCTTCAAGACCGGCAGGCCTTTCGTCGCAACCAATGACGAACTCGCGAGCGGGCCAATCCATCACCTGGTACTCGCAGAGGGCCTTGCGTCTGGCTGCTGTCTTCCCTTGATTAGCCACAGCCGGACACTGGGAGTTCTAGCGCTCGGCTGGCGGGTCAAGAGTGCGTCCAACTCAGAGGATGTTGAGTTCCTGATGCGAGCGGCGGGGCAAGTTGCGATCGCCATCGAGAATGCCCTAGCCTATCGCGAAATCGCAGAACTAAAGGACAGACTTGCGCTGGAGAAGCTCTATCTGGAAGGAGAGATTCGGAGCGAGGCTGACTTTGAAGGAATCGTTGGACAGAGTTCGGCTCTACGGCATGTGCTTCAGACGGTCGAAACCGTGGCCGCGAGCGATTCAACTGTATTGCTGCTGGGAGAGACTGGCACCGGAAAGGAACTGATCGCTCGCGCTATCCATGATCGCAGCCGGCGCAAAGATCGGACTCTGATAAGGCTCAACTGCGCGGCGATTCCCGCAGGCTTGCTGGAGAGCGAACTGTTCGGTCACGAGCGAGGCGCTTTCACCGGCGCGATCACCCAGAAGATAGGACGGCTTGAACTGGCAGATCAAAGCACGCTGTTTCTGGACGAAGTTGGCGACATTCCCCGAGAGGTCCAGCCGAAACTCCTGCGCACATTGCAGGAACGGGAATTCGAACGCCTGGGCAGCACGCGGACGAAGAGAGTCGATGTTCGTCTTGTGGCAGCGACCAATCGAGACTTGCAAAAGATGGTTGCAGAGAAAGAGTTTCGAAGCGACCTATACTACCGCTTGAACGTGATTCCCATCCGGATTCCACCGTTGCGCGAGCGCCCAGAAGACATTCCCTTGTTGGTGCGATACTTTGCGCAAAAGCATGCCCGCCGCATGGAAAAGAAGATTGAGACCATCTCAGCCGCGTCCATGCGCAAGCTGACACGATGGCATTGGCCGGGAAATGTTCGCGAACTGGAGAATCTTGTCGAGCGTGCGGTGGTCCTCACACGTACGGAGAGGCTGGAGATTTCAGTACCGGAATTGGACGATGCAGGCGTACGCTCCGCACCCGCGGAAGTCGAAAAGTTCGAGGAACAGGACAGAATTGTGCACGTCCTCAAAGAGACAAAAGGGCGAGTCGGGGGAGCAGACGGTGCCGCCGCTCGAATGGGCCTCAAACGGACGACCCTGCTTACACGAATGAAGAAACTGGGAATAGACCCGCGACAAATGTCATAAAGAAATGAGCCACTCCATATCAATGAGGGCCGTTGTCCTTCTCTGCGCGCTTGACTCCGACTTCTTCAGGAAGGTGTCGTAGAGCGTCGACATTCTGTCGGAGCGTCCCCGACAATTCCGACACAATCCCCTCGTATTTTTCGTGATGTCATTTATAATCAACGACTTAAGAATGCGCCGAGATTGGCACCCGCATTGCGCCTATCCCCATGTGGAAGAAGGCAACGGGCCACGCAGGTATCGACGTCGATTTAGATCTTCTTCCATGTAATGCCCGGATTGGTTCAGATCGACTCCGGGTTGGTCGTTATGCGCCATTTCTCACCGGCAAGCACTGAACAGCTTGCCGGCGCTCTTTTTGCTTCGGCATGCATGACGATCCTTGCCGGGTTCGGATTGTATGACATACAACGGGCAAAGGATGGAGAACGAAAAGAGGCATTCGCGTGAGTAATTCGGCACCCGCTTGAACGGGATCGGGCAACGATTCACAAAAAGGAGTTCATTGAAACGGGACAGCCATGCTGAAGATTACAACAGTCAAAACTGAACGGCGATGCCGTTTGGTCCTTGAAGGAGAGTTGGCTTCACCCTGGGTGGCGGAACTCATGAGGGAATGGAACAACGCTCGCGACACGCCAGGTGGGTTGCCGGTGATTGTGGATCTAAGAAACGTGATCACGATCAGCCAGGAAGGAAAAAGTGTTCTGCTCGACATGATGAGTGCGGGTGTGAGATTTGTCTGTGGAGGGGTCCTCAACAGGCATGTCCTTCAACAATTAGCGCGGAAGATAACCCAGTAACTCCTGGCCGCGAGCTTACCTGTAAACACGGCAACCGCCGGAAGCAAACAACAGGAGAAAGAGAATTGGCCTGATGGATTGTTGTTGGGAACGGGTGAGAGTCGGCTCCGATTGATGTACGGCTCCTTCCCTCAAGAGGTGCCATATGTTCCAGAGAATCATGGTTGCCTACGATGAGTCGCGGGAAGCTGACAAGGCCTTTCAGGTAGCGATTGAACTGGCGAAAGCACTCGGAGCCGAGCTTAAAGTGGTTACAGTTCTGGAACCGCTTCCCTCGTACTTCTCCTTCGCCACATCGGCTGTGATGGCAGTCAATTGGAAAGACGAGCAGCAGGCCAGATATACCGCACTTCAGGAGGAAGCTCGGCGGCAAGCCGCAGCCGCAGGGCTGCACTTCGATACCGAATTGATACACGGCGACGAGGTTGGGACCATCATCGAATGTGCTAGAAAATACCAGTCCGATTTACTCGTCTTGGGAATGCGAAAGCACACGTTGTTGATGGGACACACAGGACAGGATGTGGCTGAGCGTTCTCCCTGTGCGCTTTTGGGAGTTCGATAAAGGTGAAAGATATGGACTACCGAGTGTTGACGGTTTCAAGAGAGTTTGGAAGTGGCGGCGGCAGGATTGCAAAGACCGTTGCAGAGTCGCTGGGTTGGAAGCTGCTAGACCGCGAATTGATTGAAGCAATCGCCTGTGCTGGACATGTAGACACCAAAATCGTCAGGAGATTTGATGAGCACGTAGAGTCGTGGCTCGGCCGCATGAATCGCGAAACGATGCGTAGTGCAGCCCTGGCGGCAGGTGTTGCTCCTGATAAGAACGGCTGTTTTGACCCGGACGTGATGACTGAGCTGACGCGTCAGATTGTGGAGCAGGCGTACACGGACGGGAGATGCGTGATTGTGGGCCGCGGCGCGGCGTGCATCCTGCAGAAGAAGCCTGATGCATTCCATGTCTTTGTGTACGCACCATTTACAGATAGAGTGCGCCGGTTACAGGCGCGCTTGGGTCCCGGCGTCAATATAGAGGACCGTATTCGCAATGTAGATGCAGAGCGGGCCCGATACCTGCGTCAGCGGTTCAGCAAAGAATGGAATAATCCGCATCTCTACGACCTGATGATCTCATCGCACGAGGATGAAGACGCAACCGCACGTGTCATCTTGTACGCCATGACCGGGCAGGAGATGAGGCATGTTACCGCCGCCGGTACGCACCGGCGGCATGAGGACTGAGAGGATTCATGGCGAGGCTGGTAGCAGGAGCTGGCGGCGTGACGGGGTTTCAAGATGCGCACGCGCCGCATCTTGATCCTTGGCAAAGTTGAGCGCTCATTGCACCAAGACGGGCCCTCATATTTGCCGCTAAACAACCCGTCCAGACGGCTCCCGGCAGGAGCACTGACGGATAGTCAGACCGATGTGAGATCGTGGCCCAGGTGAACAATGAGCGGTAAGGACTACTCAGATCCATTGGATGCGAGCATTCACCGAGAGGGTGTGCAAGGCCGATTTGCACCCCGACACGAGGCATAGGCGATGCCATGATGACCCGGTTCGGAGGATCGATGTCAGCGATACGGATGGGGTCCAATAGAGAAAGCCAAAGAGATCCCTCCTTGAAGATCAATTGGATATAACCTGACTGGCCGACGGTATCCTCGCACTTAAGTCACGCGAAGGATCGACTGGTCCAGCTCGCTGCCGGTGAAGGACGTGCAGGAAGAAGGGATGAATTCCGGGGCCGCGAGAGGAACGGCGTAGACGGGAGTGAAGCGAGGGGCGCAGCTGAAACGTGATACAGGCATAAAGGCTTCAAGAAGAAGAATGACGGGTGAGTGCAGGCACGTGGCAATCATCATGGATGGGAACGGGCGCTGGGCGACACGCCAGGGGCTGGCACGTGTGACGGGGCATCGGGCAGGAGTGACGGCGGCACGCCGGATCGTGGAGCACGCGGGCAAGATCGGGATTCGATGCCTGACGCTGTATGCATTCTCGTCGGACAACTGGCGGCGGCCGCCAGCGGAAGTGAAGAGTGTGTTCTGGCTGTTGCGAGCGTTTCTGCGGATGGAGACGGCGAGGCTGCGGGAGAGCGGCGTGCGGTTTAAGGCGATCGGAAGGCGCGACGGGATCCCCGAGGTTGCGCTGCGCCCGATCGAGAAGGCCGAGAAAACGACGGAGTGCGGGCGTGGGCTGTATCTGCGGCTGGCTATTGATTACTCGTCGCGGGATGCAATTGCACGGACGGTGTGCGAGGCGGCGGATTTGGACGGCGGGACGATGACGCGGACAGAGCAGATGCAACCCATAATGACGCGCGCTTTGATTGGGGAATGCGGCGATGTGGACTTTCTGATTCGCACCGGCGGCGAGAAGCGGCTGTCGGACTTTCTGTTGTGGGAGTGCGCGTACGCGGAGCCGGTGTTTACGGAACGGATGTGGCCGGAGTTTGATGAGACCGATCTCGATGCGGCGATCGCAGAGTTCCAGCATCGCGAGCGGAGATTCGGGGGAGTGGGTAGCCAGCAAGTCAGCGAGCCGGCGGGTCAGCCGGTGAGCGTGTGAGCGACTGCGAGCCGGCGGCCTATAACTTTCACCGGAGCTTGGTTGGGGGTCAAGCTGAGGCGCCTTTTTGCGAATCGACCCTTTGAATGTTCACATGACCAAGATGGATCAGTGGTGCCAGTGCCGATTGGGAGCATTCAAAGATTCGTGCGGCGATCTCACTGCAGGTCTGTGGGCTGTTCATTGATTCCAATCGTCGAGTGGCTCATGCCAACTCATTCGGCCCAGAATTCGATGCCCTTGCCGTTCGAACCACTGTTCAGTCGTCCAGCAGGCAGGAACGAGTATCGATAACAAGAGACTTGTCCAAACTGCAGTGAGGATTATTTCTCGGAGCGATAGCCGAGATCCAGTGATTTTTGTTCCACAGCGAGGACATACGTTATCCATCCTGGCCCCCTTGGTCTTGTTCGGTGCCAACCGATTCCACCATAGCGACGGTATAACGCTCATCATCCTCTGGACCAATTTCATCGCTGTCATCCCCCTCATCTTCATCGATGGATATTTCACCCCTGTTCGCCGCCGCGAACGCAGCCCGCTCCCGCTTGTCTCGCCGCACGGTCAGCAGCTGTTCTCCAACAGTGTGTTTCGGTGCAAAGCAGTATTGGACGTAGGCCTCGAAGAGCGCCTGATTGCGAATCCCTCGCTTCAACAGATCCGCATGATGGCGCTTGTGAAGTTGGGTCAACGCTTCTGGAGGAATGAGGTAGAAGTTTCGGTTGCCGCGCTGGACGATAGAGGCCTGGAGCCAGCCTTGCTCAATCCAGTAGACGACCTCCGTTTTGCGAACGTGGACCGCAGCCGCCAGGCTCTCCACCGAGAAGAGATCACAGCGGATTTCGCGCAGGCTGAGGTGATTCCTGCGCAACAGGTTCCGAATCGCCTTGGGTGTCCGATTGACCATCTTCGCCACTTCGTCAACCGATGCCTTCACCAGTCCTTCGCGCACCATGTCGAACTCCGGATCGGTCCACCGACGATAATCGAGGCGTCCTTTGATACCGTACTGGATGATCAAGCGCCAACATGCCTCTCTGGACCGCCCCGTGTGGCGCTGGATCCGCGTCGCCAGTTGTTCGAGCCGCTGACCTGAAAGCCCCTTGGCTTGGACCGCCATAGTTAGAGCTTCCTGGCTCCAATGCGGTGATCGTTCCGAAGGTTGAGGAGAAGTTGCCATGTTCGCCTTGCATCTTTCGAAACCGCCGAAGGAAACGCAATTGGGCACTGAAGCACGGCGGCTTGACGACGATCCAGCCATCGGGCGAATCCTCAACCGATGCTGGATGGATCTGATTGAACTCGAACTGCAGGTTTCTTTCCGGCATGTATTTCCTCAAGCGGGTCGTGGCTAAGCATTCTGAGCACTGGGATCCAATGCCTCTAGACAACGATCATAAAGACATCGATCCTCCGGCAGGTCGAAGTCGGCGAACCGTGAGAATTATCGTCGGATCGGGACGCCCAACGGCATTCATGGAGATTGGGAACCACGGATGGGAATATCGGCTCTCCGCTGGCTAAGAACGCCAACTTGTGGCTCCGCCCAGAACGTGCAATCGGCGTCGGATCGCGATTCATCGCTTCCTGACAGCAAGGCTGCCTTGGAAACGAAGGCAATAATCTTGTGCTCGAGGATCATAGGGGAAGCTCCTCGTGGATTGCTGTCGCAGTGAAGAAGAGCCACGCACTCCTCGATGTGAATCCCCTTCCCTGGTGGTACAAGCCTGCCTTCTCAGTGGCGTTTCCGTCCAATGATTTTTTGGGGTTACATCATGCCGGATTGGCATGGCCAGTGTTGTGCCAGCACACTTCGGGGGGAAGAGCAGGTCGCGCTGCGAGGATTGGAGTAAGAGTGCGAAGCAGATCATGATCTGCTCGGTTGAGCTTGAAGTGAATGGCTCCTGCTCCCGTGGCTAGAGGCGAACGGCCTTGCATTGCGGGTTACGGCTCCGATCAGCCCAAGCGATGTGAACTATGTCGCCCCGGCACCCCCCCCCGGGGAATCGCACTGAAAGAGATATGCACATCCAAAAGCAATTACAGCTCGCCCATGGCGTATTTGAGTCGAAGGCCGGCAAGGACCGCATCGTAAACGGCATTCGCGTGGTTGGTCGCACTGTTGACGCGCAGCGTTTCAGCTTCCAACACCTCCGTATGGGGGGTGAGGCCGTTCACATAGCGGTCTCGCACCACACGCAAGTTTTCCTCCGCCTGAGCACTGGCAGATTGTGTGACGCTGATCCGTTTTCGCGTTTCCTGAACATCCAGCCAGGCTTGACGCACTTGTAATTCGATGACCGAGGTAAGTTCGTCCCGCTGCTCGGATAGTGCCGCAGCCTGGAGTTCGACAGCGCTCCCGCGATGGTGGGCCGCTCCGCCATCGAAGACATTCCACTTAATTCCGACAGCCACGGACCACTGATCCTCATGCACCAGGTAGCGATCCTGCAGGTAGTCGTAGCTACCGGAAAGACCTACTTGAGGTGCGGTTTCCCTTCGCACGGCGACGGCCTGATCGCGCAGGGCGGCGACTTGACGGTCCATAGCTTTTAACTCGCTACGCTGATCCAGCGCCCGCTTGGTCAGGGCAGCCAATCCATCGTCTGTCGATTCAGGCGATATTTCGTCCAGCACGACAGGCTGATCCAACGCCCTCCCCAAGAGTCGGTTATAGGCAGCGCGCGCAAGGTCCGAGCTGTTGGCGACCTGCAAAACCTGTTGCCGCGCGTCGAGCAGAGCCACCTGCGCGGATAGTTGGGCGTTTTTGGTAGCCATACCCTGTTGAAGCAGGTTGTCCACATCGCGAGCGTGTGCTTCCAGGCTGGTCACGTGGTTTTCGGCCACATCGAGCAAGCGGGATGCGCGCAACACATTCACGTAGGCTTCGGCAACACGCAGCCTGAGATTCTGCTCAGCGGCAACCTCATCCAACCTGGCCGCCTGGAGTGAAGAGGAGGCCGCAGCGATGTTGTGCTCGATACGTCCGCCCGTGTAGATCGGCAGGGTTGCTGTCGCGTCATAGACGACGCTGTTTCGTTGCGCTAGGGGAATCTGAAACGACTGGCTCAACAGGTCTGCCTTGAGTTCAGGTAAGTTGGTAAGCGCGAAGTAGTCCGCTCCGGTCTCCAGCGCGGGCAAGTGAGCAGATTTCGCCGCTGCCAACTGGCTGGCGGCGGCGGCGGAATTGTCCCGCGAGGCCTTGAGGCCGTGATCAGCGGCCAGGGCAGCGGCCCACGCCTGTTCCAGGGTCTCTGCGGCGGCGTTGCTCGCCATCAACGCCGCGAGCAGACCCACCAAGGTGAATACACCCAAAAACTTCTGTGAACGATAGTCATGCATCATTGTGTTTTGTCCTTCCCCGTCGTCGCCTGTTCCACCAATCCGTCCTGCTCTCTCTTGAAGTGCAAGAAAAGGAGAGTCGGAATAACGATCAGGGTCAGTGCTGTAGAAGCCACCGTACCGAAGATGAGTGAAATGCCCAAGCCGCAGAACACTGGATCGGTGAGCATTATCATGCTTCCGAAAACGATGGCCAGGGCAGTCAGCAGGATGGGACGCAGACGCACCGCGCCAGCTTCGAGAATGGCTTCCCTGAGACCCATGCCTTGCCGCCGATAGTCCAGCACAAAATCAATGATCAGCAGCGAGCTGCGCACCAAAACCCCGGTCAAGGCGATGATGCCAACCAAGGAGGTGACCGAGAACGACTTGCCGAGAAGCCAGTGACCGGGAAAGATACCAACCAGCCCAAGGGGAATTGCGGACATCGCAATGATGGGCAGGGTAAAGGATTGGTAGTAAGCGACAAGAATCAGAAAAATGCTGACGATCGACAGCGCTAGAGCGAACAGCAGGTCGCGATAGGAGTCCAGCATCAATCGCATCTCACCGCCCCACAGCAAGCTGTAGCCGTTGATAGTGTCCGGATCGGCGTTGTAGGGGCGCAAGTTACCGGTGGCAAGCCGGCTGCCGTCGGGCAGCGCCATGCCATCCAGACGCCGGTTCAAGTCCAACACTGCATAGACAGACGCGGTGCGGGCAAGTTCTCCACCCACGTAGGTGACCCGCTCATCGTCCTGGTGTTGAATGGGCCGGTCGGCCCAGGCGGGTATAACCTGCACAAGTTCGGACAACGCCACCTGCTGTCCCTGCCGGTTCGTTACCGTGATTCGTGAGAGCAGTGTTGGGTCAATCTGATAGCGGCGAGGAATCTGTAACCGGATCGGCACCGGGTTCGTCTCCCCGGGGATATGAGCGTTCCCCATTACCTCGCCATCGATCAGGCGACGAAGTGCGATAGCCACCTCGGCGCTTGTGATTCCGGACAGCGCCGCTTTTTCCCGGTCGACGACAAGATGGTATTCAGGGACATCTTCCACCTCGCTGGTTTTTACTTCCGCCATGTCGTATGTCTCCTGAAAAGCGCTCTTGACGCGTTTGGAAAGGATGCGCAGTTGCTGTGGGTCTCGACCGTAAATCTCCGCCAGTACGGTAGCGCGCACCGGCGGCCCCGGCGGGTCTTCCACCACTTGCACTGTGCTACCGGGATAACGAGCGACAATGGGTGCAATGCGAAGACGCATCTCGCGCGCGATGTCGATCGAACTTCTGCTGCGCGTCTTCTTGTCCGAGAGGTTCACGCGGATTTCCGCTACGTAAGGCCCAACCTTGTTCCCCGAACCACGCAACAAGCCGTTGAAATCGATTACGCCAGCTTCGCCAAGCCAGGTCTGGTAATCCCGAACTTCAGGAGTCTGGCGCAGCAGTGCGCCAATCTCGCGGGCAAGCTGGTCTGTTGTCTCCAACGGGGCGGTTTCCGGCATGTCGATAGTAATGTTGAACGTGTTCATATTGTCCTTGGGCAGAAAGGACGTCTCAGTGCCGAAGAAGGATTAGGGGCCGCTCAGGCCTCTGGGTCGTATGAATTGCCAAAGCGGTTGCAGTGAGGACAAAGCGATCATCGTCAGTACGAGCAGGAAGAGATACCGGCGCCACTTGGTGCTTCTCAAAAAGGGCGCCACAGCTGCGCGATAGTAGTGATGCTGTCGATCCCAAACATCGCGGTCCTCAAGATCGTGCCCCTCAGACGGCTTCAACCAGCGGTTCGCCGCCCAGGGGACTACGCAATATGCCACCAACAGAGAGAAGGCCATCGCGAGTGGCCCTGTAATACCAACGGGATGGAAGTACTGCCCTCCCATGCCAGTCAATATGGGCAAGAGGGAGAAGGCCACGATCATCACCGAGAGGGTCGCTAAGTTCGTGGGATTACCAATCTCATTCGTGGATTGCACGGTTACCTGGCGCTTATCGCCATGGCCGAGCTGACTGTAGTTGCGATGAATGTTCTCGATTACGACGATGGCGGCATCCACCACCAACCCCATCAACATGATGAAGGCGAACAGGGTGACGCGATTGATGGTTATGTTGAACAGATAAACTCCGCCAAGAGTCAGAGACAAGGTTAGCGGCACTGTCGCGCCGACGATCACCGCCTCTTTCCATCCCAGGAAGACGGCGGTCACGATAAAGACGGCAAGTATTGCGATGCCCAGGTGCTCAATGAGACGATTCACTGCATTATTGGCCTTCTGGCCGTCGTTGCGGGTTACCACAACATCAACCCCAGGAGGCACGAATTGCACCTTCATCCTATCGATGCGCTTGAGGAGATCATTGGCGAAAAACACCGCATTCGTGCCGCGCTTCTTGGCAATGGCAAGGGTCACCGCGGGCATCTCAGGTAACTGCGTCTTACCAAAGTGCGCATCCGCCGGACCATAGGCAAACCGGGTGAGCTTCTCTCTTTCTTCAGGCGGACCGTCGACGATATGGGCCACGTCGCCAAGATAGATAGGCCGGCCCTCGTGGGCTCCCACGATCAAATGCTTCAGATCTTCCTCCGAAGTCAGAAAATCTTCCAAAGTGACTTTGAGATTCTGCCCTTGCTGTACCTGCGTGCCCAGCGGGGCGGAGACGTTCCCCGCTGCGATAAGGGAGCGCACCTGATCCAGCGTTACGCCGAAAGCCTGCATACGCTCAGGGTCCAACTCGATCCGTATCTCGCGGTCGCGGCCGCCCTTGACGTAGGCGGCGGACACCGTACCCTGACTTCTAAGACCCTCGATCATCCGATCGGCAAGCCGCTTCAAAGCATAGTCGTCGTACTTTTCCGAAGCCAGAGTGACGGTGACAACTGGCACATCGTCCACATCTATGCTCCGGATCAGCGGGGCCCCCGCCTCGGCAGGAAGACGATCGCGCTGGCCCAGTACGCAGTCGTAGAGCTTGACCAGGGATTTCTCCTTGTCCTCGCCCACTTTGAACTGCACCATCACCACGCCCACCGAGTTCATGGCAGTGGCATAAACATGGTCGACGCCCGTAATCTGCTTGATATCCGCCTCAAGCGGACGAATGACCAACTCCTCCACTTCCGCGGCAGAGGAGCCGGGCAGCAACACTTGTATCTGGGCGGCAGGCACAATAATTTGTGGATTCTCCTCGCGCGGTGTCAATGTGATGGCAAGTACCCCAACCAGAACACAAGCCAGGACGAAGAGCACGGTCAGCTTCGAGGTAATGAAGAACTCCGCGAGTTTGCCGGCAATGTTGAGTTTGCGATCAGTCATTGTGGGCCTCTATGCCGACAATTCTGTCGCCATCCCGCAAGGCTGCATCGGGGGCGCCAACCAAATGCTCACCCGGTTGCAGTCCCGCGGTTACCTCAACCCGGTCGGGCCATTCGCGCCCGGTATGTAACCAGCGGAAATGGGCTTCGCCTTCGCTGTCAACGACGAATACGCCGTACAAGCCTCCACGCTCGACCAATGCCTGCCGAGGCACCACAAGCGACTTGTTCTCCCCAATCTGAAAGACAGCGCGCCCGAACATGCCCGGCATCAGTCCCGCCGTTTCTGGCAAGGCAATTTTCATCTCGTAACTGCGAGTGGCGGGATCGGCGGAAGGCACCAGCCGGGTTATCGTGCCTTTCAGCGAAGCGCTCAGTGCGTCGATTTTGACCTCGGCCGGTTTTCCCACGGCAATGGCGGCCATGGATTCCTTATCCACATCCACGAAAGCATCAAACAACAACCCGTGCTCCGATTCCAGCGTCAATATCGGGACGCCGGGCACGGCCAGATCGCCGGCCAGCTTGGCGCGCGCCACCACCGTGCCGTCCACGGGACTGTTGATTACAGCATACTGGCGCTGAGCGCAAGCCGTGTCGTAAGCGGCCCGTGCTTGCTTCAGAGTTTCGCGTGCAGCCTCATCCTTAAGAACGACCTTACGGAACTCGTTGTCCGAGATGGTTCCATGGTCGGACAATTGCTGAAAATGTCCCTTGTCAATCTCCGCATCGCGGAACGCTGCTTCCGCCACGCTTACTCCCGCCTGGGCCTGACGGATGGCGCCTTCTACGTCCGATGGGTCAAGTCGCACAAGCACCTGCCCGCGCCGTACCCGGTCGCCTTCATGAACCAGGACGGCGCGAATGTAGCCGGTTAGTCTGGATGTGACATCGACACGTTGATCGGATACGACAGAACCGACGGTGGTGTATTCGACTGGGGCGCCCACAGACACCGTTATGACAGGGAGATTCCTGGTCTGCGGAACAGGCTGTGACTCAACGCCGTGATTGTGGTGACAGGCAATCAGGCATACAGTAAGCATCAATGGTGCCAGTAGTGCGATCTGCCTCATTCGTTTCAAGAAATTGATCTCCCGACATTTGAAGTGTCCTGTTGCTGGTGCTGATCATTGCGCCGCGCAGGATCATTGGCTGCCGCCGTCAGCGCCTGATAGGCCTTGGCGCAACAGCCGAACCACGTGCTTCGTCAGCATGGCAGGGTCGTCATTCTTTGATTGGTATCCGGGCAAAAAACGGCAGGTATCCATGACTTCAAATGGAAATATGACCATGCTCGCGATCGAAACCGTAAGCAGACTGGCGTTATACTCACGCCCCAGCTTGCCAACCAGCTTGTGGATGGTAAGAAACAATTCGTCAAACGCGGTGGTTCCGAGTTTTTGCAGGCGCTGTCGATCGCTGTCCAGTTTCACCCACTGCATCAGGCGGACAAGAGATTTGTCCTTTGCGAGCATCTTGGTGGCCATGCCGACAACCGATTCAAGCTGCGCCAGGGGAGTCGCTGCAGCCTCGATAGCAGATTTCAGAACGCCCGTCACTTCCCGGAATGCATAGCCAACGGCGTCCACGTAAAGTTGTTCTTTGTCGGCAAAGTGGTAGTAGAGCGCGGCGGGCGTGAGTCCCATAGCGACCGCAACATCACGCATCGAGACTCCGTCATAACCGGCCTTTGCGAACAGGCGGATCGACCGCTTGAGTATCTGTTCGCGGATTTTCCCCTTTGCAATGCTTTTCGGCATGTGATCTCCATCAACAATTCTAACGAACGTTCATTAGATCATATCGGCAGACGTATTGCAAATCGACGTCCGGAAAGTCTTCTCAGGCACTCAACTCCACGCACCTCGTGTTTAGGGTCTGCATCGAGAAACCCGCTGTCGCTTAAGGATCCTCTGCACAGGCGTTGTTTTTGTAGGCGATGATGTCCAGCGGTCGTTTGGGTTGAGCCTATAGAAGAAAACGTCCCGAAAAGTGTGATTTCCGCGGGGCGTTTGCGTTTCTGGAGGCCGATTTCCGGCCTTCCGAGACACTACGCCGCCAGTATGACCAACCGCTTGCGGCGTTGGTAGAGGTTAACCGGCACAAAAGCAGCCAACAGCCATGCGTGGCTCTTCTTCAGGCTGCGATAACGGACTTTGGTGAATCCGAAGACGCGCTTCAGGATGCGGAAAGGCTATTCCTCCTTCGTGCGCACTCGTGCCTTGGTGCGGTTATTTCGCTGCTCCACTTCATCGACGCCGCCCTTGTATTTTGCACGCCGCGAAGTCATGTCCTGCGCTTTTGGAGCAGCGGCACGGATCGCCTCCGTTTGCCCTTGATAGCCAGCGTCGCCCCACACCTTCTTCTCCGCGTCGTGCAGCAGGTCAGGCAGCACGTGCACATCCGAGACCGAAGCTGCCGAGGTGCACACCGAGTGCATGATGCCCTCCTTGCTATCGACCCCGATGCGCGCCTTGGCGCCGAAATGCCATTGGTTGCCTTTCCGTGTCTGATGCATCTCCGGATGGCGCTCCTTGCTGCTGTTCTTCGTCGAGGATGGTGCCGCAAAGATCGTGGCATCGACGATGGTGCCGGTGGAAATGCGCAGGCCTCTGCTGGCCAGATCATGGTTCACCGTGTCCAGAATCCGGCCGCACAGTTCATGCTGCTCCAGTAGGCGACGGAAGCGAAGAATCGTGGTTTCGTCGGGCGCTGCGGCACGGCCAAGTTCAACGCCGGCAAAGCGCCGCAAAACCGGCGATTCGTAAAGCGCGTCTTCGGCGCCCGGATCGGGGAGATTGAACCACTGCTCAAGAAAGTGGACACGGAACATGATCGGCAACCTGACCGGCTGACGGCCGTTGCCCGCGTTGGGATAGTGCGGCTCGATCAGGGCTTCCAACTCCCGCCACGGAACCACTACCTCCATCATGTTCAAAGACTCTTCCCGACGGCTCTTCCGCGCGTACCTCTCAAAGCCCAACTGGTTCGCCAAGGTTATCCGCTGCATCGTGTTCTCCATCCACCTTCAGCCTTATCAAGCTGGCTGTGGATTTGGAACTTGTGCAGAGCTTCCTTAGCTGGGATGGCACCGCTCACAGACCTTCTTGCGCATGGTTTGACACCTTAACAACTGATGCGCGCTTTCAGCGAAAACACAATCCATCAATTCTTCCAGATATCACCATCAGGTTCCCCGATAAGCGCTGTGCAGGTACTTTCTTGCAGCGTCGGCGCGGGAGGTACGGGGACCGGCGCTGATGGCAGCGTTATAGTCCTTGATCGCCTGTTGGCGATCTCCGCTCAGGTCGTGGCACTGGCCGGCGGCCAGCAGTGACCGAACCTTAAGATCTGGTCCCACGCTTGTGCTCCGCGCGGCCCGCTCATACGCTCGCGCCGCTTCACTATAATGCCGCTGTCCACGCAAGGCTTCGCCTAGACCGAAGTAGGTTAACTCAAGCTGCGCCGAGGTGAAGTAGCCGGGCTTTGCATTTGCGGAAACGATCTCGCGGTATGCCGCGACTGCCGCCATCCCCTCGCCCGCATCCTTGCGCAGATTGGCATCTTCCAGACAGAACAGATAATTACGGGGATACTGGTCTTTCAATTTGCGGATCACCTCGATCGCCTGTTGGTATCTTGCCTCTCGGCGCAAGAACAGCGAGATGGCGGTTTGCGCTTCCACATTGGACAGAGTGCCCCGGTTGGCCGCGTCGTATAGCATCTCCATGCCGCGGGCTTTGGAGCCGGTGATCCCGGCAAAACCGATCAGCAACCTGAAAGGAAACGATAGGGAGCCCACTACATATTCGTAAACGCCAACCACCAACTTAGCGTCAGCATAGTCTGGGTCCAATTGCAGGACGCGCGTATCATCATCTTTGGCTTTGATGGCCAACCGGAAACAGGAAACGTAACTTTTCTCCACCATGCCCACGTAGATAGATTTGAGGGCTCGGGCCCAGGCGCGGGCATAGAGCGCGTCCACATCTTTTGAATTCCTTCCGATTCGCCAATCTGCTTCGCGGACTGCCTCGTCACTCAGGGCAAAAATGCGGTCGCGTGTCTTGGGATCTTCCGTGGTGGCATGCTTGCCGGACAGGAAGCCATCGTTAGCATAAAAGGTCGTGTCCAGCAGATCCTGCCGGTAAAGTTCCTGGAAGACGACGGCTTCCAACAAGAACGCGGTACCCTGCGGGTCGCCGGGGTGGGTGGTGTGCAAGCGCTCGAACCGCTCCACTTCGCCCTCAAAATCCAATTGGTAAAAGTGGTCGAAGGCGTCACGGACAAGTGGGTCGCTATTCAGTGGGTTGGTATGTGTCTCGGAAACAGCATTCAAACTTGCCGCCGCCAACAGAACGGCTCCCCACCACAAGATGTGAATCCAAAACAAATCTTTCCGTAGTCGCAATTCTCCTCCTTTCCAGCGAACAAGAGGCTTGTCTGAAGGCTCCTTTTCTCCAATCTAGCTGCGCACTGTGACGATGGGACACATGGCATTTGCCAACAGCCGATAGGGGTAGCTTGTGTGAAAATGACGTTCCAATAGAGGCGCGCTATGCGCACCCACAACCATCAGCACAGAGGAGTCGAGAGATTTCTGTAGTACCTCTTCCGGAGTGATGATCTGTTTCATCTGAAACTCAGGATCGAACCACTCTTCTTTGACATTCGGGGCAAATGAACGCAATCGAGAGCAGTAGTCTTCGGCGATTCCTAGTAACTGTACGGGGTCCTCTCGAAGCTCCTTGGTCTTCACAACCTGATAGATTTCAATGCCACTTGCCAACATCTGGCTGAGTTGCAGTGCAAACGGCGCTGCTGCTGCTGACGCGGGTTGCAAGTTCGAGATGTAAACCACCTTCTTGAAGCGGCCGTCAAGATTGACACCGGCAAGCACGTGCGGGCCGATAGTGAGAGTCGGACAAGGGGAGCGCAGCATCAGGGCTTCGGTGTTCGAGCCGATCAACAAATGGCCTAATCCTCTATGGACCCCCTGTGTGCCCATGACAAGCAAATCGGCCCCGAATTTGTTGACCGCGTCGAGAATCGCGTTGGGAACTGACCCTTCCACAAGTGCCGAATCCGTAGCTACTCCGGCGCAGTTGCTTTCTGCAACGAACGCCTGGAGCCTCGCCGCTGCCTCCTTGCGAGTTCGGCTGGGCACCTGGCGCACAATCTCTACATTGCTCGCTTCCGGGCCTAGCTCAAACGCATTGATGATGATTAGGTGTGCGCCCAGACGATGCGCCCCGAACAGGGCGTAGTCCAAAGCTAGCCTTGAACTCTGCATGAAGTCTGTGGCCAACAATATGGTGCTTATGCCCGCTTTCACATTTTCCCCTTGCAGTGTTGCTCTTTTTTGCGTCAGCTTGAGTCGGTCCAGACCAGGCTTATGCAATTGGTGGTTTTATCGCATTTCGGTGTATCGGTCACACTGAAATGCGCATCGATAAACTCGATTCATCCCGCCATGCTTGGGCGCATCTGTTGAGTGCGAACTCTCGCCTTGTGGTTCTTTGACGGCGGGTTGTCGAGGAAATTCACGATTAGGAACTGTGTCATGTCTCTTTCGAGCTGGGCCAGATTTTGAGTGCTGTCATCGAAGTACGCAAGGAGATGCCGATACGATACCGACATGGTGACAGCGTTGATGATCATGAAGTAAAGCAACTCCACTCCCTGCTTCTTAATCACCTTGGCCTGCACCCCCTCCACGAGAAGGGGGCACAAGGCATCATGGTAGGGGCGGAGCAACTTCTGGACTAGGAGGTCGAGATGTTTTCCTCGCTCCGAACTGATGCGAGAGAGCAGCAGCCCGCAGTCGGGCTCGCCGAAAATCGCAGTTACCAGCAAGCGGAAGCCTGTTTCGATACGCATCCGGATCGGAATTGTGGTTTGGGACTGGAGGTCATTGAGATCTCTGACGAATGGCGCCAGGTAGCTAGCCAAGCGCTCAATCACAGCGCTCCACAAGGATTCCTTGGAGCCAAAATGATGGATCACCAGCGTATGGTCCACGCCTGCCTCCGTGGCAATCCCCCGAAGCGTGGTTGCGTTGAAGCCAGAGCGGGCAAACGCGGTTTGTGCCTCTCGAAGTAAAAGCAAAGCTCCATCCGGTTCATCTCTGCCGGGCCTGCCAGGTTGGCGACGAACAACCGCCTTTTTTGCACTTTTCATCGCAATCCGCCTTCTATGGCATAATACTCACCATGTGGTTAATAACGCAAGTGGCGAGCAACAATGGTTTGACGCGTTGGGATAGGCCACTTTTGGGTCCTTGGACCAATAGCCAAACGCCGGATTTGAACGCCAGCGTACTGTATGAAACTGTGCCTCCATGGATCGGACAAAAGAGCAAGTTTCTGTACAACCCTCAGTGGATGACAAAGGAGTTTCTGAAAACAATATGGCGATTGAGCAGGGTAAAACGCAAACCGCTACGCTTAAATTAGGCCGGTTGGATACGAGCTTGGAAGATCTGGAGTCGGCCATTGTCCGTTCCAGAGAGTTTCTGCTTTCTCAGCAGCATCCTGAGGGTTACTGGTGTGGTGAGCTCGAGGCGGACGCAATGCTCGAGGCAGACTACATCTATCTCCACACGGTGCTTGAGAGCGGCGATCCCGGCCGCATGAAG
This sequence comes from uncultured Acidobacteriaceae bacterium, assembly GCA_963808695.1. GTDB lineage: Bacteria > Acidobacteriota > Terriglobia > Terriglobales > Acidobacteriaceae > Telmatobacter. Next base: position 24,900 of record CAWEHF010000024.1, read on the forward strand.
CGCGCTCTGGCCGAGATCCTGCGATACCAGAACGACGACGGAAGCTGGAGCATCTATCCCGGGGGACCTGGCAATATCTCGCTCTCGGTCAAGTGCTATCTCTCCGCCAAGCTGATGGGCATCAGCGCGGACGATCCGCGGTTGGTCAAGTGCCGTGAGTGGGTTCTGGCGCATGGTGGAGTGGTCGAATGCAACACCTTCACCAAGGTGTACCTCTGCTCGCTGGGCCAGTATGACTACGATGCTGTTCCGGCCATACCTCCGGAGATCGTACTGTTTCCCAAGTGGTTTTACTTCAATATCTATGAAATCTCATCATGGTCACGTGGCATCCTGGTTCCGCTGGCCATCATGTACGCCCGCAAGCCCTTCAAGAAGGTGCCACCGGAGCAGGGAATCAACGAGCTGTTCGTCGGGGGCCGCGCCAACTCCAATCTCCGCCTGCGCATGGACCGCAGGAAGATCGTCTCCTGGCGCAACTTCTTCATCGTTCTCGACCGGCTAATGCACCTGGCTGAAGCCGTGCACATCCGCCCCCTGCGCAAGCTGGCCCTCAAGCGCGCCGAAAAGTGGCTCCTCGAGCGGCTGGAAATGTCTGACGGCCTCGGTGCTATCTATCCGGCCATGCTCAACTCCATCATCGCGCTGCGCTGCCTGGGCTACTCCGAGGACGCCCCCCAGGTGATCCGCGCCCTCGATGAATTTGAAAAACTTGGCATCGAGGAGCCGGCCAACGAGGTGATGACCGAGCCGACCTTCCGCATGCAGCCTTGCGTATCGCCGGTCTGGGACACTGCTCAGGCAGTCTACGTTCTGGGTGAGGCAGGCGTCTCGCGAAACGACCCTCGCATGATCAAAGCCGCGGACTGGCTGCTGGCGAAGGAGGTACGGCACAGGGGTGACTGGGCGATGAAGGTGCGCGATACCGAGCCCGGTGGCTGGTTCTTCGAGTTTAACAACGAGTTCTATCCCGATACCGACGACACGGCGCAGGTGCTGCTGGCGCTGAACAAAGTGGACAACCCTCAGGAGAGCTACCAGCACGAGGCCGCCGAGCGCGCCATCGCGTGGGAGTTCGCCATGCAGTGCAAGAGGGGCGGCTGGGCGAGCTTCGACAAAGACAACACCAAGATGATCTTCCAGTACATCCCCTTCGCCGATCACAACGCGATGCTCGATCCGCCGACCGCGGATATTACAGGGAGAATCCTGGAGATGCTGGCCTGCTACGGCTACACCCGCGGCGACAAGCGCGTCGAGAAGGCCATCAAGTTCATTCTCTCGAAGCAGGAGCCGAACGGTAGCTGGTTTGGCCGCTGGGGCGTCAATTACATCTACGGGACTTTTCTAGTCCTGCGCGGGCTTGAGGCCATCAGCTTCGACCATCACGAGTCGCTGATTCAACAGGCTGCGGATTGGATTCGCATGGTGCAAAACGCCGACGGCGGTTGGGGCGAGACCTGTGGCAGCTACGATGATCCGAATCTGCGGGGCGTGGGAGTGAGCACACCGTCGCAAACAGCCTGGGCCTTGCTGGGCCTGCTCGCAGCAAGAGACGATCTTTGTTCCGATTCAATCGCCAGGGGAGTTCGCTGGTTGCTTGAGCGGCAGCGGCCCGACGGCAGTTGGGACGAGTCGATGGGAGAAGGAAAAGCCCGCCAGAGTGTCATCACGGGTACGGGCTTCCCAAGAGTTTTCTATCTGGCCTACCACATGTATCGGCAATTCTTCCCGTTGCTGGCTCTTACAAGCTATCAACGGGCCATGGAACGCAACGCCCGCCCGATACATTCTGTGCGGCTGGAGATGGAAGAACTGGAGGGCAAGACAAGGAACGGCGGGAGCCGTATTTTCTATTTGAAACGCAGAAGTTGAAGCGACTCTTCCTGTCTGTTATGCCCGGTCTTGAAGAGAGTCGAGTTCAAAGCGAGGACTGTTTCCAGGGCACATCGAACCAGTGCCTGGGAGGAACGCATTAAGCAACTACCACGTTCTATGGAGTATTGACTATATGTCTCAACAACCAGCCGTGGTGCTTGCCTATCTTGATGCGTTCCGCCTGCTCGCGTTGATAGCGCTGCTTGGGATACCAATTGCACTGTTGCTTCAGCGAGGGAACAGGCGGTGACGCTCAGGGTTCTGGCGATCCGGCCTGTGCGATGGGCTCAGCGGGAAGCATCGAGTTTCACATGGGCATGACCTTGAATTTGATTTCTTTCTCGACCTGTCTTGGCCCGTTGGTATTGTTTGCCCAGTATTCGTCGTACCCTCGTTCTTGACTCCGCCGCAGGTCACAGGCCGGCAGGCCCGTTGCGAGAAGAAGAGGTGGACTCAACTTGTCCACTAGCAAATGTAATTCGAAATGTCCGATCGGGAGACGGATTATGACAGCGACTTTGCATGTACTTTCACTTGGCTCTCTAGAATCATGCAACTCCGTGCGCGATGCTTTGCTTCCGCGACACAATTGTCAGCTTTCCTCGGTAACACACTTTTTGGATCTCTATGCGATCCCAAAAGAGGAAAGCATTGACATTGCGATTTTGCACCAAACGCTTTCCCGGCAGGAGGCTCGCAATGCCGGTGAATATATCCATCACCAATGGCCGCATGCTGAGATACTGCTTATCCATCCGGAGGCGGGAATTGAGAGTGATCACTTGTATGATGGGTGGGCGCTTCCGGATCTTTCACCCACGATTTTGCGAGCGATTATCGAAGAACTGACGTCCGTGCACGTTGAGAGGTGAGAGTGCAGCTGCGCGCTGAACTATCGCTTTCCTGGCCAACTGATAGCTGCCCCGCACTCGTACATAGGGGTAGCTCAGACCAGTGCACGCCGGGTGCCTGGCACCCGAAACACGATAGCTTTCAAATCCCGGAGCAATCAACGCTTCGAATATCTCTTCGGTGATATGTTGCACGTGGCTTGGCGTGAGAAGTCCCCGCCGGAATTGATTTTCCAGACCATGGCGAGTCGATAAACTTTAGACAATTGCCATTTCTATTCCGTCAGAGTCCCGTTTCGGATTTCTCCCAATTTTTCCCGTTGCGAAGATAAGCTCTGTCATGACGTGGAGAAAAGCTTGTCCAGTTGAGGCAGTATCGCTTCCGTTGCCTTCTCTCCCGCGAGAATCTTGTCGCGTCCGTTGGTGAATTGAAACCAAGGGACATTCTCGAGGTCAACGTTGATCACGATATCGGCGCGCGAGGCATTGAGTTTCGACAGATGATGTCTCATGATGCTAAGCGAATTGTCAGCAATACCATACCAGCCTGGCTTCCATTTATTGGGGCAATGGTGCTGCTCCAAGTTGACAGCTATAACCAAGTCCACGCCCGTGGCCCTTACTTCATCTACGGGTACAGGACTTGCGAGACCACCATCGACTAAAATCCTCCCTTCCACCTCAGCGGGCACATAAGCCAGCGGGATCGAAATGCTAGCGCGGATGGCCGATGCCAAGCTTCCGTTCCGAAGCACCACTATGTCTCCAGTCAAAAGGTCGGTTGCAATGGCCGCAAATGGAATCCTGCACTCTTCAATATTCTTCCCGTTCACGTAACGCTCGATGAATGCTCTCGTTTTGTCACCGCCGATCAGCCCGTTCTTAAGAGCGGGGTCTGATAGAACGGATACCACTCTTCGCCAGTCTGTGCTTAATGCAATTTCCTCCATCTCCATTGAGGTGAGCCCGGATGCATAGAACCCACCAACCATGGCGCCCATGCTTGAGCCGGCGACAAAATCGATGGGAACACCGTGCTTCTCAAGGATCTTAATGACTCCAATATGCGCTAGGCCCTTTGCGCCCCCGCTTCCTAATGCCAGTCCTACCTTCTTTATTGTTCTCACGTTCACCACGTCAGTTCGCCCAGCCTGATTATACTTAACGAACGTTTATTTACATACTCTTTGCTGTCTGCATGCCCGGAGCTTTCGTCAGCCGGAAATTATCGAGAGGTCAGTCAGCCACAATATTTCAAGGCCTCCGCATGCTTCTTTGATACAAGTGATTATTTGTCTTTGACTTAGTGTTGATCGTACCTCTGTACGCGGACCCGACCGCCGCGGACCCAGTGCCGCGCAGGTTGCCACAGTTTAGCGTTTGTGATATTCTACTGAACGTTTAATAAGTAGGCGGCGAGATGAAACATGATTTGAATAGCGAAGGACAAGAGAAGATTCTTGTGGCGTCAATTCCCCTTTTTGCGGAAACGGGATTCGATGGAGTCTCGATGCGTGATGTCGCCGAAAAGATTGGCTTGACACCAGCAGCACTGTATTACCACTTTCCCAGCAAAGAACAACTCTACTTTGAAGCCGTTGTTTTTGCTTTTCGAAAAGTCGCAAGAATCGTAGCAGATGTGATTTCTGCCGCCAGCACTCCCACGGCACAGCTTGAATCAGTAGTGGATGTCGCATCCAGGATGCTCGCGGAGGATAGGAATATTCTCCGCTTGATCCCGTGGATAAAACTGGATCGCAACGAAGAACGGTTGCGGAGATTCGGTGCAGCGGCATTTCAGGATCTATATCTCACCATGTACAGATTGGCCTCAGAGCTGGCCCCTCAATTTAACCCCAGCGCGCTTGCCGTATCCATTATCGGAATCATCATCTTCCCATTCGAAGCGCACGCCGAATTTCGATTCTTGCCTGGATACGACAGTCTTGAGGGGAGCCGCGCGCATTTCCTTAAGCACGTCGTTACTTTGCTGAACGATGGCTTTGGAGGCGTTCCTCAAGCAGCTAAAACGCCTGCGACTTCGATAGCCTAACAAATGCCGAAGAGATTTCGCTGTGTACGCGGCGGATGTGAACTGACAATTGCAATAGGTGGAGGAGAATGCTTACGCCGATCAGAAACGTTCTGCGCCTTCGCGCGGTCAATGGCTGCGCCAAGGAATTTCTCCTAGGGATCTCGCTTTTACGCTGGCACTGGGATTTGCTATGGGTTGTATGCCAATTCTGTGTATAGCGCCCCCCGCTTGCATCGCAATCGGATGGGCTCTGCGCCTAACTCATCCAGCAATCCAAACAGCAAACTACGGCGCTTCGCCGTTGCAGGGACCGCTGATCTTTTCATTTGTTTGCCTGGGGGCAACCCTGGTTCTTCTCATAGTCCATCAGACATTACCATCGGCCCTAATCCTCCATGGGCCAATACAAAACCCTGTTGTTCAACTGTTGGTGCTTCCGTGTGAAGAGTTATTGGGATGGCTCGTTGTCGCCGTACCGGCGGTTGCTGCAGTTATGCTCGTTCCGACACCGCTGCTTCATAGAATGCCGAAAGGTTGCGTCTATGGCTTTGCGAAAACGGCGATCTCCTGATCCGAATTTCTTCTGATCCGGGTAGAGCCTTTGCCAAGCAAGGTCGGATCTCGTTTGGATGTAGGGCATCTGAGAACGTCGTGAGTACAGTATTCACTCCGAGAAGAACTGCGGCTATCGTTCCTGAGTCGACGCGCTGGTTACGGATCCCCTCCGGACCAGTCCTTGTGCTAATCATGGCCGTCGCTGTGCTTGCTGCTCATTTGGTGACAGCTGGTCGTTATGGTCACTTCGGCGACGAACTCTATTTTATGGCATGTGCCGAACATCTTGACTGGGGATATGTAGACCAGCCGCCCTTAATTGCAGTTATTGCGTGGATCACGCACCACCTGCTTGGGACATCGGTATTCGCAGTGAACGTGATTCCTGCACTGGCCAGTTCCGCGACCGTTTGGTTAACGGGCTACATTGCACGCGAACTGGGCGGCGGACGGTTCGCACAAGGCCTTGCCGCATTGTGCGCCGCATGCGCCGGCACTTACCTTGCCATGGGGCATCTCTTCACCATGAATGTTTTCGAGCCACTGTTCTGGATGGGATGCATCCTATTCGTTATTCGCATGATCTCTGGCGGAACCATGAGCTCGTGGGCCTGGGTAGGCTTGCTCGCTGGCGTCGGTCTAGAAAATAAGTACTCCATTGTATTTTTCGCTGCTTCATTACTAGCTGGTCTTCTCCTGACTCCTCAGCGACGTATCCTTGCAAACCGCTGGTTCTGGGTGGGAGTCTTGCTTGCGTTTTCCATATTTGTTCCGAACCTCCTGTGGAATGTGAATCACGGTTGGCCGTTTTTCGAACTGATGCACAATATCCGAGTGCACCAACGCGATGTCATCCTCTCTCCATCGGGGTACCTGTGGACACAAATCATGGAGATGAATCCGTTAACCGCATTAGTCTGGCTGCCGGGAACTTTCTATCTTCTGTTTTCTCGACGTTTTAGCGAGTTCCGATGCCTGGGCTGGGCATTTGTTTTTCTCCAGGCCGCCATGATCGTTTTACATGGAAAGGATTATTACGCGGCGCCCGTCTACCCGATTGTGTTTGCTGCTGGAGCATTTGCTTTGGAGGATCACACACAACAACGCAGTTGGCGTTGGATCAAGTCTGTAGTGCCGATTCTGATCTTTGTATCTGCCGCGATAATGCTTCCAGCTGCGATCCCCATATTGCCAATCGGTGAGTTTGCAAGGTATTGGCATGCTTTCGAGCGGTTAGCCACGATCCAGCCGGACGAGAAGGTCTTAATCGCGGAGCCCCTTCCCCACAATTACTCGTGGAGCGTTGGATGGGAGGAGATGACAGCCGCGGTGGCGCGTAGCTATAACAGCCTGCCGCCAGAAGAGCGCACACGCACGGCTGTGTGGGCCAACGACTTCGGGGCTGCGGGAGCGATCGACTACTTTGGGCCGAAGTACGGGCTGCCAAAGGCAATCAGCGGAAACCAGAATTATTGGTTGTGGGGGCCGCGCGATTACTCGGGACAAACGATGATTTTGGTTGCAACACCCATATCGACTGCACACCGCTATTTCCAAGAGGTTACGATTGTCGAAAGGTTGAATAACCCGTACGCTCCTCCATGGGAGAATCGGCCAATTCTCTTGTGCCGCAGACCACGTTTCGTAAGCCTCGCCGCGATCTGGCCTGAGGTCAAGAACTGGGAATAGAGATCAACCGATGTATGCGTTTACTTGCTGCGCTGTCTCATGATTCGAATACGGTGGGAACGATGATTGTCAAAGGCCGCAGGACGGCTGAATCCTCCGTCAGCTTGGACCGCTGGACTGCCGAGCAGGCGCTTCTGGGGCGCACCACCATGCAGGTCGCCGTCCTCCACGGCTGCGAAGATGTCCGCATCGAGCAGGTTCCCATCCCCAAGGCAGCGGTGGGCGAATTGGTCGTCCAAGTGGGCGCGGCGCTCACCTGCAGAACCGACCTGAAGGTCTTCCGCAGCGGCTATCACGCGCGGATGATCGCGCCCCCCGCGCTCTTCGGGCACGAGTTTGCCGGTACTGTGGTCGAGGTGGGCGAGGGCGTGACGGATTTTACGCCCGGCAATCGCGTGGTGCCGCTCAAGTCCGCGCCCTGCGGCAAGTGCTATTTCTGCTCGCGCAACCAGGAGAATCTCTGCGACGATCTGCTCTTCAACAATGGCGCCTTCGCCGAGTTCGTCCGCATTCCCGAACGGATCGTGGCCAAGAATACGCTCCATGTGCCAGACAATGTGGCGCTGGAGCACGCGGCGCTGACCGAGTCGCTTGCCTGCGCGGTGCACGGCTTCGAGGAGTCACGACCCCGCAGGGACGACATCATTGCCGTGATTGGCGGCGGACAGCTAGGCCTGATGATTCTGCATGTGGCCGCGCTCGCGGGCTACGAGGCCATCGCCCTCGTGAAACACGACGGCCAGGTGGGGGCGGCGCGGCAACTGGGCGCGACGCACGTTGTACAGAGTTCATCGATCCGCAAGGCGATCCAGGAAGCGCGCGCCCTCACGCCCAACGATCGTGGCGTCGATATCGCGATTGAAGCCGCCGGCGTGCCCGAGGCGTGGCACGAGGCGGTGGAACTGGTGCGCAAAGGCGGCACAGTGAACTTCTTCGGCGACTGCGCGAAGAACACGCACGTCACGCTCGACACCAACCGCATCCACTATAGCGACATCACGCTGCGCGCCACCTTCCATCACACGCCGAAGATCTGCCGCAAAGCCCTGGCGCTCATCGCCGGCGGGCGTTTCCAGGCTGGTACCTTCATCACCGGTCGCGCTCACCTCTACGAACTCAACCGCGTTTTTGAGAGATTGATGAATCGGTCGAGCAAGAGAGAGATCAAAACCGCGATCATGCCGTGAGCCTGCAGAGAGACGCGTTCAGTAAAATGATGCAGTCTCATCCGTGACGCGAGCGCGCAAGCCGTTAGGTGTTTCCTGTTTTTCTTCAATGCTATTTGCCGCATTGCCTGTGTATGCGCTGGATGATCCGAAAGTGGCTCGCTCAAGGTATGACGATCTTGCGGCAAAAGTCAACAGTGGAGGCCTGACCTTGGCGGTCACCTAAAAGCGGCCACTCTGAGTGAGGTTCAGACATTACGCCGGCGGGGCGCAATAGCCTCTCTCGCATGCGTCATGCATTATGAGAGTGCGCCCTCACTTCAGCGGAAACAAGTGATCGCGCTAGGGCGGCTGGGCTGGTTGCTGCGGTGGATTGAAGAGCCACGCATGGCTGTTGGCTGCTTTTGTGCCGGTTAACCTCTACCAACGCCGCAAGCGGTTGGTCATACTGGCGGCGTAGTGTCTCGGAAGGCCGGAAATCGGCCTCCAGAAACGCAAACGCCCCGCGGAAATCACACTTTTCGGGACGTTTTCTTCTATAGGCTCAACCCAAACGACCGCTGGACATCATCGCCTACAAAAACAACGCCTGTGCAGAGGATCCTTAAGCGACAGCGGGTTTCTCGATGCAGACCCTAAACACGAGGTGCGTGGAGTTGAGTGCCTGAGAAGACTTTCCGGACGTCGATTTGCAATACGTCTGCCGATATGATCTAATGAACGTTCGTTAGAATTGTTGATGGAGATCACATGCCGAAAAGCATTGCAAAGGGGAAAATCCGCGAACAGATACTCAAGCGGTCGATCCGCCTGTTCGCAAAGGCCGGTTATGACGGAGTCTCGATGCGTGATGTTGCGGTCGCTATGGGACTCACGCCCGCCGCGCTCTACTACCACTTTGCCGACAAAGAACAACTTTACGTGGACGCCGTTGGCTATGCATTCCGGGAAGTGACGGGCGTTCTGAAATCTGCTATCGAGGCTGCAGCGACTCCCCTGGCGCAGCTTGAATCGGTTGTCGGCATGGCCACCAAGATGCTCGCAAAGGACAAATCTCTTGTCCGCCTGATGCAGTGGGTGAAACTGGACAGCGATCGACAGCGCCTGCAAAAACTCGGAACCACCGCGTTTGACGAATTGTTTCTTACCATCCACAAGCTGGTTGGCAAGCTGGGGCGTGAGTATAACGCCAGTCTGCTTACGGTTTCGATCGCGAGCATGGTCATATTTCCATTTGAAGTCATGGATACCTGCCGTTTTTTGCCCGGATACCAATCAAAGAATGACGACCCTGCCATGCTGACGAAGCACGTGGTTCGGCTGTTGCGCCAAGGCCTATCAGGCGCTGACGGCGGCAGCCAATGATCCTGCGCCGTGATTGGCGTGGAATGGCTGTTGATCTCCATCTAGCGTAACCGAGGCAAAGAATGAGCCAGTTCGGTGTTCTTAACCTGGTTTTTTCGTTCCCGTTCTTCTCCATTCTTGGATGGACACTGGAGGTTGCCTATCGTTCGCTGCGTGCCAAACGGTTTGTCAATCCTGGTTTTCTGAAGGGACCGTATCTCATTCTTTACGGCACGGCCTCCCTGATACTCATTGGATCTGCTTCCCTGCTACAGGCATCAGCATCCAATTTAATCATTAAAGCCCTTGTCTATTTTGCGGCCACAACCGGACTCGAACTGATCTCGGGATTCATTGCTCAATGCTATTTTCATGCCAATCTGTGGGACTATTCGGATCAGCGGTTTAACTACAAAGGTTATGTCTGTCTTAGATTTTCAATATATTGGATATTACTGGCGTTTGCTTTCGAATATCTTGTACTTCCGCCATATACAGACCTCCTCAATCAGCTTTCACCTGTTGCTAAAGGGATCTTTGCTGCAGTTACGCTATCAATAATGCTGTTGGATTTTATGACGGTCTCCGTCAGAAGATTTCTCAGCATGACGCCAGAAGACAAGATCTTAACGGACGAAGAATTCAGGAATGCGGCAATGCCACTTCTTGAACACCCTGATGTCGTGAAGCTGTCTATGTATGAACACCATAGGGGCAAAACAAGACTGGGGCATGTCGAGGAGGTTGCATACATAAGCTTTCTCTGGGGTAAACGGTTGTCCCTGGACAGTGATTCGATCGTCCGAGGAGCGCTGTTACACGACCTCTTTTTCTACGACTGGCAGCGTGAAGGTCCCCGATTGCATGGATTCAGGCATCCCAATATCGCTCTTAGGAATGCGCGCCAAATCACCCACCTCTCAAAAATGGAAGAAGACATCATCAAAAGGCACATGTGGCCGCTTACGATTGTGCCGCCTCGCTATGCGGAGTCGCTTGTCGTCTGCCTTGTGGATACGTTTTGTTCCACAAGGGATTATCTGCCCCTGAAAACGCATGACAAAACCGAAAAGACTGACGCCGTTTGCGCTGGTTCGGGATCAATGGATAAACGGGTATGACGGGAAAGGCGGAAAATCTCTACTTCGCCGGGATTGACATCGGCTCAACAACGGCCAAAGCGGTCATTCTCGACGCAAGCGGCGGCTTGGTTTTCTCCCGCTACTATCGCCATCAGGGCAGAACCGTGGAAACGACACGGGGCATTTTCCAGGAGGCGCTCCGGGATGTGGGCGACGTGGAACTTGATTTGGCGGTAACCGGATCTGCCGGGATGGGCGCTGCCGAAGCCTTCATGGTGCCCTTTGTGCAGGAAGTGGTGGCTTCGGCTCACTTCATCGGAACCGTCTTTCCCGAGATCAGGACCTTTATTGAAATCGGTGGTGAGGATTCGAAAATCATATTCTTCGATGACAATGGCCGCCCCGATATCCGAATGAACGGCAGTTGCGCCGGAGGTACTGGCGCTTTCATTGACCAGATGGCGGTCCTTCTGAATGTTGACGTATCGGAGCTGGACGCTCTGGCCGGAAAATCGACACAAACCTATCCCATTGCATCCCGGTGTGGCGTATTCGCCAAAACCGACGTCCAAGCCCTGCTGAGTCGTCACGTATCCAAGGAAAACGTTACCGCTTCCGTATTTCATGCGGTTGCCCTTCAGGTGATCACCGCCTTGTCCTGTGGGCGGGATATGGAGAGAAAATTCCTCATCGGGGGCGGCCCATTGACTTTTAATCCGAACCTCCGAAAAACCTTCGCGAATCTGCTTGGCATCGAGCACCCGGATGACTTAGTCATTCCGGACCAGCCGGAACTGATCCCGGCCATGGGCGCGGCCATGATAAGGAATGGGGAACCATTCCGGGCCAGGGTCAGCAGACTTTTATCCATGCCTGAAATGGGGGTCACTGGGGAAGCAAACAGGCGCTCCCAACGGCTTCAGCCTCTGTTCGAAAGCAAAGCCGAGTTTCGAACATGGCAAGAGAGGCATGGACAGGCCCGAGTCCCGAGGGTGGATCTGGTTGATGTCAGGGATAGGGATCTTTTCCTGGGCATAGATTCCGGGTCAACCAACATCAAGATCGTCCTTGTCGATGAGAAAGGGAGGTTGGTCCTCGGACATTACGGCGCCAATAACGGAGATCCCATCCTGGCGGCAACGAACGGATTGTCCGAGATGATGGGGAGATTCGCAGAAGTCGGTTTCCATCCTCGTATCGTTCGCTCGGCCGCGACAGGCTATGGGGAAAGCCTCATCAGAGCCGCCTTTGGCTTGCATGACGGCGTGGTTGAGACGATGGCGCATTACCGAGCGGCCCGACGCTTTGAACCGGACGTCTCATTCATCCTGGATATCGGCGGGCAGGACATGAAGGCGATCTACATTCATGATCACGCCGTGGCGGAGATCCAGGTCAACGAGGCTTGCTCATCGGGATGCGGTTCCTTTATTGAAACATTCGCCCATTCCCTGGGATATGGTGTCCAGGAGTTCGCCGAGATCGCGTGCAAGAAGAATTCGCCCTTCGATCTGGGAACCCGATGCACCGTGTTCATGAACTCAAAGGTCAAACAGGCGCTCCGGGAGGGCGCGAGCATCTCCGATATTTCAGCCGGACTGGCCTATTCGATCATCACGAACGCCCTATTCAAGGTGCTCAAACTGAAAAACACCGGCCTTCTGGGAGACAAAATCGTCGTCCAGGGAGGAACGTTCCGCAACTCCGCCGTGTTGCGGGCGGCGGAGCTTTTACTGGGCAAAGAGGTTATCCGGCCGGACATCCCGGAATTGATGGGCGCATACGGCGCGGCCCTGACAGCCCTTTCCAATCATCGTACCGGACAGGGGGAACCCACCGCGCGGATCGCCATTGACAGGCTGGAGACGGCGGCCGCTTTCACCCAGAAGGAGATTCGCTGCAACGGATGCGAGAACAGGTGCGCCGTTCTGGAACTGATGTTCGGAAACGGGAACCGTTTTTATACGGGGAACCGATGCGAACAACATTTCAGCAACGATCCCGATCGAAAACGCAAGGGGAAAAACCTGATCGACGAACAGGTCAAGCTGCTGTTCGAGCAAAGCATGGAGCCCGATGGTGAGCCCATCCTCACCTATGGCATTCCCCGCTGCCTGAACATGTACGAGAACTTTCCCTTCTGGTCGGCTTTCTTGACCGCATGCGGATTCAGGGTGGTCCTCTCCTCTCCTTCCAGCCTGAAACTCCATGAGAAGGGCGCTTCGACCGTCATGTCGGAAAACATATGTTTTCCAGCCAAGCTGGCTCATGGCCATATCCTTGATCTTGTTGGGAAGAAGGTGGACAGGATCTTCTACCCCACCGTGGTCTATGAGCAAGAGGAGTATCAGGATTCGCTGAACACCTACAATTGCCCGGTCGTCACAGGCTATCCGGACCTGGTAAGAAACGCCATAGATCCTCAGCGAAAATTCGGAATCCCACTCGATAGTCCAGCCATCAGCTTCAAGAACTCAAAGCTCCTGACAGATCAGCTTTATCTGTTTTTTATGCAGTTTGGAATAGATTACAAGACGGCAGCCAGAGGCGTGGAAAAGGGGATGGCTGCGCAAAGGGATTACCGGGAAAAGCTGAAGGCACGGGCGCGGTCTCTGATAGCCGGAGCCGAGAAACAGGGACGGACACTGATTGTCCTTGCCGGCCGCCCCTACCATGTGGACCCGCTCATCAATCATGGCGTTCCCAATCTTCTGGCCGACTTGGGCGTGGATGTCATCAGCGAAAATGCAGCGTTCCTAAATACGCACCTGCCATCCCTCCGCGATGTCAACGTCCTGACCCAGTGGAGCTATACCAATAGATTGTATGTCGCGGCCATGTGGGTAAACGGAAAGCCCAACGCTCAGATGGTCCAGTTGACCTCCTTTGGCTGCGGACCAGACGCCATCTCCGCCGATGAAGTCAGGGATATCCTTCGGTGCGGCGGCAAGATCCATACCTTGATCAAGATGGATGAAATCGCCAACCTGGGCGCAGTCCGAATCCGATTGCGCTCGATGCTGGAGGCGGAAAAGGAGAATCAAGGCAACAGACAGGAGGCAGGGAAAGTCGAGAAGAAAATCAACCGCTCGATCATGGGCAAAGGCAGCAAGAAAACGCTGATCGTCCCTTATTTCTCACCATTCTATTCGCCGCTGATACCGTCCGCTTTCAGACCGCTTGGCCATAAGGTGGAGGTGCTTCCGCCTCAGGACAAATCCTCGGTTGAATTCGGACTTAAAACGATCAACAATGACATGTGCTACCCCTCCATCCTGATTGCCGGCGACATTATCAAGGCTTTCGACTCGGGCCGCTACGATCCTGAAAACACCGCGATTATTCTGACCCAAACCGGCGGCCAGTGCCGGGCATCCTCATACGTGTCCCTCATCAGGAAAGGGCTGGCCGCAGTGGGTCTGGAGAATGTCCCTGTAATCCCTTTACTCGCCGAGGGGATCGACCCCCAGGCTGGATTGATGATCGACGCGAAGGAACTGGTCAAGCGGCTTGCTCTCGGCGTCGTATTCGCGGATCCCCTTGCCCGGATGTACCTGGCTACCGCGGCAAGGGAAAAGACGCCCGGCGCAGCTAAAAACCTTCACGGCAAATATCTCTCCGAAATGGAGACGGGTATCGAAAACGCCGACTACCCTTACCTTCTCAATCTTCTTAGAAAGGCTGTAGCGGACTTCAATAGAATCGAGATCCGCCAGGAACCTATTCCTAGAATCGGCATCGTGGGCGAGATTTTCGTCAAATACAACTTTTTTGCCAACGGGAACATCATCGACTGGTTGTCCGCCCAAGGGGTGGAGGCGGTTCTCCCGACCTTACAGAGTTATTTCTCGCAATGTTTCATCAATGAGACCTTTGATCAGAAGGCTCTTTTCAAGCGTTCTTTTCACGATCGCATCAAATCCAGACTGTTGGAGATTTTCTCCGAATACCACCTCGGACAGATTGATCGGGTGATGCAGGAATTCAGGTTTTACCGAAAACCCTACAACCTCCGGAAACTGTCCGAAATCACCAGCGAGGTGGTAAGCCTGGCCAACCAGTTCGGCGAAGGGTGGCTCCTGACTGCCGAAATGATCGCCATGCTCAAGGAAGAGGTCAATGACATTGTCTGCCTGCAACCGTTTGGCTGCATTGCCAACCATATTACCGGAAGGGGTGTAGAGAAAAAGCTGAAGGAGATGTTTCCTCGGTTAAATCTGCTTTCCCTCGACATGGATGCGGGGTCAAGCGAAGTCAATATACTGAATCGGCTTCACTTCATGGTCGCTGCGGCGCGGGAACAGACGGCGCGCGAGGAGGAAACGATGCCCAGGACAGCGGAGTCGCGACGCTTCGTCATGCCCAATATGTGGCCACGCGAGTTAGAAGTTTTCAACAATTACGCATCGTTAGAGGTTGAGAAATGGAGGACATGGGTGTCCGGTTTGGAGCTGTGGGAAAAAGTTCAAAACATTAAAGGCAAAATAGGCTGGTGAGAGCCGAGTTGTTCCGTTTTTCGCAAAATTCTCTTTTCTCGATAGATGCCCAGCGGAGAGCGTCGTGTCATGATGTCAACAGGCTTCGATGGAGGTGACTGATGAACCAATGGATGCCATCGTCAGGCGTCTTCCAGAATATTGTCTGCCCGGTTGATTTCAGCGATTGCTCGGCGGCTGGACTCCGCTACGCTGCTGCGGTTGCGCGTTGCCAGAACGCCCGTCTCGCCGTGATCTACGCCGACCACTTCTCTGTTCCCCGGTACTTTACCCAGAGTCAGGTTACGCAACTAGCAGAGCAAGCAAAGCAGTGGCGGGCTGGGGCCAAAACGAGCTTAGAGGAGTTCATTCGAAGTACTGTGGCGACAGAATTGGCAGAGACGGAAGCGTGTGTTCTAGAGGATTCTCCGATTGCAGCTATTCTGGACACCGTGTCTTCGGTTCATGCGAATCTCATCGTCATGGGAACCCATGGGCGTAGCGGCGTGAACCGGCTCCTGCTTGGTTCAGTCGCCGAGGGAGTGTTACGGGTTGCCAAGATTCCCCTGCTGGCGGTGCGAACAGGGCTTTCGCAAATTGCGATCCCGGCTAGGCGGGTACTTTGCCCGGTGAATGACTCTCCGGAGGCGCGCCGCGCACTGGATCTGGCGACACTCGTGGCCGGCTGCTTCGGAGCTTCAGTCACGGTCCTGCATGTCAG
The DNA here is from genome assembly GCA_963808695.1 of uncultured Acidobacteriaceae bacterium. Taxonomy (GTDB): domain Bacteria; phylum Acidobacteriota; class Terriglobia; order Terriglobales; family Acidobacteriaceae; genus Telmatobacter. The sequence continues at coordinate 40,696 of CAWEHF010000024.1, forward strand.
GCAGCCCCAACGTCCTGGCTCGATCCCTGATCTTCACTCTTGGATTCCCGACGCGCAAAGGGTGCGGTGTCCGATAAACGAGGTGACACGTGAGGGCGATGCACCCTTGGTGATCGTCACGGCCGCATCCGAAAGTAACTATGATCTGGTAGTCATCGGAGCGCGGCATCATCGTTTCCTTGACCTCGCGGTACTCGGAACCACGACGGAACGGGTAGTACGCCATAGCCCGTGTCCCGTGATGGCGGTTCCTATTGAAGACCTTGAAATGTTCTCGAGAGCATAATTCCTCCCCCACTACCGCTGGCTGATGGCCGAATCAGCGAGGTGCAAACCCGTGCTACAGCTGATCTGATCACAGCCCTACACGCTTACTGATCACACCTGAGTTCGCTCCACTCGAAGAGCGACCCGCTGCGGATGCATTCGCCCCAGCAGCCTTGGTGTGACCACGGACAGCCGCGCATTGAAGCCGGCGTTGGATGAGGCTTTCGAGGAAGGCTCAGAGTGTCAAGGGCGGCGTAAAAGGTGCTCTTCTACTTGTTCGGAAAGATCTCTTGACGAGAAGTTTGTCGAGGTGTATAAATAAATCGGACGTTCGTACTATTTTGACACCAAGAATTGCCACCGCTTCGCCGTCCTGAGGAGGATTTATGGAAGACAATCTCTCGAAACGTATTCAGCTTATCTGCGCCTGGTGTGGACCGGCCTTCGTTGTTCTATATGGCCTTAGCTGGGCCGTACTCGGCCACAACTGTCCCCCACCAGACCCCACCTTTACCGCGCAGCAACTTGTCTACAACTTTTATCTCAAGTACCACGACGGAATCATGCTGGGACAGTCGCTGTCAACGGCATTTGGCATTCTGTATATGGTATGGGCGTGTCAGCTGACCGTTCAGATGTGGCGGCGCGAAAAGACTCCGATTCTTTCCATCCTTCAGCTCTGTGGCGGCCTGCTGACCTCCTGGGTGCTAATCTTCTGCCCTGCACTGTGGGTGTGGTGCGCGGAGATGGCTGGCTCTGTCGATCCGGAGATGATCAAGGCCGTTCACTTCCTGGCTTGGTACATATACGACATGACCTACATGATCACCACCGTTGAAGTCATTGCCATCTTCTGCCTGGTGATGACCGATAAAGAAAAACCAGCGCTCATGCCGAAGTGGGCAGCTTCCCTTGCGCTCTTTTCAGGCCTGTCGTTTCTTCCGCTGACGTTTCTTCCATACGTCAAAGCCGGCATCTTCGCCCTGAACGGCTATTGGTCCTTCCATACGGCCTTCATCAGCTACGCCCTGTTCACTGCGATTCTCGGCTACTACATGGCCAAAGACATCAAGCGCGTAAGAATTCCGACTACACCGGCTCTCGCACAAGCCCTCAGCCGCAACCAGCCCATTGGCTAGGCAACATCGGGGAGCGTTATGCAGTCTGCAACAAACAACTATACGATCCTGCGTTTTGGGCACCTTGCTGGCACTGCTACCGGCGAGGTACCCAAAACGCTTCGCGCAAGCGGGCACTCAGTGGGCAAAGGGTATCCTGTCTTATGAATACTGGTATCACCGAGCCGAAGACATCGGGGGAATAAATGAAAACCGCTTCAAAACGAGAGCTCACCTCAGGCCGAATTCTTGATGCTACGTACCAGGCAATCGCCGTTCGGGGATGCAGCGCCGTAACGCTCCGCGAGATCGCTGAAGAGTCCGGAGTAGCCCTCAGTCAGCTCAGTTACTACTTCGGAAACAAGGATGGCCTGTTTACGGCAGTTCTCGAAAAGATGCAGCGAGAGTATGCGCACGGCCTTGAGGCGAAACTGCAGAGCTCAACAAGTTTTCAAAAGCGGCTGGAAAGGCTTGTCGACTACAACCGGCTGCTTCTGAAGGAGAACACTGACCTCTACCGGAATTTTCTGGAGTTTTTCAATTTTGCAATGGCCTCGCCCGAGTTCAAAAAGCAGGTAACGACGTTCCTAGCAGGGATCTCCAGAACAATCGAGACGCAGATCACTCAAAATCAAAAGTCCGATCAGAAGCTGGCCTCCTTTTCTTCAGCGGCGATCACGCACTTTATTCTGTCCGCATCCTTTGGCATTTCGCTCCAGCACCTACTGGCGCCGAAGAATAAGGATGTAGAAAACGGCTTCGACATTATCAAGACCGCTATCGCTATCATATTTACTGCCGATGCGAAGAAGCGATACTAGCCCCTGCTGGCAGTTTTAGCGGTTCGTGCTCTGTTGATGAGAGCCTTGGCGCACGGGAGACGCATCGACAGGCTCTAGCTGCTCCTGAACGAATTAGAGAGCAATTGACTCTTCACGATCTGTCGGACGGTCCGGTCAAGTTGAGCAAGACGGCTCGGAGTGAACCGGTCCCAGCCGAGGCTGTTAAGCGTCATGTTGCGCAGGGCGCGGAGGTTGACGATCGACGCCAGTACAACGGCAACCCTCATGCGCAGGCCCTTATCATTTTGGCCGCAGCCTATGGTTTCCGCGACGACCTTGGTGAGCACTCGCTCGAAGCGAGCAACGAGTTCCTCGTGGAGCATGCGAAAGGCGTCGTCACCATCGTATTCGCAGCGTACGAAAAAGGAAGTCCATGCTTCCGGTTCCGGTCCTCCAACGATGAAGTGGAAGAAGCGACCGAAAGCTACGTCGATCCGTTCGGCCGGCTCGGTTCCACCCGCGTCCTCAAGAGCTGAAATGATTCGATCGACCCGTTTCCGGGCATAATTTGCAATCGACTGCGCGGCTGCAATATAGAGCTCCCGTTTCCCGCCGAAGTGATAAGGGATGGCCGACAGATTCACTCCGGCGCGATCCGCGAGTATGCGCGTACTTGCACCCTCGTATCCGAGCTTTCCAAAGACATCGATGACTGTATCGATCATCCTTGAACGCGTTTCACTGGTGCGAAGAGCATGGCGGGACGACGCTTTAGAACCGTTTGTATCCAAAGAAGAGGTTATACAAGCGTTCGCTGCGGCTGGCCTGGGAAATAAGTTGCATTGGTTAAGGGCCGGGGCAGCCACCCGGTTTTAGGTCGAACATTTGGCTGCTTACCCACAAAAGCGCATGATCGCGTCTGTAACCTGCTGCGGCGCTTCCCGCTGCGGAAAGTGCCCGATCCCTTCTAACACAGTTCTCTCATAGCGTCCCGTGAAAAAGTGTTCCTTGCCCTTTGAGGTGTCCGGCCCGTTTGCAGCATCAGAGCCCCCATGCAATACCAGGGTCGGTACGTCCAATATGGGAGGCGGATTCAAACGAGATTCATCCGCATCATAGGAAGGATCACCAGACGCGAATCCCCAGCGATGCCGGTAGGAATGGAGAACGATGCTGGCCCAGTCCGGATTGTCGAAAGCATTGGCTGCTTCTTCGTATACCTCCTCGGTATACCATCCGGCGGGAGACCATGTATCCCACATCAGACGAGTGAAGGCGCGCCGGTCCTGCTCGATAGCCTGCTGTCCTTTGGGCGTGGCCATGAACCAGTGATACCAATAATTCCGCACCTGGGCGTACGTGATGTTCTGTTGCGGATCGTTTGTCCCATATCCGACCGACAGCATCACCAGATGTGATCCCGCTTCGCGTCGCAGGCCATAAGCATTGGCCGCAGCGCGGGCACCCCAGTCATGCCCCACAAGAAGCGGTTGCTCAAGACCCAGCGCATCGATGAATTCCAACAGATCCCGCCCGAGTGCTGAAAGCTGGCCGCTGCGCGGAGTAGCAGTATCGCTGAAGCGCGTCGGTCCGAAGCCACGCAAAGCCGGACACAGCACACGGTAGCCAGCGTCGGCCATTCGCTGCGCAACATCCGCCCAACCTTCAGGACTATCTGGCCAGCCATGCACCAGAACAGCGGGGCGCGTTCCTTCGCCGTTCCATTCCAGATAGTCAATATCCACAATCGGCGTACTGATCTTGCTATACCCATTCATCGTGCTCGCCTCCGGGCGTCTTCCGCCAATCGCGCTCTCGTAATAGTTGATGCAGCCTGTACTTCCTCAGATTCTGTTCCTTGACCCGCCTGAAACGGGTCGAGAGAGCTTCCGCTGAAACGCCACCCTTATCCCGACCCAATTTACGGCCACAGACTCCGTTTTTCCTGCGCCATTCTGTCCACTCTGACGTGCGGCGGCGCTTCGCGCCGGACCCATCTTGCCCAGTCGATGGACTGAACTATATTTTTGCTCCCGGTGTCAGGTAGTTTTAGGTTCATATTGGAGTCCCCGTGGCGTGCCCGGTAGTTTGTACCAGTGGAAGTGTCAGTGTAGCGCAGGTTTGATCAGGACTCTGACCAAAAGGCACGTAGAAGAGAGGCGAGTTCTGAAAGTTGTCCGGGAATCGAAATCAATATCCACTATGCTGCTCGGTTTTTCGTGGGTCGTTTGATTTGAGCAGGAACGAAAGGAAGAACATCGCCGCTGCCGCGGCGCCCAGCGCCATGTAAGCATCCAGGTACGACAATGCTGCAGCCTGTGCCATCAATGCCTGGTAGATCAAAGCCAGTCCGGCAACCCGCGACCCTGCATCGCCTCCACCATGCGCGTTCAGTGCCATGGTTTGAAAGGCCATCGTAAGGCCTGGGGATCCCGGACTCAGGTGCTCGCCAAGCCGGACCATATGGAATTGCTGGCGGCGCGCGAGAATCGTTGTCACTACCGAAGCGCCGACGCTGCTTCCAATGTTTCGCATGAAGTTAGTCAGTCCTGAGACCGCATCGCTGCGATCTTGCGGAACCCCAATATAGGAAGAAGTCATGAGGGGGACGAGGATAAAACCAATGGGGGCATACTGCACCAACATGATGACAGAGGCTGTCGCAAAACTGATTCCCAACGAAAGGAGGTTTGTCGATATATACAATCCGACCGCAGATAGAAACCAACCAAGGGTTATCAAATATTTTGCAGGAATTTTAGAAGTGAGTGTCCCAATGACGGGCATCGTCATCAGCATAAGGACAGCTCCAACTGAGACTACCAAACCCGCCTCTTCCGCGGTGTATCCAGCGAGTATCTGGAGAAATTGGGGCATGAGAATAGTCGAGGAAAATGCAACCGCTCCGGCCAGAAACATCATCAAACTGGCGCTCGAGAAATTAAAAATCCTGAACAATTTGACATCCACGATCGGCTGCTTCTGACGCCACTCCCAGACGAACAAAGTGCTGAGGCAGACCGAAGAGATCACAACCAGGGAGGCGATGAAGTTCGAACCAAACCAGTCATCCTCCTGTCCCTTGTCCAAGAGGATCTGGAGCGCCGCAATTCCAAGGGCCAGCAGCGAAAAGCCAACAGCATCGAAGCGCATTTCGCCAGGCTTGAATAGCCGGAGGAATGGCGGGTCTTCCACCATTTTGAAGACCAGCCCGATTGCCAGAAGTCCAACTGGCACATTGATCAGGAATATCCAACGCCATGAATAGTTATCAGTGATCCATCCGCCCAGCGTTGGACCCAGGGCTGGAGCAACCACTACAGTCACCCCGTACAGTGCAAATGCGGCTCCGCGCAGTTTAGGGGGGAAAGAATCTGCCATGATGGCCTGCGCCATCGGCTGCAACCCGCCTCCGCCCGCGCCCTGAACTGCCCGCGCAAGCAGGAGAAATCCGAGGCTTGGCGCAATCCCGCATAAGAAGGAAGTCACAGTGAACAGGGCGATACAGACCAGGAAGAACCGCTTCCGGCCCATCACGCTTGTGATCCAGCCGGTGATGGGTAGAACGATCGCATTGGCCACCAGATAGGTGGTCAGCACCCAGGTGCTTTGATCCTGACTTGCCCCCAAGTTTCCTGAAATATGAGGAAGGGCCACATTGGCGATACTGGTATCGAGCACCTCCATGAACGCTGCAATAGCAACAACGACGGCGATCAGCCATGGGTTGTACCTCGGTCTCCAGTCTTGATTCGGTTGATCGCCAGCCAAGGTTTCGCCCTTCAGTCCAGATTATTATAAAACGAAATGGAGCGTTTCTTATATAATGTGAGACTAGACTGAGACAGGAGACTGAAATGCGCCAGCAGGAACCCGGAACCGGCGTTGATTTGAAGCGTCCCGCCGGGAGGCCTCGGAGCGAAGTATCGCGTGTCTCCATACTGAACACGGCATACAGTTTCCTGCAATGCAGACCGGTCTCATCGATATCGACGCTTCACATCGCTCGGAAAGCCGGCGTAAGCACGGCGACGGTGTACCGCTGGTGGTCGACGAAAGAGGAGTTGTTGCTCGATGCCTTTCTTCACAAGACGAACCATGAGCTTGTCCTCAAGACAAAAGGACCTCCCTTGGAGCGTCTCAAGGAATACGTACTTCAGGTAGGGCGATTTTTCACCGGCAAGAACGGCGTTGTCGTGGCCCGGCTTCTGACAGCCCTTCAGGACAATCCAATCCTGCACAAGCAGTTCCTGGAACGTGTTTACTCGCCGCGCGACAGGGAGTTTCGAGCCATCGTGAAAGAAGCAATCAAGAAGCGGCAACTCCCTGCCGACACGGAGGTAAGCGTCTTTATGGAAACGATTATCGGGCCCCTGCTCACCCGGCTGCTGATCCGTCATGAACAGATCGATGAGCAATTCGTCGGGCACGCATTCGACCGCGTTGTGGCAGCTACGAAAGCCAATTCCCAAATGGAGTAATCTGCGAAGCGAGACAGCGGTGCTGCTTCATCCTTGAAGTGGATACGGAAAGGGCAGAGTACCCACACCAGCGTTTTGCCAAGGCGTGGAGCCTTAATACGGGTGAAGAATGAAGAGCCGAAACGATTCAGACCCATTGAAAGGCAGCCGATACCGGACACTGCTCGAAGTCTCGACGGCAGTCGTATTGCAGCCCGATGTTCACGCGGTGCTGCACAGCATATCAACCTTAGTTTCTAAGGTTGTCCCGTTCGACTCAATCGCGTTGCTGTTACTAAACCAAGACAACGGAACTGCGCGACTGTACGCCTTGGAATCTGGATTCCAAGACTTCGGCGTTGAGATTGGAACCGAAATACCATTCAAACATACCGTCTTAGCTTCGGTCCTAGAGAGGCAGCAGCCAGCGTTTGTTGCCGACGCCAGACAAGAGATGATGAAACTTCCGCAGTTGGCTCAGCGAGTTCACCTTCAAGGAATCAGGAGTTCCTATATTTTCCCTGTCTCCAGTAGCAGAAGGAGAATGGGGGTGCTGATTTTTAGCATAACTGGGCGCAAGCATTACAGCGCCACAGATATTGAGATGATGGGTTCGGTGGCCGCACATGTTTCGGCCGTGCTGGAAAGCGCCCTTGCTCTCGAAACCACAGAGGCATATCGGAGAGCACTCGAGCACGAACGTGGGGAACTCCAACACGAACGTGACAGATTGAATCTCCTTCTTGAGATCAACAACCACATCATCACTCACCTTGATGTAAGTGGACTTTTTCGCGCCGCATCCGTATCGATTCGGGAGTTTCTTAAGAACGCCTTCACGGGTTTCTGGCTCTTCAACGAGGCAACCAACAAACTCCAATGCATCTCGCTGGATTTCCCCGGAAGCCGCGGATATCTGGAAAATATCTCCCCTCCCGAATTCACCGAAGCCGACATCAAAAGCATACGCGCCAGGATCCCGACGATTTTTAGCCAAGAAGAAATTGAAGCATTACCGGAGCCGATAGCGCAACCGTTGCGCGCCGAGTCGATCATGAGTATTGCTAGTGTCCCGCTGATGGGCTCAACCAACCCGTTGGGTTTTATCTCGATCGGCAGCCGGCAAAAGGACGCATTCAGCCAAGCGGACGTTGAGCTGATCGTGCAGGTTGGCAACCAGATCTCACTCGCATTGGAAAATGCGCTTGCTTATGGGCGCTTGAACATCTTGCGCAACCGGCTCGAAGACGAGCGGCTCTATCTGGAATCGGAAATACAGTCGCAATACAATTTTGAAGATATAGTAGGCAAGAGCCCGGCCCTGCGAAAGGTGCTCGAACAAGTGGCTATAGTTGCGCCCACCGATTCGACGGTACTGCTAATCGGTGAGACTGGGACCGGAAAGGAACTGATTGCCCGCGCCATTCACAATCTCAGTCCCCGGCGCGACCGAACGTTTGTGCGCCTGAATTGTGCGGCAATTCCCCAGGGGCTTATGGAAAGCGAATTATTTGGGCATGAGAAAGGCGCCTTTACCGGAGCGCTTGCTCAAAAGCGGGGAAGAATCGAGCTTGCTCATGAAGGCAGCCTGTTTCTGGATGAGGTCGGAGACGTAGATCTTGATCTTCAGCCGAAACTCCTTCGCGTGCTGCAAGAGAGGGAGTTTGAACGGCTGGGCAGTAACCGGACCATAAAGGTGGACGTGCGTTTGATTGTGGCGACACATCGTGACCTGCCCGACATGGTGCAGAAGGAAGAATTTCGCGAGGATCTCTATTACCGCCTGAATGTGTTTCCAATCTACATTCCGCCCCTTCGGGACAGGAAAGAAGATATTCCGCTTCTCGTTCATTACTTCGTTGCATTGTTGTCGCACAAGATGCGGAAATCCATCCGCATTATCCCTCGCGAGGTCATGGAAACGATGATGAACTGGAATTGGCCCGGCAATGTGCGCGAGTTGCAGAATTTTGTGGAGCGTTCCGTTATCCTCTCTCGGGATGAAACGCTAGACGCACCCATTTCCGAACTAAAGCGGAGTGCTCTTCCCAAGGGGGAGACGGGAATCACGTTGCACGCTGTGGAGCGTGAAGCGATCCTAAACGCGTTGCGCGCGGCCCACGGAAAGGTATCCGGCGCCGGAAGTGCTGCGGAACGGCTGGGACTCAAACGAACAACGCTGCAGCGAAAGATGGAACGGCTGGAGATATTGAAGTCGGAATACTCCTGAGTCGCAGAATGTCCGTTGAACCTCGCGGGCCCTTTGGGTTCTTGAGCAGGATCGCGTTGCCAGTGCTCTTTATGACAGTGCTCCGCGAGAGATCCCCTCTGTCCTGAACTTCGCAGGCCGCCGCTATTGCGGCAAATCGCCGCAATAGCGGCGGGCACTTCTCCTCCTATGTATCCAGCCTCACACCACTATCTCCTGTAAATTCAGCAACAAGATGGTTTCAGTCCAATTGGTCCTGCACGTGCCATGTATAGGCCGTGCTACGCATCACATTGCCAACGCGTGACGACGTCCGTCGTCCAGTGTTCATCTTGGAGGGCAAGCTGGCAGGAGAGTGGGTAAAAGAACTCATCCGTGTCACTCGCGAGATTGGCCCCGGCACAAACTGGGTCTTCGACCTTGAAGACGTCTTCTACGTGGATCCGCTCGGCGAGGAGACGCTGTGCTGGCTGAACCGGCTCGGCGCCACATTCGTTACAGAGACCGCCTACGGGAAAGACCTCTGCCTGCGCCTGAAATTGCATCGTGTTACGGCCGCGGAAGCAACTGACTTGGGTCCTCGTAGACAGCGGAGCGGCAAATCTCCCCCTGATGCTCATCTTCCATTGCCACCACTGCGACGCTCTCCGTCATGAAGACGCATGCAGCAGCGCCGATGCGAGGCCAATACAAACGACTGTCTTCGTCTTTTGGAGTGCATCGTGAAAAGCTGAATACCTCATCACCAACCATGTAATTCGCAGAAGCAACAGAAAGGGTCCCGAAATGGGTGGGAACAATCAATCTGCTTCGTTAGAGGATCGGGCTTTGTTTTCCCGCACGGAATATTTGTGCGGCGGGGGGCGTTGGTCCAGCCGCTTGAGCCTGGCGACGATTTGCATCGCTAGTGCGATGTGGCCGGGGTTGCTTACCGGATGTAACCGGAAACAACAACCAACAACGCCCCCCGTAATTCCTGTGCAAGTTGTGCGGGCTGTTCAGCAGGACGTGCCTGTCTATGGTGATTGGGTCGCGACATTGGACGGCTATGTCAACGCACAGATCCAGCCTGAGGTGAGCGGCTACCTCGTTAAGCAACTCTACCGTGAGGGATCGTATGTACAGAAGGACCAGGTTCTCTTTCAAATTGATCCGCAAACGTTCCAAGCTACTTTGGATCAGGCCCAGGCGCAACTTGCGCAGGCCCAGGCGCATCTCGCGCTTGCCGAGATCAATGTCAAGCGCGACACTCCGCTGGTCGAGCAGCATGCGATCGCGCAGAGCCAACTCGATTCCGAAACTGCGGACGAGAGGCAATCCAAGGCCTCCGTGCAAGCCGCGGAAGCCGGGGTCGAACAGGCGCAGATCAATCTGAACTTTACGGATGTTCGCTCGCTCACCGATGGTATTGCGGGAATCGCTACCACGCAGGTGGGAAATCTCGTTGCACCGGGTACACTGCTGACCTCTGTTTCTAAAGTCAATCCGATCAAAGTCTACTTTTCCATCAGCGAACAGGAATATTTGCGCTTCAGCCGTGAAATTCCACGAACCTCCGGTGGCACCCCCGGCGACATCAGAGCGATGAAACTGCAATTGGAACTCGCCGACGGTACGAAATATCCATATCCCGGAAGAGTGATCTTTGTGGACCGGCAGGTCGACCCACAAACGGGAACTATTCGCGTAGTCGGAGCATTTCCGAATCCAGGCAACATCCTGCGCCCGGGTCAGTTTGGCCGTGTGCGCGCTGCCACAGCCGTGAACCGTTCCGCCATCCTGGTCCCTCAACGCTGTGTAACGGAGTTGCAGGGAACCTATCAAGTCGCCGTAGTGGATGGAAATGACAAGGTCTCCATTCGCAACGTGAAGGTCGGCGAGCGTGTTGGTTCCCTGTGGATCATCGAGTCCGGCTTGAATGCCGGAGAAGAGGTAATCTCCGAGGGCAACGCAAAGGTGCAGGACGGAATGACTGTCAATCCAACAGTGGCGAAGGTGCTGGCGGGAGGGAATGAATGATCTCCAGATTCTTCATCAACCATCCCACGATCGCAATTGTCATCTCCATTCTGATGGTTCTGGTCGGGACGGTTGCGATGGTCAGTTTGCCGGTTGCGCAGTACCCCGAGATTGTCCCTCCAGAGATTTTCATACAGGCCATCTTTCCAGGTGCTGACGCAAAAACGCTGGAGCAGTCGGTCGCGACGCCGATCGAGAGCCAGGTAAGCGGCGTGGACAACATGAGTTACATGTATTCCACCAATGCGAACAACGGCTGGACGCTCATGTTTGTCGATTTCGATGTGAAGACGGACCCCAATACCGATCAGATCCTCACGCAACTTCGAGTCAATCAAGCAACCCCGCAGTTGCCGCCCGAGGTCAATACGGAGGGAGTGCAGGTACTGAAATCCCTGACTTCTCCGTTAATGGTGATTGCGCTCGATTCGCCGAATGGCACCTATGACCAGAACTTTCTTACCAACTACGGCAATATCAATCTGAAGGATGAAATCGGGCGCGTTCCCGGCGTAGGCCGCGTCCAGGTGTTTGGCAGCGATTACGCCATGCGTGTCTGGGTGCAGCCGAATAAGCTGGCCAAGCTGGCGGTGACGGTTCCACAAATTGTCCAGGCCATCCAGAGCCAGAACACGGTTAATCCTTCGGGGCAGATCGGCGGAGACCCAGTGCCGAAGGGCCAGGAATATACCTACACGGTTCTTTCGCAGGGCCGGCTCGAAACTCCGGAGCAATTCGGCGACATTGTCATTCGCGCCAATCCCGATGGGTCCATCTTGCGGCTCAAGGACGTTGCGCGCATCGATCTGGGTTCCCAGGCTTACAACATAAAAGGTACGTACAATAACCGTCCCTCTGGGGTCTTTGCCATCTATCAGTTGCCGGGATCGAATGCCGTCGAGGCCGCCGCCGGAGTGCGTGCGAGACTCAACCAACTTTCCAAGCGATTCCCGAAGGATCTCCAGTATCACGTCTTAGTGGACACCACGGAGGCGGTTACCGCCGGCCTGCACGAAACCATCCTTACCCTGTTTGAGTCCCTGTGTCTTGTCATCATAGTGGTGTACATCTTTCTGCAAGGATGGCGGCCGGCTCTCATTCCCATGGCTGCGGTTCCGGTTTCATTGATCGGCACATTCATTGTCTTCCCGATGCTGGGCTTTTCAGTGAACACGCTGTCCTTGTTCGGCTTAATTCTCGCCATCGGCCTGGTGGTCGACGACGCGATCATCGTCGTCGAAGCGACGGAACGGCATATAGAAGAAGGCAAATCGCCGCGCGATGCCGCGCTGAAAGCCATGGAAGAAGTATCCGGCCCGGTCATCGCCATCGCCCTGATTCTCTCCGCCGTCTTCATTCCGACGGCCTTCGTTCCCGGCATCACGGGCAGGTTGTACCAGCAGTTCGCGGTCACCATCGCCGTCTCCGTAATCTTTTCCGCATTCAATGCTCTCACCCTGAGTCCAGCGCTGTGCGCCCTTCTGCTGAAGCCCGGCAAGGCACATGGTCCTTTCGCCCGCTTCTTCGAATGGTTCAACAAAACGTTCGCATATACGCAGAACGGCTATGTCAAATACTCGGCTCTGTTGATTCGCAGAAGCGTGTTCAGCATGGGCTTCCTGGTCCTCACGGCCGGGGGTGCCTGGTTCATCGCGGGCAGGCTGCCAACCTCGTTCGTGCCCGAGGAGGACCAGGGATATGTCATGGTCCGCCTGCAACTGCCGCAAGCTGCCTCTTTGGAGCGCACCGCCGAAGCCGCCAGCAAAATCGAAAACATCATGCTCCACACACCAGGGGTGGAAGCTGTTGGTGGCGGCAGTGGCGTCGACGTCATCAGCTCGACCCAAAACACTTACACTGCCATCCTTTTCGCCAAGCTGACCAACTGGGACAAGCGCCACGCGGCAAATCTGCAAATCGAGGCGATTGAGAATCAATTGAACCAGAAGCTCTCCACGATTCAGGATGGCGTGGCCTTTGTCATTGCTCCGCCAGCCATTCCGGGCGTTGGTCAGTCCGGCGGGGTGAGCTTCGTTCTGGAAGACCGTTCTGGCAAAGGCGGCGACTTCCTGGCACAAAACACAAATGCCTTCCTCGCCGCGGCACACAAACGTCCGGAAATCGCATCCATATTCACAACATTGGTTCCGCATGTTCCGCAACTCTACGTTGACGTCGATAAGGAAAAGGTCATGCGGCAGCACGTCAACATCAGCGACGTGTATACGACCATGGAAACCTTCATGGGCGGTTACCTAGTTAACTATTTCAACCGATTCGGCCGGCAGTGGCAGGTCTATGTGGAGGCGGAGGGTAGCTCGCGGACAGATCCTAAGAATATCGGCCAATTCTATGTGACAAACCCAAACGGAAATATGGTCCCTCTCGATGCGGTATCGATCATAAAACCAATCACAGGGCCCGAGTTCACCATGCGCTTCAACGAATACCCCGCAGCTCAGATTATTGCCACAGCCGCTCCTGGCTACAGTTCCGGCCAAGCAATGAAGGCGCTCGAAGAGGTATTCGCCCAAACCATGCCATCGGAGATGGCCTACGACTACATGGGCATGAGTTACCAGGAGCAGAAAGCGGCGAAGGGAGTCTCCGCCGGCCAGATCTTCGGCCTCTCGCTCCTGTTTGTCTTTCTCATCCTTACCGCGCTTTATGAAAGCTGGTCCTTGCCTTTCAGTGTGCTGCTCAGTACGCCGATTGCGATGTTTGGCGGCTATCTCGCTCTCTGGTCACGCCACATGCAAAACAACGTGTATGCACAAATCGGAATGGTCATGCTGATTGGACTTGCCGCCAAGAATGCCATCCTGATCGTCGAGTTCGCCAAGCTGGAGCATGACCGCGGGAGAAACGTAGTTGACGCCGCGCTGGCAGGCGCGAGGTTACGCTTGCGACCCATCATCATGACTTCCTTTGCCTTTATTCTGGCCTGCGTTCCACTGTGGATTGCCGGCGGCGCGGGCGCGCAGGGACGTCGCATGTTGGGAACAACGGTGATCGGAGGAATGGCGGCCGCAACCTGCATCGCCATCTTCCTGGTTCCTGTAACATTCACTCTCTTCGAGAGGCTCTCGCTACGCTTCACTCGCAAGCACCCGACGCTCCCTGCGGAAGCGGAGCAGAAGGGAGGCAATGCGTGATGCGACTCTCCAGATACTCGCTTGTTCTTCTTCTGGCGCTGAGCGTCTCCGGCTGCAGAATGGGGCCAAATTACATCCGGCCTGCAGTGACTACACCTACTGGATACCGTGGCTTGGCTCCAAACGTGAACCATACAATGGTTCCGGCCCGGACATTCGGAGACGAAAAGTGGGCTGAGGTATTCCAAGATCCGACGCTAAAGCAACTGATCCAGGAAGCCCTGGCAAATAACTACGACGTCAGGATCGCGGCGCAGCGCGTGCTGGAACAACAGGATGTGGTCGGTATAACTCGCTCCCAGCAATTCCCAACCATAACTGGAGGCGGATCTTATACGGCGCTGGGGATTCCCAACAGCTTGTTGAGCAGTCTTGGCTCTGGTGGCGGCAGCAACAGCAGCGGCGGGGAGTCGCAGTATTTCGCAGGTGGAATTACTCTTTCTGCCGCCTGGAATCTGGACTTCTGGGGCCTTTACCGGCGGCAAACTGAGGCGGCGCGTGCGCAACTGCTTGCCACCGAGTGGGGCCGCCGAATGATCCTCAGCACTGTGGTCGAGAACGTAGCGACATCGTATTTCCAGTTGCGCACGCTGGACGCTGAGTTGGAGATCACGAAGCGGACACTGGACGCGCGCAAACAGTCGTTACAACTTACCGAGGATTTGGAGCGTGGCGGGTCTGCAACTCTTGCGGATGTCCGGCAAGCAGAGGAACTTCGATATGCAGCGGAAGCGGCCATACCGAACCTGGAAAGGCAGATCGAGCAAGAGGAGAACAGCATCAGTATCCTGTTAGGCCGGAATCCCGGTCCGATTCTCCGCGCTGCGGACACAAGTTGGCCTCAACCCGAGCAGATACCCGCAGGAATCCCATCGCAGTTGCTGGAACGCCGGCCCGACATTCAGCAAGCCGAGGCCGAGTTGATTGCGGCAAATGCGAATGTGGGAGTCGCTAGGGCACAGCTATTTCCGCAATTGTCCCTGTCGGCCGAAGGAGGAACCTACAGCAGCCAACTAAAGGCGCTAGTCGACAGCAAAAGCATGTTTTGGACTGCGGGCGGAAACCTGACACAAACCATCTTCGATGCGGGCCGACTTCGCAATAATGTGAGACTCTCGGAGGCGCAAAAGCAGGAACAGATCCTGGTTTACAGGCGCACCATTCAGCAGGCACTTGAGAGTGTGTCGGATGCGTTGATTGGGGTTCGCAAATACCGGGAGTACACGGAACAACAGGCCAAAGTGACTGCGGCTACCGAAGATGCAACGAGGCTGGCAAGGCTTCGCTATAGTGCCGGCTCGACCAATTACCTCGAAGTGCTTACGAACGACACCAATTCCTACGCGGCCCAACTCAATCTGGCCGTCGCGAAGGAGCAGGAAGCAATTTCGATCGTGCAACTCTACAGCGCACTGGGAGGCGGCTGGCAATGACATTCCTGGAACGGATATTGAACTGGAAAAGCGCACATGCACTACTCGATCTTTTGATTGGGCCTGAGGCCGATTCGCGGAAGAACGCCGAGCAAAGCGAAGAACCGCAATCGAAGAAAGCGCACTGACGGTAGTAATGGAGAAGAACATGTTCAACGTTGTGACGATTGCAAGAGAGTACGGCAGCGGAGGCGCCGACATTGGGCGAAAACTGGCGACACTTCTGGGTTGGGAGTGTGTGGACAAGCAGATTATTGAGCGGGTCGCAGCGATGGGAAAGGTGGATCCCTCTTGGGCCGCAGAGGCTGACGAGCAGCCCAACGCATGGTGGCAGCGAGTGATGAAGGGCTTTCGTTATGGTGCTTCATGGTCTTACTCCGGAGAGGTTTCCGGAACCGACATCGATCACGATGCGCTGCAACAGTTCACCGCGAGGGTGATTGAAGAGGCCGCGAAGGAAGGCAAATGCGTCATCATCGGACGCAGTGCACAGTGTGTGTTGCGTCTCCATCCGCATGTACTCCATGTGCTGGTATATGCACCGCTTGCGGAAAAGGTGAAGCGGATGAAGCTCCGCCATCCGGACGAGCACGACGTACAAGCTCTCTTGCACCACATCGATTCCGAGCGTACCCACTATACACAGAACTACTATGGCCACGATTGGTCGGATCGCAGGCTCTATCACCTCTGCATAAACAGTACTTTGGGCATCGATACTTGCGCCAAACTGATTGAACGGATCATCGATTGGAAGCCGGATTGAGTTGCCGCTATGAAAACAATCAGCAAGATACTTGCAGCTCTTGGGTTCGCAATATTTACGCTGTTCTGCATTTGGGCCAGCCTTTGATGGCCGTTGACGTGGATTGATGGTTTACACGCGGTCTCGTTAAGAGGATCAGAAAGAGCGGAAGATGTGGGTTCCCTTCGACAAGCCGTTAAGTTCAGGAAGCTCCTCAAGGTGAAACCGTATGACCATAAAACGATACGAGGCACAATCCGCGGCGCGCAGATTTGAGCGGCTGGATCCAGGCATGGAGGATGTGCATTCAGCCGTTACCCGATCATGTGATTTTCTATTCTCGCAGCAACGCTCCGAAGGTTACTGGTGCGGAGAACTCGAAGCCGATTCCATGCTCGAGGCAGACTACATCTTTCTGCACACGTTGCTGGAGAGCGGGGATCCGGGCCGGCTGCAGCGCGCATTCAATGAAATGATGCGCTACCAGAAGGATGACGGAAGCTGGAGCCTCTATCCCGGCGGCCCCGGAAACATCTCGTTATCGGTCAAGTGCTATTCCTCGGCAAAGCTGATGGGGCTCGGTGCGAACGATCCATGTCTGGTGAAGGCTCGTGAGTGGATTCTGGCGCATGGCGGTGTTGTGGAGTGCAACACATTCACCAAGGTATATCTCTGCGCGCTGGGTGAGTACGACTATAGCGCCGTGCCCGCAATTCCGCCTGAGATTGTTCTTTTCCCCAACTGGTTCTACTTCAATATCTACGAGATCTCGTCCTGGTCGCGCTTGATCCTTGTTCCTTTGGCGATCATGTATGCAAAAAAGCCCTTCAAAAGGATTCCGCCAGAACAGCGCATCGATGAGCTGTATGTCGGTGGCCGCGCGAACTCGATTCTGCACTTGCGTATGAACCAAAAGCCCATATTCTCCTGGCGCAACTTTTTCATCGTTCTGGACAGGATGATGCACTTTGCCGAGACGGTTCACATCCGGCCGCTCCGCAGACTCGCATTAAAACGTGCTGAGAAATGGATTCTGGAGCGCCTCGAGATGTCGGACGGCTTGGGTGCCATCTATCCTGCAATGCTGAACGCGATCATCGCTCTGCGCTGCCTGGGCTACTCCGAGGACGATCCGCACGTGATTCGTGCCCGCTACGATTTCGAGAAGCTGGGCATTGAGGAGCCAGCCAACGAAGAGATGTCCAAGGCGACCTTGCGAATGCAGCCGTGTATTTCGCCCGTATGGGATACGGCGCAGACCGTGTTTGTACTCGGTGAGGCCGGTGTTCCGCGCAACGATCCACGCATGATCAAGGCGGCGGACTGGCTGCTGTCAAAAGAGGTGGCCTACAAGGGCGACTGGGCGGTGAAGGCCCGCAATGCCAAGCCGGGCGGCTGGTACTTCGAATTTAACAATGAGTTCTACCCCGATACGGACGACACGGCACAGGTATTGCTGGCATTAAGCAAGGTGGATCACCCGCGCAAGCTCTACCAGCAGCTAGCGGCCGAGCGCGCTATTGCGTGGGAGTTCGCCATGCAGAGCAAGAACGGCGGGTGGGGCAGCTTCGACAAAGACAACACGAAATCGATCTTCCAGTACATCCCGTTTGCGGACCACAACGCTATGCTCGACCCGCCGACGGTGGATATCACGGGAAGAATCCTTGAGATGCTGGCAGCTTACGGTTACGACCGCAGCGACGCAGGCGTCGAGGAGGCCATCCAGTTCATTCTCTCTGAACAGGAGCCGGACGGCAGTTGGTTTGGACGCTGGGGCGTGAACTACATCTATGGGACATTCCTCGCACTGCGCGGACTTGAGGCCATCGGCTTCGCTCAGCACGAGCTGAAGGTGCAGCAGGCGGCGGAGTGGATCCGCATCGTGCAGAACCCCGATGGTGGCTGGGGCGAAACTTGCGGCAGCTATGACGACTCCCACTTGCGGGGCGTGGGTACGAGCACTCCCTCTCAGACGGCCTGGGCGCTGCTCGGTCTTCTCGCCGCCGGCGACGACCGCTCCGATTCCATCGCCCAGGGTGTCCGTTGGTTGCTTGAGCAGCAACAGCCCGACGGCAGTTGGGATGAGTCAATCGGAGAAGGCCGGTTCCGCGAGAGCATTATCACCGGAACCGGGTTTCCCAGAGTCTTTTATCTTGCCTACAGCGGTTATCGCCAATACTTCCCGCTGCTGGCTCTGGCCACCTACAAGCAGGCCATGCATCGCGTGTGCCAAAGCGGACGCGGAACCCATCATCGGAGTTCCGTAAAAACCGACAGCGACTTTGTGCGTGTCTCAGCCCGTACTCTTCATTCTCGGTGGATAGCTGGAGTTCTCGCTTCAAGGCTGCGCATCGCCAATTGGGTGTCAATGCTCGGTTATCGAGCCGCCCTCTTCAAACGCGCTGGAGATTCATTTAGAAAATGGAGTCTCACGACACGCGAGTGGTGCCCGATAGATGCCCGCGACAATTCATTGCAGGCTATTGAGAAGCGATGAAAAACACAGAGCAATGCCCGGAATCCGTCCACGGCCAGACTACGGCGCCAGCATACCGAACTGAGCTTAAAGACGGGCTTGAGCGCGACTCCGCAGAATTGCGTTGGATTGTAAAAGTCATTCTCGGCCGTGCGCAGCATGTGGAGGGGTGCCTTCTGGACACAATCCGGCTAGCCGAGCAGGGAGGATATGTTGTTCCTGAGTGGCTTGAACATTGGACGCAGCGGGCAGCGGCACGAATTGCCGTAGATAAGGTTAGGGGCGAGATTCAGACAATCGCCGAGAACTACACGCGGAGGTCTGACGCAGCGACCGGGGTTCACGCTCTCGGCGAGACGGAGCGGCGGGTCCTTCGATCCATAGAAGCAGAAAAGATAAGTAGATCCTGCGACGCGCTTGAGCGTGCCACTCTCATCCTTCATGGCTATTTAGGGCTCTCCGTTCAAGACTGCGCATTACTCCTGGAATGCCATCGCTCGGTAATCGAGCCGGCTTGCGCCAGAGCATTGCAAAAGATCATCGACAAAGGTCTGGTAACCGAACTTGCCGAACACTATGTGGATGGATTCGGGGCACTGGAGGTGCCGACGTGATCACCACATTGGACGTACTGTCTGTCGGGTCTCTTAACTCGAACGACTTTGTTCGTGACGTACTTCTTTCACGTACCAAGTGCCGGCTTTTTGCCGTGGCATCTGTTTGGGATCTGTCTGCGATCTTAACGTCCGGGAAGGTCGATGTTGCGATTCTTCACAACACATTATCGCCGGGTGAACTGCGAAGCTGTGCGGTCTACATTCGCCATCATTGGCCTGCTGCCAGGATTCTGCTGATTCATGCGCGAGTCGAAATTCTGGATGACCCGATGTATGACGAGCGAATGTCACCCGATCTATCAGCGGAATCATTGCTCAGCATGATTGAACGGTTGGCGGCCAGCAGCCGGAGAAGTGCACGGAGTGTATCGAGCGAAGAGCGCAACCAACAATAAGGAAAGAGAGGTGAGTGCCCTATGACTGAACACCAATCGACTTTGGCAAGAGCGCGCTCACTGCCGACAGATTCGGGAGAAGTCGTTGAAACGGAAGTCTCGGAAGTAGAACCAGATTTTCTTCCTACAGAGTTCGCGGAGCCGAAGCGCAAGATCGTATCCCGACGAGGGTCTCCGGCTCACCATACTCGCTCCGACGAAGAACTGGTTGCCGCGGCTCAAAGGGGCATTCCTTCTGCGTTGGAGGAGCTGCTGACACGGCACCGGACGACGGTTTATCGAGCGGCACGCCGCTTCGTGGAGAGTGCTAACGATGCGGATGACCTGGTTCAGGAGACCATGTTGCGCGCTTTCGTAAGTATCGGAAAATTCCGCAGTGAGGCCCGCTTCTCCTCCTGGCTAGTTGCGATCGTTATCAATGCCGCCCTTTCGAGCAAAAGGAAGTCGAGCCGTTTCCACTGGATCTATTTCGACGAGATACAGGAGTCAGAGGACCGAAGGCGGGCGTGGATCTTGCCTGATAGCCGCCCGAATCCGGAGCAGGAATACCTTCGTCGAGAGCTTCGCATCCTTCTCCACCGAGCGATCTCAAGACAGCACGGGAAATACCGGCTCATTTTGCAAGCATGCGATGTTGATGAATTTTCTATTGAGGAGGTCGCGCGCGCTTTGGGCATTACGGTTGCAGCGGCCAAGTCTCGGCTACATCAGGCCAGAAGGAAGCTTTCGGGCACCTTGCGAAGATATGGCGCCCCGCGCACACCTCTCAATACAGGGCGGGTTGGACTCTGATGCAGTTTGCAGAAAGCGATTGAGATGAGTTCATTGGCACAACCCGAAATCGCGCGACAGGAAGAACCAGAGAGCTTCGTGACGCAACGTGCAGCCAGCGCGATTCATCTGGCCAGTGAGTTGGGAATGAATTCGACCCCGCCAGCCCCTCAGATGGTCATCGCGCACCCCATTGTTCGCGTCCGCCAAACGATGGCGCTGAGCGAGGTTCTGAAGCTGGCAACGGACAGTTTCCGAGCCGGCAAGATGCGGTTTGCTCTCACCGCACTCGGCATGGTGATTGGCACCGCGTCGGTGATTCTGGTGGTGACCATCGGACTCACCGGTAAGCAATACGTTCTGCAACTATTACAGAAGATCGGCACCAACGAGGTGGAGGTGGAATATGCGGGCGGCGGGGCCACTGCGAGGGAGCACGCACGTTACACCGACGGCCTTACGCACGAAGATGAAAAGGCCGTGGACCAGCAGGTGTCCGGCATCATGTACTCTTCGCCGGTGCTGGAGATGCGCAACCGCATCAGCTTTCCCGGCGGAATCCAGAAGGATACGGTGGTGCTGGGCGTCAATCCCGAGTACCAGTTCATCCGCAACCTGATTGTGACCGATGGGCGCTTCTTTGACGAGACGGACGACACCACGCACATCAAGTGCGCTGTGGTGACCGCACTTTTTGCGCGGGAGCGATACGGCAGCGCTGACGCGGCGATCGGGCAGACCTTCCAGATTCTGGGGATTCCCTTCACCATCATCGGGGTCTTCAAAGAGAGCGTTTCGGACTTCGGCATGTCGGAGATCACCGACGAAACCATCCTGGTGCCGTATTCGGTGGCGCGTTACTTCACCGGAACCGAGACCGTAAACCAGCTCTACTTTTCGATGCAGAGCATGGATGATGTGCCCAACGCCGCAAAAGAGATTGTGCGCGTGATTGGCCTGCGGCACCTGAAGAACTCGATTTACAGGGCACAGACGCTGACCGACCTGCTGGTGACGGCGGCCAAAATTGCTAATGCGCTGACGGCGATGCTGGTGCTGGTAGCCGCAGTCACCCTGGTAGTAGGTGGCATCGGCATCATGAACATCATGCTGGCCAATACCAATGCCCGCATACGCGAAATTGGCATTCGCAAAGCAATGGGGGCTACGTGTCGCGATATCCGCCTCCAGTTTCTTGCCGAAGCAGCCATCATCTCCCTCGTGGGCGGGGTAATCGGCACGCTCGTGGGAGTTGCGATGCCGCTGTCAGTCCGCTATTTTACCGACTATTCCGTGCCGATTTCGATCTGGTCCGTCGTCATCGGACTTACCGCCGCGACCTTCGTGGGCGTGATCTTCGGCACTTATCCGGCCACTCGTGCTGCACGGCTCGATCCCGTGGAGGCGCTGAAATATGAGTAGCCTCAGCAAACATGCGGTCGGTCATGAGTCCGAACCCGTAAAGTGTACCCTGCCGTCGAGCGGACTGACATTCCCGTCGCTACGTCCTCGTGAGTTTGCCTTCACGGCGGAAGAGCGAAGCACCGTAACGATTCTCTTTGGCGGGCTGACCTGGAAGCACGAGCGCCTGATCGAGGGGCTCTTGGCCGGCGCCGGATACCGCTGCCAACACCTTCCGGAGACCGATCGTGCGGCACACGAACTGGGCAAGGAGTTTTGTGCAAGCGGCCTGTGCAATCCGGTGTACTTCACCGTCGGCAATTTGCTTCGCTTCCTTCAGGAAAAGGAGAGGGCCGGTTTATCTCGGGATGAGATTGTTTGCCGCTTCGTTTACTTCACAGCGGCCTGCGGTGGCCCCTGTCGGTTCGGCATGTATGAGTCGGAGTTCCGCATGGCGCTTAGAGCGGCCGGGTTCGACGGCTTTCGCGTGCTTTCATTCTCACAGGACCACGGCATTTACGCCTCCACCGGTCACAGCGGCCTGCAATTCTCAGCGGATTTTGGCTGGAATGCGCTACATACCTTCGTTCTTGGTGACCTGTTAAATGGCGTGCAGCACCGTTTGAAACCGTTTGAGATCCATGCGGGGGCGGCTGACAGAGCTGTTGCCAGGGCGACAGATGCTATCGCTGAGCACTTCCAAAGCAGTCCAGGTTTTGAATTGCAGGAGATTTTGCCTGCGTTCCTACTCCCCGACATGAAATCTCGTTGGTATCGCTTCCCCAATTCGCTTGGGAAGCTGTGGTCGCATCTGTACGGCAATGCGCTGACCACAATCCTCCCCACTGCCGCGAATGAATTGAGTAACGTCGAAGTGGATTGGCTCCGAGTGAGGCCGGTCGTCAAGGTGATCGGCGAATTCTGGGCGCAGATGACCGAAAGCGACGGCAACTTCCGCATGTTGGAGTTCCTGGAGAAGGAAGGAGTGGAAGTCTCGATTGAGCCGATCAGTACATGGCTGCTCTACTTGCTTCACCAGAGAAAAGCGCGCGTCGCCTAT
Source organism: uncultured Acidobacteriaceae bacterium (assembly GCA_963808695.1). Lineage (GTDB taxonomy): Bacteria > Acidobacteriota > Terriglobia > Terriglobales > Acidobacteriaceae > Telmatobacter. The sequence continues at coordinate 63,607 of CAWEHF010000024.1, forward strand.
CAACAGAGGATGGCAGCCTATACCGCTCCATGGACTTCCCCCGGGAAGGCTATCGCCGTTCGGGCCGCCTCGTGGGGCAAGCGGATGGGTTTTGCGCTCGGAATGAGAATTTATCTCCATCATTTCAGCCGGTTAGCAAAACTGCTTTTGCTCCCCGACCAGATATTGGCGCCCCAGAAGGCGCTTGCGTCGTTGGCCGCTCCTTACTACAACACGTTCCTACGCGGAGGCGAAGGGCACCTGGAGGTCGGCAAAACACTCTATTACACGCAGCACAGAGCGTGTCATCTTGTGCTGGCACTCAAGCCTTTCGGCTGCCTTCCATCGGTCCAGTCGGATGCGGTGCAGGCATCGCTTGTGGAGAAATTCCCCGAGGTCAGCTTCCTGCCGATCGAGACCTCCGCGGACGGAGAAATCCACGCGTATAGCCGCGTCCAAATGGCGCTGTCCGAGGCCCGTGCAAAGGCATTGCTGGAATTTGAGCAGGCACTCAAGACAGCACATCATTCGCTCGAAGAGATACGAGCTTTTGTTGCGGTCCACAGGGAACTGCGTTCTCCTCTCTCATCGATTCCGCGTCACCCCGGTGTCGTCTCTACCGCTGCGAATTTTCTGTTGTACGCGGATCAACTGCTGTCCGCCCGCTTTACGGAAGGCACCGGGCCGCATTCGCAACGAGAACGCGGAGTGTACTCTCCAGTTCTCGATCACATTCATTCCACACAGGAGATTGAGTCATGAACGATCTTCCCAGATCCACAACTGAGCATGATCCTTCGTATCGCATCAGTACCACCCTTAACGACGAGTTGATGAAGGGGCAACGTTCGCAGGTTCCGCCGCCACCTGGAAACGCGCCACAGACTTTGCCGGAACCCGTGTTTCCGCAACATCGGTGGCTGTTCGCCTCCCCGGACGAAGCCTATTTGCCGAAGAACGGAAAGCGGCATTGGACCGTTCCACAGATTTACCACACGATGCAAGGCTGGATGTTTCCATATTTCCGCTCGCGTCTTGAGCGCGGCGAGTTCCATCCGATCATCGCCTATCTCTTCAACGAGTGGAAGTGCAACCTGGACTGCAACTACTGCTGGGCCTACGACAATCGCGTCAGCGGAATGACGGAAGACATTGCCAAGCGATCGATCGACTGGCTGCATTCGACAACCTGCCGCGTTCTCGCGCTGATGGGAGGCGAAGTGCTCCTGCGCCCACAGTTCGCGCATAAGGTCATCTATTACGCCGCAAAGAGGGGTTTCTGGGTGTATTTGCCGACCAATGGCCGGTTAATGAAGCCCGACCTCATTGATCGTGTCGCCGATGCCGGAGTTGCAACCGTCAATTTGGCGGTGGATGCATGGGACATCAAACCCGGGCTTCCGAAAGCGATGACGCCGATTCGTGAATACTTCAACCATCTGGTACTCAAACAATATAAGTACGGTTACTCCGTCTTCCTGAATATCAACATCTGTCGCAACAACCTTGAAGATGTGCGGATGTTGACCGAACTTGCGCACGATAGAGGTATCGCAACTGATTACCACATCTGCGAATCTCCAATGATGGAGCAGGACGATTTCAGACACCTGGAAGATAACCCAGTCTTTATCCGCCCGGAAGATCATGCCGCCATTGGCGAGTTGATCGATTGGTTGATCGAGAAGCAGAATTCCGGCTGGAAGATGGTGAATTCGGTCCAGCGTCTGGCGGAGATGAAGAAATTCATCAATAAGGAACTGGACCAGTGGGGCTGCCGCGCCGGTCAGAACAGCATCATTATCCGCACCGACGGCACTCTCGCACCATGCTTCCCGATGTACTCCACGAATCACGACTGGGGAACCATTGAAGCACCACATATGGAGCCGGACCAACTGTCGGCGATGAAACGCACCTGCGAAGCGAACTGTTTCTCGACACTCAACCACATTCTTGCCTTCTGCTATAACGACACGCGCGTGATTCGCTGGCTGTTCAAGCAGGCGCTGCATGGGTTTCAGGGCGTACGCGGCAACATGGACTAGGAATTGAAGACGCAAGATAATACGTCGAAGCCTGCGGTCCGCTGTTCTTGGTTCATGGCTGGTGCGTCAGCAGCCACCGCGCAGAGCTTTCTGGTCGGTATCGATGTGGGCTCGACCACCGTAAAGACAATTGTGCGCGCTGGCAACACGAAAGAAATCCTTTATAAGAACTACTGCCGTCACGAGAGTCGCCAGGCGGAAACCGTGTTAGCGGCGTTGCTGCAAGCTAAGCGTGAACTTGGCATTTCGGACGGCAGTACACACCTGTCCATGACCGGAAGCGGAGGACAACAACTTGCGCAATTATTAGGCGCCCACTTCGTGCAGGAAGCGGCGGCGGTCAGCCTGGCGGTGGAAACCTCATATCCGGATGTACGATCCGTGATCGAGTTGGGTGGCCAGGACGCCAAGATAATTATTTTTCAAGAGGGCAGTGTTCAAGGCCGTCGCAAGAAAATCGCGACGATGAATGACAAGTGTGCCGGTGGAACCGGTGTGGTCATTGAAAAGATCGCCGCCAAGCTGCACATTGCGACCGAAGATCTTCTCACCGAACGATACGAAGGCCTGGAGCTTTATCCAGTTGCTGGCAAGTGTGGCGTGTTTGCAGAAACCGACGTCACGGGACTGCAAAAGCAAGGTGTTCCGATCACCCAACTGATGGCTTCGCTGTTTCAGGCCATCGTTCTGCAAAATCTCAGTGTCCTTACGCGTGGACATACGCTGCTACCCAAAGTATTTCTGCTGGGCGGCCCCAATGCTTATTTTCCGGGTTTGCAGTCTGCTTGGCGAAAGGGACTACTTGATCTCTGGAGGCGGAAGAACATTGCATTACCCGCTGGTACGCCTCCTGAAGAACTCGTGGTGGTGCCGCCGATGGCTGAGTATTTTGCTGCCATCGGCGCCATTGAATTTGGAGCCGCTGAATCGGACGGCGCCGGGCAATACCAGGGAACGCAGGCTCTTGAGTCTTACATCCGCCGGGCCGAAGCATCTCGAAAGCAGGCGTCCGGCACAAGTGGATTATGCGCCAGCCAGATAGAGTTGGAGAGTTTTTACAGGGCTTATTCCCGGCCCGCCCCCGTAATGCCAGATCTTCGTGGAATTGAATCAGGAGTCTTTGTAGGGTTGGATGGAGGGTCAACCTCCACCAAGGCCGTAGCTCTTTCCGTGCAGGGTGAAGTTCTTACCTCCACGTACAGGCTTTCTCAGGCCGACCCAATTGCCGATGCGGTGTCGGTTCTTCGCGATTTGCGCGGCAAACTCGAGTCATCCGGAACGCGCGCAAAAGTTCTGGGCGTAGGAACGACAGGCTACTCGAAAGACCTGCTGAGAAAGGTCCTTTCGGCGGACCTAGCTCTGGTCGAAACTGTGGCCCACGCCAAGTCCTCGCTGCGCCTGTTTCCCAACGTTGATGCCATCATCGACGTTGGAGGCCAGGACATCAAGATCGTGGTGCTCAAGGATGGCGCCGTCAAAGACTTCAAGCTGAATACCCAGTGCTCGGCCGGCAATGGATATTTTTTGCAGGCCGCCGCAGAAGGGATTGGCATCCAGGTAGAGGATTTTGCCGATGTTGCATTTTCGGCACAGCGCATGCCTCAGTTCAGTTATGGCTGCGCCGTTTTTCTTCAGTCCGACATCGTGAATTTTCAGCGCCAGGGATGGACACCGGAAGAGATCCTTGCCGGGCTGGCCAATGTGCTCCCCAAAAATATCTTCCTCTATGTTGCGGGGGTTTCCAATGTCGCGACGCTCGGAAGGCGCTTCGTGCTCCAAGGGGGCACACAAAGAAATCTCGCCGTGGTCAAAGCGGAGGTCGATTTCATTCGGACGCATTATCACGGAAGTGGACAGCCTGAAGTGGTTGTTCATCCCAACTGCTGCGAGGCCGGAGCCATTGGCGCCGCTCTGGAAGCAATGGAGCTTTGCCAGTCCGGCCACTCCACCGTCTTTCCGGGGTTAGAGTTCCTTGATGCGCTGCAATACACAATCAAGAGGGACGAAACCACGCGTTGCCACTTTTGCGCCAATCGCTGCCTGCGAACCTTCGTCAAGCTGAACACAGTTACCTCGACCGCGTCAGATCGGAAGCGGGTCATCATTGCCATCTGCGACCGTGGAGAGGCAGAAGACACAACTGCCGCCAAGGGAATCAGCTCTTCCTGGACAGCCCTCCGCCAGCGCTGCCCAAATTACGTTCAGTTGGCAGGCGAGCAGGCATGGCTCCCCATGCATCCGGCTTCTGCCATTGCAGGTCTACATCGTAAATCGATTCTTTCCTCCGCACATCGAACCCAGACGAAACAGCAACGTCGTGCCCGCATACAGATTGGAATTCCAAGGGCGCTGAATCTCTTCACGTATGCTCCGCTGTTCTCAGCTTATTTTGAAAGCCTTGGGATCCCGGCCGGGAACCTGCATTACTCGCACTTTTCGAGTCCCGAGCGTTACCAGGAAGCAGCGGGTTTCTCCGCCATCGATCCATGCTTTCCTTCCAAGGTCTCGGTTGCCCACGTCTACGAATTGCTGCAGAGGGCGAAGAAGGAACCGCTTGATGCAATCTTCTTCCCGATGTTCGACGTGCTGACAACACCGCTCGAAGGTTGCAGTGGATCGTGTGCCTGCCCCTCCGGGTCGGCGACACCGGAAGCAGTTAAAGCCGCTTTTTCTCGCACGGTCGATTGGTTCCAGGAGGCTGGCGTCACATACGTAAATCCCGTGCTCGACATGACGGATCGCGACCTGTTCAAGTACCAGATGTTCTCTTGCTGGAAAGAACTGCTCGATCTCAGATGGGAGGAGAACTCGCGCGCGGTTGACATCGCATATAGCAGTTGGGAAGCCTTTGAAGCCCGTTTCCGTCAGCAGGCACGATTGACGCTCAGCGAATTGGAACGTGGCGGAAACATCGGACTCGTGATGCTGGGCCGTCCTTATCACCACGATCCAGGGCTGAATCAGGGAATTCTCGAAGAGTTGCAGCGGCTCGGCTATCCCATCTTCTCGCAAAGCCTGTTACCGCTCGATCCCGATCTATTGGACCGTTTGTTTGGAGCCGAGATCGCCGTTGGCCAGATCCTCTCCCCTCTGGATATTTCCGACGTGTGGAAAAATACCTTCTCCGCCAGTTCCAACCACAAGCTTTGGGCAGCGAAGTTTGTGGCGCGTCATCCGAATCTCATTTCGGTGGAACTTTCCAATTTCAAGTGCGGACACGACGCGTTCATCAGCCGGGTGATTGAACAGATCATTGAGCAATCCGGAAAACCCCACTTTTCCTTCCGCGATCTGGACGAAAACCGTCCGCTCGCCTCCATTCGCATTCGTGTCGAAACCATGCACTACTTCCTGAAAAACTACCGCCAGCAGCTGCAAGCCCGCGGCCAGCGCTCAGAAAGCACCGAACCGGGACGAAGTGAGTTGGCCTCTCGGTTGACACTCGGTGAAGACCTCACCGGCCTCGCACAACCTCGAAATTCGACATGCACGTTTGACGCGATTGACAACACGAAAGAGAACAGCCCTCCCTGATGTGGGAGAACCGTTCTGCTCCCAGATGACTGGGTGAACCGTTGACGCGCGGTTGGCAATTACGGCGTCAAGGAGAAAATCATGATTCTAGGTATCCTCAAATTCGCTCATGTCGTCTTGGCCTTGGTTGGTCTTGGCGCCGGAGTCGGTCTTTTGTGGGGAATGGTCTCAGGTGGCCGCATTAAGAGATGGGCCGTCCCATTCCTGAAATTCACTCTCCTGGCCAGCGCAACCGGCATTTTGCTTTCTCTTCACCACCCTGGTCTCGCACGGTGGGGCGCAATGCTCGCGATCTATGTATCTGGATTAGCAGTCCTCGCGCTGCGCAAGTTCCGTCTGGCCGGCATCTGGGCTCCGACCTTCGTGCTGAGTCTCATCTCGGTGCTTTGCCTGGATTTTCTTGTCGCGGTCGTGCACCTATTCAGATTCCTCTCAGCATACAATCTCGTGCCCCCAGAACGGACCAGCCAACTGCTCTTCTTTACGGCGTCAATTGTCATGCTGTTCTTCGCGGCGCTTGGCATATTCGCCATGCGGAGGTATTGCAATAAACCGCATAGCTCTTTGGCTCTCTATAGGTGAATGGATGCGATTGACGATTAACTGTGGCCTGGCGACATTGGCGGGGCTCCTAGTTCTGTTTATGTCGTCTGCCCAACTGTCGGCGCAGCAACAGAACCCAATTCTTTCTGCTGCAACTGAGCTGCCTGAAGCGCCGCAAGCACAGTCGGCCGGGACCAGCGAAGATCCTGTTGCACTGCAGTCCCCGATCAGCCAAAACGCCGGCCAAGCCGCTCCCGATGCTGTCGGACCGGAGGCAGGAGGCATCAGTGGGACCGTTACCGATGTGAGTGGCGACGCTCTGACCGGTGTGCCCGTTGTGCTCGACGGCGCCACGCCCGGAGATCACCGCACTGTCGTGACAAACGACAATGGCGGATTCGCATTCGAAGGTCTCAAATCTGGCGCGCCCTATCGCGTCAGCATCAATGTCAGCGGATTCTCGAGTTGGACGTCAGCCACCGTCATCCTCGGTCCTGGACAACATGTATTTCTACCCGAAGTGCAGCTCAAGATTGAAGGAAACACAACATCGGTAACTGTTTATTCTTCAACGGAACAAATCGCTGTTGAGCAGGTCAGGGTCGAGGAGCAACAGCGTGTTCTCGGCTTCATTCCCAATTTTTACGTCGTCTACGATTCGAAGAATGCCGTGCCGCTCACGACGAAGCTGAAGTTCACGCTCGCCATGAGAGTCTCTGTCGATCCCGTTACCTTGGGAGGAGTTGCATTTCTCGCCGGCATCAATCAGGCGGCGGACACTCCCAACTACGTTCAGGGTGCGAAAGGCTATGGACAGCGTGTAGGCACTGTCGCTGCGGACGGTTTTACTGACATCTTGATTGGCGGCGCTATCCTGCCGTCGCTTCTGCACCAGGACCCGCGTTACTTCTATCAAGGCACGGGCACAACTAAGTCGCGCCTTCGGCACGCGTTCTTCAGCCCGTTCGTTTGTAAGGGGGACAATGGCCGGTGGCAGCCGAACTACTCAAGCATCGGAGGCGATCTGGCATCAAGCGCAATGTCGAATCTCTACTATCCAGAATCGAACCGCGGCGTGGAACTGGTATTGGGGACCTTTGCGATCAACACCGCCGAGCGCATGGCCAGCGGTTTTGCGCAGGAGTTTATCTTGCCGAGGTTGACGCCAAGCGTCAGAAAGAAGCGCTAGCGCAGATGGCCCTAGCGTGACCGCCTGGAGAAATTCGCGGCCGCGAGCAAGGTAAGTATGAACTGGTTGAAGACTCCTTTGGCAACGGTGATATGCACAGGAATCAGAAGAGGTCGGCGATCCACGGGCACGAGCATCGGTGCTAGGCACTCAAGAGAAAGGGGTTCTCCTATGAAGTGGAAAATGCGCACTCACCAGATTAAATGCTCATCCTTGGCGGCCATGTTTGTTGCTTTAGCGAGCAGTGCGTGGCCCCAGACTCCAAATGCGACGTTGACATCAACATTGACTCCTGCGCAGATCGTCGAGCAAATGAAACGGCATGACAAGGCGCAGACGGAGGAGTTGGAAAGCTATCATGCCCTTCGACACTATGAGGTGGTATATCGAGGATTCTTTAGGACGATTACGGCCGAGATGGACGTGGAAATCAACTATAGCGCTTCTTCTGGGAAGAGTTTTCGGATCGTTTCCGAAAGCGGCTCCCAAGCGCTTTGTGAAAGGGTTCTGAAGCGGGCCGTCGACAGCGAACAGGAATCGTCCCGAAGTAAGGGAGCTACGGCGCTGACAGAAGAGAATTACAGATTTCGTCTTTTGGGAACCGGCGATTTAGGCAACCGTCCGGCCTACATCCTGGAAGTGCAGCCTGTGACACCGAGCAAGTTCTTGTACCGAGGAAAGGTATGGGTGGATGCCACAGACTTCGCGCTGGCCAAACTGGAGGTTGAGCCCGCGAAGAATCCCTCGTTCTGGATTTCGCGGACCTTGATTCATCATACGTACGCCCAGACAGGCGGGTTCTGGTTACCGCAACTGAATCGGAGTGAGACGAAGGTTCGTATCGGGGGCACGGCGGTTTTTACGATTGACTACGGTGCATATCAGATCGTTCCGAAGCAAGCACGACGAATCGCTGGTGCATCGGAAGGACCGGCGCAAATCCTGAGCGTGGGTTCATCCCTCTCCAAAAGGGCAACAAATGCGGAAGGTTACCGATGAAGCCCCTGTGTCGTTTGGCAACTATCCTGTGTCTCTCGCTGTGTGTCGTACACTCGCAATCTGTCGTGCAGGCTCAGGGGCGACAACCCGGCCGAATAGGTGTCGCTCTCAGCGGAGGTGGCGCACTTGGCTTGGCGCACATTGGAGTGATTCGTTATTTTGAAGAGCACCATATTCCGATCGACGACGTAGCCGGCACCAGCATGGGCGGACTTATCGGTGGTCTGTATGCGGTCGGCATGAACTCGGGACAAATGACTGAGCTTGTCGAGCACGCGGATTGGGGTGCTCTGCTAAATCCAAACCTGAGATTTATCGATCAACCAGTTGTAGATAAACAAAAGTGGAATCGTACATTTGGAAATCTCACTCTCCGGTTCGGTAGGGGCTTTGCTCTTCCCGCCGGCCTGAACTCGGGGGAGACCATCTCCCTGCTTCTCAGCCGCGAGACATCGGCATATTCCGACGTATCCGACTTCGACGAGCTTCCCACACCGTTCCGCTGTGTTGCCACGGATTTGATTAGCGGCAAGGCCGTTGTGCTTGGACACGGCTCGCTCGCCGTAGCAATGCGCGCCACGATGTCCATTCCTGCTATCTTCACGCCTGTTCGGATGGATGGCATGGTCTTGGTCGATGGGGGAATCGTAGAGACGGTGCCGGTAGAGGTGGTGCGGGACATGGGCGCGCAAAAGGTGATTGCAGTGACCCTGGAGACTCCAACCCCAAAACCGGAGGAACTCAAATCGCTTCCCGATATACTGCGTCAGGTTTCGAACGTCACTGCCGCCCAAAACATCCGCCGCTCTCTGGCCTCCGCCGATTTGATCATCTCAGTTGATACCAGAGAATTCTCCACTACGGATTACAAAAAATGGCGTGAAATCATTCAAGCGGGGTACGATGCCGCGCAAAAACAAGCGGCTGAGCTAAGACCATATGAACTATCCGCCGAAGAATGGGAACTGTACACCCGGTCTCGCAATGAGCGCATGCGCCGTGTCGAGAGACGAGCAGCAGTTGTGGCTGTCGATGCTCCCAGTTCATCCTTTCAGCAAAAGGCGCAGGCAGAGATTCGTCGAAAACTGGATGATCGCGTCGTTTCGCAGCGTGAACTCGATAATGTACTTACAGGAATGGTGTCCGCAACGGCTGTGCCAGGTGCTTCGTATATGTGGCAACAGGGACCTGGCGAGATGGAAGGTTACAAGGTTAACTTCGCTCAAAGACCGGGCGACCAGGTTCTCGTGCGCCCGTCTCTTCAATATGAATTGTCGCCCGGAGAACCCAGCAGAACCGCGTTGCGCATTTCTACTGCAACGGTGTTCAAGAACGCATACAAAGCGCGGCTTCTGGCGACGGTCAATATTGGTTATGATCCCGGCATTCAGACCGAGTACTACCACCCATTTGGCGGAAGCGGCTATTTCGTCGCCCCGGCTCTCCTCGTCGAGCGATACCACGTCAACAGCTACCAAGGTCCAGTGCGTTCCAGCGGTACTCGAGACCGGTTTGGCGGTTCTCTCTACGGCGGCATCGGCACTTGGCGATTCGCTCAACTGCGAGTGGGAGTCCAGGCTGGATACGACTCGTATAGCAGTTCCCAATCCGTGGATGGGGTAAAAGCGGAAAGCGGCGGATTCATTGCACCGGAAGTACGATGGCTTTTTGACTCCCAGGATTCTGGCGGGCTGCCGACACACGGGACCCTGACCGAAGGCGCCATTGGATACAGCTTTCGAAATATCTCTTATCCATACTTCCAAAACCATTTCAGCACCTTCCGTCCCGCTGGCCGTACGTTTTCTCTGTTCGCAGTGGGCCAAAGCGACACGAGCTTGGGGAGGAAGCTCGACTATTTTGAGCAGTTCACTGGAGGGGGTGAAGGCCAGCTTAGCGCGTTTCGCTATCAAGAGTTTCATGCAAACACGATGGTGACAGGGGGCGCCGGAATAACTATTCACGGCCCTTCAGTCCGGCGTCTTTCTGTATACCCTGCCCTCGCCATCTGGTATGAGGCAGGCAGATTTGACTTGGGCTCACAAGGCTGGCAGACACATCAGAGTACGTCTACGGGCATTCTCTTTCCGACCCCGCTCGGAGCGGCTGGTCTTACTTTGAGCTTCGATGAAGCGGGAAGAGCACGCTTCAGACTGATGTTGGGAAGTCTCTGATCCAGTCCTATGGCTCGCGTAAGCGGCTTTTGGAATCAGAGTAATTTGAAGAAATGGAGGAAACGGGAGAAAGAACCGCCGAGATCTCCCCCGCGGCATGAACGGAAAAGCAATTTTGGTCACGGTTATGTCCTTGAAACTTGGGTTTGAGGATCTGCTCATCCCCGAGTTGGCTCCCATCATCGAAGCCAGCCGCCAGATCGACGGTTGCCTGGCGTTCGACCTGTATCGGCTGTCTGAAAACCGATCTACGCTGATCCTGCACGAGACGTGGACTACGCACGAAGCCCTTGAAGCCTACGCTCTCAGTCCGCAGAAGGCAGAGATGACGAGCCTGGTAACGAGATCTCTCGCACAGCCGATGCGATCGTGGACTGTTGAAGAGGTTTACTGACTTGGGCACAACCAGCGTCCGAACCACTACGACCTGATTGTGATCGTTTCCAACGCTTGACGGCTGGACGAGGCACAACAGGCATCTGGTCTGGTCTGTCTCGCTGGTCGCTGCGCTGCATTCGCTCTCTCATGCGCTGCACGGCAGCAACAAATAAAGCTAGCATCGGAATCTGTGGCTCGTCACGGAATACAAGCTGAACTTCGATGTACAGGTCTTCCTCGACGAAGGGGCGGAAGACCGTTGCTGCTTTGCGAAGGTGTCCTGAGGCGGACTTCGGCATAAGAGCCACGCCGGCATGTTGTGAAGCCAGAAACCAGGCTTCGTGTGGATTGCTGACCTCCTGGGCAATCTTCAGCTTTACCCCCTCGGTCGCACAGCGCTCCAAAAACCATGCGCGAAAACCTGTATTGCGTTCCTTGGCGGGAAGAATGACCGGCACGTCGCGGAGATCTTTGATCCTAACCTTCTTCTTCCGCGCCAGAGGATGATCGTTGGCAACGATTAGCCCGAACGGGTCCAAGTAGACTGGAATTCCGGCCAAGCCGCCTGTAGCTGACGGGCTGACGATGAACCCACAGTCCCATTTCCTGGCGAGTATGGAGGCAACGATTTCTGATGACGAGGAACTATGTTCCTTGTGGGAAAAGCCGCCGTTTGCCGCCTTGCCCATGTCCGCGATATGCGTGAGCAATTCGAGGTCAAGGTAGGAAGTGTAGCCCACCTGAAGCACTGAGTTCGATGTAACGCTGGCGCGCCTGGCCTCGGCAATGCCCCGCTCCAGAGAGTCAAGGCCTTTGCGCGCATAGTATGCAAAGGCCGCCCCTCCTTTGGTCGGCCGGACAGGGTGAGCGCTGCGGTCAACGAGCTTCAGCCCTAAGTGATCTTCGATCCGTTTTATGCTCTTGCTCACTGTGGTCTGATGCCGGTGCAGTTTTGTACCTGCCCGAGTGAAATGCTTGCACTCGGTTACGTTGATAACGGTCTCGATGTCGTCGAGCCTGATGCTGGGCAGCATATGACCTCCAGCACTCGACCTGGGGAATTGCTTACGCCTGCCGTGGATGCATCGACGTCGGTGCATCTCTTTACGAATGTATGAGAGATGCTTGAGCCTGTGGAAAAGTTGCATCAAATTGAGCTAATTGCTTTTAGTGGTAAGCATCATGAACAATTGGCGGCGCATCATGCTGGTCTGGCATAATCGGCGCGTCCTAAGCTGCCATCGCGCTCTTCCACACATCTACGGACACCGTTCGAACGCGGAATCTGGCGGCTTGGTTAGCCGAGCTCAACTGGATCTTCAATCGGCCCTTGCGCGGTTTGAGTAACATGCCGGCAACCGAGAAAAGTACCGCTCTCGAAGATTTGGGAGGATGGGGGCGCGACCTTTCGTCAGATTCTTGGGCTAGACGTTGGGTGATTCAAAGATCTCGTGAAGCGACAATATAGACCAACGGAAAAGAAGCTATCGTTTCTGTTTCGTCTTGTTACCGGGCGAAACCGGCCGAGATTTTTTTGCCTTCGAGTTCGACAAGGTCTTCTTCGCAGGAGTGAGTGACTTCAGACGGGTCTTGGCGTGAACTTGAAGATCCACAACTTTCCGGCGCGAGCTGCCCCGCTCCGCCCTGTCTACAATGGTGAGGGCTTCATCCAGCACAGCGCGCGTCCTCTCAATCAGGGTCCGAACGCCGTGCGCCGCTTCGCGCAGCGTCGTTTTGGGAGCCTTCAGGACTGCTTGTTTCGTATCTGAATTCAACTTTGGGAAGACGAACTCCTCCACTTGTTCGAACAAGAGCAGGATGGAGTTCTCGCTGAAAGGTAGGAATACGTCGTGCAATGCCTTTTCGCTCTTTGAGCGTTTAGGGATCGCTTCAACGCTTATCAGGAACATCGAGATAGTCAACAGGGAGAGACAGCGGTAGAGCTCCGCGGCTACGGTTTCGTTTGCCGACCTCTCACGAAATTGCCAGGGATTGGCCTGCGGCAACAGAGACCGGAGGGCCTGGAAGACACGCTCATATTGCGCCAAGGGGTCGATATCCATCGGCACTACGGCACGATGTTTCCACAGACGAAGGATCAGGTCGGCAGCTTCGCCTTCGCGCTTCTTCTTCTGGGCGATGTTTGTCGCTGCGTTGCAGGCGGCCAGACGCTCAGCAATCGCGTGAAGAAACCATCGTGAGAGCGTATCGTTGTTGCGCTCGCCGAGCTTCTCATCCACCAGATAGCGGCCAAGCTCCAAGACATCCGTCGGCGGTGTGGAGGGTGCCGTCGGCTCTGAGGAGGATGATTCCGCAGAATCGACCCTCCAATCTGAGAGATTCTTCTTCCGTGCGTATTTGATGACGTGAACCTCCGCGTTTACGTGTGATTCGTACTTCGAATATCAAATGGCTTCCAGTCTTCTTTAAGAACTCCAAAATTTCGTGCGAAGTCGCGAAGAGACGGTGGCCGCTGGTCCGCACACCGGGTCCCTCATATTCATCGGAAGAGCGGTCTCTGTGACTCTTCCAGCGCTCGTACTGGAAGACAACCCCATCATGCTCGGGCCACGATAGTATCCCGCCCTGGAGAGCCCGACGGATCGATCTCGAATTCGGCGGCCCGGAGGTTGTTGATTCCGTTCCCAGGTTCAGCGGATCGTACTCGTCAAAGCCGTCATCAGAGTACGTCGCGGCTATCCATCCGCTCAATCTGAACCCCGGCTCGCCAATCGCGAACCTATCGTCCTCATCTTCATTTGCATCGGGCAACTTGTAGTCGATGGGCTCTTCCGTCGTCTGCAAGGCCCGAACCAGTGCCATAGCATTCTCCTCGTTGACAAGCGCGCTATCGACATCCACGTCCCAAGAGAACTCCGAAGAAGAAACCTGAAACGACCCGTCTACGACGATTTCTGAACCATCCGTTCCCCGCCGCAACTCCTGAACGAAGTCGGCATCGGTTACTGCTGCGACCCATTCCTCACCGATCTCAGGCTGGAGCCAGAATCTCGCTTCGAGTGGGATTGGACTTAGCAGGTCGGCGATCCAATAAGGAGCCTCGGGAAGCCGCTGCCATCTGAGCCTCATTTCGAGTTCGCTCTGCTCGCCATTCTCGCGCAGTGCGAGAGGCTCGATCTTCATCAACGAGCCAATCGCGCACTGGAGCGCATACCACTCGAGAAAGGTCCTGTAATGTTCGAGTCTAGGCATGCTGCCATGGTCATTCGAAGATAAGCTCCAGCTGCGTTCCGGAAACCGGTTTCGCCTCGGTTCGGTTCGCCATTCACCGACATCCGGTTTAACGCCCCAGCGATCCAGTATCCAACGCTCCGCCTCGGCCTTGAGCTGATTCATAGACACGTTCGCGAAGATTCGGGTTGCGGGCTGGTACCAGTACGGAACCGTGTCCATCGGGTCGAAGCGAAATCTCCCACTCGGACTTGGTAGAGAGGCCTCTACGGGGAACATGGAAACCTTGGCCTCCGGCGGGATGCTGGACCGATTCGTGGATTGGATAAGGACGCGCTCGTGCTCGTCGAAGGAAACCATCCCGGAGCTCGCCAGCGCTTCCAGAGCGTCCTTGGCAAAGGAGCGAAGAGCGGGATGGGGATAGGCAGGGTCGTCGAGAGTCTGAAGCAGTAGAGTCTTGACCAGTAGAACCGCGCCGGGTTGTTCCGAAGCGATCCGGGACAGCGTAGCCACAAACCAAAGCCTCGCGGCCTGCCAGTAGAATGGCGCGCGCGGAACCCTGAAGGAGTCTTCCGCGGTCCTCTTCGACAGAATTGCAATAGAAGGAAGAAGCTCCTTTCCGCCATAGCGCACAAACCGACGAAGGCAATGCGCCGCCCTCCACCGGACCCGGGTATCCACATCGGACATCAGAGCAAACAGAAATCTCGCAACAGCATCTGTTGGCTCGGGCGGAATATCGGTGATGTCAAACCGATTTTCGGCGCTATCGGGAAGGGCGTTGACGAGCCTCCGCAGATTGGCAAGAAGGATGTCCTTCGCATCTTCCTGGCGGAGACTCTGAATGACACGCCGGCAAACTTCATAGATTGCTCCGGCAGGGAGCGCGTCGAGGGACTCTCCGAGCCCACGCAAGAGAGGTCTGCTGCAACTACTGCGATCGGAGACCAGGTTCAGCAAGCGATCCAGAGCAGAGTTGGTCTCAAAATAGACGAGCATTCCGCAAAAATCGGCCAATCGAGTAGAGAGCAAAGCCGGTACGGCCTGATCAAGCCACGCAGAAACCGCTGCAGTGGTCCATCGCCGGCGCGCCTGTTCAAGGGCACTGACGATTGCCTCTCCATCGGCAACTCCGAGAGGAAGCTGTTTCAATGCATCGAGATGGGCAATTCGGTCGGCTGTCGCAACATGGTCTTGGACAGCCTTCAACACGTCTGAAGCCGGGATATACCGGTCCGGAGACTTTGCGGCGCGGACAGCATCCAGAATCTCGTCCGGAAGGATGTAGCGTTTCGCCGATACTGAGAGGCTACCGTGCGAGTTCGGAGGATCTTCCTCCTCGGCTGGCGAAGGCTGAACCGCTTGACAGCCTGCCCGAAAGGCTTCTGTTGACTGCAGAGCTTTGAGCCAAACCCCGGCCTCAGGAACCTTTTCGAGGTTCTTGGCAATGCTCGTCGGCCTCCGCCCGTCGTTCAAGATCAGAGCGTCCCGGCACAGATCCTCGACCTGCGGAGATGAAGCCTGATTGTCTTGGCTTGCTACCAAATCGGCCGATTCTTCAAGGAGCGAGTCGGATTGAAGGAGGGGATTCATTGCAACGAATGTGGCAACGCGATCCACACCAGGGATTTCGAGATGCGGCAGCACAGCCTCAAGCGTGTCATCGCGTCCAGCGATTCCAGCATCCTCCCAACGTGCCACGGCCGCCAGCGCCACGCCAGGCGACATCCTAGCCAGAGAGCCGGTAGTCTGCCCCCATGGAAACGACTCCCGATCGCCAATGCGCAAAGCGGTGCTCGATATAAGCGCGGCAAAATCGCAAGCCGCGCTTGGCCGCTCCTGATCCTTGAGGGCTCCTTCGGCTCTCTGCACAAGCTCGCTCAAGGTTCGCAGCTGGAAGCGGGCATCTACATCGACCCCCTCGGTATCTTCGTGTGCATGCTGGAAGAAGACGGCGGCATCCTGCGGGCTGATTGCCATTACCACTCGCGAAAGGGCCAGATGAGCATCTATCTTCTCGGATGCATTGGTTTGAAGGGGAGCTATAGCAGCATCCTTTTCGGTGGCCCATTCCAGGAGCTTTCCGTGCGTCCCCTGGCAGATTCCGGCACGCTCGACGAAAGTGAGATACTCCCATCCTGTTGCCGAAGATTCGTCGCTCGGAACAGAGAACGCGGTCTCGAGCACCTGGGAAGCATCCGCTCCAGGAAGTGCCGCCAGATCGAAGATATTCAACATGAGGAGCTGATAGAGATCGGAGCGACTGTGGGCGGAGAGCCGATACCCGGAATTTCTTACAGAGCGTGCGGCGCTGCCCACCTCACTCACAGACGGTTGAGAATCGGTCACAGCAACGAGAACTCTCGCACGTGTCACGTAGAACGGGATCAAGAGACCGACAGCCGTACGGAGAGATTCCAGACGCCGCTTTTCTGGATCATTTTCCGGCATTGGGACGCTCGCGCCGCCGAGAAAATCGTCGACGCCTGGTTCCCGATCTTCGAGTACAGCCAAGAGGCAATAAGCGCGAAGCAGGATGTTCAACAGTTCGGTATCGTGCTCCCAGAGCTGATTTGAATGACGGAGAGAACGGGAGGACAGGTGCATCAGGCAGCTACGCAAGGCGGCATCCGCGCGATAGTTTCTCGCGGCCAACTCGTAACCCGCAAGGAGAGTGTCAAAAAGCATGAAGGTGCTTCTACCGCTGCGGTCGAAAGATGAACGGCCAATCGGGAAAAGATGACGCAGCATCGCAGGTTTGAATGTCTGCTCAAGCGCGTCCGCGGGAAGCTGGGCTCCTGAGCGGAGCAAAGGCACGGCGAGCCATGCGCGGAATACTCCACTTACAAGGCTCGATTCGAAAAGGCTCTGGATCAGGTCACTCCTGCCCCGGGAAAGAAGTCTCGGGACCACGATCTGCGCAACCTGAATCGCCAGCGTGTGCGGGGTCCATCTCAGGAGATTGCGGTATGCCTCCTCTGGGCCGGAGATCAGTGCTTCTGCTTCCGTAAGGGCCGCAATATCCCGAATCGAGATATCCCACATCCGTCTGCCGTGTCCATGCCGGTCCTCCTCGGCAGCGGCTTCACGACTCTGCATCCAGGCAGAGAATTGCCGACGGTAAGCCCGGACTATAGTTGGCCGACCCGTGAGAGCTTCCTGCAGCATCAATTCGGCGACCAGAGGGCCGTGTCTAGCGACTTTCACGCCATTAAGCAAGAGTCTCCGAGAAACGCTCTCTTCGGCAAAGGCAGCCGAAAGATCGAGATTCGATTCGAGAAGCTCGGCAATCGCATCGTCACTCTTCACGGCTTCAGCGCCTCGCAGTGCGGCTCGCAGTGCTGACGGAATGTCGTTCTGTTCGGCTGCCAGGCCGACACCAAGCTTCACTCGTTGAAGGCGGACTTCAAGTCGTCGGAGTGGGTCTCGAATGGCCTCCGGCTCCGCTTCGGTTTCGATCAGATCTAAGAGTTCCTTGCCTCGCCCGGCTCTGGAGAGAGCGGCGGCAACGTGAGTCGCGGCATAATCGCTCGTCCGATGATCGGAATTGAGAGCATCGGCGACCTTCTGATGGCCATTCTCAAGGGAGGACTGGCCGCGGGCGCGAACGAACTCCTCGATATCCTCGTCTTCGAAGATGATGCAGTGACTTTCGACTCGTATTCCTGGAGCCAGATCAGAGCAGATGTCGAGGACACTTCCGGACCGGATGCCGGAGACGCGTGCGCAGTAATCGATGGGGATCGGGCGCGGTAAGGCGATGAGTGCCGCACAGAAAGGTTCGAAGTCATAGGAGAGGCCAGCCTTTCTCAATGCCTCCTGAAACATGTCTTCAAAGATTCCCTGGAGCGTCTTGCCAAGGGGCCGCAGACTCAAAAGAGGATCCTGGCGATTGCGTCGCCCGCTCTCGATGGCATATCGTTCAACGCGCGGATTGCCGCCAGAGAGGTTATGAAAGTCATCGATCCAGGTCGGTTCGGCGCCGGGAAAAAACTGACGGGCAAATGCTTCCGTCTCGACGCGAGTAAATCCCTTCAGAGGAACTCTGTGAACCTCCGCGGGCAGCTTCAAGTCGGCAATCCGGCTTGTGCGGCAACTGACAACCAGCCGAGTGTTTGCCGGCAGATCGCCAATGCTGAGGATGTCATGGACAAAGGTGCGTTCTCCGAAATGCTCAGCAGCGGTGACGGAGTTGTCGGCGGCGTCGATTGCAATCGTGAGAAGTGCGCCGGAATCGATATGGCTAAGTGACTCTGCCGCATTCTGAAGCCGGCGAAGAAAGCTCCGTGCATCCGCCTTCTCACTCCTGAGTAGGAAGTACGGAAGCGAAGTCGCAACCGCCATGTCATTACTGAGCTGAACAAAAGCGTCCATAGGCCGGTGACGAACCCGGGCTGCGTCGAGATATCGTCCGCTCCCGTAAGCATCGAAAAGTACAACGTGCGACCCGGCAGGAAGATGCTGCTCAAGCTGCCGCAGGACGGTTGTTTTGCCACAGCCTGCTCCGCCGTGCAGGCAAATGCGCCGCGTTCCCGTTCCCAACAGGTCTGCCAATTGCTTTGCCGCGCTGCGGGGTACGATTCCCGCTGGGGACAAGAAATCGCTTGGGCATGGGAAGAGGCTCTCCTCACTTGCACTTCCCGCAATTGTCAATAGGATATTCTCCCGAAGGATCAGCCTTTGTGCCCCTTCGGGCAACATCTGCTTGCGGATGTACGCGAGCAATTGATCCAGCACCGCCCGCGCATCTGCGTCGGTCCAACGGGAGATTTCAAGCAACAGTGCGTCTTCAAGCTGGAACCTGGAGCCCGTCTGCGAGGAGAGATCGAGAGATTCTGAAAAGCGAGCTAGAAGGTTCTCGGAAAGTCCAGTGGCGGAGCGAATCTCCGTCCGGAGCGCTTGCGGCACTTGCAAGCTGCGCGCAAGTCGGCCGAATGCGTCCACTACATTTTGCGCGACAGGTTGATTGGATACGAGTCTGACCGCAACCCGTGCGGAAGACTGCGATGCGATACCGCGAAAGGCAGTGGCCAGACGCCGCAGGACAGAATTATTGCCCTTCTTCTTATCGGTCGCCGTCAATCGAGCGGTTGTCCATTTCTTGGAGGGATCACCGCCCGAATACTTGAGCTGAACGATCTCGACCCTGTTCGCAGTCTTGAGATCGGAGCTTCCGAAGTACAGGGTGCAATCGACCCCGTCGTACTCAGCCACGTCGTCCGACTGTTTCACGGACTGGCCGAATCCCTCAACCGAAACGGCCGCAAGTTCAGTCCCCAGTTCCAGAAGGCGCAATGCCTGGAGAACCGCCCACAGTTCGTGAAAGTTTGTTCCGGCAAGTGCGCCGCGCGCGGCCCGGTAATCAACTATCGGCATGGATTAGCCCCAATGCATGGACGACAACGGCCCAATGAGCACGGTGGGTGCAACCGCACCTAGTACAGAACAATTCTCTATCCTGGAGACCATGGAGAATCAGCCTCTGATCCAGGCGATGAACCAGTTCTGACAAGGTCATGAAGTTATCATCGGCCCTTTTGGAAGACTACGGAGCGATCAGGCTGCCATGTATAGCATGGTTCCCGACAGACTCCTAGCCGCGCGAACCGGCTGAAAATGTTCCCACTGAGGCGACTATCTCCGGCCCACCCTTCATTCAGGGTTCCGAGACCCCGAACCTGCTCTGGAGGAAAGTCTGAACTCCGGTCAGGCGGAGAGTAAGCCGTCAACCGATGGGTTAACCAAAGAAACAATTGCGCCAGCCAACCGCCCACAGGACGGGCCATGAATTCCGGTTGCCGTGTCGACTCACAAAGAACAGGTCTTGTTCCAGTTCATCCTTTCTGGCCAAAGCCCGCCGCATGCTTCTTGGCACAAATCACGTCCCGATCAGTTCATGAGCGATTACCACGTCGCTGTAATTGGTGAACTGTCCATTACAGAGGGCGCATCTGCCTCCAAGAGCAACAGGTGGAATTCCGTGAGGCTTCATTTGAGGTTCTTCTGGAGAGATCCTTCATGAGCAACCGTGAAGGAATATCCAGGTCATCGCTTCTTTCGGTGAAAGAGAACAACCTCTCGACTGCCACCCGTTGATCCCAACTGACTGGCATACCATTTTCTACCTGGAACAGAACGCCATATTCTGCCGTCAGGCTCCTCAAAGGAAACAGGCATATGTTGTTCTTCGAATCCTGCCTGCGACATCGCCTCTAGATAGCGTGGCAACTGCCACTCGAATTCCGAGAAAGCCACCATCTGCACCACAAGAGTTTCCTTGGTTGAGATTGCATGGACAGAACTAAAGGCCGATCGAACGCTTTCAAAATACCTATCCAGCCCAGACTGTTTACGATCACCAAAGGTATAAAAGGATGCTCCGTCGCCATCGAGGGTCCCAGCAATCCAGAAAGGTGCTGGTGTCTCTTTGCGCCCCCTGACTTGCCAACGGTGATAGAGCACGTGTAGCCCAGGATACGGAGGCGAGGTCAACACAAGTCTTGGGTGACCAGCATTTTGAATTTGCTTTTCGTCTTCCGCACCTATCGCTGACCGGTGGAGGCACCAGACACGAGGTTTGGGCTTGTGTCTCCGCATTATTGAGGCGTAACCGTGTGCAGAGTCCACCATCTCTTGCGCATTTAGAATCGCTTGCTTCCTAAACAAGTCAGTGGAAGGGATTTCGGTGCGGCAATCTAAGGCCCACTGACCAGTCTTCAGCAAAATACACCGAGCAAGCTGTTGCTCAGCCTCGGTGTCGAGCAACTCGACGGCGCTCAATCCGACTTCTAGGAGTTTCCGAATCCGCCAGGTGGAGCGGCTATTGATGTTCCGCTGATAGTCCTTCCGAATCCAATCCGCCTCTCTAGGAACATCTGTCCCAACGGTCAACATCGGCACGGCGATGCGCGCCCATGTCTCGACGTTTAATAGTTGCGCGTCACTGAGAACCGTGGTCTTCACTCGTGCAATAAACGCCGCGAGACTGCTAATGTCCGTTCCGATACAGTGCCGCCCTAGAGAGGCGGCTTCCACGAGGGTCGTACCTCCGCCCATAAATGGGTCGTACACCAAATCGCCGGCCTTGCTGAATTCCAAGAGAACGGAGCGCACGAAATCGGGAGAAAAGCGAGCCGGATAGCGGTAGAAATTGTGAGTCAAGCCACTGACGGGGTCCGTACTGCTGATCCCGTTTCTCAAACGATTTCGGCTCTCTTCGGTGAGGGAACCTTTCATTTCACTCCCCTCGACTGCGTGCGCCCGTCGCTCTTGATCCAGCGGTCAATATCTTCCCGATCAAAGCGCCAGCCGCGGCCGATTTTGTGCCCAGGTAGCTGCTTTTTTTGTACGAGCCGGTACAGCGTCGACCTCGGCATCTTGAGGTAGGCGGTCAATTCCTTAAAATTCAGCCAAACAGCCATATCAAATGGTGAATCCGGCGCGCGGCTACAGGCAAGTAAAATCGAGCATCAATGAACACCATTGGTCACTATCTGCATATAGCGAGCAACGTTCCCGCCCTTCTTGTTATTTAGTTGGAAAAATGATTGAATAGTCGGCTATATTATCTCCAGTGGAGAACTCAAGTGATTATTTGCATGAATATCGAGCGCAATACGAAGGATCAGATGGACCAATTGATCAAAGCGGGTGAATATAGGGACTATTCCGAGTTGGCGGCCATTGCCATTGGCAATCAGCTCTTGTTGCATGGCTCGGATGCAAAGGGCCTCGAAGCTCACCCGGAAGCGGCTCTTCTGCGAGAACCTCCTCGGAAAGAGCCAGTCATCCCCACCAGTGAACCGAAGATCGACAGTCACGAGGAAGCGGCGAAACCACCAGGACGGGTTGAACGCCCAGGCATCCCAGAAATCTTCCTGTCATTGCCCGCTGGGAGCAGGCCTGAGACATTCGCACCATTGCCGAATGATGCATTTGCTCCAGGGATGGAGGTGCAGGTCGATAGGTGGATATTTGGCCAGCACAACAAGCTATTACCTGCAAAGGCAAATGTGCGTGCTCTTGCGAGCCTCCTTCGAGCCGAACCGAACCATGGAGGCATTGCCCTAGAAAGGGCCTCTTCGGAAATCGCAGCTGCAGCCGTCGGACTTGGAGACCTGCTGCGGCGGCTAGATTCGGATACTCAACGCCCACGTGACGAATCGTTTGGAGTGGCATTCCCAAGTTCCGACCCGGAAAGCAGTGATAAATCTAGACTGCGATACGGCAGCCAATTTGTAGGGGCTATATCCCGAGAGGGACGAATGACCGGATTGCTTATTGATCTCAAGTTGATCAATCACGACCGTTATAAATCCCCCCGAATACAGTTGACTGAGCAGGGTTGGACGCTCGCGGAACTCCCGAATCCGATTCTCGATCGGCCGTACCGCGATGCAGTCGATAAGTTCTCCCCTGAAGAGACAGAGTTTCTAATCGGACATATCGCATCATCGGTTCCGGCGGAGCATTTCGCATACTCGGTGACCCTCTCCTCGATAACTGATGGTCACGATACTCCGGAGCGTCTCGACGCCTCACTGAAGAAATATCTGCCTCAAAGGAAGGATAAGCCCTTCACCGATGCGTTTCTCACCACACAAAGGGCAGGGGTGATTTCACGAATGGCGGACTTGGGACTCGTGGCCAGGGTTCGCAATGGCCCGAACGTCACCTACGTTGCTACCACGAGAGGAAAACAATTTATGGAGAAAGGGCGCTAGGAATGCACGCGATGAACAATGACGAGATGAAGAAGCTCTGCCTTGACCTGTTAGAAGTGGACACGGAACAAGAAGTGATAACACTCCTTGAGAAAACGAATCTTTGGGCGTCCCCCGGAATGTGGCGGCTCTATGGCGACCGCGAAAACAATTTTAGCACCATTGGCAATCAGCAAAGCCGCCCCGACGCCGCGCTCGTAGAAAAACTGATCAACTCGGAAGATGCACGACTGATGTCAGAATGCATGAGCCGCGGAATTGACCCTCAGGGACCGAATGCGCCGCAAACTATCAGAGACGCCGTTGCGCGCTTCTTTGATGAGAAGGATCCGTCAATGAGCCCCAACGCTGGCAAAATTGCACTGTGGGGCGAACCAAAACGCCGGCAAGTGGCTCGCGGAATAACCCTCAGCGCAACAGGGGCATCCCCGAGGGCTGGAAGGCCCTGTTTTACGATCACCGACTCAGGTGAAGGCCAAACTCCAGACATGATGCCGGAGACATTGCTTTCCCTGGATAGATCAAACAAGCTCCGCATTCCGTTTGTTCAGGGTAAGTTCAACATGGGCGGAACCGGAATACTAAAGTTCTGTGGACGGCACAACCTAGAATTTGTGCTTTCCAAACGGAATCCATCGATTTTGGGTAATAGCGGCTCTGCTTCCGACTCGATGTGGGGATTCACCATAGTTCGCCGCGAGGATCCGAGCGGAATCGCCAGAAGCTCTGTGTATACATACTTGGCTCCCCTCGGCAGCGACAAATGCCCGAACAAGGGTGGCGTGCTCCGTTTCACGGCTAATGAATTGCCCATATTCCCCGAAGGAAACAAGGCATACGTACGGAATGCAGAGTGGGGAACTGCCATCAAACTCTACGAGTTTGGCGGTTCTACATCGGTGTTCAGTAATACCCATATTCTCAGGAAAGACGGATTGTTGAGCCGATTGGACCTGCTTCTTGCAGAGCCAGCCCTGCCAATCCGTCTGCATGAATGCAGACCGAGTTACGGTGGACACGCAGGCAGCTTCGACACAACATTGACGGGCTTGGTAGTCAGACTTGAGGATGCCCGCCAGGAGAACCTGGAAGATGACTTCCCCGTATCCTGCCCGCTGAGCGTGGACGGAGAAAGCATGGTTGCAACCATATACGCATTTAAGAAAGACCGAGCAGAAACATATCGCCGGGATGAGGGAGTTGTGTTCACCGTGAACGGCCAAATGCACGGAAATCTGACAAAGAGCTTCTTCGCGCGACAACGGGCCGGTCGGCTCAATTACATCGCTGATTCGCTTCTTGTGATCGTTGACTGCACCGCGATAAGTGGACGTGCGCGAGAGGACTTGTTTATGAATAGCCGCGATCGGCTGAGCCACAATCCATTTCGACAATCGATAGAAACCCAACTCGAAGAAATGCTGCGCGAGAACCCTGGTCTACGCGCCTTGAAGGAACGCCGGAGGGCAGAGGAGATCCAATCCAAATTAGCCGAGGAGAAACCCCTGGAGGAGATACTCGTTGAAATCCTCAGGCAGTCTCCGGCCCTTGCGTCCCTTTTTCTGACCGGCGTCCGCGCCTCAAATCCTTTTAAGACAGTAAACGTGGCTCAACAGGAAGAGAAGTTTGAGGGAAAGACGCACCCGACCTATTTCAAGTTCAAAGGAAAGGACTACGGTAAGGAATTAACGCGCGAATGCAATCTCGAACAGCGATGCCGCATTACGTTTGAAACAGACGCGGTGAATGACTACTTCAAGAGACAAATCAATAGTGGGTCATTCTCTCTGCTTCGTGTGTCTGGCGAACACCGGAGCACCGTCAGCGATTACGTCGGACCGCTCTTGCAGAACGGCATTGCTGTTCTCAGCATGGAACTGCCGTCCAATTGCCAAGCGGGAGACCGTCTCGGCTTCGAAGCCATAGTGAAAGACCCCGTTCTAGTGGACGATTTCGTAAATCGGTTCTCCCTCACCGTGAAGCCAGCAGTCATTCCGAGCGGGGAAGAGCAAGGCACCCGCCGGAAGCCTCCCGCAGAGCATCCTGGAGACGAGCGTGAGCGCCCGAGCGGCATCTCTATGCCCAACATCATTCCTGTCTATGAGGCCGAGTGGGGAAACTATGCTCCTCCTTTTGACAAACACACCGCGTTGAGAATTGGCATTACAGACGAACAGGCACCGCCCTCGTCCGCCAACGGAGATAATCGCCAGGATGTTTTTGATTTCAAGATCAACATGGACAACGTCTTTCTAAAGACAGAACTCAAAAACTCAAAGAAGGAGATTGAGCTCGTGCATAAGCGCTGGCAGTATGCCCTGGTGCTCGTTGGTCTAGCGTTGCTGCATGATGATAAACAACAGCGAAAGGGAGATCTCGACGATAACGGCGGAACCGATACCGAAGCACGAAACATGGAGGAGGATGAGGAGACGACTGAGAGTATTGAAGATAAAGTTGCCCGGCTGACAATTGCGCTTGCGCCTATCCTTTTGCCGATGATCGAATCTCTCGGGGCGATGGATATTGAGCGGGCTGAGCCGGTGAGTGCATCCGCGGAGGCAAACTAAGGGTTGAAGCAGTTCCGTCGTCCCTCCAGTGCACTTAGTCGGGGGCGGCGAACGGGAGAAGTATAATTCTCCTCATCACGCGTCATTCTTCGATGTTGGGTCCTCCGGATGGATCGCAGGTGCGGTAGCTGATCGAACGAAGGAATGTTCAAAGGCGTCCCGCGCCATTGCGTTCGCGTACTTTGATAAGAGAGCTCCGGCTCTCGGCTGCTTCAATCTCCCCACGCGCGCAAAGTTATACGTTACCCTTTTTGTCGCAACATCGACCTTTCCAGAAAACAGCTTTCCTAGAGACGCATTTGTAGCTATGGCGTTTGCCTCCTGACTCGACAAGCCTTTCTTTAGAAGCTCCTGATACTTTGAGATGATCTTGGAGGTCTGCTTCCTTAGCACTTCTGCGCGTGCACGCCACGGCTCACACAAGTACAGCGGAACCTCCATATTTAATGCCATCTCTGCTCTTCCATCCTCCTGTATTGCGCAAAGGTCGATCACGTCTAAACACACGTAGTGCACGGAACGGAGATCAACATGCCATTCCACGGAAAGTTCAAAATACTCCAAGTCATAACAGAAGCTTGCATCCCCCCGCCGATCCCCGCGATACGCTTCCAACAAAACGGCGTTTTTAACTTTGTGGTGTCTACGTCCCTTTGCTTCATAACGAACCATGAGATCGCACGGTTGGGCAGCCAGAACGTACATCTTATCTGGCCGGCCGCTGATTGCGAAGAAATCTCCAAGTTCGGTCGGTAGGAATTGCCGGTTGAGGCTAACGGCGCTCTCATACCATTCCATTCGCTGAATCGACTGCGCCTTTGTGGTCGGCACGGCCCACTCTCCAACATCGACAAGGCTCAATCGTCGAAGTTCGTCCGTAAGCTGATGAACCTTCACATCTGTATGCAAAGAATCCCTGACGAAGGCTTTATGAAAGAGAGAAAATAATCGCACGAGCGTGTCCGATTCCCACACTCCTTCTCGCAGAGAGGACACGCAAACAATTTGTTCAAAATCGAAAATATTTATTGCAGACAGGTCAAATTCCGCTCTCTGTAGAGACGCCCCGAAAGAACTAATCACTGCATTCTTCAGAGCATTCGCTCGCCCGTTCATTACTACGAGCTTGATCAACGCCAAAAACCTACGCTCATCAGTTGAAACAATATCCTTCGGAATCAGTACAAACTTGTCTGGCGGAAGCCCTGTCTCTTGGCACACCTCCAGCCATTTCTCTGGAATCGTCGCAACAGGATAGCGGTTAGTAAGTAAGGCGCAGTAGATGTTCGCCTGCGGTTCACTTTCCAGAAGCGCGGTGATGATCTTCAGACCTTCATCTGTCCCCGCCGCTTCATCGACAAAACTTAGGTCAACAAGCAGCAGAGTCGAGGGCATCGATTCGTTGATCAATTCGGCTCGCCGTGATTTCCAAACCTTAAGGGAGAGCATTTCGAGTTTGGTGCCAAATATATTAGGTAGATTTGTTGCTATGTGTAAATCGTTCTCGACAGCTTTCCCTTCGGTTGAATACACTTCTGGAGACAATAACTGTGCCGTAAGCGCCTGCTTCGCCGACACGCTTAGGCTACCCCATCGTTCGCGGAGAAGAAACCGCAGCGAATCAGGGTCACTCGTCTCCACATCAAGCAATTTGCCGACTTCGTCCAGTGTCGTTGGCTCCGCGACGTCTACGGCAGCCAGCACCTCTTGCATTTCTGCGCCCTCAGCGTAAGCGTCATCGATCGACACCACTCGCTCTATACCGGTCACTGCCAGCAACTCATCGGCAAGTGCTACAATTCCTCTGCTCATGAGATCAAGACTCCTGTCAAATCGATCTCAAACTGGTAGAGGCGATCCTTCGAATTCCGCTTTGGTGTCAGGGCAATGTCGCAACCATCTGACCTCAGCAGTTGCTGCACCACAAACAATCCCAGGCCCCTTCCTCTTCCTTTTCCCTTTGTGCTCACAAAGGGCTCAAAAAGGCTATGTTCCACCGTGGGGTCAATTCCAGGCCCAGAATCTGAAACAAGGAGATAGGGACGCTTCACCTCGAGGGTCACGGTGCCGCGCGCCGCACCGCTTCGGAAGCTCTCTTTCAGCCAGTATTCAGAATTGAGTACGAGATTATCGAGAATCTGAACAAGCTTGCCCTTGTTCATCAAAATCCGAAAAGCAACAGGACGTTGCGGCTTAACCAAGATAAAGGAGATAGACGATCCCAAGAAATGAAGATTGTAGTGTTGCTGAATGTCGTTGCAGTATGTATTAAGGTCAATTTCCTCTCGCTTCTCCCTGGCATAGCGGAGCGTAGGATCGAGAAAGGTCATTTGCCTACGCAATGCGGAAACGGCGGCTTCAACGTAGGAGAAATATGTAAAGAGCTTAAGGTCCTTGGACCCCAGTGCCTTCATCAATTGGGAGGTCTTCTTTGTACGTTCGGCCAGTTGAGTAATGACGTTGTTTATCTCGTGAGAGAGCGCTTCGGCCGTAAGCCCCAACCCGATGATCTCGTAGACTTGTTGGATTTGCTCCCGAAGATCACTGATCTGCCCCGCAAGCACGGTCCCTGCTGAGCTGAGTTGAGAAGCCTCTTTAAGATACTCTTGAGCATCCATGACACTCTTCGCCGCATGGGCGGTGTGCTCGCGCAGGCGGGCAACGAGGTCTCGTACGTCATCGGCTGATAAGGCCGGTCCGCCCTCCGCCCCAAGCCCGGTCAAGAGTGCATCTGCTTCCCGGATAGTGTTATTCAGACGTAGCGCAGCGTCTCTCACACTATATTGATGCTGTGCCGCCCGCTGCAGAACGGCGCCTAGGCTAACGGCAAGATTCTCCGGCGTCGTCTCTGGAGGGATTTGTGCGTTTTCTCGCTCAACTGCTTTACAGAAGTCATTGTACCCACGACGTAAGAACTGTTGAGCATCAGCGGAAAAGCCCACAAATTCTGAAAGAAGGCCCATAAAATTGCGGAAATACGGATTGTCAGTGAAACCCTCTCTATCCGTCTTCTCCTGGAGGTTTGCGTTCTCCTTTGCGGAGATCGCAATATACCCCAAAGTATTCTGCGGCTTCAGGGTGTAGTATGACCGCGCTTTAGTCCACTGACTGCCAAGACTCAGCCAATCGCTGGAGACTGGAATACCGAAGCCATCTCGATAGACCTTGATGCCAGCTAACTTCTCAATAGTCTCGCGATACTGTTGCGTGGTGTAAATGCTCTGCTCTGCACTGCTTTCGCTGCTCAGACTGAAAAAGTCAACCTCACCAGAAAAGGGACCCGGATTTGCAGGGCGATTGCTTATCAGCGCCGCTTTGTCCATGGAGAGACTGATAACCTTTCGGAAAGAAACGAACCATCCAGGTTCAGGTAACCTCTCCATTCGGAAGTCTGGAGCTCGCTTCTTGGTGTTCAAGTACGCAAAGAATCGCTCTCCGTTGTCTCCTTCAATGAGCTGCTTAAATCGCGCTCTTTCATTCGAGTCAGCGGATGCCTCAGGGCGCAGGTACGCAATGCGTGCCCTACCAACGACTGATAGCAGGTCTCCGTCGAAGACCAAGGAATAGCGGAGTTGCGCGAAGTCTCTTAAACGGCCGGAAAGTTCGAGCGGTTCCAGATCGGAACCATCAACATTTGCATGTACGACGAAGTCCCGTACCGCCCTATATGGGGAAATGATCTGAGATATGCGCGTTTCGAGCTCCGACCTACCATCACCTTTCCACACTTCCAAGTCGCGCAAACCTGAAATTGCCAATCTCGTCCCCTTTGAAAAACTGGGCGATTCCTCTTCGCGCTTGATTTCGATCTCGGAAAGTACGCGTTGGTCAACAAAGTCATCCCAGGAAAACCAGACATGCTGCTGTATCGGACTGCCCACAGTTCGCGTGGTCATCTCAAGATTTTTCCCCAACCGCTGGGTCCCTAGGCGACCCAGGCCTTTGTCTCCTAAGGGGGTCCGCCCCTTGGCTGTTGTTCCTGAACGCTTCTTCAGCAGTCTCTTCCCAGAATTAGAGATCGTCAGCCATCCGGATCGGATAGTGTCGAGGTCCATGCCCGTCCCGTCATCTTCGATGATTATCGAGCCGAGAGCCCCTTGAAATGGGGATTGAGGATCTTCAATAGGGCTGGTTGAAATCACGACTTTGCAGAATGAGGCGTCAGCGTCGTAGGAATTCTTTACGAGTTCTATGAGCGCTTGGACCGCGTCAGTGATGAGGCTCTCGCCAAGTTGAAACACGACCGACGCATCAATCTCAAAGTGTTCGTTTTGTGCTGCTTGAGCCACACGCTTTTTCCCTTGCACCACTATACTGCGTCTGGCAAGGTGGGAGCCGCTCCCATCCGTGAGGATAATCAACTCGAACAACCTTGGCT
This sequence comes from uncultured Acidobacteriaceae bacterium, assembly GCA_963808695.1. Lineage (GTDB taxonomy): Bacteria > Acidobacteriota > Terriglobia > Terriglobales > Acidobacteriaceae > Telmatobacter. The sequence goes on from CAWEHF010000024.1 coordinate 93,314, forward strand.
CAAGGGTCAGGTACTAGGCGGGCGGCTACGCGGGAATACTATTCCATGTTGAGGCCGATGGGCGAGGAGAAGGGACCCCCGCCCATTAGGATTCCCTCGCCGTCAATTCCGACGCGGCGTGATGAGAAGGGCCTTCACGGGGTGATAGCTCGATTGCTTGCTCAAGAGCGTATGCGACAAAACCAGTGTCCGGTGAACGCCGTCGTAGATGTAAAATGTTCTGCCGGGTGACTGGTACCCCTCAGCATCGTTCGCGGGCACGACCGCAACAAAATCAAACGCGGCCATGTCAAAGGGGGCGTCTATTCTTTCAAAGCTCTCAAATGCAGCAGAATCATGCTACGCTGGTGGCAAACCCAAGGAATTGCAGGGAGATGCAAAGGTCCATGATCGCTTTACCATCCGATCCACAACGTCGCCTAACCGTGATTGGATCTATGCAATCGTGCCCTGAATTCGGTCGGTTTAGTATTCGCTATGAGTGACTGTTTCTCAGTTAGCCATTAACAGTGCTTTTGTTTTCTCCCGCCCCATCACGCTACACGGAGATGCGCCCCCCGCCGCACCTCCGCTCCAGGCACCCGTTCATTACGCATTGCAGCCGCTTTGATCGCGTCCGCGTTTGGGCGCGTCTCCTGAACAGACGACTCCAAAGTTTTCGCAAGCTCATCTGGGAGTAGCGAGAGGACTGTCTCCCAAACAACTCCGTCAATCCACGCATCTATTCTGCAAAAGCACTTCGGTACCGCGGATTCGTCGGTAATTTGCACGGAATCCTGGCTGTTCTTCTGCGCGCGCAGTGTGAACTGATGGCCTTCGATCTTCTTGAGGTCCCGGCTCAGCAGGTAGTAGAGCACCATCTTCTTGGTACGCTCCACCTTACTGGCGGCGGCGCGTGCCCGGTCACTGAGTCGAGCAGCCTCAGTGCGGCAGAATTGCTCGCGAGTTTCCATCTGGCGAAGGAATCGTCCGATTCGGTCCACCTTTTCACCGTGCGCTGAGCAGAATTGTTGGAAGCGGGCAACGAGTTCCACGGATGGTTCGCCGCCTTGTGCGGTCTGCTCCTCGATCTCATCAAGAAGGCTATCTAGTTCCGCGTCGATCTCAAAAAGCGAATTCGTTGCTGCAATCGTTGACATGGTTCTTTTCCTCATTGGAGTTGTGGTCTGCCAGCAGCATCAGGCGGCAATTCGTTCCTGAACGGCAACTGCTCTGGCGGCTTGGTAGGCGAGTGCATCGGCGCGGGACTGGATCGGATGGCCGCTGTGACCTTTGACCCACAGCCAACGAATGGTTCGATCCGCATTCAGCAGGAGCAACTCGCGCCACAGTTCCTTGTGTTGCAGGATAAAGCCACGGCTGTTGCGCCATCCGTAACGTCTCCAGCGGAAGACGAGAAAGCGCATTCCGTGGATCAACAGTTCCGAGTCCGAGCGCAATTCGATTCGGGCGCCGGCTGGCGTCAAGCGTAGCGCTTCGACCGCGGCGCGCAGTTCCATTTCAGAGACGGTCGACCACGGAACCGATCCGGCGATCTCCTGCCGTCTTGTCCCGTGGATCACGATAGCTGCCCAGCCGGCAGGACCGGGGTTGCCGATGGCCGAGCCATCGGTAAAGATGAAGAATTGCTTGTTCATGGGATGCTCCGTAGCGCGTTCGTTCCAGGGAGCTGAGTATTGGCTACGCAGCGTGCATGGGGATGACGCTGCCAAAGGGCGCCTGGCGACTGCCGGTCGAGGCCCAGATCACGGGGTAATCTGGGGCGGACTCAGGGAACCCCCCATATAGATCGGTCAGAAAGACCATTGTTTGTGGGTGGATTCCGTGCTCATTGATCCAATCGAAGCAAGGACAAAAGTCGGTGCCGCCTCCGCCGACGGGATCAAGATGAAGAGTCTCACCGGCAGCGTAGGTATCGACTTTGTGAACCTCGGCGTCGAAGTAAAGGACATTTACCCGCTCGGGCCGCTGGCCTTCGAGGATGGAACGGATCTCCGCCTCAAAGAGCCGCAGTTGCCGTGCATTGACCGAACCCGAGCAATCGACGGCAATCGCGATTTCGCCCATGCCTTCGCGCACAACGCCGGGCAGATAGAGACCGGACCAGATGTGACGGCGGTTGGGTCGCAGCCAACTCGAATCGGCCGGGATAGTGTCGGACCAGAGATGGCGCAACAGTTCCCGCCAATCGACCTGGGCTTCCGCCGCACCTTCAAGAGTTCGCTTGAGACCGGCGGGTACTTTGCCAGCCTGCTGGGCGACGGTCGCAGCCTGATTGACGGCGATCTCCCAGTCGCGGATCTGTTCCTCCATGCTTGGCATATCGTCGCCGGCTTCGGGCGCGTCGATCACCTGGCCGATGCCGCCCTGGCTTTCTGGAACGGACGATGTCCCGCCGCCCTTCTCGCTGTCAGCCGAATCGTTCGAATCAGAGCCTGAATCTTGCTCCGATTCGCTTTGCTCATCGGACTGTGGTTGCGCTTCTGCCTCGCGCAGGTTGTAGATCTGCTCGGCGCTCATGCCGCGGAAGCGTGGATCGACGAGCACATCGTCTGGCAGGCTCAGACCGGCATCGAGCAGCAGCGGGTTGATCGCATAGTCGCAGGCTTCGTTCCAGCGTCTGGGGTCGCGCTTGGCCCGCCGAGTGTGATGTTGGAGCGCGGGGTGCATGACCTCATGAGCCAGCACCCCGGCCAGCGTGGCCGCGTTCAGCGTATCGACGAACGCCGCGTTGTAGCGAAGCACAACGCCGTTGGTCGCCATGGTCGGAATCGAGCGGCACTCTTCGCTCTTCAACCGGAACAAGAGCGAGCCAAAGAAGGGATGATCGAGCAGAAGCGCCGTGCGCGCCTTCCGGATGCGCTCGGCCGCCGGAGTTTCGCGTGTCATTACAGGCATAAATTTTCCGGGCCTCCAATCATAAGTTGGCCGAAATTCGTGGGTATCAGTGAATTCTGTTTGCTAAAGTTTCGGCCTTCCAAGGATGAGTTGGCCGCGAGTTCTGTTTCCCAAGTAAAACTTGACCGCGGGTGCTCGATCGCTCCTCGCGGCAATCACTATTCGAAGAGATTCCTGACGCTGGTGAGTATGTGGAACTCTCCTCCCCTCAATGCCATCGGGCTTAACCGCGAAGGAAATATCGGCAATAAAGAGCCGAAGTTTTTTCCGTGGCATGAGTTCAGACGTGCTGGACTATACTTTGGGGTTCAAAAATTCTGAGAACGATTGGGGACGCGGAGGAAAGCAGCAGATCTACTATGGAAGCAAGCTGGTGGTCTACCTAGATAACTCGGGCCACGTCGTGGACCGGCAGAGCTTCGACTAAGCGCTTCGAATATCAGTGTTGTACCATCGATGTTTTTGGGTGCTCATGAGAATAGTGTTCGAAAAACGAATCGATACTCAGGACCTCCGAGAAACCGCACTCCTTGACGAATGACTTCGCTTCGCGACAAAAATCGCGGTATCGCTCACCCTCACTCTTCTTGTCGCCAAGCGGATAGCCAAAGGCAATGAGCGTATCTTCCACGCGCGCGTTATAAACCGGCATCTCCTTGGGGTGGAGCATTGCGAGAACTTTGGTTGCGATGTTCATGCCAATCCCTGGAACATGGTATTTCCCGGTCGTTGGTACGACCTCATCAATCCTGGTTGCGAGTGGAATGTGGTCGTCGGCAAGGTAAAGAAATGCCCTCCGCAATTTGTGCACAAGCTTTGCCGTGTTCCGCTTGATACGCTTCATACTGCCGAACTCTGGAATCGTCAAAAACTGGAGCCAATCGGATACGGTGAATTGGAAGGCGGGCGGTTTCAGGCATTTCTTGATGCGCACCATCGCATCCTTGCGTTCTTGAGCGCCCCGTTTGCCATCGACAGAGGCGAAATACCGGCGCGCTTCTGCAATCGCTTCTTTTCGCTTCCACTCGATCTGGGCATGTTCCAATTCATCGGCTGCCTCTTGAATCACCTCCCCAACACGCGAGCGTGGAAGGTTCGTTTTGTCGTACTGCTCGCGATATTTTCGGCAGAGCGCGGTGGTTAATGGAGAGGATACCTTCCAGAGAGCATCAAACCACGCTGTGAGAGATTCAGCGGAAGGCTGGTCACTGAGGTATGCGGAGCACTCCGTATTCTCCACAAATCCCCCATACGACAGATTCGCGGAGCCTACGATTAGGTGGGTGCAGATAGGGGTCTTTATGATCCACACCTTGGGGTGGAAGGTCGGCTTTGGGGGCGCCAGCCTGCCTCGGAACAATACCTTCTTCTGTTCTTCGGCATACAAGCGATCAAGCACATCCGGCTCGGTTTGAAAGAATGCCTGGCCTACGAGAATCTCGATGCTGTTTGCGGAAGAGGCACGAAGGGACTCTTTGATCTCGCGCCAGCCCTTCATATGACCAAACGCGACGGCGGCCTTAATCGAAACGGCCTCACGGAGGGCAGCGAGAAAATCAAACGTATCCGGTGCGCCGATGAGCACGGACCCGCTTGCAGGATAGCCCTTGCCAAGAAACGGACGTGATGATGTCATAACCATAAGGTGGAAACGCCCTCATTATAACTTTGGCAACCCCGACCTGGTACATTGGCGATCCCGCAGGTGCCAAGCACCAGGTTTTCATACCGCCGCGGGCGCCTCCATGTACGCCGACATATGATCGAAAATGCCCTGGACCGACGCCATGGTCTGCTCGGGCAGTTCGGCTTCGCGGCTGCGGATCGCCTCATCCATACGGGAGACGATTCCCGCGGCATCGGCCGCCGTAGCCACGCGGAGCAACTCATGCTTTTTGAGATCGTGCGCCGTGTAGGTGCAGAGCTTCTGGCGAGCTTCCTCGGCGAAGCGGTTCAACTCCGGATCGCCCGTGACGTTCAGCTTCGGCAGCAGTTCCACCAGATCGAAGATGTTCGTCACCAGCGTTGCGTGAAAGCGCGATTCGGGCTCATTCAGCCGGTCCACCATGTGCGAGACCACGTCGCGCAGCCGGCCCCAAAGATCCTCGGTTCCGCGCACCAGCGACTGGCGGACATTCGCGTCGATCTCGCGGGCGACGCGCGCCTGCTCCTCGGCCGACATCTGCACGCGGAAGTCATTCCCCGTGGGGATGGGCAGCACTTCGAGCTTGACGCCGAATTTGCGGCGCAGCTTCTCGGCCTTCGGATAGTCCTCCTCGCGGAAGAGCCCATTCAGTTCGGGCCGCACCTGCTCGATGTACTGTGGATAGACGGCAAGAAACGCCTCGACGCCTTGCTCGAACTGGGCCTCGAACTCCCGCATTCGCGCGGTCAGATCGAAGTAGAGATTCGCCGGCAGCAGGCGGTAGCCCTCGTCGGTCCATGGCAACGTGATCCTGTAGAAGTACTGACGGACCTGACCGGCGAGCGTGCGCAACTCGTCGAGTTTATTGGCCCCGCGCAGCAGTTGCTTGTTATAGCGGCCGGCGCTCATCGGAGCGCCGTTCCTCTCAGCCACGTCGCGACTGACGCCCCGGTCGTGTTTAACGGCCGTCCAGATGCTGATGTGAACGGCGGCCAGCATGGCGCGTTCTTGAATCACTGGACCACCTCCTGGTGCTCGATGCCGAAGCGGATGAACTCCGGCGTGTGCGTAATGGCGCGATCCCGAGCCGCCGCGTCGCGCATGGCCATCACGCGCATCTCGGCGGGCATCCGGTCGAGATACTTGAGGCCGCGCGCGATGGAGCTATCGCTCATCACCCGGCCCAGCGCTGTCGAGATGGCAATCTGTGCCGATGGCTCTGTCGGCAGGGGCGCAGAATCGGGATTGAGCAGGATCTCGTCGATCGACGGCAACTGCCGGAAGAGGCGCAGAAAGGCCAGCAGTTCCGCCGATGCCGCCTGTCCCACGGTTCCATCGAGCAGTTGTGCCTCGAACTCCCTGGTGCCCGTAAGGATCGCCGTGTTCTGCCTGTGCGCCACGCCCGTGAGGACGTGCGAGGCCATCTCCCAGGAGCGCGGAGTGGGCCATGCGTTTGCATCTGAGGTTGTGTCGGCCGCGTGCAGCAGGTCCGGCTTGAAGCGCAGAAAGGCGATGATCTCCGGTCGCACGCCCGCGCCCACGGCCCACCTGCACCAGTCGCTCAGGTCGGCTTCGAGTTCCAAATGAACGAAACGGTTGCGCAGAGGCCGCGGCATCGCGAAATGCACGCCACGCTCCGATGCCGGATTGCCGGCGGCGATGACGACCCACCCGTCAGGGAGCACGTATTCGCCAAGTTTGCGGTCGAGGACGAGCTGATAGCAGCCGGCCTGCGTCATCTGTGGCGCCGAGGTCAGCTCGTCCAGAAAGAGAATGCCTTTGCCTTCGGTGGGCAGGAACTTGGGCGGAACCCACTCGGTCTGGTCCGATGCAATGCGCGGCAGGCCGCGCAGATCGACTGGATCGAGTTGAACGGCGCGCACGTCAAGGAAGTTGATTCCTAGATCGCGCGCCACCTGGGCAACGATCTGCGACTTGCCCACGCCGCACGCGCCCCAGATATGCAGAGGTACACGTTCGCCGATTAGCGCATGAAGCGCCTCATAGAGCTTCGATGGTTTCATGGGAATTCCTTGGGGGTGTGAGGTGGAAAAATAATTGCGTCACGGATCGCGGGTTTTACCTTTAGGATCAGTGCGCCCTATGTCGCGAATTGCGTCAACCTACAATAATCCTGAAGGATTGCTTCAAAGCAGGCGTCGCCGATCGGTTACGGCCGCGAAAAGTAGCCATAGACGCAGCGCGTTCCGCTGCGGGAGCAGTTGTGGGTGTCATAGACGGCGCCGTCGATCACGGCGGTGAGGTGCCGCGATACCTTCACGATGAGCGGACCCGGCGGAAGCTCCGAGGCCCGCAGGTGAACCCGGCATCCGGAACCAATCGACATGGTCGAGGTCCATCGCCATCCGAGCGATTCGAGATAGCGTTGATAGGTCTGCCGATAAACGCCAGTCCGGCTGCTTGACCGTCTCTTCTTGCGTTTGCTGATGCGCTCCGCTTGCGCGAGCCGGTTCAGCGAGTCGTAGACCTCTTGATAGGGCTTGCCCGTCGCAATCGCGATCGACCGCGTCACACAGTCTCCTGTTTTGCCTTTGTAGCCCGCGGCCCCACGGCCGCCGTCATGGAAGATAAACTCCATCTCAGTGGCCCTCCAGGGTGAGTTATCGAATAGAGCCTCGGGGTGCTGCTGCGAAGCGGTCTCGCACGGTGGCGGGATGCGGCTCGTCAGGCGCCACCTGCGATGGGTGCAAAATGAGCGGACGGAAAATCGTGCATGTCGACATGGACGCCTTCTATGCATCCGTCGAGCAGCGGGACAATCCGGAGCTGCGCGGCAAGCCTGTGGTCGTGGCCTGGAAGGGAAAGCGTTCTGTCGTCTGCGCGGCCTCATACGAAGCCCGGCGCTTCGGAGTGCGCTCCGCGATGGCTGCAATCTACGCTGAGCGTCTCTGCCCGGAGGCCATCTTCGTTCCACCGGACTTCGCGCGCTACCGCGCGGTCTCCCGCGCTGTGCGCGAGATCTTTCTCCGGCACACGGAACTGATCGAACCTTTATCGCTCGATGAGGCCTATCTCGATGTCACCGAGAACAAAACCGGGATCGCCACGGCCACCAAAGTCGCCAGCACGATCCGGCAGCAAATCCGCGAGGAATTGAACTTGACCGCCTCGGCCGGCGTTGCTCCCAACAAGTTTCTGGCGAAGATTGCCTCCGATTGGCGCAAGCCGAATGGGCTATTCGTCATCCAGCCGGCCGAGGTCGAGGAGTTTCTGACACCTTTGCCAGTGGGCCGCATTCCGGGAGTTGGCAAGGTCACCGAGGAGAAACTCGCGAAACTTGGACTGCGCACAGTGGGAGAGCTGCGCGCTCGTTCCCTCGAAGAATTGCAAACCCTCTTTGGCCGCTACGGACAACGTCTCCACGAACTGGCGAGGGGAATCGACGACAACCCGGTCGTTCCCAACCGTCCGACGCAATCGATCTCCGCGGAGGACACCTTTGAGCAGGATGTACTTCTGACCGAGACCGAGCCCATGATCCGTCGCCTTGCCGAGAAGGCCTGGGCGGCATCGCGCAAGGAATCGAGAGTCGCCCGCACCGTGGTTCTCAAACTCAAGACGGCAGAGTTCCGAGTGCTCACGCGCAGCCATACGCCGCCCTTCCCGCCGGCATCGTGTGAAGAGTTGACGGAGATTGCCCTTGCGTTGCGTGAAAGGGTGACCCTCAGTCCAACGCAGAGATTCCGCCTGGTGGGCGTCGGACTGAGCAACTTCCGCGACCTGGAGGACGAGGTGGAACCATCGTTGTTCGAATGAAGTCAGCGGTCCAGTACCTGAAATACCTTCTCGCAAAGACTGGCGAAGACGCGCAGATTGGCGCTGCGTTGCTGCCGCGAATCAGCGTCGAGGGGACCGCCGTTAATCTCGCCCGCTTCAACAAATCCCAGAATGGCTGCGAGCAGCGAACGCTCTTTCGGCGTGAGTGACAGAATGAACTTTGGTGTCATGGTTCCTCCAGCCAGCGCACGAGGATCGTGATGGGGGCAACTCCCATCCCGTAGGTCAGGATGGTATGCACATGCCTTCTCCTATCGAGAGCGTAACGGCCGCGGATTGAGTCGCGCATGAAACGCGCAAATGTTCGCTTCGGGTGCAGCCCGCAAAAAGGGACGCTGCGGTATCATGTGGATGAAAGAGCGCGAAAGGGAGATCGATGTCGACACTCATTCATCCGGGTCTTACTACATGGAAGAGCGACGAGTATGCCGCCGGGTTTGAGGCCCGCCTCAAAGAGATTGCCGCGCCGGAGGCGGCGCCTCATGCGTGGCTCTGCGGATGGGAAGATGCCGACACCGATCTCGCCGAGTCCGCGCGGCATCGCAAGATTCTTGCAGCAGGCGGCAAGGACGACCATACCGAAGTTTGGGGTCTTCTCTTCGATGCCGGTGGGGATGCGCGCGTGAACGGCGTCGCATTCAATGCCGGCCGCACCGATCCCTGGAAAGAGGGCTGGATCGACGCCGACATCAAGCTGGGTACTTTGGGGAGATGAAGGCCCGATAAACTCTCGACTCGTCAGTCGTTCTCGGCGAGAGCAACCTCGTCCTCGTACCGGCCGGTCTCTTTGCGCCAATTCCCAACCATGTCCCCGTTTGTTTTCGGTCACTGTTTCGGCGATCTCCCGCTCGGTCAAAATCCATACGTTGCCGAATGCGAGGCCGATTGCGTAGCTGTAAAACTGGTCGGCCGCAGCCAAGTGATCTACGGAATTATCGAAATGGCGCGTCTCTGTGGCGAAGATCTGAAAGCCAAACGCAGGAATCGACTGAGGAAGCTGGGTGTTCCGCCGCCGGCGCAATAAACTCCGTCGACGGCCGCAGCCGCAGAGCGGACTGCGGGACTCTCACGCCGCTACAGCAGCCATTTCATGGAAGGTGGGCGCGAGGATGCGCAACTCGATTCGCCCCTCGCCATGCGCCTGATCGCAATAGACTGCGCAGTTGCAGTCCCAGGCGGAGTTTTCGGGGGCGGGGAGGTGGCGCGCGCGGACCGTCCGCAATGCGGACATCAATTCCGCCGGAGCCATGAAGATTCGGCCTTGCCCGGTATCGCCTTGCGCAACCTCCAGCGGGGGATCAAGGCTGTTCTTGCGATTGCCGCCCACGTAAACCCTGATCGTGTCGCCCGACTCAAAGAGCTCAAGGTGCTTCCAGACCGCGTCGCGAACGCCGACCGCGAGGCCGGCCAGCGACCCTCTCGTAAACCTAGCGTCAAGGTCGTACTCGTACACCAGCACTCCGGGCGCAATCTGTTGCCAGTCATTCATGTTCCGCCTCCCCGGCTTGGGCGGCTCTGGCTCCCTGGCCGTCTTCGGGAATTCGAAGCGACTGGGCCGCCCGCCTTTGTTCGAGTGTGAGGCCGTTCATCCATCTGCGGATCGGCATCTCCCGCAGAAACTCGCCCGGCGTGAGGATCGCCTGCATGTCCTCGAGGATGTGGACCTCGGCGATCGTACGCGTGGCTACTGTCTCGCTGTCGGAAGGCCGCTTGAAGAGGTCGCCGAAAAACTGCTCGGCGAGGGCTACGCCGAAGGTGTTGTGGAGCAGGGCGCGGTGGCGCCAGTCTGCGATGTAGAGCTTCGACTGGTCGAGGAATTTGTGGATCGCCACGTAATCTTCCGGCGTCCCGCCGAACCGCCGCGCCGACGACTCGCTGTGAAACTGAACATTTCCCATATGGATCACTCCTCCGCGCTCAGCAGTTGTTCCGCCTCGTCGCGCGTTTCGTGGCCGGCGAAGATCGCGAGCAGCCGTTCTCTCGCTTCCGCCAGTTCGTGAAAGCTGGGCCTCGGCACGGAGAACCAGACCGTGTTCGGGATCTCGCTGTAGCCGCTCGCCCGGCCTGCCGCCCCGTCGTTGTATTCAAGATGTGCGCCCGCGGGAGAGTTCCAGCCAATGGCATAGGCCGCCAGCTCCCGGATCGCCGTCTTGATCTCGTCGGAGATTTCAGCGTCTTCCATCAGCTCGCAATAGTCGTCGATGCCCGCCTCTTCGGATTCCGTCTTCGCCAGGATCGTCAGTTCGATCGCGTCCCGTCCTTCCTCCCAGATGGAAGGGAACGAGTAGAGGATGAGCCGGACCAGCTTTTCCAGTTCCTCCTTGCTTCCCGTTTCGAAAGTCACCTCCTCCGAGCCGAAGTCGATCGACTGCAGGACCCGGTCCTCGTCGAGTTGGTCGTTGATCTCGTCCCAGAAGAGATCCTCTGCCAGCTCCCGCAGAGCTTCGCTGCGCGCTTCGCTTTCCATCCCATCGACGGCTGACGGCTCCCAGGTAAACCCTATCGGCGCGCCTCCGAAGTCGATATCCTTGCACGAACCCATGCCGTCCATCCGAAACGTAAACTCGAAGTTCGCATCGCCCCCGTCGCCGACTCCCACGGTCACGAGGTGTTCCTGGACGGCGGGGCTTTCGATCTGAGTTTGTGTGTTCATACGCCTCCATATCGCGGGAGCAGAACCTTCCGCCCGAAGGGCACGGCCAGATCGCGCGCCGCCAGCCACAGCAGCGGGAACGCCGGCCGTTTCTCGGGAAACGTGCCCATCAGGTCGGTGAAATAGACGGCTACGTCGGGAGCCGCCCCGCGCAGCGCCTCGATGGCCGGCCGGAAATCGGTGCCGCCGCCGCCTTTCGCAACGTAGCCGCGAATCGGCATCCTGTGCTTCGAGACCTGCTGCACCTGGGCGTCGCAGTCGACCAGCACGACCTCGCAGCCGGTCTGAACGATCAGGTTGTTGATCTCGGAGAGAAACGCGCCAAGCAGCCGCTGATCGATCGAGCCAGAGGTATCGATGACCACACCCGCACGCCGGATCCCAGGACGGCGCCCGATCCCCGGCTCGATCCAGCAAGCCTCCCGTCCCATGGCCAGTGTTCTCCGGCTGGGCCTGTCCCACGTCGCTTCGGTGAGCGGCATGAGCCGGGCGACGAGGAAATCCCGCAGAACCGACTCCCACTTCACTTCCGGTTTCGGTACATCCGCTGCGAGCCGGCGAAGCACCGAACCCGGAGCCGACCCGGCCTGTGCCCGGGCGAGGCGTTCCCGCCAGATTCCTTGCTCCATCGCTTCATCATGCGCGCCGGTCGAGCGAACACAGGTGCCCGGCCCGCCGATGAGATCCGGGCGCAGAAGCTGCCCACACTCTTCAGAGGTTTTCCATGCCGCCTCTCCTGGTCTTGGATCTCGTCGTAAATCTCCTCCGCCGTCCAGAGCTCCGCCGGGCGCTCTTCGAGCCTTGCCGGATCGATGCAGTTCTCCGGGTACCAGGCGCCAGCCGGAAGCTTGCACCAGCGGCAGCCGCCG